>NZ_AORV01000001.1 GCF_000350485.1 Ruminiclostridium cellobioparum subsp. termitidis CT1112
TTCCGTTGTTGATGGCACTTGAGAAATTGGTAGCTGCGTTGGTAACGATAGGACCTGCTTCAACGGATACAGCCTCCAGAAGGGTTGTATCATAGCCCAGGTAGAAGTTACAGGTTCCTACATTATTAACTTTAGTTACATCTTTAAATGTAACTGGTATGGTAACAGTATCTCCGGACTTGCCCGATGCTGTACCCACTACTACTCCAAGACCTTCCTGCCTTGGTTGGATTGTAAGGGTCAATACAGGATTGACAGCCGCACCAAAATCAAAGGTAAGTGCCTTTGTGCCTGCAGAAAGAGTGTTGAGATAATTCTTTGAAATCACCACGGTATTACCTGACAGAGTGTAGTCAGTACCCTGTGTCAGACCGGTTACTCCCCTGAAGGTACTCCCGTTGGGAGTAAGGGATACAGTTATATCAGATGCATTTCCCTGAACAAAAGTTGAAGTTGTCGGAGAAATGGAAGGTGTATTGACCTGGATTGGTTCTATTCCGAATACAAGGGTGCCGCCCTTATATGCAGTCACCTGATTCCAGTCCACATATGAACCTGATAACTTGTAGGAGTAGTCATTTGATTGGTTATAATTAGTCCAGTCAGCTCTTGCTACTCTGGTCTGGACCTCAATATATGATCCGCTTGCCAGAGTTCCGGCATCACTGGCAAATCCAACCTCAAAATAATAATCTGCCGTGCTGGTGGTTTGACTCATTTTAACAAACGTTCCTGTTACTTTACTTGTAACATCAACATAGTTGTATCCATTCATCATTCCGGCATGGTCACACCAGAAATTCTGCTGTTTTTCCTCATCTATGGTATAGTAATATCTCAGTTTCAGGTCAGCAAGATTTAATGGCGCGCCAGTATTATTCGTTACTTTATATTTTGCATATATCGAATTTGATGACGACGATGCATTTCCATTATTGAACTGGACCGAAATACCTGAGTCTGCTGCAAAAGCAGTGAGTTGGGAACCTAGTAATGTTATCATCATTACCAGTACCAATAATAAAGATAAAGACTTTCTACGCATTTGTAAACCTCCATTTTTTTTATTTACATGAAAGCCAACGTGCCGTTATTAATAACCCGCTAATATCAGAGAAATTTATTGATTTACTGATTGTTAACGGAATAAATATTCCACCTCCTTAATACTTATTGGCTAATTGGTTTTTCAGTGTATCTTTGAAAAATCTAGCAACCTTCCTATTGTATAATCAAAGATTCTGCCGGTTTAACATGGTACAAGAGGACAATACTTACATTTTAGGCGCAATAAAAAAGCAGTTTACTTTTCTCGCAGTGCAAAAAGATGTAATAATTCAGTCTGGATAAACTAGTAAACGCGCGCTTTTGTAAGTCATAAACCAAGCTTTAAATTTTTTTCCTTTGTATGAACCCTGGGAATTGGCGAAAGTTATTAAGCCATACAAGTTGTCAAATGAAAGTCATTAGGTAAATACATAGCTGTAAGGTAGAAAGTCATTAAGTCAGTTCGTAGCTGTCAAATAGAAAGTTGTTAAGTCAATTCATAGCTGTCACATATGAAGTTCTCAAGTCTAAACATAGCTGTCAAATAAAATGTTATTAAGTCGGTAAATAAACAAAGTTTAATGGCTTAAATAAATTGTATTTATGTTTTATTTATTTAATATGTCAAAAATAAACAAAATAACTTAATAACATATTACCATTAATGTTATAATTTAACAATATTTTTTTTAAATTTTTTATAAAATATTATTTTATTTGTTCCAATATAAGTTGCATGTCAGAAAAATGTACTATAAATTGCTTAATCATAAGGTATTATTGAAATAAAGTTACAAATAATATTGAATAAGATTTTCCTGAATAGTGTTTATTTAATGACTTTAATTTTGGGAGGAAAAATGTTTACAGACAAAAAACTTATGGAAGCATATAAAAATGCAAAAGTTCAGTATTTTGATGAAAACTCCAGATTCATTTTCTTCAGTGATTGTCATAGAGGTGACGACAGCGTATCCGATGAATTCAGCAGAAACCAAAATATACTTTTAAGGGCACTGGAGTATTATTATGAAAATGATTATGTCTATATTGAAGTCGGAGACGGGGATGAACTTTGGGAATATCCCAAATTCAAACATATCAGATTAGCTCACAGTGACGTGTTTTCAATACTAAAAAAATTACATGACAATAAAAAATTAATCATGTTGTACGGAAATCATAATATTTATTTAAAAAATAAAGAGTACGTCCGTAAAAATTTTTATAAGTTTTATGATGATTATACCCAGGATATACATGATCTTTTTGTCGGACTGACCCCTATAGAGGCTCTGGTACTCAAGCAAAAAGGTACCGGACAGGAAATACTGATCGTTCATGGGCATCAGGGTGATCTGATGAATGATCAGCTCTGGGTTATTAATATGTTTCTGCTGAGATATTTCTGGAGGTTTATGCACGTTGTGGGCTTCCAAAATCCTTCGAGTCCAGCCAGAAATCATTTCAAAAGACATAAAATAGAGAGAACCTATAAAAAATGGATCCTAAGGCACAAAACCATGCTGATCTGCGGCCATACACACAGACAGAAATTCCCGAAGGAACATGAACTGCCTTACTTTAATACCGGTTGCTGCATTCATTCAAAAGGTATTACCGGAATTGAAATTATTGAGGGGAAAATAATGATGGTGGACTGGAGAGTAAAGGCCGACCCTGACGGAGTACTGCAGATCGAAAGACATATAATGAGGGGTCCCGAGCCTATTGAGAAATTTGATGATAAATTTTTTATTGAATATAATTTCTCCTGTAAAAATTTATACGAAGACGATTGTTAATGGTATTTGGCTTAATGCCCTACCCTGCCTCTGAGCTGGACATGCTTATACCACTGATTTATCAGCATGTCCAGGTGTTCGCTGAGTGACAGGATGTCCTCGTCGCTAAGCTCATCGCCTTCTGCAATCCTCTCGTTTATCTCCTGACGTAACCTGTTAATTTTTTTCTTAATTATAAGTAAGTCCTTCATCGATGATCCTTTCCAAATTCATTTTATAAAACCTTTCCAATATATCATCCTTCTGTAAAGATTGCTGCAAGCAAACTATTTATTTTATAAGGAGATTGATGGTATAATTAAATAATATATTCAATCCGGTTTCATAATTCATTTTTTAATATTTGACCTATAAATAATAACAATATAAAAGTAATTAGGCAATAGTTTGTTAACAAAATTAGTAAAATATGGGCAAATATATAAACAATATGGGTCAAATTTGGAAGAAAATACTATATATTTATTACAATTTTTATAATATATTATGATATTTTGAGGTTTTTTAGATGAAAAGTTTAACAGATTATGAAATGCCTGATATTTTGAGAGATTTTCTTAATTACCTTCAGACTATTAAAGGTAAATCTATTAATACTGTTCAGGTTTATTTTTATGATTTGAGGGTCTTTTTCCGGTTCCTTAAATTGCATAGAAACCTGGCAGATAAAAAAATGGAATTCGATGAGATCGGTATCCTGGATGTTGATGCTGCACTGCTGAGGACAGTTACTTTAAGCGATTTGTATTCCTATATGTCCTTTGTAAGCAATAACCGCGACAACACCTCTCATGCCCGGGCAAGAAAGGTTGCAAGCCTGAAAACCTTTTTCAACTACCTTAATACCAAGGCAAAGCTTCTTGACAACAATCCTACCGGCGAGCTGGAGTCCCCGAAAATAATAAAAAGATTGCCCAGATATTTAAATGTTGAAGAGAGTAAAAAACTGCTGACCTCGGTTTCCACCGTTGAAGGTCCGAATTCGGTACGTGACTATGCCATTCTGACCATATTCCTCAATTGTGGGATACGACTATCCGAACTTGTCGGAATAAATCTCAGCAATATAAAAAATAATACTTTGACTGTTATAGGCAAAGGTGACAAGGAACGCAGTATTCCACTTAATAACGCATGTGTTCAGGCTATTGCCGAATATATGAAAGTCCGGCCTGTCAATGGCATCAAGGATAAAAATGCATTGTTTATCAGCGGCCATAAGCAACGTATAAGCAAGGAGTCGGTTCAGAAAATCGTAAAGAAATACATAAAGGAAGCCGGACTTGATCCTCAAAGGTATTCTACCCACAAGCTCAGGCATACTGCCGCAACTCTTATGTATAAGTATGGCAATGTTGATATCAGAGCCCTCCAGGAGCTCCTGGGCCATCAAAGTATTGCAACTACAGAAATTTATACTCACCTTGATCAACAGCAGCTCAGGGATGCGGTCAGTAAGAATCCGCTTGCGGATTTCGGCTCCTCTGAGTCTGCAGTAACTAAAGAGGATGAATAAAGAATATATGGCGTTATGAAATTGAAGAACCTCAAATCCGGATAAAAAGATAACCAGATTTGAGGTTTTTCATATATTACTTCTTGTTATATACCTCACCGATAAACCTTGCTTTTTTTGTACACTCATTCATGGCATCCATAACCGTGTACCTGAAACCATTCTTTTCAAGTGCGCTTACCGCCTCAATAGTTGTTCCTCCAGGGGAACAAACCTGATCCTTTAGTATTCCGGGATGCAGCCCTGTTTCCAGAACCATTTTTGCAGAGCCAAGTACTGCCTGAGCAGCAAGCCTGTAAGCCATGTCCCTGGGTATGCCCGAAAGTACGGCACCGTCGGCCAAGGCTTCAATAAACATGAATACGTATGCGGGGCTGCTGCCGGTAAGCGCTGTGACTTCGTTCATGAGTTTTTCATTAAGAGATTCACATTTACCCGCACAGTCAAACATCTGCTTTACTATGCCAAACTCCAGCTCAGTCACGTTGGGATTATGACAGATCAGTGTCATGCCCTCCCCTACCATTGCAGGAGTGTTGGGCATGGAACGTACTATCTTTTTATCGGTTCCGATAATATCCTCGTAGAAACTGACAGGAATACCCACCGCAAAGGAAACTATAACTTTTTTGCTGTCAATGACAGGCTTCAGCTCCTCCAGGACATTTTTCAGGATGTTGGGCTTCACAGCCAGGACTATTATATCCGACCACTGTACCAGTTCCTTTGCGGTTCCGAAGTAGTTTATTCCGGTTCCATTTTTAAGCTGTTCCATTTTGTTCTTGTCAACGTCAAACATGGATATTTTATCTGCAGGTAAAAAGTTTGTTTTTACAAGACTTTTTATCAGTGCCGAGCCCATGTTTCCCGTTCCAACAAATCCTAATTTTATATCCATAGGTCATTCTCCGTTTTTTTATTATGCATATAAGGTATTATGCGTATAGGGGATATTTGCCGCAAAGAACCTGAACCCTGCTGCGGATTCTGTTCTGTGAGTTTTCAAAATCAGTAATCGTAAGGAATATGAGATCTGCAATCTCTCTCATATCTTCTTCCTTCATTCCTCTTGAGGTAACTGCCGGAGTTCCCAGCCTGATACCGCTTGTTATGAACGGACTTTGTGTATCAAAAGGAATTCCGTTTTTGTTGCAGGTAATAAATACTTCATCCAGCTTATGCTGCGCTTCCTTACCTGTAATATTCATGTTTGTCAGGTTAACCAGCATCAGGTGATTGTCGGTACCGTCTGAGACCAGCTTGAAGCCCTTGTTCATAAGAGCCTCCGATAAAGCCTTTGCATTTTTAACTATATTTTTCTGATAGGTTTTGAAATCATCGGAAAGTGCTTCCTTAAAGCTGACAGCTTTTGCAGCTATGACATGCATTAACGGACCGCCCTGATTTCCAGGGAATACCGCACTGTCTATCTTCTTTGCATATTCCTGCTTGCAGAGGATCATACCTCCTCTTGGTCCTCTCAAGGTCTTGTGTGTGGTTGTAGTCACGATGTCGGCATAGGGAACCGGACTCGGATGAACACCCGCTGCAACCAGACCGGCAATGTGGGCCATGTCTACCATTAAAATTGCGCCAACTTCATCTGCTATTTCCCTGAAAGCCTTGAAATCCAGAGTTCGAGAATATGCACTGGCACCTGCTACGATAATTTTAGGTGTATTTGCTTTTGCAATGTTTCTCAATTCCTCATAGTCGATATAGCAGTTGTCTTCCCTTACACCATAGGGTACAACCTTGTAGTACTTACCTGATATATTGACAGGGCTTCCGTGGCTTAAATGACCGCCATGAGCCAGATTCATTCCCAGAATGGTATCGCCGGGATTCAGAAAAGCAAAATAAACAGCTGAATTTGCCTGTGCTCCTGAATGGGGCTGAACATTTGCATGTTCTGCACCAAAAATTTCTTTTGCCCTGTCTATGGCCAATTGCTCAACTATATCAACATGCTCGCAGCCGCCGTAATATCTTTTTCCGGGATAGCCCTCGGCATATTTGTTTGTCAAAGGAGTTCCGAGTGCTTCCATAACCGCATTGCTTACAAAGTTTTCGGATGCAATCAACTCGATCTTGTTTCTCTGTCTGTTAACTTCCAGTTCTATAGCCTCAGCCACCTGAGGGTCCATTTCTTTTATTGTATCAATATTGTACAAAATTTACCTCCACTCCTGTCAAAGATATGTTGACATATTAGTTTATTCTCAGAAAGTCTTTCAGGAGAATATATTTGTATTCCCAGGAAAGACTCCTATTAAAATTATAATAAAATTGAATAAGGAATGTCAATTGAATATGCATGAAATATGCAAAAGTTTTTATAAAACTACATATTTATACAAGGGTAATTCATTACGCAAATTTATTTTATCAATTCTATAGTGCAAAGCCGATATTTTCGTTATATAAATACAGAATACCCAATTCAATTTGAGTATTCTGTGAAAATCATATTACTTTATATAATTCATCGGCCCCCGGAGGTTCAATCACCTTAAGTGAGCCTTCCTTTTTACTGATTAATATTTTTTCATTTTTGTCGGCTGTAATTGAACCAATTATTGTGGCCTTGATATTATTATTTTCAAGTGTGCGGCAGAGCTCTTCTCCCTGCTTGCAGGTAATCAGCATGCAGCCGGAGGATATGAGCTTGAGCACATCCAGGTCCAGCGACTCGCAAATCAGGGCTGTCACTTCATCAACCGGAATTTTGTCCTTGTCAATAATTATACCGGTGCCGGATGCTTCCGCAACCTCCCAGGCTGCACCAAGTACGCCGCCCTCGGTTATATCATGCATTGCAGTTGCTCCGAACTCTCCGGCAATTACACCTTCATTAACAACGCTTATGGAAGCCATAAAGCCTTTTGCCCGCTCAAGCTGTTCTCCTGACAATTTATCAGATATCCTGTGTTCCAGGTCATTTGCAATTATTGCAGTGCCCTCCAGGCCTGCGCTTTTTGTAATAATAACACTGTCACCCGGTTTTGCACCTCTTGAGGAAACCACCCTGTTCTTAGGCGCTTTTCCGATACAGGTTGAAGATATGACTATTTTATTAACTGCGGAGGTCACTTCGGTATGACCGCCGATAATTTCAACATTCAGCCCGGCAGCAGTCTCCGATATCTGATCCATGACCTTTTCAAGTTCCGCTTCGCTGGTGCCCACAGGACACAGGATTGTCACCATGAGACCTAAGGGTGGCACCCCGCAGGAAGCTATATCATTGCAGGATATATGCACAGAAAGCTGCCCGATATCATTTGCCGCACCGGTTATGGGGTCGGTGGAAAGAATACAGGCGTAGTCTCCGAAGTCAATTGCAGTACAATCTTCACCTATTCCCGGTCTGAGGATAATATCCTTTCGGATTTTATTTAATTTACTAAGAACAATTTTATCTAAAACTTCATTCGGTACTTTACCGGCTTCCATTATAACAACATATCTCCTTTAGGCATTTGCCTCAGCCAGCTGGTCCTTTGCCAGCTGATACTGGTCACGTGCCATATCTATTAGTTTTGGATTGCTTCGGGCTTGCGGTGATGCTACTATACGGCTGAACCATTGTATGGATTCATCCAGCTTGCCCACTCTTCTGAAAAGCTCGGCAATTATGTACATACAGGTAAATTCATCCAGCTTGTCCAGAGGGAACCGTTCCTTGGAATAAGCATCATTGTAGGAATTTAATGCAAAATTCAAAAACTCGGTTTCTTTTTTTGTATCCTCTTTATCTCTGTAAAGCCATGCAATTCTGAGGCAAACCTTGGCAAGCTCACTGGATTTTGCATTTCTAACTTTCAAGTTCAAAAGTGCAAGCTTAAATGCCTCAATAGCCTTGTCTACGTCTCTTTCACCTGTAAAGCTTCTTTTTACCCAGTTCTTTGATATTTTATCCTTTATTGCAGCAATATCTCTGGTAAACAATCCCTCGAATTTGTCTTGAAGGGCGGCATACCCGCAATTTTCACAAACCCATACATCATAAAAAAGTACATTTAAGTCTTCATAATGCACACACATATCAGTATCTCTTGCTTTAACCTTGCACCCCTTGGTTTTGACCTTGGTTACTTGTATTTCTCTGTTGCAAACAGGACACATAACTTTTTTGTTATAAAGTAAATCATTCATTACGACATACCCCTAATCATATGTATATTTTATAATTTAAACTTTGAAATCAGCATCATCCTAATTATTCTTCAGGGATTCATATGTTTTTTTACTTACAGCAAGCTGTCCCCGCACCGGTTTATATATATCCTGACTGATAACTTCACTGTTAATTAATGCTCTCTGCTCGTTGTAGGTATCTCTGTATAAAACTACTTTAAAACCTTTTCTTTCTTTTACTCTTATTTGTACTTCGTCATTTGACAGACTATTATTAATAACATATTCCGGCTCGGGTGGATTGTATTCCTCTACAATAACCGGGCGCAATACAGCATTAAGTGACTCTCCTGGCTTTTTTCTGCCAATAATTTTTACTGTAATAGTACTGTCTCTTACTTCAGTTGCAATACAAATAGTATAATCCCTGTTATTCCTAAATTTCAAGTCTATGTATCCTTCAGAAATTGTTGCATCCTGGCCTGGAGGAACATAGCCCAGAGGAATTGAATGATGTACCCGTTTCGTAACCTCCATATATGATAACAAAATTGCATTATACAAGGTTGTAGCCACCTGACAGACACCTCCGCCGGTTCCTGCCACAAACCGGTTTCTCATTATTATGGGTGCCTGCATGTAGCCATTCGAAGGAGTTCTGGGACCAAGAGCATAATCCATTGAGAATTCTTCTCCCGGAAGCACTAAATAATTATTTATTTTTTTGCCTGCCAGCTCTATATTGTGAGCTCTGCTGTAATTATAGGAGCTGAATCTGGTAGTGAAAACACCCAGAACATCTTTTATCTCCTTTACATCCGCAAGGGTAATTAATGGTTTAATTATCTCTATAGACAGACAGATATCACTAAAATCCCTGTTTAACAGCCTGCCCTCTATCAACTTTGTATTTGTATCAATATCAAGTTTTTTGCCGTTTACATCGCTCGTATATATTATTTTACCACAATTATAATCGTATGTGGAGTTTGAAGCTGAAAAATCAATCTGTCTTTTTATTTTTGTCAGATATTTATTGAGTTTCGCCCTGTCATATTTTGCCCCCACCACAAGGTTAACAGGTGTCTTTTTTAACTGCTTGATAGTTTTTATCCTGTTGAACCAACTGCCTGACCGTCCCAGTTTGTATGCGTTATTTATTGCGGCTTCAAAATCAAAATTAAAATCAATACTGCTCAAGGGTATAGTCCAGGTATTATCTTCATAGAGCAAATCTATTGAGGTCTGCTTATAGTTCCTTTGAAATTCCATTTCAAGTTGCCTGAGAGCTTCTGCTTTGGATAAACCGGCAAGTTTTATTCCATCCATATAAACACCGTCGTAAAAATAGTCATATGAAAGTTTCCTGCATGAATTTAATAAAGATATTAAGTTTACAGTCACTGCAACAACTATAATGAAGGCAATGCAGAACAATACTGTCCTTCGCCTGCTTTTAATCAGCATACTTATATGGTCTAATTTTTTACTGTCAATCGGTATCTTCATGTTTATCCCAACTGTATTTTTCTATATACCTGTACTATAATATTATTAAGGTTCTGATAATATTTCTATTGATTAAGTAGGTTTTAAATATTGTGAAAATTTTACAAGCCGCTGCGATGATTGTTTTGACAATATCCTCGGCAGCGGCTTGTAATAATACCCGTCTGAATCCATATGAAATTACCTCTCGCAATTAATTTTAAAGCTTCAATTAAAATTTTCAGTAACTGTTATCCTAAAATTTTAACTTTATAAACTTGAGCTTTCCTGCCTGAATAATGTCTCCTTCTCTCAGAGTTATTCCGGAAAAGTCAGTTTGCTTTGCTCCGTTGACCCTGACTCCTCCCTGAGTTACCAATCTTCTTGCTTCACTGTTGCTGGAGACAAGTTTTGCTGAAACCAATAATTTTATTATATCTATACCTGTTTCATCCGCTAAAACATCGGTTTCAGCTATTGTGAATTCGGGAATATTCTCAGGCATTTCGCGTTTCTGAAATACTTTTGTGAAATTCTCTGCAGCCCTTTGGGCAGTGTCAGCCCCGTGGTAAAGCTTTGTAATTTCAGCAGCCAGGCTCAGCTTTACATCCCTGGGATTAACTTTTTCATTGTCTATTTGATCCTGCAAAATCTTCAGCTCATCGGGGTGAATATCGGTTGCCAGTTCAAAGTATCTGATTATCAGGTTATCGGGTATGGACATCAACTTTCCGAACATCTGCTCCGGAGCCTCGTTTATCCCCACGTAGTTTCCAAGACTTTTACTCATTTTCTCCACTCCGTCAATCCCTTCAAGTATGGGCATGAATAAAGCTGCCTGGCTTTCCTGCCCGTAATCCTTCTGCAGGCCTCTGCCCATCAGTATGTTGAATCTTTGCTCAGTGCCTCCTATTTCAACATCTGCACCCAGCTCTACAGAATCGTAACCCTGCATCAACGGATAAAAAAATTCATGAATACCGATGCTTTCATGTTCCTTAAACCTGTTCTTGAAGTCCTCTCTCTCCAGCATCCTTGCAACAGTACACCTGGCAGCAAGCTGAATAACCGCTGTAAAGTCGAGCTTTGACAGCCATTCACTGTTAAATCTTACTTGGGTCTTGTCCTTGTCCAGAATTTTAAAAATCTGGTTCTGGTAAGTCAAAGCATTTTCTATCACTTCATCCCTGGTCAATTGTTTACGGGTTTTGGATCTTCCCGTGGGATCACCGATCATTCCGGTAAAATCACCGATGATTATGACCGCTTTGTGTCCCATATCCTGAAACTGCTTAATTTTTCTCAGCACCACAGCGTGCCCCAAATGTATATCAGGTGCGGATGGATCGAGACCAAGCTTGATGATCAGCGGCCTGCCTGTTTCACTCGATTTCTGAAGCTTTTTGCTCAAGTCTTCAAGCCCTATTATTTCTTCAACTCCTTTCAGAATTATTTTCAGTTGCTCGGCAATGTTCCCAGTTTCAATTTGACCTTTTGCCGCGGGTATTTCTTTTCTTGACTTCATATGCTGCCTCCATAAATAAATTGTAATGTATTAAATCAGTGGATTACCACTGTTTAACCCGTTAATTCCTGTAATTATGTCATATTTGCGCAATTGCGCAAATAAAAAAGCCCCCTCCTCCGATATAAAATCAGAGGACGAGAGCTGTTACTCCGTGTTACCACCTCAATTTATTAGTGCCTCACGGCACAAACCTTTTCAAGTACAATGCCTGTGCCAGCAGCACAATTCAATAAACAGCGGAATAATGCGGCCAAATAAAAACAAGGTATATACTCTAGCACTATAACGGGTGCAAGCTTCCGGCATCAGCCTACTCGGATCAAATCCTTTTGGTGTGCAGTTCATAAGATGTATTCGGAATATGCTTCCACGCCCCTCTCACCTTCCGGGAACTCTCTGTCAGGTCACTTTATTCCTACTCCTTCTCAATCATTACTTTTAAAGAATATTGTAAAGAAATTAATTAGCATAACGCGTTAATTTAATGTATTATAATCAATCTTATATAATTAGTCAATGATTTAATTTTTCCAATGAAAAAATCCTGAAACTAAAAAGTTTCCTGAATACTTATTCCAATATGCTTTTTAAATCCGGGATTCCATTAATGTAACAAGCCTTAACCTCTCTGAGCATATTCTCATAAAAAGAAACGGCCGAAAGCTGTCTTTCCCGGGCTATTTGAGCGGCTCTGTCTGTATAAAACTTATCATATATGTTTTCCAATTTGTATTTATATTCACGAAAAAAAGAAGGAACTTTATCATGTTGCCCATCCAGAACGTTACCATTCCCATCAACAGAATATAATGGTTCTGATATCAGCGCATTGTAAAACAATGTTCTTGCAATGCCAAGGGTACCTGTTGCATCAAGTTTGTCGGAATCAAATAATATTTTAGCTTCTATACTTTCGGGAGGATTATCGCTTCTGTACCTGTGGGATAAAATGCATTCTTTAATATGAGAGGCCTTTTGTTCCGGAAAGCCGCAATACAACAAATATCTATACGCTTTTTCACTGCCGACCCGAGCATGGCATAAAGCAGGATTGAGATACTGCTCCTTTCTTCCGATATCATGAAGTAAACAGGCGGCAATCAGGACTTCCATATCCACATTGCTTTCATGCTTTGCAATATCCAAAGCCATATACAGTACTCTATAAATATGTTCCCTGTCATGAGCGCTGTCATCCATAGTCTCCAGCATATGATTTTCAATTTTTTTATATACTTCTCTATTCATTTTTCTTTTCCAGCTATCCCTTCCAAAGGTCATTCTCAAAATTACCGTTCTACAATATTTCCAATATTTCAACCGGGTATTTTCCGCTGGGAGCATCGACTTCTACAACTGCTCCGGCTTTTTTACCCGTCAGAGCCTTTCCAAGATCGGATTCTATACTTATACGCATTTTGGCAGGATCTATATCCATAGTGGTTACCAGGGTTATAACAGTTTCATCATCATCGTCAACGAATCTTATCCTTGCTCTGCTGTTGATACCCAGCACCGATTTGTCCTGACTGCTGCCGTCGACGACAATTGCAGTGGAAATAATATTTAACAACTCCTGGATTCTATTGTCATTTGCAGTATATCTCTCACAGGCTTCCTTATATTCGGCATTTTCAGACCTGTCTCCGTGTTCTGCGGCTATTAATTTTTCCCTGGCAATTTCAGCCCTCTTAACGGTCATTCTGTATTCTAATTCTTCCTGTAATTTTTTTATGTTTTCTTCTGTTAAAGTATGACTCATGAGTAGTAACCTCCTGATAATAACATTAAATCTTTCCATCCGGAAAATCAGTTTTAAAAATTCTTCTGGCGGTCATATATGAAGCCTGCCAGTATGTGCTGTTAAGTTCGGATATAGTTACCTTTGCGGATAAAGAGCCCGAAGTTGCACTGACAAACTTCCCATTGCCTATATATATCCCAACGTGGTTTATATAATTGTTGCCTCCGTCGGTATCTGAAAATACGAGATCCCCCGGCAATAATTCATCCTGGGCGACCTCAATACCCTGCTGTGCCTGATCGGCAGCCACCCGTTCAAGATTTATGCCGAACTGGGAAAAAACATATTTGGTAAATCCGGAACAATCAAAACCTTCTTCCGGTGAATTGCCTCCATATACATATTTTACCCCAATCAGACTTTGAGCATAATCTATCAGTTCAGAAACTGTAAAATTTCCCATATATAACATTTCGGAACCTGTCAATACTGAAGACTCACCGGGTATAACAGTTTCATTTGTCAAATTGCTTCCGGACAGTTCAGGAGATTTGCTTTCCGGAGTATTTACAGATCCGCTTTCAATTTGACCTGTCTGTTTTTCTTCGGTATTATCCATCCCGTTCTTTTCTGCCGGATTATTATCCGGTTTATTTATTTGTCCGTTTGTGGATTTATTTTCAGTGTCACTTTTTATCTTATCTCCAGTTTTACTTTTCGCCTGATCTGAAGATTCCTTTACTGCCTGATCCAGTGATATGTATGAGCTGCTTACCCAGCCGACAGTACCGCCAGAGGTTTTCACCTTATACCAACTGCCGGATGGCTCAGTAACAGTCAGGACATCGCCTTTGTTCATCTGGGAAATGACACCATAACCCGTTCCGGGGCCTTTTCTCAGATTTACATTATTACCGGTAATTTTGCCGTATTGGACAGTAACAGTCTGTTCTTCGATTTTTTTGACATAACTTCCTGAAACCCAGCCGGTTAAGCCCTCTGAAGTTACCTTGAACCAACCGTTGGAATTCTCCAGAACATTAAGCTGATTGCCTTTCTTTAATTGGCTCAGAACTTTTGAAGAGGTATCAGGTGTTTCACGAAGATTTAAAATACTGGCTGTAACTGTTACCTTGCCGGCATTTTCTGCATACGAAAAGCCCGATGATAGAATTATGGATAAAGTTGTAACCATAAAACCAGTCACTAACCTTTTTATGTATTTTGACAGCATTATGAATTTAACCTCCCGTTTGTCTTTCGTATATAAGAATCATAATAACACAAAAATGCCCATTTTTATACAATATTTTATACAATATATGATAAACTAGGCCATTTGTTCTTTATAATATTTAAGCATTAATTTGTGCCATATGGGACTGAATTCAACCGGAAGCGTATCTTTTATAAGCTCATACTCAACTTTTCCCTGATAGTCCAGAATCCTCTGCATATAAATAATTCTTGCTTCAATTTCCTTTAGCATATCCTTCTGACCGTTGACGCCCGAATCAAAGTGAGATCCGATGAAACTTTTGCCCGAATGTTTTTTTAGCTGACTGAGTGTTTCAAAATGGTCTTTAATACTTGCGCAGGGTAACGGCAATGAAGAAATATTGTTTGTGTCAAATATGATGTTATCTGCCACATGAATATACTTTTCATCCAGGATGGTATGAATACTGCAGTGGGAATGTCCTTTTGCTTCTTCAAACCTGATTTTATGACCGCCGAAGGTAAAAGTTAAATTTTCACTTAGTACGGTCGGGTATATTTCGGTGTCGTTCAGAAAATCCTCCCTGTAATCTTTTTCAAGAGTCTTTTTGAATTGCTCCGAACCGATAATTACAGGCTTTTGGCAGCTTTGTCTGAATGTTTTCAGGCCTGTGAAATGGTCGTCATGATAATGGGTGATAATAAATTTCTCTGCTTCAATATTCCTTTCGTCAAAATAACTTTTCAGTTCTTCGGCCTCGCTCTTATAGCCTGTGTCTATAAGCAGTGCTTTAGAGCCCTCCAAAATAAAGTAAATAACCTGTTTAATATAATGACCGTTGCAATCAAAGACTGCTTCGTATAAATTACTGTACAAATGTGTGATATTCATATTTTAATCCTCCCCTACCCGACCTTATGAGGTCATTACATCATATCAATATTAACCTGTCAGTATTGAATAATAAGTTTTATTCAATTTATCCCCGTTGATCAGGATCTGTGTTTCCTTAAAACCATAATAATACATAATGTTGCCTTTTTACAATATAATTCTAAAACCGACAGCATAATGTAATAATTATCAATGTGCAAAAATTAAACAAAATTTCACATTAAAAAAGCAGGTGTTATGCTGCCTGAAATATCCGACCTGCATTTACCTGCTTTTGTTAAATTAACTCATTTACTCATATTATTCTCTTTACTCTAATTACTATTATTTAATATCCTGCTCTCTAATCAAGGTTTCAGCACTATTACCTCTGTCGCTTCAACCGCTCTCTCTATAAGCGGTTCAAAATCAACAGCTGCTTCCGACTTCATTATTTTTTCAAGCTTTGGTTTGGTTTGCGGATGCTTGGCCACAAAAACGGTACAACAATCCTCATATGGTAAAATCGAGGTTTCAAACGTATCTATTTTTCTTGCAATATCTATAACCTCCACCTTGTCCATTCCTATCAAAGGCCTGAACACCGGCATATTAACTGCCGAATCGGTACAATACAGGCTTTGCATGGTCTGGCTTGCCACCTGTCCCATGCTCTCTCCCGTTATTAATGCCATTGAATTGGTTTTACGTGCAATTATTTCGGCAATTCGCATCATAATTCGTCTCATTATGATTGTAAGCTGATCTTCAGGACAATTGTCATTTATTGCAAGCTGTATCTCTGTAAACGGAACCACATGAAGTTTAAACTTGCCGCAATACTGAGACAATATCTGAGCCAGATCAACCACTTTTTGCTTGGCTCTTTCACTGGTGTAAGGATAACTGTAAAAATGGACGGCTTCAATTTCCACGCCTCTTTTTCCCATCATCCAGCCTGCAACCGGACTGTCAATACCGCCTGACAGCAGAAGCGTTGCTTTCCCGTTCGAACCCATGGGCATCCCGCCGTGAGCTTTAATTATATCTGAATAAACATAGGAGCTTTCTCTAACTTCCAAATGAACTGTGAAATCAGGGTTCTTCACATCCACTGTCAGCCCCGGAATATTCTCAAGTATATATCCGCCCAAATCAGCACTTATTTCAGGAGACTGCATGGGGAATTTCTTATTTCCTCTTTTGGTTTCCAGTTTGAAGGTTTTATATCCGTATTGAACAACCAGGTCGGACGCCACCTTTAGCGCCGTCGCCTTAATTTGGTCATAGTCCGTATCTATTTTCCAGACAGGACTCACCGATACCACACCAAATATTCTGGTAATTTTCTGAAGAACAAAATCAAAGTCATAATTTTCTTCCTGTGGTTCAATATATATTCTGCCCTGGGATTTAAAAATCCTGGCATTGCCTGATTTTAAAATAGCACTTCTGATGTTTCCAATCAGCTTGTCTTCAAAAACCGGTCTATTTAAACCTTTAAGTATTATCTCACCATATCTCACTAGAATAATTCTTTTCATTTAACCCTCCCGAGCCATTGACGGCGCCTGTTTATTCACTTTGTTATTAAACTTTCCCTCTGTGTTTTATACTTATTACTGGTATGATTTCCTTTAAGGAATTGATGGTTGTATCCAATTCCTCCGGTGTATTTTGCGCCGATAAGCTAAAACGAATCGCACCGTCGATATATTTTGCTGAAACTCCCATAGCTTTGAGCACATGACTTTGGCTGCTCTTGTGCGAGGAACAGGCCGAACCCGTCGAAACAAAGATTCCTTTCTGTTCCAGGTGATGCAGCAGTACTTCCGATTTCAAATTCGGGAATGAAACATTTATAATATAAGGCAAAGCTTCATCAGAGGAATTTATGACGGCATCCTCAAAATTTTCTTTTATCTTCCCGATAAAAAATTCCTTTAGACCGCTTACTTTAGTGAGGTTGTCCTCCATGGCAGATGCAGTTGTTTCAGCTGCCAGACCAAACCCGCAAATTCCGGGTACATTTTCTGTTCCGGATCTGAGAGCAGTTTCCTGGCCGCCCCCAAGTAAAATGGGCTTTATCCTTACCCCTTTTTTGACATACAGAGCTCCAATTCCCTTAGGCCCGTGAATTTTATGAGAACTCATTGATAAAAGTTCAATATTCATACCGGCAGGATATATGGGGAGTTTACCAAAAGCCTGGACTGCATCTATGTGAATAACCGCAGAAGGACATAATTCTTTTCTTATTTTAACAATTTCCGAAACGGGCTGTATTGCGCCAACTTCATTATTGGCAAGCATAAAGCTCATGAGCGCGGTCTCCCTGTCAACCGTATTGCGGAGGGCCTCAAGTTTTATTGTTCCCCGGGTATCGACAGGAATGTAATCTACGCGAAAACCTTCCGAAGCCAGATGCTTGAAAACCTCAAGCACTGACGGATGCTCTATCTCACTTGTTATAATATGTTTTCCGGCTCTGGGATTTGCGCGCAGATAGCCCAGCACTGCCAGATTATTTGATTCGGTACCGCCCGAAGTAAAATATATTTCTTTGGGATCTGCTCTTAATACATTTGCTGTCTGCAGCCTGGCCTTCTTTATGAGGTTTTCGGCCTCAATACCTTTTGTGTGAAGAGATGACGGATTTCCGTAATAACTTCTGCTGACTTCTACAATATATTGAACTACTTCATCATAAGGCCTGGTGGTTGCACTGTTGTCAAGGTAAATCTCATGACTCATCAATTATTTAACCTTTCTGCTTTCCTTCAATTTCAGCTTGTCTTTCCAAAAGCTTCTTTTCCATACGCTTCAACTGTTCTTTGGTAACATTCTGTTTGAAAAAATCTTCTACGGTAATGCTTCTATAATCTTCGGGCTCCTCTATGCAACGGCCGCAATCATCACAGTGTTTTGACGGATCCAGATCACACAGGTCGCATTCTCCGCAGTCTATACATTCTCTGTCATAAAGTTCACATCGCTCAGCCATATCCTTCTCCTATCGGTATTCCGTCAACATTCTGCTGTGAGGCAATCGTACAGCACAATCAGAATTATATAATTCTTGCAAAGTTATTTTACACACAGTTGACGTATGTAGTCAACCTATATACAATAAACACATTTTATACGAGTAAAAAATAGTATTCAATAAATATTATTCTTTTCTGCTACATTCTGCCTATTGCCTTCAGTATACCATAAATTATTGCCTGGGGCCTAGGGGGACAGCCAGGTATGTATACATCCACCGGCAAAACCCTGTCCACACCGTTTTTCCCGGCATAGCTGTTTTTGAAAATACCGCCGCTGCAGGCACAGGCACCTACTGCTACAACAAGCTTTGGTGAAGGTGCCGCATTATACGTCTTTATAAGCGCTTCCTCCATATTTCTTGAGACGCAGCCTGTAACCAGAAGCATATCAGCATGTCTGGGGGAGGCCACAAAATGAATGCCGAAGCGCTCAATATCATTGTAAGGACTGCCCAGTGCATTGATTTCGTAATCGCAGCCATTACAGGAGCCCGCATCCACTTCCCTGATATGAAGACTTTTCCCGAACCTGGAATATACTTTTTCCTTTAACTGTTTTCCCAGCAGTTCATATTCAAGGCCCATGACCTCGTCCTCCTGAATGTACAAAGGCGACGAGCGGAGTGCTTCCCGGCTCTTCTGGGCCAGTTCAAACCTGTTTGTAAGACATATTGCACCTTCCGGACAATTCTCCTCACAAAAACGGCAGAAAATACATTCATCCAGATTAACAGCCGGTAACCTGGTCTTTTCCCTGTCGTTATCTGCAAAAACAATTGCACCTGTTGGACAGATACTTGTACAGGCCATGCATTTTTTGCATTTATTATAGT
>NZ_AORV01000002.1 GCF_000350485.1 Ruminiclostridium cellobioparum subsp. termitidis CT1112
GTGGAACGGAAGGCTCTTCCTGTCTTCGCAGCCGGCCTTCTTCAATTGGGCCGCCAGGGAATCCTCATCAACCCTTATGCCCATGGATGACACCTCATATGCAATATCCAGCACAGGATAATAAAATACAATGTCTCCGTTCAATGCCCAGTCATCATAGTCCGGTGCCCTTCCGTCATGTTTGGTTCCCGATTTAAGAGTATCGCCTATTTTCATTATAAATACAGCCCTCTTCTCTTTGGCAAGCTCCCTCTCCCTTTCTTTGGGTGTCAGGCCAGGATACATATCTTCAAGCTCCTGTGTCGTAACAAAGAAGATATCCTGGGGCAGAAAGCGCTTAAGTGAAGGATATATCCCTGTTATATAGTCCTCGGTCCTTTTGAATACCGAATAAATTTGTCTGACTATACTCTTCAAGGTTTCCTCGGTGCGCTGGCTCTTATCTATTATTTTTTCCCAGTCCCACTGGTCTACATAGACAGAATGCAGGTTATCCAGATCTTCATCCCTTCTTATGGCATTCATATCGGTGTATAAACCCTCACCCGACGAGAAGCCGTAACGCTTAAGCGCCATTCTCTTCCACTTTGCCAGGGAGTGGACGACTTCAACCCGATCTCCGTCTATACCCTTTACATCAAAAGCAACAGGCCTTTCAACTCCGTTCAGATTATCGTTCAACCCGGTTTCGGGTTTCACGAATAATGGTGCCGAAACTCTTGTGAGCTTCAATTCCCTGGCAAGTTCATCTTCAAAAAAATCCTTGATCTGCTTGATGGCGATTTCTGTCATGCGGATATCAAGGCCGGATTTATAGCCGTTTGGTTTTGTAATATTACTCATAAAATTCCTCCTGATTTACATTTTGCTGATTCAATAAATTATTTTATAAATTAAAAATAATTGCAAGAAGCCAAATTATAAAAATCATTTTATCACATATTTAAACATAAATAAAACAACAATAAACAAATCACGACTGCAAAATAATAAAACAGACACAGGTAAAATAAAAATATCTGATTTTTTTACCTGTGTCTGTTTTGTTACTGTCAAATTATTTACTTTTCATTTAACGCAATCTATTTGATTCATTTAATGCATTCAAGCACTATTACATGGCATCAAAAGTCTTTTTAACTTCCTTCAGGAAATCTTCTGTGTTAACAGTTTTGATTTCTCTTAAATTCGAAAGGGCTGCAAGGTCTTTTGTCATTATTCCGTTTTCGATTGTCAGTATGGAGGCTCTGTCCATTTTGTCAGCAAACTCGACAAGTTCGGCTATGCCGTCAAGTTCCCCTCTTTTGCGGAGAGCGCCGGTCCAGGCAAACAATGTCGCCATTGAGTTGGTGGAGGTTTCCTCTCCCCTTAGATGCTGGTAGTAATGACGCTGCACCGTTCCGTGCGCCGCCTCATATTCATAATAGCCCTCGGGGGAAACCAGTATTGAAGTCATCATGGCAAGGCTTCCGAAGGCGGTTGCCACCATATCCGACATAACGTCTCCGTCATAATTTTTACATGCCCATATAAATCCGCCTTCCGATCTGACCACGCGGGCAACCGCATCATCAATCAATGTATAGAAGTATTCTATTCCGGCAGCTTTAAACTTTTCGTCATATTCCTTTTCGTATATCTCCTGGAAGATATCTTTAAAGGTATGGTCATATTTCTTTGAAATGGTATCCTTGGTGGCAAACCAGATATCCTGTTTCTGATCCAGCGCATAATTGAAGCAGGATCTGGCAAAACTTTCGATTGATTTGTCAATGTTGTGCATTCCCAGGATGACTCCGGCTCCGTCAAAATCATGTATGGTCTGACGGGTCACTTCACCGTTTTCATTTGTAAATACCAGTTCGGCCTTTCCAGCACCGGGCACGCGGTATTCCACATCTCTGTATACGTCGCCGTATGCATGCCTTGCAATGGTTATGGGCTTAACCCAGGTCTTGACAAACGGCTTTATGCTGCTCAGGAGAATTGGAGCGCGGAATACGGTCCCGTCCAGGACAGCCCTTATTGTTCCATTGGGACTTTTCCACATTTCGGTGAGGTCATATTCTCTGACTCTTTCGGCATTTGGAGTAATAGTGGCGCATTTAACCGCAACTCCGTATTTCTTGGTTGCAATTGCGGAATCTATGGTTACCCTGTCACCTGTCTTTTCTCTGTATTCCAGCCCCAAATCATAGTATTCGGTCTTAAGATCGATATAAGGCAGCAATAATATATCCTTTATCATTTTCCAGATCACTCTGGTCATTTCATCTCCATCCATTTCAACCAGTGGAGTTTTCATAATAATTTTTGCCATAAAACATGCTCCTTCTCAATTAATTAATTAATTTTATTTTAAAACTATTTCTTAAACATTATTGTTATATTTTTCACACATGGGAATTTTATTGTTTGGTTATTCATTAATATAGCACATTAAAGGGCTGAATGTAAATGCACAAGCAAGAAATTGTCGTCAGAACCGACACCTATCCGAAAAACCGATTGACATTGCCATTAAAATCCAGTATAATATAATTAGCTAATTTAGCTATTTATAAATTGCCTTTTATTGATTATTTTAGCTAATGTTTTTTATGGGAGGATTGACTTTATGATTGTCAACGCTACGGATCTTAAAAACAATCTGGGAAAATACCTGAGAGCAGTGGAAAGAGAGGATGTCATCATCACCAGCAACGGCAGAAAGATTGCCAAACTGACTGTCTATACCGAAGAATATGCCGCTGACCCCGCCCTCACAAATGAGACTGTAAAGGAGAAAGCAGAAGCTTATTCCCTGTTTCCCCGGGAAGCCACCTTCGAAGAGTTTCTGCAGCTGTCGGAGCACGGCGAGGACCGGTATGAGTACATTGACGGTGTCATATATTTTCTGGCTACACCCAAAACAACTCATCAACAGGTTCTGGGAGAGTTATTCGGAAATTTTTACAATTGGTTCAGCGGCAAAAAATGCAGACCCCTGCTGGCCCCCTACGATATAACCCTTAAGAGAAATGCTGAAAATATAAATATAGTTCAGCCTGATCTCATGGTTATATGTGATCTGGAGGACAAGCTGAATGAAAAGGACAGTTACATGGGTGTTCCCTCTCTTCTTGTGGAGATTTTATCCGAAAGCAGCAGGGGAAAGGATGCCGTAAAAAAACTGGATTTGTACATGTCCACAGGCGTAAAGGAATACTGGATTGTAAACCCTTTCAACAGGGAAGTAACGCTTTTCCTCTTTGAAAATAACGACGTTCTTAAAAACACAACCTATAAAAATAACGAAACTGTTTCATCATATATATTTGAAGGTTTAAAAGTAGATCTGAAGAGTATTTTTTAGAATAAAAATCCATGTTTTTCAGCCACTTAATGGTTCCAAACCCGGGTCACTATCTTTTTGAAAAGTTAGTAACCCGGGTTTGGTAAAAAATAGATTAAAAAATTATACTTTTGCAAGGCAGTCTATTTAGAGTTACTTATTAAGCCAGTTAATGGGGTCTCTCCCGTTCATAACATCCAATATAGCCTGGGCTGTTGCCATTCCAACCGCTTCATATGTTTCATAGGTCTCAGCCGCACTGTGGGGAAGACATACTACATTATCAAGTTCAAATAGAGGGTTGGCCGCTGCTGCAGGCTCAACTTCATAAACATCTATACCGGCTCCGGCAATTTTGTGTGTCTTCAGTGCATCATACAAAGCATTTTCATCAATCACCGGTCCCCTTGCTACATTTATAATAACCGCCGAAGCCTTCATCATCTCAAATTCCTTTTTACTAAAGAGTTTGGTGGTTTCGGGTGTGCAGGGAACATGTAAAGTAATAATATCGCTCTGCTTTATAATTGTATCCAGATCAGTCATGGTAACACCCAATTTTTTAGCTGCTGCATGATTCGGGTATACATCATATGCAAAAATTTCAGTTTCAAATGCACCAAGGATCTTGGCAGTATACTGAGCAATGGCTCCAAAACCTACCAGACCTATTTTTTTCCCTCTTATAGTGTAGCCAACATACCTTTCCCATTTGCCTGCACGGGTTGATTTATCCAGGTTGACAAGGTTTCTCAGCACAGCCAGGATCAATCCTACCGTACACTCGGCAACTGAATCGCTGTTAATGGCCCTTGCATTCATTACCTTTATGCCATATTTTTTTGCTGCTTCCAGGTCAATGTTGTCAACTCCGATACCAAAGCGTCCAATTACTTTCAAGTTTGGGGCCAGCTTAAAAACATCTTCATTCCAGGTATCTACTCCGGCAACAACCCCGTAAACATCTCCGACTTTATCTTTAAGCTCCTCAAAAGTCATTGGCCTTCCAAAGGTATTTTCAATAACTTCAAAACCTTCTTTTTCAAGAAGCGCTTTTGCCCCTGCACAAAGCCTGGAATAATTTGTAGCAGTCACAAGTACTTTTTTCTTCATGGTATCAACCCCCATTATTCTCTGTTTTTTATAATAGCGCCTTTGTCCGCAGATTCTGCAAGTCTTGCATAAACATTCAGATATCCTGCCGGAATTTTTTTATCAGGCTTTTTTACGGTAGATAACCTGTATTCAATCTCCTCTTGCGATACATCCAGCATTATATTTCCATTCGGTATATCTATACAAATGTCGTCTCCGTCACGCACAGCTGCGATGGGACCACCTTCCATGGCCTCAGGAGATATATGTCCTACGAAACATCCATTGTTTGTACCCGAAAAGCGTCCATCCGTGATTACCGCTGTTGACATGGCAAGATTTTGGCCATACAGCATTTTCATCACTCTTACCATCTCCCGCATACCGGGACCGCCCTTTGGTCCTTCATACCGTATAACCACAACCATGCCCGGCATGATCTTTTTGGCTGATATAGCCTCCGTTGCCTCTTCTTCAGAGTTAAAACATATGGCCTTTCCTTTAAAGACCTGCATGCTCTTATGAATAGCGGTCGGCTTGGTTACCGCACCTGCAGGAGCCAGATTTCCTTTTAAAACCGCAAGACTTCCCCATGGATGCCACGGGTTGGACCTGGAATGTATGATATCGTTTTCTATCTCAGGAATATTGTCCAGGATCTCTCCCCAGGTACTTCCTGTACATGTCATTGCCTCCGGATCAATCAGCGGTGATAAATGCTTCATCACGGCGGGAACACCCCCGGAGTTGTAAAAATCAGGTACGTTTTCAGGTCCTGCCGGGTATATCCGGGCAAGATGCGGTGTGTTTCTTGATATTTTATCGATTGTTTCCATTGATATATCACATTCCGCCTCATAGGCTATTGCAGGAATATGAAGTGCAAGATTGGTAGACCCTCCAATGGCCATTCCAAGCTTTATTGCATTTGTTAACCCCTTCATATTGATTATTTTCCTTGCCGTAATATTTTCCCGAACCATCCTGACAATTGTCCGTCCGGATTCCTGGGCTGCTCTGAGCCTCTCTGAAAATACGGCCGGGATGGAAGAGGTTCCCGGAAGGCACATACCAACAGCTTCTGTAAACGCCCCCATGGTATTTGCCGTCCCCAAAAATGAACACGAACCGCAGGTTTGCATGGAATTATCCTCAAGTTTGTCAAACATCTCCTGCGTAATCAAATTTTTTTGCAGCATCCCAAGTGCCTCCGATATGCTGGAATTATCTGCCGACCTGCCGTCAAACTCCATACCGCCCAGCGATGGTCCTCCCAAAACAATAATTGCGGGTATATCCAGCCGTGCCGCCGCCATCAGCAGGCCCGGGACAATTTTATCACAGGAGCCCAGCAATACAACCGCATCCAGCCGGTTTACCCGAACCATTATTTCAATTTCATTTGCAATGATGTCTCTGGCAGGCAGACAATAATGCATTCCGTCATTCCCGACTCCCATTCCGTCGCATGGGCCTATAATTCCAAACTCAACGGGTGTTCCGCCCGACTGAAGGATGCCCTGTTTGACATATTCAGAAACAGTATTCAGATTATAGTGCCCGGGAGTTGCACGGTTCCATGAATTTGCAATTCCAATCAGAGGATTTTCAAGATCATAATCACTATATCCCATAGCTTTATAAAGAGCCCTGACATGTGACCATAATGGACGCTTCAGAACTTCACTGCTTCGCAATTTAATATTATTTTCCATAGCTACCTCTTTTCAATTTATCTAAACAAAATACACTATTCATCAGGCTTAATGATAACCTTTATTTCATTGCCTCCATTAACAGCCTCAAAGGCATTTTGAGTTTTTTCCAAAGGAAATCTTTTACTAATGATTTTATCCAACTTAACTCTTCCATTTGATAAGTATTCAAGCGCCAGGGAACTTTCTTCGGCAAAACCCGTTGATCCGATCAATTGAATCTCTTTAAAAATCAGATTTGCCAACGGGAAATTCAATTGAGTACCATTATACCCAAGAGCTACAACTCTCCCGCCTTTTTTGCAGCAGCTCACCGCAAAATCATAGGTATCGGTAAATCCGGCAGCATCTATTACAACATCGGCTCCTTTACCATGTGTGTATTCATTTATCTCATTTAATGCTTTTTCCTTATTACTTGAATCAACAAAATGACTGGCACCTGCTTCCAATGCCAGAGCACTTTTTATACCTGAACGGCTGACTGCTATAATCTTATCGGCCCCTGCTATGCCCGCTGTCTGTAAAATTAGAAGTCCTATAGTACCGCAGCCGAGAACGACAACCTTGTCACCTATCCCAACATGGCCTCTGCGGATAACTCTTATGGCATTCCCAACCGGATCCAGTAACGCTCCTTTCTCGTAACTGACATTATCAGGAAGTCTCACCAGCTGCTTTTCAGAAATGCAGATATATTCACACATAGCTCCATGCAGAAACTTTCTTTTAGAAGATCCGATAAGCTGCATATTGTTACAAAGATTATATTTTCCTGTTCTGCAATAGATACAGGTATTGCAGTATATTTGCGGATTTATTGCCACTCTGTCACCAGGTCTCCATCCGTTAACTCCTTCTCCGGCCATCTCAACCATTCCCGCAGCCTCGTGCCCCATTATAATTCCGGGACGGCGTCTTTCAATATCTTTTCCCGTGAATGGGCCAATATCGGAACCACAGATGCCTGCAGCCATTATCCTGATCAATACTTCCCCCTTTTGCGGAACAGGCTTATCCATTTGGACTATGCTAAACTTGTACGGTTCCATAAATACCGCTGCTCTCATATTTTCCCTCCGGCATCAAAAAATTTCTTTAAAATCTTCCAATGTGACCTGCCAAAGGACCTAGCCTTTAACTGCTCCTGCAGTTAATCCTGCGATTACATACCTCTGCAAAGCCAGCGAAATTATCAAAATAGGAAGAGTGATCAATACGGCGGCTGCCATCAAGCTTGACCAGTTTATCTCGGTATATGATACAAAGTTAAATACTGCGGTAGGCAGTGTTTTAGTGTCATTTGTTCCAAGAACCAATGCAAATATGAAGTTATTCCACGAGAAAATAAATGCCAGTATTGAAGACGTCAATATACCAGGCGTGGAAAGCGGAAGCATTATTTTGAAAAAGGTCCCGACTCTTGAACATCCGTCAACCCATGCAGCCTGCTCCAGCTCCTTTGGCAGCTGTTCATAATACGGAATCATTATCCATATAATCAGAGGCAGGGATACCAATAAGTGTGCAAGTATCAGAGCTGTATATGTTCCTGTCAGCCCCAGCTTGTTGAATATAATATACCAGGGTACCAGGAATGAAATTGCAGGTATGATTCTGATAACCAGTATAATTCCCGAGAAAATTGTCTGCTTTTCTCTTGCAATTGAATATGATGTGGGTAAGCCGAATATTAATGACAGCACTGTAGATACAACCCCTACCAGCAAGCTGTTAAAAATGGGCCTTAAAAAATCATATTTGGAGAACACATCCAAATACGGCTGGAATGTTGGCTTGAATATAAACATTTTATCAACATTAAGCAAATCCACCATGCTTTTAAAAGATGCCAGAACCATCCATATAAAAGGAAAAGTGGCACAGATCAGTATTATAACCAAAAGCAAATAAAAAATAATATTGCCGGTTATCTTATTGGATTTAGCTGTTTTAGCCATCAGTAATCCACCTCCACTTTATTTTTAACCTTAATAAAAATGGCAGCAATAGATAATACAATCACAAAGAATATAACCAGTGTCGCAGAGGCTTTACCAAATTGAAAATATTCAAATGCATGCCTGAAGGATAAAATGTTCATTGTTTCGGTTGCGAAGCCCGGTCCTCCCTGCGTTGTTGCATATATGATGTCAAAAGTTTTCAGGACATCTATAAGTCTTAAAAGTATTGCCGTAAAAATAGTTGGCCTTAAAAGCGGAAGAGTTACCTTCCATAAGGTTTGCCATTTTGTTGCTCCATCTACCATGGCTGATTCAAAGGGTTCCGTCGACAGCGAAGATATACCCGCCAGCACCACCAGCATTACCATAGGAGTCCACTGCCATATATCCACCAACATCAGCGACGCCAGGGCTGTATCGGGTGAGCCGAGCCAGACAAGCGGTTTTAGTCCCACAGCTTTGACTATAACATTGGCAATTCCTATCGTAGGTTCGTATATAAGTGTCCACACAAGACCTACAGCAACAGGAGTGGCTACCATTGGCAGCAGAAAGGCAGTTTTCACAATATTTTTTCCAGCCATTTCCCTGTTCAGAAACAAAGCTATTGAAACTCCCAGCAACACTTCAAAAAACAGAGCTACAGCCGAGAAATAGAAGGTTCTTCCAACTGCAGGCAGAAATCTGTCATCAGTAAATAAACTCGTGTAATTTTCCAGACCAATAAACTTCATAGGTACACTATTAGACATGCCCCATTCAAAAAAGCTCAGGACCAGAGTATATCCCAGCGGAAAAAGTATCATAGCTAAAACAAATATTATTGTCGGAAGCGTAAAAATGTATTTAAGATTTTTATCAACCCATTTCAAAATCATTATATCACCCTCCTGTCATTGAAATTTTGGGGTAGTAGCTGATAATATTCTTGCAGTTACTACCCCATTGTTTATATAATTAATTTTATGAATTTATTTTTTTGCTTCCTTATCAAGCAATTTCTGAAAATCTTCATTGGCTTTGTTGGCCATGGCCGTCACATCCTTGCCCAATATGGCTCCGGTTATAACATTTCCTATTACCGTTCTTGCTTCTCCTACGTTAATCATAAACGGCCTGTCTGTACCGACACCGATTGGGTTAGTCTGATTTATGACTTCAACAAGATCAGCCGGGAAGTTCTTATTTGCCTCTTTATTGGTCCAGGTTGAGTTACGTGTGCTTGGATTTCCGGCAAGAGCTGTCTTGACATCCATTTCCTTGCCCAATGACCACTTTATGAATTCCCATGATGCATCCTTATTTTTTGAACCGCTGCTTATTCCCAATGCCCATGCAACTATATTAAACGGTTTTGCTCCTGCCGGTCCTTCCGGCAATACAAAATATCCCACCTTATCAGATATAAGAGAACTTTTTGGATCCAGTGCAAATCCATATTGGCTGTCGGCATCAATTCTCATGGCTGCCTTGCCCTGTGTAAACAGGGATTGAGTTTCAGTCCAGCCCATATTGGCTACACCGGCAGGACCGTAATTCTTCAGCAGATCTCCGTAGAACTGGAAAGCCTTAATTGCTTCGGGAGTATTTATTGCAGCCTTCCCGTCAACAATAAAGTCCCCGCCAAAGGCACGCAGGAAGCCGGAAAATTGAGTTACGGCATCTGAGCCTTTACCTCTGATAGCTATACCGGCTATACCCTTTTCAGGATTATTCAGTTTCTTTGCCGCTTCCATCAGTTCGTCCATTGTTTTCGGAACACTTGTTATACCCGCCTGAGCAAATAATTCCTTGTTGTAATATACAATTTCTCTTTCTGTCATCAGTGGTATGCCGTACATTTTGCCGTCAATTGCACATATGTCCTTTCCCGATTCAAAAAAATCATTTATATCAAAATCAGGAGATTTGGAAATATATTCATCCAAGGGCTCTACCCACCCGTTGTTTGTGAACAACAACGTTTCCTGCAATGGCCTGAACGCAATAACGTCAAGATCACTTCCGCCTGCCGCTGAACTAACTGCAATCTTGTTGCTCAACTGGTCATTGGCAAGCTGCTGGAAGTTAACCGTAATCCCTGTCTCTTCTTTAAACTTATCAAGATTGGCTACGATCTCATTTGTCCACATTGCACCAAAACCAATAAAGTTAATCTTTGTGTCATCAAAAGGCTTTGCCGTACTACTGCTGTTTGCCGCTGCGGAAGAGTTTGCAGTTGTTGAATCGGCAGCAGGTTTTTCACTGCCGCAGGCAGTAAATAGTGAAACGAGCATTGTAAATAACAGTAACATGCAGATTAATCTTTTTGTAGATCTCATAAATGAATTCCTCCTCTAATTTTTTCTTTGAGAAGGCATATATTTTTCAAAGATATTTCAGGCATCATTTTTTACTTTTAGTATGCCTAAGTACCCTTTTAAAGATATCTTGCCTTCTTTTTATGTATACATACACATGTATGCTACATTTTGCATGAAATTCCATTCAATAAAGCGTAGATCTGATTCAGCAGCTATGTCCGCTTTCTATTAACCTTACAAATTCAAGAAAGCCTTGCATCAAAAGAACAGCTACTACGGAGCCTGCATCCAGCAGTTCCCTTGAGTTCTCTCCTCTGGTTGCCGCTCTGCCATGAACAGCAAGCATAGTTTTTGTCATCTCGCTGCCTTTTTCAGATGCTTTTAATGCATTCCGTGCAGCCACTAATATTGTTTCACCCTTTGCCAGATCCTCTTTGAGAGAATCTACTGCAGGGGCTATTCCGTCAAGAAATGTTTTTTCCCCGGCTTTTGCCTTGCCTCGAAATTCCACACCCTGCTTGTATGCTTCAAAAAGTTGTACAATATCTCCAAGTGACAATACATCTTTACCCTTTAATGCCATTCCTGCCTGCATCAACCCCGAAGCCATCAATGTACCCATTGTGGAAGGAACAGCCGAGGACATTTTCTTTCCTGCCTTGTAAAATATTTTACCGATATCCGTTTCTTCTGAATCCGCGACAGCAAGATAAGCTGCCTTAAAGCCATCACTCATGGTCAAACCCAGATCACCGTCTCCGGCAACACTATCGATTTCTATCAGGTATTTCTTATTGCTCAGCATTATTATGCTCCATTGTTCAAAAAGCTTTTTAATCTTATTGAATCTGATCATAATTCCTCCTAAAACTTTAAGCACAGCTATAAAGCAGGTTAAATTATTTTATAATTGCATTTGCTTGAAAAACGGTGTATTTGCAGGAGCAGCCAAAAGTCTTTTAAGCTCATCATCCAGCTTGAACAGGGTTATTGAAGCTCCGGACATTTCCATTGCTGTGGCATATTCACCCACAAAAGCCCTGTATACGGAAATATCCTTTTCCTTAAGTATCTGGGAAACCCGTCTGTACATAATATATTGCTCCTCAAGAGGCGTTGCACCCAAACCGTTTATCAATACCGCCACTTCGTCCCCGGCAGCATAGGGTATATCATCTATAATCGGTTTAAGCATTTCATCAACTATTGCATCAGCTGAAGCAAGTTTACCCCTGCGGATTCCAGGCTCTCCATGTATCCCCATCCCTATTTCCATTTCATCTTCACCCAGTTCAAAGCTTGGCCGGCCAACCCTCGGAACAGTACACGGGGATAGTGCTACTCCCATTGTTCTGACATTCTCACACGCTTTTTCGGCAATACGCTTTACTTCCGCAAGATTCAGCATTTCAGCTGCCGCCGCTCCGGCACATTTATATACGAAAAATATGCCGGCCACACCTCTGCGCGTATTCTTCTGTCCCGGTGCCGAAGGTCCGGCTGAAGCAACATCCTCTCCGGCCACTACGGTTTCAACTTTTATACCGTCTTCAAAATCAGCCATTTCGGCAGCCATATCAAAATTAAATATATCTCCATTGTAATTGCCGTAAATATACAGAACACCGGCTCCCGAACTGATCGCCCTTGTAACCTCCAGGATTTGCTCCGGACTTGGAGATTGAAATACATCTCCTATGGCACATCCATCCAACATTCCCTCTCCGACATATCCCAGAAACAGAGGGAGATGACCCGAACCTCCTCCAGTGGCTATACCTACCTTGCCATTAATTTTTTTTGCAGAAACAAAGCATCTGACGTCTTCAGCAACAGGCTTAACCATATCCGGATGAGCCGAATAAATCCCTTCCAGCATTTCATTTACAAAATTTTCAGGTGAATTTATTATCTTTTTCAATTGAATACCTCCTTTTTCAAACCGGGTTTTGAAACAGTCAGCTAAATAATTTAATTAGAAATTTTGTGTTTATTTGTTTACATAATTTTCAGGATCCCTACCGTTGCAGACAACATCTACGGTAGCTTTGGCCGTAATTTCACCTACCATTTTTATGGTTTCAAGGGTATCGCTTCCCCAGTGGGGAGTACAGATGAAATTGTCCAATGTGAACAGTTTATTATTAGATAAAGGAGGTTCTGTCTCAAATACATCTGATGCGGCGCCTGCGAGTTTTTGATTTATCAAGGCTTCATACAATGCATCCTCATCTACCAGCGAACCTCGGCTGGTATTTATAAAAAACGCTCCATCCTTCATTTTAGAAATCGTTCCGGCATTTATTATGTGATTGGTCTCTTCCATCTTGGGCAAATGAAGACTTATAATATCACATTTTTCAATCAGTTCGTTAAAGCCGGTTATTTGAACATTATATTTTTCTGCCCATTCATAATCGGGATATTTATCAAATGCAAAAATCTTGGCATCAAAGCCATACAGCTTCCTGGCTACAAGCCTGGGGATTTTTCCAAAACCAATCAGTCCTATATTCTTTCCGGATATTTCACTGCCGACTATTCTGTCCCATTTACCTGTTTTACATATCCTGTCCCCTGTAACAATATTCCTTTTCAGATTAACAATTAACCCTATTACCAGTTCAGCCACAGCATTTGTTGAGGCAGGCGCATTGCTGACCTTTATTCCGTATTCCTTCGCCTTTATCAAATCAATGTTATCTACACCGATTCCGAACTTTGCAATAGATTTTATTTTTCTGCCTCTTTTGAAAAGCTCCTCATTCCATTCGTCCATCCCCGTTATGACAGCATCCAGATCTTCTACTATTTCTAAAAGCTCATCCCGGGTATATGGTCTCTGAAAAGAATTCTCAATTATCTCAAATCCCTTCTGTTCAAGATATGCTTTTGACTCGGGACAGTTTTTGGAATAGTTGTAGCCTCCGAAAAACAGCTTATACATGGATATCTCTCCCTTATATGATAATGAAGTGACTATTTTACGATCTCAAGACATTTTTTGAAGTCCTTTGTGAATAATTCAAGCTCCTGCGGAGAGATATCCAGCAATGGCTTTCTCATGGTACCCATGTCAATGCCTCTGATTTTCAAGCCTTCTTTGAAATAAGACATATTTGAACCGCACTTGATTGTCTCTGCAGCATATGTTGCAAGTTTCTGAAGTCTGGAAGCCTCCTGGTACTGTCCTTCCGTAAAAGCTTTGTACACTCTTGAAAAAGCTTCGGGGAATACACTGGAGCAGCCTGATACTATTCCGTCGCAACCAAGCATAAGTGAAGCAAACATCAGAGTATCGGCTCCCTGCACGACAGAAAAATTATCATTGTTTATTCTTCCATAATGTACTGTTCTGTTCATATCCGGCAGGCTATATTTTATACCTATTATATTTGGTGCTCTCTTTACTATTCTTTCGATAACCTCAGGTTTAAGATCATTGCCCGACAGCTGAGGAATATTGTAGGCATAAACCGGGAAATCAGCAGGAACGCTATTTGCAACTGCAACATAATATTCTTCCAATTCCCTGTCGGTAACCTTAAAATATGCAGGAGTTACAACTCCGATTCCATCAGCACCTATATCAAATGCATGTCTGGCAAGTTCAACAGTTTCGGCTTGGGCCATAGCACCTACATGGATATAGGCGGTAATCCTCTTATTGTTTTGAGCTATAACTGTTTCGGCCACCAGCTTTCTTTCCTCAACAGTCATAAGATCCATTTCACCTGTGGTACCCAGCGGATAAAGACAGTTCACTCCACCGTTAATCAAAAAATCAACATGCTTTCTGATTGCGTTTGCGTCAACCTTTTGATTTTTGTCAAAAGGTGTTACCATTGCTGTTATTACTCCATAAAGTTTTTTCATGAATCCAGCCTCCAATTTTGTTTTATGTTTTTATTAAAATAATGAATATTTTTAATCCATTAAGACTTAAGTTATCAACCATTGTGAAACTATTTACATACCGTCAACTCATATGACGTATAGTTTCATATCCCTTAATCAGATATGCAGACTTTCCCCTGTAATTTGCATATACGTATTTCCCCGATTTATACAAAGTCTTCCGGTTGTTAAGATTAATGCCGACATGTGTAATCGTTTTCACATTTATGTATATAATTTAGCATATATAACTAATAAACGCAATACTTTTTGCAAATTTTTTATATAATATTTATGATCAATATGTATGATTACTTTGTAAGCTACCATTAAAAAGTGTAATAGTTTCACATTTTTTGAGTATGGTTATGAAACTGTTACACTTTATGCATTTTAACTCAAAACAGTATAAATAGTGCCTCGGTTTTTATACTTATTTTTTATTGATATGTTTTTATGCATATAGTATACTTTTTATGAGTTATGAAACCGTATACATATTCAAAGAATATAATCGCCAATTGGGTTTCATACAAATCCATGAAGTAAAATATACTTTTAAAATATTCATACATTAACGAGGAGCATATAAGAATGAAAAACCCTACTATAAAAGATGTTGCCAGCAAAGCAGGTGTTTCGACAGCTACAGTTTCACGGTATTTAAATAGCAGCGGTTATGTCAGCAAAGAAATACAGAAAAAAATCAGTGATGTTATTGAGGAACTGGATTTCATCCCCAATAATGTTGCTCAAAGTCTTAAAAGAACCAGAACTAAAACAATAGGTATTGTAATACCAGATTTGTCAAATGTATCTTTTATGGATACTGTAAAAGCCATAAGCGACATTGTTATTGCACACAATTATCAACCTATCATTTTAAGCAGTGACGAAAATCTTGACAATGAGAACAAGATTCTTGATGTACTGGTCTCTAAAAGAGTCGACGGCATTATAATTGCTTCTGCCGGCAGGAATGAAAAACTGCTTAAAATCCATGGTAATGGGCTTCCTATCGTATTAATGGACAGGGACTTCTGCAACACCGATGACAATATAATAATAGATTCCGTTATTAATGATAATTTTACCGGGTCATATCAGATGATAAATTATCTTATTTCACTTGGCCATAAAAAAATAGCCATACTGTGCAGCCAACAAAATCCCGTACTCATAAACGACAGACTGCGTGGTTATATCAATGCCCATGAACATAATGGTATGGATGTGGATGAAAATTATATACTATATGGAAACTATAAATTTGAATCGGGCTATGAATTGACAAAGAGACTGATAATGCAGCCTTTGAAGCCTACAGCCATTTTTTCAGTCAACAATCTGATGGCATTGGGGGCAGTGGCTGCATTAAATGAGATGAACATAAGCATTCCTGATGAAATGTCTGTTTGTGCTTTCGGTGTATTTAAATATCATCCTATTTTAAACCCTGACATGACAGTTATAAATCAACGGCCTGTTGAACTGGGAATAAAAGCTGCCGAGCTTCTGATTAACAGGATAAAAAACCAAAAAGACTGGGTACCTCAAAAATTTGTGTTTGATGCTGATATTATAATGAGAAATTCTTGCTCCGGCCCTAAGTAGGTGGGATAACTTATCAAATATCATTAGCGTCTTAATTAAATCCCGGAAAGGTTACCGCATCTTGCCAAGGCTTCCTCCCGGATGCCACCTGACATATTGTTGGGAGGTTATTCCCTTTTTGCATTGCAGCAACAGACTCAGTATCTGCAGGACAAAAACCTCAGCAAGTATGGAAGCCCGGGGTGCTCTATTCAGCGGATCACCTTCATTTTCGACACCCGCGTAGAGATAAGCATCACCTTTTTTTGCCAGCCAGGATTCTCTCTTTCCAGTCACTGCAATTATCTTAGCTCCATTGTTCTTTAATGTTGTAACCGTCGCTTTCAGTTCAGCCGTTTCACCGCTATTGGATATGGCTATGACAACATCCCCTGGTTTTACCTGCCCTGCCGAGCCATGAACAGCTTCGGTGCCATGCAGCTCATAAGCAGGCGTTCCGGTGGAAGAAAGCAAAGAAGCAATATATCCCGCAACATGACCAGGCTTTCCTATACCGGTTATGTGCACTCTATTTCCGTTTTCTTCCGCCTCCATCACCAGTTTAATTGGCTTTTCATACATTTTTACACTGATTTCACTTTTTAAAGAATTAATCTCTTCAAGGGTAATGTTTATAAAGGTTTTTATTATTGAATCCAATGATTCCCCCACAAAATCACCTCCTTAAATTCTGCTGTAATTGTCTTTCATTATCAGACCTTTTACTTCTTCCATGGTTGGCAGAGATGTAATGGCCCCCATTCGCGAAACAGTAAGGGCAGCAGTATAACTTGCAAAATCAAGGGCTTCCTCCGCATCCATACCCATACATACAGCCGAGCAGAATGCCCCTGTAAAGGAATCCCCTGCCGCAGTGGGATCAATAACTTCAACAGTATCCACGCAGGGCCTGACTATAAAAGTATCCTTATTCATAAAGGCTGCTCCGTTACTTCCCAGGGTAATAATTACATTTTTAACACCTTTGTTCAATAAAATCTGTGCAGCCAGCATTAGCTTTTCGGTATCAACCGAACCATCCTCCGATATAAATTTAACTCCTGTAAGACCATATGCCTCATATTCATTTGGAGATATATAAGTCAATTTGGAGAGAATATCATCGTCCAAAGATTCATACGGGGCTGAATTCAACATAACAGGTATTCCCTTGGCATAAGCAAATTCAATAATTTTACGGTTGACCTCCAGAGGAATTTCAAGCTGTAAAATTACAAGGTCAAAATTTGAAATTTTTTCTTTTAAAAAATATATATCTTCAACAGTTAAGCTCATATTTGCACCCGGCACCACTAAAATTCTGTTCTGATTCTTTTTGCCGGGAATAACCTCCAATATTATGCAGCTTACAGCCGACGGGCAGGTCTCGTCTCTCAAAATGCCGTCAGAATCAATACCTGCATCTTGAATCGTTTTCACAAGTTGATCACCAAACATATCATTTCCAACCTTGCCGACCATGGTAACGTTTACACCAAGCTTAGCAGATTGAACCGCCTGATTAGCACCTTTTCCTCCCGGTGCCAATACAAAGGAGAGACCATTCTTTACAGTTTCACCTTCGCCCGGAACCTTTGAAGTACTATACACCATATCCATTGCGAGGCTTCCAACAACCAGTATTTTCGGTACTTTAATAATATTAATCAGCCCTTTCCCCAAATAATTTCTTATTAATAATAATATAATTTAATAATCTATTTGTCAAATTAAACAAGGAATATATTTAATTATCTCAAGATATTTTAAAGTAACATATTTGCACACTTTTATGTGTATTTATAGAATGTTACATATATTTTTTAAGAAAATGAGTCAGCAGACAACACATACTACATATTTTTTATGCGTCTTCGGAAGAGGTTACCCCTGCTTTAGACGGAGCTCTCACTAATAAACCCCATACTAAAAAACGGTACAGGGATAATTAAGGCTCCCATACCGTTTCTTTAATACATTTTCTACAAATTCTACAAATAAGCTTCTATTTTATGAACTTTTCCGTCGTCAATCAGTTCAAACCTGTTTCCTTCAACAGTTAATCCGTCGGAAACCATTTTCTTGACATTTGTATTTTGATGACTTTCGTTCTTTACGGTTATTTCGTATACAGCCGTACCAAAAGTGTATTTGACAGTATATCCGTTCATTTTCTTAGGAATGCACGGATCGATCATCAGATAATTTCCCTGCTTCCTGATTCCTAAAATATGCTCTATCCCAATACGGTACATCCAGCCTGCGGCACCGGTATACCAGGTCCAGCCGCCCCTCCCCTCATTGGGATAAACGGCATATACGTCGGCAGCCATGACATAGGGCTCTACCTTGTAGGTCATCCGTTCCATACCGGTTCTGGAATGGTTGATGGGATTGATCATGTCAAACAACTCCCAGGCCTGTTCTCCGTTTCCAAGTCTTGAGAAAGCATATATCACCCAGGTGGCAGCATGGGTGTACTGGCCTCCGTTTTCCCTGACTCCGGGCAGATAGCCCTTTATATATCCCGGATTCAGTTCACCGTCATAAAAAGGCGGAGTGAGCAGCTTGATCAGGCCGTTCTTCCTGTCTATCAAATACTTCTCCACGGCGCTCATGGCTTCTTCGACCCTGTTCTCCCTGGCGGCTGCCGATATGGCAGCCCAGGATTGTGAAAGGGAGTCGATCTTGCCTTCATCGTTTCCTATAGAACCCAGAGGTGAACCGTCGTCAAAATAAGCCCTCCTGTACCAGCTTCCGTCCCAGGCCTCCTTTTCCAGTGCTTCAATTATTTTTTCGGCTTTTTCCCGGTATTCTTCCGCTCTGCCTTCATCTCCCATATACTTGCACACCGGTATCATACGCTGCAGAACACAATACAGGAACCATCCAAGCCATACGCTCTCACCCCTGCCGTTGACACCAACCAAATTCATGCCGTCATTCCAGTCTCCGCCTCCAATCAGCGGAATACCATGTGGACCAAACCCCAGTCCCTTTTCAATGGCTTTGATACAGTGCTGGTATACGGTTCCGCGTTCTCCTGCCAAAGACGGTATTTCATATCTCTCGTGCTCATTCTCTCCCAGAAGAGGAGAACTCAAATATGGTTCAGCAATATTTAATATTGAGTAATCACCTGTAGCATTGATGTAGTCACAGGTTACATACGGCAGCCAGAGCAAATCATCGGAATACCTGGTCCTGATACCGTTGATCCTTTGTTCATGCCACCAGTGCTGCACATCCCCTTCAATAAACTGGTGCCTGCAATGCAGTAAAATCTGATTTTTAGTGATATTGGGCATGGTGTATACCACAGCCATTACATCCTGAAGCTGATCCCTGAACCCAAAGGCTCCGCCGGCCTGATAGTAGCCCGATCTTGCCCATAGCCTGCAGGAGATCACCTGATACTGTAGCCAGCCGTTAAGCATAATATTTACTGTTTTATCGGGAGTGTCAACCTGAATCTGCTTTAGTCTGCCTGTCCAGTTCTTCTTAACCCTGTCAAGCTCGGCAAGAGCCTGATTTTCAGATCTGAAATTATCAATCAGTCCTTTTAACTGTTCCGGTCTGTCCTGCCCGAAAAGGAAAACAATATGCCTGGTCTCCCCGGGCATAACATGAATCCTGGTCTTAATAACAGCGCAGGGATCAAGTCCTGCTCCCACCGTACCCTTTAAATCGGTTCTCATTCCTTCCGGGTTTGATAAATCCATCTTTTCGCCGATGAATTCCAGTCTGTGCCCCGTGTAGCTGATCTGGGTCCCGGAGCAGCTCAAAAAAGCACTTAAACCGCTAAAGTCTGGACTATACACATTATCTATCAATAACGAGGCCAGTTCATCCTTAAATCCGGTGACTATATAAGGAGTTGTTTGTCCAGGTTCGGTTCCAAGCACCGGCTTTAAATAATAGGCTGCATCCACTGCCGCCTCTGCTTCAGAAATATTTTTCAGCTTCAATATGCTTATTTTCACGGGAGCTTCAGCAGCAGTGAACTGTATCAGCTCCTGCTCCAGGCCGTGGCTTTTCTGAGAATAGACCGTATACCCAAAGCCATGACGTATTATATATGGATTCTTTTGCCTAACGGGCAGCAGTGTACAACTCCAGACAGCAGCATTCCCGTCCTTGTGCAGATATATGATTTCTGAAGGCGGGTCCAGGACAGGGTCGTTTGCCCAGGTCGTCAGCTTGTTCTGGCTGCTGTTCCGATTCCAGGTATAGCCCCCGCCGGCCTCGGTACAGATAAAGCCGAAGCTGTCATTGGCTATGACGTTTGACCAGGGCGCCGGCGTTGTCTCTCCTGCCTTGAGGCAAATCACATATTCCTCACCATTTTCGGTGAAGCCTCCGATTCCATTGAAAAAATTCAACTTTTCGGTTATGCCGGCAAGTTCGTGTTCACCGGTGTGGGTCTCTTCGGGCTGGATTTCACCAGTCTGGACTTCTATATGGGCAATTTCTCTGGCAAATTCACTTTCAGCCGATTTTACGGCGTACTTCGCGATTTCCCCACGCCTGTTTGCATTCACTGCCTGTACTATTTCATCCGAATCCAGAGCTTCATCTATAAAATCAGCCACTCCGTCATCGGCATTGATTATTAACTTTGCACAGGTAAAGAGCAAATTTCTCTGTCCGGGAGTCATCTGCCTTGTATTTCTGATGAATATTCCGCCCCTCTTATCTATCAGATCACAGGAACGGCCTGAAACAGCCAGGTCCCTGATCATATCCAAAATCGGCTGTATATACGACTCTTCATCTGTTATAAGGATCACGAGGTCAAAGCTTATACCCTTTAATCGCATAAAATCATGTAATTTCAGGGTCCAACGGATCTCTTCAAAACTGTCCCGGTTATGCACTGTCACAAGCAGTATGGGCAGATCCCCCGAAATCCCGAAAGGCCACAGGTCCGACTGGCTGAGGTTATTCCTCATAATATATTGGGCCTGGTTTCTCCTGACGGTACCGTATAAAAGTTTTGGAAGCAGCTTAAAGTAAGCCCGTTCATCATTGCCGCTGATATTTATGAAGCCGGCTTCAACAACGCTCCGTGTCCAGGCCATTTCAATCACTCTGTCGGCAGCGCTTACATCACTGTACTTCTCAAGCATGTCCAGGGCGGCACGTCTGGTATCACAGGTACCCATTGCAAAGTTGACCACGACAGATTCACCGGGATCAATGCGAACTCTTATTCTAAGGCTGAAGACCGGGTCAAGCACCGGGCCCACAGAATTTGTAAGAGGCTGATCCGGATCCATAGCCCTTGGAAATGCAAGACTTCTGTTTCTTCCAATAAACTGTGAACGGTCGGTCTCAAACTCTATATTCCCTTCCATAACACCATTTGTTGATACTGTGTGATAACCCCAAACGGTCTGCTTGACATCGTCCCTCTTTCTTCTCATGGCCAACAGGCCCTTATACTCACTCATATATTCAGTCTTGACGAATAGTTTACTGAAAGCGGGATGAGCAGTGTCCGATTCAGGCTGTGTCAGTACTACCTCCATATAGCTTGTCAGTTCCACAGTCCTTTTTGCTCCGCTGTGGTTATGGATGCTTACCCTTCTGATTTCGGTATCGTCCTCGGCACTTACCAGTACCTCGGTATTTGTCTCAATGTTCCCTTCTCTCCTGATATACTCCGCCTTATGAGGCGAGAAAATGACCTTGTATATCTCGGGTACACTGCTGGTAGGATTAAAGGTTGTTGACCAGAAATCGTTGGAATTTACATTCCTCAGATAAATAAACGCGCCGCTGCTGGCCATATAGTCGCCGGACCACCTGTATACCGCAAGGGAGTGGCATCTCGCAAACCCGCTGCCCCTGTCTGTGAGCATTACATTATAACTGCCGTTGGTCAAAAGATGCAGGTTTGGTACAGGCTCAAGTCCGGTGAAGCTGCGGATTACAATTTCCTCTGAATTTGCCTGTTTCCGGTAAGTGAACATGGGTTTTTCCCTATGCTCCTTCGAAATTACCACATGTGCTGGGAATTTCTCCTGAATCAATGAATCCACCGCTTTTATCTGGGGATTTGCATGAAACCTCTGCTGCATTATGTCCTGCCTGAAGAAATTAACCAGGGCCAGCATACTCATTCCCTGATGATGAACCATGTAGCTCTTAACTATTGCGCATCTTTGTCCCTCATCCAGCCTTGAGACGGTAAAATCCAGGGCCTCATAAAGTCCAAACCGTCCCTCTGCTCCGAATTCCCTGAGCCGCTCTATATTCTCCCAGCATTGCCTCGGTGCTATATCAATTGCCATTACCGTAGCATAGGGTGCTATGACAAGATCATTAATCAGCCCCCGCTTAAGTCCCAGATGAGGGACCCCAAAAGCCCTGTACTGGTAGTTTAGAGCTATATCAAACGCATGGTAGCAGGATTCCGAAATTCCCCACGGAACATTTTTACTCCGTCCGTATTTGATCTGGGTGTTTACTACAAAGCGATAGGTCTTCTCAATCAGTGTATTAGGATAGCTCTTTACAACCAGTCTTGGCATCAGATACTCGAACATGGTGCCCGTCCAGGATACAAGTCCCCTGTCTCCGTCAACCCGGGTCAATTTCCTTCCCAGCTTGAACCAATGCTGTTTTTCCACCTCTCCTTTTGCTATTGCAATCAGACTGGTCTGCCTTGCCTCGGATGCAAATAAATCGTAGTAGGATTTGCTGGGGTGACCCTCCTCAACATCAAAACCGATTGCAAATAAATTTCTCCTGGGGTCATACAGGCTTTTAAAATGCATACCGTCAATCAAAGACCGGATTCTTTTTCTCAATTGTTCCCACTGAACCTTAAGTTCTTCTATATTATTGAATTTATCAAAAAGCTCTTCTCCAAATTCCAGATGCAGAGCCTGGTATACGTCAAGAGCCGCAGTAAGCTTCCTGACCCAATATCCTCTCTTGCTTTTCTCATCAAGCTCCGAAAGATATTTTGCAAGCGTTTCGGTCAAATGTCCAAAACCTCTCTCAAGCCTTTTACTTTCCTCTGTTTGAGATCCATCCGGTGTATTTTCATCAAACACCAATTTTCTCAGGACTTCTGTTTCGAAATACGGTTTATCCCTGTCGATTTCACTGTTGCAAAGTTCAAGCAAATCAAGGAAAGCCTCCAGGTGCACTGCCTGGTATATGGGTTTTTGCCCATACTGCCCCAGTCCCTCATCGAGTACCATTAAATATCCGGCAAAATTTCCGCTGTCTACGGTAGATATAAATTTTGGGCGCAGCACCTCAAGATTGACGGTATTATACCAATTATAGAGATGGCCGTTCCACTTCTGCATTTTTTCAATTGTATCAACAGTGTTGCCAATCCTCTGCAGCAAGTCAATGGAGTTAATATATCCCAGATCTCTTGCAGCAAGGTGGGAAACCATCAGTAACCCAATGTTTGTTGGAGATGTACGGTGCGCAGCTCCTTTATACGGCTCCTCCTGATAATTATCGGCCGGAAGGAAATTTTCCTCAGGACCGGCAAACTCATCGAAATAGCACCAGGTTTTTCTTGCCAGTAATCTGAGCTGATCCAAACATTCCTCGGGAAGGCTTTCCCTTTCCTTACCTGACGGTTTGCTTATATAAAACGCCGCCCAGGGCGAAAGGAGCCACAGTATAAATGCTGCGAAGGCCAGAGGAAAGTATCCCTGGTACATGTATCTGACGGCTAACAGTACTGCAGCGCCGTATATGGGCGCAAACCACATCCTTCTGTAATAGCTTGGCAGATCATTCTTTAGTGCCAGCTCCATATCAGCAGCGGTTACCCATTCCAGAAGGTTCTTCTTTGTGGCAAGAACCCTGCCAAGGGTTTTAATTATGGCATTGGCCATCAAAAAGGCCTGGTACGGGGCAAAGGTCAGCATCAGGCCAACCTGCAGCAGTATTGCATTCAAGCCTGTGATTATTGTGGCGCTTCTTTTTGCCACATAAATTCTGTAGTCACCCACAAAAATAAGATATACAAAATAGCTCAATATTGGTGCGCATAAGGAAAATAGGCTTAGCCAGATCCAGCCGCTGGTGCTTTTGGGCAGCACAAGCAGGCTTAAAAGTATTATAACCGCCATTACAGGATATACGAGGCTTCTTCTCAGGTTATCAAACATCTTCCATTTTGAAAGCAGTGAGAGCTGATTTCTGCCGAAGATCCAGGGCAGCAGCTGCCAATCCCCTCTTGTCCACCGGTGGAGTCTCATCATGAAGGAATTGTACTTTGCAGGGTAACCGTCTATCAGCTCAATATCTGTGACAAGTCCTGTTCTCAGATAGCTGCCCTCCAAAAGATCGTGACTGAGCACAGTATTCTCGGGAATAACCCCATCCAGTGCCTGTTGAAAAATATCCACATCATATATACCCTTGCCGGTGAAAATACCTTCTCCGAAGGCATCCTGATATACATCCGAAACAGTTGTGGTGTACGGATCAATACCGCCCTGTCCGGCAAATATTCTGGTAAAAGCCGACGAGCCGGCACTTTCGATATTGACATCAATTCGCGGCTGGAGAATACCATAGCCTTCTGTTACTATGCCCTTTTCAGGGTCAAAAACTGCTCTGTTCATAGGATGCGCAATTGTTCCCACCAATTGTCGCGCAGCCTCCAGAGGCAGTTGAGTGTCGGCATCCAGGGTTATGACATATTTCACCTGGGGAATTTCTTCAAGTTTGCAGCTGGTAAACACGTAACTGGTATTCCTGTCTCCCCGCAGTACTCTGTTAAACTCTACGATGGCTCCCCTTTTTCTCTCCCAGCCCATCCACTTCTGCTGTTTTTCATTGAACTGCCTTTTTCTGCACAGGAAATAAAACACAGGTTTGTCCTGACTGCCGTATTTGCTGTTAAGCTGTTCTATCCTGCCCATTGCACTGCTGATTATTTCCGCATCCTCAGGCATTGTCTCTTCATTTGTGTCTTTAAAATCCCCAACCAGGGCAAAATAAATATTGCTTCCTTTATTGGCCAGATAAAATACCTCCAGATTGTTAATCAAATCAAGAGTTCTTTTTACATTTGGAACCAGGGTCGGAACAATAACCATTGTGGACATTTCCCCGGGAATCCCTTCCTTGAGCTCCAGCTTCGGAAACCGCGCAGGAATAATTATTCTGCTGAGAAAGCTGTTGACCAGGGCAGTGGCAATTTCACTTGCGGGAATCAAACCCAATATGCCTATGACCAATACTAACAAATAAGAATAGCGTGCTTCACGGTTTAAACCGGAAACCACAGGTATTGCCGCAAAGATTAAAGACAGCACAATGACGGCTGCAATAAAAATCTTAACGGAATGTTTCTTTACAAAGGGTGTATATTCGTCTTTCTGCCCGCTCTTTTTATTGAATTCACGGTATAGCCTGTTTCGTCCCTTACCGATCAAATAATACCCTACATGATTGTCTGGAATGCCTGTATCTCCCGGGTTATTGGCCTCGGCCGCAAATCCGCAGCTCAATCTTGCAATATTTATTTCGGTGGTCTTATATTTTTCAGCAAGCTCTACTATGACATTTCTGTAGTAATTCCTGGAGTTAAAATCCATCCTGTTGTAAATGCCGGAAGGGTCTTGCTTTAAAATCCTCTCCACCTCACTGAGGCTCTCAAACAATGCCGTACTGTCATAGCCTGCCAGCGACCGGAGGCTGTTGATGACATTTCCGGTAGAGACCTGGATAACAGCCTGATTATGGTGATCAATAGAAATATAACTATCGGTGTTTGCACTTTTCTGAACCAGTATGCTATCTATGCAGTCAATCATCCAAAGGGTCTTTGAACCCTCTTTTCTCAGCTTTTTGATCAGAAATTCCACAAAGGCAGGAGATAAGTCCTCAAGTCCTGTAATTTGGTCTTTAAATGCATCACAGTCATGCTCAAACTCTTTTACCAGTCCGGCTATCTCCTGGGCCTTGTACCAATCCCTGCGGGTGGAGTTCATCTTGTCGCATACCACCCAGAGCTTCTCCATTAATGCGGCTTTCACCATAAGTGTAAGCATCCACAGCTCTTCAATTGAGAGAAAGGTATACCTCTGGTATGCCGTTATAAAGTCTCTGATTGTTTTTTCATTTGCATTTCCGTCCACATGGGAAACAATCTCAACCGCGATGGAATATATTCTGGGAAAGCCCCTGTAAGTACCTTCAGCGATTACAGGCACCGCTTTTCTTATTTCATTCAGCTCTTTAACAATAATGCCCTTCTGTTCCTCTATAATATAAAAATTGTCCAGCAGCCATTCTGCCGCAGGCGGAATGGGAAATGAAGAGGAAGCATCCCTGTTCAGATTTTCATAAGTGTCCAGTATATTTTGGAATTTTGCTTCAATCCGTTTTGAGACCCTGCCTATACTCCGTTTTTTTATCAATGTCGTTTGGGATTTTGCAAGGGCTTCGGCATGTCTTTCAAGCTCATCATTGCACAGGGCAACATCCTCTATCTGAAACTCAAAAGAGGAGTGTCTGTCTATCCATATGATCAATGCCGCCAGTATTGCAGTCAATAAGATTATAATGAGAAAAATCCATATATTCATATATGTATATCACCATTTATAAAAATTTTTAAAAAAATAGTACTAATTAGATTCTTTAGATATATTGCCCCAAATTCAGAATCTTTAGTACTATTTGTTAATATTTTTATTTATAGTGATCAATATGGCTGACAATGGCCCTGGCCTTCAGAAAGAACTATTCTTTCCTGCCGGTGGTCAAAATATTTTTCGCCTTCTCCACCTCTTCCTTTGTAGGTGTGGGAACCCCTTCCAGCGGGTAATCAAGACAGAGCTTTTCCCACTTTTCCTTTCCCATGGTATGGTATGGCAGCACTTCTATTTTTTCAATATTTTTAAAATTCCTGAGATAATTATAAGCCGCCATAAGGTCTTCTTCAGCGTCAGTATAACCGGGAACCAGAACATACCTGATCCACACAGGCTTGTTGATATCGGCCAGGTATTGCGTAAATTGCCTTATCCTCCCGTTTTCAACTCCTGTCAGCTCCCTGTGCTTTTCCTCATTTGCCTGCTTCAGATCCAGCAGCACCAGATCGGTGTATTCAAGCACTTCTTTTACATCCTCCAGATTGACATACCCGGAAGTGTCAACAGCTGTATGAATACCCTGCTCCCTGCATTTTTTAAACAATTCCCCGACAAATTCAGGCTGTATCAACGGTTCCCCGCCGCTTACAGTTATCCCGCCTCCTGAAGAATCGATAAAATTCCTGTACTTTTTGACTTCGCTTACAATCTCCTCCGCAGTATAGAGTTTTGCACCCTCCGAACTCCAGGCATCTCTGTTGTGGCAATATTTACAGCGTAAAGGACAGCCCTTGAGAAAAACTATAAACCTGATGCCTGGTCCGTCAACTGTGCCGAAGGTTTCAAAAGAATGGACCCTTCCTTTTATCTCCATAATATTACCCCCTTTGCCATTACGAATACCGGGTTTGAATGGTGAAGACATACCGCTCTCCTCCACCATTCAAGCCAACATGTTAAACATTCTCATGAATAGTCCTGTTGATAACATCAAGCTGCTGCTCTCTTGTCAGCTTGATAAAGTTAACCGCATACCCCGATACCCTGATCGTGAGCTGCGGATATTTTTCGGGATGTTCCATGGCATCCAGCAGCATTTCTCTTTCAAAAACATTGATATTGATATGATGTCCGCCTTCCTTGAAATATGAATCAAGAAGAGCAGATAAATTGTCAATCCTTGATGTTTCATCTCTTCCCAAAGCTTTCGGAATAATGGAGAAGGTATATGAAATACCGTCCTGAGCAAACTGGTAAGGAAGCTTTGATATGGATTTGAGTACGGCAAGCGCTCCGTTCAAATCTCTGCCATGCATTGGGTTGGCACCCGGCCCGAAAGGTTCTCCGGCTTTTCTTCCATCAGGAGTATTCCCTGTTTTGGCACCGTAAACAACATTTGAGGTAATGGTGAGAATGGAAAGGGTAGGCACTGAATGCCTGTATGTCCTTTGCTTTTCAAGCTTTTCCATGAACCTCTTAACCAGCATGACAGCTATATTGTCAACACGGTCGTCATTATTTCCGAATTTTGGGTAGTCTCCCTCAATGTTGTAATCAACAGCAAGCCCTTCTTCGTTTCTTATTACCTTGACTTTGGCATACTTTATGGCACTGAGAGAATCTGCCACAACCGACAATCCGGCAATACCGCAGGCCATAGTCCTGAGTATGTCCTTATCGTGCAGGGCCATCTGAAGTCTTTCGTATGCGTATTTGTCGTGCATATAGTGAATAATGTTCAAAGTATTGATATATAGCTTAGCCACCCACGTAAGTACGGCATCGAAACGTTTCATAACATCATCGTAAACCAGGTATTCGGTTTCAACAGGAGTCAATGCCGGTCCGACCTGTACGCCTGATTTTTCATCACGGCCGCCGTTTATGGCATAGAGCAGCGCTTTTGCCATATTGCAGCGGGCACCGAAGAACTGCATCTGCTTCCCGATTCTCATGGCAGATACGCAGCAGGCAATGCCATAGTCATCACCCCAGTAATATCTCATTATGTCATCACTCTCGTACTGGATGGAGCTCGTCTTTATGGAAGTGTCGGCACAGAATTTCTTAAAGCCTTCCGGTAAATGTACCGACCATAAAACCGTCATATTTGGTTCAGGAGCGTGCCCGAGGTTGTGAAGGGTATGGAGCATTCTGAAGGAATTCTTTGTTACAAGGGTTCTGCCGTCCAGACCCATTCCTCCGATGCTTTCGGTTACCCAGGTGGGATCGCCCGAGAACAATTTTTCATATTCAGGAGTTCTCAGGAAGCGTACCATTCTGAGTTTCATAACAAAATGGTCCATTAACTCCTGGGCTTTTTGCTCTGTAAGTATTCCCTCCTTCAGATCTCTTTCAATATAAATGTCCAGGAAGGTTGACACTCTGCCCAGGCTCATAGCTGCCCCGTTTTGTTCCTTTACTGCTCCAAGGAATGCAAAGTAAAGCCATTGGAAAGCTTCCTGTGCATTTTCGGCAGGTCTCGAAATATCAAAGCCGTATTGCTGAGCCATCTGTTTAAGATATTCCAGTGCTTTGATCTGGCTTCTGGTTTCTTCTCTTTCCTGAATTGTCTCACCATCCATATAGTCCAGCTCAAGACTTTTCAACTGCTTTTCCTTTTCTTCAATCAGCCTGTCAACACCATACAGTGCAGTTCTTCTGTAGTCACCTATAATCCTGCCTCTGCCGTATGCATCGGGAAGTCCTGTTATAATACCTGCCTTTTTAGCTCTCATCATCTCGGGAGTATAAGCATCATAAACGCCGTCATTATGAGTCTTTCTGTATTCAGTAAACGTCTTTACCACACTGTCATCTATTTTCTTGCCGTATGCCTCGCTGCCCTTAATTACCATTCTGATTCCGCCAAAAGGCATGATGCCTCTCTTTAGCGGTTGATCTGTCTGCAGGCCGACTATCTTCTCAAGATCTTTGTTTATATATCCCGGATCATGGGAGGTCATAGTGGAGATTATTTTTGTATCAACATCAAGAACTCCTCCGCTTTCCCTTTCCTTTGTCAGCAAGTCACTGACCTGCCCCCACAGTCTGGTTGTATCCCCGGTAGGACCCTCCAGAAAAGATGAATCTCCTTCATAGGGTGTATAGTTGTTAATGATAAAATCCCTTACATCTATTTCTTCACACCAGTTGCCGTTCTTAAAATTTCTCCATGCTTCCATGAAAATCACCTCTTTGTTTAAAAATATTATTTTGGTTAATTAGTATGAATAGTATAAGCAAAACTGTTATGTGTTATTTATACCACAAAAGAGTGGCCTAAACCAGAAATTTTTGCAGGGAATAATTAACAAACCCGTATAATCGTCTGATCATGCGGGTTGTAAAAACGAAAAAAGTTTATTGTATACAAGATTTACTTGGTTTCCTTCAATTTTTCGGTGATAAATCTGTCGGCGAAGCTTTTGCTGAAAGGCAATTCTATACGGGTACTGCCCGAAATTAAAACGGTTTTTGTCCTGCCATCCTTTTGTTCGGTAATAACTTTGGCCTCCTTCACACTGACAGTATGCTGCTTGCCGAATAAATCAAGGGTTGCTGTTCCGTTATTTACAGTAAAGCTTGGCAGGTTCATATATATTATTACCCCGATTGCAATTACCGCCGCCAGAACCGCCAGCTTAAGTATACTTTTCGCAACCTTTGCAATAATCAGTATTATCACAGCCACAACTATAACGGGTATTAAAAATGACGTATCCAAAATTCCAAGTCCTTTAAGTAACTCCATAACTTTATCCCTCCAAAATTATATTCTCTCACATAATAATCAAGAAAATTTTTCCTGTCAATACAACTTTATTTCTATAAATTAAGGTCAATGCCATAATATAACCTTATTCAAAAAACAACAAGAAAAAAACAATAAATTTAGAAAACTTATCGTAATGAAGAATTTTTCAAAGATTTTTAAACTTAACTGAAGTAATACAGTTAACCAATACCACTATGATATTATCTAATTGTTCACATTCCTTTTCAACTTGATTACCTCTTGTTTTCCATTCCATTTTATCATTAACTCAATTTCTTCATCTTTATTCTCATATGCTACATTTTTGTTAAAGCTGGTTATTTCAACTTTTCCAGCTTTATTCTGAGAAGAAAAATTAACTTGGCCATTTAATTTACGGGCCGAACTTTTCATGTTGTATTCAATTATATTTATTTCATCAGAACCTTTTAAGTAATTTTTATAGAATAGTTGTAAATTTGAATTAATAATATTCGAGTATTCTAGTTTATTATCTTTACGACCAGTACTTTCAGTTATGTCTACTATATATGAAGCAGACCAATTATTGCTTTCTCCCTCATATGTATTTTTCTTATTATTTTGATTGGTATGAGATAATAAATATAAAGCAAATATTGCGACAATAATAACTCCCCCTACCAATATGAATAGATAACTTTTTTTACTATTAACCAAAATAGGATGGTCCTCCCCTATTATTCATATTTTATCTACATTAAAATAAAGCTTAGGTGTTTTGATAACACTATTGTGTGTAATTATACGGTCATCCTCTGATTAACAAAACACCTATTCACTTTAAGAAACTATATAATTATGTATAAGATTCCAGAATAATATCCTGTTACTCTATTTGCAGTATTATTAAGACGCTTATACAAATTTCTGGCAATTGATAAATTCAAATGGATATTTACTTCCTGTCCCTCGTTGCCAATTACAAGTCATATTAAAACTTAGCATACACCATAAGGCATCCTCTTCTATTGGAGAAAAAGTATATGTCTGAGTAACACTAGTATATGTAGCAGGAACATGATAAAGTGAATCAACAACAGATCCCTCTGGAGAGCGCCAACCTTGTTGTAAACCCTGTACCAATAAGTTACTTAGTACTACACCGCTTTGATAAATATACCACCGTCCAATTGCTTTTATTAGTTTTACTGCCGCAACTTGTTGACCGCCAGATGATATAGTGTATTCATTCCAATATATTGTACTTGATGCACCTACATCACCTCCTGTACTAGAACCTGAATCCTCTCTTGAAAGAGTAGCAGTTGTAGTCGCATATGAAGTTGTTGTATTTTTTATAATTACACACAATATATGTATAAAAATATAGTACACTATATTCCTTGAGTTATATGCCATTTTATGTTGTCGTTTTTTACACTAAAATATGTCCATTATCTATCACTTGCATACTCATTTTATATTTAATTTAACCTGGTGTGCTAATTGAAATTTTGTTTTTGCTTTACAGATAGATTTAATCAGAATCACCTGGTACGCGAGTACAACTTCATGAAATAAAATGCACAGTTAAAAACAATTGCGATAAATTGTCGACGAAGGTAAAGTGGTTTTGCCGGCAAAGCAACAGGACGTTGCTTTGAGCTTCAAATCGAGACAGGAGGTCGAGTTTGAGCGACGGCAAAACCGCTTTAAATGAGGCGATACAAATTTCGCAATTGTTTTGGGTGCGTTCTTATTTTATGAAGTTAGTACGGAAGTTACCAGGTGATATAAAAAAATTACACAGGTAAAGTATAAATTAAATTAATTAGCACAACGCGTTAATTTATATAAATCATTTATTTAAATTTAATATACTTCTGATATTTGAGAGGTTCTCCGTTTTCCCACGGTCTGTACTCGTTTGCAAAATCAACTCTGAATTTGTAAGTGGGATGGTCATAGTTCCACAGCATGTATACATATCCCGGCTCAGGCATTGCCAGGCTCTGCTGATGCATTTTGACGGTTGCGGTTGCAGTAGCAAAATTATTCTTTGTCAGCTCAATTTCAAACCTATCCGCTTCGGTTTCTATATTTCTTGAATAGGCGTTTATCACCGGTGAAGTGATAAACAGCATCACATTTATCATCAGCATAATAAGGGGTAAAGCGGCAATGTCGGATAGCTTGCCAAAACCCCAGCTTCCGTTTGATTTTGCAAGAAATCTGTTTGAGAGTCTATAGACAAGGTATAATACCAGAATGCTTGAAAAGCCTCCGAAAACAATGGACTTCCACACGTGGCCCATCAAATAGTGGCCCATCTCATGGGCTACAACGCCCAGAATTTCATCAGTGTTCAAATAATTTATCGTGGTATCCCATAACACGATTCTTTTGGTGTTGAATACACCTGTCATAAAGGCATTCATCTGGTTGGTCTCTTTGCTTTTGTCCACCTGCAGCACCTGACAGTTTTCTATATCTGTTTTTGCAAGCAAATTATCAATTTTACTTGAAAGCTGCGTATCTTCAACCTGCTTATATTCATTGAAAATAGGGTCGATAACCACAGGCTGGACATAGGAACCAATCATCAGGTATGGTATTGAAACCAGACCAAGATATAACCACCAGCGTTTTGGAGATTTCCTTATTATAAGAAAAGGCACCCATATGACTACCGCCGTTATAACCGTATTTACTGCAAAGCTTTTTATCAATTCGACCGCCCATTGTGTCAATGTCTGGTTGGAAAGGCCGTACCGGTGCATTCTGAAAAAGCCTGTATATACATCCAGAGGTAAATATATAAGTGTTTCTATAAGTGAATACAATATGAAATATAATATTACCATCGACACCCAACGCTTCGTTCTGCACGAGGCCCAATCCCTGAGTCCTGCAGACAGTTTGGAAAAAAGAAAAAAAGCAGGCACCGCAAAGCCTAAAAACAGCCTTATCAACCAGGTCGCAACCTTGCTTTTCTGAAAATCAAAGGCCTCCTGTGAAGGCTTTGAAACCGACACTATATCAGGAACTGCAATAGATACCTTGTCCGGATATGTATTGATTATATTTGTGTTATTGATACTTTCAGATATGATTACCGCAAAAACAAATACTGCAAAAACAGCAAGAAATATTAAAATAGATTTACGAATTTCCTTATTCAACAAACTCAACTCCCTTTAGGTTTTTTCTATCATAATTATCATACAGTTGTCCTTTTTAATTATATGATAGACTCAAAACAATTAGGAGTATTTTATACCTTTTGCAAATACAGTTTCAATATTCAGGTCCTTATCGCATATCACACAGTCGGCATCCTTGCCTGTTTCCAGACTGCCTTTCTGTTTGTGTATTTTAAGCACACCCGCTGCATTTTTAGTAACAAGGGATATTGCTGTCTCAATAGGGATTCCTTTCTCTTTTATGGCTACCTTGAGCTCATCAAAGAGGATTTTGGTGGTAACCGTATCTGAGGATATTACATTTCCCAGTCCATCAAAAACAGGTACACTGCCATATGCGTCAGAGCTCATTGTAACCCTGCCTATGTCTGCTCCGGTGTCCACAAGCTTTTTCAGCGCGTCATAGCTGGCAACGCAATCGGGGTCTTCCTTGCTGGGAATGAAACCTGCTGTGAGATCTATATATCCGCCCTTTTGCAGATAGCTGCAGGCCTGTTCGAACAGCATGCCGGTTCTGTTTACGTGAGTCGGGAGAAAATGGGACACAGGTATCAGCGTTTCATTCATCATCCTGAATAAATATTCCAGCCCGGTTTCACCCAGTCCCATATGGAAATGAACCAGGCCTGCCTTCCCGGATATAAGAGCACCGTTTCTCGTTTGAGCGGCTATTCTGGCTATTTCGTCAAAAGTTGGCTGGAACGCTCTGTGATCCTCCAGGCAAAGCTCTCCCACACCTATTATCTTGTCCACAAAAACAATATCTTTTTGGATGCTTCCAGTCAAAGTTACAACCGGTACCTGATAGGAACCCGTGTACATGTAAGTGGACAGGCCTCCGGCCTCCAGCTGCTTTGCCTGGGCATACAGATTTTCTACGCTTCTGGTTACACCGTCGGCACCCAGAACTCCAACAACAGTAGTGACTCCGGTTTTGAGGATTTCATCAGCCTTCGCCGACGGTGTCCTTGTTGAAAAACCGCCTTCCCCACCTCCTCCGGCAATATGAACATGCAGATCTATAAAACCCGGAAAAATAAGCTTATTGCTGCAGTCTAAAACTTCAACGTCATCAAGTGCCGATGGGTCGATTGAGTTTTTGATTGCAGCAATTTTATCAAAGCAGAACAGTATATCCTTTTTCCCCAGAAAATCCGGTGAGTATATGGAAGCTTCCTTTAATAGTGTAAACATAAACCCTCCCGGAGGATTTTATATCCTCCTAAAGTACCTTGCTCAAAAATTCCCTGGTACGTTCATGCTTCGGGTTGGAAAATATCTCATCAGGCCTGGCTTCTTCCTTGATTTTTCCTTCATCCATAAACAATACCCTTGTGCCGACCTCACGCGCAAAACCCATTTCATGTGTAACCACTACCATGGTCATACCCTCAGAGGCCAGCTCCTTCATGACCTCCAGAACTTCTCCCACCATTTCGGGGTCCAGGGCCGAGGTCGGTTCATCAAACAGCATAACATCGGGGGACATGGCAAGAGCACGCACGATTGCAATTCTCTGCTTCTGGCCTCCTGAAAGCTGGGCAGGATAGTTATTTGCCTTTTCTTCAAGTCCTATGCGTTTCAAAAGGGACATGGCATTTTTTTCGACCTGTTCCGGCGTCTCACCTTTTAGTTTTCTTGGACCCAAAGTGATGTTCTCAAATACGGTGAGATGCGGAAAAAGATTAAAATTCTGAAAAACCATCCCCATCTTTTGCCGCTGTTTGTTTATATCATTCCTTTTATCGGTGATATTAATACCTTCAAATATTATCTCACCATCACTGGGCTGCTCAAGCAGGTTTAAACATCTCAGAAAGGTACTTTTCCCCGAACCGCTTGGTCCGATTACCACAACTACCTCTCCTTTTTCAATCTTGGTATCTATTCCCTTTAAAACATGCAGTTTTCCGAATTTTTTATGCAGATTTTTAACATTAATCACCTGTATGCATCCTCCTTTCAGCTATTCCCAAAACTCTCGACAGTGTAAAGGTCAGAATGAAATAAATCACCGCAGCTACCAGCAGCGGCTCAAAAGGTCTGTAAATAGCTGACTTTACAATATCAGCACTTCTCATCAGTTCTACAATGCCTATTACCGAAAGGATTGAGGATTCCTTAATAACAACAATAAATTCATTACCCAGGGCAGGAAGGATATTTTTTATCGCCTGCGGAATTATTATATACCGCATGGATTGACCCGAGGTGAAGCCCAAAGACCTGGATGCCTCCATCTGTCCTCTGTCAACAGCCTGGATGCCGGCTCTTATTATCTCGGCAACGTATGCGCCGCTGTTTATGGACAGTGCTATAACACCGGGTATAAATCTTGCCATTTCCAAGCCGAAAAGTTTAAAATCAGGAATTTGTATAAGATAGAAGAATATCAAAGCCTGTACCAGTATTGGCGTTCCCCTGATAAACTCTATATATGCAGAAGCTATGAATTTAAATATGCCATTGCTTGATATCTTCATCAAAGCCAGAAGAGTTCCGATAACAACACCGAATATAACTGTTAAAAAGGCTATTAATACGGTATTGACCGTACCCGTTAAAAAATAGTATGAGTAATCCGATAAAAAACTAAAATCCAAAATGGTTTCCTCCTGATAAATTCTTTCATTACAATACTATATAAAACTATCCAAAAATGCAAACAAAAATGAGGGCTGTCTTAAAGTCAGAAGAATAACGACTTTATAAAACAGCCCATCAAAGATGTTAATATATCAGTACTATTTTCCTTCAGAAGTCACATTCATTTCATTGGCTTCCTGCACGAACTTGTCAATTGATCCGTCCTTCATAAGCCTATCCAGCGATTGATCAATCAATTTCAGGAAGTCGGAATTACCCTTTTTAACGGCTATTGCCGACCCGCCGGTGTCTTCCTTAACGGTTATTTCAGATAAGGTAAGGTCATTATTATTTTTTACATATCCGTTGGCAACAGGCAATTCTACTACCAATGCATCAATTTTCTTGTTTTTCAGTTCCATAACCAGATCGGGAATTTTGCCAAGTGAAATAAGATCAGCATCCTTTATTTGTTCTTTCGCAATTTTTTCCTGAACTGTGCCGAGCTGTGCACCGACCTTTTTACCGCTGAGATCTGCAATGCTCTTAATTTTGTCCTTATCTTCAGTTCTTACCATCACACCCTGTTTGGCTTCATAATATATCTTTGAGAAATCTACCGCTTTTCGTCTTTCCTCATCAGGATTCATACCCGCAATAACAATATCTACTTTATCGGTATTTAATGCAGCCAGAAGTCCGTCAAAGCCCATATCTACTATTTCAAGCTGTACTCCAAGATCCTTTGAAATTTCCTCGGCTATTGAGATATCTATTCCTACTATAGTATCCTTGCCATTTATCATTGTATGGTACTCATACGGAGCATAGTCAGCACTTGTGCCTAATACAATCTTTCCGCTCTTTTCAATTTTTTTCATTGTGGCACCGTTTCCGCAGGCAGCCACTGAGATGGCAAGTGCAGCAACCATTGCCATGCATAATATCTTTTTCATAGTTCCCTTCATTCTTTGATAACCCCCTGTAACATGTTTATGTTTATATAATCTATATGCAACATTATAAAACAGAATGCATAAAAATTCAATAATATGCATAAATATTTTGTTGAATAATGTCGTTTTTAGTATAATAAGGCATAGCGTTACCACATTAGATTGGTAAATGAGCATAATATTTTATCTCAGGAAATACTTTTTTATTACATTCTTTGCATAATTAAAGGCGTAACATAAATGTAAATCATTTTTTTCTCAAAAATGGTAATTTATATTGACCTGCATTCGTAGAATGTATATATCGACTTTATTAATTTTCAAGGGTGGGCAAAATAATGGGCAAACGAATTTTATGTATTGTTACTCTCTCTCTGTCCCTTATTCTTCAGAGTTCAGCCGTAAGCTTTGCAGAAAACTATGCGGTACCGGGGGGAAATAGTTCTGAAGCAATAGTATCGGCTGCCGCGCAGGAACAGCAGAACCAGCTAAGTGAGGAGGAAATTCAAAGACAGCTGGAGCAGTTGAGAGAAGACCAGGAACAGTTGAAAAAAGATCAAGAACAATTATTTAATGATCAGGAGCAGTTAAAATACGGGCAGGAACAATTGGTAAAAGACCGGGAACAGCTAAATAAGGATCAGGCGCAGCTAAAATACGAACAGGAAAAATTAAAGAACGACCAGGAACAGTTAAAGAAAGAACGTGAGAAGCTGGAAGGTCAGGATAAACGCAAGAAGCTTAATACCGAACTTACCAGCAATACATATTTGAAATATATTAAAGAATTGGGATACTATAAAGCCACCTCGAAAGATGAAACACTTAATATCAGAAATGCCGTATTACTCTTCCAGAGCGACCATAACATGAGTATTACCGGAGTATGGGACAATGCCACAAAAGATATGCTTATCAACAGGCTGGTGAGTAATGTCTTTTCTTATGCCGACAATATCACCAATGCTCCCGCAAACGGCAAGTGGATTGTAGTAAATAAGACAAAAAGAACCTTAACCCTGTACGAGGGCAAAAAAGTCATAAAAAAATATCCCGTAGCCGTTGGGAATCCTCACACATTGACAAAATCCGGCAAGTTCATGATCAATAATAAAATTATAGACCCCGACTGGGGCGGAGGCGGCTTTGCAGCTCCCGTAAAGGGCGGTACTCCAGAAAATCCTCTTGGCAGCCGCTGGCTGGGTATCAATAGAACAGACGGCTCCTACGGAATCCATGGGACCAATTCCTTCTATTCAATAGGCAAATTTATCTCCCATGGATGCATCAGGATGCAGAATTACTGCGTTGAAGAACTCTTTCCCCTTGTCCCCATGAAGGCACCTGTCTGGGTTGGCACCGAGGCCGAGTTGAAAGCGTGGGGTGTTACTCAGAATGCGTTTACTGCAAATTGATAAGATTATAATTGATTTGTTATTGCCAGGGGCTGTGAATAATTTTGTGTATGGAACATAGGAAATACTCCTTTTTAGTTAAGCATTTATTTTTAAGAGTTTGTACCTGGGAAATCCTTAACCCACAGCTGAGTTAAAGCTACTCCATACACAAAATTATTTATAGTCCCTGTTGATTGATATGCTCCCTGTCAAGTAGACAGGGAGCATATCAAACTGTGTGACCTTTCCTCTTGTTATTATGGAGATAGCAGATATGTGGACAAAGTGCTATAATTGTGTTATTCCTCAACAACAGGTACACAAGGTGATAAAAACGAATCTTCCTCATGAGAAATCTTCCCTTTTGCTAATACAAATACTTGAAACTTATTTTCATAACCATTTGTATCTTCGTCATCTCGAACATATAATATGCCATAAGAGCCTTGAGCTACATTACCTACAAAACTATAGAGTTTCAAAACATCCTCAGCATCTTTTCCCTTGTGGTTGCTCATCCCCGATATTGATAGCTGATACTCTCCGTTGATAGCACGCAAGTCTATCAATCCACCATTCCAGTTTAATTTCTCAATAAATTTTTTTATATTCTCTACAATTTCTTTTATATTATTTTCTTCTGTACTACCATATGTTTCTCTTATAGTTGCCCACCCATGAAACTCGTACATCTTATATATTCCCCCTTATTTCATTAATGGATTTGTATCAATTATTACATCAATACCGTACCGCTGACTATATTCATTAAGTTTATTTATTACTGATTGTGCTGGTTGACCTTCGAAATGATAGTATACTTTCCTTCCTGTTTCCTGAGCCGCCTCAAATGTAGCCTTCATCTGGTTTCTGACACTTTGGTTTACGGTCTGAAGAGCTGGTTTTGTTTGCGCTATGTATGCATCACTTACAGCATCAAATTCTCTACCAACAGAATCATTTGCAAACTTCACTCTTGACTGTCCACCTAATCTACTAGCCAAAGCATCAGCTGCCGCATCAGCTTTATTAACTTGAACAAGCTTTCCTGAATATTGTCCAGTAGCCTTACCCGCTCCCTTAAAATTAAATCCTTTAAATTCTGGTTCAGGAACATTGTCATAACTATTTCTACCACCACTGATTGCAACGTTTGCTGCCATAAAGTATATTAAACTTTGTACCTCAGCTTGACGTTTCTGCTGTTCTTCAAACTCAAGCTGTATAAATGACGTTCCATATTGATTTAATCTATACGATGTTTCCAATAATGAAGCCATGTTGTCAGGGTTTGATGTATCAAAGGTTTTCTCAAACCACCCCTTTAATCCTTTGTATTCCTTTCTTTGCATTATTCCTATATTAACTAAATCATCACCAGAAATTGTACCATTGATTTTAAGTTTTAACATTACAGCAGCTTTTTGTTCTATTAGGAACTCATTTATAAAGTCATTATTGTATAAAAATATTAAATCTCCTCTTGTGAGCTTGATGTTAGCAGCTTTACCCGTCCCCTTATCATCTTTTTCTGTTTTCATTGCAGGACTTTTATTGGAATTGGTTACTGCCTTTTTGCTTTTTTCTTTCTCCAGTGCCTCATAGGTACGCTTGTCCAACTTTCCTGTTGGCTTGATACCCTGTAGGTATTCTACCAACTTTTTGCCTTCCGTTGATCCGTTTTTATCCACACCATTAAATGCATTTTCACAGTTTGTTTGATAACTCAGTATGGCTTCATAAGTTTCGCCGCTGCTGCTCCACTTTCCATCCGCTCCGTATTTGGGTAACTTATATCCCAGATTCATCAGGATTAATTGGGCTTCTTTCACATATCCGTTATACTGACCTGCTTTTATATCCCAATCATAAGCAGCATTCGCCTCCTTGTTTTTTCCAATTCCCATTATACTACTTTTTGCCTGTTCAGGTACACTAGAATTATTCAGTAATTTATACAGGCTATCCAGACTCTCAGCTGTCCTGGGTCCACACCCCACATAATTGCCTTTTTTATCATACAGCTCCCCCTTGCCAAGCTTCATATAACCTGTTTGGAAATTTATCAGGGATTCTTTTGTAACCTCACCGAAGTATCCGGTGGCTTTATCTCCGCTTTTTCCCGTCCAGTAATTCATCCTTATTAAGACCTGTTGTATTTTCTTTACATTTTCGCTGGTTTCACCGTATCCTGCTGTTTTGATTCCGTCAGCTTCTTCCTTTACGGGATTTTTAGTATTATTTAGTTCCATTCCTTCCTGCAGCGTAACCCGCTGAATAACATTAGCATTTATCTTAGGAGAATTATGATCACTTGCCGGTTGGCTCTGTATTGCTCCGCTCCCGGAGCCTTCTTTTTCTGCTCTGGCTCCCATCACATCGGCTTCTCTTTCCAGCTTTGAATCCTCATTTACAGCAGCACCGGTTTTCAGCTGTATTTCAGCTTCTACTCTTCCCTGCTTTTGTTGAACTGCATGCCAGCCTTCGTGTGGAAGATATTTTTCCTGTCCCGGGGCGATATGTATGTCAGTTCCCTGCGTATATGCCTGGGCACCGATTTTTTCCGGTTCTTCTGAGTTTTTATGAACTTTTACATCAGAGAGACTGACTCCGGAAAGGTTCTCAAGTCCAGTCTTCAGATTTTCAGGCAAGCCATCTCCGGATGGTGTATTTTCCCCTGCTTGTTTATTGGTCTGAATAGGTTGTTTGCTTGCCCCCGCTGCAGGCACTCCCAGCTTTTGAAGCTGTTTCCGGCGTCTTCCTTCTTCCATTACTCTTAATGCCTTCTGATAGCCGACAGCACTTTGAAAGAACATGAATTCCTCCTGAGTTATGGAATCAGGGTTTGTAAGAATCCATTGCATCAGTATTCTGTAATCTGTCGATCTCACGTTAGGTTTTTTTGCAGGACGCTGCCGGTTAAGCGGTTTCTTATTTGAATTTGTACTGCTTCCTCCAAAAGACGGATTGGGCTTTTTTTCTGCCGGCACTCTTGTGTACATTTACTTCACTCCAATATATCTATGCGTATTTTCCTTCACAATATATAAAGTAAATTTTGAAGCGGATTTAACACCCTGATATCAATAAAAATTTTTCGCACCTGTATCAAAGTCCGGAAATGTTGTATATCATATTGGGGGGCGCGGACGAAAACCTGGCCCTGATTATGAATCAGGAGGTGTATGATGTACTCACTCGAACAGTGAAAAAGCTGTGGTGCTTTACAGACAGTTCTATTTGTAATCAACTGGTAACGTGAGGACAACTTCATAAAATAAGATGTACGGTTAAAAACAATTACACTAAATTGTCGCCGAAAGTAAAGAGGTTTTGCCGGCAAAGCAGCAGGACGCTGCTTTGAGCTTCAGATCGAGACAGGATGTCGAGTCTGAGCGACGGCAAAACCTTTTTACTTGAGGAGATACAATTTTCGTAATTGTTTTGGGTGCACTCTTATTTTATGAAGTTAGTGCGGAAGTTACCTGTTGATATAAAAATTTTTACGGGTAAAGCAGAATTTAATTTAATTAGCACAACGGTTCAAGTTGAATGTCATATTCCTTCCGACACAGTTAAATTGACAAGAATTACGCACTGTAAAACTCATTAATATGTGTTAATATTTATATTGAATTTTAAATTCCGCTATGGTAAAATACACAGTACGAGAACAAATGTCATTCAATGGCGGACAAATTTGTTGAAACTTTAAAAAAATCTATCATATTATATTTATTAATAAAAGAAAATTGGATTGGAGGCATATAAGTAATGTCAAAGTTAAAAGTGGGTATTATTGGTGGCACCGGCATGGTGGGACAGAGATTTATATCTCTGCTTGAAAACCATCCGTGGTTTGAGGTCGTTTCAATAGCGGCAAGTGCAAACTCAGCCGGAAAAACATATGAACAAGCCGCAGGCAGCAGATGGAAGCTGTCAGCTCCAATGCCTGACAGCGTTAAAAATATTGTTGTCAGGGATGCTACTGCACATGTAAAGGAAATATGTGCGGAAGTTGATTTTGTGTTCTGTGCGGTTGATATGAAAAAAGATGAAATTAAAAAGCTTGAAGAAGAATATGCGAAAAACGAAACTCCTGTTGTTTCCAACAACTCTGCTCACAGGTGGACGCCTGATGTTCCCATGCTGATTCCTGAAATAAACTCCGAGCATGTCAAGGTTATCGACAGCCAGAGAAAAAGACTGGGAACCAAAAACGGTTTTATCGCTGTCAAGCCGAATTGCTCAATTCAGAGCTATGTCCCTGCTCTGGCTCCACTTTTGAAATTCGGTATAAAAAATGTAGTTGCATGTACTTATCAGGCCATATCAGGTGCAGGAAAGAATTTTTCCGATTGGCCTGAAATGCTTGATAATGTTATACCATATATTGGCGGCGAGGAAGAAAAGAGTGAACAGGAACCTTTAAAAATCTGGGGTTCGGTACAGAACGGAGAAATCGTCAAAGCTGCTTCTCCCCTTATCACAACCCAGTGCATCAGGGTTCCCGTAACAGACGGTCACCTGGCTGCAGTATTTATTTCCTTTGAAAACAAACCTTCAAAAGAAGAAATACTCAAGCTCTGGGAGAATTACAGCGGAGAACCTCAGTCATTGCAATTGCCAAGTGCCCCAAAGCAGTTTATAAAGTATTTTGAAGAAGACAACAGACCTCAGACAAAGCTTGACAGAGATATTGAAAACGGTATGGGAATCACTGCCGGCAGACTGCGTGAAGATCACTTATACGACTACAAATTTGTCTGTCTCTCCCACAATACCATCAGAGGTGCCGCCGGCGGAGCTGTCCTCATGGCTGAGTACCTGAAAGCAAAAGGCTACATTCAGGCAAAATAATGCTATTAAGAGGATTGTTAATTTGAAAAATCTGATAAATTTCTGCTTAACATTGAATTAATATGTAATTAAAATCCATAAAAATGCCGATAAAAACCTAAAGGGCTGATAGGTGAAACTATTCAGTCTCTTGGGTATTTAGTCCGGCTTTTTTTATTTTTACATATAGTGTATAATTTATTATGTTAATGTTCATCAACATACCAATGAATCCGCCCAATGTTATATATCATTATAACCGGGATCAATACACAAAAGGAGAACCAATATGAGCATAAAACCCGACTTTGCAGGTCAGTATTCATCCATTCAGGGTGAACTCTTAATATGTGAAGGCGATAGAACCTCCTCAGTTGTTTTATTACTTAAAGGTAAAATCGATGTTTTTTTATCACCTTTTGATGATATTTTTAACAATAATGAATTGCTTATATCAAGAAGCTGCCGGTTATTTACACTGGAACAGAATACCTTTCTAAGCATCAACGATGTTATAAGGAACGGACAGAATTCCTTCAGTCTGTTGGCAAGAGATGCCTGTACCCTGTATTGTTTCCCTGCAAATTCGTCAGCAGAAATAAGGAACATAATCTCTACCCAGAAGGATTATTCCGCTTACCTGGTTTCTTCTCTGGCCAATCTGATTGATTTGAGCTATAATTCCTACCAGAAGCTGCTGCCTATCTGTCATAATATTAATGCTCTGACTCAGAATTTAATGACCTATTACTGGGCCATTAAAGACAAGTTTTATTTCAGCTATGCTCCTGATATGGAAATACTTAATTCATATCAGAGTATTTATGAGAACCTGAAACAGGATGGCTACAGATTTTTCCCTCTTGATCCGGATTTTGCATTTACCCATGATATGGCAGATACAATAACAGATTCGCCTGAGCTGGATACTTCAAGTATTGAATATTTTACAAGGTTATTAAATGTCCCGTTGGACAACCGCAAAACTTTCTTCAACAGTGATAGCTTTATATGTGAATACCATATTCAAAAGGGCTCTGAAGTATTGGATACCATAATAGGCGAAATAAAGAATATCTTTTCTATATTATGTAAGAATATGGAACTTTTATATTTATCTCCAAATAATTTATTGACTACATATGGCAGAATAGCCACTGATTCAAGGGATGATAAGGAAGCTGCATTAAATATCCTAAACATTTTGACACAGGCCATCGACATTACAAGTCAATGTATAGATAAACTGCAAAATGAATTCGACAGCTTCACAAACATTGATATTAAAGAGTTCTCAGACCTTATAGAAAGTGTCCGGGCAAAAACTGCTATCGGCACAAGCTCAACGAATCCTGCAGATATTGCAGCAGGTTCGGAATTGCCCTCCGAGCTGGAGAACAGCCTGGAGAAGATAATGAAGTATTGCTCCTGCCCACAGGATAAAATAGACAGCTTGAACAAGCGGTTGAGCCAGTTCAGGGCTCTCAAGGACAAAACATCTGCAGACCCTGAAATAAGGGAACTCCGTTCTTCTATTGCAAACGATTTCTTTGTCATTTATGATGAAGCTTTCAAGAGAACCCAGGCCGACAACAGCTGTCCAAAACTGATAAGCATGTTTCTAAACTTCGGATACATGGACGAACGCCTTGTTACCAAACAGCAGGCTATCGCGCTATATAGGCTGTGCGACAAGGAATACAGCTGTTCTGACTTCAACGTTTATAATACCAAAAAATGGCTTGAACTGATCCATAACAATAAGAAGGAGCCCTCCATCAACGATTTCGGTCAGGATTACTCCGATGTGTTCCGTGATATGAAGAAAAGGAAGATTGTAAGTGATGCCGATAAACCCGCTTATGACCGTGATTTCAAAGCCAAGGTCAGCTTTGAAGTCAATAATATGCTCAAGACAAACCAAAAAGTATGTCACGGCCATATGAGCAGTTATTTCCCCATACTTCACAAGGATATTATAACCCGCGATCTGGAAAAAGCCGTTGTTACACCTACCAGACTGCAGCAGGCCATAAATAATTTGCTTGCAATCGATTTTTCAATATTTTACAGGGAAATCTGGTATAAGAACGATGTAAGGGGTATAGAAAAAGAACCCATAATGAAAGAGATCCGACCGGATATAATTATTGTGCCTACCTTTGGTTCCAGAGTTTCCATGTGGCAGGAAATAACGGGGAAAGCGAGAAATACGCCTGGCAGATTCATAGTTCCGGCTTTTACAGATGAAAATCTTTCTGAATTGATGATTAAATTAATCGGAGCCTTCCGTTGGGAACTGTGCAGAACCATGATGGGAGTGGCATGGAATGATATTACCGAGAAGTCTTTGACTTCGGAGTACACTGACTACATACAGTTCTTCAAGAAGAATCACGATCTGACTGAGGACGCAAAGGAAAAAATCAAAATTCAGATACAGAAAAACAGAAATGTGATGAGAGAAATTTTTACCAGCGATTATGAAACCTGGATCAATTATGAATCCAAAGGCATACTGAGGTTAAACAAACTGGCGCGTTCAATCCTGTTCAGGTACTGCCCTCCTCCCAGGGAAATGCGCAACGCTCTGGCAAAGCAGCCGGCCTTTACCGATCTTTTGACACAGTTTAACAACTCCAGGGCCAAAACTGCCAAATCGCTGACCGGAAAATACACAAAACTGTTTAAGAATGACCCTATAGACAGGGATATGGAGCTTAATCTGATATATTACAGGGATTTGTAAATAGTGTTACCATAAACGTTATGTTACTGATTAGAATTTAATAGCATTGATTGCCGAGAGGCCTGCATTTTCACATGCAGGCCTCTTATTTTCGTCATTATTACTTTTCCACAACAACCAGTTCAATAACCATTACGTTTAATAAATATTTATTTCCAATCCAGCTATAGCTATATTACCGCCACACACTCAATTTCAATCAGTACGTCCTTGGGAAGCCTCGCTACTTCCACGCAGGATCTGGCAGGAAAATCAGATGTAAAAAACTTCTTGTAAACTTCATTTATTACTGCAAAATCATTCATGTCTTTTATAAAAACAGTAGTTTTTATAACCTTATCAAGGCCTGCTCCTGCACCTGCCAGAACTGCAGCCAGGTTCCTGATAGCCTGCTCGGCCTGTTGGGCCACTCCTCCGGCAACAACTTCTCCGCTCTTTGGGTCAACAGGAATTGCGCCGGAGGTGTATACAAAGTTTCCGACTTTTACTGCCTGTGAATACGGGCCTATTGCTGCAGGCGCCTTATCGGTAGAAATAATTTCAAAGCTCATAACTAATCTCCCCTTTTTTATACATCCTGAATTTTCTTATTCAACTTAACATGTTTAAAGCTTTTTCTGTCATTGGCATAATCATCTACGGTCTGACCGTTTCCAACAAGCATATACTTATAGCTCAACAGTCCGTCAAGTCCCACTGGACCTCTGGCATGAAGCTTGCTGGTGCTGATCCCCACTTCGGCGCCAAAGCCGTATTTAAAGCCGTCGCTGAATCTGGTTGAGGCATTCCAGAATACATTTCCCGAATCCACCAGGTTCATAAACTTCAGCGCGGTCTGCCTGTTTGAGGTAACAATACTGTCGGTATGCCCGGAACCATAAGTATTAATGTGTTCGATAGCCTTATCCGCATCGGGAACAAGTTTTATTGAAATGGTGTAATCCAGATATTCTGTTGCCCAGTCGGAATCACTGGCTGCCTTTACCGGTATAATTTTACGTGTGCCCTCGTCACCGTAGATTTCAACGTTCTTTTTATCCAATTCGGCCTTTAACACCGGCAGAAATTTTGCTGCTGCCGCCTCATGTACAAGTAAGGTCTCAGCTGCATTACATACCGCCACATACTGGGTTTTGGAATCAACTGTTATTTTTACCGCCATATCCAGGTCGGCGTCCTTATCCACATATACATGGCAGATTCCGTCGGCATGCCCCATCACGGGTATCCTGGAATTGTCCATGATGTAGCGGACAAATTCATTTGAACCCCTTGGAATTACCAGGTCGATATATTCATCCATTTTAAGCATTTCATTTACATCGTCACGGCTCTCAAGAAGAGTGATCCAGCCTTTGGGAAGACCTGCCGCAATGGTTGCCCCGTCAATTATTTCGGTCAGGGCTCTGTTGGTTTCCACAGCCTCTCTCCCGCCCTTGAGAAGTACGCTGTTGCCGCTCTTGAGACAAAGGGTCGATATCTGTACCAGCGCATCCGGCCTGGATTCAAATATAATACCTATCACACCTATGGGACAGGTTACCTTGTACAGTTCGAGTCCCTCATCCAGCATTGTGGAAAGCAGGGTGTTCCCCACCGGCTCCTCCAGCTTCATAAGGCTTCTGATGCCTTCCACCACATCGTTTATTTTCTTTTCATCAAACTTCAGTCTTTTTAAAAGCGGTGCCGCCAGCTTTTCCTCCTCACTTCTCTTCAAGTCAACAGCATTGGCAGCAATAAGTCTGTCTTTATGTTCAAGCAGCGCATCAGCCAATGCCGACAGTGCTTTATTTTTGGCAGTACCGTCAAGTTCGGCCATTCTTATGGAAGCTTCACTTGCCTTAATACAGACCTGCTTTATATCCATACTAACCTCCATCCCGCTGCTAAGCAGCGACACAAATAGAAATAAAAAGCCGCTTGCGCTTTTGTATTACTATAACACATTAAAATGATATAGTACACTTCCTTTATTATAAAATACACAATATTTCCGCCAAATCAAAAGCTCTGTGCACACCCCTTCACCGGCCTATAAATCCCACTTCATAGAGCGCTCTACCGCATTCTTCCATTTTAAATATAACGCATCAAAATGCTCTTTATTATTTGCAGGTCTGAATATTGTATCCAGGTTCCAGCTGTCGGCTATTTCCTCTCTGGATTTCCATATGCCAACCCCAAGTCCGGCAAGATAAGCCGCCCCCAGCGCGGTTGTTTCCCTTATTACCGGTCTGAGTACGGGAATATTCAGTATATCGGACTGAAACTGCATCAAAAATTCACTTACACTTGCTCCTCCGTCAACCTTCAGCATATTAAGTTCCATGCTTGAATCCTTCCTCATGGCTTCAAGGACATCTCTGCTCTGGTAGGCTATAGCCTCCAGTGTTGCTCTGGCTATGTGCATTTTATTGGTCCCTCTTGTCAGGCCTATAATTGTACCCCTTGCATACATATCCCAATAAGGAGCGCCCAGGCCTGTAAATGCCGGAACTACATACACTCCGCCGGTATCCTCCACCTGTTCGGCCATCATATCGCTCTGCTGCGCACTATCAATAATGCCCAATTCATCCCTGAGCCATTGAATTGCCGCACCTGCATTAAAAACGCTGCCTTCCAATGCGTACTCAACTTCGTTGTCTATTCCCCATGCTATGGTGGTCAGCAGATTATTTTTGGATTCCACCGGAGTTTTACCGGTGTTCATGAGTATAAAACAGCCGGTGCCATATGTATTTTTTGCATCACCGGGTTTGAAACAGGCCTGGCCGAACAGGGCCGCGTGCTGATCTCCCGCCATTCCCGAAACAGGTATCCCGGCGTCCAATATATTTTTGACAACCCTTTCCTTGTAATCCAGACTGTCATCAGTCTTTGATCCATCTGTCCTGTATTTTGTATATGCGCATATGCCGGAGGAGGGAACCACCTTTGGCAGCATGCATTCCGGAATATCAAGCACCCTGAGCATATCTTCATCCCATTGGAGCTCCTTTATATTATAGAGCATGGTCCTTGAAGCATTTGAATAATCGGTTACATGGGTCTGGCCGCCCGACAGGTTCCATACCAGCCAGGAATCAATGGTCCCTGCCAGAAGTTCACCCTTTTCGGCCTTTTCCCTGGCACCTTCAACGTTATCAAGTATCCATTTGATTTTAGTTCCTGAAAAATAAGCATCTATTACAAGGCCGGTTTTTCGCTTGATATCGGCCACCAACCCGCTTATTTTCAAATTGTCGCAGATATCGGAGCTTCTCCTGCACTGCCATACGATGGCATTATAAACAGGTTTGCCGGTGGATTTTTCCCATACCACCACTGTTTCCCTCTGATTTGTTATGCCGATACAGGCAATCTGCTCCGGGCTGACAGCAGCCTCTTCAATAGCCCCTGTCATTGCCTCCAGCTGGTCATCGTATATGACAGAGGGATCATGCTCGACCCAGCCCGGCTGAGGGTATATCTGTTTCAAGGAAACGCTCTTCATACCGGCTATCTGACCTGTCAGGCTGTCGAACAGGACCGCCCTGGAACTGGTAGTTCCCTGGTCCAACGACAAAATATATCTCTTCTGCATAATGTCCTCCCATATAGATAAATTATAAATATATCACTAATAACATAATAATATTATACCATTCTTACCAGTATCAGCTCACATACGTATACCGCTATGATGGCACAGACAGCCACCTGCAAAAGTCCTCTTTCAAAGTACGCCATGACCGAAGCAATTACAAGGCCTGCTGCGGCAGATGCCAGATGCCCCGTAGAGGTCAGTATGTCGGGAAATATCATTGCCCCCAGAACGGCATACGGCACATAGCTCAGAAAAGCCGTAAGAAAACGCGACCTTATTTTATTCTTGAAAATAACCAGGGGCAGCACTCTGGGCAGGTAGGTGACCAGCGCCATCAGCAGTACTGCTGCCAACACCTTATCCATATAATCCTATCTCCTAATCCATATTATGGCTTTAAGCCGCACAGCAGCCACAAAATTTTGATAAAAACCTCTCATTCCCGGTCTGTTTCGACATCCTGGGGCGGAAACATTTTAGCTCCCAAAGTACAGGCTATTGCCGTGGCAATTATTATTCTCCAGCCCCCAGAAATAAACGAGAAGACAGGAATCCATTTGATAACAGTACTTATTATTATGGCACAGCCTGCTACCACCAGCGCAGCTCTGGATTTTTTTGCAGCCGGAATTACCAGAGCAATAAACATTGCGTATAGTGCTATGCCCATCGAGTCCTGCAAAGTTTGGGGCAGCAGGGTACAAACCATTGCGCCCACTGCTGTACCGGCCGACCAGCCAATATACGGGAGCAGCTCCAGCCCTGCCATGAAGGAAAAACTTATATCCCGCTTTTGCATTGCTGCCACAGTGAAGGTTTCATCGGTAACAACAAAAGCCATTATCAGCCTTTTAATGCTGGAAACCCCTGCAACAAGCCTCTGGGAAAGTGAAAGGGACATCAGCATATACCGGATGTTTATTACAAAAGTTGTAACGGCAATTTCGGTAAGCCCTGCACCTGCTATTATCAGATTTGTTCCTGCAAACTGCCCCGCTGATGTGATATTTGTCATGGATATTAAAATTACTATCCAGACAGGAATACCACCTCTGACGGCCATCAGGCCAAAAGTAAAGGATACAGGGAAATATCCCAGAGCAATGGGAATACTGAGCCTGGATCCTTCCAAAAAATCTTTAAGGACATTGCGCTTTTTGTCCTGCACATTAACGGTAGTCATTTATGTAAAACCTCAAAATATTCAAAATAACGTTTGAAAATAATATTTGTATTATAGCACAAAGCCGCAGTTAAATCATATAGCAGCAGTGCATATACGTATACTTCCAAAAAACTTAACCGCCTGGCGGCTATACAAATGGATTATAGAACCGGCTCCCGCCCGCAAAGGTTATGATAACTGCAATTACAGCCAGTATAACAAGGGCCGATATAACCGCAAAATCCAGCCTTTTCATTTTCTTTGCAGCATACCAGGTTCTTTTGTTTTTCTTTCCGAAGCCCCGCAATTCCATTGCATTGCTGATGGTATCGATCCTGTCCATACTTGAAAAGAACAAAGGTATCAGCACCGCAGCCACATTTTTTATTCTTTTCAAAAGGCTTACCTTCCTTGACATGTCTATCCCCCTGGCTTGCTGGGCCTGGGATACAATGACATAATCCCGCTGCATGTCAGGTATGTACCGCAGGGTTATGGCTACAGCATAACTTATTTTATAGCTTAGACCGATCTTATTTAAGGATGAAGCAAATTCACTGGGGTTGGTAGTCAGTATGAAAAGCAGTGCAATCGGTATTATTGTGAAATACTTCAGTGCCACATTCATCTCATAAAAAAGCTGCTGGACGGTAAGATTGTAATTCCCGAATAAATGTACAATCTGAGTCCTGCTCTGATATATTTTTACACCCTCTTCAGGCGAAAAAATAAAGATGGCTATCAGGTTGATACAAAGGAATACCAGTATCAGCTTCAGGACAAAGGCTATATCTTCAAAGTCTACTTTTGAGACTCTGAAGATGACCAGGCTCACAACAAACATAAATAATAACAGCCTGGTGTCATATGTGATCATACTGGCCAACGACCAGATCAGAAAATAAAGAAGTTTGGTGGTTCCGCTCAGTGAGTGGATGACACTTCCCTTATCGCTATAACTTAACATCCGTGCCATTTGACCGTATCCTCCTGTCATAATCAATGAAATGCTGCACAAAGGCACGTGAGTCCTTTATCCCCGTTCTCATGGCCAATTCATACAGGGAAGTCCTCTTCAGGCTTGCCTTATTTATAATTTCATCATTTGTGAGAATCGAGGCAGGCCGGGCATCTGCAATTACCCTTCCACCCGCCAATACAACCGAACGTTCGGTATACTCCAGCAAAAGATGCATGTCGTGGGTTATCATCAATATTGTTGTACCCCTCTCACGGTTCAATTTCAGCAAAAATTCCATAAATTCGGTATAATGCCTGAAATCCTGGCCTGCAGTGGGTTCATCCAGTATTATAACCTCCGGATTCAACACGAGGATTGAGGCTATTGTCACCCTCTTCTTTTGTCCGTAACTCAGTGCTGAAATTGGCCAGTTCCTGAACTCATACAATCCGCAGATCTTTAAGACGTCAAAAACACGGCCGTCAATTTCCTCCTTGCTTTTGCCTCTGGTGACAAGTCCCAGGGCCACTTCATCAAAGAGCATGGGCTTTGAAAGCATATGGTTTGGATTTTGCATTACAAGCCCGATCTTCTGTGCTCTCTCTGCAATACTGTCTGTATCCAGACTCTTTCCGTTGAGTGATATGGTGCCGGCAGAAGTTTTTTCGAACCCGCATATTATTTTTGAAAGAGTGGATTTTCCCGCTCCGTTCTGCCCCACAAGCCCCACCATTTCACCTTTATAAATATCAAAATTAATATCCGTTAATACCTGCCTGTTTTTCTCATAGCCGAAGCTTATATTTTTCAATTCCAGAATCTTTGAACTCTGAGGTTCATTAAGCTCCGGAATATTATTCTCATGCCATTTGACAAGCTTGTCTTTTAAATCCTCCAATACTATGGAATTAATATGCTCAGGATGAATTGAAGCCGAAATATCGCAGCCGGCATACTTCAAGGAAGTGATATATAAGGGTTCCCGGATTCCCGTTTTCTTTAGAATATCTGAGGAGAGCAGTTCGGAAGGAACCGTATCTGCAACAATCCGCCCTTCGGTCATAACTATGACCCTGTCCACACTGCAGTGAAGCACATCCTCAAGCCTGTGTTCCACTATCAGTATGGTAGCTTTTGAATCTCTGTGTATCCTGTCAATCAGCTCCATTGCATATTTTCCCGTTGCGGGGTCAAGGTTTGCCAGCGGCTCATCAAAAAGTAATATATCGACATTATCCACAAGCACGCCTCCAAGAGACACCCTTTGCTTCTGTCCTCCTGACAGGGCCTGGGGAGAGTGGCCCATATATTGGGTCAATTCCACTATTCCGGCAGTTTCTGCCACCCGCCCCAGCATTTCGGACTGTTCCATACAATCATTTTCCAGTGAGAAAGCAATATCCTCTGCTACGGTAAGGCCCACAAACTGTCCATCGGTGTCCTGAAGAACCGTTCCTACCAGTTTGGACAGCCCGAATATGCCAAGCTCGGCCGGGTTCTGATCCTTGATCCTCAAATCCCCCTCTGTTACGCCTGCATAAGAAAAAGGCACCAGCCCATTTATGCAATTTGCCAGTGTCGATTTGCCCGAGCCGGAAGGTCCCACAATCAGAACCTTTTCACCCTCATATATTGTTAGATTTATATCTGACAGAGAAGGTAACTTTTGAACACGATATTTGAAAGAAAAATTTTTAAATTCAATTACAGCTTTTCTCATAGTTTCCTCTGTGTAAAAAAGTGGCTGTATCAAACAACCACTTTTTAATGTTTCATAATTATTATTTCAGTAAACTGGTATGTATCTACTATGTATTCGCCATATTACTATGCATTTGCCATGATTTTTCCACATATCTTTCCGGACTTGCTCCTGCAGGGAGGGAATGCCTCAGGCTTCCTTCTCCAGACTTGAGTTCTTTACACGTATTTTGGAATACGCAAACGCAAGGATGGTTCCGACAATAAGTGTTACGGCCCCGTTAACCGCAAATGCAGTCACACCCTGTGCAAAAACCTTGTCGGATGGTTCCGCATATATCAGTATGTCAAGTACGGGTGCTACCAGTATCCACGCAACAGCATTGGCTAAAAATTGGTTGATATTAAATATAAGAGCCTGCTTGCTTCCAAAACCGCCTTCATAAATTTTCAGCTTTTTAAAGGTTAAACCAACCAGCAGTCCGTATACGGCATCGGCTATTACCCAGCTCCACCACACTCCGCCATAAAACAGCGCATCACCAAGTGTATGTGAAATCAGCCCTGTGAACAATCCTGCCACAGGCCCGAAAATAGCACCTATTATGGCGATAACTGCCGCATTGAACTGAAGTCTTGTGTTGGGAATAAAACCGACAGGAATACTGACCTGGTATATGGCAACAACCAAAGCCGCTCCTATACCTATTGCAACAATTGTTTTAATTGCCAGACCTCTTCTTCCGGTGTTTAAATTGCTCATATTAACCTCCATGAGCCGCTTAGCGGCCACAAAATTGTAATGAAATCTCTTCACTCCCTCATCCGCTATAAGGCGAATAAAGGAGGTTAATTGGCCATGTGCGCTTTCAAAGTATTGGTAAATACTTTGAATATTTCGCACGGCCATAAATTCACAGGTTAGTTTTGGAAGACAATCGCAAGTGAAGTCTTTCAAGCTAACCTCCTACAACTAATAAAAAATAATAGTCCGGATTATATTCTGTTCAAGTTATTTACTTGAGAAAATACTACCGGACCAACCATATTAAAAATATCATATCTAAATGTCTATTTCAACATTATTTACCAATATTATTACATATATTTAACATAAAATATGGAACTAAAGGATATATACAAGCCAAACCGACAGCAATCACCATTTTGCTGCCTGATATTGCAGGTTATTATAGGCTATTATTACAGGTTGTTGCAGGATATTGCAGGCTAATATTTGTTGTCTCCGCCGAACAGTCCTCCAAGTATGCCTCCGCCTATACCTCCGATACCCGACTGCTGCTCTCTGTTTCGTGTACCTGCCGAGGTCAATCTGTCGGCAAGCCTTGAGAGAGGCAGGCTCTGCAGATAAACCATACCCGGGCCGGTCATCTTAGCCAGGAATAAACCTTCCCCGCCAAACAATGCGTTCTTGAAACCGCCCACAAACTCGATATCATAATCGACGCTTGGTGAGAATGCCACCAGACATCCGGTATCTACCTTAAGGGTTTCGCCCGGAAGCAGGTTCTTCTGAATTATGGTTCCGCCCGAATGTACAAAAGCCATGCCGTTTCCCACAAGTCTCTGGAGAATAAAACCCTCACCGCCGAAGAAACCGGCACCAAGCTTTTTGGTAAAGGCTATTTCTATGTCAACTCCATTGGCGGCACATAAAAAGGCATCCTTCTGACAAAGAAAGTTTCCTCCAACACTTGCAAGATCTATGGGTATTATTTTTCCGGGATAGGGTGCGGAAAAAGCCATATGCTTTTTTGACGGGCTGCTGTTATAAAAAGTGGTTATAAAGAAGCTTTCACCTGTGAGCATTCTCTTAAACCCTTTAAATGCACCTCCGTCTGTTGATGTCTGCATTATAATTCCGTCTTCCATATACATCATGGCACCGGCTTCGGCCCTGACACCTTCCGACGGGTCAAGCTCCACCTCTACCATCTGCATATCGTCTCCCAGGATTTTGTAATCAATAACATCGGCCATAATTAACCTCCTAAAATAAAATATTTCATTACAAACGCTGAACTTTTTCAATTTAAATAATGGTAAGCGCTGATATAATTATATTATACGAGATTAATTAAAAACAGTCTGCCTTGTCAAAATATTACATTTTATTAATTCTGCTTCCAATCCATTGCGAATAAGGCCGGGCATATTTCGACGCAAGCAGGATTGCCTCCACCATGCTCACTTCACTTGCCGTTCCCTTTCCCGCTATATCATAGGCAGTTCCATGGTCGACCGAGGTTCTCAGGAACGGCAGGCCTAATGTAATTGCTATGGTCCTTTCAAAATCCAGAGTCTTTGTGGCTATATGCCCCTGATCGTGATAGAGCGAAAGCACTGAATTGTATTTTCCCATAAGGGCCTGGTGGAACACCGAGTCGGCACCTACCGGTCCCACCACCCTGTACCCGCGGCTTTTTGCTTTTTCTACGGCAGGGACAATCTGCTCCATATCCTCGTTTCCAAAGAGCCCGTTATCACCGCTGTGCGGATTCAAGCCTGCCACGGCCATAGTCCCCTCTGTTATCCCCAGGCTTTCAAGTGCTCCGGTACACCTGTCTATATAGTCCAGCAGCCTTTGCTCGGTAACCATTTCACAGGCCCTTTTGAGCGGGACATGCCGAGATAGGAAGAACACCCTCATTCCTCTAACTTCAAACATGGTCAGAGGGTCTTCGGTATTTGTAAGTCCGGCCAGTATTTCCGTATGCCCTATAAAATCCACATTTCCGGCTTTTAAGGCAGGCTTGTTGATAGGTGTCGTCGCAATAGCTGCCAGTTCACCATTTAGAGCCAGTTCCACCGATTTTTTAATATATTCATAGGATGCCAGCCCATTCTGTGCCTGAACAATACCATAGCTGAATTTTTCATGAGCTATATTGTTCAGGTCTATCACATTTATGGCTCGGCTTGAGAATTGACCTTCATCACTTTTTTTAATAACCCTGACTTCCGAATCCAGTTTACATATTTCAACCGACTTTCTTATTGCTTCTGCATCCCCGATAACAACCGGCCTGCATACATCATAAATGTCTTCATGCACCAGTGCCTTAACTGTTATTTCAGGTCCTACCCCTGCCGGATCTCCCATGGGAATGCCGATAAAAGGCTTTGTCATATATTACCTCCGATAATGTGAATTTTTTATCTTTTCCAATTTTGCAACTCAATGAAATTACCTTCCGGGTCTCTGACATAGACGGCGGTAAGCAAACCCAGTTTAGGGTATTCTTTTTTGACAATTTCCCCGATAGGCCTCCCTCCATGTGAAATCACAGCCTCCAGCACCTTTTCCACATCATCCACATGAAAGGCCAGATGCCCCAGGCCCCGCAGATTTATTGCCTGCCCATCGCTCCTGTCGTTTTCCGGAGAGTACTCGAAAATCTCAAGAGTGGGTCCGTCTTCATAGCCCGGCAGGCTCAAATGTATTCCTCTGACTCTAACGCCAGGAATTCCAGTCAATTTATCTATCCATTCTCCCGCCAGGTCCCTTTCAGGGTATGTGGGTCTGCAGCCCAAAACTTCAATATAAAATTGTGCCAGACTTCTCCAATCCCTGGCTATCAAATTTGTGTGAACATATTTAATATTTTTCATGCCAACACCTCACAATGTAAATATGTATTTATTGTATATCATTTTGCAAATACATAAAACTTTGTTTGATAAAAAAGCCGAGGCCTTTTCACCAAAAAAGTATCTGCAGGATTACAAAAGTGCATTGACCAGTTAAAATAATTTTTTGCAAAAACAGGCCTGCCTGAATCACTTTCGATACAGGCAGGCCATCTATATGCACTCTCTTTACTCTCTTTACTGTCTTTAAATATCTACTCCTTTACTGTAGCCGTTTTTACCAGCATGAAGCATAATACGGCCACAACGGCTGCTTCAACAGTAAGTGACAACACCGGAATATAGGGATTTACCCCGTATTTCAACCCTCCAAAAATCAGGAAAACATTTCCGATATATTTAAAAATCCGCCCCTCTGTAACAGTAGCATCTATAATTGGAAGTACTATTGTAAACCATACCGGGACACCTATGGATACCGCTATCTTGGTCAGCTTTGACATTCTATAATAAAGACTTGTAATCAAATATCCCCCGATATAGGCAGAGAGGTATATGGTTATATCCCACAGGAAAGTCACTAAAATTACCACAGCCCCGGAGGTTACTGCTGCCCAGCTCCCATAAATCTGAAGAAAGGTCGATCTGTAATCAAAGAACATGGAAAAGATGTTGGAATAAGCAGTATCTATTGCAGCCATCGCTCCGCACACCGTCAGCGCTGCCAGCAAAAACCCTTTAAACTGCAGCTTCCTTGGAATACTGTTTATTGATAAAAACAGGAAGTTTTGTTTAAAAGAATTCAGCCCTGCAATGAATAAAAAAATCATTGCAGCCATTTCCCCGCCTCCGGAATAACTCTCACCTTCACCTGCCGAAACATTGACTATAATACCGATCATGGAAACACCAACAGCCATGATGATATAAAATATCATTACACTTGTTTTTATATCTGAAAGATAATATTTGACAACTGATTTCAATCTCATATTCAATTTCTCCTATCACTGATTAGTCATCTGGATAAACAGCTTTTGCAGATCCAGCTTTGAAATTTCAAGTCCCGACGGAATTTTTTCCTTTTCGGCTTTTTCGAGAATATATGCGGTTTTAAGTCCTCCAAGGGTGTTAACTCCCAGCACTTTCTTTCCCTGCATAAAGCCGTCTACCGCAGAGGCAGCTCCGGATACCGCATATCCCTGGGAAAGGACTTTTTCAACTGAATCCTGGAGTATCAATTTACCGCTTTTTATGACTATGACATCCTCTATTATATCAGCGGCCTCCTCTATCAAATGGGTTGATATAACTATCGTCCTTGGTCTTTCGCCATAGGCCTGAAGAAGTTCCTTATAAAACAATTCCCTGTGATTTGCATCCAGGCCCAGTACCGGCTCATCCAGAAGAATTACCGGAGCATTGCAGGCCAAAGAAACAATAATTTTAAAGATTGATTTATAACCTGTTGAAAGTTCTTTAATCTTTTTGCCTGTTTTTAACAGGAATTTATCACATAAGGCTGAGGCATAATCAGTATCAAAACCGGGATAAAACTCTTTTGTCCACTTAAAGGCCTTTTTCACGGTCATGCCTTCCGGATAAAAGTTGGCCTCTGTCATGAAATACACCTTTGACAGGGCATCATCATTTTCAGAAACCTTCTCTCCTTCCAGCAGTATCTCTCCATACGTCGGAAATATCCTGTTTGTAATAAGATTGAGCAGGGTTGTTTTTCCGGCCCCGTTTCTGCCCAGAAGTCCGTATATCTTATTGGCTTCAAGATTCAGTGAAACATTGTCAAGTGCAGTTGTATTTCCAAATACTTTTGTAATATTCTTTATTTCGATATGGCTCATTTCTCAAACCCTCTTTCCAACATTTTCAGTATGTCCTCTTTTGTAATAGAAAGCTTTCTGGCCTCTAAAATCATAGACGTAACATAGTCTTCAAAAAAAGTCTCTTTTCTCTTGTCAAGAATTTTCTCCTTTGCACCTGTTGATACAAACATACCTACACCCCTTTTCTTATAAACTATCCCATCGTCCACCAACCTGTTTATACCCTTCAGTGCAGTAGCCGGATTGATTTTGTAGCTTACTGAAATTTCCGTTGTTGAGGGGATCTGTGTTTCCTCCTGATATGCGCCCGACAGCACAGCATCTTCTATTTCTTCAGCCAATTGCAGATATATGGGTTTTTCCGAATCAAAATTCAAATTCAATATATCACCACCTGTTAATCGGTTAAACGGTTAATTACTTATGTAACTAACTATAAAACCAATTAAATTAAATGTCAATATTTTTTTTATAATTAAATAAAAATTAATTCATTAAAACATACTTTAGGGCACAAAATACGTATATACTATCAGTGAAAATGACTTCCAATAATAGGCATTCGGCGGGGGTCCAATTAAATAATAATTATGTCTTCAATACCCGGAGAGGAGATAACATGCCCAATCTTGTAACTCATTATTTATGCGGCTTAGAGGCAATAAAAGCTCTGGAGAACCAGGAGTGCAAAAAACTGGTTCATAAACACCAAAACGTATTCAATCTTGGGACTCAAGGTCCCGATATACTTTTTTATTACGAGATCTGGCCCTGGTCCTCCAAAAGTATTGAGACCAATATCGGACAGACAATGCACATTTCAAAAGTAAATAAAGTGTTTGGCGCCTTTATCGACTATATTGCCGGACAGAGCGGGTATGCCAGGGATGTGCTGACGGTATACCTGCTAGGCTTCATATGCCACAACTGCATGGACAGTATAGGCCACCCATACATTTTTTACAGGTCGGGTTTTAACATACCCGAATATATAAATGAAAACCTGTTCCTATGTTATCATCGGAGGTTTGAGACTTCCATCGATGTCCTCCTCTGCAAAAAACATCTGAATAAAAGAGTACATGAAATAAATTGTGACAGGCTTATCCAGGTAAATGAGACCGAACTGAACCTGATAGGTGAAATGTATGTCAGTGCGGTCAAAAAGGTATTCGATTCGGATATACAAAAAAAGAAAGTGAGAAGGGCTGTCAGGGAAATGCAGCTGGTAGAGAAGCTTTTAAAGGATCCTCACGGTATAAAGAAAAAGCTGATAGGCTTTTTTGATAAACTGATTTACAGGTTTCCCTTATACTCCAGCCTCATTTTCCCGTTGGAGGTGAAAGACGGGCTTGATTACCTGAACCTTTCCCATAGAGAATGGTGCATGCCTTTCGACAATACCATAAAAAGTACAAAATCCTTCATAGACCTGTTTTCAGATGCTGTCAGAAGGACTCAACGGCTAAGTAATGATTTGTACAACGCAATTTTCAACAATAACTCGAATATATACCATGTACTTGAGCTTCTGGGCAACAATTCGTATACAACAGGAGTCGACTGCGATATGCAGGCAGCATTCAAATACAGCGATATTATTTTTGACTAGCTCTTAAAAACATTAAAGGGCAACCTTCCATTGGCAAAACAGGACCTCCACAGGCGACGGCACCTGACGTGTAAATGGTGAGCTTTACGCAATTCGCCGGCAAAAGTAAACACTGCAAAAGCTAAACGGGGGATTCCGCTTGCGGCTCCCCCGTTTTAATACATTAACATAAAACTTTTAACAACTATAAATTATATTGATAAAATGTTGCTCATTCTCAATAGATCCTGATCTATATCCTTTTTCATTGAAAGTGCTTCATCAATATCAATGTCAATTATTTTGGAATCCTTTACGGATATGATTCTGTTGAATACACCGTCTTTGAGCAGTTCAACGGCTTTAACTCCCATGGCACTTGCCATAACTCTGTCCTGTATGGTAGGGCTTCCGCCTCTTTGAATATATCCCAGCACTGTTCCTCTTGTTTCTATGCCGGTCAGATCTTCTATCTTCTTGGCAAGTTCCAGCGCTCCTCCGATTTTTTCCGAAATACCTTCCGCAAGAATTATAATATAGTTTTTCTTACCGCTGTTTCTTCCCTGTATTATCTTTCTGATAATATCCTTATCAAAATCAAATTCCTTTTCAGGCAGCAATATTACTTCGGCTCCGCCTGCAATACCTACATTGAGGGCAATGTGTCCCGCTTTTCTGCCCATTACTTCAAGGACGCTGCATCGCTCGTGTGAATACGCCGTATCCCTGATTTTATCCAGTGCATCCTGAACTGTATTCATTGCCGTATCATAACCGATGGTATAATCAGAACTTGCAATATCATTATCAATGGTGCCGGGTAACCCCATAACCTTCATTCCGAATTTGCTGAAATCCCTTGCACCCCTGTAGGAACCGTCTCCGCCGATAACAACAAGCGCATCCATGCCAAAAGCTCTTGATATGGACATGGCTTTCTGCATGCCCTCTTCGGTTGAAAATGCCTTACATCTGGCTGTCTGGAGAATCGTTCCTCCACGGTGAATTATATCTGAAACGTTTCTGGCAGTCATTTCTGAAATGTCGCCTGCTATCAATCCATTATAGCCTTTCCTTACTCCCAGCATTTTAAAACCGTAATAAATTCCGGTTCTGACCACTGCACGAATTGCTGCATTCATTCCGGGCGCATCTCCACCGCTTGTGAGTACACCGATTGTTTTTACGTCACTCATACGAACCCTCCCTGAGACCTTAATAAAACTATTAGTAATAAGAAATTTTTAAATTTATCTGTTTATGGTCTTCACCATTGAAGCAACATTAAACCAATAACAATATAAAATGTATTAGAAAAACAACAATAAAAACCCAATTTAATTTATTATAAACTAATACAGGATTATTAACAATATAAAATACGACGTTTTTATGCGGTCAATTCCCCCCAGGCCCTTACCTGCAAGGTCAGCCATTCTTTTCATCTGTAACTGACTTTTCTTTTTGCGCCCTTCCTATTGCATCACCTGCCATAACTCTGGTCTCAAAACCGGCAGCTGTTTGTTCCAGGATTTCCTTATCTATTAATACCTTTCCCCTTTTAAAGAATAGAAGCACGGTTGAGCCTCCAAATTTGAAATACCCTTTTTCGTCGCCTCTTTCCAGCCTGCTGCCAGGGGTATAGGTTTGGATTATGGACCCCACCGACGTGGCTCCGACCTCTATATAAAGCACCTCACCAAAGTTGTCGGTGCTATAAATACTGTACTCCCGTTTATTCCTGCAGAACACTTCGGGAATTGTACCCAGTGCCACGGGATTTACGGAATAATACTCTCCCCTCACCCTGGTAGGCTCTCCGCACACTCCGCCGTCAAAGAAATGAAATCTGTGATAGTCCACAGGACATAGTCTCAGTATAATATAGGTTCCACCGTCAAATTCCCCGGCAAGTTCGGGATTTTGCAGCAACCCGGCAAGTTTGTAGCTCATACCCTTTATCTGAAGGACTTTATCGGAATCAATGTCTTCCCAGGCCTGAAGGCGGCCGTCACCCGGCGACAGCAGGTATTCTTCGGGTTTATCGAAAGGCCTTGCAGCCTTTTTCAGTCTTCTCGCAAAGAAGTTGTTAAAGTTTTTAAAGTCCTCCAGCTTGTTTTGGCATTCCTCCATATCAATGGAGAAGTTCTTTACAAAGCCTGGGATGCTCCTTCTGCTGAGACCCGTATCACAGAAAAACCCTGTCAGTGCCGAGTATATTTTCCGCTTGACCAGCAGTTCCAGACCCAGCTTGCCGGTCCTTGTGGTATACAGTGCATTGAGCAGACTTCCTCCGGCTACTTTTTCAACTTCATATTCCCCGGTTTTACGGTTATATATCTTAATCATGTTCCATCTCATTTCGATTACGTTTACTTATACTCTCTTTTAGCTTGCAAATCTAAAAAGAATCATCTTCAGCTAATTAAAATCATACAAAACAATGATAGTATTGTCAATTTTGAACAAAGCCTGCATATATATCTAATAATCTGTAACATCTAAAATTCCTGCATTGCCGCGGCTGAATTTTCCCGGAACTGCATTGTCCCGAAAAATGTTCCCCGCCGGACAATAGACGTTTTAGATGTTGCAGGCTGCTAAGAGGTGGATTGAAAGTATGATATTGCTGATTAAAAAAAATAACCTTCTCACATTACTGGAGGCACTGTTGATTATTGCAATTTTAATGGTGTATATCTTTAGTTTTTTAATAGTCAGCAATAACGCAGCAGAAAAAACCCTCAACGGAGATCATGAATATTCAATACTCATTCAGATTGACGAAAAAAAGCTTTACCTCTATGAGGACGGCGTATGTATAAAACAATATCCAATAGCCTCCGGCAGACCCGATTTACCGTCCCCAATCGGAGATTGGGAAATAACGGACAAGGGAAAATGGGGGAAAAGTTTCGGCGGCCGCTGGCTGGGTCTGAACGTAAGGTGGGGCAGCTACGGAATCCATGGAACAACAAATCAGAACTCCATAGGAAGAGCTGCCAGCCACGGCTGCATTCGCATGTACAACAAGGATATCGGGGAATTGTATGATATAGTCTCATTAGGCACTCCCGTGATAATAAGAAACGGACCCTTTGGGCCTTTTGGTACGGGTTTCAGGAATTTAAGGCCCGGCGACAGAGGTGCCGATGTTCTGGCCGTACAGGAGAAGCTAAAAACCCTTGGTTACTTTGAAGATGCCGTAACAGGTATTTATGAAAACAATTTAAAAAATGCACTGTACGAATTCCAGAAAGACCATGGCCTGAAGTTAAAATTTACAATCACCCTTGCCGACTATAACGCAATGGGGTTCAGGGAATTTGAATAAGAATAATGAGCAGCTACATACCCGGATTATTGAGCATAATGTAGAATATTTTTATAATGGGTATTGATAATAACAGCAGAAGCTGACAGCTCATTTCTTTGAATTTACTCAATTTAGAATTCCTCCTGTTATGCAGCGAAAGAAAGTACCTGTTGAAGGAGTTTCTTCCGCTGCTGGTTTATAGGAATAATTCTAAAATTAAGACCTTAAAAAATCCCTGGCATAAATCTTATCAATTTCTTAATTTAAATCAAATTAAATCAAAAATAACAGAAACGCCTGCACTTACTTTGATCTGTCCCGGTGAAAAATCTTCATAATTTGAGTTCTGAGTGCCGGCTATCTGTGCATTTGAAGTTGAATTGGACAAAACATTGGTGGCCCGGCCGGCTCCCGCAGAACTCCAGGGACCGTAGTAAGAATATGTATTCTCCTGAATCTCCTGGATGTTACTTGCCTTGCCCACTGTCTGACCGAGTTCTTTTGCCAGAGCCTCTGCTTTTTCCCTGGCGGCTTTTATGGCAAGGGCCCTGGCTTCATCCTTATATTTTCTCAGCTGTGTGGTTTTGAACTGTACATTCTGAATATAATCGGCACCTGCCTCCAGAAGTCTTGTCAAGAGTTCATCAAATCTTTTCAGATCCTTCAAGGTGATGATCAAGCCTCTATGAACCGTATAACCTTTGAAAACATTTTCTCCGCTATTTGTATATGTATATTTGGGATTAACATTAATATAATCTGTAACTACGTATTTTGGGTCTATATTCATATCCTTTGCTATGTCTTTAATTTTTTTTATTTTCGAATCGTTCTCCGATTTTGCCTTTGAAATATCCATGTTGGTTGTCTCTACCGCCAGGGAAAACACGGCTTCATCCGGCATAACCATAATATCCGCAGTACCTGTCACTGAAATTATCCTTTCCGCTTCCCGTACTTCCGAGACGGCAGAATTCCCTTCTGCAAAGCTTGCTGTAGATAAAACGCACATTACCACAAATACTATTCCAATCATTAAAACCGGCCAGGACTTTCCTTTAATAAAATTCATAATAACTTACCTCCCTTTACAATCTCAGACTATAGTAGTAGTTTATATAAATAGACTACTACTATAGTCCAAAAGTGTCAATAGCAAATTATTAATAACAAATTGCTGAAAACAATTACTAAAAAAGGAAGGCTGAATCCAGCCTTCCCAAAGTTACAACTTTATTATCCCTTGACTTCAGCCCCAGGTGCCGGTGCCTCGGCTTCCTTCAGCACCCTGTCGCCCAGCATGACAAAGCCTTCTATGAATATTAGAATACCCGTACCTATCAGCAGCCATTCAATTTTTACCAAATCGGCCAACGGTCCGAAAACCAGCATTCCAAGAGGCATCATAACACTGGCGATCATACTGAAAACCCCAAATGCCCTTCCCAGGAAGTCTCCTTCAACCTTCTGCTGCAGCAAAACCGTAAAAGGTGTGTTAAAGATGGGCATTGCGACACCTATGAGAGCCATAAAGCCCAGGTACAGCCAGAAGACCGGAATAATGCCCAGCGCAAAAGTACCTGCTCCCATAATGACTGTCGCCGCCACCATTGAGTGGATTTTCCTCTTAAAACCTCCCCAGGTGGCAATTATAACTCCGCCTATAATCATTCCCACAGAAAACACAATCTCTACTGCAGTAAGCCTCCACACCTGGTTTCCGAAACTCCGTGTAACCTGTAAAGGCGTTAGAAAAGCCGCCGGTGCCGCACACAAACAGAACAGTGCATCAAATAAAATGATTTTCTTTATAAAAGTATGATCTTTAATGTATTTATATCCCTGGTACATATCGCCGAAATAGCTGTCGGACTGCTTCTGAAGAGCCTTTTCGTGCCCCGGCACCTTCAGGAAGAAAAGTAACGCCAGCACTGCAACAGCTGCTGTAATTACATCTATAAAAAATATTGCCTCAATTGATGCCCTGGTTAGCAGCAGTCCGCTGAGCATTGGAGAAACAAGCATCACCATTGACTGGATACTGCCGTTTGTGGCATTAACCCGGGTAAGCTTATCCTCGGGCACCAGCTGCGGAATAAAGGCTCCGATGGTAGGCGCCTGTACGGCGGTTCCCAGAGCTCTTACCACCAATACCCCAAACAGCAGCCATATTGATTGGTATCCCATTAAAAATAAAACTGCTATTATAAGTGTGGATACCGCTATCACAGAGTCTGATAAAATAATAAGCTTTTTGCGGTTGTACCGGTCTGCCCATACGCCTGCAAAGGGCGACAGAAAAAAAGTCGGCAAAAATCCGCAGATAATTGCGACTGTCATCATCACACCCGATTGAGTTTTTAACGTAATATACCAACTTATTGCATATTGAACCAGAGAAGATCCAAATAATGATATTGTCTGGCTTGATAGGAAAAGTACAATTCTTTTTTTCCAGTTTTCGTTCATATTCGCTCCAATTCCGCATCAGGATAAATTAAATCGATAGCCTGTGCTATTTTACTGAATCGTAAAGTATAAGGCTCAATACGGGACAAGAAAGGCGTGTATTATGATACCATATGAATTATTATTTTTCAACGGTTACTTTTTCATTTTATGCACCCGGTCAAGTATATGGTTGTCCAGAGCTTTCATTACCTCCTGAAGCGGAAACAGTTTCTTAATTTTACCGGCAGTATTGACATACTTTTAAACTCACCCGTCCGCAGTCTGAAAATCTCGTTTGTTATTTGCAGATACCTGTAGTCCGGCTGTTTCATATTTGAAATTATTTGCTGAATTTTATCATATTTACTTTTCATTGTTTTCTCCTGGTCTGCAGCAAAAAAAGACGTAAAAAGCGCTTACTGTCCGGCGTTTTTACGTCCTGCACATACCTGTCCATACTATAGAAAACATGAAATTTTAAGGAAATTCAAATAGACATGGCCCAGAAAATAAACTCTTATTTGCATGACCATATTCAATGTTATGATTTCTATATCATGGAAGGATTAAGTTCCGATAGCTGCGTTATTATATAAACCTTGTTAACTATCACTTTAAATAACAGATTTACAGTAACATGTACAATTTCTATCATCGCTTAATCCTCCCATCAATTCACATTTGCTGAAAAGCAAGACCACTATAACAATAATTCCTGATTTTTTTCAATAATCTGCTACCAGATAGCTTAGGGAATCATCTTTACAAACTCTTTTACCATTTTGTTATCCCACCCCGTCAGTTGTTACGGGGCGATAATCCCAGCTTCCGTCATAACCGCCGGGGAAGTATTGGTAAGCCGCTGCCGCTTTATTTTCACCTTCCAACCGGACTGCATAAGCCGTGCCGTCTGAAATTTCGCATACCACAGCTACACCTATATCGGGGGTGGCGCCAACAATCTTACTGCTTGTTACAGATTCATTTTCCGGCAATAATTTTGATATTTCCTGAACGGCTTTGTTTTTCCACTCGGGAGCTTCAACATTTTTGCTCTTCACTTCTTTTTCATAATCAAGGTTGTAACAGCCTGCATCAAGCATGGTCCCTTTTACTGAATCAACTGAGACATAATACCGGTCTGAAGTTTTGGTCTCCTTTGGTGCATGGAAGATTACGCTCCAGTTATCGGTGTTTGGAACCGGATTTCTGGAAAATGTCGTTTCGGCAGTATAGCCGGCAAAATCCATACCATAGGCCTTTTTCAGAATACCAGCCGCATATGCTGCGGCCTGTTCGGCCGACATATCCTTTTCACCCGGTATCATATTGGACAGAATTGTATTGTACTTTTCCTCGATCTCCTGAGGAGTAATTCCTTTTATCCTGCTTAACTTATCCTTAATCATTTTTTTTTGGGCATCATCAAACCCTTTCTTTGAAAGGTCGACGACAGTATAGCCTGCATTTGCTGCTGCCCTTTCGTCCGGAGTTTGAATATTAACTTCAGTGACAGCTATTGCAGCGGCTGCCTTTGAAGAAACTCTTCCGGGTATATCCTCATTGAGTGCATATACCATTGCGGAACTGCTGCCTATAATCATTGCTGCCGCCGCAACAGGTATCCAGGTTTTTCTTGCCAGTGTTTTGATGTTCAACATTTTTTAATCTCCTCGCATGTTTTATTGTAGTACTACAATAAAATCATACATCCTCCGGTATCATGGAGTTTTCAGAAAGTTGTAAAGGAGTAGTAAAAATTACCTTTACTGTGGTTCCTTTCCCCTTCAGGGAACTTATTTTTAGATCAGCTCCGTGCAGTCGTGCGATTTCACTGCAAAGTGACAACCCCAGTCCCACACCTCCGGAACTTCGTACACGTGCTTTGTCCACGCGGTAGAAGGGCTCACAGACCAGCTGAGTCTGCTCCTCTTCCATGCCGCAGCCCCAGTCCCTGACCTCCAGTATTGGTACGGTGTCAAGATATGCCGACAGTTCAACTGCCGTGCCAGCCTCCGATGCCTTAACTGCATTGTCGACAAGATTTATCAGAAGTGACTGCAAGAGAACGGCATCTCCCGTTAACCTGTCCAGGCTGCAGCGAATTTCCAGGTTGATGCTTTTCTCGTTCAATTTCACATCTGCTGCCGCTTTGACCTGGTTAAGCAGTTCGGGCAATGAAATTTCCCCAATATCCAGACCGCTATTTCTGACAAGAGCTAAATCCAGCAGCTTGAATGCCAAGTTCTTCATTCTGTCTATTTCACTTACAATATAGCCGGCTGCTATCATACGGTTCTGTTCACTGGTGCTGGCATTTTGAAGATATTCGGCATAACCCCGGATAGCTGTAAGCGGCGTTCTCAATTCATGCGCCAGATTGTCAATAAGTCTCTGCTTATCCTGCGAATTTTTGTCAAGCTCATTGATTTTCTCCTGTATACTTGAAGCCATCCGGTTAAAGTTCTCTGCCAGGTCGTGAAATTCATCCTTTCCGGGTATATTTATTCTCCCGTCATAAACTCCGCCTGCTATTTTATTGGCAGCCTCCTGCATGGTTTTTATGGGGCGTGTAAGCTTTCTCAGAATTAAGAACAGTACTGCTGCCAGCACCGTTTCCACCAATACGCTGACAGTGATGAGGTAACGGGTCAGCCCGGCGTGAGTATGGTACAGTTCAGACAGATCCCGTACATAAGTGAGTGTATAATCCTCAAACTGCCCTCCTATTTTCCCCGATATATACAGGTAATTGATCGGTCCGCCGGGTATTACCTCCATGGTGTAGCCCTCCCGGTCTGCCTGGGTGCTTTTCATACCGGCTGCGGCACTTGCAGGGATATTGCTAAAAACCGTATCCCCGGAATGCTCCAGTTTAAAGTATACATTTTGCTTTTTATAGTAATCGGCATAGGGGCGCATTACGCTCCGGATCGACGAGGGCGCCGGTATGGCTCCATCACGGTAGAAGATGCCGTTCATAGTCTCATTGACACTATTTATGACAAAATGATACTCACCCGACGCCCGGTCCATATCCCTTTTCATGTTCAGTGAAAAACTGTACTTCGAGGTAAGATATAAACAGATATTGATTGATATTATGAATACTGCCAACATACCGATAAATGCCTTTTGCCAAAACTTCACCGGTCCACCTCCAGACGGTATCCCATTTTATAAACTGTCCTGATCCTGTTTTCCCAGTTCAGTTTTTTACGAAGTTTTTGAATGTGGACGTCCACTGTCCTTGTCTCCCCGAAATAATCATATTCCCAGGCCATTTTAAGCAGTTTTTCACGGGATAAGGCTATATTTTTATTTTTAATGAGAATTTCCAGCAATTCGTATTCCCGGAGAGTAAGTTCAATTTCACTGCCGTTCACCGTAACTACCCGGCTTTCCAGATTTACAACCGTATCATCCAGTGAAAACAGGCTCAAAGACCTGTGTGTCCGGCGGAGTACCGCTTCAATGCGAGCAAGCAGTTCCACCGTTTCAAAGGGCTTTACAATATAATCATCGGCACCCAGTTTAAGCCCTCTGACCCTGTCGGACAGATTTCCCATTGCCGTGAGGAAAATCACAGGTGTATTTTCCGGGACATGCTGTATAAGGGCAAATCCATCCATTTCAGGCAGCATTATGTCCATTATGATTAAAGAGAAGGAACTCCGTTTCAGGCTTTCAATTGCCTCATTGCCTCCATAGGCCTGCTCGCTGGTATGCCCCACCAGGGAAAGATTCATGGCAATCAGGTCACTTATGGATTTTTCATCCTCTACAATAAGAATGTGTGCCATCAAACCACCTCCGCCCCCTATTATAGCATATACAACCATTTGAAGATGTAATGGAGTTGTAAAATCCCATCAAAATTTCAAGCCTGCCCCGCAGCATTTGTACTCAAAGCTTTAAGTCAGCTCCTCCTGGTAATAGCCCTTATCCATTCTCCCTATTAAGTCCGACAGACTATCCGAGCAGTACAAATAAAGTTCGTGCAAAGCACGAGTACATACTGTATATAAAATCCTGCTGTCCTCTTCCCCCGAATAATCCCCCTCTTCGGCTGAATGCACCAGAACAGCGTCAAATTCGAGGCCCTTTGCAAGGTAGGATGGTATTATTACCACACCTCCCTGGTATTCTTCGTTTTTATTTGATACAAGCTTTATATCAACATATGAGCTGATTGCTTTATATGCTGCCTCACATTGAGTCGCGGTTTTGCAGATAACGGCTATCAGATTATTATTACTGTTTTTAAGCCGGAGGATATCCCCGGCAATCCTTTTATATAAATTGCTTTTATCAACTCTCACAATTTTAGGCATGCTGCCATGCCTGTTCAGCTGTTCCGAATGCTTCCCGGAGGAAAGGAGCTGCTTGCAGAAATCCGCTATTTCCTTGCTGGAACGGTAGCTTTTAGTCAACGAAATGCTCCTGAAATGTTTTCTTTCGAATATATCTGCAATCAATTCAAAACTGCCTATATTCATATATCCGTTAACAGACTGGTTTACATCTCCAAGGATAGTCATTTTACAATGTTCAAAAACCTTCCTGAAAATCTCATATTGAATAACCGTATAATCTTGAGCCTCATCAATGATGACATGCTTTATGGCTTTTGTATTAACCAGGGTATCAAGAGCAGTTTTAAGGTATATGACTGGTGCCGCATCCTCATAATTTATGACATCCTCACTTAGCCTGCCCACCGTATATTTCCCAAATGTGCGTAAATCATCCTGTTCCTCTTTGTCATCCGTTTGCGCAAACAACTCAATATTCTGGAAAAGCTCCATATATAACGTATACACATCATAGGATGTCATTTGAATGATATCAATTTTAAGAGACTCGTACTCTTCAATTATTTTTTTATTTAATGTTTTGTCCCCGGCATCTGTATTGGTTTCCTTTATCTCATTTTCCTGTGCCGCTCTGACCCGGGTATCCTCACACTGCTCCAGGAGGTATAAAAGTCTTTGGCGCAGTTTTTCAAGTCTTTTTGCATAGGAAAGGTAACTGTAATCCTCTTTAAAAAGACTGTAAATTTCATCTCCTGTTATTATAACCGTGTCATTGTATGTCAGATCTTTAAAAGTCATACCCGTTCCAGTTTCAAGGTATTGTACGTATTTTTTCAATATTGTCAGGAATTGCAGTGATGATTTGAATTCAATACAGCGCAGTCTTGTTTTATCCGCATAGCCTGACAGGATATATTCCATTTGATCATTCATGGTTTCGATTTTTAATTTTGCTTCAAAAATATTTCCGAAAAAACCAATAAACGTACTTCTTAGTATGTTATCCTCCCCTAATTCCGGCAGTACATTTGAAATGTAATCTTCAAACACATTGTTGGGAGAAAAAATCAGGATGTTATCAGACTTTATGCTTTCCCTGTATTTGTACAAAAGATATGCCGCCCTGTGAAGTGCTATGGAGGTCTTCCCGCTGCCGGCAGGACCATCTACAATAAGAATCCTGTCTTCACTGTTTCTGATGACTGTATTCTGTTCTCTCTGAATACTGGTCACAATGGTTTTCATTCTATTGTCGGTGCTTTTTCCCAGTATTTCCCGGAGAATTTCATCGTTTATGCTCAAGCTGCTGTCGAACATATAGACTATATCCGAATTTTCAATTTTGTATTGTCGTTTAAGCAGCATCTGTCCCGTAATGGTGCCTCCGGGGCAGTCATAACTGCACAGGCCGGTTTCATAATCATAAAACATGCCGGATATGGGCGCTCTCCAGTCATAAACAAGGATTTCCCTGTTATTTTCGGTAATCAGATTGTATATGCCAATGTAGATTTGCTCGGCAGTTTTTTCTCCATCCTCTAAAAAGTCTATTCTTCCGAAATAAGGACTTTGATACATTCTCTCAAGGCGGCTTACTTTATCAAATGAGAATTTATATTTTCTTGCCTGGCTCATTATACCTGTCTGATATTGCCATACCTGAGTTGCACCCTCCAGATCAAACAGATCGGCGGGTGTTAGTTTAACATCTTCCCACATCTCCTTTTGAAGGTCTATAGCTTCCTTTTTGTATTTACCTACGGCGTTGAGCCCATTGTCAAGCTGTGTTTTTATTTCATCGGTAACTCTGGCCAGACGGGCCTTTTCATAACTCCAGATATCCTTGTCGGTTAGCATCACATTCCTCCTAAAATAATTTAATTTACTAAAAAATCAAGTTCCATTATCTGCATGAGACAATCTCAAACGTGGAAATATTTTTTATCAATCCAATTATGAATAGGATATTATAATACATATAAAAAACCCAAAATATAAGGCTGATATTATAAATTTTTATATGATATAATTAAATTGAGGGGAAGAAGTAATTCCTCTTTCACCAAGTTCGGTATCCAAAACCCTTTTCCAGCTTGTTGTACAAATCAATCAGTTCAACCTGTTCCAGTGCCTAGATAATCTCACGGTCATCCACTAAAAAGAATAACTTGAAGCCTGCCGCATAGGACAAAATAGGGGATGTTCCCTGACATCCCCTATTTACGCATTTATATGAATTCTAATCCGCCAAATGTATCTTAATTGTTCATTGACTTCTCTTCCAGTTTAACTTCACTGGTATCAAATAGCTTTCCGTCGTTGTCGACATACTTGTATTCATAAGTTTCATACCACATCATTTTCATTGTTCCGTTTACCTCCTGATACAGCTCTTCCTTAGCAGGAAATCCTGTAGCAGTATCTACATAAAGAATAAGTCGGGTATTTACCTGTACATTCTCAGGGTTTGAATTCATATAGGTCTGGGACAGCTTTTTCAACTCTTTTCCATCAGAAGTTTTTTCAATTCCTTCGTCCTTCCATTCCTGTAATGAACCTATCTCTTTTACTTTGGAAAAAGCATTAAATGTAGCAAAGTTTTTTTCAGCAGCCACCTGGGACATTTTGGTTATACTGCCGCTTACGGCATTACCCTGAATATCTCTCTGGATGGTAACTGCATCAGTACCGTTATTTTTCAGGTAGGTACTGTGAAAATCCTTAATATTGTTATCTCCTGATATTATTTTACAATCCGCTCTGTTTTCAAGTGTTTTAGGGTCCAACCATCTTTCGTCGATGAAATTTTCTTCAAAATCAAACTTGTTGTCTGCCGTAATAAAGTGACTTGTTTTGGTATACTCAATGGTACCCTGTGAGTCAATGAGCGTTTGTGCAGTATTAATTGATTGTACATTGCTATGGGTACCGGTTTCAGACATCAGTACATCCTTCCGAACGGCATCCATGCTATTTGCTGCAAATACTCCTATACTTCCTGCAACTACCGCTGTTACTATTATTCCTGCAGCTATTCTGCCTTTACTGTTAAAATTAAATTTCATGTTAATATACCTCCGTTTTATTAATATAAATTTTGGAATTGCGCATTTCCTTTCTACAAGTCTTATTATAAAAAAGCCATGTTTTGAAAGTATCGATAACTTGTAAATTAGTTGCAAACTGCCGGAAAGATTATCCTTACCTTTGTACCCTGATTCAGTTTGCTTGCGATTTCAATCCTTCCCATATGGAGTTTTACAATTTGGGCACATATGGCAAGTCCAAGCCCGGCGCCATGCTGAGATCTTGACTTCACTTTATTCACCATAAAAAATGGTTCAAAAATTCTTGGGATATCCTTCTGAGATATTCCGATCCCCTCATCCTCTACTTCGAGAATATAAACATCTTCCCCTGTATGGTATCCCTTTAAATATATGCGGTTCCCTTCCTTTGAGGCTTTCATTGCATTGTCCAGGAGATTTGTGCACATCATTTTAAACAAATCTTTCTCCAGCAGCAGTATATGCGGTTCTATATCCATTGCCAGCTCAATATTCAATTGCATAAGTCTTGGCTTCAGTGCCTCTTCTATTTCAGAACACAACTGTTGAACATTGCCTTTTTTTAGAGCAGGTTTTTCATTTTCTATGAAAAGCAGGTCCATTAGCTTGAATGCCAAAGCTTCCAGCCGTTTACCTTCAGAATATATGTAATTTAAAGAATTGAAGAAAATCTCTTCATCATATCTGGATGTGCGCAGCAGGTCTGCATAACCAATTATGGAAGTAAGAGGCGTTTTCAGCTCATGAGTGAGGTATTCGATAAAGTTCTGTTTATTACTGGCTATCCTTCCCAGCTCTTCAACTTTATCTTCAACGGCATCTACCATTTGATTGAAATTCCTTGCAAGTATGCCTACCTCATCCTCCGACAGTACATCTGCCCTCTGTGTATAATCTCCTTCTGCAATTGTTTGTGCCGAGCGTGTCAGCCTTCTGATGGACCGTGTCAAATACCAGATCATAACGTATAAGCCTATTGCCAATATTAAAGTAATAACAATGTTCATTTTTACAAAGAGGCTGTACTGGGCAGATTTCTCGGTGTAAACATCAGAGATGTCCCTGATATAGCTCAGCTTGAAAGCATGCTCCTTCAGCTTGAGTCCATTTGTCACAAACAGGTAGCTTTTATTGTCTATATCACGGATTATATACTTTCGGTCTATTGAAAGAGGAATCCTGAGTTCCTCGCGTTTGCCGTAAAATTTCCGATTAAAGCTGTTAAACACTATATTGTTATTTTCATCCAAAATTTCAATAGATACCAGGTTTTTATCAAAATAACCCGCGTATTCCTGTGAAGCTGTTTGCAGAAACAGACGGGTATTGTCCCTGGTCAATCCTAATTTTTGATTTAAATTATCTATGTATGTCCAGTTGTTTTGAAGTCCGGAATATATGATAAACTGTTCTGTCAAGCCCCTTTCTACTTCCTTTTGCAAATTGCGGTTAAAGTTATGTTCGATCAGGTAAATTGATGCAGCTACAAAAACGGCTTCAAACAAAAGGAAGGCACATAAAAAAACCTTCTGCCAAAGTTTCATAAACTCCCCTCCAGCCTGTATCCGAATTTATATACTGTTTTTATCTGTTCCTCCCATTCCAGCTTTTTTCGGATCCTCTGAATATGGATATCCACTGTGCGGGTTTCCCCCATATACTCATACCCCCAAACCAATTCCAGTATTTTTTCCCTGGTCAGGGCTTTATTTCTGTTCCGAATCAGGAGCAGCAACAGTTCATACTCTTTCATTGCCAGGTCAATGATTTTTCCGGCCTTTTTTACAGTCCGCTCCTCCGGATTTATTTCCAGATCTTCAAAAGTTATTGTATTTTTATTGTCAAAGCGGCGGAGCACAACTTCAATACGGGCTAAAAGTTCCATAGCTTCAAAAGGCTTTACAATATAATCTTCCGCCCCCATTTTCAAACCCCTGACCTTGTCGTTAAGACTATTCCTGGCAGTGAGAAAAATAACCGGTACTCCTTTGCTCCGTATTTTCTCCAGTAAATCAAAGCCGTCCATGTCGGGCAGCATAACATCCAATATTATTAAATCCGGAGAAAATTTTTCCAGAACCGATATGGCATCAATCCCGCAAAAGGCCTGTCTGCTTCCATATCCGGCAAAGTTCAGGTTTAGGCGTATCAAATCTGAAATGGCCTGATCGTCTTCTATAATCAATATATTTTCCATATTAACCTCCATGAGCCGCTTAGCGGCCACAAAACTGTAATGAAATCTCTTCACTCCCTCATCCGCTATAAGGCGAATAAAGGAGGTTAATTGGCCATGTGCGCTTTCAAAGTATTGGCAAATACTTTGAATATTTCGCACGGCCATAAATTCTCAGATTAGTTTGGAAGACAAACGCAAGTGAAGTCTTTCAAGCTAACCTCCATGAGCCGCAATAGCGACCACAAAACTGTAATGAAATCTCTTTACTCCCTCATCCGCTATAAGGCGAATAAAGGAGGTTAATTGGCCATGTGCGCTTTCAAACTAACCTCCGTCAAAAGTACATATTATCAGCAATAACAATATTATAGAATAAATATGTTTTATTTCAGGCACAAAGTTGTAAACAAGTTGTAAATACGTATTTGCTGCAATTTGTTGGAATGGGACATATTAAAATGAGGAAAAATCAACATATAAAATTATAGTGCGCGAGTACAAATAAATGTATCGCGCACTATAACCACCGGTAAGGCATGTATTGCATTTGTCTTTCAAACATTTCAATAAAATTAATCCAAAAGCTTATACATCATGATACTTGTAACCTTTTTGTCCTTTACGTGAAATTTCATTCCGTCAACATAATTTGCGGGCAGATACTGAAAATCATCCTCTTCTCCGGCTGCTCCGCCGCCGATGAATTTTCCTTCAGGATAAGCCTCCTTGAGCTTTTCCACACTGTCACCAACCTTTATATTTCTTGCTGTAGGATATTTTGAGTCGGTAATCTTGATTTGAAATACAAAAAACTTTTTATCTTCGGTTGCATTGATGGTTTTTATATCAAGTCCCTGAAATTTGTACTGCTTTTCGGTGAAACCTATAAGCGGATCCATATTTAATCCGTCATCCTGTGAATAAGTGTGCGATTTGTTTCCTTCGGCCTTTCCCAGAACATTTTCAAGTTTTTCATCATCAACAATATCTGAAATTGCTATTGTATTTCCGTTATAAACAAAGGCCAGCTCTTTCAGAATAACATTTCCATCCTTTTGTATCGTACCCTGTTTTATTACTTTTCCGGAAGAATCTGAAGAAACGGAGCTATTACCGGAAGGAGTATTTTGGGCCGTATCTGTTGAAACAGTCGCAGACTTGCCGGTAGTTGCTGCAGAGGAACTGTTCTGATTTTCCCCGCAGCCTGCCAGAGTTGCCGTACCAACCACCAAAATCATAATAATTGTAACTATCTTTTTTAATGCTTTCATTGTTAAATACCTCCTAAAATTTATTTTATTAATTTATGAGGTCATTATAGATAAAAATTTTATTAGTGTAATAACAGACTTGTATCATTCTTGTAACATTACGCCAGTGGAAGCACAATTGAAACTGTGGTTCCAATTCCAATTTCACTTTCTATTTCCAGATGCCCGTTAAACTTTTCAACTATCTCTTTGCAAATTGAAAGCCCCAAGCCTGTGCCGCTTGCAAACTGAGAATTTTTAGCCCTGTAAAACCTTTCCTGCACCAGATCAATGTCACTCCGGTCAATCCCTATACCTTGATCGCTTATTTTTATAACTGCCTCATTTTGTCTTATATAAGTATTTACCCTGATTTGACTCATTTTACCCGAGTACCTTATTGCATTATCCAAAATATTTGCAATGGCATGGGACATCAATATCTTGTTTACATTTACAAAAACCGTCTTTTCCAGAGTTGTTTCAATTGTAATATCCTTTTTTTCAGCTCTTGATTTCAGATCCTGAGCCACACCGGCAGCCAATTCAGATAAATCTGTCTTTTCGGGATTCAACTCCTGAGTCGCTTTATCGAATCTGGATAACATCAACAATTCATTAATAAGCTTTGTAAGCCGTTCTGATTCATTTATCAGATGAAAGTATACCTTTTTCAGCTCATCATCCTCATTTTCCCCCTCGTACAAATACTGGGAAAAACCTCTGATTGCGGCGAGAGGTGTTTTAATCTCGTGAGATACATTGGAAACAAACTGTTTTTGATATTGTATATAGTTGTTTAATTGAATTCCCATCTGATTCAAGCCCGCTGCAAGCATTCCCAGCTCATCCTTCCTCTTTAGTTCCACATGCTCGAATTGCTGTTTGGAAAACCTTTCGGTTGCGCCAAGAAGATATTTTACAGGTTTTGTAGTTTTACGGGAAATGTGCAGGCTTGAGAGGGTTATGAGAAAAATGAATCCTCCTGCACCAATAAACAGTACATATCTGATTTTATCCATAATGTCGTAAAAATAAGAGATGTTTTCTACAAGCTCGAAAACATAGGCATTTTGATAATATTTATCTTGAATGGGTATTGCAAAATAAATCAACTTATTATCTGCAACAGTGTATGAATAATTTCCTTCCAGGGCATTTCTGATATTTTCCTTAAAAATTACAGGATTACCGCCATCAACCATTATTCCGTCCACAGCCAAACCTAAAAGCTTCATTTTACTGTCATAAATCCGCACTTCTTTTCCTGATGCCTTTAAAGCTTCCAGGGCACTTTTCGCCACTTTTGAAGTTCCTTCCTGGGATGCTGATATTTCATTCCTTGCAAGGATTCCTCTAAAGGATAACTCACACATATCGGCCCTTTCCATCATTTGCTTCTGAATTGTCACAAAGCTAAAGTAATCTATAGCCTTATTGACCGAAATAATAATGATAGTAAAAGATAATACCGAGAAAAAAACAAAATTTAAAAGAAGCCTGGTTGCAAACTTCAAGCAGAGTCACCTCCAAGCTGATAGCCAAAGCCGTAGACGGTCTTTATATATTTGGGCATCTCAGCGTCGTCCTCCAACTTCTTTCTCAGGCGCATAATTGTCATATCGACGCTTCGGCTGTCACCTAAATAATCATAACCCCAAACTATTTCCAGGAGCTCATCTCTTGTGAATATTTTTTTAGGCTTTCTCAGTAAGGTTTCAAGTATTTTATATTCCTTTGCCGTCAGGAAAATCCGGGACCCGTTCTTCAGCACTACCTTGGTTTCAGGATTAATTGCCAGTTCTCCGCACATAATTTGTTTCGTTTCGTCATTTTCGGCTTGTCTGCCGTTGGGTTCATATCTTCTCAGCACCACTTTGATCCTGGCGGTCAATTCCCTGTTGTCAAAAGGCTTTGTAATGTAATCCTCGGCACCAAGTTCGAGACCCAATACCTTGTCTATGGGTTCATTCTTTGCAGATAACATGATGACAGGGGTTCCGGATTTCCTCACAATCTCCTTGCAAAGATCATAGCCCGAATAATCGGGCAGCATTAAATCCAGCAAAACCAGATCAGGCCGGAAGGAGTCCAGCTCCCTAAGTCCTGCTCTGCCGTTTTCCGCTGTTTTTACATGATAATTTTCTCTTTTAAGCACCAGCTCAATTAAATCCCTGATAGCAAATTCATCATCAATTACAAGAATTTTTTTCACTTTAACCCTCTCTCTTTAATTAGTAGTCTTAATTATTTTAAAAATATTATCCGTATAAGTTCTCTATGTCTGTTTTCTTTCCCATAAACTCAGACCTTAAACAAAAACAGGGCTTGGAATCTGTTTTATGCACTTAACAAATTCCAAGCCCTGTTTAATTAAAATATTATTTGAACATAGTATTCTGATACCTGAACAAAGCTAAAAAGTAGAATTATTACTTTTTGGATTTTGCCGTAACCGTATATAAATTATTTTTTGAATCATAGGTCAATGAAACATTTACATATGCATCTTTCAAGTATCCGATAGTTGGCTTTATATTTTTATCAGCCACTTTGAATGTCATTTTGAAACCATCAACCCAGTAAAAATTCTTGAGCAAATAAGCCCTGACCTCCTCAAGACTTTTAAGATTCATGGGATCAAGATCAGCGTCCGAATAATAACTGATATCAGGAACACCCATCCAGGGCATGTGATCATTCATAAAGGTGAATTTGTCTTTAAGGAAATATGTATAGCGTACTTTTCCATCATCCTTGTCATCCCAGGTCGTATCGACAAACTTCCAGTCGCCGTTTACAAATACCGCATTCCAAGCATGGTTAAGGATATTTGGATCTCCGATTTCAAAAACGCATGGAATTGATATTCTCTGGCATAAGTCCTTAAACAGCAAAGAATAGTCACCGCAGACACCTCTTCCCTCGTCAATGGCAACGATAACGCCTCCGGCACTCTGTTCATCCCGATATCTTATGTCATAGGTAACATGGTTGACAACATAGTCATGAATGGCTTTTACTTTTTGTTCCTCAGTCATTCCGGGCTTGATAATCTTTGCCAGGATTGCATCAAGCTTTGTATTCAGCTTTTTCATGACAGAATCCACCTGCATATTCATATTCGCTTTTTCATTGTCCTTTAATACTTTAGGTTCAAGTGTGTAGCCTAATTTCGGCCCATAACCCCCTTCAACAAAATCAATATATGTTGTTCCTTTTTTTATGGTAATTTTAATTCCGTTTTCAGGTGTAAAAAATTCGATTAAGGCACCGCCTGTATCAACCCTGGTATATTTTCCGTTTAATTTAATTTTTTCGAGCACTGTGTCCTCAAATTGGTTTTCAAAATATTCCTGTATTTCCTGCTTATTTTCAAACAACAGGTTAATTGTATTTTTTCCGACGATTATTTTTGATGGTTCACTCAGGCTGAGGGGAATATTATAGCTTCTTAGCTTAGAAAAACCATACGAAGAATAAGACAAAACAGCTTCTTCTTTTGTGTAGCTGCTCTTTGGTTCAAATTTGGCTATTCTTGGTTTTATCAATCCATCTTTAATGCAGCTGGCTACGCTGATTTGATCCTCCAAAGGTATCTGGTTGCAATCGGTAACCTTCAAAGAGTCACTCCAGTTTTCATAAATTGCATATTTAACCAGAATTCTCGCAGCGTCGAGCCTGGTCAAGGGTTTTTCCAGGTTGTTAGTATCATCTATCATGCCATAGATATATGCCAGTTTAATATAATCAGGGCTGTCGGCAGGCACGCCGTCATCATCAATTACTATTTTTTCATCCAGTTCTCTTTTTCCATAATATAAATTAGCCAATTCATCAAGAGTTATAGCCTTATTAAAGCCGTATTTAAATGTGTCTGATATTTCACCATTGACCAAACGCCTGGTTATACTATCCCAGTTATTAACCGAAGGTTTATCCTCAGGATATTCGTAGTACTCTATAAGTTTCTCGTTATTTCTATCACTCTCACGGTTACTTATCAAGGCTCCATAACTTTCAATAATTTCATCGATAGATTTTGAACCGTCATAATGGTCGGCATCAGAATCTTCATCGTCGGGAGTATATATATCGGCATGAATTTCCGACAGTATTCTTCCAACCATAATTTTGGATAAATTACTTTCATTAAAAAGTTCCTCGACTGCCCCCGGCAATTGCTCAAGTATAACGGGGCTGACCTTGTTTCCCTTCTGAATGGATTGATTCAGGTACCGGACGATCTTATCCCCGGCCTGCAAATCAGCAGGATTTACTTCATCCTTTTCCTTACTCATTCTTCCGAAGTTGCCTGGCATTTGTTTAAATCTCAGCCATTCATTAAATTCAGAAAATCTCGTATTCAATTCTACAATCTTACCATCATAGTCCCATCCATAATCACTATTTCTGGCAAAAAATATTTGCTGATCAAGATGGTCTGCGATAATTTTATACTCTTGTGAGGAGAGACCTCCCAGCTCCTCTTCCTTTACTTCAACCGCTACTCTTATATGGTTCAACGCTGCTTGAGCCGCCGCTTTAATTTGACTATCCGATATTTTCTTTGAAGTCCTTTTTATTGTTGGTTTGCTTCCGTCCGGTATAATCTCCCCCAAATCCCTTAGCGGTATTACCTCATCTTTTTTATATTTGAGAAACTCCTTTTCTAACTTTGCAAAAATACCGTCAAGTGCTTTGTCGTTTGAAAAATACGATTCTGAAGATGCTGCAAAAGATGTAGAATAACCGGTCGTCAACAATGTCACGATCAAAACAATTATAAAAGTTGTTAATTTCTTCATACCGCTTTTTGTCTCCTTACGATAATATTTTTTATTAATCCATATTTTTCTATTATATCGTAAAAAAAAAGAAAATTTTTCGACTTTAGAAAAATTTTCTGACTGTATCTGCCGGTAATATGCTTATAAAGACAGAATATTACTAATATTTAATCTAAAAATATGTTCTTTCACATTATCGGATAAATTTAATTGATCTATCTTGTTTATCTGGTCGTCAATACTTGCATAAGGCGTATCAGTGCCAAAAATCACATGCTCATAGCCAAATGAATTGATGGCCTTTAAAATGTCTTTTCCCTGAACCCGGTCAGAACCGGAAGTGTCAAAAAACAAATTTTCCAAATGGCTTCTGTCTGTTTTGAATATATCCAATCCGGCCATATGTCCAATTATAAATACAGTATCTGGATTGCTCCTAATGTATTGAAGTAATCTCCATGTTTCCTTCTTCGAATATATATGAATAAAAACCGGCAGTTTATACGACCTGGCTATATGGGCCAATGTGTTGAATTCAATTTTGCCTATTTCAAAAGAATCCCATGCCTGATGAAGTTTAATACCTTTGGGCTGATACTCACGAATGTTTCTTTCAATATTGGCCATATGCCCTTTATCGAGCGGATTCACCCATAGGAACTGAATTATTTTATCAGGTACTTTATTTTTTAATTCAAAAACATATTTATTCCCGTCACCATTAGCTTTCATAAAATGCGTATAAGCAAATCTAAGCATTCTGTTAAGTAAATAATTACTATCCGGAGATTTTTTCAGCGGAAGATTATTTGGCGGAGCCTGTAAATCCGTAATATTTTTCGGGCTTGTACAAAGTATGATCTTTTCTATTTCATACTTCCGAACCATATTCCTTATAGATTCCGCATTTGAATAGTTCCCTGCTGCGTGGGCATGTGCATCAATAATCATTTGAATTCCTCCAATATGGATTTTACGGCTATTCTTTAAGTATCAGTTTCTCCAGCAATTCCAAATCAGGAACTTCAAATTTATCACGTTGAATTAATTTATGCGCACATAATCCATGTATAGCAGACCAGTATAACATTGCCATAGACTTTGCGTCACCTGATTTAAACTGTCCCAGCCTTTGACCTTCAGAAATTATCTCTTCTGTCAGCTTAAGGGGAGTATAAGCAATTTCAATGATTTCCGGTGTTTTTTCCGAAATTTTTTCAGTTATCAAAAATCGATTAATAAATACAAAGTACTGTGCTGTCTCATGATCACTATATATGTTATCCATCATTTTCCGGGAAATCAGTTTGATTTTTTCCTTTGGCGGCCTGTCAAGATTAAAAATAGCGCGCATATACTCGGTGGAGGAGTTTATGGCGTTACTGACCAATTCATAATACAGTTCCTCTTTGGATTTATAGTAGTGGTACATTAATCCTTTGCTTATTCCTGCCAGCGAAGCGATTTCGCTGACACTGGCAGCTAACAAACCCTTTTCGATAAAGAGCTTCAGACCTGCCTTCACGATTTTTGATTTGGATTCATTCTTTATTAACTCAAATTGTTCTTTAGTTTTTGGCATATTTTATTATTTACCTACCTTTTTTGATTGACCGTCCAGTCAATATTGTAATCAAATATATTCCCCCTGTCAATACACTGCAACAATATTGCAATCTGCCAGTTTTCTTACAAAAAAGAGAAATGCATATGTTGTATACATTTCTCTTAATTCACTTCTATTATTTAATGATAGTAAAAACTAATACCCATTCATGGAATTCAGTGCATCTATTCAATCTCAAGACCATTATTTTCAATAACCTTTTTATACCAGTGGCCGCTTCTCTTTATGGTTCTTTTCCCGGTCTCATAGTCAACATAAACAATTCCAAATCTCTTAGTGTAGCCATAAGCCCATTCAAAGTTATCCATCAGGGACCAGAGAAAATATCCCTGAAGATTTACACCCTTTTTAATAGCACGATGAGCGTTAGTTAAGTATCTTGTAAGAAACTCTACCCTGTTGGCATCATCGACCTCTCCATTTGTGCTAACCATATCCCTGTATGCAGCGCCGTTTTCAGTAATGTAAATCTTAACTCCGTTATAGTCCTTATGAAGTCTGAGCAATAAATCGAACAAGCCCTCAGGATTTACACCCCAACCCATTTCGGTAAAATCTTTTCCAAAAAACTCCTCCTTGACTTCACAGGGCCAACCCCTGCTGTCATGGCTGACAACCTGGCTGAAATAGTTATTCAGACCTAAGAAATCCACAGGCGTACTGATAATTTCCAAATCTTCAGATTTAATTTCAGGCAGCAAACCCTTTTTTACATAGCAATCAACTGCTTCCTGAGGATAGGCTCCTTTGAAAACCGGATCTGCAAACCACCTGTTCCATAGTGCATGTGACAGCTCTGCAGCTTCACTATCCTGGTGTGAATCTGTTTTGGGATATGTATAATTCATATTCAAGGTAATACCTATTTCGCCCTTAAAAGAAAACTCCCTGTACGCCTTTACAGCCTTTCCATGAGCCAGAAGCAGATGATGAGACACCAGCAATGCCGTTTTAAAATCTTTTATTCCCGGAGCGTGCCTTCCTATCCAATGTCCTGTGAATGCAGAACAATACGGTTCATTAAAGGTAATCCAAATTGGAACAATATCTCCCAACTGTGAGAATACGTATCCGGCATACTGCTCAAAGTAATCAACCACCTTACGGTTTGCCCACCCGCCCATATCCTGCAGCTTTTGGGGTAAATCCCAATGGTATAGGGTTACTGCCGGTTTAATACCGTTCTTGACTAATAATTCAATTAAAGTCCTATAAAAACTCATGCCCTTTTCATTTGGTGCTCCATAGCCATTCGGAAAAATTCTCGGCCAGGATATGGAAAGACGGTAGGATTTCAGCTTCAACTCCTTCATTATCTCAATATCCTGCTCATACAGGTGATAATGGTTACAGGCCACAGCTCCGCTGCTTCCATCCGCAATATTTCCCGGTATGCTGCAGTACCGGTCCCATATGGACTCTCCACGGCCATCTTCATTAAAGGCACCTTCAATCTGATACGCAGCAGTAGCCGATCCCCACAAAAAATTATCCGGAAAATTAATTTTGGTCATAAAATTATCCTTTTTATTATATTATTTTTTATTTATCATATTAGATTAATATGCTTATAGCCCAAGCTGCTCTTTGATAACAGCTATGACCAGCTCATGATCCTCGTTTTTCGGCAGCCCCGAAACTGTAATTGTTCCTATAACTCCGGTATTCTTGATAATTATCGGGAAAGCCCCTCCAATAGCAGCATACTCAGAGGAACTTATATGATGCCTTTCTTCAATAGTAGTGTTGTCTCTGCGAAGTATTGTACCCAAATGCAGGGAGCTTTTGCCGAACCTGTTGACAACCCTGTTCTTTCGTATTATCCACTGATCATTTTCCGGAGTGGTCCCGGTAAAGGAATAATGAAAAAGCTGATGTCCAAAACGGGATATATCAATTGCAATTCTTTTATTTTCTACTTTTGCCCTTTCAATCAGCTTCAGGCCTATTTCCAAAGCAGTTTCATTTGTAAATTCCGCGAATTGAAGTTCCTTTTCCTCATTTACCAATTGCTTAATAAGCTCATCATAATTACTCATTCATTAAATCTCCCAATATATAGTATCAGTCCAGCTGAGACAAATTTTCAATAAGTACGGCGCACAAAACAGCACCTCCGTCGGGATAATCCCTTGAACGTTCGCCTATCCACTTAGCCCTTCCCACCTTGGCAATCATGCCTTTGGTTCTGTTGGCACCCTTTGCAGCCGCGGATGCGGCTTCCTTAAGAGCAAGCTTCAGGTTCATATCTCTGGCATATGATGCCTGAAGCACATCAGCCAAAGGAATAAGTGCATCCAGTATGGTTTTATCCCCCCGGTTGGCCTTGCCCCTCTTCATTATGGCATCCACTATAACCGCAGGTACTTTTACTATCTGTTCACAAGTAATTTCCTCACTCCCCTTGAATTCCTTACCCAGTTCCATAATGGAACAGCTTAATAAAGTCCCCATGGTGGAAGGTGCCGCTCTATTTACCGACATAGCGCTTTTAATCAGAAATTCACCTATATCTTTGCCTTCATACTTGCATATTTCGATCATCAGTGCATGTGCGCTCTTTTCCATTGTAATTCCCAGATCACCGTCACCGGAGCGGCTGTCAAGCTCTGTTAATAACTCTTTTAATGAAAGAGCCACCTCTGCGGATACATTAATTATATTTTTGACATCCTGCAAAGTATAGATCATCTTTATGCACCCCTTACTCCTCCAACATTTACAAATGGAGTATATGCAGGCGCATCCAGCAATTCTAAAAGCTCATCGTCAAGCTTCAGAATTGAAATTGAGGCACCAACCATTTCAAGCGAGGTAGCATATTCTCCTACAAATACCCGTACAGGCTTAATACCCCTATCTACCAACGCTTCATTAATATCCTTATACAAAATGAACAGTTCCTCCTGTGAGGTAGCTCCAAGTCCGTTTACAAGTATCGCTACCCTCTGACCCTCTTTTATCGACAGGTCTTCCAGTATACCTGGCAACAGAATTTCCGTTATGTCACGGCTTGAGGCAACACGTCCGCGCTTGACTCCCGGTTCTCCATGTATACCCATTCCGATTTCCATATCTTCTTCGCCTATTTCAAATATTTTCTTTTCAGAACCGGGCAGCCAGCAAGAGGATAACGCAACACCAAAAGTAGCTGTATTCTCAATTGCTTTTTCAGCAATTGCCTTGACTTCCTCCAGTGCAGCTAATCTTTCGGCACACGCACCTGCAATCTTGTAGGCGAAGAAGATTCCGGCAATACCTCTCCGTTCCTTCCAGCTATCCCTCGGTGCCGATGCAATGTCATCTGACACTTTGACTGTTTCAGTTTTTATTCCTTCCATTTCGGCTATCTCAGCAGCCATTTCAAAATTCATACAGTCACCCATATAATTTCCGAAGAGATACAGTACACCCTTGTTTGCATTCACCTGCCTTGTAACATTGAGAATTGTCTCACAGCCCGGTGAAGTGAAAACATTTCCCACAGCCACTCCATCGCATAGACCCTTCCCGACGTATCCAAGGAATACAGGGATATGCCCGTAACCTCCGCCGGTCACAATTGCCACCTTTTGCTGTATTGGTGCTCCTGCTCTGTGTACTGCCTTTATATCCTCAGGATGGGCAGCAAGCAGTTCAGGATATGCCAATAAAATCCCCTTCAAGCTATCCTCCACAAAACTATCCGCATTATTTAATATTTTCTTCATATTAACCTCCATGAGCCGCTTAGCGGCCACAAAACTGTAATGAAATTTGTTCTCTCCTCATCCA
>NZ_AORV01000003.1 GCF_000350485.1 Ruminiclostridium cellobioparum subsp. termitidis CT1112
AGTCCCTGCAGCTACAAGCTCCGAAAGCAAATTCATATTTCTGCCCTCGCCCCAGCCTTTGAACTGGATCATTTTGCGACTTTCGGGTTTGCTTGTATCGGCTGTTTGAGTCTGATTGTCAGCAGCAAATGCAAATCCCATTGAAGTCACCAGAACTGCCATACTCAAACCCAACCCAATAATCTTTTTTGTTTTCTTCATTAAACCACTCCTTTTATGTATGATTATAGATTTAAATCTACAACTACAACTATAGCAATGGAATATGTTGTTATGGTGTTGTATTTATTAATAAAGTTTGAATAGGGAATTATATTTTTATTACAATAACTTTTATTTAATTATTAACCTGCACTTGTTTGAATATATTATAAAGTAAGTCGTCCACTTTTTACAGGACATATCATTCACGCCTTAAAAAGACAGAGAGTCTTTAATTACACTTGGCGACGTGATCAGGCACATGGCTTGGGAGGTTAAAATGAGAATATTAACAAAACGGTTGCTTATAATATCAATATTCCTGCTGGCTTTTTTCATCGGGGCAATTTGTTTGAGAGTCGGTAAACAGGAGGATGCTCATAAGGATTATGTCCTGGGCGGTATATTTACCGGGAAAAAGCAGGACGAAAACATAGACTTGGCTGCCTCAAGCCTGTCACGGCAGGCTATTCAGATAATGAATAAACAAATGTCAAACCTGAATGAAACTTATTTCCGTCCATCAAATCTAAAAGCCCTTAACAGCAGATTTATGAATCTTGAAGCTTTTTCGGAAAACTTTAAAGACGGGAAGATTCCCAATGAACTTCTGAATACACCCGAAAAATCTGCAATAAATTATTTCAGTGTACTCCAGCAGGCCTCCAATCTTACAATGGAAAAGAACGGGGGCTGCGGAACTGTGGGCTATGGCCTTGAACCCTTTCCCATTGCATACTCCTTCCTATCTGAAAACAACAAAAAATCCATGAATTATGATGTATTTTTAAAGTCCTTTGAAGGTATCGGTCATATAAATCTTATCAAGCTGCTGCCAGTCACTGTTGATTCCACGGATATGAGCAGATTTTTTCTCGAACTGGAAATACTTGAAGGAAGCAGTGTTGGAGTAACTACCTTTAATTATTATACGGGCGAACTTGATGTGCTAAAGGTAAACGGCTTGTATTATATAGACTCCCTGACATTGACCCCTGAGGATTTTTTCTGTGCGGCCTATCACGGCTGGGCCCATAATGCCGAATCATATGTTGAGACGGTTTACGGCAACTGGTGCGGACTTATAATGAAGCAGTATGCCCCCGATCAGGATGAATATATGAAAAAAATAATAATAGACGGTGTTGACAACAGGAAATACATGTTTGAATTCGCTAAACTCACAAACGGGACAGATCTGCTTATCAACTCCCTTGTCAAAAAGAAAGGGGATTGGGTGCCTGTTCAGATCGATGTTGAGAAATGCCTGGATAAAAACAAGGTGCAATTTTAATCTTTACGCTTTGTGGAAACATTATTTGCGTCTCTTTCGTGTGTAAATCGTTGACGGATACCAAAAAATATATTATAATGTTTATTGAATGAATGGTTCAGTCAAAAGAAGGAGATGTTCAATGGAAAATAGAATGAGATCGATATTTGACGCCGCCAGTCATTTATTTATCAACAAAGGGTATGCAGGAACACAAATAAAGGATATAGCAAAAGAAATTGGTCTATCAACAGGAATGCTGTATGTTTACTTTACAGGAAAACGGGATATTTTAAATTTCATTCTAAAAGGCACAATCGATCAGGCATTTATTACGCAGGAATTTGAATTACCAATCAGTTCTGAGTTATTTGATTCTCTGGACAATGAGATTATGAATGCTTTTGAAGAGAATACAAAAGCATTTTCTTCCCACCTTGACAATATTACAGAATATCCTTTGGAACAAATGTTGTCCGATGCGTTTGAAGTCATTTCAAAATACGGTATTGGCTGCTTGTTAATTGAAAAGAATCCTGATGATCTTAGAAAACTTACAGTCTATTATAAAGAATACCGAAAAAAATTTTATGATCAGGTTTTATCATACATTACACAGTACATGCAAATAGGAACCTTTCGTCATGTGGAACATCCACAGCACATTACGCGGTTGATAATTGAAACCTTATCATGGTGGGGAATGCATATTACAAATGATGCTTACGAAATACAAAAAGATATTCCAATTGAAACAGCTAAAGCAATCTGTATGGATAATTTACTCCACGCATACCAACTATAAGATTTTACGGAGCATTTGCTCCGTAAAAAAATACCATGCTATTGAATGAATGGTTCAATCAAGGAAAGGAGAATCTTTATTATGAAACAAATTCTAATCTTATTTGCCTGCACAGGCTTTTTACTTGTTGGGATCTTATCGGGATGCGGAAACCAGAAAGCAATCACACTGGTAAATACTCTTACGTTTAGCCTCGGGGATCTTCAAAGCCTTCGGCTTGATTATGATGCAGATGATATTCATGTTCTAGAAAGTGATAATAACAAGGTTATATTGAAGGAGTATATGAACGAGGACAAAAAGAGCTACTATGCCAGAACAAGCACTCAAAATGGTGAATTGCTTATAACAGAAGGTGATAGGCCGGTACATTCCGGGTTTGAATCTTACATTGAAATTTATATTCCGCAGGACTATACCAATAGCCTTTCCCTGCACTCCACAAGCGGAAAAATAAAATCTGAAACAGCTCTGAATTTGTCGGGTGATTTCTGCGTCGATACCACGAGAGGCATAATTGATGTATCAAATACTAAAGTATCCAATATAAAAATCACCAGCACAAACGGCAATTTGAGCTTTGAAAATATAGCTGCGGCTTCGATAGAGATACGGACCACCAATGCCACAACCTCATTTGATCAAGCAAACGGAGTAATAAGCTATCAATCGAAGGGAGGAAAGCTGACCGCTTCGGGTATTAATGGCTCCGGCTCCTTTAATGCTTCGGGGGAAGGCTCCATAGATATTTCCTTTACCGGTGTATCGGGTGACATTTCTGCATACTCAAAAAACGGAAGTCTTGCGTTGGCACTTCCAAGCCAGCTTGCATTCAAATTTTCGGCAACAACAAAAGAGGGTTCTATTGACACCTCTTTTGCAAACCAGCTTGCTGTTACCGATAACACCTCCGCTGGAACCGTCGGCATTTCCCCTGAAATATCCATAGAACTGGAAACCCGAAGCGGAGACATTAAAGTTTCAAGATAACTATGCGGAGGCTTTGAAGCCTTCAGCAATTATACATAAAAACATTTGGTATTCATTTCACAACAAAAACCCCGCCATACAGCTCTCAATACATGAAGTTGAAGCTGTATGCGGGATTTTTCCTGTTCTGTAATTAAACTTTTATACTGCCGTATACTTTCCTTGCGTATTCTCTGGCAGCCTTCAAATCGTTTGCATCGGGCTTGTTCCTGTTAAAGAATATAAAATTCTTACCCTTACAGGCAAAAGATTCCTCAACAACATTTATGCCCTTTTCCTTCAGAAGAGCTTTCACTGCCCCAATAGCCTTGCCTTCGGCATTGCCTGCTCCGCTGGTTCCAAATACTGCTGCATTTTTTACTCTGTTTGTGTTCAATGTTCTGATGAATTCAATCATCTTCGGATCCGGTTTGCCTGCATATTCTGCTGTTCCAAGGAACAGAAGGGCAACATTTTCAGGCGGATAAGCCGGTGGTATCTGTTCGGACTTCTGAACATCCTCCAGCTCCTCAGCTATTGCGTCAGCAATTTTCTTGGTGTTGCCGCTTTTACTGTAGTACAATACCCATGTCTTCATTAAACTTTTACTCCATTCTACATTTTGTTTCTTAAAAGCTTTATGCTTTTGAATCATATTTATATAAATAATAATTCATTTCAGACACAATTACCAGCCCTTATCCCCGTTTAATTGAAAAATAAACGATTGCCGGTCTTATTCACCTTTTATATACCTGTCAATGGCCTCGGCAGCTTTTTTACCAGCACCCATTGCCAATATAACGGTAGCGGCACCTGTAACGGCATCTCCGCCGGCATAGACTCCGCTCTTGCTGGTTGCACCTGTCTCCTCTTCTACTATGATACCGCCCCAGGACTGGATATCCAAACCCGGAGTAGTTGAAGATATGAGAGGGTTTGGAGATTGTCCAATTGACATAATCACTGTTTCCAGATCGATTATATGCTCTGAACCCTTCTTTTCAACAGGTCTTCTCCTTCCGGATTTATCCGGTTCACCAAGTTCCATTTCAACACATTCCATACCTTTTACCCAGCCGTCCTCTGTTCCCAGAATCTGCTTTGGATTGGTCAGAACCTTCAGGATTATTCCCTCTTCCTTTGCGTGATGGACTTCTTCAAGTCTGGCCGGCATTTCGGCCTCGGAACGTCTGTAAACTATATATACGTTCTCGGCTCCAAGACGCTTGGCACTTCTGGCAGCATCCATGGCAACGTTACCGCCGCCCACCACAGCAACATTCCTGCCCACAAATACAGGAGTATCGGTGTCAGGGAATTTGTACGCACTCATAAGGTTGATTCTTGTAAGAAATTCGTTGGCAGAGTAAACACCATTGAGGTTCTCCCCAGGTATTGACATAAAGCTTGGCAGCCCAGCACCCGAGCCGATAAATACCGCTTTATAGCCCTCGGCCTTAAGGTCGTCTATTGTGAGTACCTTGCCTATTACCATGTTTGTCTGTATATTGACTCCAAGATTTTTTACAGTCTGTATTTCCTTCTGCACAAGTGCTTTGGGAAGACGGAATTCAGGTATTCCATACATCAGAACTCCTCCCGGCACGTGGAAGGCTTCGAATATGGTCACCTCATAGCCCAGCTTTGCCAGGTCTCCGGCACAGGTAAGTCCAGACGGTCCGGAACCCACAACGGCAACTTTGATACCATTGCTCCGGGGCCTGGCTTCATCTGTTTTACAGTTCGCCATGTACCAGTCGGCTACAAAACGTTCAAGACGTCCTATTCCTACCGACTCGCCTTTTTTGGCCCTTACACAGAGCTGTTCGCACTGTGTTTCCTGAGGACAAACTCTTCCGCATACTGCAGGCAAGCTGTTTGTCTCTCTGATTTTATAATATGCCTCTTCAAATTTTCCGTCGGCTACCAGTTGTATGAATTCAGGTATTTTAACATTTACAGGACATCCTGCCACACATGGCTTGTGCTTGCAGTTCAGACATCTCTGAGCCTCCTCCACTGCCATTGCCTCATCGTAGCCCAATGAAACTTCTTTAAAGTTTTTATTTCTTATATCAGGATTCTGTTCCGGCATCTTTACTTTATTTAAGGCCATATTAGGCATTGGTAACACCCCCCAGTTTACAGGCATGCAGTTCAGTTGATTTGCCTTCCTGCTTCTTATACATACCCTGTCTTCTCATTGCTTCATCAAAATCAACTTCGTGTCCGTCAAAATCAGGTCCGTCAACACAGGCAAATTTTGTTTTTCCGCCTACGGTGAGCCTGCATCCTCCGCACATACCGGTACCATCTATCATGATGGGATTCATGCTGACCAGGGTCTTTATACCGTATTCTCTTGTCAGATTACTTACTGCTTTCATCATTACAAGCGGACCTATGGCAATTACAAGGTCATATTTATTGCCTTCCTCAATCAACTGCTTCAATACGTTTGTCACAAAACCCTTATTGCCGTTGGAGCCGTCATCCGTGGCAACTACAAGCTTGTCACTGACAATTTCCATCTCTTTTTCAAGAATGATCAGATCCTTGTTTCTGAAACCTGTTATAGCATGAACTTCTGCTCCCAGAGCATGGAGTTTTTTGGCCTGTGGGTAAGCAATAGCAGCTCCAAGACCCCCTCCGATAACTGCAACCTTTTTATAACCTTCAAGATGTGAAGCTACTCCAAGCGGGCCGACAAAATCAAGAAGGGCTTCACCTTCACTCATTTCAGCCAGAGCCCGGGTTGACTTTCCTACTATTTGGAATATAATTGTAACAGTACCCTTTTCCCTGTCATAATCAGCTATGGTCAGAGGTATTCTTTCCCCGGCCTCATCTATCCTGAATATGATAAATTGTCCCGGTTCGGCTTTTCGGGCAATATACGGCGCCTCAATATCCATAAGAACAACAGAAGGATTCAATATCTCTTTTCTAACTATCTTGTACATAAATAACCCCCATTTTGCATCAGATGTTAATTGATATCATTAGGAACATTATACTCCATATGGACTAAATTATCAAACGTGGTGTCAGGCGTGTTTCGTATAATTGCCTCAATAAGCTCCTGCTCCGTCATCACCTTTATCACTTTCAGATCATCGTCCAATACATTAACTATGTGAAACCTGTCCACATAGTCGCAAGCCTTTATAACCTCAGTCAATTTAACATGTTTCAACACAACGATTTCCCGTGCGGGATAAATACCCTTTCTAATAACCCTGGATTTTCTGAACAATAAGCTTTTGATATTCATAAAGGCTGTCTCCTCCCTGTTTGTTTTGGCGCACATTAAAATATACAGACCTATTATTACAAGGCTTACATTTCTGCGGTTGTCAATGAATACAGCAATACCTGCCAATACAATTCCTACCGAGATTAGGAACGAGAACAGCTGCAGCACCTTTCCCGTCCTGAAAACGCCAAATTTTGCAGCGAGCAGCTCCATTGCTATCCTCCCGCCATCAAGAGGAAGAACGGGCAGCAGATTAAATATTCCAAGATATAGGTTTGCATATATTCCCAGCCCTACCAGTGAATTCGTTACATTAAAATGCATTAATATCGCAGCCAGAACAGCCAGCAAAAAACTGACACAGGGACCTGAAGCGAATATAAGGATTCTCTGTCCTCTGCTGCATATGCCGTCATCAATCCCTGCATTGAATCCCACGGGCAATAACCGGATACTATGCACTGTTGCCCTTGAAAGGACTGCAGCAGTGATATGTCCGGCTTCATGGACAAATATGAACAGGAGGGTCAGCAAATACTCCGGCAGGGCTCCGGCAAGTATGGCTGCAGCCACAAAAAATAAAATAAAAATATTAACCGAAACCTTTATACTTCCTATATTTTTATGTACTGAAAACACAGCTTTCAAGTCAAGCTCCAATCTACCCGATATTTTAATTAAAAAGAGACTGTTTCGATACAGCCTCTTTTAATACTTTACTGATTTAATAAATTAAGAAGTTTCTCAGGGTCAGCAGCCTTATCCCCCTTCCACACCTCAAAATGGAGGTATGCGCCCGGTAAGCCTTCAGTGTCTCCAACCTTGGCAATAACATCTCCCTGTTTTACCTTCTGCCCCTGTTTAGCCACCAGGATGGAGCAGTGTGCATATACCGTATATATCCCCTCATCATGTTTCACTTTTACGTATTTATCATATTCGGGACTTGAGCCTACCTCGGTTACTTCACCGTCAAGTGCCGCCTTTATGGAAGTTCCCATGTTGGCCTTTATGTCTATACCGCTGTGAAATACCGTATTGCCGCTTAATGGGTCGGTCCTGACACCAAAAGGTGAATCTATTTGACCTTTTATGGGAATGACAAAGGAATATTTATCGGCCAATGCTTTTATCTCTGCTTCTTCGAGAACCGGAACCTGGGATATGGCCTTTATTGTATCACTGATTGAACTGCTGACAACCTCTGAACCGGTTTCGGTGCCCGGGATATTTTCATGGATTGAATCCGGTATCTGGCCGCTTTGAACAGAGCTTTTCATATCCGCGCCATTTTGATCGGATATCTCCTGATTGCTGCTCCCATTGCCCGCTGTCTGTTCAACCAACCCGCTGTCTGTGGAAGGTCCTGTAACACTCCCGGCTGCAGCATTTTTTTCGGGCAGTTTTACTCCCAGCGCATTTGCCGCGCTCAATAAATATTTGTTTGCATCAAAATTCTCTGTGGTAATTAATTTAACCTTTGAAACGAAATAGTTTGTGGTGGGTGTATCGGCAGCTTTACATAAGGCAAACACCGACAGGAACACCACCACAGCCAGCATCTTGGCAGCAAATACAGTGGACATCATGTCATTTTCATTCTGTCTCCTGCTTTTTCTGGGTGTACCGGTCTGTCTTGAGTATTTAGGTCTTACAATCATTTCATCCATATATTAACCTCCATAAGCCATGCATACATGGCTTTGAGCCGCTTAGCGGCCACAAAACTGTAATGAAATCTCTCTCCCTCATCCGCTATAAGGCGAATAAAGGAGGTTAATTGGCCATGCCTATAATTATTTATATTTTATATGGATGAATATTATTACAGGGCAATGTAAAAAGCCTGGATTGCTCCAGGCTTTTTGTAATCATATTTAAACTATTTATCTCAGCAATTCTCTCCATGCCAAGTCTTCACGTTCCAAACCTTTTATGAGAACTTCGGCTGTTGCTATATTTGTCGCATACGGTATATTATTTGCATCACAATGCTTAAAGAGCAGAAATGTATCAGTGTCACTTTCAGTGTTTGCATCCCTGAAGTAAATAAGCAGGTCTATTTCGTCGCATGCAATCCGTGCCCCCAACTGTTGGGCGCCAAGGCTCCCATAAGCCAGCAGATTGATATTCAGTCCGGTTGCCTTGTTAATAACCATACCTGTTGACCGGGTGGCAATAAGATGATGCTCCTGAAGAATGTACTTATAGGCTATGCAAAAACTGGCCATTAATTCTTTTTTATTATCATGCGCTATGAATGCAATGTTCATGGTTAAAAATCACATACCTTTAATTTTATTTACCTGCATTTTTTACACTTTTAATAGGTATATTAGCCACCAATGCGGGAACTATCCTATCGCCCTCATCGCTTTTAGTTCTAGTAAGCTGTATATCAAGAGCATTTTCGTCAATTTCCATATAGTGCTGGATGACCTTTATAATCTCTCCCTTCACCATTTCAAGAAACTCAGGAGAAACATTGGCTCTGTCGTGTATCAATACCAGCTGCAATCTCTCTTTGGCTACATCCTTTGACGGTTTAGATCTGCCAAAGATCTTTGAAAAATCAATCAGCATACCCTATTCCTCCTTATGTAGTTTTAAATCCTAACATTTTTTTGAATTTGCTAAAAATGCTGTCATCTGTTTCAAGGTTAAGAATAGGAACCTCTTCCCCCTGAATTCGTTTTGTAATATTTCTGTAAGCTTGTCCGGCCAAGGATTTGTCGTCGTTAACTGCAGGCTCTCCTCTATTTGTAGAAATAACTATTTTTTCATCATCCGGGACAACACCTATCAAATCAATGGCTAAAATATCAATAATATCGTCAATACTCATCATATCGCCGCGCTTTACCATGTCAATCCTGACTCTGTTGATAATCAATTTTGGATTTCTTAACTCGTTGGCTTCCAGGAGTCCCACTATACGGTCAGCATCTCTGACGGCCGAAACCTCCGGGGTTGTAATAACAATAGCCCTGTTGGCACCGGCTATGGCATTCTTGAAACCCTGTTCAATACCTGCCGGGCAGTCAACGATTATGTAATCAAATTCTGTTTTTAATTCATTGATCAGATTAATCATCTGTTCCGGTGTTACGGATGTCTTGTCCCTTGTCTGGGCTGCTGGAAGCAGATATAGACCTTCGTATCTTTTATCCTTTATTAAAGCCTGTTTTACTCTGCATACGCCTTCAACAACATCCACAAGATCATAAACTATCCTGTTTTCCAACCCCATTACAACGTCGAGATTTCGAAGCCCTATATCAGTATCGATCAGTACAACCTTATGACCTGCCAATGCCAGGCCCGTACCAATATTGGCAGTCGTTGTGGTTTTTCCAACGCCGCCTTTCCCGGATGTAATTACAATTACCTCGCCCATACAGCTTGCCTCCAATTCTTGTCCAAGAAAATGATATTTACAAAAATTTACTTATTATTAATTTAAAGTTATACACATTAAACTATATATTTGTTTTAAAGTTTTGTCAACTTATCTTTGCGGTAAAAACCGCTCTACATAGAGCATATCACCCCTGACATAAGCCAGTTCCGGAACTTGATTTGCACTTGTACCCTTTTCATCGGGAGGTCTGGTTATTATATCGGCAATTCTCAGTTGTGTGGGATTAAGTCCAAGAGCGGCAACGATTGCCTCCTTATTTCCGTCACTCCCTGCATGGACCACACCTCTCAGCAAACCCATAACCACTATATTTCCCGTAGCTTCGATTACTGCACCTGGATTGACATCTCCAAGGATGACAAGGTTGCCGTCAAAGGTAATGAGCTGGCCGGATCTTATTGTTCCGCGGTAGAACTTTGTCCTCCCTTCCTCTATTCCTTTGAAAAACATATATTTTTTTATCTGATTGTTTCTTTCAGAGACCGGCGGATTGCTTTTCTGACACACGCTGCTGTTATCCACAATCTCCTCTTCGAAGGAAAGTATTGTTGCTCCGCTCTCACTCTTTAACAACTCATGCAGCTGGCTTTTTTCGGTCTCGTTGAGCACTCTGCCTCTATATCTGACAGCCAGTTTTGCCCCCCTGAAAAATTTCCCTGCGCTTTCGATTTTCAGGCGCATACTGTCAACAACTTCCTCAAAACCGGCTTCCGGCTTTATTATAATTGTAAGGCCGTTAACAGTTCCCTTAAAAGTTACCGTATTTTCAGACATATAATTTTAATCTCCCAATTGAATTATTTAGTCAATTCCACTATCTCACTCTTTATTGCAATATCCTCAATATTTGAACCGTTATTGTCAAAATAAGCTTTTAAAATATCTTTGGCAATGGGTGCCGTATATGCTCCAAGTACTCCCTTTTCAACAACAACCGCAACGGCTATCTGGGGTTTGTCAGCCGGAGCGTAGCAAATAAATAAAGCATTTGAGGACTTGGTCTGGTTTGTTGATTCTGTCTCGGCTGTCCCCGTTTTACCCGCAACCTTTATAGGAAGCAATTCATTAAATGCATTGGCTGCCGTACCTCCTCTGTCTTCAGAGTTGGCAACGGCAATCATGCCTTCCTGTATTATTTTCATATTTTCTTTTTTCACAGGCAGCAGCTCATATTCCGGTTTTGTCTCTGTCACTATTGACCCGTCATACTTTACAACCCTTTTTATAATATGAGGTTTAAAATGTTTGCCTCCATTTGCAATTGTAGCACAATAATTGGCCAATTGAATGGGAGTGAAGCTGTTGTCAAACTGCCCGATAGAGGACTGTGCCGTATCGGCACTTCCAAATATATATGGACTGTAGGTTTTCTTATATGCCTTGGACGCAAGTATTCCCTTGCTTTCCCCCAACAGATCGATTCCTGTCTTTTGTCCCAGACCGAATTTTGTGGCCCATTTGTCAATATTATCTATGCCGACCTTTACCCCAAGATTGTAAAAATATGGGTTACAGGATTTTTGAATTGCCTGTATCATATTGACCCACCCCAAACCGGATTTATAAGTACGGTACTCGATAGATCCCAGAAGCAATCCGTCATAGATTTCATAACCTTTATCAAAATACTTGTCGTAAGGGTTTACCTTTTTTTCCTCCAGGCCGGCAAGCCCCACCATCGGCTTAAAGGTCGAACCCGGGGTATAAGTACCGGCTATAGTCCGGTTGAATGCCGGTCTGGCCGTATTTTTAGGATCAAACAGGTTTTCTATTGCCTTTTGCGCCGCCTTATCTTCAGGACCTGCCAGAAATATGGACGGATCATAACTTGGATAGCTGGCCAGTGCCAGAACTTCTCCGGTATTGACATCAATGGCAACCGCTGCACCGGCATCTGCATCCTTGAAGTTCCTTGACTGCGGTTTCTGTCTGATTAACTGGATATTCTTCTCAAGTGATTCCATTGCAACCTTCTGCAGCCTCATATCAATTGTGAGGACAACATCGCTGCCAGGCTTGACAGCCTCTTCACTTATGGTCTTTGTTTTCCCGTTCTCGTCTATTTGAATTCTTCTATAGCCGTTGGTACCTCTCAAGTATCCCTCGGCAGTGAGCTCAATACCGGATTTTCCGATTATGTCATCGGGTTTATAGCCCTCATCGGCCCTACTGGCCAATTCATTTTCATCTATGGTCCTGACATAACCGATCAGGTGTGCAGCATACTCTGCATCAATGTATTTTCTGCTGGGGACCAAATCCACTATTGCTCCCGGAAATTCATCGGTTCTCTCTTCAATTTCGGCCACTGTTTTTTCGTTGATGGACTCGGCAACAACCGGATTGTTGCTGAGGATCAGGAACCTCAGTGCCATTATTTTGTATATCTCCGGTTCCTTGTACTTGTCAGTGTCTATTTTAAATATAGTATCGCGGAAATACTCATAAATTTCTTCGGGATCCGAGTCCTGATTCAGGTCTGTAAAATTATACCCGGTGGCATTTTTCAGCACCTTGATCCTATCCTTGCTGTTGGCAAGCATGGAACCGAATTTAACAGGTTTTTCGCTTAGATACTTGGAAAAAATGTTGTTATACTTATCACCATTCTTCTCAAGTATCTTTACCAGCTTGGACACCATATCATTCAGTTCGTCGGAAGGCCTGCCGGTATTCATCAGCATGAGATAGTAGCTGGTGGAGTTAACAGCTATCGGCACCCCGTATCTGTCCACTATATTCCCTCTTTCGGCCAGAATCGTCCGCGACCTCAGATTAAAGACCTGAGACTGCGTGAAGTAATTTTCGCCTTGAACCAGCTGCAGATTGGCCAGCTGATAAACAATCACAGCAAAAACCAATACCAGCACTATACTTGCAATATTATGCCTGTCTTTAAAAAAGCGTTTCATTCTTTAACCACCACTCAACAATTTCAATATTTTAACTTTCCTCAATATTTGTTTTTGACATCCATACTTATAAATTTTCTGCTTATCCTGACAATAAGTAAAAAGATTATTACACCCAATATGGTGTTTATAGCTGCTTCTGGCAGGATAACCTCCTTCAGGCTTTCTATGTAGTTCATTCTGAGTCCCAGGATATATGATACCAGAATAATCGCAGACTCGAACAATATGGTTGAGATAAAAGTACATATCCCCATTATGAAAATATTCTCTTTAAAAAACCTCTTGTTTATATTGCCCAGCGATATACCAAGCAGCATGCCTATCAAGGCATGATAGCCCAGCGCAACTCCGATAACCGCGTCAAGGCAGAGTCCCGCAAAAAAACCCACGGTTCCGCCCTGGTTTCTTCCCTCCAGCAGTGAGATACTTACTATCAGTATGATTATCAGGTTGGGTCTCACCCCGAATATTTCAATGAAGTTCAGGAAAGTGACCTGAGTAGTGACAAATATGAATATAAGTATGGTGTAAATAATTATTCTGGCTCTCATTTATCGGTAATCTCCATTTCTGAAGATATGGCAGGCATATTCTTTTTCAGAATAACTACCTGACTGAGCCGTCTCAAATCAACAGCCGGCTGTATTATAGCATACCTGTCCAGATCGCTCTCACCGGTTCTCACTTCTTTTACCGTTCCTATTATTATACCCTTGGGATAAATCCCCCCCAGTCCTGAGGTCTCTATTACGTCACCCTGAGTAAGATCAAGGTCGTTTGGAATATATAACAGTTTACAAAGACCTTCCTTGCCCAGTTTCAAATCTCCTTTAACTACCACCAGATCTCCGCTTTTGGCAACAATTGCGCTGGCCGCACTGCCATCCTCAATAATACTTGTTATTTTTGAAGAAAACGGCTGCGAGGAGGATACCTTTCCGACCAGGCCCTTGCTTGTAACCACCGGCATATTATAGGATATACCGTTTGTTACCCCTTTATCCACCAGGAAGATGTTAAAAAGGTTTCCCGAATCCTTTGCAATAACATTTGCCCCTGTCATATCGATGCCGTCAAGCTGATCCTTAAGCTTCAGAACATTTTTAAGATCGTCGTTTTCGGTTTTAAGCCTCACGTACTCGGTCCGCTCATTGTTTAATTTGTCAATTTCCTCTTTTAATGCCTTATTTTCGGCTCTCAAAACCTCTACATTGTTAAACAGGCCCACTCCTGCCTCAATTTCCTGCCCTGCATAGGTAAATACCTTTTCTATTGAGGTAAACGGAACCGAAATAAGATTTCCAAACCAGTTTACACTGCTCAGCGGATTTATTGTCAGACCTATGGTTACAATAAGTACCAGGGATACTATCAATACTATCAATGCCCTACTTTTAAAATACTTCAAGGAATACTTCTCCTCTCTAACCCCTTAAAACTTCCACAAAATTATTTCAATCTTTTTGGTGAAAGCAATACCTTTTTTAAGGTTTCTATTTCTTCCAGGACCTTGCCCGTCCCCAGCACAACACAGTCAAGCGGTCTTTCGGCAATTGAAACAGGCATACCCGTCTCCTGTTTGATCAATTTGTCAAGGCCGTCCAGAAGCGCACCTCCGCCTGTGAGCATAATGCCTCTGTCCATTATATCCGAAGCAAGTTCGGGAGGAGTTTTCTCAAGTGTGTATTTTATTGAGTCTATAATGGCGTTGACAGGTTCTCTCAATGCTTCGTTTATCTCTGATGAAGTTATTTCAATATTTTTTGGAAGTCCTGTTATCAGATCCCTTCCTCTGATATTCATTCTTTCCTCCTTGGTTTTTGGGAAAGCGCCGCCTATTGTCACCTTTATTTGTTCTGCAGTTCTTTCACCTATCATAAGACTGTATTCTTTTTTGATATAGTGGACTATTGCTTCATCCAGTTCGTCTCCTGCTACCCGCAGGGATTTGCTGGTAACTATCCCTCCCAGTGAAATAACCGCAACCTCACTTGTGCCTCCTCCGATATCAACCACCATACTGCCCGAAGGCTCCTCAACCGGCAGCTCAGCACCTATTGCCGCAGCCATGGGTTCCTCAATCAGGTAAGCTTCCTTGGCTCCGGCCTGAAGAGTGGCATCTTCGACAGCTCTCTTCTCAACCTCCGTCACCCCCGAGGGGACACATACAACTACACGGGGCTTGCTGAACACGCCATTTGACATGGCCTTTTTTATAAAATATTTTATCATGTTCTGTGTTATGTCAAAATCTGCAATAACACCATCTTTCATAGGCCTTATGGCAACAATGTTACCCGGAGTACGCCCGATCATTTCCTTGGCTGCCTCACCTACAGCCAGAACTTCATTATTTTTTATATTAACAGCAACCACCGAAGGCTCTCTAACAACTATGCCCTTTCCTTTAACATGTACCAATGTATTTGCTGTCCCCAAATCTATCCCAATATCCTTTGCAAACAAACTCATTCCAGTCTCCTATCCGCGTACCCAACGCCATTTTTTAGTTGAGAAAAAGTCAACTATATGTATCCCTTTTCCTTGAAGCTGACAAATTTGCCGTCACCCACCACTATGTGATCCAATACTTTAATCCCCAATATACTGCCGGCTTTCTCAAGCCTCTGGGTAGTCTGCAAATCCTCCGCACTTGGCGTCGGATCACCGCTGGGGTGGTTATGGACAAAAATTATGCTGTTGCTTCCGTATTTTACTGCTTCACTGAATACTTCTCTCGGATGAACAATGGAGGAATTCAGGCTGCCCATCGAAACATCCACAATTTTTATTATCTGATTTTTAGTATCGAGTAATAATGCTTTAAATATTTCTTTTTTTAAGTACCGCATTTCTTCCATCATTAGATTATTGACATCATTAGCATTTTTTATAGTATGATGAAGCAATCCGTCATTTGTGGCCACTCTCTTGGATAATTCAAGAGCGGCTTTTATCTGGATAGCTTTAACCCTACCTATTCCTTTTATCTTTTTCAGTTGTTCAATGGACAAGTTATTTAAAGAAGACAGCCGTCCGTCATGAGACAGCCTTAATACATGCTGTGCCAGTTCAACCGCAGTATAAGACTTTGTTCCGGTCTTAATTATTACTGCCAGCAATTCCGCATTTGATAAATGCTCCGCACCGACAACTTCAAGTTTTTCGTATGGCCTTTCACCTATCGGAAGTTCTTTTATCTTCAGTCTTTCCATACTTTACTCCCATATGCATGCATTGCACGCAAACAAATAGTAATTTATTACCTGAGTTTTATATACTCAGATTTTTTAAATTTATGCCATGACCTAATTGTTCAAACATACATGACAATCTGTAAATAGGGAGGCCCATAACGTTAAAATAGTCTCCTTCTATTTTCTCCACCAGCAGGGAGCCATAGCCCTGGATGCCATAAGCACCGGCCTTGTCAAAGGGTTCTTTTGTAGCAATATACGCCAGGAGAAACTCTTCTGACTTTTTAGCTATTTTTACCCTGGTAGTTTCAAATTCACATAGGGTTTTCATATCGCTTGTTCTGCACAGGCAAACTCCTGTAACGACTTCATGCCATTCACCGTTAAGATTTTTAAGCATTTCAAAAGCTTCCTGTTCATCCTTTGGTTTGCCCAAAAGTTTATTGTCCTTAACAACGATTGTGTCTGCCCCGATCACTAAACTGTCATGTTTTGTCTGTGTAGCAATATTTACGCATTTTTGCCTTGCAAGAGATACTGCTACCTGATGGGATTCCAGGTTCCGGTCCATCACCTCGATTACATTTGAAGGGGACACTGTAAATCCAAGTCCCATCTGGGTCAATAACTGCTGCCTTCTTGGAGACGCTGAAGCTAATATAATTTTATCCATTTTTCCACCATATTTTATTTTTTCATATCTTTACACTAAGCGACAAACGCAACCATATTTATTATATATTTTTATAGCTGATTTTTCAAATAAAAAGCTAGGTAAAAATTTATATATATTATCTGTAAAAAGCTTATTTTTATTAAAAGCGCTGTTTAAGCACTCCTTTGCGTGATTGCATACGGTTAAAAATGGCTCCGTGCTTAAATATTACATCTCCTATTATGAATAATATTAATAAATATCACTTCTCAATTCGGGTTTTTAGAAGTATAATATAGTAAAACTATATTCATCGGTCGAATTGCGCAGGTATAGACAGGCGTATTTGAGTTTGGTATGGTTAATTAATTATCGGAGAGTTGGTGGTGATTATATGAGAATTGAAAAAATTAATGAAAATGTATTGAAGGTCACAATAACACTGAATGATCTTGAAGAAAGAAATATTGATTTAGGCTCTTTGAATTATAATTCGCCTGCTGCTCAGGAACTATTCTGGGATATGATGGAGAAAGCCGAGGAAGAGTACGGCTTTGCTTCGGGTGAATCCCAGCTCATATTCGAAGCCTCTCCTGAAAACGAGGACGGTTTTGTTGTAACCATCACCAAAGTCGATGCCGATGGAGAATTTGAGTCAATCCAAAAGTATATAAAAAGCAAATATAAGAATTCGGAATTAAAACAAAAGAAAAAGAAGAGCAAGGTTTGTTCAACCTTGAAAATATATTGTTTCAACAATCTGGATGATGTGTGTAAACTGACTAAACGTATTACTGCCGTCTACCAGGGGGAAAGTACCCTCTTCAGATGCCGTGACAGTTATTATCTTCTGCTCAGCGGTATTGCCACAGGCTCACAGTCCCTGGAAATTATAATGTCCGAATACTCTGTCCTGGTTGGGAATCCGGCATTTTTTGAAGGCTATCTTAACGAATACGGTGAAAAGATAATAAGCGACAATGCAATAGAAACTTTAAATACTTATTTTTAGACTGTGGATTTAAAATACAGATAGATACGGATAAATACCGATGATATGAGTCAGGCTTCCCCATAAGGGAAGCCTTTTGTATGTCTATCTGTTATTCATAACCAATTCGATTACCTTACCGTTTGATTTAGCTATTTCAAAAATAACATCATCTATGACAGTGTTTTCTTCTATCAGTGTATTTCCGTCATTATCAAATATCGTCTTGGTAGCAACCTTACCGTTGAGATATTCACGGTGCTTTGTTTCCATCATATCAGCTACGGCATCGGGCTGAATATCATCTTCTGCAGGAACACTGCCGTCAATGTCAGCTACGGCTGAGGTCTCAAAATTTTTTTTTTCTGAATCCACGTCCTCATCCAATGCCAGGTCGGCTGCTCTGTCCAACAATCTGGATTCCACATCTTCCTTTACAACTACCAGGTTCTTTCCAAAGGTAATGATGCTGTCTCTCGGTATGATTCTGATACTCTTCTGCGTAATATCGGCAATGTACTCAAGTCCTACGATTGAACAGTTATCTTCTTCGTTAATATATATGTCCCCGATTTCACCTATTAAACGTCCCTTTTTGGTAAGTACTTTTGTACCCTTAACCTGGATATTTTTTTGCAGAAGATCAATAGCAGCCGGTATTTTACTTATGTCGTTAATGGCATCTTCATTTTCTATCGTCAATGCGTATTCACCGATTCCCAGCACATATTCCGTGGGAATCACCTTGGCACTTAGTATTTGAATACCGCTATCAACAACAACATAATCAATAGCACCTTTTTCAGCATTGATTATAACAGTTTTGACTTTACCGACCTCAATACCGTCTGATATGCTGATTATAGGTAAACCCACTATTTCCTTCGACTTTTTCATTTTTAAAAGTACCCCCTCAAATTCCTAAAAATCTTTTTTAATCAAATTAAATTATTTTAGGTTTTTAATAATTTCTTCTTTTATATCAGGCTTGATAACTGATCCATATCTCTCAACAGTTCCTTCCAGTATGCTCTTCGCCAGTTCGGTGAGACCTAACTGCTTGTATAGAGCGCATACGTCCAATACTATCCAGAAAATCATTTCCCTGTCGGGCTGATGCGAAAGAGCCTGCAAATAATACTCTGCCGCCTGTTCCTTCCTGCCCCTGCCCTTGCTTTCAAATGCCTTGTCCACAAGCGACCGTGCATTTATTTCAACCTGACTTGACTGCACTTCTTCCATTATGTATTCTATTTCTCTTGTTTCTTCTATTATTTCTTCATGATTCGCAATGTCAGGAGTAATTGTTGTTTCATTTTCAACCTGCTCTTTTATTTGAGGGTCGGTATCACCGGTTTCCCCTATGTCGGATTCAGACACAGCCGATTCCGGCATAACCGGTTCAGGCAAAGCCTGTTCAAGCACAGCCGTTTGAGCAATATCCGTATCTGTTACATCTGCCTCTTCACTGCCTGTACTGCAGTCCTCAAAGCTCCAGGCTTCCTCAACAGCCCCGGCAGCATTGGCCTTGTCAGGTTCTGCAACTGCCGTAACTGCTGCAGCGGTTTCGACAACTTCATCAACTAAATTATTGCAGCTTCCGGAATTTTCCAGCAGAAAACTTCCATTTTCACAATTTTCTATTCCCATTGTATCAATTATTTGTTTAGTGTCAACTGGTTTTTTCAACTTATTTTCTAAATTATATTCATCTTTTACATTTTCTTGCATTACTATGCTTGAATTTCCACATTCTGCAGCCGGTTTATTGAAAAATCCCACCTTCATATTTTTAATATTGCTGAAAAATCTGTCAATATAAATACCGCAATCTATAGAAGAGAACTTCTTTGGAATAGCTATTGATATAATCATGCTTATTATACAAATAAATAATAGAAATATAAATAAAACAACAATCAGAGACAAAATCAGAGCAATTTTTTTGTTGATATTAATACTTTCACTTAAGGCTTTCAGCATGAATGTAAAAGCAGGATTAAAGGAAAATCCCAAAACTATGGATCCTGCCGTTATGGAAAACAATATGCCAAGGTTCAATTCTTTTGACCTGTAAAGCAAATAAAACGCTGTCAATGCGGTGACCAAAATTGTAATAACAACCGAAATCCAATAGTAGGACATAAACCCCTCCAGAATATACGTGTATTTTATCTTTTGTACGTAAAAATATGTAATTTTTGACTAATAGTCTTTATTCGATATAAATCAACAAAATTCCTTCTATTTTATTTCAGAAATACCGGTAAATTTTCCTGTTTGCTCCTATAGGCATAAAAAATCGGCCAACAGCTAAAAAGCCGGCCGATTTTTAATTGATTTTTTCAAGCTTTTATCAGTGCATTTTTTAGGACGGTTTTCATATCCGAAGCGCAAATAAATTTCAAAGAATTCCTTACGTTCTCCGGAATCTCGTCGATATCCTTTTTGTTATCCAGGGGAAGGATAATAGTTTCAATCCCGGCCCTGTGGGCTGCCAGCACCTTTTCCTTCAGCCCTCCTATAGGAAGCACCCTGCCTCTCAGGGTTATCTCACCTGTCATGGCAACCTTGCTGCTGACCGGAACACCCGATAAGGCCGAAACCATGGCAGTCGCAAGAGTAATACCTGCTGATGGACCATCCTTTGGAATCGCTCCCTCCGGAACATGTATGTGAATGTCCCTGTTTTCATAGAAGCTTTCGTCTATTTTCAATTCCTTGCACTGGGATCTGATATAGCTCATGGCAGCTCTTGCCGATTCCTTCATCACATCTCCCAGATGCCCTGTCAGCTCCAGCTTTCCATTACCGTTCATCAAATTGACTTCTATGGACAGGGTATCACCTCCGACAGGAGTCCATGCCAGACCTGTGGCAATACCAATCTCATCCTTTTCATTTGCAAAATCAAAACGGTACCTTTTTACGCCCAGATACTTTTCAAGGCTGCTTTTTGATACGGTTACAACGCGTTTGTTTTCTGAAACCAGGGTTTTTGCAACTTTTCTGCAGACAGAACCTATCTCTCTTTCAAGATTTCTGACACCTGCTTCCCTGGTGTAGTAATTTATAATATCTCTTATGGTCTCTTCGTCGATTTTAATGTTTTTCTGAGTCAGTCCGTTTAGTTCTATTTGCTTGGGAAGCAAATATTTCATTGCAATGTTTGCCTTGTCTTCTTCGGTATAACTTGACAGGGTAATGACTTCCATTCTGTCCAGCAATGGCCTGGGAATTGAATCAAGGCTGTTGGCGGTAGTCAGAAATAATGCGTTTGACAGATTAAAGGGCAGTTCGAGGTAATGATCCCTGAAAGCGAAATTCTGCTCTGCATCCAGTACTTCCAACATTGCCGAAGCAGGGTCCCCTCTGAAATCACTGCTCATTTTATCTATTTCATCCAGGAGTATCAGCGGATTATTGGACCCGGCCTGCTTGAGGGCGGATATTATCCTTCCGGGCATTGATCCCACGTAGGTACGCCTGTGTCCGCGTATCTCCGACTCATCTTTGACACCGCCCAGTGAAATCCTGACATAGTTCCTGTTAAGAGCTTTTGCAATGGATTTTGCAATAGAGGTTTTTCCCACGCCCGGCGGTCCCACCAGGCACAGAATAGGTCCTCTGAGATTGTTCTTGAGTTTATGGACCGCAAGGTATTCCACAATACGTTCCTTAACTTTTGTCAGTCCGTAATGATCCTGTTCCAGAATTTCTTCGGCCCTGGCAAGATCAATATCCTCCTGGGTGGATTTATTCCAGGGAAGATCAAATATCCAGTCAACATAGGTCCTTATTACACTGCCTTCGGCAGAACCCGAAGGCATCTTCAGAAGCCGGTCAAGTTCCTTGAGCACCTTCTTCTCGGCTTCTTCCGGAAGGCCGGCGTTTTCCAGCCTTGCCTTGTACTCTTCAACCTCTCCGGTGACTCCGTCCCTGTCCCCGAGCTCATTTTGAATAGCCTTCATCTGCTCCCTGAGGTAATATTCCTTCTGGACCTTGTCTATCTGCTTTCTGACCTTTGTATTTATATCCTTCTCAATTTCAAGTATTTCAGTTTCCTGATAAATAATTTTCAGGAGCCTTTCAATTCTTCTCAGCGGGTGGAATTCAGATAAAATTTCCTGCTTTTGCTCAACCTTAAGCGGAATGTTGTTTGCAATGATATCCGATACCTGGCTGATGTTGTTGATTTCCGCAACGGTCAAAGCGGTATCCGGAGAAACTTTTCCGCTTAGCTTCACATAGTCTTCGAATACCGCAACCAGGCGTCTTTTAAGGGCTTCAACCTCATTGTCCTCGAACTCTTCCTCCACCTGTCCCTCAACAACCTCCACAACAAAAAAAGGTTCCCTCTGAACTATGTTTTTTACTTCGGCCCTGCTTATACCTTCAACAAGCACCCTGATAGTATCGCCCTGAAGCTTAAGCAGCTGCTTGACCTTTGATATTGTACCGATATCATATATATCCTCTTCACCTGGTGAATCGGTGGAAGCATCCTTCTGTGCAACCAGAAAAATCAACTGGTCATTAATCATAGCTTCTTCCAGCGCTTTTATGGATTTTTCTCTTCCAACATCAAAATACAAAGTCATAAAAGGAAATACTGTTAAACCTCTCAGAGGTAACAGCGGTAATGTTTTAGCCATATCTATCCTCTCGTTTACAAAAAATAATAAATCTAACATTAATGCTCACATCAATTGTTATTTATTATTCTTGTTATTATTATTGATATACAGACCTTTAATCACATCTAAGTACAAGACCTCTTTCGGCATCTACCGTCACTACCGAACCGGTCTTTAAAATTCTGGTGGCATTTTCAGCTCCCACAATAACCGGCAGATCAAGGGCCAGTCCCACGGTGGCAGTGTGGCAGGCCAATCCGCCTTCTTCTACTATGATAGCCGAAGCCCTTTTAATAACCGGGAGCATTTCGTTATTTGTAAATGGAGCTACCAGTACATTTCCGTCTTCAAATTTATCAAGTGCCTCCCCGGCTGTCTGTGCTACGCACAATTCACCAGTAACTGACACATCTCCTATTCCTGTCCCCTGTACTAATACTTTACCCACAATATGAACTTTCAATGTATTTGTAGTTCCGCTGATGCCTGCCGGCACTCCTGCAGTGATTACAGCCAGTTCGCCGTTTTTTACAAGACCTGATTCAAGAGCCTTTTCAATACCCATATCAAACATTTCATCGGTGGTATTTGCAACAGGCACCAGATAAGGCAGAACTCCCCAGGAAAGGCTGAGCTGCCTCTGAACTTTTGGATTTACGGTGGTCGCAATAATAGGGCACGCAGGACGGAATCTGGAAATCATCCGCGCAGTGTGACCTGACTGTGTTACGGTAATAATTGCAGCCGCTTTCAAATCAAGAGCCGTGGTACAGGTTGCATGGCTGATGGCATTTGTAACGCTGGTATTGATTTCAGTCTGCCGGGTGGTGAATCTCTTCCAGTAGTCCATGGAGCTTTCAGCTTTCTGGGCTATTCTTGACATGACAGCTATAGTCTCCAGAGGATACTTGCCTGCGGCGGTCTCACCCGAAAGCATTACTCCGCTGGTCCCGTCATATATGGCATTGGCAACGTCACTTGCTTCGGCACGGGTCGGCCTTGGATTTCTGATCATGGAATCAAGCATCTGTGTTGCAGTAATAACAGGTTTCCCATTGCGGTAGCATTTTTCAATGATATTTTTTTGAACGACAGGCACTTCTTCAACAGGTATTTCAACTCCCAGGTCACCCCTGGCAACCATTATTCCGTCCGAAACCTTAAGTATCTCGTCAAAATTTCTGATACCCTCCCGGTTTTCGATCTTTGCTATAACCAAAATATCGCTGCCGCCATTCTTTTCAAGCACTTTTCTAATTTCTATGACGTCGGAAGCCTTTCTAACAAAGGATGCAGCTATCATATCAAAGTCATTTTCGATGCCGAATTTTATATCGGCTATGTCCTGGCTGGTTAAAGCAGGCAGTCTTATATCGGCTCCCGGAACATTTATACCCTTATGGTCACCTACCACGCCTCCGTTTTTTACTATGCAGTAGATATCCTTATTCCTGATCTCCATTACCTCAAGTTCCACAAGACCGTCATTTATCAATATCCTGCTTCCCTTGGCCACATCCATGTACAACTCTTTGTAAGTGATGCTGCAGCTTTTTTCATCACCGATAATATCTTTGTTCACCAGGATAAAATCGTTATTCTCCTGTAATGTTACCTGACCGTCTTTAAAATCACCTGTTCTTATTTCAGGGCCTTTGGTATCCAGCAGCAAGGGAATGGGCAGTCCCAATTCATCCCTGATTTTCTTGAATAAATCAGCTCTTTTTTTATGCTGTTCATGGTTGCCGTGGGAAAAATTCATTCTGGCTACATTCATTCCGCCAAGCATCATTTTCCTGAGAATTTCTTCATCGTCAGAGGCAGGTCCCAAAGTACATATTATCTTAGTCTTTCTCATAAATTAAACCCTCCAAAAGCAATTAACTGTTTTTATTGTTGCAAATATATAATTTGAAATCTCCTATAAGCGTCATTGCTAATATTTGAAGATTAAATCGCAATATTTCAATATGAAAACATCTAATATGATATTTTATTTTTAGCTGATTGTCTACTATATATAATTTTTTAACAAACTTTTAATCTTGTTATACCCTGTATTTTATTATTTAATCTATTATTTGAATTTTTTGCATCTTGTATTATAATAAGTATTCTGCTAAAAATATTATCATTATTTTTGATATTTTGGCAATCAATTTGGGTAAATCCTACAATGGAGGTTATATGAAGAATAAAAAAATGGCTTTTGAGCGCGAGCGTTTTTCAACCGGTCTGGCAGTATTCTTTGCCACTCTGAGCTCTACCGTGGGCCTTGGCAACATATGGAAGTTCCCGTACTTAACGGGCAAATACGGCGGCGGAGCTTTTCTGATCATTTATTTTTTGTGTGTGCTTTTCGTGGCGCTCCCGGTTATGATAAGCGAGATGTTTATTGGCAGAAGGACAAGAAAAAATGCTATCGGAGCCATAAAAACCCTGACAAAAAAACCGTTTTGGAAGATCATCGGCTATATGGGAATAGTTTCGGCATTTTTTATATTGTTTTTTTACAGCGCTGTTGCAGGTTGGGTTTACTCTTATATTTTCAAGGCAATTTCAGGACTTTTTAAAGATGCTACCATGGACGGGGTGGAAAGTATATTCGGCCAAACCGTCACAGGACCGCTTCCTCCAATCATTTGGCAGATTGTCGCAATTGCAGTGGTCTCCACCATTTTGCTCTTTGGAGTAAAAAAGGGTATTGAGAGAATCACCAAGCTGTTGATGCCTGTCCTGCTCATACTGATCATTATTTGTGACATCAGGGCATTATTGCTTCCGGGGGCTATGGAAGGAATAAAGTTCCTTTTTAATGTGGATTTTTCCAGTGTAACAAAAGAAGTGGTTTTGATGGCTTTAGGACTCTCCTTTTTCAAGCTTTCACTTGGAATGGGCACCATTATTACCTATGGCAGCTATTTTACCGCCGACAATAATATGTTTGCAACCTCCGGCAAAGTTGCTCTGGCAGATACGATAGTATCCCTGCTGGCGGGACTGGCCATATTCCCCGCGGTATTTTCCTTCGGCATGAAGCCTGAGCAGGGCCCCGGCCTGCTGTTCATGACAATTCCCCTGGTATTTTCAAAAATTCCTCTGGGAGGATTGCTTGTGGTCCTGTTTTTCATTCTGACTGCAATTGCAGCTACAACTGCAATGATGTCTATTTTTGAAGTGGTAATAACTTTTATAACCGAAGAACAAAAGCTTTCAAGAAGAAAAGCGGTTATAATAACCGCCGTCATTGTAATGGTATTTGGCATCCCGTCAGCCCTGTCTGCAAACAGCACAAGCCTGTTAAGCAATATAAAAATATTTGGGCTTACCTTTTTTAATTTCTTTGACAGCGTTTCGTCAAACATTCTTCTGCCTCTGGGCGGTCTGCTGATTGTAATTTTTGTAGGATACTTTTTAAACAGACAGGATGTCGCCCAGGAGCTTTCCAACAAGGGCACTCTGAAGAATGGAGGCCTGATCAAAGCCTATCTTTTCCTGTTGAGGTTCATCACACCCATACTGCTCTTGATTGTGTTTTTAAGCATGATTGGACTCATTTGACGGATACACGCCTGAGACAGCTGGTAAAACAGCTCTTCACAAGTGTTTTATCAGCTGTTTCAGGCGTATTTTTTTATCGGAAAATGAATTATTCCCTTTCTTCCAACGGGATAAAGGGCTGCAGCTTGGAAATGCTCTTGTAGGCAGGTCTGATTATTTTCTGCATGCATACCACCTCTTCGATCCTATGTGCACACCAGCCTACTATCCTTGCAACAGCAAATAAAGGAGTAAACAGTTCGGTAGGAATTCCCAATGCATTGTAAACAAATCCCGAATAAAGATCCACATTTGCACAGATGTTTTTGGAAGTCCCCTTTTTGGCTGAGAACACCTCAGGACCGATTCTCTCCACTGCGTCATAAAGCAGGAATTCCTTTTCGCGGCCCTTTTCTATTGCAAGCTGGTGGGCCTTTTCCTTGAGAAGTATGGTTCTCGGATCGGACAAGGTGTATACCGCATGACCGAGGCCATAAATCAGTCCTGCCCTGTCAAATACTTCCCTGTTCATCATTCTGGTCAAATAAGACTTGACTTCATCATCGTCGGCCCAGTCGGATACATTTTCCTTTATATTTTCAAGCATCTGCATGGCCTTTATATTTGCACCGCCGTGTTTTGGGCCTTTAAGAGAACCAACGGCCGCCGCAATTGCAGAATAAGTGTCGGTTTCGGTAGAGGAAACAACTCTGGCCGCAAAGGTGGAATTGTTTCCGCCGCCGTGTTCAGCATGCAATACAAGGGCAAGGTCAAGAATCTCGGCCTCGGTCCTGGTATATTTATTATCAGGCCTGATCATGTGCAGTATGTTTTCGGCAGTTGACAGGTCAGGTCTCGGCATGTGGATATAGAGACTCTGGCCGCCGTAATAGTGGGATTTGGCCTGAAAGCCATAAGCCGCCATTGTAGGGAAACGGGCAATGAGCTCCATGCTCTGTCTCAACAGATTCTTAGGGTAAATACTGTCGGGATCATTGTCATAGGAATATGAAACCAGCACGCTTCTTGCCAGCTTGTTCATAATATCTGAACTTGGAGCCTTAAGGATCATATCCTCGGTGAAACCATTGGGAAGAGCCCTCAGATCTCCCAGCAGCCCGTTGAACTCATCCAGCTGCTCCCTGTTCGGCAGTTTTCCAAACATGAGCAAATAGCAGACTTCTTCAAAACCAAACCGGTGTTCAGTCTGGAAACCTTTCACCAGGTCAACAACATCAATCCCCCTGTAAATAAGGCGGCCCTCGTCTTCCTTTCGCTCGCCCTCATAAAGCACATAACCATGCACTTCACCTATTTCGGTAAGACCGACCAGCACCCCCGAACCGTCACTGTTTCTAAGGCCTTTTTTAACATTATACTTGCTGAAAAACTCCGCATCTATTTTATTTACATCATCTATAGCATTTACCATTTTTTCTACATATGCATTTAATCTCTGTTCCATAGCATCCTCCTAAATATCTCAATGAAATATTCAACTCCAAGTCATTCATATTCCATTGAAAATCTACCCCAATTTTATAATATTTCTTAATATATTGCAAGTTGTATTTGTTAAAAAATCATCATTCTAATACCTGTGTAATTTTATATATCAACTGGTAATTTCCGTACCAACTTCATGAAATAGGACGCACCAAACACAATTTCAGTTAGCACAACACATTAATTTACCATCAGCCAGGGAAAATCTGGCACTCATATAATTAAAAAGGCATATAAGCAAACCTTTTAGGCTTTGCCTATATGCTTTTATACTAATTTGCAATATCTTCAAGTTAAAACGGAACGCCGGTTACCTATTGGCCGCAGCACTTCTTATATTTCTTGCCGCTTCCGCATGGGCAAGGGTCATTTCTGCCTACTTTGTTGCTTACTGCCATCCTGGAAGTTCTAAACTCCTTGGTTATATCTTTTCTGGCATCTTCAGACAGGATATTGTCCCACTCGGACAGATTGTACAGCCAGTCGGCTTTTGCATCCAGCATATTGAAATAAAGCTTTTCATAATCTATTTCAACATCAATTATGCTTGTTTCCTCAAGAGAATCAAGCTCAACCTCATTTACCAGACTGGTGTTTATACCATCCAAAAAGCCCATAAAAGTGACGGAATCCATATTGAAGGAGCCCGAGACTTCAGACAGCTGACCTTTTATAGTTTTCAGATTATTTGCCAATATATAAGCATAGTTGTCTTTTTCTTTTAAGAAATAGTCCTTCCAAAAAGCTTCATTTTCTTGTGGGGTTCTTTCCTTATCAGCGATTTCCCTCCACTGATCATTTAATGTCATAAAAATTACTCCTTTTCATTAAATCAAAGTATTGCTCGCAGCATTCAGCATACGCCAAATGTTATAAAAAGACGCCTGCGGCTATCATCCCAAGGAGTCCGACGGAAAATCCCACTTCTTTCCGAATGGACTCCATGGTATTATATCACAGGAAAAAGTGTGCCGCAAGTCCGGCACAGTCGGTGCCGGTGTTGATATTTATGTTAACCCTTTATATTAATAGCGCATATATTGAAATAGAATAACAATTTTTAAATATTTTTCAGGTATGGTGGTGAAATTATGACAAATGAAAGTTTCTATTACACCGAAGATTATCTGGATGAAAGGCAAATACCCGGTAAATCATATATAAGAGTTTTTCACGCCGCCCCCGGCGCTCCCGAGGCTGATATTTACGCGAATGGAACGCTTATCGCGCGCAGGATTGCCTTTGGACAGTTTACGGATTACATTTCCGTCGATGCGGGAACATATAACATTGAAGCTTTTCCGGTTGGCTTGCATACGTCTCCTATACTGAGAGTGACTCTTCCGGTCCAAGCTGAAAAAGTATACACTCTGGCAGTTATCGGTATCCTTCCAAGGATAGGAATCCTGCCGGTAGAAGATGTCTATGAGCCGGTAAATCCGGGAAGGACAAATGTAAGATTTATAAATCTGTCTCCCAATGCTCCGGGGTTAAGCCTGGCATTACGAGGAGGGTTGGAGCTTTTTTCAGACATAAGCTATACCGAGGTCAGCGATTACAGGGCAATGCTCCCCGGGCGGTATAACCTGATAGTAACTCCCACCGGAACTCCCACCGTGGTTGTCAATCTGCCCAATGTCACTCTGCGCCCGCGCAGAAATATTACTTTTTATGTCGTAGGAATGTTCGGGCAGACTCCTTCTTCTCTGGAAGTATATATTCCGATGGATGGTACTACCTATTTGCGGGAGGATTATGACTTTTAAAACTGCTGCTTCAGAACCGGACTGTTGAACTACATGTGATAAATTATGTAATAATGCCGGTTATAAACTTTAATTGTGTGAAAAAAAGAACATTATGCAATGTTCTTTTTTTGCTGCCATAAAATTATTGATAAGTTGTTAATATATTTTATTAAAACTCACAGTTTCCTGTTGTTCTTGGGAAAGGAATCACATCTCTTATATTGGTTATACCGGTCAGATACATAATAGCTCTTTCAAACCCAAGTCCAAAGCCGGCGTGTTTTGTTCCTCCAAATTTACGCAATTCAAGATACCACCAGTAGTCCTCTTTATTAAGTCCCATTTCTTCCATTTTCTTTTCAAGGACCTCAAGACGTTCTTCCCTCTGACTGCCGCCGATTATTTCACCTACTCCCGGCACCAGCAGATCCATTGCCGCCACCGTTTTATCGTCGTCGTTTATCCTCATATAGAAAGCCTTGATCTCCTTAGGATAACCGGTAACGAACACCGGCTTCTTAAATATCTGCTCTGTAATATATCTTTCATGCTCTGTCTGCAAATCACTGCCCCATTCCACCGGGTATTCAAAATTCTGCTTATTCTTCTGAAGCAGTTCTATGGCTTCAGTGTAGGTTATATGGGCAAACTCCGAATTGACGACATTGTTCAAACGTTCCAGCAGGGTTTTATCTACAAAATTATTGAAAAACTCCATTTCTTCAGGAGCATTCTCCATAACATAGCTGATAATATACTTGAGCATATCCTCTGCAAGCATCATGTCATCTCTGAGATCGGAGAAGGCTATTTCAGGCTCTATCATCCAGAACTCGGCGGCATGGCGGGCGGTATTTGAATTTTCCGCTCTGAAGGTGGGCCCGAAAGTATAGATATTCTTGAAGGCAAGAGCATATGCTTCCCCCGTAAGCTGCCCGCTTACGGTCAGGCTGGTCTCCTTCTCAAAAAAGTCCTGTGAGTAATCTATTTTGCCGCTTTCCTGCCTTGGAGGATTAACGATGTCAAGTGTGGTAACCTTGAACATCTGACCCGCACCTTCTGCATCACTTCCTGTGATCAAGGGAGTATGCACATAGACAAAGTTTCTCTCCTGAAAGAATTTGTGTATTGCAAAGGCAGCCAGGGATCTAACTCTGAATACTGCCGAGAAAGTATTTGTTCTGGGTCTTAAATGTGCTATGGTTCTCAAGAACTCAAAGGAATGCCTCTTCTTCTGAAGCTGGTAGTCGGCAGGACACATGTTTTCAATGGCAATGCGGGTTGCCTTGAGTTCAAAGGGCTGCTTTGCATTGGGTGTCTCCACCAGCTGGCCTTCAACCTCGATTGCCGAACCTACAGACAGCTTTGCTACCTCCTTAAAGTTTTCCAGTCTGCCTTCCTCGAATACAACCTGAAGGTTTCTGAAAAATGTTCCGTCATTAAGTTCAATAAACCCAAAGGTTTTCGAGTCGCGTACAGTTTTTACCCAACCGGGAACGGTTATGGTCTTACCGGTATAATCCTGCGGTGCTCTAAAAAGTTTCTTTATCTCTGAATAACTCATTGTTTGACTCCTTCATACTGTCTTAAATGTATTCCATAGATTATAATATTCCAAAAACTATTAAATTTAAAGTAGTTGAATAAATTTTGTAATCCGCTCGGTACAATCTGTATAAACCAAAGCTGTACCTGCCGTATACTTGATTTGAATAATATCCGGCAGATTACAAAAGCTCAATATTGTTCTCGGAACATTCCCTTATCATTTCATCGCTCCATACCGATGCCTGTACCTCTCCAATATGCGCCTTTCCAAGGAAGAACATACATATTCTCGATTGCCCTATTCCACCGCCTATGGTATAGGGAAGCTCTTTTTTAATGAGCTGGGT
>NZ_AORV01000004.1 GCF_000350485.1 Ruminiclostridium cellobioparum subsp. termitidis CT1112
AATCTGGTTAACCAATTTACCGTCGGCTTTGCCTCTGGTTTCAGGCATAACAGCCTGCATTACCTTTCCGATATCCTTAGCGGAAGTGGCACCGGTTGAAGATACTGCATTTCTGACAATATTCTCAATCTCAGCTTCACTCAACTGCTGTGGTAAATATTTTCTCAATACTTCAATTTCAGCCTTTAGATTATCTATAAGATCGTCCCTGCCGCTTTTCTCAAAGTCAGGCAAGGTATCCATTCTCTTCTTTACTTCCTTAGCAATAATCTCAACTATACCATCATCGTCAAGGGTGACCTTTGTATCCTTTTCAACCTGAAGCACTGCCGACCTTGCCATCTGAACAGCGGTTTTTTTAACACTATCGCCATCCTTCATGGCATCTTTTAAATCCTGTAGAAGCAAATCTTTTAGTGACATGATAAATATCTCCTATTTACTATAAGCTACTACTGTCACAATATTATTTGAATTTTCTTTTCCTTGCAGCTTCAGATTTCTTTTTTCTCTTAACACTTGGCTTCTCGTAATGTTCTCTCTTTCTAACCTCGGCCAAAACACCTGATTTAGCACAAGATCTCTTAAACCTTTTGAGAGCACTATCTAAAGACTCATTCTCTTTAACTCTTACTTCAGACACACAACTTCCCTCCCTCCGATGGTAACAATTGTGCCGGGAATAAGCCGTAGTATTTATATAAATACTATAGGGAATCAAGCTAAATACAGCACACAGTATATTATATAATATTTTTCAAAAAAGTGTCAACATTTATTTATATAAGCACATAACTTACAGTATTTTGCTGCCCATGGGTTTACCGCCCACAAGGTGATAGTGGAGGTGGAAAACCGTCTGGCCTGCATGGGTTCCGCAGTTGTTTATAAGCCTGTAGCCGGTCTCCGCCACACCTAATTGTTTTGCTATTTCATTTGCTGCAAGATGTATATCTTTCATTATTCCAACATTCTCAACTGTTAATTCATTATGGGAAGCTATATGCTCCTTGGGTACTATGAGAACGTGAACAGGTGCCTCCGGATTGATATCATGAAAAGCATATACCCTGTCGTTTTCATAAACCGGTTTGGATGGAATCTCTCTGTTGATTATTTTACAAAAAATACAATCGCTCATAATAAAGCTCCTTTCCATATTACTTCTTCCATATTACTTTATTTGTGCCTCAATAACAGGAATTGCAGCCTTCAGCGCATCATTTATCTTTGATGCATCCTTTCCGCCGGCCTGTGCCATGTCAGGACGACCGCCCCCTCCGCCGCCTGCAAGTTTTGCAACTTCCTTGATGATATTTCCCGAATGAACGCCTTTTGCCAGAACATCCCTTGTAGCAGTCACTATAAAACTGACCTTTTCTCCATAGCTTGAGCCCAATACGACAACGCCGGATTCCAGCTTGTTTTTAAGCATATCTCCTGTATTTCTGAGCCCGTCTATATCAAGAGTATCAAAGCGTGCGGTAATTACTTTAACGCCCTTGACTTCAACAGCTTTTGAAATAACTCCATCGGCCTCGCCGCTCACCAGCTTGTTGCGAAGCTGCTCGATTTCCTTTTCAGCATTCTTAAGTTCCTGGCCGAGAGCTTCAACCTTTTTCAGACTGTCCTGTGGGGAAGCCTTTAAGGCCTGTGAAACCTCGTTTAACAGGTTTTCCTTCTCGGCATAGTATCTGATGGCAGCTTCACCCGTCAGGGCTTCCAATCTCCTCACACCGGCTGCTACACCGCTTTCTCCCAATATCTTTACCAGCCCTGCCTGTGCTGTGTTCTTCAAATGAGTGCCGCCGCAGAATTCTATGCTGTAATCCTCAACCTTTACAACTCTGACGGTGTCTCCGTATTTCTCTCCGAACAGAGCCATGGCTCCAAGCTTCTTTGCCTCTTCTATGGGCATTTCCCTGACGTTTACCTCCATACTTTCAAGTATGGCCCGGTTTGTCATATCTTCAACCCTTTTGAGTTCCTCCGCCGTCATAGCCGAGAAATGGCTGAAGTCAAATCTGAGCTTGTTTGGCTCTACAAGTGAACCCGCCTGGTGAACGTGATCGCCGAGCACTGTTCTCAGCGCCTTGTGCAATAAATGTGTAGTTGTGTGGTTCCTGCAGATTGCCATTCTTCTGTTCAAATCAATCTGTGCGGTGACCTGATTGCCTGTTTCTATCAAACCGCTTTCTACAACACCGGTATGCAGATATTTTCCGTCGGCAGTCTTTGTACAGTCACTGATTTGAACCCTGCCGTTACCTGAGGTTATTGTACCGGTGTCTCCCACCTGTCCGCCGCTTTCAGCATAGAAGGAGGTTTTATCCAGTATTACTGTAACCTCATCCCCCTCCTGGGCCGTTTCTGCAATCTCACCGTCTTTTACAATGTAGAGGATCTTTGCATCGGCAGAGGTGGTTTCATACCCGGTAAAGGCAGTTTTGAGGCTTTTGTCCAGCTTGTCAAATACGCTGTCGGCCCAGGCAGAGGTATCCTTGCTGTTATGGGCATCCCTTGCCTTTTTCTTCTGGGCGTCCATCTCCTTTTTAAAGCCGTCCTCATCTATTCCAAGACCGTTTTCCTCTGCAATTTCCCTGGTGAGGTCCAATGGAAAACCATAGGTATCATGCAGTTTGAATACCATTTCTCCCGGAAGGACCGCCTGTTTCTTTTCCTTGATTTCAGAAATAAATTCATTCAGAATAACTATCCCCTGGTCAACAGTGGCCTCAAAGCGCTCCTCTTCAATTCTTATAACCTTTTTGATGTATTCGGCCTTTTCAGCAAGTTCAGGATATGCTTCCCTGGATTCGTTTATCACTACCATCGCAACATCGTACAGGAAAGGCTTGTTGATTCCAAGAAGTCTTCCGTGTCTTGCCGCTCTTCTGAGCAGTCTTCTTAAAACATAGCCCCTGCCTTCATTTGAAGGCAGAACTCCATCACATACCATCATTGTAGTACTTCTGATGTGGTCGGTTATTACACGGATTGATACATCCGTCTTTTCGGACTTTTTATATTCAACGCCTGCTATTTCGCAGATATAATTCAATATATTTAGTACCGTGTCAACCTCAAAGAGATTGTCTACGCCCTGGGATATACAAGCAAGTCTTTCCAGACCCATGCCGGTATCTATGTTTGGATGTGCAAGTCTGGTATAGTTGCCCTGCTCGTCTTTGTTGAACTGAGTGAACACATTGTTCCAGAATTCAACATAGCGGTCACATTCACACCCCACCTTGCAATCGGGACTTCCGCAGCCCTTTTCGGGTCCTCTGTCAAAATATATTTCCGAGCATGGGCCGCATGGACCTATGCCGTGTTCCCAGAAGTTATCCTTCTTTCCCATTCTGACAATTCTCTCGGGAGGGAGTCCTATATCCTTGTTCCATATTTCAAAGGCTTCATCATCATCTTCATATATTGTCACCCAGAGCTTGTCGACCGGCATTTTCAGATCCTGGGTACAGAATTCCCAGGCCCATGGAATAGCTTCTTTTTTAAAATAATCACCAAAGGAGAAATTCCCAAGCATTTCAAAATAAGTTCCATGACGCGCTGTTTTTCCGACATTCTCTATATCAGGAGTTCTGATACACTTCTGACAGGTTGTCACCCTTTTCCTGGGCGGTTCCTCCTGCCCTGTAAAGTAAGGCTTCAGCGGAGCCATTCCCGAATTGATAAGTAAAAGGCTAGGGTCATTTTTAGGCACCAGCGGTGCACTTGCCATTCTCAAATGACCTTTGCTTTCAAAAAAGCTGAGATAACGTTCTCTGAGTTCATTTAATCCTAACTTCTGCATCTAATCCTCCATCTCACTGCAATGCAGCGACACAATAGTAATGAAAGTAATGAAAACCTGCTTGCAGATTTTTTATGCGTGAACTTTCAGCTATAACAATAAAAAACTCCCATCCCAAAGCCAATTGACTTTTATAAGGGACGAGAGATATTCTCACGCGGTACCACCCTAATTCCCCTGAACGGGGCTCTTAGAACAAACGTTAACGCCGTTTTCACGTCCTGTCCTTTTAACGACAGGCAGCTCCGGAACTGCTTCACCATATACCCTGCAGGAGCTTCCACCAAGCGCTCCCTCTCTGTGACAGCAAACATAAGGCTACTTCTTTCCATCAATGCCATTTACACAAAAATTATATACAAACCTGCAATGGCATGTCAAGAGGTTGTTGCAAAACTAAAACAATTCGAGATACTATGAATTATTCCGGTCTATGAACTCAACCAGCTGCAGAGGATCTGAAAACAGGACCTGTGAACCGCATTCCTCCAGTTCCTCTTTTTCCCTGAAGCCCCATAATGCACCTGCCGCATACATTCCTGCATTCCGTGCAGATATCATGTCTCCCCCCGAGTCTCCAAGATAAATAGCTTCGGCCGGTGTAATCCCCATATGTTCCGCCGCTTCAAGAAGAGCTGCCGGATCAGGTTTTCTCGGTACTCCCTCCCTTTCTCCGAAAATAACTTCAAAATAGTCTTTTCCAAGGACCTTTTCAATAATCTCGTTTGTGGGTCTGTGAGGCTTATTTGAACAGACAGCCATTTTTATGCCTGCAGCCCTGAGCTTTACCAACATTTCAGGAATGTTGCCATATGGTTTTGTTTTATTAACATAATTATTGTTGTAGATAATTCTGTAATCATCCAGGATGCTGTCAACAATTTCTTCCCCTGTACCTGCCGGAACAGCGTTTTTTATCAGCTGTTTCACCCCATTGCCTACAAATTTTTTGTAGGCAGCGGCGGGATGGCAGGCAAAACCATGTTTTGCCAGTGCTTCATTGGCACTGTCCGCCAGGTCTTCAAGGGAATCGATCAATGTACCGTCCAGATCAAATATTACTGCTTTATATTTCATGATAACCTCCATAAGCCAATACTCCAATTAAAATCCGCCTTTTTATAAAGTATATAATTCCTGGCGGGAATCGTCAATTTTACCGGATGCCCGCCGGGAATCATATTATTGGCTATTCTGTGCATAAGGCCTCATTGCGCTCCAAATACAAAAGAATTCACTAATATAAATCGTATCTCTCCATAAAATTTACAATCATTACGGCTGCTTCCGCTCTTGTAGCAATTCCTTTGGGATCGAAGCTGCCATCCTCTCTGCCGCCTATAATACCTTCTTCAGCCATGGCAGATACGGCTGTCCTGGCCCAATTACTTATGGAAGCATCGTCGACAAAGTCTGTTTTTACCTCTCCGTTCACCTCCAGGCCCTTTGCCCTTGCAAGATTGTACAGCATCACAGCTATCTGCTCTCTTGTAACAGGACTGCCAGTGCCGAATTCATCGGAGCTGATTCCGTTTATTATACCCGCTTTGCTGGCCCAACCCACGTAACCGGAATACCAGGTGTTATTCCTGACATCCTTAAAAACAGCTGTCTCTATTCCCTCAGCACCGGCCAGCTTTCCGAGTACAGTAACAAACATCGCTCTTGTCATGGTATTATCGGGAGCAAATTCGTGCTGCCCAATACCTGCAAAAAGCTTCTTCTCAACAGCCTTTCCAATATAGTCGGCTGCCCAGTGATTACTGACATCGGAAAATAATTTGGCTGCTGTTTCACCGTAGGAGATACCCGGACCTTTTTCCGTTTCTTTTTTGCCTTCGGAGGACTTTTCCTTTTCATCAGCACTATTCTTGCTTGAAGCCGGTGAAGAACTGCTTCCCGATGAGGATGAACCGCCTCCGGATGAAGAACCACCCCCGGTTGATGGTGAATCTCCCCCTGACGGAGCTTTTATCAACCTGTCCTTGAAAATAAGGCCCTGCTCTGAAGAATACGCCCAATCGCGCAAGATTACTTCAGTTGCAATTTTTGCGCCAAGCTCCGCTAAAACAGCGTTAGCCCTGCCTATGAGGTTGCTATCGCTTTTATTGGCGTTAAGCAGGTTTGCAAAGGCGGTGCTCTTAATCTCTGACAAAGTCCTGCCCTCAAGAGCTATAACCGTTCCTTTTCCATAATTGGTCCCGGGTACAACAGTTCCAACACCTTTTGCAGGAGAAACAGCGGTGGCTCCGCTTATCTGGCGGGAATCCGTGCTATAATATGCATTCTCAACATAGCCTATACCTGAAATCCTGCCTGAAAAGCCTCCGATATCAACCGTTGTATTTTCTGATGTAAGGTTTACATTTGCATAATTATTTACGGATACTGCGGCATTCAATCCTGCGATTCCGCCAATCTCTATTCGTGCTCCGTTTCCAGTGCCTTTTATACTGCCAAGAGCGTAGTTATTGACAACAGCCGCTCTGTTTGGAAGGCCTACAAGTCCCCCGGCATAGCAATAGCCGTCTCTGCTCTGCCCGATTATTGCCACGTCGGTATAGCAGTTTGCTATTGTGCCGCGGTTGATAGCCCCAATCAATCCTCCGCTGTCATTTTGCTTGGCCGAGTAGCTGTTTATCCTTCCCGTGGCATAGCAGAAATCAATATACCCGTTGTCTCCTGCATTTTCTATGACATATCCAGCCAGGAGCCCGGCATAGGCTATGGAATCTCCCAAATACTTCTGATAAACAGACGCATTCTCAATTCCTAAATTTTTGATTTTTGCCCCTTCGAGATTGGCAAAAAGCCCCACTGATTTGCAATATGTCTCCGGTTCTGCTTCAGAACCTATGGTCATGTTGCCGACGACTTTATTATTTCCGTCAAAGGTTCCCCTGAACCCATAAGCTCCGGGGCCCCCAACCGGCAGCCAGTTGATTCCCGCCAGTGAGATATCACTTCCAAGCTTAATAAAGCTGCCTTCGTAATGCTCATCGGCATTTACCGATTCCGCAAACGCTTTGAGCTGATTTGCAGTATTAATCACAAAAGGATTATTCTTTGTTCCGTCTCCCCATGCAAATATGGAAGGATCAACCTTGCCATAGCCTGTCAGGTCATGATTTGCCGCTTTCTGCGCCGCCGCGGCTATAGCACTCTTTAATGCCTTTACAATTTCACTGTCCTCGTTTGCTTTTGCATAGTTTTGACTTGAAAGGACAGCCTTAATCACTTCAGAAGCAGCATTTTCAAGTGCAACTCCCTCACTGTGCTCCATAATACGTATCCCTGTGATATGACCGCCTTTAACAGTCATCATTACAAAGATGTATTTTCCGCTTGGTCCTACAGCTCTTCCAAAGTAGGTTCCGTCTTTGATATTCAGCTTTTCAGGCTCAAATTCAGGAGTCATATCCTTATAGGTTATACCCACCTGTGGGCCAACAGGCATGACAATGCCGTCAACAGGCTCCCAGGCTCTGAGTTTCATAAAGCCCGGCAGGCCCATGGCATTCTGTTCGCCGGTATTGGAGCTCTCTCCCTTCACAATATCCAGAGGGAAAGCGTTGTGGTTTGAATTTAAAAGTTCGGCAAAAGTCATACTTTTAAGTTCTGCCTGACTTTTGGCCTGGATGCCCACATGGTATGTGCCGTCATAGGGCTCACCCTCATCATTTACGCCTGCACTGACCATAAAGCCCACATCTATTACCGGATTGCTTATTGTACCGTTGCTGTTCTGCACAGCTTCCGAATTATAGTATGATATAAACTGCCGGGCTATTCCCGTGGACCAACCCGCTATCGAGCCCACATATTGTGAAAAGGAATCGGCCTTCATATTTCCGGCAGCGTAACAGTTTGCCATTTTGCCCCCATTGACACCTATAAATGAAGACACCGCCGGCATTCCTTCGTTTCCGTTATCCCTGCTTGCCTTTCCGCCCGTATCACCAATCGCAAAGCAGTTTGCAACCACGCTTCTGTTTGTCATACCAATAAAAGCCCCTGCCTCAGCAAGACCGCCTACGGCTGCACAATAAACCCCGGCATTTGTCCAGGAGTTTATGACACCGCCTCTTACAGTCTGTCCTATGAGCCCGCCTGCCCATGCGTTGGCTTTCTGGTTAGTAGTTTCACCATATACATAGCCCTCTGCATGACAGCTGTCAATATAGCCCTTGTCTGCAAGACCTGCAAGCAGTCCTGCGTATGAACTTCCGCCACCTTTTACAGCAACTGTTGCAGCTTCAATACCAAGGTTTCTCACAACACCATTTTCACCTATTACACCAAACAGTCCATAAAAAGTTGTCATTTTATTTGTGTCGCCGCTGTCCGTTTTTGCTTCTTCATACGGACTGCCCTTGGCTCCTATGAACATTCCTCTGACCGTATGACCCTTTCCGTCAAATATACCCTGAAAGTCATAATGACCAAGGCCTATACATATCCATTGTTCGCTTGATACATCTATATCTCCGTCCAGTGCAATATATGTTCCCGAATAGGTTATGTCATCCGAGAGTGATTTTGCAAATGCTCTAAGCTGTTCCTCGGTTTTTATTATATACGGACTTTCCTCTGTTCCGTTTCCGCTTTCAAAGATACCGGTATCAATGGTATCATCAACAAAAGTCCTGCCCGAAAGTACAGCACCGCCGCTGCCGGGCTCCCATGCATAAAGGCCTCCTACCGTGCTGACTGCACCAGTCAGGTTCCCCATATTGGGCTTGTTTGCTCCCTCAATGGCAGCTGCCGCATTTGCTATTGACGCCCTTTTCAGCCCGTTGTTCAGCTCTTCGGCAAAGTCTGCCGTACTCATATCTCCACTGCCAACCGCAGCAACATTATTTTCAATGTAACCGGTAATAGTTGAAGTTGCCGTCATAAACGCCCTGGAATTTTGATCACTATAATAGGCATTTATTATTGCCGTATTGGGTGTGACCATCCCGCTGATTCCGCCGGCCAGGCACTTTGCAGGATCAGCACTTTCAGAGCTGACCATCCCGCGGCTGTAAACATTATAAGCCGAGCCTCCATGGGATCCCAAAATCCCGCCTGCAACGCTGAGTGATGTACTTAGTGTACACGCAGATACATTTCCTGCTGTCCCCGCATTCACAATCACACATTTGTTTCCCGAGACACCGGCAATTCCGCCTGCATAAGCCGCAGCACTTGCAGCTTCAGCACTGACTTCAACATCGGTATGGCAGTTTGCAACAGTGCACTCCATTCCCAGGGAGCCAACAACTCCACCAGCCCAGCTCATTTTAGACGCTCCGCCTGTATAAGCCGAAACCGTCCCGTCAATCCTGCAATTGTCGATTACCACACCATTTGCCGTACGGCCTGCAATGGCACCGGCATAGATTGCATCGCCGGCAGTAACTGAAATACTGACATCTGTGAGCTCAACTTCAGAAATTCTGGCCCCGGTACCCAGATATCCAAAAAGACCCAGGTACTGTCCGGTTCCGCTGCTTATTGCAAGACCCTCCACATTATTGCCCGCTCCGCTGAAATCCCCTGAAAAAGCCGTACTCTCAGCAATTCCGATAGGCGTCCATTCCTGGCCCTTGAGAGAGATATCGGCGGTAAGCCTTATGTACTTGCCTTGATAATCAAATCCTCCATTTACCTTTCCGGCAAATCTTTTAAGCTGTTCAGCATTCTCTATGCGGAATGGATCGCTTTGTGATCCGGTTCCGCCGGCAAAAATCTGAGTATCGGTTATCAAGGCCTTTGACAAAGCATCATTCACAGCCGCCTTGATCCCTTCACTGCTTCTGGTTGCTCCGCTAATGCAATCAACATCTGTGGAATTTGCTCCTATAATGCCGGCTATAACAGCCAGAGCCTGTTCCCACCTGGATGGGGTCTCATCCTGCGAAACCACCTCTATTTTTGTAATAACATTATCAGCTATTGTAACCTCTACGGTAACCTCACTTTTATAGCCGCTGCCGGTTCCCTGATATGTACCGTCGGCATATTCTCCCGATAGTCCTATGCTGTGGACCTGTACCGGCCCTGACTCCGAATCATAGGATTCCCCCATGAAAATTGCTCCGGAGGTTGTTGCAGCAGGCCGCAGATTCTCATCCCCACCCTCGGTATCCATATCAAATTGCAGCTCAGCAGCCCTCTTAACCTCATTACTGCTGTCCTGTAAAACTAAAACGCTTCCCGTACCTGTATCAACCTCCTGCGGATATACCGGTACAAGGGCCGAGGCCACAACAGCCAATGCTGTTACAAATCCGGAAAGCCTCCTTAATTGCTTTTTTAAATTAGTAAACTTCAAAATATGTTTCTCCCCTTTCCATACAGTTAGCATACGCTAACTGTAATATTAGCATAGTTTTGAAAATTATGTCAATCTATTTTATTTTAATATTTTGCCTGAATATATGCATGCGAATATGAACATGCTAATTTTAATTGATTCATTTGTCATATTTATGTATAATAACTTACAAATAACAGCTTTTTATTTATGGTTAAATTTGTCTAATATGGATTAGATACGTAATTAATCAGTTAACTAAATTTATGGCAAGGGAATAAATTTATAATATCCCTGAGAGACTTCCCAAGTTTCTTATACACACTGAGGATTCTGGTTTTATATGGGATATTTGATTTATCCCATGTCGGAAATGGAGATAAAAATGAATGTGATAGAAGGCGGAGTTACAGCTCCAAAAGGTTATACAGCTGCCGGCGTGGCTTGTGGAATCAAAAAGAACAACAGCAAGGACCTGGCTATTGTCTGTTCTGAAGACAATGCAGTGGCTTCGGGAGTATTTACCACAAATGTTGTAAAGGGTCATTCCCTTCAGGTATCAATGGAGCATATAAAGAATGGCATCGCCAGAGCTATTGTTATTAACAGCGGCAATGCAAATGCCTGTGTCGGTGAGACCGGATACAAGGATGCAAAGGAAATTACTGCCCTGACTGCCGAGTTATTACACTGCGAACCGGAGGATATCCTGGTAAATTCAACCGGTGTTATAGGCTCGAAATTGAACATGCCTTCGGTCAGATCAGGTATCAGATCGGCGGTTAATGTCCTCAGCAAGGACGGCAATACCGATGCTCAGGAAGCAATTATGACGACAGACCTGTTAAAAAAAGAAGTGGCCGTCGAAATTGAAATACAGGGTGAAACCGTTCGTATCGGCGGAATGGCCAAAGGCTCCGGAATGATTCACCCAAATATGGCAACCATGATCGGTATTATCACCACCGATGCCAATATATCCAGAAGCCTGCTGGACAAGGCCTTAAAGACCTGTGTAAAGTCAACCTTCAACAGGGTTTCGGTCGATGGTGATACAAGTGTCTGCGATTCTGTTTTCGTTCTTGCCAACGGATTTGCAGATAATGATGCAATTGTCAAGGACGATTATGAATATTCAAAATTTGTAGATGCTCTCATGTTCGTCTGCACCTACCTTGCAAGGCTGATGGCCAAAGATGGTGAAGGCGCGACCAAGCTGGTGGAGATAATAGTTGACGGAGCTGCCGATGAAGCTGATGCCTACAAAGCTGTTAGTGCGGTTGCAAAATCTCCGTTGGTCAAGACAGCGATTTTCGGTGAAGATGCAAACTGGGGCAGAATAATAACTGCAACAGGTTATTCAGGTGCCTCTTTCGACCCGAATCTCACTGACATTCAAATCGGTAATATTTTGGTATGCAGAAACGGTACAGCCGTGGATTTTGACGAAGCAGCCGCCAAGCAGGTTCTGAAGCAAAGGGAAATTACTATTAAAATCAATCTGAAAAAAGGCAAGGTTTCGGACAGAATGTGGACCTGTGATTTCTCATATGACTACGTTAAAATCAACGGAAGTTACAGAAGTTAACAGTAAAGTTTATTATACTACAAAATACAGCAAAAATAATTGCCGAAATTTTGTAATACTGATATAATGTATTTTAAATAGTAGTTTTTTACTGAGGGGGTATTTGCTGATGTCAACACAATTGGTTTTGTTTAAGGTTAATAACGAAATACTTGCTATTAGTATCAACCATGTAAATATCATCGAAAAGGTTAGCGATATTTATAAAGTACCTGATACACCTGTTTATATTGAAGGTTTGATTAACCTCAGAGGTAAAGTTCATACAGTCTTCAATCTCAGAAAAAAATTCGGATATCAGCCCATTGATTTTGACGAAAATACCCGTATCATCATTTTAAATCACCAGTCAATGGTCGGCCTGCTTGTTGATGAAGTAAGTGAAATATTCAGCGCCGAGGACTCCGATATAAAACCTGTTCCCGAACTTATTTCCGGTCTCTCGGGCAAATTCTTCAGCGGAGTTGTTGAGAGGGAAGGTAAGATAGTACTTATACTTGACCTGGATAAACTTTTAGAAAAATAATTGATCATATAAAAAAACGCAACGTTTCCATCAGGAAACGAGGCGTTTTTTGTTGTGCAAACAGCAGTTTTGTGACTTAATATTGCTAAACCTTGAATATCTCCACTGACTTCTTCAATGTACCGGCCAACTCTTTAAATTTGTCCGAATCATCATGCATTTTGTTGACAGACCACTGCTGTTCCCGAGTATAGCTCTGCACCTGGTTTGAACCTGCTGCTATCTCTGCTGCGGATAAGTTTATATGATTTACCAGCTGTACAAGATTGGTTTTTTGGGAATCCATCTCCCTGAGATAATCATTAATATTATAGAGCTGGTGATTGATATTCTCAATACAGCCGGCTATTTCGGCAAAACTCTGTTTGGTCCGGCTGACTGCCCTGCTCTGTGTGTCGGTTCCTGCACTTACCTCCTTAAACACAGCTACCAGCAGGAAGGTATTCTTCACTATGCCGTCCAGCATATTTCTAATTACACCCGTCTGTATATTGGTCTGTTCGGAAAGGCCTTTAATCTCCTGGGCTACTACTGAAAAACCCTTCCCCGCTGCTCCTGCCCGGGAAGCTTCTATTGTTGCATTAAGGGAAAGCAAGTGAGTTTGTTTTGCTATATTATGAATGGTATCGGTTACGTTATTAATCTGCTTCATCTGTGATTGGAGCTGCAGTACTGCATCTTTCATCATATCCGTATTCTTGAGATTTGCTCCGGAAATTGATTCCAGGCTGTCAATTTCAAACCTGCCGTTCTCGGTGGATTTATTCAACAAATCCAGATAACCGTAAACATTTTGAGATAATTCCCTCGAAGTCGCAATCTGATTTGCAAGACTGTCTATTCCCTCGGCAACAAGGTTGGTATCTTCTGCCTGCTTTTTAATATTTTCATTTATTTTATTTACTGACAGCCGTGTATTTTCTGTTTGCTCAATTGAGCTGCAGGAGGCCTCATACATTACACCTGACATGCCGTCAATTTCATTGCTGGCAGAGGTTATATTCAAAATAAGGTTTTTAAGGTTGACAGCCATATTGTAGAAATTTTCCTTGAGGCTGTTGATCTCCTGAATATTTGCTCTGATTCCGCCAGGGCTGATTTCAAAGCAGCCCTCCTCAATTTTCTTCATTTGCTCTGCCAGTTCAACTACGGGTTTTGATATATACTTTGAATATATAATTGAAACAAACAGAGTTATAACCAGCGTCAATAATATTACTATGGATATTACCAGTACATATTGCCTTACAGAAGACATTACGGCCGAATATCCGGTTTGTGCACAGACGATCCAGTTGGTAACAGCTGATTTATCGGTATACATTACTTTTTTTATCTTTTGGTCATTGTAGGTTATATATTCTGCGTTTGAATGCCCGGCTAAATATCCATTCAAATTCTTATCGGTTATTTTCGTATTTAGTTTTTCACTATTTTGATGATAAATTATGGTCTGATCCTTATTGAGAATAATTATCTCACTTTTGCCATCAGAATTGGATATGAGGGTAAAGAAATTGTTATAATCGACAAGTGCCGTGATGCTGCCTGAAAAAGCAGCCAGACTTCTGACAGGTTTTGATATGGGTATTACAAGTTTTTTCAGTTCTTCTGAGTAAACAGGTTCTCCTACAACCACTCCATCTTTTAATTTCTTTATATCTTCAAACAGCTTCAGGTCATAAAACGATTTATCCTTAAACTGCCTGTAGTCCTTTGCTCCTGCTGCAACTATTCTGCCCTTGCTGTCACAGAGGTACATGGCACCCACCAGTTTGTTCGAGCCGTCTACCGCATTTTTCATGGAAATCTGTACATTGCTGTAAACATCTGTATCCAAATTTTTTGAATTATTGACCATTTCAAGTGCAACCAGAAAACCAGGCTGTGAGGAGACTCCTTTTATAATGCTGTCAATGCTGTTTATCTTTACATCAATATTATTTTTTGTATTATAGGAATTAGTCTTGAGAGTATTTAATGATAAATCTGTTATTTTTCCTATGGTAGTTATGTAAGTTGAAGCACTTATTGCAATTACCGGTATTAAAGCAACCGAAATCAATACGATAAGCAGCTGGGTTCTCAGTGTATTTTTTTTGCTGTGATGTTTCCTATAATTTTTCCTATTTTCATAGCATTTTCCCCAATACGATTATATTATAAAGATGGCAAAGCCACTAATTTTTATCAAAAAATTTATACTTTTCCGGATAATAAAAAATCGCGGTACTTAACAGGAATAGCTCTTGTAAGTACCACGATCAGGTCAGGAATTTGTTATTTTATTTTTTCCTTTACGGCATCATAGCTATCAAGAGGAACATATCCGACTTCTTCTGATAATGTAGCAGCGTTATCGATGTAATATTTTACGAATGCCTTTACCTGCGGCTGATCCATCTTTGCCTTGTTTATATATATGAACAGGGGTCTTGAAAGCGGACTGTAGCTCTTGTCCTTGATTGATGCAGCTGTTGGTTCTATCGGTCCTTTTCCGTCGTCAATTTTTAATACCCTTAACTTATCCTGGTTTTCTTCATAGTATGCAAATCCGAAATAGCCCATTGCATCCTTATCTCCGGCAATACCCTGTACAAGTACATTGTCGTCTTCGCTCGGAGTGTAATCCGTTCTTGATTCCTTGGCTTTTTTATTAATTTGTTCGGTAAAGAATTCAAATGTGCCGGAATCTGTTCCAGGGCCATATAGCTTAAGCGGTTCTGCAGGCCATGCGGGATTTACATCCTTCCAGGTCTTAACCTGACTGTCTTTTGCCCAGATTTTGTTAAGTTCTGCGGTAGTAATTGAGTCCACCCAGTTATTATCCTTGTTAACCACTACCGATATGCCGTCATAAGCTACTTCCAATTCAACATAATCTATACCTTTTGCTTTTGCCTGATCTATCTCTTCCTGCTTTATGGGTCTTGAAGCATCGCATATATCTATTTCACCTGCAACGAACTTCTTCATGCCTCCGCCGGTTCCTGACATTGCCACTGAAACCTCAACACCTGGCTGTTCATTTTTAAATTCTTCCGCAACCGCCATTGTTATTGGATAAACCGTACTGGAACCGTCAATTACTATCTGTCCGCCGAGTTTTTCAGCTGTACTTGCCGCCGAAGTATTGTCAGCATTGCTTGCAGAGCTTTCTGCGTTATTTGTGCCGCTTCCACATCCTGCAACAGTTGCCGTCAATGCCAAACCTAATGCTAAAGCTGTTATTCTTTTCATTAATACGGAATTTCTCATTTTGAAACCCTCCACTAGTAATCATTTTTTATTGTTCCTAAGTAAGCAGATTTTTATTATTTTTTAAACTGCTTTTTATTCACTACAGTTTCATTATATTAGTAATTTTTAAAGAGAGTATTTTGTTTTGGTTAACTATTGTTAATTACACATTAAGAAAGCTTAACAATAGGGACACAGAAAAAGGTACTGCAGCTGCTACATCCGGCAGTTTGCAGTACCTTTCCAATAAGTTTCTTCAGCTTTCAGCAGGTTTAACCTATTTGTTAACTTCTTTGTTAGTTTTTTTATTCAATTGATCTCTGATATTTGTTTCTTAATACAATTGTTATTGCGTTAGTTGTAAGTAATATTGCCAAAAGTACGATTATTCCTGCTGCCGCCAGATCCTTGAAATCCTCTTTAGGAAGCCCCATCCAATAGTATATCTGGAGCGGCAGAGCCGTGAAAACCGAAAAAACGTTATCAGGAAGCTTTGAAACATAAGTTGCTGCTCCAACCATCAATAAGGGAGCACTTTCACCCAAGGCTCTTGAAACCGACAGTATGACACCTGTAAATATACCGGGCAGTGCCGAAGGTATGACTATCTTTCTTATGGTCTGCCACTTTGTAGCTCCAAGAGCATAGGAACCATGCCGTAAATATTGAGGTACAGCCTTAATTGCCTCCTGAGAGGACACAATGACTATGGGAAGTACAACAAGTGACATGGTAAGCGCACCCGACAATATGCTCTTGCCAAGACCCAAAGTTCTCACAAACACTGCCAGGCCAAGCAAACCATAGACAATTGACGGAGTTCCCGAAAGGTTTGAAATGTTTATTTTAATAAATTTTGTCATCCTGTTGTTTTTTGCATATTCTTCAAGATATATGGCTGTACCCAAACCAACCGGAACAGCAAAAGCTATTGTCAGCAGTATGATATTTATACTCCCCACAATACCCGGAAGGATTCCCGCCTTGTTTGGAAATCTTGAAGGGAAGTTTGTAAAAAAAGGTTTTGGTCAGAAAAGGTACTCCTCTCTTGATAATGTCAATTAAAAGTATTGCCAGAATAACAATCCCGATCAAAGTAATGCAAAATATTACACCATGAAAGATGGAGTTTTTCAGTTTTCTATATTTAACATAATTCATGTGACGCCTCCAGATCCAACTCAATTATTTTAACCCTGTTTTAATATTCCTTCCTATATTTATCAACCATGTAATGGGAGAGGATATTAAGTCCAAGGGTTATCAGGAACAACAGCAAACCTACCGCAAAAAGCGAATAATATCCTACAGTACCGTGGGGATTATCTCCCTGGCTTGCCTGTACTATGAACGAAGTCATGGTCTGTACGCTCTGCAGCGGATTAAAGGTCAGGTTGGGCCTGGCACCGGCTGCAATGGTTACGATCATTGTTTCTCCTATGGCTCTGGACACTGCCAGAACAAAGGAAGCGGAAATTCCTGAAATTGCAGCAGGCACGACTACTTTCAGTGAGGTCTCCATCTTTGTGGAACCCAGTGCCAGCGCCCCCTGCCTCAAACTGTCCGGCACTGCTCTCAAGGCGTCTTCACTGAGCGAAGATACCAATGGTATTGTCATAACTCCAACCGCAATACTTGCACTTAACGCATTAAAAATCTCCGTTTGAGGAATTATTCCTTTTAAAAAGGGAGTTATTGCCGTTAATGCAAAATAACCGAAAACTATGGAAGGTATACCTGCAAGTACTTCCAGGATAGGCTTTATAACCTTTCTCACCTTTTTGTTTGCATATTCACTGAGGTATATTGCTGTAAAAAGTCCTACAGGTATTGATATAACAGCTGATATTAATGTAATCAGAAGCGTTCCGCATACAAGCGGAAGAACACCGAAGTGAGGCTCGCTGAAAAGAGGCGTCCATACCCTTCCAAATAAGAAGTCTTTTATGGATATCTCGGTAAAGAATCCTACTGAATCTCTAAGCAGTGATATTATGATTCCCAGTGTAGTTAAAATAGTTATAACAGCAAATAAGAAAAGAATATTTTTTGCTATGGTATTTGAAAGTTTCATTCTCTTAATTCTTGTATTGGCAATTTTTCTGTTTTGTGCCGCATCCACGCTCTGAGTCATTTTTGAGCCCTCCTTCACAACATCATAATAGCATTAATAGAAGAAAGCAAAAAGTAAACTGCTGTTAAGCCAATGTTAATAAAATGTTAAGTGAGATGATATTAAAATTATTTTTATCCAAACATGATTAAATTATTGTTCCGGTTAAGAAAATAAGACAGGAGTAAATTGCCGATTTGTGCAGATAATATGAATTAAATCCTGATTAAGTAATTTATTGACGTAAATTATTATTAACATCAAGTTAACATAGATTTAAACCTGCATTAAAAAAGTGTTGTTATTATTAAAATATCCAATAATAAATTAAGATAGAGGATTACAATTATGACAAATGATTATAGAATAACAACCAAAAATTTAAATCTGTTTTACGGTGATCTTCAGGCCTTAAAAGATGTTTCAATTGATATTCCCAGTAATCAGGTAACTGCTTTCATCGGACCCTCCGGCTGTGGAAAGTCAACTTTTCTAAAAACTCTTAACAGAATGAACGACCTCATTTCAAACGTCAGAATCACCGGAGACGTGTATTTCGACGGTTTGAATGTTTACAGGGAGTATGATATAGTTGAGTTGAGAAAGAATGTTGGAATGGTATTCCAGAAACCTAATCCATTCCCCATGTCTATTTACGATAACATTGCCTATGGGCCTCGGATCCATGGCATAAAATCCAAATCAAAGCTAGATGATATTGTTGAAAAAAGTTTAAGAAACAGTGCACTATGGGATGAAGTCAAAGACAGGCTGAAGCAAAACGCACTGGGACTGTCCGGCGGACAGCAGCAGAGGTTATGTATTGCCAGGGTACTTGCAGTCGAACCCGAAGTTGTCTTGATGGATGAACCCACTTCGGCGCTTGACCCTATTTCAACCCTTAAAATAGAAGATTTGATTGAAGAATTAAAGCGGAATTATACTATAATAATAGTTACGCATAACATGCAGCAGGCAGCCAGAATCTCAGATTTAACTGCATTTTTCCTTCATGGTGAAATTGTTGAGTTCGGTAATACCAACCAGTTGTTCAGCAATCCGAAGGACAAGAGAACCGAGGACTACATTACAGGAAGATTTGGCTGATACTTTAAAAATATTTGACCGCTATGCGGCTCAAAGCCATAATTATGGCTTAGGAGGTTAACATGGTAAGACACTCATTTGATAAAGAACTTGAGCATTTGCACAATTTAATGGTTAAGATGGCCGGTCTGGTTGAAGAATCAATCGAGAACTCCATCCTTGCTTTGAAAAAACAGGATATAGAACTTGCCACAAAAGTATACCAGAGTGATGACGAAGTGGATGAACTGGAAGGCCGAATTGAAAAGATATGTATCAATCTCATTGCAAGGCAGCAGCCTCTGGCAAAGGATCTAAGAACTATAAGCACGGCATTGAAAATTATTACCGATATGGAGCGCATAGCCGACCATGCGGCAGATATCGCCGAATTGACCATAAGAATGGCCGACATGAAATATATCAAGCCTCTGGTTGATATCCCCCATATGGCCGAACTGGCAAAGAAAATGGTAATCAGATCAATCGATTCTTATATAAAACAGGATGTAGTGCTGGCAAGAGAAGTATGTGATTCCGATGATGAGGTAGACGATCTTTTTTCAAAAATAGTACTTGAACTTATCAATATAATGAAAAATAATCCCGAGACGGTTGAACAGGCTACAGATTTCATGTTTATTGTAAAATATCTTGAACGGATTGGTGACCATGCTACAAACATCTCCGAATGGGTTGTATTCAATGTAACCGGATCCCATGGTCATCTTGCAAAAAAGACTGATTAATAACCGCAAGCGGCTTTTCATTGCTATTTTGAATTGCTGCCCAAAGCAGCAGGATGGGAGAGAATATGTCAAAACAAACTATTTTTGTCGTTGAAGATGAAATGCATATACAGCAGCTTATAAAATACAACCTTGAATCCAACGGCTTCAAGGTCACGGTTTTTGATAACGGTGAAGACTTGATTTCACATGCCCAGGAGAATGTACCCTCCCTTTTCATTCTTGACATCATGCTTCCCGGTATCGATGGTTTGGAAGTTTGCAGGCAGCTCCGCCAGAATGTTGCTACCAAAAATATACCTATAATAATGCTGACAGCCAAAAGCGAAGAATTTGACAAAGTACTGGGACTTGAGCTTGGTGCCGATGACTATATTACAAAACCCTTCAGCGTAAGAGAATTATTAGCCAGAATCAAAGCACTGTTCAGAAGGATAAACACAGTAGTTGAACCAAAACTGGACGTTATCACCCACGCAGATATAACTATCGACTGTACCAGAAGAGAAGTTTATAAAGGTGACAGGCTGATTGAAATGCCCCTTAAGGAATTTGAGCTGCTTAAAATGCTGGTTTTAAACAAGGGAAAAGTGCTATCCAGAGAGCACCTGCTTGACAAAATCTGGGGTTTTGATTATTATGGGGAAACAAGAACTGTAGACGTACACATCCGTTATCTCAGACAAAAAATTGAGGATAATGATGAAAATCCTACTTTTATTGAAACAATCAGAGGTATAGGTTACAGGTTTACCGACAAAATATCGTCTGCAAATGCCAAATAGTATACATATGCTCTCTTGGAGGTGCAGATACGGATGAAATCAAAGATAGTAAAATACACCATATTTCTGGTCATTATCGCAATAACCATCACAGGAATATTCACATCGGCTCTGGCGAGATATTTTTATAAGTATGAGGTTCAGAACAGCATAGAAAATACTGCTGTTCTTTTGGTACATCAAATAAATGAAGAAAATTCCCAAAATAAAAGCGTAGATTATGACAAGCTTGCAAAGAGCTACGCAAAGCTTTTAAATGAAAAGCCGTCAGCAATTGAAAGCTTTTCTTTTTTTACCAGAATAACTATTATAAACTTTGACGGGACTGTACTTGGAGAATCTGATTCAAACTTTAATGAAATGCAAAATCATTTGAACAGAAAAGAAGTCAAAGAAGCCATTGAAGGTAAAATGGGCACCGACGAGCGCTTCAGTCAGACCTTAAAAGTTACATATCTGTACGTGGCATTGCCTATAAAAGAGTCCGACATAATTGTCAGAGTATCAATTCCCCTCTACCAGCTAAACTCAATCAATAAGGCCTTCTTCTTTTATACCATAATTGGCATACTGGTTGGATTAATGCTGACAATACTGATTTCCTTCAAGCTTTCAAAAGTAATAACAGACCCTATCCGCCAGTTAATTAATACCTCTAAGGAAATTGCCGGCGGAAACTATAAAAAGCGGGTAAATATCAATTCAAAAGACGAAATCGGACAACTGGCCCACACATTTAACGGGATGGCCGATAAACTGGATGAAACCCTTTCCGGAATAATGGATAAAAACGTGAGGGTTGATACGGTTATAAACAGCATGCGAGATGGAATAATTGCAGTTGATACAGAATATAAGATACTGCTGATAAATACTATTGCATGTGATATTTTCGGGGTCAAACACGGACCGGGGATTATAGGTAAAAATCTGATCCAGATCACCCGTAATGCAAAGGTAAATTCCATACTCATAGATACAATAAAAAATAACCACCCTTTAACCGATGAAATAATGATGTTTTCGCCATTGAAAAATACCGATAATATTTATAAAATCTACACCAATCCAATAAAAAATACCGACATAATAAAAAGTGTCAACTCGGGCGGAGTAATAACCCTTCACGATGTTACCTCGGTAAAAAAACTTGAACAGATCAGGACGGAATTCGTATCAAATGTAACCCACGAACTCAAAACTCCTCTTACCTCCATAAGGGGCTTTGTCGAAACCCTCAAAAGTGGTGCTATTGAGGATACCGCAGTCGCAACAAAATTTCTGGACATAATAGATATAGAAGCGGAACGCCTGCACACCCTGATAAATGATATTTTACAGTTGTCTGAAATTGAAGTCATGAGAAAGGATGACAACATAAAGGAAAACAACCTTGACAGTATTATAGACGAAGTTATTTTAATACTTGATGCAGCCGCAACAAAAAAAAGGAGTAAAACTTGAAGTCGAAGCAGATGAAAATATAATTATGCTGGTAAACAAAAACAGAATAAAGCAGATGTTGATAAATCTCGTTGATAATGCCATAAAGTACAATATTGAGAATGGTACTGTCCACATCAGAGCCAGTAAAGCCAGCGGGAAAACAATGATTTCCATCAGAGATACCGGTATCGGCATATCTGAAAAACATCACTCCAGAATTTTTGAAAGATTTTACAGGGTTGATAAAGGCCGTTCCAGAAACATGGGCGGAACAGGACTGGGATTATCAATTGTGAAGCATATCGTAAACCTGTACAACGGAGATATCAGGGTGGTAAGCAAGGCCGGACAGGGTACTGAATTTATTATACAGCTGCCGCTATAAAAATCGTGGGGTCCTGCTGATTTTGACAGACTTTTAGTGTATAATAAAAATGGCTCAATTGTATTATATTATATTTCAAATGCTGTTTCCGGGAGGTATTCCATGAAATTCCGCAAGGTATTAAGTATATTTATGGCCTTGATATTAATCATGTCACTTTCTGCCTGTTCCGGTACGGCTCCCATGAGGAATCCCTCTGCTTCCACTGCTTCTGTTTCAGGTAAGGATTCCAAAACCGCACCTGTTACACTAAAGTATTATACTATAGGAACTCCTGATTCAGATTTGGAGAAAGTAAACAAGGCATTAAATGAGCTGCTTGAAAAAAAGATCAATGTCCGTATAGATTACAATAAGATAAACTGGAGTGATTATGGACATATTCTTTCAAATATAATTAATTCGGGCACCAATTTCGACATAGCATTTGCAACCGAAGGCGACCAGGGAGATTACTCGGGAAATGCGGTGAAAGGTGTGTGGCTTGCACTGGATCCATACCTCAGTACCACGGGTAGGGAAATGCATGCTGCAATTGATCCGCTTCTCTGGGAAGGTGTAAAAATTAACGAAAAGATCTACGGTGTTCCCACAAACAAGGAAGTAGCCGTTCCCGAATGGTGGATGTATTCAAAAGAGCTTATTGACAGGTATGATATTGATATTTCAAAGTATTCAACTCTTGAATCGCTGGAACCTCTTTTTAAATTGATCAAGCAAAATGAGCCCGACTACACCGTCATAGAACTGGATCAATACTCTCACAACTTTTTTGCCCTGGAAAGCTATGAATATGTTTTAAACAAGGATATTCCATTAATGGTCAAGTCCACCGACAAAAGCCTAAAAATAGTAAATATCTTTGAAACTGAAACTGCAAAAAAAACTCTGTCAATGCTGCGGAAGTTCTACAAATCCGGCTACATTAACGAAGATGCGGCGGTAAAGCTGATTTCGGGACTGGAAAAGGATCTGAAGGTTTTCTGGCGTGAAGGAGGCGGAGGCCCCTATTCCACCAGTTCCTGGTCAAAAGACACCGGATATGAGGTGGTTGCACACCAGGTCTCCCCTTCCATTGTCACCACAGAATCAGCCCGGGGCGGAATAATGGTGGTAAATTCCCGTACAAAATACCCCCAGGAATGCATTAGCTTTCTCAACTGCCTGAATACCGATCCTGAGGTAAGGAATTTAATCAACTTTGGGATTGAGGGAGAACATTATGCTTTGACTCCCCAGGGCCAGGTAGAAGTGAAAAAAGACAGCGGTTACACCGGAGTTCAGTATACACAGGGGAACTGGTTTATCTTGAAAACCTTAAAGGGAGATCCCAGGAACAAATGGGATGTATATAAGAATTTTAACAGTGAATCAATAAAATCGGAAGCTCTGGACTTCACTCCCGATGTTTCCGGTGCCGCCGTCAGCACGCGGCTGTCAGCCGTATCAAAAGTAACTGCAAAGTATTACCCCGGATTGATGACCGGCACAGTTGACCCTGAAAAAGTGTTGCCCATGTTCATTAACGAACTAAAAGCTGCCGGAATCGATGAACTGAAAAATAGTCTTCAACAGCAGATTGATGAATGGAAAGCAAAAAAGAGTGCTGTGCTCAAGTTAAATTAACTCGTTGCGCCAGTTGATTTACTACGCATTTTCGGTACTTTCCTGGTTAAAATCTGGTTGTACCGACCACATGGAACAGCTTTAACTCATGTCTATATAATCAATAGTGCTCCCGACCGTGATCCACCAATGGATCGCCTCCGAAGTTCTTGCCTGAAATAGTATGGCTTACTCCAAGCACATCTTTGCCGTCGCAGCAACTCGACCATCCGGGTCTCGAGTGCTGCTTAAATTGACCTCCTGTCAATTTCCCGGCACGATATACTTGAAGTAAGCCTACAAATTTCAAGCAAGCTCTTCTAATCAGGCTTCTCATTGGTGAATACGTTCTCGCGCACTATTTAAGCACAGTCCTTTAAAGTTGTTCCCGGTGAGGCAGCAGCTATTTATTCCGGAAAGTACCTGCGCTTTTTAACTGGCACAACGCGTTAAATTAATATTTCACCTCAACTAGTGGTCCGTAACATCTAAAACATAGTGTTGTCAGGCGAGAAAAATTTTTGCAAGGCAAGGCGGAGGAAGGCGGAATAATTGCTTTATTCCAACAAAGTACTGCGAAGCAGTGCTTTTCGACAACGAAGCATTGCGGAAATTTAGCCGACGGCAACCTATGAATTTTAGGTGTTACAGACCACTAGGCCACTCCATACTTTTCTTCCGCTTTCCCTCAGTTCCAGTAAAAACTCTCCCGGTTCCACGCAGTACCTCATCCCGCTGTCCCAGACAGCCAGATGCTCGTACTCCAGCTCAAGCCTGCAGGCCTTTTCTTCTCCCGCCGCAAGCCTGACCTTTGTGAAGCCTTTAAGTTCCCTTATCCGCCTTACGGTGCTTGCCTGCAGGTCTTGAACAAACAGCTGCAGTACTGCGTGGCCCTCAAGGTTTCCTGCATTCCTTACAGTGAAAGCCAGCTCAAACTTCTCCCCTTTTTCAAGCTTCTCAAGAGAGATATTTTCAGTTGTAAGTTTAAAATTCTCTGCTTTAAAACCCGTATAGCTGAGTCCAAATCCGAAAGGAAACAGGGGCGTGTTTGCCATATCACTGTACCTCATGGCGTCATATGATACCTTATGATTATAGTACACCGGCAGCTGTCCTGCACTCCTTGGTATCGATACCGGCAGGCAGCCTGAAGGACAGACCTTTCCCAGCAGTATTTCAGCCAGAGCCTGCCCGCCCATGGGACCCGGATAAAAGGCAGCTATAAGTGCCCTGCTGCGGGCAGCAGCCTCCTCTACGGCATAAGGTCTGCCCTGAATGAGTACAGTTATTACCGGTTTTCCGGTGTCAAACACCGCCCGGGCCAGCTCCTGCTGCACCCCCGGAAGTGTAAGTCCGGCACAGTCCACTCCCTCTCCGCAATCCATTTGAAAATTACGGGCGCTCTCCACATCCGGTTGTGGAGTGACAGCGGCCCCGTTAATATCAAAGCTTGCACCTGCAAACCTGCTGGAGGAGCCTCCCAGGGCAAGTATTACAATATCACTGGAGGAGACCAGCTCAACAGCGGTTTTAATGCCTGTTTCATCCTTTCCGCCTATTGAACAGCCCGGAGTATACCTTATTTTGGTATCAGAACAGAGATTCTCAAGTCCTTTCAACAGGGTTATACCTTCTCCTTTTCTCAGTGGAGGAGTATAATCCCCCAGTTGATTATATATATTGTCTGCATTTGGTCCGATAACAGCTATGCTTTTTACCTTTTTCAGGTCCAGAGGAAGTATTCCCTCATTTTTCAGCAGCACAGCCGACTGCCTGGCCAGTTCAAGACTTTGAGGGTGTTGCTCGTAGCTGTAACGGTAAGGCTGCCGGCTCGGGCAGCTATGCTTTTCTTCCTCAACAAGGGGGGCTTCCTTTTCTGTAGCTTCTTCCAGATAGGGTCTCTCAAACAGGCCCAGTTGAAATTTCAATTCCAGGACTTTTAGAACAGCACGGTCAATCAGCTTTTCGGACACAAGTCCCTTTTTTACCGCTTCCTCCAGTCCTGTAAAGCCTTTATCCCATAAACTGATGTCCACACCCGAGGACAATGCCAGCGCCCCCGAGCGCATATTATCTCCTGTCAATATATCAAGCCTGTCCACGGCAGTTCCGTCGGCCATCACCACACCTGAGAAATTCATCTCCCGGCGCAGGATGTCCTGAAGCAGCCTGCTGTTTCCGTGACAGGGTATTCCGTCTATTTCGTTATAGGCGGCCATTATTCCCTTCACACCTGCTTTGCAGACGGCTGCGGCAGGCGGGAGATGAATTTCACGCAGCTCCCGTTCACCGATACGGGCAGCGCTGGCATTTATGCCTCCGGTCCCCTCTCCCTGGGCGCAGAAGTGCTTTGCCACCACAGGTACACCCCGTTCCTGGCAGCCTTTAACCGCCGCCTCTGCCAAAACAGAGCACAAATACGGGTCCTCTGAAAAACACTCTTCACTTCGGCCCCAGCGGGGATCACGCAAGACATCCAGCATTGAGACTAATGCCAGATTAACGCCAAGATCCTTCATCTGCCGTGCACAAACGCCGTAGGCAGAGGCCATCAGTTCGGGATTCCAGGCTGCACCCATTGCCAGGTTCACCGGCAAAAGATAACCGTCCAGAGCCTGGTGTCCATGTGGGCATTCACTGCTCATGAGCATCGGAATACCAAAGCGGGAATGCCGGACAACATATTTCTGGGCCAGGTTATATGCCTTTATTGCAAGGCTGCCCTCCAGACCGGTATTAAAATCCCGCTTGGACCAGGGATCTGCACGGTATAAACCGTATAAAACTCCCAAACCGTTCCAGTACTTGACTTCTTCCTTAAATTCTGCAGAAAGTTCTACTTCATCATCTATTCTGTTATAGCAGTCAAAACCGTAAAGTCTCTGGTTCAACTGTCCCACTTTCTCCCGCAGGGTCATTTTGCTCAGCAGATCCTCCGACCGCTCTTCAGGGGAAAGTAAATTGTCCTTATACTTTTCTGCGTACATTTCTTCCCTGAAATTTCCCATCAGCCATCAAACTCCACTTTAAAGGTTTTAATTTCATAGGGTTTAATATAAAAATCAAAGGAGTTCTCTGTATGTTCCGCATTACACAGGTCATTTTCGAGCAAATCGCATTCGGTTACCCTGCTGATTTTTCCATTCAGCTTTATTGAAACAGGTCCTCTTTTGTTTTGATAATCATATGCTCTGATAATCATGGAGGAACCACTCTCAGCACATTTCACAGTTTCAACCATCACATGTCCCGCATCTGCTGAAAGCA
>NZ_AORV01000005.1 GCF_000350485.1 Ruminiclostridium cellobioparum subsp. termitidis CT1112
TCTCCATTTTGGGAGGAGATGTGATTGTAATTTCCCCGATTTCAAAGCCTTCCTCCCGGGCCAGCTTAAAGGCATCTCCAAGCGTATACCCTATTAGCCGGTTCATACTTCCATTATTTCCTTATCTTTTGCTTCAACTATCCGATCTATTTCAGCAATAAATTTATCGGTGAGATTTTGAATGTCCTTTTCGGCATCCTTTAAATCATCCTCTGTAATTTCACTGCTCTTCTTCTTGGCCTTCATATGCTCTATGGAATCTCTTCTTATGGCTCTGATGGCAACCTTGGCTTCTTCGCCTTCCTTTTTAACCGATTTGGTTAATTCCTTACGCCTCTCCTCTGTGAGGGCCGGAAAAACAAGACGGAGCATCTTTCCGTCATTATTGGGATTAATGCCGATATCAGATTTTTGAATTTCCTTCTCTATATCTTTAAGGAGCTTTGCTTCCCATGGCTGTATCAGAATAACTCTTGCTTCCGGTACTGACACAGTTGCAACCTGTTGAATAGGTGTTGGCGCGCCGTAATAATCAATGGTAATTTTATCAAGTATCTGGGGATTTGCTCTTCCTGCTCTGATGCCTGCAAGATTGTCCTTTAATACATTTATGGTCTTCTTCATCTTTTCTTCAATAGGTCTATAAAGCTCTTTATCCATAATACTCCTCCTAAAAAAATTTGTTGCCAATAAATAAAGATTATCTTCCTGAATATTCCCAGGAATAATTTATACATTCCCTATATATAATACAATTAATCACAAAGGATTTCAATATATTGTAGTACCAATCTCTTCACCCTTGACCGCCCTGATGATATTATCAGGATCATTCAATCCGAATACAAGTGTAGGTATTCCGTTATCCTTACAGAAGGAAGCTGCTGTCAAATCAATGGCACACAGATTTTTATTGAGATATTCCTGATAGCTGATTTTGTTGTATTTAACGGCATCGGGATTTTTTGAAGGATCGGAATCATATATCCCATCAACATTTTTAGCCATAAGTATGGCTTGAGCATCAATTTCAGCCGCTCTGAGAGCTGCTGCCGTATCAGTTGAAAAATAAGGATTTCCCATGCCGCAGGCAAATATTACGATTCTCTTCTTTTCCAGATGTCTTACGGCCTTTCTTCTTACATAGGGTTCGGCTATCTGTCTCATTTCAATGGCAGTCTGGACTCTCACCTGAATTCCCCTCGACTCAAGTGCATCCTGGAGCCCCAGTGAATTTATAACTGTTGCAAGCATCCCCATGTGGTCCGCTGTGGTTCTGTCCATGCCCTTACCGCTTCTGCCTCTCCAGAAGTTACCTCCGCCCACTACGATGGCAATTTCCACTCCCAGATTGTGTACTGCAAGAATTCTGTCGCATATTTCGTTAACAGTGTTGGTATCAATTCCATTGCCTTTTTCACCGGATAAAGCCTCTCCACTGATCTTCAACATTATTCTTCGATATTTTATTTCCGACATGGTTTTCCTCCGTTAGATAAATATATTATTTTTCCAAAAAAGGCCCTAATAAAAGGAACATACAAGCATATGTTCCAAAAGGGGCTGCCACAAAACAAACAGTTTATTTTGTTTTGCAACAGCCCCCTTTATTATTAACCGCCTATTTGTTTCATTACTTCATCAGCGAAGTTTTCTTCTTTCTTTTCTATACCTTCGCCTCTTTCAAATCTAACAAATCTTCTAACAGTGATATTTTCACCAATATGAGCTATTTTTTCCTTGATCAGCTGATCGACTGTAATATCAGGATCCTTAATGAAGGCCTGCTCCATCAAACATTTTTCACCGTAGTATTTATTGATTCTGCCTTCAACCATTTTATCAATGATTTTTTCAGGCTTTCCTTCGTTCCTGGCCTGTGCTCTTAAGATTTCCTTTTCAGCTTCCAATACCGAAGCAGGTACTTCTTCTCTTCTTACGAACTCAGGTTTGCTTGCAGCTATCTGCATTGCAATATCCTTGACCAATTGTTTGAATTCTTCATTTTTTGCAGCAAAGTCGGTTTCAATGTTTACTTCAACGAGAACACCAATTCTTCCGCCGCCATGTATATAAGATTCAACCAAGCCCTCAGCAGCAATTCTTCCCGCTTTGCTGGCAGCTTTGGCTATACCCTTTTCCCTCAAATACTCAACTGCCTTGTCGGCATCGCCGTTTGTTTCGGTGAGTGCCTTTTTGCAGTCCATCATTCCGGCTCCGGTTCTTTCACGGAGCAGTCTTACCATTTCTGCAGTAATCATTTTTATCTCCATTTCCGACATAGGCCAATTGAATTACCCCATGTCATAAATGGGATAAACAATAATTTATCGCCTGTGCCATTAATTATTTAGTAATAGAATAATATACCCGAATAAAATATTAAGTTCATTATCGATTAAGACTAATTACCAGATTGTGTATTAAACACAATCCGGCAATATATCATTTCATCATACTAAATTATTCAGCAGCAGCTTCTACAACTTCCACAGCCTCAACTGTTTCAACAGCAGCTTCAGGTGAAAGTTGTTCACCCTGACGGCCTTCGATAATAGCATCAGCCATTTTTGCCGCAATGAGCTTAACAGCTCTTATAGCATCGTCATTACCCGGAATTACGAAATCAACCTCATCAGGATCACAGTTTGTATCAACTATAGCTACAACCGGAATACCGAGCTTTTTAGCTTCAAGGATAGCATTTCTTTCCTTGCGTGGGTCAACAACGAACATTGCGCCCGGAATCTTCTTCATGTTCTTGATTCCGCCAAGGTTCTTTTCGAGATCTTCCATTTCCTTCTTAAGCTTGATAACTTCTTTCTTGGGAAGAACTTCAAAAGTTCCGTCTGCTTCCATAGCATTTAATTGGTTCAATCTGTCTATTCTCTTGCGAATAGTTTTGAAGTTGGTGAGCATACCGCCCAGCCATCTGTTGTTCACAAAGAACTGTCCGCTTCTGTCGGCTTCTTCCTTAATGGAATCCTGAGCCTGCTTTTTAGTTCCTACAAAGAGAACGTCCTGTCCGCTCATTGCCACTTCTCTTATGAAGAAGTATGCGTCATCCACTTTCTTTACTGTTTTCTGAAGGTCAATGATGTAAATACCATTACGTTCTGTAAAGATGTATTCTGCCATCTTCGGGTTCCATCTTCTTGTTTGGTGACCGAAGTGGACACCTGCCTCCAAAAGTTGTTTCATTGAAATAACTGCCATATTAAAACACCTCCGTTAAAGTTAATACCTCCGCATCCCATGTTATCGTACAACTTAAATATTGACGATTTTATCATTTATCGACACTTTAACAATCCAAGATGCGTGTGTATTTTTCCGCTAGCTAGTATACCACATAGTATGAAATTTATCAATCATTAAATATTAAAAGTTTTGGTGCTGCCTATTCCGTTACAGTCTGATCAGTACGAGCCGGAATATATTTCTCATATTTCCGGCTGAGCACCCTTGCGTAAAAAGGCACCCCTCTCGTAACCCAGTCAAAGCACCAGGCAATCCATATACCCATAATTCCCAGTCTGGTGTACTTTACCAGCAGATATCCCAGCAGAACTCTTACAAGCCACATGCTCAGTATTGATACCACAGTTACATACACAACATCACCGGTACTTCTGAGACAAGCCGGTATAATAAAGGCGGCAGGCCAGAATATAGGTATGCATGCCAGCGTCAGATAGGTTATATGCAGCGCCATGGTCAACACATCATCAGCAGGCTGATAAAGTTTGAGGATATGGGACGAAAATGGCAGGAAGAGCAGTGAAACCCCACCAAGTAAAATCATTGCATATAATGTGAGCCTGTTGATCATTTTCTTAAGTTCCTGCTTGTCGCCTGCTCCCGCATAATAGCCTATTATGCTGACAGCAACTATGGAAACGGCACCGCCGGGAATGTTTATAATTGAATTCAGCGAGCCTGCAATACTGTTGGCCGCAAGAGAAGCCGTTCCAAGAGACGCCACAATTGCCTGAACCAGCAGCTTGCCTCCGTTAAACACAAGGCTGTCCAGACCTGCTGGAACCCCTATATATAAAACAGGCTTCATTATCTTGAAGGATACCTTGAAGGAAGCCGACCTGATATGTATTTTGGGGCTCCCCAGCAAATGGAAGAGCAATACCACCGCACCCACAAGTCTGGCCGAAATCAGGCCCAAGCCTGCACCCAGCACTCCCAGGTCAAGCTTGAAAATACATATGGCTCCCACTCCGAGATTTACAAGGTTGGAAATAACTATTGACGTCATTGAAGCAATAAAATTATTATTGGCACGCAATACACCTGTAAAAACATTAAATAGTCCCAACAGGGGATATGATATTGCAGAGCAGACCAGATATGTCCAGGCCGCCGATTTTACAACCGGTTCGGCTCCTCCGAACATGAATCCTATGATTTGCTGTCCGAAAACAAAGAGTCCCAGCCCCGTCAAAGCAGAGAGTAAAAAAACCGATACGATTGATTGCGCTGCCGTATTTGAAGCCTTTTCCTGGTTGCCCGCACCCAGATGCTGTGCAATTACCACTGTCGCTCCCGTTGCTACCGAAAGGAACAGATTCATTGCGACAAAGTTGATGGAATCCACGATACCCACGGCTGATACTGCAAAAGCTCCAAGTCCGCTTACCATCATGGTGTTGACAACTCCTATAGCTGTGGAAAGAAACTGCTCAACAAATGCAGGAAAGAAGAGACGCATCAGTTCTTTTTTAGAAAACAATTATATCACGGCCTTTAATATAAAATTGCATAAACTAGTGTGTAAATAAAATTTTGTATAATGTATAAATTTTTATGCATTTTATAATTGTAAATCTATAGAAGAATAACCTCAACCGATGAATACCTGTCTACCGGCTGTTATATTGTGAAATCCTTCAAAATGCTGACATTTATTAAAGATTCCAAAGTATTTAACCACCTTCGAAAGAGTACGGCAAATATTAACCCTCAACATTTTCGGGACAATAACGCTTTATTTTTTTTGTTGTGGTTTTAATAAATTCACTTTCACGCAGCGTAAATTTCCTTATGCGCCTGTATATAGGCAGATCTTTATTTATACTTTTTACAATCTCATTAAACAGCTTCAGCAGTTCATCCTTCGTCAGACTTACTCCCTTGAACTTTTCCTTTATATATTCAAGGTTTGGCAATATATGCGCATGAATATGCGTTTCTCCTGTTGTCCGGTCAATTTCACCCGAAACAAGGGATTCCTGTACACAGGGATTCTTGTTTATGGAAGCTTCCAATTCCTCGGGGTATACGTTTTTGCCGTTATTTGTAATAATGATATTTTTACTTCTTCCTGTTATATATACATAACCGGACTTGTCCACCATTCCGAGATCACCGGTATGGAACCAGCCATTAATAAGATTTCTGCCGGTTTCTTCCTCATCCTTGTAATAGCCCAGCATAACATTTTCACCTTTTACAAGGATTTCACCCACACCATTTTCATCAGGATTGTTTATTTTAACTTCCACACCCGGCAAGGCTTTACCCACACTGCTGTCCCTGTACTCATGATCCCTGTTTCCCGTGACCAGAGGGGCACATTCGGTCAGACCATACCCCTGTAAAACCTTTATACCCATACGTCTGAATCCTTTGGAAACAGAGGGGTCTATTGCCGCGGCACCGGTCAATATGAGCCTCAGCCTTCCTCCTACGTTGTCATGCACCTGCTTGAATACCCTATTTGCAATGTCAATGCGGAAGAGATGATTTAATATGGCCGTTATAATTAAAGCCAACTTGAGCTTCAACCTGCCGAATTTTTGTTTTCCTGCCTGGGTCCATATCTTCTTATAGAGATTTTCCAGTATCAAGGGCACGACTACAAGAACTGTAGGCTTCATTTCCTTTAAATTCCTGGCTATATGCTTTAAACCTTCATTGAAGGATATTGTGGCTCCCGAATAAATAAAGGCCAGAAACCCGATGGTGCATTCATAGGTGTGATGCATGGGAAGAATGGACAAAGAAGTATCATTTGTATCAACCAGAACGGTTGAACGTACTGAAACCACATTTGAACAAATATTTCTGTGACTCAGCATCACTCCCTTGGCAAGTCCGGTGGTCCCGGAGGTGAACAGCAGCACTGCCAGAGCATCTCTGTCTATTTCGGCAGCAACGTAATCAAGCCTGTCCAAAGCTAAAAGTTCTTTTCCCCTTTCAACCAGACCTTTAAAGGACAAATAGAAATCACTGTCCCGGCTTTCATCCATGTTTATAAAATATTTTACAGACTGTATCTCAGCCGAAAGCTTTTTCATACAGTCGTTATGTTTACCGGAATATATGATGGCATCGGCATTACATCTGCCAAGTATATTATTTATTTCAGAAATGTGCAGCTCTCTGTCTATTGGAACAACAATGCCGGCCCCGCCTGTGACAGCCAGATATGACACACACCATTCATACCTGTTTTCTCCAATAACGGCTATGCATTTGCCCTTGAGGCCGAGCTCCAGCAATGCAGTTCCCAATGCATCAACATCGGCTTTAAACTGCGAATAGCTGATATTTTCAGTAACCCCGCCATTATTTAAAATAAAAGCGGCCTTACTTCCATACAGCAATACACTTTGATTTAACATATCCTTCAAATTTACTACAGTTCTTACATTATATAGTGCCTGTTTTCCCATGTTTCCACCTCATATATCCTGGTTAAAAGTATCAATATAAATGAACTATAGCATACTAAAATATATCAGGCAATTAAACTCAGAAATTTATTTTTTTATTGCCAAACGGCCTGCGATTTTTACTTGTTAATAAGTCGCAGGCCGTCAGAAATTAAACTAATTATTTTTGTATCTGTATTACTTTTCCAGTAATTCCTCCCATCTCATCCCTTGTGAATTGGACTACCGACATTTTGCCTTCTTCTTCGGTTACAAACAGATTTCTTGAAATGCCATTTTTATCAAAAGTAACTTCCTTCACAGACTCAGGTATAACTACACCGCCTTTAAGTTCCTCTTCAAGTTCCACGTCCTGTGAATTGCCGCCTTTACTGCCAAAATCGGCCGAACTCTTTGCAGAATCACTCTGTGAGCCAGAGGAAGCTTCGTCTCCCAATAATTGTTTCAGATATTTCCCGGCCTTCTCATGATCTGCCTTTTTCACGTCCAGAGGCAGGTCGAACAATACGTTTACCCCGTCAAATTCAGCCTTCGGACTGACTTCGCCAGTTTTTTCGTCATAGTCGAATGCATTAATATCAAAAAATCTTGTGGTGCTGACACAGAGATACAGTCCCCTGTCCGCAAACATTTCTACTCCATCGCATTCTATAAGCCTGTACATGACCCCGTCAACCACACATTCACTGTAGCCTCCGTTCATGGAGGCTATATTCACCTGCCAGGGCTTCTGACCCTTTATAAGGGGGGATATAAAGAAGGGAACCTGCCCATAGGCTTCATCGCTTGTCCCGGGCATCTTGCCGCCGTCGGTTTTGGCAATGGACACTACCGCATAGGTCCTGTCCGGATTGATATCCTGCAATGCTGAACCTTTGAATCCACTCAGGTTCTTACCTGTTGTTATTCCTAATAGAGTGATATTATAGCCGTGTGAAGCAATTGTCTTATTTATTTCAACGGCATCTTTTGCCTCAAAGGCCTCTGCAAGCTGTGTATTTCCAAACTGTTCAGCCACCTGTCTGGCACTGAGCAGCTGCCACGCTGCAAAAGCAGTGGCCGACATCGCAATCGTAATAACTGCTGCTATGATCACTCCAATTAATCTTTTTCTAAATATGGCCTTCATGGTATGTGTCTCCTTAAACCGGTCAATTATATTTTTGTTTAACTCTTCACTGGGCTCCTCACTTGAAGAAAGAGCCTGCTTTAAAATATTGTCCACCTGTTCAAAATTTTTCATATATTTCAGCCTCCTCCAGAGTACTTTTTAATATTTTGCGAGCCTTATAAAGTCTGCTTTTCACAGTTCCCTGCGGGATTTTTAATGCCGCTGCTATGTCCTCATTTGACATTCCGGCCGTGTAATACATATACAAAGGTATTCTTAATTTATCGTTAAGTTTATCGGCTGCATTTTGTATGGCGTGCCGCAGCTCCCTGGATACGGCTATGTTCTCCGGAGATAGTTTTTCACTTGATATATAACTGCTGCTTATATTTTCATTCAACTCCTCTACCGGAGCCAACCTGTTCCTTCTTGCATGCTTCCTGCGGTTATTCCTCCAAAGTCTTACTGCAATTGAAATAAGAAATCCCCTGGGATTATTGTTCTTGTCAATTTTATGGCACAGTTCCATGGCCTTTAAAAAGGTTTCCTGGTATAGATCATCGGTATCGGCTCTGTTTTTTGCAAGTTTGTGGCAGAAACCGTAAACCGCATTGCCATGCAAGCTGACAAACTCGTTTAAATCTGTAATATCCAAGTGCTGTCTCCTTTCAAACAATTGTTTTTTTAATTAATTTCTTAAAGTTTTTTCATTGCATTTGATATTGGTTTCAGGAATTTGGTTTCTGAATGGCCATTCACTTATATATTGTCATAACAAATCAAATGGTTCACTTTTAAATGCTTTTTTATATTGCAGGACAAAAACAGGCTGCTGCAAACCAATCCCATGTAATTGGTTTGCAGCAGCCGCCTAAAATTATTATACAACTGTAAACAGTTTAAAATTTTCTTAATTGATCAGTTTATTCAAGTTTTATTGTATTAAAGCACAGGCGCGCCTTTATAATCATATTGAAGTTCTGCAAATTGATTAAACCGCCTTACGCTCTTGAGCTCCAGATCCATTTCAATATCATTTTCCTTGAATAACGGAATTCCTCTGCCAATCAGTGCCGGGGCAAAAGTTACAATAAATCTGTCTACCAATCTTTCCTTTATGAAATAGGAAAGAAGCTCCCCTCCGCCAACAATCCAGATATCCCCGCCTTCCTGCCCTTTAAGCTTTTTCACGAAGGCCGGTATGTCCTCATTCATAAACTCAACATAGTCATTTTTTCCCTTCAGACTTTTTGAAAAAACATAACATTTTTTATCTTTGTAAGGAAAGTTTCCATTTTCATGTTTCATAATCCAATCATATGTCCGTCTGCCTAAAAGGACGGTGTCAATTGTCTCGTAAAACCCGCCATAACCATTATCACCTTCACCTTCTGTTTTTAACAGCCATTCAAGTGATTCACTCTCATCTGCAATGAATCCGTCCAAACTCGTGGCAATATACAGAATTAGTTTTCTGTTTGTCATGTAACCCCTCTCAAATGAAAATATATTTGTTTTAAGTCTATACCCGGTATAACCTATAAGCATTTATTTCAATATATATTTAAACATATAGTAAATAAATTATACAACACTACCGCATATAATACTAATATATCTAATTCTATATCTAACTCTTTTTTGCCTTTGCCCTTGAATATATTTTCAGCATAAGTCTTGCTATTGAATAGGAGGCCTGGGTTAACATCTGCGGAGAGGAACGGATGGCCTCCTCTAAAGTCATGGGAGCGATTATATTACTAAATGCGGCGTCAACTCCATGTTCATATATTTTCTGATATCCTTCCATCAATGAACCTGATAGACAGACTACAGGCACACCACACTTTTCAGCCACTTTGGCAAGTCCCGCAACAACCTTGCCATTTGCTGTCTGGCTGTCGGTCCTGCCCTCTCCGGTTATGAGCAAATCACAATTCCTGACGGCCTCCTCAAAATTACAGCTGCTGATAACCATATCTATGCCGGAGCACAGCCTGGCGTTGTTCAAAAAGGCCAGCAGGCCGCCGCCAAGGCCTCCGGCGGCACCGCTTCCCGGAATGTCAGCAATATCTTTACCAAGATCTCTTTTGATAACTTCGGCAAAATGTCTCAACCCTTGGTCAAGAAACTCTATTGTTTCTGCATCGGCACCTTTTTGAGGTCCATATATATAAGCAGCTCCGTTTGGCCCGTATAATGGATTATTTACATCGCAGGCAGTTATGATCTCAATTCCGTCTATTTCTTTTATAAAGCCACTTGAATCAATTCCTGCCACTTCACACAAATATTTTCCGCCCTGACCCAACAGTTTATTTTGCCCGTCGTAGAATTTATATCCCAGGGCCTGCGCCATCCCCATACCGCCATCATTGGTCACACTTCCGCCGATGCCCAGGTTTATTTTTCGGCACCCAAGATTTCTGGCAGCCAATATCAATTCCCCCACACCGTATGTGGTTGTGTACAGAGGGTTGAGTTCCTCTTTTTTGACCAGCATGATTCCTGAGCATGCGGCCATTTCAATAACAGCTGTTTTTCCATCCCCTGAAATGCCGAAAAAGGAGTCCATTTCCTCCATAAACGGGCCATGAACCCGCTGTTTTATTATTTTGCCGCCGGTTGCGGCAACAATAGCCTCAACCGTGCCCTCACCGCCATCGGCAGCGGGAATCTTTATTACCTCGATATCTTTATCGGCCTGCTTTATACCGGCTTCTATAAATTCAGCCACTTCCAGAGCAGTCAGATTACCTTTAAACGAATCAGGTGCAACCACGATTTTCATTGGATCATCCTTTCACCCTCTTACGGGTTCACTACATTTACCGGACTGCCGGACAAAAACGCCTTCAAATTATCGACTGCGATGTTCATCAGTCTGTTTCTGGATTCCCTTGGTGCCCAGGCTATATGGGGTGTAATAATACAATTTTGGACTTTGAGCAATACATTGCCGCTGCCGATGGGCTCGGTTGACACAACATCCAGCGCCGCTCCTGCCACCTTTCCGGAATTAAGAGCCTTCGCCAGATCCTGTTCCACCACCAGGGGACCTCTGGACGTATTTATGATCATTACCCCATCCTTCATTTTTGCAATATTTGTTTTATTTATTATGCCCTGGGTTGAAGGAAACAGCGGACAGTGCAGTGAGATAACGTCCGACCCTGCAAACAGTTCATCCAACCGGGCATATTTCAGCTCGTCATTTTCCAGTTTGGGATCGAAAAACTGGTCATAGGCCAGCACCTTCATACCCATGGCCTGAGCAATCCTGGCAGCTGCCTGCCCTATTCTGCCAAAGCCGATAATGCCGAAAGTTTTACCGGCAAGTTCAACCAGAGGATAATTCCAGTAGCAGAAATCAGGGCATTTCGTCCAATCACCCTTATGTACACTGTCACTGTGGGCCCCGACATGATGACAAAGCTCTAAAAGCAGTGCAAAGGCGAATTGAGCCACTGCAGCAGTACCATAGGTAGGTATATTTGTCACAGGTATGCCTCTGGACTTTGCGTACTCGGTATCAACCACATTATAGCCTGTGGCCAGTACACCTACAAACCTTATTTCAGGACACCTGTCAAAGGTTTCCCTTGTCAGCGGTGTCTTGTTTGTAAAAATAATTTCGGCATTGCCGATCCTCTCAACAATCTTATCTGCCGGAGTCCTGTCATATACCGTCAGTTCTCCGTGCTCCTCCAATCCCGACCAGCTTATGTCACCCGGATTAAGAGTATATCCGTCCAGTACTACTATTTTCATAATCGCCCTCCTCGTAATAACCTGCAAGAACAAAACCGCTACGCTACTTTTGTTCTTCGCTGTGGATAAATCTGCAGATTATACTATATGTGACCTCAAACTCTTGACCAGGCCAGATCCAATACCCTCTTTGCATTTGCCACGACAATATCCGGATCCTCATCGCCCCAGGGCTTTACCTCAAAGCTGACTATTGGCCTGCGCTCTTCGCTGATGAAACCGATCTGCATCAGTATTCTCAAATATGCAGTCAATTCATCCACATCATTTTCCGAATCGGGAAAGCCGAAACGCGGATGTGTATCTCCATAGGCCTCGCAGGATGGGTCCTTTATGACGGTGTTGCCCATATGTGCGTGTATTATATAGTCTTTTATGGGAAGCAGATTTTCTTCAAGTGTTTCATGAATCATCGGGATATGGGACAGATCCACCATTAAACCGAAATTATCAAATTCCGAAGTCATGTCCCGTGCAAATCGTTCTGCAAGCTCAACAGGGCCGATGATGGACTTCTTGTCTATATCGTAGTCAAAGACTTCCAGCGCTACTTTCATACTGCCCTTGCTCCTGGCATAGCTGCACAATTCCTTTGTGGATTTAATCAAAGCCTGATAGGACTGCTCCTTTGTTTCCTCCAGATATTTGCCTGATAAAAAGGCAAAACCTGAAGCTCCCATTTCATACGCCTCATCAATTCCATCCTTCAGATTTGCAACAGCTGCCATCCTTTTGCTCTCATCCAGGTCGTTTATATTCATGCCGGTAGTGAGCAATCTGGGCTGTCCCCCGTAAGCCACCGTCATATGGGAACTGTCCAGCATTTTCCTGACATTCTTTCTTGTCTGCGGGTCTTTGATCCAGGTTAACTCGATTGCATCAAAGTAACTGTCTGCAGCAATCTTTTTCACCGTCTCTTCAATAGGCCCTTCACCTTTCATTGTGGCGGGATAGGCCATAAAATGAATCAGGCCCACCTTCATATACTTTTTTATGGATTCGTACATATTAACCTCCATGAGCCGCAATAGCGGCCACAAAACTGTAATGAAATCTTTTCACTCCCTCATCCGCTATAAGGCGAATAAAGGAGGTTAATTGGCCATGTGCACTTTCAAAGTATTGGTAAATACTTTGAATATTTCGCACGGCCATAAATTCACAGGTTTGCTTGGAAGACAAACGCAAGTGAAGTCTTTCAAGCTAACCTCCATGAGCCACATTTGTGGCCACAAAATGTAATGAAAACTTATATCCTTTATCGCAATGTGACGAATAAAGGAGGGTTAACCGGCCATACACACTAGGCTTCCTCGCCTCTTGCAAGCTTGACATGGGAATCTGCCATTTCATACCCAGCCGCCTGGGCACAGGCAGTGTTCAACTCAAGCGCCGTTACGGCTGTCGCCGCAATTTCAGCCAATCTCAGTACATTCACATTATCGTCCACACTCTTTCCGAAACCTCCGCAGCCGATGAGCCTTAAGGCTTCCCTTGCAGTTCCGAACATTGTGCCCCCTCCGATGGTTGCCAGCTCCATGCAGGGCAGGGAAACCATAAAATGGACACCGCCTTCGGCTGCATCAGCCTGCACAAAGCAGCTGGAGGAGGAAATGACATGTGCCAGATCCTGTCCGGTGGCCGCGTAAAATGCCGCCACCGCATTTGCCGCATTTACATTGAAGCCGGCTATGGTTCCGCTGTAGCAGGAGCCCAGATAGCATTTATGGAAAACTGTCTTCTCAACACTTCTGGCGTTTACTCCTTTTTTAAATACGGCCTTTAAAACCTCATCCGGAATGAATACCTCGGTCTGTATGGATTTTCCGCGGCCGTTCAATACATTGATATGGGAGGATTTTTTATCCGAGCAAAGATTACTGCTTATAGTTATAAGCTTCCATTGTGGCATTTTTGCCAGAATCCCTCTTGTAATATCTGCCGAAGCTTTTGTCACACCGTTCATCCCCATTGCATCACCTGTTTTAAAGGTCATTCTCAGGAATACTTTGGTACCCAGCTGATAGGGATCGATCTGCTCAAGCCGTACAAAGGGGTCCCTTGACAGCACGGCCAGTTCCTTGAACAGCACCTTATCCGTTAATATCTGTCTGCAGAATCTTCTGGCCTCGGCGATATTGGGAGCTTCTATCAAAGGTGCTCTGGTCATTCCATCAAAATGCACCAGTGTGTTCAGCCCTCCTGCCATATTAATTGCCTTGATTCCCCTTTGAACTCCCGCAACCAGAGCTGCCTCGTTGGTGGCAAGCGGAATATATACCTTTTCATCCACAAACTGTCCGTTGATTTTTACAGGGCCGGCTATTCCCATGGGTATGGTGGCCGCACCTATTTTCCCTTCAATTCCGGCCAGGATTCTGTCCCCTCCAACCAGTGAACAGTTGTCCAGGCGGGTATTTTTTATAATATCAAGGCTGGCTCCCGTTGCTTCCTCAACTGCTTCACAACGGACATAAGCCGCATCATTGCATGCTTCCCTTATATTCTCCGGATCTGCTCCATAGACCTGGATGAAAATGACACTCTCAAGGTTCTGGCTTTTAATCTCTCCGGATATGTATTTTTTCTTTATGTCCAACAACTTTGCATTCATTTTTAAACTGCCCCCTTTATAACTCCGGCTCTTTTAGAGCCTGTTTTATATCTGCTTGTGTCCGGCATCTCAGGTGGATTTTGTGTCAGGCAAGGCAAATTTTTGAAGTAATAATTTGTTTATTGCAAGAAAATTTAACGTGGCATGGTGCAAAATCAGCCAGAATGACGGGCACAATGAGATATTGAACAGGCTCTTATACACACCTGCTATGCAAAAGTGTGCTCAAGGTTTGAGCATACTCCCCTGCCTCATAAATCTGTTTCAGATCTATTCCTGTTTCAATTCCCATCCGTTGGAACATCTCCACCAGTATTTCAGTCTGACAGTTTCCCTTGGCACCGGGTGCATAAGGACAGCCTCCAAGGCCTCCGGCTGCGCCGTCAAATATTCTGATACCGGCCTCGAAGGATGCCAGGTTATTGGCAAATTCAAGACCGTGGTATTTATGATAGTGAACAGCAAGCTTTGCTCCGGTAAGTTTTTCGTTTATCATTTTTGGGATTTCATATGCCGAAACCGGATTTGCCATTCCGGTTGTATCTCCAAGTGAAATTTCATAAGAGCCGTACTCTTCCAGTTTCAATGCTATCTCAAGAGCCCTTTGGGGACTCATTTCCCCTTCGATGGGACACCCGAAGACAGTTGCTATATATGATCGTACCTTAACACCGTTTTTTGCCGCAACTTTATTTATTTGTTCTATTTCTTTAAGAGAATCTCCGGTACTCATGTTAAGGTTCTTTTTATTGTGGCTTTCACTGGTACTCATGATGGTGACCACTTCCTTCAAGCCGCATTCCATAGCTAATTCAAGCCCTTTTAAATTAGGGATCAATGCGTTATATGTGACACCTTCCTTTTTCCTTATACCGGCCAGAACTTCCTTGCTGTCGGCCATCTGCGGCACCCACCTGGGATGTACGAAGGAAGTGACCTCTATTCTTTTGCATCCCGCATCCGTCAGCCTATTTACCAGTTCAATCTTCTTTTCAGTGGGTATGAATACCGGTTCGGGCTGCAGGCCGTCCCGGGGACCCACCTCAAAAATACTGACCTCTTTGCAGTTGTGATTTGCTATCATCTTTACACCTTCTTTTTCTATATTAAAGCTCAAAAATTATTCTTCCTGTTACACCTCTAAAATCGGCTATGGCCTGCTCAAAATTTTCAAGCTCTGTTACCTTCCCAATGTAATTGTCCAACCCGATCCTGCCGGTGCTCAATATGGACAGTACGGTTTCCCAGCTTTCGAACATCCTCCTGCCGAATATCCCGGTAACATTCAGTTCCTTGTACACCACACCGTACATATAATTGTTAAAGGTCAGCGGCTTTGGCACCATTCCCACATGAACAAGGGTTCCTGCCACCTTTAAAGCCTCAACGCTCTTATTTATTACGTCTTCGTTTCCGGTCATATCTATGATCGAAGCAACCCCTACTCCATTTGTTTCCCTCATTATAGCCTGCACAAAATCCTCCCTGGAACCATTGATGGCCACATCTGCACCAAGGCGTCTGCTCTCTGCAAGCCGCAGCTCATTATTGCCCATGGCAAAGATTTTGGTACTGCCTAAAAATTTTGCAAGCTCAACAGCCATCAATCCGATGGTGCCCATTCCCAAAATGGCTATGCTGCTGCCGGAGGGATTTGCTTTTGAAAGGGCATGCATGGCTGTGGTAAAAGGTTCCAGCAGTGCACCCTGCCTGTAGGTTAAGGAATCGGGAAGTTTAACTGCCGCTATTTCAGGAATTTTTATGTATTGGGCAAAACACCCGTCGAAGCTCCTGCCTATCACGCCCATATTGTTCCTGCAGATGTGCTGGTTACCGGTCCTGCAGGTATTGCAGCAGCCGCAGGGAATATGTGTCTCGCCTGCAACCCTGTCCCCGGCCCGGATACCCTTTACATCTGCACCTGCCTCAATCACAAGCCCTGAAAATTCATGGCCCATGGTAAACGGCAGTTTATAATGGGCATTCTGGACCAGCTGCGTCCATTCATATACATCCACATCCGACCTGCACAGGGCGGATGCCTTGACCTGTACAAGGACTTCATTCCTTCCTGGCCTGGGAATTTCCAACTCAACAAACTGTGCTCCGGGCTTTCCGGCTGTTTTTTGTATGGCTTTCATAGAAACCCCCTTTCTTAAATTTTACAAAACAGGCTGTTTCAGTATAAGATAATGTAACAGCCGTTTTTGTATGGAATACTGAAAAATTATCTGTTTCTTTCAAGAGTGGCATCAGGTTCAAAACCCAATTTTTCATAGTGCGAAGATCTTGTGGCAATATCCTCTTCCAGCTGCAATCTGGCAAATTTAATGACATCTTCGGCAACTTCATATGGTATGACCAGAACACCGTCATCGTCTGCGCATATGATATCTCCTGGTTTTACGGTCACTCCCGCACAATGAACCGGTATGTTTCTGGCTCCTCCGCGGGCACGTCCGTATACATGGTTGTAGGTTCTCTGGGTACAGAATACATTTGCCTTTTCAAGATTTGTTTCATACGAATCTCTGCAGGCCCCATCTATTACAGCACCTTCAATTCCCCTTATCATCATGTTCATTGCTATTTCCGAGCCCCATATGCCTCCCACGATGCCTTCCATGTCAATGACCACAACCATGT
>NZ_AORV01000006.1 GCF_000350485.1 Ruminiclostridium cellobioparum subsp. termitidis CT1112
TCTGTTGTACTGACCCTGCGGTCTGTCGCCTCTGTTATACTGGCCTTGTGGTCTGTCTCCCTGCGGTCTGTCACCTCGGTTATACTGACCCTGCGGTCTGTCTCCCTGTGGCCTGTCGCCCCGGTTGTACTGACCCTGCGGCCTGTCGCCCTGTGGTCTGTCACTTCTGTTATACTGGCCCTGTGGTCTGTCTCCCTGCCTATTCTCGCTCTTGACATTGGCAATCTCTGAGGCCTGTGTTTCAGCCACTGCGGCAGTAGCTTCCTTCCTGGGTTCAGTACTTTCGCTCTTTGGAGCCGTGTTTGTGCCGGTTATTGCTTCCTTTGGTTCAACAATTGTGTTTGATTTCATATCCACTCTTTCAGCTACATTCTCTTTGCTTATTTTTTCTGTATCGGTTGCATCAATGTTTTTTGATATTTTTGTATCTGTTTGAACAGCAGTATCCGCCACAATCTTTTCCTCTTTTTTAATGTCCTCAGTTTTGGTGTTTTGCTTTGAAACTGAAGGGTCATCATGCTGAGCAGCAGGAATTTTGGCCGTATTTTTAGGAGACTCGTGAGACTTGTCATTCCTGTTAACAGGTTTATTTTTAAAATCAGGTTTGCTGTCTCTCACATACCCCGGTCTGAGCCCCGAAGTGCTGGACTCGGTTTTTATATAATTCGGTTTTGAAGAAGGCTGATTCCCTTCTTTTTTCACATAATTTCCACGGTCGGTATTCTCAGTTTCACCATTGCTGTCAATTACAATCTCCGTGGTTCTGATTATCCTTGGTGCACTTTTCATATCCTTTTTAATGTCTTTCTTCTTTTCAACTGGATGAGAATTGTCCGCAGAGACAGCTTTCTTTTCATCTTCAGGCTTCTTTTCGTCATGTTTTATTACGCCAATGTGTTTATAAAGTGCGTCTAATTCATGAGGTTCAAGAAGGCTCATATGATTTTTTACATTTATATTTATCTCAGCAAGCTTTTCCATTAACCGCTTACTCGTTGTATTAAGTTCTTTGGCAAGCTCGTATATTCTTGCTTTATCCAATACCTTCACCCCCGGATTCATTAATTTGGTTATCTATTAGTTTAAGAAGGCCATTTTTAAAGTCCTTTGACTGAATCGAAATAACTGAACGTATTTCTTTTCCTATACATCTTCCGAGCCCAAGTTTTTCTCCATATTCTCTATAGGAAACACTGCGGAAACTGCACATACTCTTAAATTTGTCCTTCGTGTTTTCAGAAGCATCTCCTGCTACAATTACAAGAACAGCCTTACCTGATTTGACGGCCCTTTCACAAGTTTCGTCTCCGGCTGACAGCTGTCCTGCCTTTTTAGCAAGACCTAACAAGGAATAAATCCTATCCATCATTTCCCTCCAATTGGCATTTCAGATTTTCATATATTTCATTATCAATTGTCGTCTCAAAAGCTTTGTCGAGTCTTTTGGCCTTTATGGCCTGTTCCAGGCACGCGGCATCCCTGCATATATATGCACCTCTGCCCGGCTTTTTGCCAATTAGATCTATGCCGATTTCTCCCTCATTATTTCTTACCACCCGTATCAATTCCTTCTTTGGCTTCATCTCCTTACAGCCAAGACACATACGCAATGGAATCTTTTTCTGCTTCATCCATCCACACCTTCCCATAGTCAATTACCATCGGATGAACCGACAGTATGCAACTTTATTAAGCATTGCCAAAATCATTAAAGGTTATCATCTATCAGTCTATGAAAACATCATCATCCTGGTCACCGCTGTAATCATTATTTTCTTCTTCGCTATAATCATTATTTTCATCTTCGGCGTTAAAATCCATATAACCATCGTTTAAACTATCGTCGAAAAGCTGTTTTTCAATAGACTGTCTCAGCTGTGATTCACTCTTTATATCAATTTTCCAGCCGGTGAGCTTGGCAGCCAGCCTTGCATTTTGGCCTTCCTTTCCAATGGCAAGTGAAAGCTGATAGTCAGGAACAATAACTCTGGCAGCTTTTTCATCTTCAGTCGCATCCACCCTCACTACCTTGGCAGGGCTTAAGCTGCTGGAGATATACTCCCTGGGATCGTTGCTCCATTTTATGATATCTATTTTCTCACCGCGGAGTTCATCGACTATAGCCTGGACTCTTGTGCCCTTTTGTCCTACGCAGGCACCTACCGGATCAACATTTTCATCCTTGGAATAAACTGCAATTTTTGTTCTGGAGCCCGGCTCACGTGATATACTTTTTATTTCAACAGTACCATCGTGTATTTCGGGAACCTCCAGCTCAAAAAGCCTCTTTACAAGTCCCGGATGGGTTCTTGATATCATGATCTGAGGACCCTTGGTGGTTTTCTTAACTTCTACGATATAGGATTTGAGCCTTTCATTAAAACGGTACTCCTCACCCGGAGTCTGTTCGGTGGGAGCAAGCACCGCCTCGGTTTTTCCCAGATCTACTATTACGTTTCTCTTTTCTATTCTCTGAATGATACCAGTAACAATGTCACTTTCCTTGTTGTAAAACTCATCGTATATAATTCCTCTTTCAGCTTCTCTGAGTTTCTGTACCACAACCTGTTTGGCCGTCTGGGCGGCTATTCTTCCGAAAGTTCTCGGAGTGACTTCCATTTCGGCAATGTCGCCGACGGCAAGTGTGGGATTTAATCTGGCAGCCTCATCTACAGATATATCCATCTGTTCCATATCGGGAACTTCTGCAACCTTTCTGAGTCCAAAAACTTTTACATCTCCGGTTGTTCTATCTATATTTACCTTGACGTTCATTGCCGAACCAAAGTTTTTCTTATACGCAGAAATAAGAGCGGCCTCTATGGCCTCAATTATTACATCCTTTTTAATACCCTTCTCCTTCTCCAGCTGTTCAAGTGCAAGTATTAACTCAGCGCTCATTACGTTAACCTCCCATTACTAATTTAAATTAAAATTTAATGGCCCTTTTTACAATGGCAACCTTATCCTTTTCAAAATGCATTTCATTTCCGTTATCACTGATTACGATCCTGTTATCAATCAATCCCACAAGTTCACCTTCAAACAGCTTTTTGCCGTCTATGGGCTGGAAAACCTTAACTTCAACCAATTCGCCCTTATACTTAATAAAGTCCCTCTCGGTTTTCAATGGTCTTTCAAGACCCGGCGAGGAAACTTCCAAATAATAACTTTGTTCTATGGGATCTTTCCTGTCAAGTATTTCACTCATTTGTTCGCTGACAGCCTGACAATCATCAATGCTTATTCCGCCCGGCTTATCAATGTATATTCTCAGGTACCAGTTGGCACCCTCTTTAATAAATTCAACATCCACCAATTCATAATTCAACGCTTCAACCACAGGTGCCGCAAGTTCCATAATATCCTGCTGTACATTTCTTTTCATTATTTATTCGTCCTCCAGTAAGTCAGGGTTTAAAACCGGACGGTATATTATTATATGCGGAGAAAAAAATTACACGCATCATAACAAAAGTGGCAATGCCACACAAAAACTTAGGCACAAAATGTGCCTTTGAAAAAAGTCAAACTAATTGACTTTTGAGTAATATACGTCAATCCGATAACTGCACATCATATTATCATAACCAGAAACCTGTCAGATAAACAACAAAGAGTGGGATTTCCCACTCTTGGCAGTCAAGTCTATTAAACCTCTATCCTTGTGTATTATACCATTATTATTTCAACTTATCAACAATTTATTACCATTTTGAACAAAGACTTTAAAAATTTTTTTAAAAGGGAAACTTTTAGAATAAACATAACTGATTGCTTTCAGGCATTCCCTTCAGGCAGTTGTTTCTTTCAAGTATCTCTATTACCGATTTGCTTATCTTTGCTTTTGTCCTCAGCTCATCAATAGAGAGGAATTCCCCTTCTTTCCTGGCTTCCACAATATTTAACGCAGCAGCCCCTCCCAGACCCTGGAGTGCATTAAGCGGCGGTCTTATTCCGCCCTCCTCTATTTTGAATTTCTTTGCTTCCGACGAATACAAATCTATTGGAAGGAACTTGAGACCTCTGGCATACATCTCATTTGCAACCTCAAGTATGGTTAATACGTTCTTTTCCTTCGTGCTGATATTATTTCCCTTCATCTCATATTCCCTGATCTTATTTTTTACCTTGTCCCGCCCCTGAGCCATCATTTCGGCATCAAAGTCATCGGCTCTTACGGTAAAATATGTAGCATAGAAGGCTTCCGGATAATAAACCTTGAACCAGGCAATTCGGAAAGCCATCATGACATAGGCTGCCGCATGGGCCTTCGGGAACATGTATTTAATGGTTTTACATGACTTTATATACCAGTCGGGAACATTATTCTCCTTCATTACAGCTTCATATTCTTCCTTGACGCCTTTTCCCTTTCTGACGTCCTCCATTATTTTAAAAGCTGTTTTCGGAGGCAGCCCGGCATGCATCAGGTAAATCATAATATCGTCACGGCAGCATATGCTCTTGGACAGTGTCGTTATACCGTCTCTGATCAGGTCCTGTGCATTGTTGAGCCAAACGTCTGTGCCGTGGGAAAGTCCTGATATCCTGATAAGCTCAGAGAACGTCTTTGGCTTAGTATCCACCAGCATTTGCCTTACAAATTTAGTTCCGAATTCAGGTATGGCATAGGTTCCCGTTTCACTGCCGATATCCTCGGGTGTGATCCCCAGAGCCTCGGTACTGCTGAAAAGGCTCATGGTTTTTTCCTCTCCGATTGTAATTGTTGTGGCATCGATCCCGGTCAGATCCTCCAGCATCCTTATGACGGTGGGATCGTCGTGTCCAAGTATATCAAGCTTGAGTATGCTTCCATGCAGGAAGTGATAGTCAAAGTGTGTTGTCACTATTTCAGAGCTTGTGTCATCGGCCGGCCTCTGGATGGGAGAAAAATCAAATATCTCCTTGTCTTTCGGAACTATCATAATTCCTCCCGGATGCTGGCCGGTAGTTTTCTTTATACCCGTACAGCCTTTAACCAGCCTGTTTATTTCGGCATTCGTTACAATGATTTCCCTTTCGTCAAGATAATTCTTGACATAACCATACGCAGTTTTCTCTGCAACCGATGCAATTGTACCGGCTCTGAAAACATAGCCCTCCCCAAAGAGTTCTTCGGTATATTTATGGGCTACCGGCTGATAATCTCCCGAGAAGTTCAAATCTATATCTGGTTCCTTATCTCCGTCGAAGCCCAGGAAGGTTTCAAAGGGGATGTCATAGCCGTCTTTTTTAAGTTTATTGCCGCATTTGGGGCAGGTCTTGTCAGGCATATCAAACCCGCAGTCATATGAACCGTCAAGTATGAATTCGGAGTGCTTGCACTTCTCACATATATAATGGGGCTGAAGTGAATTAACCTCGGTTATACCCGACATGTTCGCAACAAAGGAGGAGCCGACCGAACCTCTGGAGCCCACAAGATATCCGTCGCCCACAGACTTGGAAACAAGTTTCTGGGCAATCAGGTACATAACTGCAAAGCCGTTTTTGATTATGGAATTGAGCTCCTTTTCCAATCTCTGCCGGACTACCTCGGGCAGTTCCTCCCCATATATCTCTCTTGCTTTGTTCATGGCCATTTCTTCAATATCATGTTCAGCACCTTCAATTTTAGGAGGATATGTGCCTTCAAGCACCGGCGCAATATTTTCAATCAAATCGGCAATGTGGTTTGTATTGTCTATGACAACCTCACGGGCTTTTTCAGGGCCGAGATAATCAAACTCCTCCAGCATTTCGTCGGTTGTTCTGAAATACAGCGGTGCCTGATCATCCGCGTCCGTAAAGCCCTGTCCCGACATGAGTATCCTTCTGAAAACCTCATCGCGGGGATCCATAAAATGCACGTCGCAGGTGGCCACAACCGGCTTTTGGTATCTTTCCCCCAGCTTTATTATTCTTTTGTTTATTTTTATGAGTTCCTCCTGCGAATCCACCTTCCCGTTGTTAACAAGGAACCGGTTATTCCCCAGGGGCTGTATTTCAAGATAATCATAAAACCTTACGATTTCAGAAATATCCTCGTCGCTCCTGTTGTTGAGAATTGCCCTGTACAGCTCTCCCGCCTCACAGGCGCTTCCCAGGATCAGTCCCTCCCTGTATTCCATCAGCAGCTTCTTGGGTACTCTGGGCTTTTTGTAAAAATACTTCAAATGGGACTGTGAAACTATTTTATACAGATTTTTAAGCCCTACCGAGTTCTTTACCAGGATTATGGCATGGTATGAGCTGCCCTTCACATTCACTTTGTAATCAAAGGCATTTTCAATGTCCTTAATGGTTTTGCAGCCCTTTTCCTTCAAATCTTTCATACAGTGCAGAAATATTTTGGCAGTAGCCATGGAATCATCCACCGCTCTGTGATGGTTTTCCAGTTCGATCCCCAAATGCTTTGCCACCAGGTTGAGCTTGTGCTTTCCAAGCTCGGGAAACATCTTTCTGCACAGCTCCAGTGTGTCAATATAAGGATTTTTAATATTTTCTCCCATTACTCTTGCGCTCTGCCTGATAAAGCCAACATCGAAATTGGCATTATGTGCTACGAGCACAGTTCCCTGAATAAATTTCATAAAATCTGTGAGAACCTGCTCTATGGGCGGCGCTTCACTGACCATCTCATCTGTGATACCCGTCAGTTTGACTATGAAGCTTGGAATAGGTATGCCGGGGTTAACAAATGCGCTGAACCTGTCGACAATTTCTCCTGCCTTGACTTTTACCGCACCGATTTCGGTTATTCTATCCTGGTGGGAATTAAGTCCAGTGGTTTCTATGTCAAAAACAACAAATTCGTCGTCCAGGGAGTGTGAATCAGGATTATAGACAATTGGAACATTGTCATCCAACAGGTAGCATTCCAGCCCATAAATAACTTTTATGCCAAACTTCTTGGACGCCCCGTAGGCATCGGGATAGGCCTGGCAGACCCCGTGATCGGTGATGGCAATGGCCTTGTGGCCCCATTGGGCCGCTCTTTTTACAAGCTCCTTGACTGGAGTTACACCATCCATGGAGCTCATTTGAGTATGCAAATGCAGCTCGACCCTTTTGGTTTCAGCCTCGTCATGTCTTATTTCCTTCTCGGTCTCCACAATGTCAAAAGCCATTACGGCCAGTTCCTTTGAGAACTTGTCATACTGGGCGTCTCCCCTTATTCTGAGGCACGCGCCTTCCACAATGCGCTCTGATATATTTGCAAAATCCTTTTTTTCAACAAACATTTTAACTGTTACAGAGCTGGTATAGTCTGTAATATCAAATATATATATGAATTTTCCGCCCCTGATCTCCCTGAATTCAGTTCTGAAAACCTCTCCTGCTATAGCAACTTTTCCGGAATCGGGAGTCACTTCTGAAATCCTCATAATACTGTCGGTAAAAGGCTTCCCGGTAATTATCCCCCTAGTTGCTCCCTCACCGGGGTTTGAACCTCTGTTTTCCTGGTAATTCTGCTTTGGTTTTGTCTCTGAAGGCGCCGTCGCCGTCATGGCAGAACTTACAACCCTGGCCTCATTCTTTTCCTTCTCTGCAACATACTCTTCAAGTATGCTGGAATCAACCTCCAGGTCGCTGAACTCCACCTTTATCCTTTTTGAAAGAGTATCTTCCATGTACTGCTCGATTATTGAATGACAGTTCTGTGATTTAAGAATCTGAGAACCTTTGGTAGCCAGTTTGATATGTACTTTTCCATCTGCAAATTCACAGGTGCTGCCGGTAAGTATTCCTCTGCAAACCGCGACTTTCCGGTTCAGCATCAGTACCAGCTCATCCCACATTTTCTCCAGAAATTCTTCAATGCAGCATTCACCGGTACATTTAACCTTTATGCTGATATTATTGGCTCCAAGCCTGTCTGCCAGATGTTCCTCCAGCCTGGCTACCAGTCCGGGACCTATCAAGTCGGAACTGGAAGTGTATATTTCCAGTCTGTTGGACTTGATGAACACGCTCATCCTGTCCACATTTAAATCCCTGAAAACAGAAAATTCCCCGTTAAACTCCACTGCCCCAGGGAATAAATCACCAAATAACTTATTTGAATTAACTGAACCCTCCATTTGTAAGACCCCATTTATCTAATCTTTTTTAAAAACAATATATATTATTTTCCGATATATTGTAATCCGTATATGAATTTAGACGTTACAGACTACTAATATATTTTAACATAATTAAACCGACTTTTCTCTTTCATAAATTAAGATGTTTATGTCAACCTCTGTGGAAAGCCTGTCCATTTTCTTTATACTTTCAATATCTGCATGGCGGCTGTAAGGTGTCATGGTAAAAAGATTCAATATATCCCGTTTATCCTCCAGGTGGATCTCATAGCAAATATTTGTCTCCTCCATGAGCTTAAAGCCTTCCTTTACGGTTCCCTTCTGTCCGATAACCTCCGGGACTTCATACATGGTCTTTTTCAAACCGTAGAGGTGCCGCGCACCCGGTACTGCCACCGCAAGCTTTCCCGAAGCTCTGAGAATCCGCCTGAATTCCTTCTCATCCCTGGGGGCAAATATACAAAATATATAATCCACCGAATTATTCAAAATGGGAATGTGATAATTGCTGGCAACCGCAAAGTGAATGCTCCTGTCCCTGCCTGCCGCATAATTTATTGCATCCCTTGACACATCAGTTCCGTAATAACTTATTTCCTGTTGGCTGTACCGGCTCTTAAGCACAGCATTCAGCCTGCTTATGTAATAGCCCTCTCCGCAGCCCGCATCATACAGGTTGATATTCCTATCGGCCTCGTCCTTTGATAAATCAACCCTTGAGAGGTCTACAAGAGAATTTAACCTGTCTGAAAATTTCTGATAGTAGCCCTTATCAAGAAAATCTCTTCTGCTTTGAAGCATTTCCTTGCTGTCTCCCGGATTTCCGGCCCCCGTATGGCCAGGGAGCAGCAGGTTCACATAGCCCTTCCTGGAAATATCAAAGCTATGCCCGTTGGGACAAAAATATTGTTTCTCACCCTGCCTCAGAGCCCTCAGACAATTGGGGCACCTGAATATTGTTTTGTTCATAATTTGTTTATTTCCTTTATCAACTCTTCAACTGCATTTTCCTGCGGTATTTTTTTTACTATCCGTCCCTTTTTAAAAAGGAGAACTTCATTTGTTCCGCCTGCAATACCGATATCCGCATCCCTGGCTTCCCCCGGTCCGTTTACCGCACAGCCCATTATGGCAACCTTTATGTCCCTGTTCAGCCTGTCCAGTACCGGCTCGATTTCATTGACTATTCCAATGAGGTCGATTTTCGTTCTTCCGCAGGTAGGGCAGGAAACTACCTCTATACCTTCCTTGAGCAGGCCCAGGGACTTAAGTATCTGCTTTCCTGCTCTTATCTCCTCAACGGGGTCTCCCGTCAGCGAGACTCTGATGGTATCTCCTATGCCTTCGGCCAGCAGGCAGCCTATGCCCACCGATGATTTGATGGTGCCCTTGTAAACAGTTCCTGCCTCGGTTACGCCCACATGCAGAGGGTATGCCGTTTTCCCGGAAAGAAGTCTGTAGGCCGCAATGGTCATGGAAACGCTGGAAGCCTTAATGGATATGACTATATCGCCAAAGTCGGCGGCTTCAAGCATTGCGGCATGGTTCAAGGCACTTTCCACCATTCCTTCGGGTGTGACACCGCCGTATTTTTCAAGGATACTTTTTTCCACCGAGCCTGAGTTTACTCCGATCCGTATGGGTATCTGACGTTCCTTTGCCATATCCGCCACTGTTTTTACCCTGTCCTGCCCGCCAATATTGCCCGGATTCAGACGGATCTTGTCCACACCGTTTTTCATGCACTCCAAAGCCAGTCTGTAATCAAAGTGAATATCGGCAACCAGAGGTATTGAGATGGTTTTTTTTATCTCTTTTACAGCCTCTGCCGACTGGCTGTCTGGAACTGCAACCCTGACAATGCGGCAGCCTTCCTCCTCCAGTCTTTTTATCTGTTCCACCGTGGACTTTACATCTCTTGTATCGGTATTTGTCATGGATTGAACAGAAATAGGAGAATCTCCTCCTAAGAAGATATCTCCCACTTTTATTTTCTTTGTCTGTTTCCTCTGTATATAATTCTCCACAGCCGTCAACCTTCCTGTAATTATTGGTCTCCAATGGTCAGCACTAACCTTTTCCGATCCTCAGTATATCGTTGAAGGTAGCATATAACATGAGCATTATCAGAATTACCATACCAACCATGGTGATTAACGCTTCCTTTTCGGGATTGAGAGGCTTCTTTCTGATCCCTTCAATGAGCAGCAGTACAAGCTTGCTGCCGTCGAGAGCGGGGAACGGAATAAGATTTACCAGCCCCAGGTTTATACTAATCATGGTTGTAATAGACAAAAGTCTGATTACGGTTTCTTTGAGCGACTGGCTTTCTGCCACCTCATTGCTTATTGTAGTGGTAATACCCACCGGACCCATGAGTTCGCTTGCAGGAACCGTCCCTGTAAACAACCAGCCAAGGGAATAATATATTGACCGGGAAATGAATATGTTGTATTTGGCAGCTTCTTTTATTGTACTGCCGATACTGCCCTTTTCATGGACAAAATCAAGTATACCGATAGCGTAGTATTCGGGATTTTTGCTTTTCAGAGGAACTACCGGCTTTAATTTCTGAAGCTCTCCTGCTCTCTCAACAAGTATATTCACATTTTTATCCTGATTCTGCTGCAGTATATCACGTATGTCTTTTCTTGTCCTTATATCGGCTCCGTTAATTTCAACTATCCTGTCATTTACCTTGAGCCCGGCCTTTATTGCAGGAGAATTGTCCGAAACAGCTTTAACTACATTTGAATCGGGCCCTTCAAGTTCATCCTGCAGGGGGGTGAAACCAAGTATAAAATTTTCTCTTTCAGGTGTCAGTTCAACTGTCTTTGATACGCCATTTCTCTCATATTGCAGTGTTATACTTTCGTTTGTAAGCGGGTAGGAAAATATCCCCAGGTCATTTACATTAAAAAGGGTTTTTCCGTTATACTTCTGGAGTTTGTCTCCAACCCGAAGGTCATACTTTTCTGCCGCCGAACCGGGTACAATATCCTTTATCTGTGTGGTAAAATAACCTGTCTGGGATATTATGATAAAGGCAAATACAATTGCCGTAAGGATATTCATCAAAGGCCCTGCAGCAATAATAGCAGCTCTCACGCCTATGGGCTTTTTATTATATGCCCTGTCATCCTCCGAAGCTTCCTCCTCGCCCTCCATCTTGACGTATCCGCCAAGGGGTATAAGCCTTAATGAATAAAGGGTTTCGCCTTTCTGAAAGGAAAACAGCTTCGGCCCCATAAAAAGCGAAAACTCATTTACCCTTACCTTGAAAGCCTTTGCCACCATAAAATGGCCAAGCTCATGAATTATTATCAAAAAGCTCAGAGCTAATATTGCCAGTACAATTCCCATAGATTCCTCCGTTTGTTTTGTTTTTCAAGACTTGTTTCCTTAACCGTTTACTGCTTTTTCAGCCTGTGTTCTGGCCCAGTTGTCTACTTCTATTATATCATCCAGGCCTGGACAAATATTCACATTATGTAACATCATTATCTTTTCAATTATTTCCGGAATAGCGGTAAAAGCTATTCTATTGTTTAAAAATGCCGACACGGCTGCTTCATTGGCCGCATTCATGGCGGCAGGCATTGTCCCGCCCGTTGACAGTGCATCATACGCCAGCTGGAGACACCTGAAGGTTTTTGTATCAGGCTCTTCAAAGGTTAGCTGGGAACATTTTAAAAAATCCAGCCTTGAGAAATTATTCCCGCACCTGTCGGGATATGTGAGAGCCAGCTGAATAGGTATGCGCATATCGGGTGAACCCAGCTGCGCCATAACCGACCCGTCAACATATTCGACCATGGAGTGTATGATGCTCTGAGGGTGCACCAGCACCTGTATTTTATCCAGTTCCCTTCCAAAAAGCCATTTTGCTTCTATTACTTCCAGCCCTTTGTTCATAAGTGTCGCAGAGTCAATGGTTATTTTGCTCCCCATGCTCCAATTGGGATGTTTCAAAGCCTGGGCAGGGGTAATATCCCTAAGCTCCTCAAGCGTTCTGCCCCTGAAAGGCCCGCCCGAAGCAGTAATGATTATTTTCTCAACCTGCCTGTCGCTGTTGCCCATAAGACACTGGTAAATAGCCGAGTGCTCGCTGTCCACAGGAAATATTGCCACTCCCTGCTTTTTAGCCTCCTCCATAACCAATTGACCGGCCGTTACAAGGGTTTCCTTGTTGGCCAATGCGATATTTTTCCTGTTTTTTATCGCATGCATGGTCGGAATAAGGCCGGCAGTGCCAACCACCGACGTCACCACAGTATCCGCCTCCTGTACTTCCACCACGCCAAGCATTCCTTCAAGGCCCGACAAAACCTGCACCTTCATACCCGTCAGCCTGGCTTTCAGTTCTGAGGCAAGCTCCCTGCTCCCAACCGAAACCAGCCGGGGTTTGAACTCATGAACCTGCTTTTCAAGTAAATCTATATTTGAATTTGCAGACATTGCTGCAACTTTTATTCCAAGATTTCTGGCAACATCCAATGTCTGTACACCTATAGAACCGGTCGATCCTATAATTGAAATTATCTTTGCCATTTAACCTCCACATCCCCAATGAAACTAAAATATCAGTCTTTCAGCCTTTAAAGAAAAGTACTGGTAGTCTGTAACATCTAAAACGTATATTGTCCGGCGAGGAAAATTTCAGGACAACGCGGCGAAGGGCGGAATAATCGCTTTATTCCAACGAAGTACTGCGAAGCAGTGCTTTTCGACAACGCAGTTCTGGGGAAATTTAACCGCCGGCAATGTATGAATTTAGATGTTACAGACTACTATTACATAATAAACTACCGGAGCAACGAACAATATACTGTCAAACCTGTCAAGAACTCCGCCGTGGCCTGGCATGATACTGCCGTAATCCTTCACGTTCACATATCTCTTGACAGCAGATGCCGACCAGTCACCGATCTGGGAAATAACACCGCAGAACAGTCCCAGCAATACAAGTGTAGCCGTGGAAAGCTCAAGTCCAAAAAAGGATCTGGATATAAGTCCGAAGACGAACATCAGCGCCACACAGCCTAGAATGCCTCCGATTGCACCTGCCATGGTCTTATTCTTACTTATCTCGGGCACGATCTTTCTTTTCCCGAACAATCTTCCAAAGGTATATGCCATGGTGTCGGTGCCCCACGCTCCGATGAATATGAGCCAAATCAGCAGAATTCCAAAATCCATCTTCCTTATCAGAATCAAAAAGCTCATAAGGAAAGGCACATAGGCAATACCAAAGGCAGTTACACAGGCATCTATTATATTATATCTTTTATGCCCGAAAACAATAAAAGCCATACTTAAAAATATAACAACACAAACAGAAATTCCGGTCAAAATTCCCAGATCAAGTTTGTACCAACCTGTTTCCTCCAGCCCCAGCAATAAAAGCGGAATTATTGACAGGTAGCCCACCGGCTTTATGGGCTGAATATTTTTCAGCTTGGCTGCAGAATTGTAAAACTCATACAACCCTATTGCTGCAATTATACTTACTACAACTCCCAATACGATAGATCCCAGATATAAAACTGCTATGAGCAGGATAAGTCCTACCAATGCACTGATAACTCTTGTTTTTAACATTATGCCTCCATGATTCCAACAGCACCCGGCTTTAATATGTCAGGACCGTTTGGGTTATTAAATCCGGCGTTATTGCTCCAGTCCGCCAAATCTTCTGTTTCTTTTTTCATAAGCTTTTATTGCTTCAGCAATATGGCTCCCGTTCACATCAGGCCATAATTCATTTATAAACCAGAATTCAGTATATGCACACTGCCATAAAAGAAAATTGCTTATCCTCTGTTCACCGCTGGTTCTGATAAGCAGATCCGGTTCGGGAATTCCGGAAGTATACAGGCAGCTTTCAAATTGTCTTTCATCTATTTCATCTATTTTTAAATTACCCGATTTAACCTTGACTGCAATTTCCTTGACTGCATGCAGCAGTTCAAGCCTTCCTCCATAGTTAAGGCAAATATTTAAATTAAGACCGTTATTAATACCGGTCAGCTTTTCCACTCTGATAATTTCCTTTTGAAGTTCTTCCGGAAGACCTTTTACATCTCCTATTACCTTTATTTTTACATTGCTGCCGTCAAGTTCCTTTTCTGCATTCCGCAGGAACTCCACAAGCAGACTCATGAGGGCATCCACTTCACTTTTGGGACGCTTCCAGTTCTCTGTGGAAAAAGCGTATACCGTCAGATATTTTACGCCTGCCTCTGAACAATATATGACAACCTTTTTCAGAGCCATGGAACCTTCCCTGTGACCTACATTTCTGGGCAGACCCCTTTTCTTTGCCCATCTTCCGTTTCCGTCGGGAATAATGGCTATGTGCTTCGGAATTGAAGCAAACTCCTGCTTAATGTCTTTTTTTCGCCCCAACAACCGGGCAACACTGTCCCAAATACCCACACCGACCTCCATCTTCGTACACAGGTGTACCAAAGTACGCACAATAAAACAAATAGTATTTAAAATACCTGTATGTAAACTCTGTCCATATTCCGGCCACTTTTAAAATAACCCCTCATTTAGAGGGGTTTGCATACCAGAATATTCAATTTATTTTCTGAAGTATTGACACGAAGTACCCGGAAAGAATCATCGTATTCCAAAA
>NZ_AORV01000007.1 GCF_000350485.1 Ruminiclostridium cellobioparum subsp. termitidis CT1112
CAATAGCCACATGCTTTTCTATTCCGTAGTCCTTCATCAGAAGAGTAAATTTTTTCAGTATCTCACAGGTTTCATAAATGGTCCCTGCCGATATCCTGCCGTCGTTAAAGGTATCCTTGCCAATTGAGGACGATATTTTTACATCCTCAATAAACTTTACTTTACCGCTCGGAGAGATTTCAGCCATGGTCATGCTGATTTTATTGGATCCTATATCAATTGCCGCTATGGTACTGTATTTTTCAGACAAATATAACCCCTCCCGCATATGTTCCATATTCAAATTCTACAATATATGACAATTACCAACAACAGTATTAACCTAAAGTTAACACTGAATTTTTAACATGAAATTCAGGATTTGTGTTAAAATTGTGTAGAACATCCAGCTGATAATAAAGGAGCACTTATGACCAGAACAGGCATTATAGATATAGGTTCCAACTCTGTAAGGTTGATTATTGTGGAAATAAAATGTGATAAATACTTTAGAATATTATACGAGCTTAAGGAATCCGTGAGGCTCGGCAAGGATATGGGGGCCGACAGCAGTCTTGATCCCCTCAGAATGAATAAAGCCGTAGATACTGTCATCAGCTTTAAAGCAATCTGTGACTCCTACGGTGTACAAAATATAATTGCTGTTGCAACTGAAGCGGTCAGACGAGCCTCCAACCAAAACGCTTTTCTGGAGCTTGTCCGCTCCCGTGCCGGTGTGGAGGTAAGGGTACTCTCGGGAGAAGAAGAGGCCTATTACGACTATGCGGGAGTTATAAACAGCATGGAAATTGCTGACTGCCTGATGATGGACATCGGCGGGAGCAGTATGGAGCTAATACTGGTTAAAGATAGAGAAATAGAATATTCAATAAGCATACCCTACGGCTCAATATCCTTAACCGAAATGTATTTAAACAATCCTGCAGGATTTACCCATGCCTTCGGCAGAATAACGGCCGACATCCCCTGGATTTATCAGGCTAAAGGGCTTCCTGTCATGGGTATAGGGGGAACCTTCAGAAATATCGGTAAAATCGACAGAAAACGCAAGGACTATCCCATTGACAACGTACACAATTACCGGCTGAGTGATACCGATATACAGGAGATACACTTTATTACCATTGATTTATTGTCAGGAAAGCTGAAAAAAATAAAGGGCCTGTCAAATGACAGAGCCGACATATTTATCGGGCCCATTGCGGCAATACAGTATATTATAAATCTCTGTAGCACCAAAGATATTTTTCTGAGCGGAAGCGGTGTCAGAGAGGGCCTGCTGTTCGAAAACATACTCAGGAAGAAAACCCCTGTTGCAAATGTTTTGGATTATTCCCTTGAAAATGCCATGGTCAACCTTGATGTGGAACAAAAACATGCCTGCCATCTATACAAGCTTTGCAGCAGTTTGTACACCCAGCTGAAACCCTTGTTCTGTCAGGCTGCAGATGCCGGCAAAGTGATAAAAACCTCTGCTTTGCTCCATGATTCCGGGATAAAGATAAACTTTTACGATCACCATAAACACACTTTTAACATTATTATGAATTCCAGATTAAGCGGTTTGTCACATAAAGAACTGCTTATGGCAGCCTACACAGCCGCCCTGCACAGAAAAGACGAATTTAAGATAGACCTTCAGGCTTATAAATCTCTTATTGACCAGGCAGATGTGCTTTTTATCCAGCAGCTGGGCATTCTGCTTAAAATCTCTGAAAAATTGGATTTGAAGTTAAATGGCAATGTAGAAAATATAAACTGCACCATAACTGAAGATTCTGTTGTGCTGACGCTCAAAACCACAAGTAAGGCCGACCAGGAAATAGCAGCCGCCCTGGATTGCAAAAATACTTTCAAGCGTCTGTTTAACAGAAAGCTTGTGATACTCCCCCGGGATTGATAATTTTAACCCGCTAATTCGGTTTATACCTGCTTCCTGCCTGACAGTATAATCGGTTATCCCCGATTATACTGGTACGCAAGTACAACTTCAAGCAATGGACTGCACGATAAAAGTGCTTACTGAAATTTGTAGGCGAAAAACAGGTATTTTAGCCGGCAAAGTGACTGGATGTCACTTTGAGCTTCAAATCGAGACAGGATGTCGAGTTTGAGCGACGGCAAAAATTACTTGTTTTGAACCGTACTATTTCAAGTAAGCACTTTGTGTGCAATCCATTGCTTGAAGTTAGTATGAAAGTACCAGTATATTCAGTAACAATTCTTTACTGGCAAAGCTGGTCAACAAACCAGCATACCCGGTTAATTTTATTTTCTTGCTTTCAACTGCCTTGCTATATCTCTTCCAACTTCCACACACTTTTGCAGTTCTTCCTCACCGGGCATGTATTTAAACCCCAGCGGTTCTGCGCAGATTGTCATACCCGCTTCGGCAAGCCTGTCACTTATCAGTTTATGGGCCTCTCCGCTCCAGCCGTATGAACCAAAGCCCATAGCAAGCTTTCCTTTGGCTTTTAAGCCCTTTAATTCCTCCAGCAGGGCAGCAGTAGGCCTAAGTACGGTATTGTTGACTGTACAGCTTCCCATGAGCACAGCAGCGGCTTTAAATATTTCAACATTCAGGTCACTCTTGTCCTTGGTTGCTATGTTAAATATCCTGTAATTGACGCCTTCCTCTTCAAGACCTTTTCCGAAGGCTTCTGCCATTGCCTTTGTGGAGTGATACATGGTATCGTATATGATTGTTACATAGCCTTCGTTGTAATCGGTTTCCGACCATTCCTGATATTTCTTAATTATCTGCAGAGGGTTGGTTCTCCAGATAACTCCATGACTTGGAGCAATCATATCTATATCAAGATTCAAAGCTAAAATCTGCTCTATTTTCTTTTTTATCAACGGCTTAAAAGGCCACAGTATATTAGTGTAATATTTAATTGCCTCTTCATAGAGCTCGCACTCATCAACCTCATCATTAAACATTGATATTGCAGCATAATGCTGACCGAAAGCATCGTTTGACAATGCCAGTTTAGCACCTTCCACATACGCCAGCATACTATCGGGCCAGTGGATCATCTGCATCTCTACGAACTTCAGTTTATATTCACCCAGGTCAAGAGTATCGCCGGTCTTGACTATCTGGAAATTCCAATCCTTGCCGAAATATTTCTTTATAATTTCAGCACCGTTTTTTGTGCAGTAAATCGGAGTGTTCGGTATTTTTTCCATGATAAGGCCCAGACTTCCTCCGTGATCCGGCTCGGAGTGGTTTATAACTATTGCGTCTATATTCGACAGACCAACCTCTTTTTCAAGATCCTCAACGAACTTTTCCTTATATGGGTCCCAGACTGTATCCACCAATACAGTCTTCTTATCCTTTATCAGGTATGAATTGTAAGAAGAACCTCTATGTGTAGACAGTTCATGTCCATGAAATACATCCAGTCCCCAGTCTCTGATGCCGCACCAATAAATATTCTTTTTTATCTCCAGCATATTACCCATCCTTTCAATCTAATCAAATATTATATTAAATACTTATAAGCTTTCCAAACTGCCCAATGTCTAACTATATACCCAGTTTGGGAATAATATAAACATATAATAAAATAATAGCATATTACATAAAATATATTATTGGTTAATGAAAATATTTTTAGTCAGTTCGCCGATGATCCGGTGATAAACTTAATTTATATTTCTCTTATGCTTTTTTATTATTCATGTTCTGTAATAATACTGCCAATATCAGAACAAGTCCTGTTGCTATGCTTTGATATTCCTGACGTACACCAAGCATTACCAGACCATTTTGCAGAATTCCGATAATAGCTACCCCGCCCAAGGTTCCGAATATTTTTCCTTCACCGCCGGCCAGTGCAATTCCGCCTAAAACTGATGCTGCAACAGAGTCAAGTGAATATGTACTGCCTGCACTTGTCTGCGCAGAACCCATTCTGGACGCCAGCAGTATTCCTCCGAATGCTGCCATAACTCCACTCAACGCATATACCTGCATCTCGAGTTTTTGAATATTTATGCCTGCAATTTTTGCTGCTGTGGGGTTTCCTCCCATGCAATAAATCCATCTTCCGAAAACGGTATGCTTTAATATTATGTTAAAAACAATGAAAAGCAGAATCATGATTATTATAGGCAATGGTATACCTAATATTTTAGTTGTTCCAAGAAAAATAAATTGTGTATCATCTACAATGATTGAATAACCTTTACTCACAATCAGTATTCCGCCGGTTAACACAAAGCCTGTTGCTAAAGTGGTAATTAAAGGATTTATTTTACCCTTTGTTATCAGCATTCCATTAACCAATCCCACCAGTCCGCCAAGGGCAAGTCCAAGCAGCAGGCAAATAATATAGGGAATACGCATGTTGGCACATAAATAAGCCGTGACCATGCCGCAGAACCCTGCATTAAATCCAACTGAAAGATCAAAGCCTCTGATAAGAACACAGAGAGTCTGGCCAATACAAACGATTCCAATAACCGAAATTGTCAACCCCAATGCCAGAAAATTCTTTAATGTCAAAAAGTACGGGGAGAGTATAGAAAAGGTAATTATAGAACCAATCAGAATTATGAACAGCATATATTTATTCAAGAATGATAACAGTTTCTGAGTAGTGTTTCCGGCTTCCTTATTATCATTTAAATTTTGTAAATTTTGAGCCTGTAGTTTTGTCATAGTTTCCACCTCACTGCATAATCGCATATTTTAAAATATCTTCTTCTTTTAAAGACTCTGTATTCTTTAATTCAGCATTTATGCAACCCTCTCTGAATACGAGTATGCGATCACTCAATGCCAGTATTTCAGGTAATTCGGAAGAAATCATTATTATTGACTTGCCTTCATCTGCAAGACTTTTTATCAATCTGTAGATTTCTGATTTAGAACCAACATCTATTCCTCTTGTAGGTTCATCAAAAATAAGAATTTGTGATTGTGCCCCAAGCCATTTTGATATTACCACCTTTTGCTGATTGCCTCCGCTTAAATTTTCAGCATTGGTTAAATCACTGCGGGTCTTTATTTTCAGCTTTTCAATATAATCAACAGCACACTTTTTATCTTCTTCATGCTTTATAAAAATCAAATTCCTCAGCTTGGCTATAAACGGCAGTGAAATATTCCACCTCAGTGGTGCCCTCAGTGCCAATCCCTCTCCATGTCTATCCTCTGTTACAAAACCTATTTTCTGTTGAACTGCCATTTTCGGGGATGTAATATCAATTTTTTTACCATTAAGATATATATCACCGGATGTTTTCCGGTCTATTCCAAATATCATTCTTGCAGTTTCTGTTCTGCCGGATCCGACGATACCAAACAAACCTATTATTTCACCTTTCCTCAGTTCAAAGTCCACACCTTTTACAACATTATCCCTTGCAAGACCTTTTACTTCCAAAACAACTTCTCCCGGTATGGATTCAGACCCGGTTTTTTTCTCAAAAAGATCCAGGTTTCTGCCAACCATCATCCCGATCAACTCTGAAATATTTGTTTGTTTTATATCTTTTGTACCAACAAACCTACCATCTTTCAATACGGTTATCCTGTTGCAAATTGTAAAAATCTCCTTAAGCTTATGGCTTACATATATAATAGATTTACCTTTGCTTTTTAAATCTTCAATAAGTTTAAACAGCTGCTCAACCTCTTCCTCCGATAATGATGAAGTAGGTTCATCAAAGGCTATAATGTCCGCATCTGTGGATAAAGCCTTCATGATTTCTATTAATTGCTTATGTCCCATGCTCATTGTTTCAACATGATTTGTTATTCCCAGGGTTTCGGCCACCCCGCCAAGTTTTTTCTGCTGCAGCAGAGTATCCTTTTTCATCTTTTCCCAATCCACAAAAACACACCATTTCTTAGGATAGGAAGCCATAAACATATTCTCGGCCACACTTAGCCTGGGTGCCATTTGGATCTCCTGGGGTATGGAACCGATACCAACCTGTTTTGCATGCTGAATACTCTTGATATTAACGCTGTTACCGTTAAGGATAATATCGCCGCTGTCTTTTTTATAAACGCCGGTTAATATCTTTAAAAGAGTAGATTTTCCTGCTCCATTTTCACCGCATATGGCATGAACTTCACCTCTGCCAAGCTGGAAGCTGACGTTGTCCAGGGCTTTAACCCCCGGGAAGGACTTGCATATGTTCTCCATTTTTAAAATAATGTCCTCTTGCATACAATACAACTCCATTCAGGGGAATCGAAAAACAGTTTAAACCTGTTTTTCGATTCCATATTCTTTTAATTACTTTTTATTTCCATAGTAATCCTTATAGTTGTCAGCCGTAACCAATTGGCAGGGAATTGCGCTCATTTCAGGCATTGTTTTGTTATTTACAACATTGTCATATAATGTCTGTATTGCCAGTGCTCCCTCATCGTATGCCGGCATTCCTATGGCTATAATACTATTGCTGCCTTTTTCAAATTCAGCCTGGGCAAGTTCGTACCCGCCAAAAGCGCACGCAATTACATTGTCCATGTTGAATTTGTTTTCCTGAAATATTTTTATCGGGGCAAGTGCTCCATCGTCATTTATACCGGTGACAATCCAGTGGGTAACCTGTGGGTTTGCATTTAATATTGCCGATGCAACCGGAAGGTTCTTATCAAACATGCCATCCTGTGATGCCTGCACTATGAAATCACTGTCTTTTAATTGGGGGCATGCCTTTTTTAGTGCCTCCTGATATCCAAGGGTCCTTTCATGGATAACTGAATTGGTTGGAACGTCAATTTGCATAACCTTGACAACATTTCCTTCTTTAAACCAGCCTCTGTCATTTGCAATTTTACCAAGAGCCTCTCCGCCCTGCATTGCAAGTTCTCTTACTGCAAATCCTATATGCGGAATATAGTTGCCTGCATCATCTTTCATGGGATCATCCGTTGTAACCAGAGCAATACCCGCATCCTTTAACTTTTTGGCAATGGCCGGTCCCAAACCTTGATTTGTTGCTGTAATTGCAACTGCATCAACTTTCTGGGCGATAAGATTATCTACTGCGGCCATGCAGGGTTCATCCTTAAGATTTGCATCGATTGATACAAAATCTACGCCCAATTCCGCTGCCTTTTCCTTCATACCCTTTTCCTCTTCCAAAAACCATGGGTGAGTCAGCATCTTACTGATATAGCCTATCTTTATTTTCCCGGCCGTCGCAGACTCCTGACCTGTAACCGCTGCGGTCTGAGCTGCGGCAGTTGAATCCGCGGTTTTTTCAGAAGTACCGCCACCGCATCCTGTTAATGCTGCTCCCAGAAAACATACCACAGCCAGTACGGCTGATAAATGTTTTACTACTTTTCCCATTTTAAATTCCTCCTCAAATTATTTATTGACGCTTCAACTTTACTTGCAAAAGCTGAACAATGATCTAATTTTAATATTAAAAAAATTTATTTTGAATTATTAGAATGGTATAAAGACTTTAAATTTGATTACTTTTTTTAAATAATACTGTTCAGGTTATACTTTGATTACTTTTAGACTTACAATTTGATTACTTTAATCATTTTGTCCCCGTTGCCGGTTTGCTGCTTATGTTAATAATGATATAATTGTGTTTATTAGTTGAGGAGGATAATGATGTTTTTTTCTGTACTGAGAAATTTTATTAACTTAAGTATTAGAAATAAAATAATTTTTTTATTCAGTATCCTTCTGATAATTCCAATTATTATAATAGGTTTATTCACGTATAATTATATAATTTCCGTTGTTCAGAAAAGAGCAGTTGATTATACAAGCGAAATCCAGCACTCCATAATCAGCAAAACGGATAGTTATTTTTCCCAGATGAATGATTTACTGATGAATATAGCGTATGAAACAAATGACATGACATCTTTGGATTTATCCCGGAGAGCTATGCCGGATAATGAAACCAGGCAGGATAATAAAACTCTTCAGTATTTAAAGGAAACCGATCAGATATATAATGTATTATTGGCCTCAACCCGCAAAAGCAAATATATCAATTCAATTTCACTCTATACAGAAAGCAGAAATGTCCTGGCTTACAAGACAATTTATAATGTCAATAACTCATATTCTCCGGATAATGAAGATTGGTTTAAAAAAGTGCAGGCCTCCAAAAGAGAAATCATCATTTCAAACACCCACAGGGATAACCAATTAATTGACAACAGTAAAAGCAATGTTATAACAATTGCCAGAAAAATATATAATCCCGCCGATTATTCTGAAATAGGTATTCTGGCTATGAATATCAGCCTTGATGCCATTAATGATTTATACAAGGATATTTTGAAAAACGAAGGTGTAAAAGTATACTTTGTTAATGGAGATGGTTTTATAAATTACTGCAATGATAATTCTCAATACATGGGATATCTTGATGCTGAAATCAAGTCTGACATCCTTAATCCGGAGGGGATTTTTACCTTTTTTGATAATGATGGCGCCAAAATGTTTGCAACCTACCAGACTTCAAGTCTCACAGGTTGGAAGATACTGTTTACAATGAAATATTCCAACCTTGTTTTAGAAGCCAATGTCCTGAAAGCAGTAATTATTATTGTTATTATCTTCTTATGCTCATTTTTATATTTCCTGATTGTTTACTTTTCCAAGAGGATCGTACGTCCTATCAAGAATTTGGAACTGGGCATGTCAACGGCAATACAAAGCAATTTCAAAAACAAGCTGGATATAACCTCGATAGATGAAGTAGGTCGCCTGGGCGAAAAATTCAACCTGATGCTGGATAAAATAAATCAACTTATTTCTGATGTTTATTATGAGCAGGATTTAAAGAGACAAGCAGAAATTAATGCTTTACAGGCACAAATCAACCCTCATTTTTTATATAATACGTTAAATACCATAAAGCTGATGGCAGTTCTCCAGAAATCGGATAAAATTGCAAATACCATAGACAGCCTTGTGAAGCTTCTCCAGTTTACAGCCAAGAAAACTGAAGAATTTGTGTCCATTAAAGATGAAGTTACTGCATTGCAGGACTATATCGAAATTCAAAAAGTCAGATATTATAATAAAATCAAGTTTATCTTTGAAATAGAAGAGGCTACATTATCATTCAAAACTCTTAAATTTACTCTCCAGCCCTTTATAGAAAATTCCATATTTCACGGACTTGAGCCCAGAGGCGGCAAAGGCACCATAACAGTTAAAATATTCAGGCAGGAGGATGATATTTGTTTTACTGTCAGAGATGATGGAACCGGAATGGATGAGGCTACTCTTAATAATCTGCTAAATACCGATCATGAAAACAAAAACAGCTTTAACAAAATTGGTATAAAAAACGTGCATCAAAGGATTAAGCTTTACTTTGGCTATCAATATGGAGTTAACATTAAAAGCCATATAAATGCCGGTACCGAAGCTCAAATAAAAATACCGGTTATTTTATAAAGGAGCCTGCATATGATTAAAATACTTATAGTTGATGATGAACCCCTGGTACGGATTGGCTTGAAATTAGCCCTGGAATGGGAAACACACGGTTTTACCATCGTGGGAGAAGCTTCTAACGGAGAACAGGCATTAAACCTTCTGGATCAGCTCTCTCCGGATATCGTAATCACTGACATTAAAATGCCTATTTTAGATGGTATAGGCCTTACAAAAGAAATATGCTCAAAATATTCAAATACAAAAGTTATAATCCTCAGTTCATATTCCGACTATGAATATGTTAGAGAAGCAATGAAGAATGGAGCGGTTGATTACTTAAGGAAGAATGACATTAACCCCGAAAAAATCCTGCCCATACTTTCAAAGCTCAAGGAAGAAATTATCAGGTACAAAGTATTTCCGAAAGACAGTGACAAGTACAAGCAGTACGTTACCGAATGTATTTCCATGCTGAGAGATGATTTTCTTAAAGAATTACTGGATGAAAACAGTTTAAACAAAAACGAAACCGAGGAATATTTAAGGAATTTTAACATCAATTTTCCGGAAGGATATTATATACTCCTTACTATTTATATTGACAATTTCAAAGACGTTCAAAAAAATACTCGGAAAAGGATGAGAAGCTATTGAGATTTTCCATGAAAAATATGGCTGACGAAGTCCTGGGCACCGCTTCGTCAGAATTTATCATGTGCAGTTCCAGTGAGTATGTTATGATTTTCCCGGTTGAACAAACGGAATCTTTTATTGAGGAATTACTTGAAACATGTAATGATTTTAAAGAAGTTTTAAATGATTATTTAAATATCAGTATTTCCATGGGTATCAGCAATATCCATACCGGCATAAATGGTATAAAAATTGCATATGGTGAAACTGTTAAAGCACTTTATTTCAAATTTTACAGGGCAAAGGGAAGCATCATAAGATATCAGGATATTAAATTTACAGAACTTGTTCAAATTAATCCCGGCTTAACTCAGCATTTGCTTGAAAGACTTCAGCTTATGATCAAATCAAAAAACATAAAACCGTGTAATGAGATATTGGAGGAAGTCCGGCAATTAATAATATCCGGCAACAAACTTTTAGATATTAAAGAATCCAGAAGTCTTTATTTGAATTTAATTGAAAAATTCAACTGGATTTTTCAGGAGGAATACTTTAAAAGCAATAAAAATTCAAACACCTATGAAAATATAGTTGTCGCAGAAAATATCAGTGATATTGAAGAAGTAATCAGAAATTACTTTATAGATAATATTGAATTAATTTCATCAGATGTGGACAAAAAGGATATTAATAAGATTTTAAAAGCGGTAGAGTATATAAATTTAAATTACGACAAAGAACTTACCCTTCAAACAGTGGCAGATAAGGTTAATCTAAACGCCTTCTATTTTTCGAGGGTATTTAAAAAAGAAACCGGTATCAGTTTTACAGACTACCTTACAAAATTAAGAATAGACAAATCAAAAGAGCTGTTGCTGGAGGGGATAAAGGCTTTTGAGGTTTCTGAAAAAGTCGGGTATTTAAACTATACCTACTTCAGCAAGTTATTTAAAAAAACTGTTGGTGTAAATCCGTCAAAATACAACATTATCAACTCCGGCAATAAATAATTATCTGTTATATATATGCTTTAGCGCCTCGGCTACACTGGTTTGGACCTCCTCAGGCTTTTCCTCCTTAAAAATCTGTTGAAGTCCATTTATAATTTCTTTTCCGGCTACCCCCAGTTTGGGGCTGAACGGCATAACTTTTGCATATGGAGCAATTTCGCCTAAAAAAGTATTAATTTGAGCTGAGGATAGTTTATTATAATTATTTGTAATGGAACTTCTTTGCGGCGGCAGCATTCCCATAGGAATAATGTAGCTTTCTACCGAATAATCCGATGCTGCCATAAACTTGACAAATTCCCAGGCGATATCTTTATATTGGCACGTTTCAGCAATTCCCAAAGAGTGGATTTCGGCATTGGTGCATTGTAATACACCATCTTTGGTCGGCATGGTTGTAACACCGAATATCTTATCAAAATTTTCGTCGGATAAATTGCTGTTGATATCCTGAAGTATACCTTTAAAATAAGTCCCATCCAGCTTGTAAACCATCTTGTTGTTGGCCATCAGCTCTCTTTCCATTTTAGTTTCCTTATTGACAGGAGAGTATCCATTTTCCGCTACCGAGCCAAACCACTTTAACGCATCTAAAACAGCGGGCTGCTCAAAGTTGGGATCGCTTGGATCCTCCAATAGATCCTTTGCTCCAAATGCCCAGAAATAAGGTAAGTTTTCTGTAAAGGCATAGTCAATGGTAGTGGTATCAATGCCTATTCCATAGACTTTCCCATCAAACTTTTTCTTAATTATTTTCAGTTGATTATTTAATTCATCAATGGTACGGGGAGGATTCTTTATTCCGGCCTGTTCCATAAGCTGCTTGTTATACCAGAATCCGCTGGGAGTCAGTGCCGCAGGGATGGCATAAAGCGTCCCATTATATTTTGCTGCATCTACAAAGCTTTTGGAATAGCTGTCAAGTATATAATTTCCTTCTTCGGCATAACCGGTGAGATCTATAAGGGTATCCTGACTTGCAAGCAATGCTGTCCAATATCCGGTCATTTGAATGATATCAGGCAAGCTGCCGCTTTCCGACATGATAACAAGCTGTCTGGGGCACTCGTCAAATGGTATGGGAATGTTTTCAATTGAAACATTTGGGTTCTTTTTAACAAATTCATCTATTATGGCATCAATTTTATTTCGTGTAGCCATTTCAGCAGATACCCAGTTGATATAGCTTAATTGCATCTTCTTATTATCAGCTGCTTTGGAACTGGTATCAGCAATTCTACATCCATTTGTAAATATAATTGTCAAAATTAAAGTCATTAAAGCTATGGCCATGAGAACAGCTTTCTTCATAAATTTCCTCCAAAAGGCTTCAACGCAGCCGCAGGGCAAATTAACCACTCAAAAACGTATTGTACATTGTCAATAGAGGGTATTAACATTTTAGCTGATATTTTTGAATATGTGCCGGCATTATAGATTCATTAATTATATATCAAAACATTGTCAACCGACAATATAATTTACCCCGGCACGAAAAAAAGAACCGATTTTCATCGGTTCTTTTTTATAATGCCATATTATTCAATTATCTTTGAAACGTTACCAGCACCAACTGTTCTTCCACCTTCACGGATAGCGAACTTAAGTCCTTCTTCCATAGCGATAGGAGTGATCAATTTGATCTTCATAGTGATGTGGTCACCAGGCATAACCATTTCAGTTCCTTCAGGAATTTCGATAACACCTGTAACGTCAGTTGTTCTGAAGTAGAACTGTGGTCTGTAACCATTGAAGAATGGTTTGTGTCTTCCACCTTCTGCAGCAGTCAGAACGTATACCTGACCTTCATAGTAAGTGTGAGGCTTAATTGATCCTGGTTTAGCTAAAACCTGTCCTCTTTCGATATCAGTTCTCTGAATACCTCTTAAGAGAGCACCGATGTTATCACCGGCAACAGCCTGATCAAGAAGCTTTCTGAACATTTCAACACCTGTAACGGTTGTCTTTCTTGGAGCATCCATCAAACCAACGATTTCAACTTCGTCTCCAACCTTTACGATACCTCTTTCAACTCTACCTGTAGCAACAGTTCCACGGCCTGTGATTGAGAAAACGTCCTCGACAGGCATAATGAATGCCTTGTCAGTTGCTCTTTCAGGAGTTGGGATATATCTGTCAACTTCATCCATGAGTTTCAAGATTGGTGCATACTCAGGAGCACTAACTTCCTTTGAAGTACACTCGAGAGCTAAAAGAGCTGATCCTCTGACAATAGGAGTATCATCGCCGGGGAATTCGTAGGAGCTCAATAATTCTCTAACTTCCATCTCAACCAATTCGATAAGTTCTTCGTCATCAACCATATCACACTTGTTCAGGAATACTACTATATAAGGAACACCAACCTGACCTGCGAGAAGGATATGTTCTCTGGTCTGTGGCATTGGGCCGTCAGCAGCTGAAACAACGAGGATAGCACCGTCCATCTGAGCAGCACCGGTGATCATGTTCTTAACATAGTCGGCATGGCCAGGGCAGTCAACGTGAGCATAGTGTCTTGTTTCTGTTTCATATTCAACGTGAGCAGTATTGATTGTGATACCTCTTTCTCTCTCCTCCGGAGCGGAGTCAATAGTACCATAATCTTTAAATTCAGCTCTTCCAAGTAATCCCAATACCTTGGTGATTGCAGCTGTTAAGGAAGTCTTACCATGGTCAACGTGACCGATTGTTCCGATATTAACGTGGGGTTTAGTTCTTTCAAATTTAGCCTTAGCCATTTTAAAATCTCCATCCTTTCATAAAGGCGCATTGCGCCACTTTGTAGATTTTGGTTTATTTAACAAAAGCATAAGCTCTTGCAATTAACATGAAATTAATCATTAGATTTACCGCTTCTGCCTGCAATAACCTTTTCCTGGATACTCTTAGGCACTTCTTCGAAGTGGCTGGTTTCCATTGAGAAGGTACCTCTTCCCTGTGTTGAAGAACGAAGTGCGGTAGCGTATCCGAACATTTCAGACAATGGCACCACTGCTCTGATGTTCTGAGCGCCGCTGCGTGCTTCCATACCTTCAATACGTCCTCTTCTTGAGTTGAGTCCGCCCATAACGTCTCCCATATATTCCTCAGGAACGTTTACGTCAACTCTCATGATAGGTTCAAGAAGGACAGGATTTGCTCTTCTGCAGCCATCTTTAAATGCCATGGAACCTGCTATCTTAAACGCCATTTCCGAGGAGTCAACTTCATGGTATGAACCGTCAATAAGAATAACTCTTACGTCAACTACGTTGTATCCGCCAAGTACACCGGCCTGCATTGCTTCCTGTATACCGGCATCGATTGGTGCGATGTATTCCTTTGGAATAGCACCACCGGTGATTTTGTTTACAAATTCATAACCTTCACCCGGTTCTCTCGGTTCGATCTCAATTACGCAGTGACCGTACTGACCTTTACCGCCTGACTGTCTTGCATACTTCATTTCTGACTTGACAGCCTTACGGATAGTTTCCTTATAGGAAACCTGCGGGTTACCAACATTTGCTTCAACCTTGAATTCTCTCATCATTCTGTCAACGATGATGTCAAGATGGAGCTCACCCATACCACCAATGATGGTTTGGCCGGTCTCGCTATCTGTATGAACTCTGAAGGTCGGATCTTCTTCAGCAAGTTTCTGCAACGCAATACCCATTTTTTCCTGACCGGCTTTAGTCTTAGGCTCAATGGCTACTTCTATAACCGGTTCCGGGAATTCCATTGATTCAAGAATAACTACATTAGCTTCTTCACAAAGGGTATCACCTGTCGTTGTATCTTTAAGACCAACAGCGGCAGCGATATCACCGGAATAAACCGTCTGTATTTCTTCTCTGTGGTTGGCATGCATTTGAAGAATTCTACCGATTCTCTCTCTCTTGCCTTTTGTTGAGTTAAGGACATATGAACCTGAGTTCAATGTGCCTGAGTACACTCTGAAAAAGCAGAGTTTACCAACATAAGGGTCAGTCATGATTTTGAATGCAAGAGCCGAGAACGGACCATTGTCGTCTGCAGGTCTTTCGATTTCAGTTTCACCGTCAACAGACATACCCTTTATAGCTGGGATGTCAAGCGGAGAAGGCATAAAATCAACAACTGCATCCAGCATCTGCTGCACACCCTTGTTTTTGTAAGATGAACCGCATACAACAGGTATCATTTTCAGGCTTATTGTAGCCAGTCTGATACCCTTCTTGATTTCCTCTGTAGTGATTTCCTCACCTTCAAGGTATTTCATCATTGTCTCTTCATCTTGTTCAGCAACTGATTCTAATAATAGATCACGATATTTTTTTACAACATCAGCCATGTCGTCAGGGATAGACGCCTCTTCGACTAACTGGCCCAAATCATCTTTAAAGAGCAGAGCCTTCATGTTAATCAAATCAACAATACCTTTGAAAGTATCTTCACTGCCTATTGGTAATTGTATTGGCACCGCATTACACTGTAATCTGTCTTTCATCATACCGATTACATTATAAAAATCGGCTCCCATAATATCCATTTTGTTAACATATGCCATACGTGGAACTCCATACTTGTCAGCCTGTCTCCAAACTGTTTCAGATTGGGGTTCAACACCGCCTTTTGCACAGAAAACTGTTACTGAACCATCGAGTACACGAAGAGATCTTTCAACTTCAACAGTGAAGTCAACGTGCCCCGGCGTGTCAATAATATTAATTCTGTTACCCTTCCACTGTGCTGTAGTAGCGGCAGAAGTAATGGTTATACCTCTCTCCTGCTCCTGCTCCATCCAGTCCATAGTAGCAGCACCTTCATGAACTTCGCCGATCTTGTGAACTTTGCCTGTATAAAACAGTATACGCTCAGTTGTTGTAGTTTTACCAGCATCTATATGAGCCATTATACCGATATTTCTTGTATGTTGCAAGTCAAATTGCCTGGGCATGATTACCCTCCTTTCGCGATAGTCCAAATTGATAATTTTCAACCACGATAGATTGCTATCAATTCTTCAATTTTGTCTTAATTTATTGTGTCATTTCTTTCTTATAATACCCCATTTATCAATATGCAGTATAAGAAAAATATAAATTTTACAAATTCTTAACATGCATAATGAGGCTGCTGCCAGAGCTTGCCAATGATGGTATTACCATCTGTAGTGTGCAAACGCTCTGTTGGCTTCAGCCATCTTATGAGTATCTTCTTTCTTCTTGTATGCTCCGCCCATGTTGTTGACGGCATCCAATAATTCACCGGCAAGTCTTTCCCTCATAGTACGCTCGCCTCTTTTGCGCGAGTAATCAACAAGCCATCTTAAACCCAAAGCTTGTCTTCTATCAGGTCTGACTTCCATAGGAACCTGGTAGGTAGCACCACCAACTCTTCTTGCTTTTACTTCGAGCACAGGCATGATGTTTGCCATAGCCTCTTCAAAAACTTCGAGAGGATCTCTGCCGGTTTTTTCTTTCATGATATCAAAGGCATCATAGCAGATTTGTTGTGCTACACCCTTCTTACCATCATACATTACATTGTTGATTAATTTAGTAACAATTTTACTTCCGTATATTGGATCAGGTAAAACGTCTCTTTTAGAAATATGACCTTTTCTTGGCACTTTACTTCCCTCCTTTTATGATAACATTTAGTATGGGCCAAACCCATAGGAACGTATCACAGGTACTCGTGGTTTAAACCGTCGTCAGCGCAAGTACTGTTTCATAAAATATACCTTAATAGTTTAACAGACTATAGATCAATTTATTTATGATGAACTGTCAGGGACAACCGGACAGTCCATTGAACCTATTTTCTCTTAAATCAAGTATGCCGTAGCATACCTGCGCATATATATAATCACGTACTAAGCACCTAACATTTTAAATTGTCAGCACGCTGTGGTATTACTTTTTAGCGGCACCAGCCTTAGGACGCTTAGCGCCGTATTTCGAACGGGCCTGCATTCTTTTGGCAACTCCGGCAGTGTCAAGAGTACCTCTTACTATGTGGTATCTTACACCAGGCAGGTCCTTAACTCTTCCACCCCTGATAAGAACAACGCTATGTTCCTGCAGGTTATGACCTATACCAGGAATATATGCAGATACTTCTATACCATTTGTAAGACGGACTCTGGCAACCTTACGAAGAGCCGAGTTCGGCTTCTTTGGTGTTGAAGTCTTAACAACAGTACAAACACCTCTTTTCTGAGGGCTGCTGATATCTGTAGGTTTTTTCTTCTTTGAGTTAAATCCCTTCTGGAGAGCTGGAGCAGTGGATTTCTTTTCCATTACTTCTCTGCCCTTTCTAACCAGCTGATTAAATGTTGGCATTAGTACACCTCCTTTCAAGGTAATTAATTATATATATTAAATATATCATCCTCAAACAGGTCGAGGCGATAAACAATATAACCGGTAAAACACTCATCCGTACCTCTGCAGGTAACGGGTTCCATTGAAAGCTTGCGTTATAAGCTCTATTTCAAAATACATGCAACAGCGGCTTCAACTTCAATGCCGCAGGCTTTCCCAAGCTGCTTCATAGAGTCTGCATATGTTATTGGAACGGATGTCTTTTCACAGAGTTCTATAATACCTCTTACAACCCTCTGTTCGCAGTCTTTAGCTATTATTACCCTCGCTGCCGCACCGTTTTCCACAGCTTTTGTCGACTGTTTTACACCGACTGTCTTTTTACAGTGTTTAAAATCCTCTAACAATTTAACTCCTCCGCTTGACGGCAGTACCGCCAATTGCTACTTATTACTCATGCTTTACCCGTGCTTTCATGGTATCTGAAACGCAGCAACTTGTTTTTTAAACACACAAAAAAAGGCACAAAATAATGCACTGAATTATTCTATCACTCTCATACGCCTTTTGTCAAGCCTGCATAAGTTTATCAGTAGATACCGCTTCTTTGCAACTAATTGCCGTATAATATTTCTTCTGAAAAATCAAACAGCTTTTTAACTATTTTTATCATTTCTTCGTTTGCATTATCCCATACAAATGACGGAAACAGCGGACATTTGGACTTTTTTTCTCCATCCAGCTTAAGGGTCACTGCAAGGCGTTTTCGCTTTCCCGACCTGTCGGTTTGGGTGCAATAACCACAGCCATCGCATATTTTTGTGCGGCTGAAAACCAGGGTTTTCAACTCATCGTCCATTTGGTCATAATATTTTAATACTTTACTTAATTGCGGAGATTTAAATTCAAAAATCATCTGCTCTAATTTTTTATAATCATAATATATATTCATGTGTGCCTTTTGCTTATCCGGATATTCCTTTTCATAAACAACTCTCAAATGGTCATACTTGCAATTGTAACCCTTTTGGATAAAAAGCCCTTCCAGTTGGGAAATAAGGTCTGCATTTCTGATCCTTCCAAACATTCCCGCCGCAGTGATTTGTTTTCCCTCAACATACCCGTGAAGGAAAGCATGTACATCTTTGGGATTGATTTTTAAGCCCTCTGCATTGCTGCAATAAAATTTCCAGGCAGGAAAGATCTCTTTATATTTATTATGTGTAAAAAAATACTCATCCTTGTTTTCGACAGATGTAAGACCGAAGAGTGAAAGTTTATTCTTCATTCTATTTTGAATGACCATTTTATCTTTTTTTATAAGCAATCCTTCCTGCACTGCTTCACCTGCCAATCCCATCCTCATCAAATATTCAAAAAACGCCAGGAAGGTCTTTCTGATATTCTGCATTTTAGCGCTGAGCTCAGGCTTGCTGCTGCCGGGCTGCCAGTACTCATAGCAATCGTCATCCTCATACGGTATGCCAATAAGTGGTAAATCCGCGTATATTGCATTGATACTTTCATAAAGAAAATCATACATCTGTCTTTGTGAATTTTCACCGGCACTGTTGCTGCAAACCGCTTTGAAATCAGGATAGGCAGCCAGATACGGATATATTACTCTCTTCCCGAGACTTTCGAATGATTTGGCTAACGGGATATAGTAATCCAGAATGATCTCGCCGTTTTCATCAGGTGTCAAAAATCTTTGGCCATTAAATATTTCCATTGACCATTTCAATTGATTGGGACATAGCTTTTGGTCTCTTATGGCCTGCATTGTCAGTGTATGTGCATTTGAGGTCACATCTTCCGAATCCCTGCCTTTAATCCAGCACCTTCCTATTTTTACATCTCCGATTTCATACATAACATAGCCTTCCGGAACAGTAACCCCCTCCTTGTAAAGCATTCCGCAAACATATGAAAATCTTCCGTAACCCATATCCCAATTGATGGTAGCACCCACATACCCAGGTTCATATAAAAATTCCCACTGCTTTTCAAGCTCCTTGAAAGTCCCGTCGGCAAGGCATTTGTCCCAAAAGGCAGGAATGCGGTTATCACCCTGTATATGTGTCTGTATGTTATATTTTGACTCTCTGCCCACTAAATATACTTTTGGCATATCTGATATTTCAAATTTAAAAATCCTTGCCAATTTTATTCCCCCTTTAACAAACGGCTAATTATAACTATATATTACCATCTGTGTAATTATTGAGAAAGTCAGATTTTAAGTTTGTCAAAATAAAATATACCGATACCTGTTTTGTAAAACGCAGCAAAAGCGGAGAACAGTGGTTTGACTGTCTCCGCTTTTTTAATTGTTAAATTTGGTTTATATAATTAAAGTACAACCTTCACCAATTGAATCCCGGCTTCGGTCTCCTACTCAATTACATTGCTGATGCTGATGTCCTTGTAGCGGCTCATACCGGTACCTGCCGGGATAAGCTTACCAATGATGACATTTTCCTTAAGACCTAGAAGAGGATCTACCTTGCCCTTTATAGCTGCTTCAGTCAGGACTCTTGTTGTTTCCTGGAAGGATGCGGCCGACAGGAAGGATTCGGTTGCAAGGGACGCCTTTGTTATACCCAGCAGAGTACGTTCGCCTGTTGCAGGTGTCAAACCGGCCTCCACAGCCTTGGCATTTTCCCTCTCGAATTCAAATATGTCAACCAGTCCGCCCGGTAACAGATTTGTATCCCCGGCATCATCAATTTTAACTTTTCTCATCATCTGTCTTACTATAACTTCAATATGCTTATCATTGATATCAACACCCTGCATTCTGTAAACTCTTTGTACTTCCTGCAGCAGATAAGCCTGAACGCCTTTGATGCCCTTGATCTTAAGGATATCATGCGGATTTACCGAACCTTCGGTCAGTTCATCACCGGCTTCCACAACATCCCCGTCATATACCTTGATTCTGGATCCGTAAGGTATCTGGTAGGATTTGGTTTCACCGTCTTCTGCTGTTATGATAACCTCTCTCTTTTTCTTCGAGTCGGATAACTTAACAGCACCCGCTATTTCAGAAATTATTGCAAGACCTTTTGGTCTTCTCGCTTCAAACAATTCCTCAACACGGGGGAGACCCTGTGTGATATCGTCACCCGCAACACCGCCGGTGTGGAAGGTTCTCATTGTAAGCTGTGTACCAGGCTCACCTATGGACTGGGCTGCGATAATACCCACAGCTTCACCCACATTGACTGAATCGCCTGTAGCAAGGTTGGCGCCGTAACATTTTGCACAGATTCCAACTTCCGAGTGACAGGTGAGGACTGATCTGATTTTTATTTTCTTTATACCTGCATTAACTATCCTGTCAGCAATCTTTTCGTTTATAACATCATCCTTGGCATGAATCAATTCTCCGGTGGCAGGATCAAATACATCTTCAATGGTGTATCTGCCTACAAGTCTCTCGGACAATGGTTCTATTACCTCAGTGCCGTCCTTTACATCGCCTATCTCGATACCCTTATCGGTTCCGCAGTCAAGTTCTCTTACTATAACATCCTGTGATACGTCAACAAGACGTCTTGTGAGGTAACCTGAGTCGGCAGTTCTGAGGGCCGTATCGGCCAGACCTTTTCTGGCTCCGTGAGTTGAAATAAAGAATTCCAGAACGTTAAGCCCTTCACGGAAGTTTGATTTTATAGGTATCTCGATGGTCTTACCAGAGGTATCGGCCATCAAACCTCTCATACCGGCCAGCTGTTTGATCTGGTTGATATTACCTCTCGCTCCTGATTGGGACATCATGTAAACAGGGTTGAACCTGTCAAGGTTGTCAATAAGAGCTTTTGTAATATTTTCACCGGTCTCGGTCCAGGCGCTGATAACAGAGTTGTATCTTTCTTCGTTGGAGATAAGACCTCTCTTGTACTGCTTAACTATATTATCAATTGTATTTTCAGTTTCCTGCAAATACTGTTTCTTTATTTCAGGTATAACCATATCGGATACGCTGATGGTTATGGCTCCCTTTGTTGAGTACTTGAAGCCCAGAGCCTTTATCTTGTCAAGGATGACTGCAGTCTTGGTAGTACCGTGAACTCTGATACATTTGTCAATGATCTTGCCAAGCTCCTTCTTACCAACCAGGAAGTTGACTTCCAGATCAAACTTCTTATCCGGGTCAGATCTGTCAACAAAACCCAAATCCTGAGGAATTGCTTCATTAAATATCAGCCTGCCCGCAGTACACGCGATGAGACTTTTCTTCATTACTCCGTCAATCAGCTTTTCAATACGGACCCTGATCTGTGCATGAAGTCCGAGGACTCCTTCCTGGTAGGCCATCAGCACTTCGTCCATGCTTCCGAATACCTTGCCGTCTCCGGGTTCGTTTGGTTTTTCAATTGTCAGGTAATAGCTTCCCAAAACCATATCCTGGGTAGGAACGGTTATAGGCTTGCCATCCTTCGGTGCCAGCAGGTTGTTTGCCGACAGCATGAGGAATCTTGCCTCCGACTGCGCTTCAGCTGACAAAGGCACGTGAACGGCCATCTGGTCACCGTCAAAGTCGGCATTGTAAGCCGAGCATACCAGAGGATGGAGCTTTAATGCCCTGCCTTCAACAAGCACAGGTTCAAAGGCCTGTATACCGAGTCTGTGAAGTGTCGGGGCACGGTTGAGCAATACCGGATGCTCCTTGATTACTTCTTCCAATACGTCCCAAACTTCATTTCTGACTCTTTCGACCATTCTCTTGGCACTCTTTATGTTGTGCGCCAGACCGTCATTAACCAGCTTTTTCATAACGAAAGGCTTGAACAGCTCAAGAGCCATTTCCTTTGGCAAGCCGCACTGGAATATCTTAAGGTCCGGTCCCACAACGATAACCGAACGTCCCGAGTAGTCAACACGCTTACCCAGCAAGTTCTGACGGAAACGCCCCTGCTTTCCTTTAAGCATATCCGACAGGGACTTGAGCGGTCTGTTTCCGGGACCGGTAACAGGGCGGCCTCTTCTTCCGTTATCTATGAGCGCATCCACAGCTTCCTGGAGCATACGCTTTTCGTTTCTGACAATTATATCAGGGGCTCCTAAATCAAGAAGTCTCTTTAATCGGTTATTTCTGTTTATAACCCTTCTGTAAAGGTCATTTAAGTCCGAGGTTGCAAATCTTCCGCCGTCCAGCTGTACCATAGGTCTTAATTCCGGAGGTATAACAGGCACAACATCAAGGATCATCCATTCAGGACGGTTTCCCGACAGTCTGAAAGCTTCAACAACTTCCAATCTTTTTACTGCTCTGATCCTCTTTTGTCCCGTAGAATCCACCAGGTCGTTTCTCAGCTCTTTTGAAAGGCTTTCCAGGTCAATTTCCATCAGCAGTTCCTTGACCGCTTCTGCACCCATTGCAGCCTTAAAGCTGAGTCCGAATTTTTCAACACTGTCCCTGTATTCCTTTTCGGTAAGCACCTGTTTCTTGGACAATGGTGTCTGTCCAGGATCGATTACCACGTAAGAAGCAAAGTACAAGATCTTTTCAAGTGATCTTGGGGACATATCAAGAATCAAACCCATTCTGCTGGGTATACCCTTGAAATACCAGATATGTGAAACCGGCGCAGCAAGCTCGATGTGACCCATTCTTTCTCTTCTTACCTTTGAACGGGTAACTTCAACTCCGCATCTGTCGCAAACAATTCCCTTGTATCTGATCCTCTTATATTTTCCGCAGTGGCATTCCCAGTCCTTTTGAGGTCCGAAAATCCTTTCGCAGAATAATCCGTCTCTTTCCGGCTTTAAAGTTCTATAGTTAATTGTTTCAGGTTTTTTTACTTCACCTTTTGACCATTCTCTGACCTTTTCCGGAGAAGCTAATCCTATTTTAATAGAATCAAAATTGTTCAGTTCAAACATAATAGCTTATCTCCCTTCCTTAAAAATCCTCATCGTCAAAGTCTTCACCAAGCGCTTCGTCATCGGCAAATAATTCATCCGTCAATTCCTCTTCAAGATTATCTCCTGTGCTGATGCTTCCGATATCAAGATCATCAATATCCAGATCATCCTCAAGGACATCGTCCCTCAACTCATCATCAAAATCATTTGTGATAACAACTTCGTCTTCTCTGCCCTCGATGTTTACATTCAACTCTTCAAGATCATCATCAACCGATTCCTTAATGGCAATTTCTCCCTGTTCTTCAGAGTACACCTTTACATCAAGTGCAAGACTCTGGAGTTCTTTTATAAGAACTTTAAAGGACTCAGGTATTCCAGGTTCAGGAATGTTTTCACCCTTAACGATTGATTCATAAGTCTTAACTCTGCCCACAACATCATCTGACTTAACAGTCAGAATTTCCTGCAGTGTATAAGCAGCACCGTATGCCTCCAATGCCCAAACTTCCATTTCTCCAAATCTCTGTCCGCCGAACTGTGCTTTACCTCCGAGAGGCTGCTGGGTTACCAGTGAGTACGGACCTGTTGAACGGGCATGGATCTTGTCATCAACAAGATGTGCAAGCTTCAGGTAATACATGTACCCTACTGTTACTCTATTGTCAAATGGATCACCGGTTCTTCCGTCATAAAGCACGGTCTTGCCATCCGGATCTTTACCCGCATGGATCAATGTGTCTTTAATGTCTTCCTCGGTAGCCCCGTCAAATACAGGTGTGGCAATTTTCCAGCCCAGAGCTTTGGCTGCAAAACCCAGATGCACTTCAAGCACCTGACCGATATTCATACGAGAAGGAACGCCGAGAGGATTTAAAACTATTTCCAAAGGAGTTCCATCAGGAAGGAACGGCATGTCTTCCTCAGGGAGTATTCTTGAAATAACACCCTTGTTACCATGTCTTCCCGCCATCTTGTCACCAACGGAAATCTTTCTCTTCTGGGCGATATAACATCTGACCAGCTGATTTACTCCGGGCGGCAATTCATCGCCATTCTCACGGGTAAATACCTTAACATCCACAATAATACCGGATTCACCGTGAGGTACTCTCAGGGAGGTATCACGGACTTCTCTCGCCTTTTCACCGAATATGGCTCTCAATAGGCGTTCTTCGGCAGTAAGTTCGGTTTCTCCCTTCGGAGTGACCTTACCTACCAGAATATCTCCTGCACGAACCTCGGCACCAATCCTGATTATTCCTCTGTCATCCAGGTCCTTTAAGGCTTCTTCTCCCACATTCGGAATATCCCTGGTGATTTCTTCAGGTCCCAGCTTGGTATCTCTGGATTCGGCTTCGTATTCCTCAATGTGGATTGAAGTATATACGTCTTCCTTAACAAGCTTTTCATTTATGAGGATAGCATCCTCGTAGTTATATCCTTCCCAGGTCATAAAGCCTATGAGGATATTTCTTCCCAGTGCAATTTCACCATTGTCGGTTGAAGGACCGTCAGCTATAATATCGCCCTTCTCAACAACCTCGCCTTTTCTTACGATAGGTCTCTGGTTCAGACAGGTGCCCTGGTTTGAACGCATGTATTTGAGAAGCTTGTATACATCCTTTTGCCCGCTCTTGGTCTTGATGGTTATTTCACTTGCCGATACCTTGTCAACGACACCCGGATTTTTAGCAATAACGCAAACACCTGAGTCTCTGGCTGCTGTGTACTCTATACCTGTACCGACTATTGGAGAATCGGCCTTTATAAGAGGCACGGCCTGACGCTGCATGTTGGAACCCATGAGGGCACGGTTGGCATCATCGTTTTCAAGGAACGGAATCATTGCAGTCGCAACAGAAACCATCTGCTTGGGTGATACGTCCATGTAGTCCACTTTGTTGCTTTCGACTTCCAGTATTTCATGCCTGTATCTGGTAATAACCTTGTTTGATTTAAATCTGCCCTCTTCATCCAGAGGCTCTGTAGCCTGGGCTACTATAAAAGGATCTTCCACGTCGGCAGTAAGGTATACAATCTTATCCGTAACCCTTCTGTTTTCCTTGTCAACTATTCTATATGGTGATTCAATAAAACCGTATTCGTTAACTCTCGCATAGGTACTCAAAGAACCTATCAGACCTATGTTCGGTCCTTCAGGAGTTTCTATAGGACACATGCGGCCATAGTGGGAGTGGTGAACGTCACGGACTTCAAAGCCAGCTCTCTCTCTGCTCAAACCACCGGGTCCCAGTGCGCTCAATCTCCTCTTGTGAGTTAATTCTGCAAGCGGGTTTGTCTGGTCCATGAACTGTGACAACTGGCTGCTTCCAAAAAACTCTTTTATTGATGCGGCAACAGGTCTGATATTTATGAGAGCCTGAGGAGTGACAATGTCTATATCCTGTATAGTCATTCTTTCTCTCACAACTCTTTCCATTCTGGACAAACCTATCCTGAACTGGTTCTGGAGCAATTCACCCACCGAACGCAGTCTTCTGTTGCCCAGGTGGTCGATATCATCAATTGTACCGATACCATAGTCAAGATTTATTATATAGCTTATTGAGGAGATGATATCATCTATTGTTATATGTTTTGGAATAAGATCGTTAATCCTTTCGGCAAGAGCCTTCTTGATCTGATCTTTTCCGCTGTTGCTGTCAAGTATTTCCTTCAAAACCTTGAATTGAACTTTTTCAGTTATCCCTAAATCAGTAACATCAAAATCAACAAAAGAACGTATGTTGACAGTATTGTTACCGATAACCTTGACGGATTTTCCCTCTACGGTGACAAATACAACGTTTACGCCTGAATTTTGAACTGCTTCAGCCTTTTCTCTGCTTATAACCTCACCGGCCTCCACCAGTACCTCACCGGTTTCTGCCAAAGCAATATTCTCAGCAGCTATCTGCCCGCTGATCATATTGGATATGGAAAGCTTCTTATTGAATTTAAACCTGCCGAATTTGGCAAGATCGTATCTTTTTGCATCAAAAAACAAGCTGTTTAAAAGAGTCTTTGCGCTGTCAACCGTAGGAGGCTCTCCAGGTCTCAATCTCTTGTATATTTCAAGCAGACCTTCCTCGCTGGTCTTTGCATTATCCTTTTGAATGGTCGCAAGGATTCTTTCATCTTCCCCAAGTAATTGCGTAATCTCGTAATCAGTACCATAGCCCAAAGCCCTTAACAGCACTGTAAGAGGCAGCTTCCTTGTTCTGTCGATTCTTACCGACAGGATATCATTGGAATCTGTCTCATATTCAAGCCATGCACCCCTGTTCGGGATTACTGTATTAGAGTACAACTTCTTACCTACACGGTCAAACTTCATTGAATAGTAAATACCAGGCGATCTGACGAGCTGACTTACAATTACACGCTCTGCACCGTTAATTATAAAGGTACCGTTGTCTGTCATTAATGGGAAATCACCCATAAAGATTTCCTGTTCCTTAACTTCTCCGGATTCCTTGTTAATTAATCTGACCTTCGCCTTGAGGGGAGCAGAGTATGTAGTGTCTCTCTCCTTGCATTCTTCGACACTGTACTTTGGTGTGTCATCAAGCGAGTAATCAACAAAATCCAAGATAAGGTTTCCGGTGTAATCCATAATTGGAGATATATCTCTGAAAACTTCTCTGAGACCTTCGTCCAAAAACCACTGATATGAATTCTTCTGGACCTCAATCAGGTTTGGCATTTCAACGACTTCTTGAATTTTAGAGTAACTCATCCTGGTGTTTCTACCCAATTTTACGGGTTGTACCATATTTATATCACCTCATAAACTTATGACTTTACAAGAATCTGACTGCAAAATTTTATGAATATATTATTCAATTGCCGTCTCCATAACGTATTCATGAATTATTTAGTCGTCAGACTCTTTGGGAATATTATTAAAATTTCACATAATTAGAATTATATTATGGGAAATCATAAATCAAAACACTTAAAGCTGTGAGTACCAATAACAGCCCTATAAGGAAAGGTTTTATTATTTGTACCGCACCCAAATCCCGTATCAAAAACAATAATATACCAGTAATTTAGGTTGTATATAATTTTCAAAAATACGCATACTGAACCTTGTAGCTATAATAACTAATATTCAGTTTTTAACAGATTCGCAGACATTAAAATATTATTAACAATTATTGTCTTGTTTATTCGTATTGTTGCATTTTTATTACAGCTCATGCTATAATACTATATAAGAAAAACAAGAAATTTCCCAATTGGGTCTAATAACATAATTTTAATGCAGTGTATAATGATACCATAGTTAATACTGCTTGTCAATTGCTAAAATAGACAATATAAAGATAATTATTAATGGAGCAAAAGGCTAAAAAATCTTAAAGATTTTTTAGCCTTTTATTTCATAGTAATATATCCTCAAAAGCAGCAAAATTAAAGCTTTCCAGGTCCTGTATCTCTTTTATTTCGTCTCCGAATGCCAAAATCTTTGGATTGTCCATCCCATATTTACTCCAGACCGGTAAATTTTTACCATTGGGGTCACCCTTACGGACAAAATTCGACCAAAAGGCCATCATAGATTTTGAGTATTCATAGTCTGCTTTTTCCCAGGACCTCACATCCCACGGGAAAATATTTCCCCTGTCTGCCAGGTGGAATAAAAACGGGAGCTCCGATGAATGATTTGCTCCATAAAAATAATTCTCTTCTTTGGACACTGCCCTGCAAAAATAATACAGGTATGCGTCACCTCCGTCTCCGGCTACCGCCTTTGCAACTATTTCCGCTCCTGTCATAAGTTTATGGGCTTCCATTCTGATGGCGGTCCGGGCATTGGCGATATCACCGGCCGGGGGATATAACTCCAAAAGCTTTGTCGAATAGCTTCCGTACTGTTTTCTTACAATATCGATATATTTATTTTCAGACAAACCCTCAACAGGTGAATATTTGTCGGAGAATTCATGTGAGACTCCCCCCAGCAGAACAGGTACTTTTTGATATTTTCCCTCACATATGAGCCTGCCTGGGTAATCTGCAAGCAGCCGCCCACCCACCGTTATCCTTGCCATAAAGGAAATATCCCGGCTTTTTTTGAATATTTCAGCGGTTGGTTTCAACCTTAGTTCGGCTATGTTTTTTACTCCCATGGCCTTAAAAAAATTCTCGCCTGTTCTTTCCTCTTCAGCAAGCCGTGAGTAAAATTCGCCGAGTCCAAACGGTGGTCCGCTTTGAAGAATTGCCCGTTGAAACAGTCCCCCGGCTTTTTGTGATGCCAATAATGCACCTGCGCAAAGTGCTCCTGCCGATTGACCCCCTAACGTAATTCTTCCCGGGTCTCCTCCAAACTGTCCAATATTCTCCCTAACCCATTTTATTGCCATCAGCTGGTCAAGCAAGCCATAGTTGCCGGAGGAATTATCACCGCTCTCGGCCGTAAGTTGGGGATGGGCCAGAAAGCCGAAAATACCAAGGCGGTAATTTATTGTCACTATGACAATACCTGTCTCGGCCAGCTTTGAACCTTCATATAAAAAGTTTGATCCGGCGCCTTCCAGCAATGACCCGCCGTGAATCCATACAAGTACGGCTAATTTATCAGTTATATTTCCAGCGGGTGTCCATATGTTTAAATATAGACAATCCTCACTGACAGCCTGTGTTCCCAGACTTCTCAGCATACCCTCCTGTACCGCCTCGGGGCCGAATTCATATGCTTCCCTGATCCCGCTCCATTCTGCCGGCGGTTCAGGTGCCTTCCAGCGAAGATTCCCTGTTGGAGCTGAGGCATACGGAATGCCTTTGAAAACTTTCACTCCGCTTTTCAGTTTTTGACCTGCAAGCCAGCCGCTAATTACTCTTGCATACCCATCATGCAGTGATAACATCTCATTTCCTCCTGTTAACGATACTTTGCCCAAAAACCCATGTGCGGGGCAACCATGGTTTTTTGGGCATTGCTTTAATTTATCAATTTGGGGAACATTCAATAAATAGCTGTTAAAAACTAGATAACCACTTCAACAGTAATTATTTTATTGCTCTCCGCTTCTATGAACAGTTCACCGGTTTTGAGCTGCAGCCCGGTTATACGTTCCTCATCAAGGTTGGTTATAAAGGCTTCTTTTATCTTTGCCGCAAGTTTTATTTTTCCTGACAGTGCTTCATCAGTTGGATTAAATAGCCGCAAAATATATGAATTTCTGTCCTCAGCCTTCTTAAAGGCTGATAATATCAAATTTTCAGGTTCAACTGAAAGAAAACCCAGCTTTTCGGGCAAAGTGCCCGCAGTACTTCCTGAAATCTGATACATTGCAACAGGAACATTAAGCTTTTCCGCTTCACCGTATACATCGGCCTGCTTCCAACCACCCTCATGGGGATAGATTGAATATTCAAACTCCATGGTTCTAAGCAGCTGGCTTCCATCCTTTCCGGGGAAGACTCCCACTGCCTCCCACCAGGTGACTATCATATTCCCCATTGCTCTAAACAATGTCAGGTACAAGGTATTTTTTTCATCCTCCCTGAGCTCATATTCGGTAAGAGAATTATTCAGAAGGGCTATACCCCTTACACTATCATTTACATCCACAAAGGACTGCATGGGCAAAGTCTGCATCTCAGGCCAATACCTCCCGTCTTTTCCCCTTACGGGAGCACCCGGTCTGTGATCTACGGCAAAATGCCCTGCGGCAGCCGCATACTCCGCTTTAATCCCTGTTGGGAACGCGACCCTCAACCTGTGATTTTTTACATTATTTTTTATGATCGTCTTTATATCCACTCTCTTTGAAGCTTTCTTGAGAGTTATACGGGATACTATCTTTAATATTTCCGTCTCATCACTGCGCTTACTCTCTCCCCTGATGCCATACATGGCTTCATGACCATATGCAGGCAGCTCCATGGAATATTCCACAGCGATGGTTGCGGACAGGGGGCCGTTGTCCTCGCACCAGGTTTGGACCCTGCCTGTAAGGCTTGTATAGGTTTTATCGTTATACGGAGCATAATAGGCCCAATAGTTTCCAATGTCCCCTGAATCCTCAAAGTAATGGAGCCCATTATATTCTATTCCGCTTTTTTTATCATTTACCTTTAATGTTCCGTTTGAGTTTATTTCAACTCTGAGATATTCATTCTCAAGTACATTATCGGTATGGGATATATACTCTCCGGTACTTTTTCTCATTTCCAGCCAATAAAAATGATTTCTTTTAAAATTGCTCTCAGGAATAAATTTAATGACCTTATAGCCCATAGCCGGTATAACACCTGTATTGACATAACATATGTGCCGGTCTGTAAAATATGGCCATGGTCTGGCTTCAACATCATGTACGGGATAAGATTTTTCATCCCTTGAAATTTCCTGTATCCCAATGTCGTTGCCGTCACTGTCAATGGCTTTCAGATTCCAGATGCTTTCACTTTGAGGGGTACAGATGCAGGCTTTTATAATATCACTTACCGGCCTCGGATGAGGATTGAAAACAACTAAAAGCGCATCCTTTTCATTATGCCGTGACAGGTCTATCAGCTTGATGATCTCTGAAGCCGCCTTATCATAAATCACGTTCCCCATCTCAAGTGCCTGATTCAGTCTATGTTCAACGTCATCTGCAGTCTTATCCTGAGTCACCCCGTTAATGGAATCATGAGGGTGAGCTTCAAGGGCGTACTTCCATGCCCTATCCAGGAAGCCTTTCGGATAGCTCTTTCCCATTATGCCGGCGATAACCGAAAGCGGCTCCGCTTTATGTATCAGTACATTTTGAACTTTTTTATTAAGCTGTTTAAGGTAAATCCTTGATGCAAGGGCATTGCCCGAACAATCACAGGCCGGTCCGTCCCTCAGCTCACCTTTTATTGTACGAAGCTGTTTTAAATCCACCAGCTCGTGAATCTTCCGGGCATACTCCTCCAATCCGGTGTTTATGAACTGTATATTTCCGTCTATTTTATTTAAAGCTTTTATCATCTCTGTCATTTCAGGGTGGGGAGTGGAGAAGTCGGTGCCATTCAAAAGCAGCCGGTGTGTTTTAAGTACAGTTTCCCCGGCCGCTTCCCAGGCATCTTCAAGCCCCTTTTTCAGCAATGCCGGATCGAAGTCCTTTTTGGATTCAAGCATAAAAAAATCTTCGTCACAATTTCCGGAGTCTGCATTGTGTACTGCAAGCCCCGATAGGCCCGGACTATACTTGTATTCGCTGCTAAGGCAGTTTATGCCATATTTCGCATACAGATATGTGTTGAAATAAAAGTTCCCCCTTGCATGCTTTCCAAGCCTGCTTGTCAAAACCTTGGTGCCGTCGGGTGCTTCCCACAGGAATTCGCTTTCGGGAGCTCTTTCTTCGGATACCTTTTTGGCACAAATTATGAAATCCATACCAAAGCCCTTGTATATCTGGGGAAATTGTGCGGTCTGCCCCCATCCGAAGGAGTTGTAGCCAACCTTTAAAGGATCGCCGTATTTTTTTGATACCCTGATACCTTTGAGAAGATTTCTTACCAGGCTTTCCCCGTCCAGCGGATACAGGTCGGGAAGCGTATACCAGGGTCCCACTGCGATACGTCCATCCCGGATATATTTTTTTACTTTTTCTCCATCCTCAGGCCTGACCTCCAGATAATCTTCGATGGGTGCCACCTGTCCGTCCAGTAAAAAGCAATGATAGTCCTCATCGTTATCCAGAATTTCAATTAATTCCTCCATAAATTCCACAAGCAGCATCCTGTTTTTCCAGATAGGATACCGCCATTCCCTGTCCCAATGAGTATGAGGTATTATGTAGCCGATATTTTGTTCTTTTTTATTCATCCTGGTATCCTCCTACAGTTTCTATTTGATAAATCAGGTTTTGGTTCCTGATTTGCTTTTGCCGGCATATGTTACTTCCAAAACTATTTTATTAATTTCATTATTTCGTCAAAGGACTTGCAGTAATAATCACAAAGTCCTTTTGTTCCGCTTTCAATGATATTTCCGCCCGATATGCCTACTGTGGTGAAACCGGCCAATCTTACCGAGCTGATGCCGGCACCGCTGTCTTCGATACCGATCACACTGTTTCTTTCCGAAAAATCAATACCCAGTCCAACCCTGCATGTTTCAGCATAGAGCCAGGGATGCGGTTTCGGAGACAGCTCTCCCAGAGTGCCGGGGGTTCCTTTTCTCAAAGGATATCCTGCAGTGATTATGCAATCATAGAAGTCCGAAGGGTCACCCATTCCCAGGGTGTCAAAAGCCGAAAGTATCTCGGGATAAGCCTTCTCGTAAAGCCCCGAGGTTACCAGTCCCAATTTAACATCCATGGCTTTCAATTCATACAGAAAATCCTTTATACCGGGAGAAGGTGTAAAAGCACCTTTCTTCCCCCTGCCCTTCATTATCTCGCCCATCTCATGGTGAGTATGTTTAAAATAATAATTCCTTGCCTCCTCCAGACTCTTTTCAGGACAGTATTTGTTTAGGCAATACCTGAGATGTTCCGATACACTGTGTCCTGATACAAAAGGAATATCCTGATTTTCAAGTTCAAATTCAGGCTTGTCCAACAAGCTCGAAACAGTCTTTGATATGATCCATATCCAGAATTCCTCACTTCTGACTGTTGTTCCATCCAAATCCATAAGCACAGCCTTTACAGGCTTCCGGTATTTTACAGGCAGGACAGGATAATATGCCGGATAGCCCATGCCGGAGCCGACATATGCAATAGTCCGGTCTTCAAAGACTATAAATTCAACCTTTTTGTCTCCGGTTGAAATAATACTTATCACCCCATCCTTATTGACATTGTAGAAACCGTCACTGCATGCGTCCAAAAATATGAAGCCTGTTTCCTCACTTACTTCCCCCAGCCCGGGGATTATTTGTTTCCTATGGTTTTTCTCCATCTGTATTCTCCTATATTTAATAAAACAGGGTATCAAAAAACTGTGCAATACTGATTTTAAAGCCCTATGTAAGTACAACCCATATCATTGGCTGACCCGGAAATAATAAATTGCAGGTTCCTGCAGATAATACGTCCGGGGCTGTCCAAGGATATGAGTTGGTACTCGGTACTGCTTCCAAAATTAGTATTATATTTTCATTGCCGCTTTTATCTCGTGGTTTTCCACCCGTCTATCTGCTTCTGAACTTCTGCTATGATCTTTTCCGAACCTGCACCCTTGAGTTTTTCAAGGAATTTCGGCAATGTAGTCTCCGGATCCACAGCACCTGTAAACAATCCGCCGTAGAATTCATCTACAACTGATGCAACCTGAGCCAGTTCATTCTTTATAGGTTCAGGGTCAAGGTTGAATCCCAGAAGCTTGGAAACTGTTGCATTTTTGTTCATATCAGGTCCTACAGGATACCATTCCGGCTGAGCTTCACTTTGTCTGTAGGAATTGAACATATTTCCGTTTTCCCAGCCGCTTGCAAGCATATAGCCGCTGTTTTGCGTAAAGGTTGCCACATCACCGGCCAAAGTATAGTGTTTGCCTTCGATACCGTAGTTCATCATGTTGAAAAGTTTGGTATCCTTCTCATCGTAAAGCAGATTGTATAACATGATGCATCTTTCGGGATTTTTTGAAGTCTTGCTGATGCCTGTCATTGTTGCAATGATGGACGCTGTATTCATAAAGGTTTTTGACAGAGTCAGGGCTACCATTTCTTCGGCCTTAAGTCCCAATTTGCTGGAGACATTTGCCGCTGTGTCAGGATTTACAACTGTGGGAATTGATACTGTTTTCCCCGCCTTCTGATCGGGAGTAACATCCTTGAGCATTGGAGCTTCCTTCTTTATAATTCCTTTTAGATACCATTCATGCATCAGTTTCAGGTATTCTTTTGTTTCAGGGGCTTCAAAATAATTCATTACCTTTGTTGAATCATCACTGATATATACTGCCGCCGGATTTTGTCTGCCAAGCAGTTCTATGCCCAGTGTGCTTGAGTATTCATTGAAAAAAATACCGCCGCTGTTGCTCTGTGCCACTTCAAAAGGTACCAGTGCAGGATCTGCTGCATGAACTTTTTCGTAGAAGGCCGTCAGATCCTCAAGTTTCTTTACACTATTCAAATCAAGTCCGAACTGATCCACATATTTCTTCTGGAACAATATACCTGGGGTTCTTCCCAAAACCTGGGTATTTATTATTGCATATAGTTTGCCGTTGACCTTTGCTGCCGGCCATGCAGTCTCGGGTACACCTTTTAAAATATTGGGCCCGTATTGCTTGAGCATGTCATCCGTTATTTCGGTAAATGCCCCTTTATTTACCAATGGCAGATAAGGAAGCGTTCCTCCGTCAGTCCATACCAGATCCATAGGCTCCGATGCGGCCATTTTTATCTGCATATTCTGTGCATAGCTGCCCCAATCAAGTATTGTCAGTTTTAATGCAGCATTTATTTTCTCTTTTGTTATCTTACTCATTTCCTCTGCGACAAGATTTACATCTGCCTGGGCTCCATTAGGGAAAAACCAGTTGATTTCATAGGGTTCAAGCTGGGTATCCGGTGAAGCCGCGGCAGTTCCAGTACCGGAAGCCGCCTGGGAAGTACCCGGAGCTTCTGCAGATTTATCTGACGACCCGCATGCTGATAAACCCATACTTAAGATCAAAGCAGACGACAGAATCAGTGATAATGATTTGATTTTTTTGCTTAACATTTTATTTCCTCCTTTAATTTTTTTATCGTAACCCTTTCAGGGTTGACAATCGCATTAACAGCTGCCATTTTACTAACCTTTGACACTGCCCACAGTAAGCCCCTTGACAAAGTGTTTCTGGAAGAACGGAAAGAGTATCAGCATGGGTCCCGCTGCAATAACCGCCATTCCCATTCTCACCGACTCACTTGGAATATTGCTCATATTCACATTTAAGAGAGATGACATATTATTGAGAATGTAGCTTAAATTACTTAAGGTTCTGTACAGAAGAAACTGGAGCGGAATGAGACTTTCCTTGCTGATATAAAGCATTGCAAGCCACCAGTCGTTCCAATAGGCAAAGGCGTAGAACAGGCCTACTGTCGCTATGGCGGGCTTTGCCACAGGAAGGATTATTCTGACAAAGGTTTTGAATTCTCCTGCTCCGTCTATTTTTGCCGACTCGACTATCTCAAATGGAAGAGTTTCCATAAACCCCTTCATTATCATGGTGAACCAGGGGCTTATACTGTATGGTATGATAAGACCCCAAATTGTATTTTGAACATGCAGCAGCTTTGTCATGACTATGTATGTCGGAACCAGTCCGCCATTGAAAAGCATTGTAAAAAACACGTAGAATGAAGTGGCTTTGCTGTACCTGTAGTCCTTTCTCGCCATTACATAGGCAAGGGTGGACGACAGTGCCAAACCAAGAGCTGTACCCAAAACCGTCACCGTGACAGAAACCATATAGCCCGTGATTATAGGCCTGGGTACCTTGAAAATATACTTGTACCCTTCGAGTGTGAAGGATCTTGGGATAAGTGTATATCCGTACCTGGCTATTCCCGCATCAGTTGAGAAAGAAACTGAAATCAGGTAAACCAAAGGCAGCAGCGTTAAAACAGATATTATTGTCAATATGAATTTCATAATTAAATTTAACTTATTACTTCGAAGCTTTTGCATAATCAGACCCCCTCCAGACATCATTAAAATACTGCATTTTCCTTACTGACCTTTCTGATAAACAAATTAGAACCAAGAACAAGCAGGAACCCTACAATGGACTGGTAGAAACCTGCAGCAGAAGCCATTCCCAGGTCTCCTATAACCCGGAGGGATCTGTAAACATATGTATCAATAACATCCGTCGTCGGAAGAAGAGCTCCCACCTCTCGTGGTACAAAGAAAAACAATCCAAAATCGGAGTAAAATATTTTACCGATGCTGAGAATCAACATAAGGATCACCAAAGGCTTTATAAGAGGTATTGTTATAGCTTTGGCCTGCTGGAACTTTGAGGCTCCGTCTATGGATGCCGCCTCATAGAATGACGCATCAATCCCCAGCATTCCGGTATAAAATATAATGGTCAGATATCCTACGTTTTTCCACAAATATGAAGCCGTCAATATGACCGGCCAATATTTGGGATCTGAATACCAATCCACCGGAGCCATATTTAAACCCTTTAAAATTGAATTGATTACTCCGTAGTCAAAGCTTAAAAATCCATAGACAAGATATCCTACAACAATCCATGATATGAAATAAGGAACAAATAAAACCGTCTGGAATACTTTAACACTTCTTTTATTCAGCTCGTTGAGCATAAGTGCCACAAAAACAGCAGCAGCAAAACTGAGAATTATAAAAGTACCATTAAGAAGAAGAGTATTTCTGGTGACCCTGAAAGCGTCCTGTGAAGTGAAGAAAAACTTGAAATTGTCCAGTCCCGCCCAGGGACTCCCCAGTATACCGTCATCAAAATTAAACCTTTTAAATGCTATTATCAATCCGAACATGGGAAGATAACAAACTATAAATAAAGCCAGCATTCCCGGCAATCCGATGAAAAATAAATCCTTGTTCTTCTTAAATTCCTTTAATTCTTTGGAGATAGAATTCATTTATTCACTACCTTTCCTTTTTAAGTTGTTTACATAATTGTTGTGACTTAATGTGTGATTAATGGTTCATGTTTGCTGTGGCTTTATTGTATAGTCTTGTAGAAATGAAAAATACTGTCCATTTCAAGATTTACTTTCATATGAACTGTATATTTTTTTTGAACTGCTCAAGGGACTGTACTTTTATTTTTAATCAACTGAAAACTACTGTACTTTTTTGATATGAACAAGCTGTAAGCCTTATGATCACGGCATTCAAGGATTTATTCCCGCATCCGGAAAATACAACAAAAAAAGCACTCGGTAAACCTGTTAAGGTTTCTGAATGCCATATCATGTAATGTTATTTGTTTTTTACACTATCAATTGGTTCCCTGCAAATGGATCCGAATTGCATCCCTCCCTGAATTATATTCTATTTTTGTCTCCACTCATCAATTTGACTTTGCATTTCCTCTATAACTCTGTCGGCTCCGGCCTTTTTCAATTTATTTAAGAACAGCGGCAGATTTTTATCAGGGTCCACGGACCCCGTAAAAAGTGCATTATAATATTCATTTACCACAGCTGCACATTGCATAAGTTCTATTGTCACCGGCTCGGGATTAAAGCAGAAGCCCAGCAGCTTTGAGGTTTTGGCATTGTTATTCATATCCGGACCTATCGGATACCAGTTCAGCTGTTCTTCGCTCTGGCGGTAGGAATTGAACATACTTCCGTTTTCCCAGCCGCAGGAAATCCAGTAGCCGGAGTTGGGTATCTGCTTTACAACGTCCCCCCTGCGCGTATAATGTCTGTTCTCAATTCCGTAATTCAGCATGTTGAATAACTTTGTATCCTGTTTATCATACAACAGATTATATAATCTATAGCTTTTATCAGGATCTTTTGAGGTTTTGCTGATAGCTGTCAGACTTGAAAGAATTCCTCCATTGCCCATGTAAGTATTCATAAAAGACTGCCCAACCATGTCGGATACCTTAACTCCCCACAATTCCGCCTGGTTGGCCATCGTATCCGGATTTATAACGGTTGTCATCAATGCTATTTTACCTGACTTGAGATCTGCCCTGTGGTCCTTCACCGTTACGGCATCCCTCCTGATAAAACCTTTTGTATACCAATCATGTACCAGCTTCAGGTATGATTTTGTCTCCGGGGCTTCAAAATAGTTCATAACCTTTATTGAATCGTCGTCAATATAAATTGCGGCGGGATTTTCCCTCGAAAAAATCTCAATGCCATAGGTCAGGGCAATATCGTTAAAGCCTGTGTCTATTCCATCAATACCAATGGGTATGATTCCCGGTTCACCGGCCTTCACCTTTTCCAGAAAAGGTGTCAGCTCCTCCATTTTTTTAATTTTCGTTATGTCTATGGAATATTTGTCAAAGTACTTCTTATAGCCAAGAATTCCGGGCGTTCTGCCTTCAATCTGTGTGTTTATGAACGAATAAAGCTTATCCTTTACGTAAACCGATTTCCAGCATTTCTCCGGGATACTTTCAAGAACATTGGGAGCCAGGGCTTTTAGCTTTTCCTGATCAATTTCAAGATAGGCACCTTTATTGGCAGCAGTAACATAATCATTTGACCAGTTTGAAGTAAATATTAAATCCATCGGTTCGGCCGAAGCCATTTTAACTCTCATTTTCTGATCGTAGCTGCCCCAATCTATGAATTCCACATTTAACGAGGCATTGATTTTTTCCACAGTTATCCTGCTCATTTCATCATTGACCAGTTGCATATCCGGCTGTACACTGTTTGGAAGGTACCATTTTATTTCGTAGGGAACGGCTCCTTGCAGGCTGCCGCCGGTATCACTTCCAAGCATGCTGTTTAAAGGATTTGAGCAGGCCGAAAGTAAAGCACAGGAAATTACAATCAAAAATAAAAGAAGGTGACACAGCTTTGATTTGTACAGCGTTATTTTCATAGTCATCATCCTCCCTATAAGGGATAAAATTTATTGCTTTTTAAAATTATTGGATATATATCCCCGTGGAGTTGTGCCATATTTGGCTTTGAATATCTTGTAAAAATAGCTTTCATTTTCAATTCCGACCTTATTCATTATCTCGCCTATACTTAACCGTGAATTCTCCATCCACTCCACAGCCTTTTCAAGCCTTACCATATTTATATATTCCACCACCGACATATTGTAATTCTCTTTGAATACTTTGCTTATTCTGGCCGCCGGCAGCCGCAGTTTTTCGGATATACCGGCAATACTCAGATCATAATCCGTGTAATTCTTAATAATGATATGCTGAATGCTTTCGGCCAGTTCCATATCCCGGTTGCCTGATTTGGTCTCAACCTTAACTGCAATCTGTTGCAATATCATCATTATTATTCCCTTGAATTCATCAATGGTTTCAAGCTCAAATATCTCATTACTGGATAAAATGGGACTTATAATTATCGGCTCCCGGTTTGTCTGATTCATATCGTAAACTATATTTTTCAAGGAATTTACCAGGTGGGCTATTGAAAGCATCATATTATTGTATTCCAATTTTCTGATATCTTCTATAATACTCTCCAGACAGTTTTCTGCATTTTTCAGATTTGCCTGCTTCAGTTCTCCTAGCAGCTTGTTTTGATTTTCATATTTAAAGTCGGTCTTAAAGGAATTTTTGTTCAGCATTTCGGGCAGTATGACTGAGGACAGGCCAAATACAAATCTGTATACCGAACAGTCGGCAGCCTGATTATACAGACGGGTTATACTGCCGACTTCCGACATTTCTTCACTGAAAACCGCCGTAAAAGAAATATTATAGTATCGAAACACTATTTCCTGAGCCTCACGGACTTTTTGTATAAGTTTGTCATAATTATCAGCTGCTGATATTTCCCGTCGGTCACTGTTCAAATCCATATCGGGTTGGGTTTTACCTGCTGAATTAAGTATTATTGCTATCTCATCATTTTTCATTTCAACAGCTTCACAATAAAAGCCGGCTGTCAGTATCTCCATGGTGATATTGACAATGGCAAACTTTGTCAGTTCCCTTGTCTTTAAATCATTTTTTTCTTCAAATTCCTTATGCCTATCTATAATTAGCAAAATTACCCGGAATGGTTGGTTCCGGTCCAACAATAGGTCGTGTTCAGCTTTATTTATTTCAAATTCTTCATCAGAAATTGAGCCGCTTTGCAATATTAATTTTCTTAGAAAATACGTTTTTATTATCTTCTCGTTGTTTCTCCGTTCTGTGCTGAACTTCTCTATTTGATCTATGGAGCTTTTATATACCTCGTGAAGGTAAGAGAATTCATCGACATTCTGCCTGGCCTTAACATTGCTTTGACTGTTAAAGCCTACCAGCTTTAGCAGTCCTTCAAAGGGTCTGTAAATGCCTTTTGATATTGAGTAGGATGCAATGAAAATAAGGATTAAAACAATGCCTGTTATGACAAGGATAGTTATCTTCAACTTATTGATATAATCAAACACAATGCTGTAGGGCTGAACCTTGTACATGACCCAGCCAGCCTGCTCAATAGGGATTATTGATATAAAGTAATTTTTACCGTTTATACTGTCTTTAAGTAATTCCGTTTGCTTGATTTTTTCCACGCTTATCTTCTTTGAAAAATAAAGCTTTCTTAAATAATCTTCAAATTGGGTGTTGTCGGGATTGCTGTTTACCCCGTCCCTGATAAACTCTCCCTCATCGTTTATAATGAATATTTTATCCTGCCTGCTGTTGTTAAACATATTTATTATATTTATATTTTCGATAAGCCAGTCCAATTTTATGTTGATAATAACCGCGCCCTGCATATTGTTCTGTTTGTCCTTCATTTCATACATGAAATAGGACAGCACATTGCTGTACTTGATTACATTACCCGAATGGTAGCTCTCGGTCCTCCGGAAAATGGGTTTCAGAACCGGAATATTGGGGTTTGATTGGATTAGCTTTAATAAATCCGGGTCCTCGTATTTAAAGGAATTATATGTTGAATAGAACACCTTTTTCCTATTGTTGTATACATAAATCGACTGAATATATGGATTACTGGCCACCACCGAATTACTCAGCTTGTTTATAATATTCATCTGTTCATAGGTTTCTTCCTCGGTGAAGTTCATCAGAGTCTTTATGTCATTGCTATAGTATGTGGATAAGCAGAGATTTTTGACCATCTGATCAAGAAAATCAATGTTATATTTCATTTGATTCAGTATTTTCTGACTGGTTTCGTACTCACTGCCCAGGACTGTCTTTTCAACATTTAAATAAATAAGTGAGGAAAACATGATTATCAAAATAATCATAACTGATGTTATCCATATAAAAATTCTTGTGCGGTATTTTTTTGCTCTCAGGAGTTTTTTTAGATTCATATTTAATCCTTTTATCAAATATTTACAGAAAAATCAGTGTAGTTAGAATTGTACTTTAATATTTAATCTGATAACGTTAAATTCGATATGTAGCTCCAAAATTCCTGCTTTCCGAAAAGTGACTGGCCTTTGATAAAATTTCAATTTACTGTTCTACCCCAACTATTGACATAGAACCAAAAAAAGAGGCCGCTCTTAAATATAAGAGTAGCCTCTTTTTACTGCCGGATTGCCGTTTAAACAGCAAAATCCGGTTTAAAATCAATAATATTATTTAATTTCAACAGTTGCTCCAACTTCTTTGAACTTAGCTTCGATTGCTGCAGCTTCGTCCTTTGAAACGTTTTCCTTGACAGTCTTAGGAGCTCCGTCAACGAGATCCTTAGCTTCTTTCAAACCAAGGCCGGTTGCTTCTCTAACAACTTTGATAACCTTGATCTTGTCTGCTCCAACATCCTTCAATATTACATCGAATTCAGTCTTTTCTTCTACAGGAGCTGCTGCTCCACCTGCTGCAGGAGCTGCTGCAACTGCTACAGGAGCTGCTGCTGATACTCCAAACTCTTCTTCAAGAGCCTTTACGAGTTCTGATAATTCCAATACTGTTAAAGCCTTTACGTCTTCAATTAATTTTGTTACTTTTTCGCTAGCCATTGTATAATTACCTCCAAATAATTTTTTAATTTTTAATTTTTTTAATTTAACAAATTAAATTACTTTATAATTAATAAAATTTATTTATTAATTTATTGATTTAATTTAAGCGTTTGCTTTTTGTTCAGCAATAGCATTCAATGCTACAACCAAACCTCTCATATTTCCGTTCAATACATTTACGAAGCCGGAAATAGGAGCATTGAAGCCTCCCAATACTTTCGCGATAAGGACTTCACGTGATGGCAAGTCTGCAAGAGCCTTGATACCATTGATATCAATAACCTTACCTTCAACAACACCAACCTTGAGTTCGAGCTTTTCAAACTTCTTGGAAAAATCTGAAAGAACCTTTGCAGGTGCCACAGCATCAGTTGAACTGAGTGCCATTGCAGTAGGGCCATTCAAGAAAGGATCCAGAGCTTCCAGTCCGCTTTCTTTCATAGCTAAACTGGTCAATGTATTCTTAACTACTTTATACTCCACACCAGCTGCTCTCAAAGCATTTCTCAATGCAGTATCCTGTTCAACGGTCAAACCTCTGTAATCAGCCAATACTATTGATTGTGCAGCTTTAACTTTTTCAGTCAAATCGGCAACTACCTGCTTTTTTTGTTCAAGAATTTTGTTACTAGGCAAAACATCCACCTCCTTTTGCGGTTTTTGTAAGAAAAATATATTAAAGAATATTTTTTCCTGTTCATATAACAAAAATAAAAAACCCTTTGCATGCACATAGACACTCAAAGGGTGATTAACTGTTTCAAAAGTTACCAATGGTAATTTTATTAACTGACGCAAACTGATTTAACAATTCACGATCACAACCTCGGCGGGATGATGCAGGCATCTGTTAGGCCTCGGTATTGCTACTCCGGCTCCCACTGTCTATGGCTCACTATTTCAAAGCGAAACAAAAATGTATCGCCCGACCTTTTATATATTAATACTAAACAAGCATTTTGTAAAGTACTTATTTTTAGAAGTCATTCAGGTTTATTATTCAGTAACCTTTATGGGGTTGATTTTAACACCAGGTCCCATAGTTGAAGAAACTACAACACTCCTCAGGTATTGTCCCTTGGCAGCGGAAGGCTTAGCCTTTATAACTGCTCCAAGAAGCGTATGGAAGTTATCCATTAACTTCTCTGTACCAAAAGAAACCTTTCCTATCGGACAATGAATAATATTTGTCTTGTCAAGTCTGTACTCAATTTTACCGGCTTTGATATCGGCAATAGCTTTAGCTACATCCATTGATACAGTACCCGCCTTTGGATTTGGCATAAGTCCCTTGGGACCGAGCACCTTACCCAATCTACCAACAACACCCATCATATCCGGTGTTGCAACTACTACGTCATATTCAAACCAGTTTTCATTCTGAATCTTTGTTACCAATTCTTCAGCACCAACAAACTCAGCACCGGCCTGTTCTGCTTCCTTTGCCTTGTCTCCTTTTGCAAATACCAACACTCTGACCTTTTTACCGGTTCCGTGAGGAAGTACTACCGCACCTCTTACCTGTTGGTCTGCATGTCTGGAGTCAACACCGAGCTTTATATGAACTTCGACAGTCTCATCAAACTTTGCTTTTGCGGTTTTCTGAGTAAGGTCGAGAGCCTCTGCCGGATCGTGAAGCTTTTGTCTATCAACAAGTTTTGAACTTTCTTGATACTTCTTTCCTCTAAACATACGTCACACTCCTTAAGTGGTTGATTATTGTCGGAAACTTTTGTTTCCTCCCACAAACTGTAACTAGTAATTTAAAAACTAGTCTATTACTACGATGCCCATACTGCGAGCAGTACCAGCTATCATACTTGCTGCCGCATCAACGCTTGCCGCGTTCAGGTCGGGCATCTTCATTTCTGCAATTTTACGAACTTCCGCCTTGGTGATCTTTGCAACTTTCTCCTTGTTTGGCTTACCAGAGCCGCTTTCAATTTTGCATGCTTTTTTCAGAAGAACAGCTGCCGGAGGAGTCTTTGTGATGAAGGAGAAAGATCTGTCAGCATAAACTGTTATAACAACAGGGATTATAAGTCCCGCGTCTTTTGCTGTTCTTTCATTGAATTCCTTACAAAAACCCATAATGTTAACGCCGTGCTGTCCTAAAGCTGGTCCAACCGGTGGAGCCGGAGTTGCTTTCCCCGCAGGAATCTGAAGTTTTACGTAACCTGCAATTTTCTTTGCCATTAATTCCACCTCCCAATTTTCTGCGAACACATGTGTATTCGCCGGTATTGCTTATAAGTTATTTATTAAAAGGACAGAAAAACATCATATGCTTTTCTATCTGCCTTATGGCCTATATTTTCATAATCTGTGTCAGTTCAAGTTCTACAGGGGTTTCCCTTCCGAACATGGATACCGAAACACGAACCTTTTTCTTTTCAAGATTGATCTCTTCAACAATTCCGATAAAGTTTTCCAGAGGGCCTGACGTAACTCTAACATTATCATTGACATCATAGTCTATCTCAGGTGCAAATTCTTCAACACCCATTGCTTTTACTTCATCATCGGACAATGGCACCGGTTTGGATCCAGGTCCGACAAAACCCGTAACTCCTCTGGTGTTTCTGACTATATACCAGGACTCGTCCGACATAATCATTTTAACAAGCACATATCCGGGAAAAACCTTTTTAAGTGTTGCCTTCTTTTTGCCGTCCTTAATCTCAATCTGTTCTTCCATGGGAACAACGATATCGACAATATAATCCTGCATGCCTCTGTTTTCCACTATCTTTTCAAGATTAGCCTTTACTTTGTTTTCATACCCGGAATAAGTATGAACTACATACCATTTAGTATCCTCAGACATATCAAAAACAGGCCCACCAATTCAGAGCCCCATGTCCTCCCTCTAATTCTATTAGCCTTGGAAAAACATCCCGATTAAACCGGTTCACACCAGCCCGGACGGAACTTTAGTATTAACAAGACGTTAAACTGCTATTTTGTAAATACAACATCAGCCAATGCTGTCAAACCGAAATCTGCAGCCCATATTATTACGCCAACAACCAGGCAGAAAATAAGTACTGTAATGGTATTGTTTATCAGCTGAGTCCTATTTGGCCATATAACCTTTTTCAGTTCGGCCCTTATTTCTCTGAATAGCCTTGCCATACCCTGGCCGGTTCGCTTAATGCGAGACACTTTTTTAACCTCGTTTTCAGCCATCATAATCACATCCCAATAAAATATTTTTTTAATATCAATTGGCAGTTATACAGTAATTGTTGACACAATTCCTATAATCATGGATCTTATGCAGAAGTATAACCAAACAAAAGGTCCATTAAACATTGCCACCGATTTCACAGAATGATTTAGTCTCCAAAGGAAACAATAAGTCCGGCAACCGATATTCCACCATACTTATTTAGTTTCCGAAGAGACAAATAACAATATTGAACAGTATCTAATATTATTTATTTTGTCTCTTTGTGAACTGTGTGCTTGTGACAGAATTTACAGAATTTTTTCAATTCAAGTCTATCCGGGTCATTCTTCTTATTCTTCATGTTAGAATAATTTCTTTGTTTGCAATCAGTACATGCGAGTGTAATCTTAACTCTCATCAGTAACACCTCCAGCCGCTTAATGTGTATTTGTGTGTTTCACCATATAAGTCAATTTATCAGATTTATTTTAGACATAAAAAAAAAGACTTACACAACGAGCAATAACTAATTTAACATATAAGCGAAAAAAAGTCAAGCATATGTTTTTCAGAACATGCGCTCAGGAATCTTTCAAACAAATATTGGCAACCTCAATACCGGGACATATCAAGATATTACAAAACTGTCACTATTTTTTAAACATGCTGCTGTATAATCTTATTATAAGTTGTAATATATCAGTCTGACGCACTTTTTGAAAGGAGTTATTAAATGAAAAGTAGGATTATCACTTTTGCGCTGATAGCAATCCTGTGCTTTACATATCTCGGAGTTTTTGCCGATGACAGGGGAGTTGATTTGTATCCCGCCTCAACTGAAACCGTTTCAGGAGAAAAGTGGGGTTACATCGATCAAACCGGAGCCTTTGCCATACAGCCCGGCTATAACTTTGCCAGGGAGTTCAATGACAGTGGTATCGCCATTGTTGGCAACGGGGATAATGAATTCGACATTTGCAAGGTTTATTTTATCAATAAGTCAGGCAAGGTCATATCCGGTCCGTTTTCCTCCTTTCTTCCCGATTTCGAAAACGGCATTGCCGTCTTAAATACCATGGATTCCGGTTCCACAGTAGTGGACTCCTCCGGCAGGGTTCTTTTCACCTCAGAATACAAAATTCATGATTATCAGGATGGACTGCTAAGCTTCTCGGACGAAAATATGAAATACGGTTTCATGGACCTGACGGGTAAAGTTGTCATTCCCGCCAAGTTTTTAAATGCCGAAGATTTCAATGACGGCAGGGCAGTGGTTGAAACAGGTGAAGACAAATTTTCGGTTATTGATAAATCGGGCAAGGTATTGGAAGTACTGAAATGTTATAATGATTATGAAAGCTCGGAAGGATTTACCTCTTTCTACGATGAAAAAAGCAAGTTGTACGGATATAAGAACTACAGCGGCGATGTGGTAATAGAACCGGCATTTTACTCAGCAGGCAGATTTACCAGGGGATATGCCGTTGTTTCGGTGGAATCCCAGGAGATATGCGACACATATGGTTTGATAGATACAAAAGGAAAATACATACTCAAACCCGAATACTCGGGAATCACTTACCTGGGTTCGGACATGTTTGCCGCAAGCAGGAACCTCTCCGCCCCATATTCCGACTATTATTATCCCAAAGCACTGTTCAACATCAAAGGTGAACAGCTCAGTGATTTCAAATTCTATAGAATAAATCAATTTGAGGGGGATCATGCTGTTGCCTGTGATAATACCAGTACGTTCTTTATAGATAAAAAAGGAAATATGGTTGACACTCTTCCCAACCTCCCGGGAATCGGTGATATCAAATATATGGGCGGCATTCTCCAGGCAAAGCTGGACGGCGGTCTGGCATATCTGAAAGAAAACGGTGCAATCCTCTGGCAAAAGGATAGGATTATCCCGCTAAATGGCCGGATTAAAGCCAATGTAGTATCTTTCAGAAGAGATTACCATACGTATATCGAATATCCTGAAATTACCGGTCTGGAAGATCCTGCAGTACAGGAAAGCATTAATAAAAAGCTGAAGGCGGAGTTTATCGGCGAATACGAAAACACTCCTGCATCCAGTAATGATGAGTATCCTGAGGACATCTCCTATGATTTTTCGGTCTCCCTTAACAAAAATTTACTTATAATAGAAAAAACCGGCTATTGGTATCCTATCGGTGCTGCGCATGGTCTGCCTTCCATGGAGTATTTCCATATTGATATCAAAACCGGGACTTTCTATCAGCTGAAGGACTTGTTTAAAGCCGGCAGCAAGTATGCCGACGAGCTTACCTCTCTCGTGGACAATCAGATAGCCTTAAATACCAAAATAAGTTCAACTTTCCCCGACGATGGTATGACTTATTTTGAAGAAAAACCGGAAGTCACGGAAGATCATGATTTCGTACTGGGAAGTGACTCCTTGAAAATATATTATTTCCCTTATGCAATTGCCTCATATGTAGCCGGTTTTCCAGAGTTTGAAATCCCTTATGGCCAAATAGGCAGCATTATTGACACCAGCGGAGCTTTCTGGAATTCTTTTGACAAGACCATAATCGACAATAAGCCCAAATTATTCCGGAATATCGATAGTTCAATCGTCAGTCAAATTGAAAGTCTTATGGGCTCCTACGAGCAAAACATAATAAGTGCTATCAACAGCAATACCTTTTCAACTGTCGAGCACTGCCTCTTGAAAGGGAGTAATCTATATAACTCACAGAAAAAACTGGTATCCAATCTATCCAGTAAAAATACAAAAGAAAAGCTCAACAAATATGAAATATATGCTGTTGAAAAGGGTGATGCTTCCAATACATACAGGGTTTATGTCATAGAGGAGGTTGCGGTCAAGTATTCAGGCGAGGACTTTGTAAATAACAAATATAGCTGGTGCTATACCGTCGAACCTGATGAGGATTCAAAATACAAGCTTAGTGATATTGTAAAGTGGTAGTCAGCATAAAAGCGTAATCGGATAAAATCCTCTAAATGTATATGATTTGTATAAAATAAATGGCCGGCTGATATCAAGCCGGCCATTTATTTTTAATTTATATCATCAAATCCTAACAGTCTACAACCTCATTTATTCCTGCACCCGGAGGCACAATGGGAAATACCTTGTCATCCTTGTCGATCTCAAAGTTTATCAATACCGGAGTATCCGTTTCGGACAGTGCCGCTCTGATCGCCCCGTCTACCTGATCCGGGTGCGTCACATTTATCCCCTTTGCCCCAAAGGCTTCAGCCAGTGCCTTGAAATTTGTTCCCCTGTCTATTGTGGTCTGGCTGAACCTGCTGTCATAAAATAGCTCCTGCCACTGCCTGACCATCCCAAGTGCCCTGTTATTGAAAAGAGCGATGATTATGGGCAGCTTATACTCCACGGCAGTGGCCAGCTCGTTCAGGTTCATCCTGAAACTGCCGTCACCGGCGATGTTGATGACCTTTTTATCTGGTCTGCCAAGCTGTGCCCCAATACAGGCTCCGAGGCCATAGCCCATGGTACCCAGACCGCCGGAGGAAACAAATTGCCTGAACCTGGTGTACTTATAGTACTGGGCGGCCCACATCTGGTGCTGTCCCACTTCGGTGGTTATGACAGCATCACCGTGTGTAAGTTCATGCAGCCGCTCCACAATGTACTGGGGCCGGAGAACTTCGGACGATTTATTATATTTCAGCGGGTATTTCTCTTTCCATGCGTTTACCTTTGATATCCACTCTGTATCCCTTTTTGGTTCCACACCTTTTATCAAGGTTTGGAGTATCTGCTTGATATTACCCACAAGAGGGTAATCAACCGATATGTTTTTACCGACCTCGGCCGAATCCACATCGATATGCATTACTTCAGCGCCCGGTGCAAAGCTGCTGACCTTGCTGACAATCCTGTCGCTGAAGCGGTTCCCTATGGCAATGAACAGATCGCAGTTATGTACCGCATAGTTGGAAGTCTTGGTTCCGTGCATCCCGACCATTCCCATAAAGAGCTCATGAGTCCCCGGAAAAGTACCCATTCCCATCAGGGAAGTGCTGACAGGGATGCAGGCACTCTCAGCAAGGCTTCTGACCTCTTCTTCGGCACCGGCAATACCCACACCTGCACCCGACAGTATAACCGGTCTGAAAGCGCTGTTAATGGCTTTGATTGCCGCTTCAAATTCTTCTCCGCTTATTTCATGGTATTTATTTGAGATGTAATCATCTTTGCCTGGAGTTCTCGGAGTATATTCCATTTCGGTGGCGGTGACATCTTTGCAGATGTCCACCAGAACAGGACCCGGCCTGCCCTCCCTTGCTATTGCAAATGCCTTTCTGATGGTATCGGCCAGCTTTGTTACATCCTTGACTATAAAATTATGCTTTGTTATAGGCATGGTGATGCCTGTAATATCCACCTCCTGAAAAGAGTCCTTACCCAGCAGGCCGGTGGGCACCTGACCTGTTATGGCGACCATGGGTACAGAATCCATATAGGCTGTGGCAATACCCGTAACCAGATTTGTGGCACCCGGGCCCGAGGTCGCTATGCACACACCCACCTTGCCGGTGGCACGGGCATAGCCGTCAGCGGCATGGGAAGCCCCTTGTTCATGCGAGGTAAGTATATGCCTTATCTCGTTTCTCGCCCTGTACAGTGCATCATAGATAACTATGGCCTGACCTCCGGGATAACCGAAAACCGTATCAACACCCTGCTCTTTTAAACATTCTATAATAATATCGGCACCTAATATTTTCATTCACTCACTCCTTCATTCCCTGCATATCTTCCTGCTTATCACCTTACTACTTCAAAACTGCTCCCGTACTGGCAGAAGTGACAAGTCTGGCATACCTGCCCAGATATCCCGAGGTTATCTTGGGTGCAGGTGCGCTCCAAAGAGCTTTCCTTCTGTCCAGATCCTCCCGGCTGCACTCTATGTTGAGGCGCCCTTCGGGTATATTGATGTCAACAATATCCCCCTCCTGAATGAGAGCTATAGGTCCGCCCTCCATTGCTTCGGGAGATACGTGGCCTATAGAGGCTCCTCTCGAAGCGCCGGAAAATCTTCCGTCGGTGATAAGTGCCACGCAGCTGTCCAATCCCATGCCTGCTATGGCAGAGGTTGGTCCCAGCATCTCCCGCATGCCTGGCCCCCCTTTGGGGCCCTCATACCGGATGATCACCACATCTCCCTCTACAATTTTGCCTTCATATATTGATTTAATTGCGTCATCTTCACTGTCAAACACTCTTGCAGGCCCTTTATGAACCAGCATTGAATCGGCTACGGCCGACTTCTTCACCACCGCCCCGTCAGGCGCGATATTTCCCCTGAGCACTGCTATTCCTCCGGTGGCACTGTGCGGTGCATCTATATTTTTAATGACGTTGTAATCCTTTACGACCGCATTCTCTATATTTTCTCCTACCGTTTTGCCTGTGGCTGTTATCAGGTCAAGATGGAGCAGTCCTTTTTTGGATAATTCCTTCATGACCGCCTGTACTCCGCCTGCCGCATAGAGGTCCTGAATATGATAACTGCCTGCCGGCGCCAGCTTGCAGAGGTTGGGCGTCCTTGAACTGATTTCGTTGATTATATCCAGATCGATCTGCATGCCTGCCTCATTTGCTATGGCTGGGAGATGGAGGACGGAATTTGTTGAACAGCCCAGTGCCATATCCACCGTCAGGGCATTTTCAAAGGCCTTTTGGGTCAGTATGTCGGAGGGTTTGATATCCTTTTCCACCAGCTCCATAACCTTCATGCCGGCATGTTTTGCAAGCCTGATCCTTTCGGCGTATACGGCAGGTATCGTTCCGTTTCCTGTAAGTCCGAGGCCCAGCACTTCTGTGAGGCAGTTCATGGAGTTTGCCGTAAACATGCCGGAGCAGGAACCGCAGCCCGGACATGCACTGTTTTCAAAGTCATCGACCTCTTCCCTGGTTATTTTTCCGGCCTTGAAAGCACCTACCGCTTCAAACATGGTATTCAGGTCCAGCTGCTTTCCGTCCTTGTTCAGAGAGAGCATGGGCCCCCCGCTTATGACAATGGAGGGTACATCGATCCTGGCTGCAGCCATCAGCATACCCGGTACGATTTTGTCACAGTTGGGTATAAAGACCATTCCGTCAAAGCTGTGTGCTTTCCCCATGGCTTCACAGGAATCAGCAATTAGTTCTCTGGTCGCAAGTGAATATTTCATACCGGTATGGCCCATGGCAATACCGTCGCAGACACCTATGGCGCCGAATTCGATTGGCGTTCCTCCGGCCATTCTTATTCCTGCCTTGACCGCCTCGGTTATTTTATCCAGATGTATATGTCCCGGAATTATTTCATTTTGTGAGTTTACCACCCCGATTAAAGGCCTCTCAAGTTCCTCATCGGTATACCCCATTGCCTTAAAAAGTGCTCTGTGAGGAGCTCTTTCAATACCTTTTTTTACAATATCACTTCTCATATGAACCTCCATTCGGTGCGCGCCTGAAACTTTTTTGGCGGCACTTAGTCTCAATAGTAAGTTAATTTATTTAATCCTATATGTTTATCTAATTACATGTTTATCTATTTTATCTATTTTATCTATTTGCTTGGTGTTTTTTAGTGTACCACTCCTGTTTCAGATATATCATCAATTGCAACGATAATAAATTCCTATACGCTAAAATAATAGCCGGGATAACTCTGTCCCAGCTTGATTTAAACTTATTTTACTCTTATGTTAGGGAAGTGTCCAGACCGACGGGGCAAGTGGATAAAAAACATTAAAACAAACCGTAAACCAGGGGAGAAAACATTAATTGCCTTAAAGTCAATTATGATTTTACCTGCTCCTGCTGGTGCTCGGGAGATAAAAAGCCGACAATGAAATTATTCTGATAGAAGTAACTGGCAAACTGTGAAGTCCTGACAGAATCTATTACCGATGAAAACTTCGGAAAGGCACTGAACAGTACAAGCAGAGCACAAAGTATGTATACCATGAATATGCCCTCTATTGCTCCCAGAACAAATCCTCCGGCCTTGTCCAACTGCTTGAAAACCGGGAGTTTTGCTATTGTTTTGATTATAACCCGCGCAAAAATGAGTCCGAAGCGTATTATCAGATATATTAGAATCATACTCATAATATTTATCACAAGCGTGGCTATCTCGGAACCTACAGCTTCGGTAATTTTTTGAAAGCCCAGGACATCCTTTTTACCGACATTTTCAATTATGGCCTCTTTTATAAACCCCGGAAGCTTTAAGCTGTCAACAATCGACTGTGCCGTCCTCTCCTGGAGCGAAAGGCCGTCGGCTGACTGCTGCCTGACTATGCCGCTGATTACCGAGGCTTTTATATTGGCATAGATGACTGTCTTTTGAAGCATTGCCGATAAGACAGGATAAAATTTTATGGCGAAAATTACCGATAATATATATGAGAGCAGCCTGAAGACAGAGTATAGGAAACCGTTCCTCATACCAATTGCCGTAAATATAACAATAATGACCAATACACCAATGTCCGTCCAGTTCATGTGCAACCCTTTCAGTATTATTTTATTTCAACCAGTGAAATGTTTCCGCCCGTTATTACTATGGCTTCGTTTGAGCCGGTCAAATAGGCATCCTTGATCTCATTGCGAGCAATGTAATGCCCGATTTTTTTCCCTTTGACAGTATACAGGTATATGCTTCTCTGAGTTCTTAAGGCCAGCTGGTCCCCATATACACTGATGCCGCTTATATTTTCGGGCTGATCAAAGCTGTACACCTCTTCCCCCTTTAAGTTCAGCACTAAAACCCTCTGACTTGCCGAACCGGAAGGATCGGTGAACTTTCCTGCCAGGATAACATATTTGTCGGTACCGGGAGCCACACAATATATGGATTCGGCGCTTTTCCTCCACAGCTGTTTTCCCTGCCTGTCCATCAAAACCACCGTATTCTGGCCTACGGCTGCAATATTATTTCCTATGGTCTGAACGACAGGAAACACATTATCCGCTATATCAAAAACCGCAATCGGCTTTTCCTCATAAATACTGTTGAATTCAAACTTTGTCCCTGCTTTAATGCCTTTGGTAACCACCTGGTTGATCAGTACATCCTCGCCGCCGGTTAAAGTTTTTGCACCCAGAACAATTTCCTCCGCGCAAAACTTTGTATATTTGTCAACTCCGTTTACATCAATGACAAGGACGGCAGACTTGTATTCCTTTGATTGGGTTACAACCGTACAATCCCCCTCTTCGCTGACTTCGGCATTTATTATCTGACTGTCGAGTTTCCTTGTCCAGAGCTGGGTCTTGTCCTTAAAGAAATATATATCCCGCCCGGAAATATCAACTACCGCCATATATTTGCGTGAACTTCTCAATACCGGTCTGGTCATGGTAAGTGCCTTTTCCTGTAAAAGTCTACCTGATTTATCATACCACTTTACCCCATCCTGGGAAAGCACAATGATATAATCTCTGTAAACCTTGCAATCAACACTCCCGTCCTGGGAAAAGGAAATGTCGGCAGCAGTTCCGCCCATTGAATCCTGAGTATGATTTTTTGCAAAGGCAATGGCACTGTTTATATTAAATTTTTCGAAATCATAGCCTATTGACTTAAGGTAGACCGCAAATGCCATAATTATAATAGCTATAATCAGCAGAAAAAAAATTATAACACCTGAGACTGAGTTGGGCTTTTTTATTTTAACCGGGGTATCCCCCTGATTTTCCTGAATAGACAATATTCTTTCACCTCAAAGCTTTTTCTTTAGTAACAATCATCAATATTGATTTTCCACACCTTTTTATTTATCGTCCTCCGTATAGTAAAAGTTTAGCATACGGGGCATAATATAGTCCACTATTCCCACAAGAAATTTGCTTCGCAGATTAGCCCTGCGTTCACTCAAGTGCCTTGCAGCTTATTCCCGGACGTCGTCATGACTTTCCGGGACTGCTTCCCCTTCTTTGACCCGTTCCCGGTGAAACCTGGCTCCTTACGAATTGGAAAAGTATTATGAACAGCAGAAACAGCCCAAGGTAACCAAATACCGGATACAGGGTGGCTATCAGCCTGGAAAAGCCCAGCGACGACATTGGTATTGCTACCGCACAGATCACAGCTGCAACAAGTTTGTAGCTGATTTTCATTTTGGTACTGACTCTTTCAGTCAGGCAATAACCGGCGGTTACCGCCGAGGTGTACATGGCAAGTATCAGAATTATACTGTAAATATTGGACAGAAGCCTGCTGTTGTTCTGGATTATACCAAGCACCGGTATTTCGGAAATTATTGAATGAGGATAAAAGGAGTATAGTGCCGAATTTAAAACAAGTGCCGTTATGCAAAGCATTCCGCCGCCTATTATCCCTCCCCATTTTCCAACCCTGCCGGTCTTAAGGTACGGGAGCATCCTGGTCATCAATACCGTTGAGAGTATTGTGTTATAGCTCACATAGAGTATTGCGGAAAATACCCAGTTGTTGGTGACCACCCTGGCCTTTTCGGATATATTGAAGACAGAGGTGTCCTTCGATGCCAGGATGTAAAGACCAACAAATATTATCCCCACAATAAGTACCGGTGATAAGAAAGAGCTTATGGTCACAATTCCCTTTATATTTGTCATTATTGCCAGAAGAGTGGCTGCCGCACCTATTGCAACACAATATCTGTACTCCATTCCCGTGAGCTCGGCAAGCACATTTCCCAGTCCGGCAACCATCACGCACATTATGCAGGCCATAAACAGCATCACTATGAATTCCATCAGCCTGCCAAGGAAATAACCCGTCATGGGGAACAAAAATTCGTCATAGCTGCTTATTCTTTCGGTGTAGACCTTATTGAGGACTACATACCCTACAATTGAGAACAGCAGACCCGCCAGTATGATCCCAAAAAAGCCTCCTGCATAATACATTGAAAAAAATTGTATGATTTCCTGCCCCGATGCAAATCCTGCTCCGATTATCGTTGCCATATATAAAAATGCCACCTTGAAAATATTACCGATTTCTCCTTTAACCAAAAAAGCAACTCCCAACATAGAAAATTTGGAACCTTCCGTTCCCGAGGTTATAACCTCTGTATAATTCTATGAGGGAGCTGCCCTTCACATTACATTTTATTAATTTGCCTTGTTGGTTTGCTACTTCTTTTCAGCTTTATCAATGGCTTCTTTTAGAGCTTTATAGGAGGCTCTTATGCCATCGGGTTCATCAAGTACCGACTTCAGCACCACTCTGTTTGTGTAGACTCCGTCCTTTACAGCATAGAAGTAGTTTTGGTCCTTTGGTATATACTCAATGGTCACAGGCTTTGAATCAGGCTTCATAAAGTACTTGATAGTCACTTCCGGAGTACCTGTGGGTGTGGCCCCTGTCTCATACCTGCTCATGGTAATACCAATCATTGCAGAATAAAAGTTTCTGAACAGTGACTTGGAATTGCTGCCCTCCATGTTTGCATCTTTCCCATCAACCTTGAAGGTATCCTTGTCGGAATCATCCTTAACCGTCGTTATATCTGATACGATAGTCTTTCCGTCAATTGTGAGTTCAACCTTGTTCACATCATTGATATTGGGCAGGAAAACGAAGGTATTTACAATATTGCTGAATTTCACATCCAGGAAGGTCAATGGTGAAATATCCACTGTAAATACGCTCTTCCCGTCAGGATATTTGGCATAGGTTGTTTTACCTTTTTCAAGCTGTTTGCCGAACAATATCTTCTTTGTGGTCTTGCCGTCTCCATATTCCAGGGTAAAGGCAGGCTTATCCAGACCGTATTGGGCCAGATCGGGATTTTCATCCACAATATCGGCAATTGCCAATTGGACTACCGCGTTGGTCATAGCCGATACATCCGAGGCTTCTGCCTTTTCCTTGACAGGTGCTACTATATCCACATCGCTCTCTGATTTTATATCCAGATCAAACTGCATCTCTCCGTTTTTCTCGTAGGAGAGCTTTTTCAAGGTTTTAGGATCAACCGGCAAAATATCCTTTACAGCGAAATATCCCCTGCTGTATGTGAATTTGTCCTTATAATAAAGTCCAACCACATATACCTTATCCTCACCTTTTTTCTTAATATAAAGTCCGTCATTTGTAGGTGTGGCAGCTCCGACTTCAATTTCCTGGATCGAACCGTCCTTCATTCCCACCTTGACCGAGGCAGTGGGCTTATCCAGGCCGTATTTGCCGAGATCGGCAGCTTTTTCCTCAATAATCCTGTTTGCATTTACATCCGCTAAATCTGAGGCAGCCGAATCAACATAACTGCTGTTTATTTCAAATTCCATCCCGGGTTCCATTGACCAGGCATTATCCTTTTTGACCAGTTTATAGGAACCTTTCTCATTATTAAACTCAATCGAAGTTACATCTTCCTGCTTGCCGGATGTAACGGAAATTTCTTCGGCCTGCGTGGACTCTGAGGCTGAACCGTCGTTTTTATCCGAGTTTCTATTACTCAGATAAAAGTATGCTCCTCCCAGAAGTCCAAGAACAACAACGAGAATAATAGCATTTCTGAATAACTTCATATTTTACAAATGCCTCCTTCTGGACCACACAACAAAGCCGCATCCCATTATCAGAACCGGTAGAACTCCCATTAAAACGACAGATATTACCTTAACCTGACTCTCGTTTGTAGTCAGAGTTTTGGTTGATACCAGTTTGGAAGAAATCGTGGTCTGGTCGGCCTTATCCTGCATCCAGTTCACTATCGTATATACGAAGTAGTTTGCTCCGGTTGCAAAATAAGTCGAATACTGGCTTGATAATGCCCTGTCGGTGAGGAATACTCCATTACCGAATACGAGTACCTTGCTGCCTCCCTGAATTTCGGAAGCAATTGCAAGATCAAAAGGACCCGACTGTGTTTCACCCTGGTTCAAAATGCTTGCTGCCTGAGCCTTGTCAGTTGTTTTTGCAAGTGAGTAAGTCTTAAGCCATTCCTTGTCATTCTTCAGTATGGAAAGGCTTCTTGAATCCGGCAGGAACAAATACTGCTCCTTGCTGCTGTAAGAAGAATTTATATCATTGCTTTCAAGCTTTGCTACCAGTGAGTACTCATCTCCGGGCAAGTGCATATTCTGATCAAGTTCTTTGACCTTGTCGTAATTGATGCCTACATTATATGCTTGAAGTACTTCTTCAAAGTTCGGGAATTTGTTTCCCGATTCAACAGGATCAAATAAAAATACTACTCTGCCGTTCTTTTTCAGGTAAGCATTTACCTTGATCATTTCGGCATCAGTAAGGTCTTTCTTGGGGGAAGCAAACACAAGCAGCTTGCAATCCTCAGGGATGTTCTCCTCTGTAACAAGTGAGAGCTGCTTAACTTCCATGTTATTATTTTCAAGCGCCGTCCTTACCTGTGTGAGATCGCTGTCTACCGAATTTTCATCATGGCCTTGAACGAAATAGGCAATGGGTGTTACATCTGAAGTAACAAATTTGATGGCACCTGTTATTAAGGGCTCCGCACTGAACATTCTTCCGTATTCGGAGGACTGTCCGTAGAGATCCTGGGCGCTGAGCTTTTTAACCTTGTTTCCGCTTTTTACTACGAAATCGCCTCTTGCAATATTCTTGGTCTTGTCCTTATCAAAGGAAGCTATTGTTCCCGGATCCTTATCAGGGTCAATATACGTAACCTTTATTCCCAATTTCTCATATTGTCCCAAAAGGTTGGTCAAATCTTTATAAGCATCACCACTGCCAATTTGGCCGTCATCAAACAAACCGTATATGGTGACATCCTTCTTTATATCCTTAATGATTGTTTTACTTTCGTCACTGAGAGAATAAAGTTTATCCTTGGTCAAATCCCACTTTATGTCACCCATTCCCACAAGCAGGTTGATAATTACTGCTATTGCAATTACAACAGCTATCAAAATTATTGAATTCGAACCATATTTTAAAGATCTTTTGTCCAATTTAAAATTTCCCACTATTTATCACCCCTTACTCCAGCGTCTTTTTTCTATTACTCTAATTGCCAGGAATACAAATACTGCCGAAAAGCTTAAATAATAAACTATCGGGCCGAGGGAAAGGATACCTGAGAAGAAATCCTCTGTTCTGGAGTATAATGAAAACCAGTTCAGAATTTTTGCCCATATGCCTCCCAGACCTGGAGCAATACCCTGCAGCAGCCACATCAATAAAAGTCCTACTACACTGACTATTGCAGCAATTATCTGGC
>NZ_AORV01000008.1 GCF_000350485.1 Ruminiclostridium cellobioparum subsp. termitidis CT1112
ACTGAAACTAATGTAACCGTCTTGACAGTGATTCTTTGTATACCGCTAAAGATTTCTATATAAGCTTTAACCAAGCCATTTACTTGTAATTCCGTAGTTCCGACATCATATATCAATTTATTATCATTAACAGTGGGAATACTTTGAACCAATATGCCATCAGGACGTTGTAAAATTATTTTATAAGTATAATTTGAAAGATTAACAGGCTGATCGTCATTTGTGATTGTTATTATTACCTTGTTTAATGTATCTCCTTGCGTGAATTCAATATATTGTTGCTCAGTCTCTTTTTTAATATCAAGGGTAATATTATAAATTTTTTCAATTTCGGACATTTCCTCACCCTTCACTAATTCTTTATTTTTCCTAAAATCACATAGGTGCTGCTTACTGCTGCTAACAGAACTCTATCATTGATTGCAGGAGTATATGAAGCTAATATGGGATATTTTTTTGCACTAGAAGTACTCTCCCCATCGAATTTTATCTGTGGAAAACCGTTTGTAAATAATGCTGTTACTGTTGCAAGTTTAAAAGTTTTGTAATCATTATCTTTATTGATATTATTAAAAAAATCAAAAGCGCTTGGTATTTCACTCATATATTTATAACCCTCCTTACGCTATGGCTCATTTTCGCACCAGCCTGTAAATCTATGCTCCATTCGGTTTCAATAAATTCAGATGCAATATTTAAATTTTTATATTCAATATACAAAACATTCATAAAGTCATGATGGGGCATTAAGCAGGTATTAAAGTAAAATTTTTCATATATATTACTTGCATTATAAGAAATACGGCGTGTATAGTTATCTAAGACTTCCTGAGAATATATATCATCAATTTGCCTAAAATCTGTAATTACACGTCCTCTATTGATTGTAGAAGTAATAGAATTTAGAGAATCATTGACATATACACTTGTAAGCGGTGCCTTTTCTGGGTTAGAAGCTGTTATAATCCACTTGTTTGGGACATTAAAAAGGTCAAGTTCGTTTACTGCTCCATCATATGTAATACTTAAATCGTCTGTCTTATATGAATATTCCGTTTCACGGTCACCCGGTAATATATATGGTTTACTGGTAAAGTAACCGAAAGTATCAACCCATATAGATGTAAAATTAATTTCTGATAATAATTGATTTATAGCTTCTAGTTTAGATGTTCCGATTTCGAATTCTTTATCAATAGATATAATACCATTGTGATTTGTAATGTTAACTTTTCTTATCCCAGCACTATTTAAAATTGTAGTTATTGCATCTATGTATTTTGTGTTAGCTTGTATATAATACCTATTATCAAATCTATTTTCATTTAATATAACGCTTGGATCGTAGGCTTCTACTTCTCTCCAAACACCGAAGTTATCTTTTCGCGTTGGAGACGATAATAAAAACATACCTAATGGCCACTTAATAAATTTCCCATCTGGCATTTTTAATAAAAAGACTGGTTGTACTCTATCATTCAACCAGTCAACATCCTTTAATTCTGTTTCTCTAAAATTAAAAATTCCTGTTCTCTTTATATTTGCAAGACTATTAAAATTTATTGAATTTTCTGAATCTGCTACTAATAATTCACCAATTTTGACCTCGTATTTGTTGAGCAGATCATACCTGAATTTAACTTCTCTAACCCCGTTTTTAGCATGAAGCTGATTTATTACATCTGTTGTGCTATATTCTCCTATAGCCAAATTAAGCATATTTTACACCTCCAAATACTCGTTGTAATCAGTCTGATTAATGGATAGATTAACAACATATCCAGCAAAATGATCTGTTACATTTATTCCACTGAGGTTTCCATAAAATTTATGTCTTCCGTCCCTATATAAAACAATTCCTTTTAGGTATAGAATGTTAAGTAGTTGCTGATATTCTGTATCTTCTCTAATAAAGAAAGATAAAGTTATTCCATACGCTAAGTGTTCCGAATATTCCATAACAGGATATTCCCGGCCGGAAAAATAGCTTATTGAATTCGGTGTGCTGATAGTAATATTCTTAACTGGCCTTTCATTTAAACTATATTTAATTTCAAATATATTACTTAAATCTGTCACAGGAGATAAAACAGACCTATTGATTTTAGCTGAAACAATAGTCTTTATATCACTGTCAAGGTAGGTTCCTGTACTACTAATAGCACGTACAAAATATTGATATTGCTTATTACTTTCAACTGTGAAATCCTTAAGATTATTGGTTGTAGATTTTGCAATACATTTAAAACTACTAGAACTGTTATCCGCTCTATAAAGTAATAAATACCTATTATCTGAAATGTTACTTACAACATCAATATTATATTTACTACTAGTAAGTACAATAGGCGGCTTTACTGGTTTCGGAGTATCTATTGTAAAATTGACGTTTGCCCATTCCGAATACAAATCATATTCGTTTTTAACTCTAACCCTAGCAATATAATTTCCGTCCATTAAAAAAATGGCAACTGTATGAGTTTTTGTGCTAATGCTTGATATATTACCAGTATCATAAACAATATTTTCATTCTGTAATATTTGAATTTGATACACTTGCTGAGAATCAGAATTCCATGTTATGGTTGGTTTAGGAGTATTCGTATTTGTTATTCCTGTTATTGTTGGAGTTGATGGAGCACCTATACATGTAAAAACCTGAACCGAGCTTTCAGGACTGGCTTCTCCATACCTATTGTAAGTTATTACCTTCCAATTTATAGCTCCTGTTGGTAAAGTGTTTGCTGGCATGTCATAATAATTATTTGCTGTAATTTGCGTTATAGTTGTCCATGTAATACCGTTAGTACTCCATTTTAGGTCAAATTTATTTTGCACATCCCCTGCCACTGGACTATTATAAGCCCAACTAAATCTTATAGTCTCTGTTTTATTTACAAAAATCCCTATAGGACTTAAAGGTGTGGGGACAGATGGAGGTATATCCTCAAAAACTATACGCAATACAGGAGGTGTTGAGGTCTCTCTTGATGCAACTATCATGTTATCGTTAACATCAGGATGGTTTATGTTTATGACAGGATCATCCCATTGGGCTATGATATTTCCCATTCTAGCAATCCCTGGGTCTTCAGAAAAATGTGTGAGGTCAATTTCAATCCAACTATTTGCCGGTAAAGTCGTGAGGTTTTGGTTCTCGTCAGCATCATTACCTCTCAAAAGCGGGTATGTAATGCCTTCTTTAAAACAATTGTTAAAAGTAGCTGTATACTCATACCAAGGCAAAGTTGGGAATCCTATGTTTATTATGCACCAAGATTCTTTTACCCTTCTGTATTCAAGGTTATATAATCTTAGTTTTGCGCTTATAATTTCTTTGTTTGTCGGATACAAGCTCATGTTAAATTTTAACAATATATAAGTATTTGCAGTGTTATTGTTGCTCTCTCCACCACCTCGTAAATATGTTGAGCCACCATAATTAGTATTAGGACTTACCCTATTTATCCACGTGTCCTCTGTACATGGTATATCTAATACATGTTGCGCCATTATCCTATCACCATCCCTACTCTACTTGCTTGATTTGTTCCTTTAATAAGCTTGGTTATATCATTAAATTCCTTTACGTTTTTTGGGTCTATAATGATACTTCCTGCTTGGAAAATATATGTTTCACTGGCTACTGCTGACGTACGAGCCATTGCTGTTGATAAATCGTGAGGATAGACTCTGGAACCAGATGGTAAATCAACAATTTCTCCACCCTCTTCGTTTATCCAGGTATATCCTCCACGCCAATTTGTAGTACCATTGGCATTATGTCCCATATTAATCTTATTACCTGCATTGTTAACAGTGTTGGTCATATTGCCTACACTACTTCCAATATTAGTCATAGTCCTATCTAGTTCGTCACCTTTACCCACTATTACCGCAATAATTGCAGCCAAAGCTATCAATGCAGCAGTAATACCAACGACTATCATAGTCGTCTTTAATGTTGCTGGATTCATGGCAGAAAATGTTGAAGTAATATCTCCAACAGCCTTGATAACAGAAATTGCTACAACCGAAATACCCCCAATTATTGCAACTGTTGCAAGTATCTTCGGATCAAGGTTATTCAACATTTCAAACAGTCCTGTCAAGACTGGTAGCATAACAACAGCAATACTATTTTTAAAACTTTGAGATTGATTATTGAACATCTGCATTGCATCATCTAAACGGCCAAATGAATCCAGTGTATTTGAATCCATAACATAACCCATTTGCCGCGCTTGATCTCCAAATTCTTTAAGAGTTTTACTACCCACATCAATCAAAGGATTTAATTCTTGCGCTGACTTTCCAAATATTTGCATAGCCAGAGCATCCCGCTCTGTTTCATTTTTTACTTTCCCTAATGCATCTATTAATTCGTAAAACATTTGTTCGGAATCTTTTAACTTACCATTGCTCGTGATACTTAAATGCAGTGTCCTAAATGCTTCTGAAGCTTCTTTACTTCCGCCTTTTGCATCATCCATACTTTTAATCATTTTTCGCATTGCACCTGTCATATTTTCAGAAGAAACATCAATAAGTTCAGATGCATAATTCATTTCCTGAATAGTATCTGTAGATAAACCAGTTATTTTTGATAGTGTCAATATTTCATCTGCTGTTTTGGCAGTCTCAATTGTTGCTTTTGATAGCCCTGTAATTAATGTTGCTGTTGCTCCTACCAAGGCTAAAGTTGAAACTTTCTGACCATCCAATGCTTTTATAGCCTGTTGAGCACCAGACGGAAGATTTATACCTAAAGAACTTATAACACTATTTAATTTGTCACCAAATTCAGATGTCTTTTTCTTTGTTTCATCTGTTTCATCAGCAAATTCTTTCAGTTCCTTTTGGTTATCATTAAGTTCTTTTTCCATTTTTATAAGTTCAACTTCGGCAAGATTTAATGATGTCTGCCATGTCATTGTTTTCTTATCAGCTTCACCGTACTTTTGGGCGGCATTAGTTAAAGCATCTCTAAGTTTATCGACTTTTTCTTTTTGAGAATTGAATCTGTTTTCAAGAACTATATTTTTCGCTGATAAAGCTTCTAATGATTTTGAATTATCGCTATATCTTGCAGTTACCAAACTTAATTCACTTGCTGTTACCCTTAATCCATTATTTATATCTGTTACAGCCTGTTTAAATTCTTTTTCCCCATCAATTTTTACTGTAGCTCCTAATGTTGGCTTTCTTCCCATTACTCACACTCCTTCTGGGATAATATCATCAATAGTTGTTGATTTAGAGGTTTTAATGCCATAGAAATGACAATAACAATCAAACAATTTGTCAAGCTTTCTTAGTGTCATTCTCCAAACCTCATCTTCTGAATATCCCAGTAAAGTTTTCCCTCTGAAAATAAGCTGTGCAAAATCTACTTCTTCTTTTCGCTCTGATTCTGCACAGCCATCAAGTTTTTTCCGATTTCCTCTACCTGTCTGACTTTATCTTCAGGTAAACCCTTTAAAATGGCTTCTTGAACTTTTTGCTGTAATACACCAAATCCACCCAATCCCTGAACATATCTACATAGCTTTCTTTCATCATATAATTGCTTTTTATCAGGATTTTTATCATTCCAGATTTCAACTCCTTCATTAACCATTTGAACAGCTAGCCATTTGGTTACTTCAAGGTTGTTTGCAGAATCATTTAAAATATTATCCATTCTTCCATACTTATTTATAGCATCACTCATTACATTTAAAGTGAATACGAGTTCTCTTTCTTCATCCAACATTACTTTTACACTTGTGTTTTTAATATCACTCATAATATAAAAGGAAGGGGTTAATTCCCCTTCCATACCTCCAATCCTTTATTTAAGCTATATTTGCCATACTATTTAACCATACTCTTGCTGTTGCTTCAGTATCAACAGTAACTTCTTTCTTCCAGTCACCTTCAGAATTCAACATAATTGTTCCTGTGGTCGTAGGAGTCTGGAACGAAACCTTTTCACCTTTTGTTTCATACGATTCAGCCGGAATACCGAACTGTACTTTTGTTAACCAAATTGCTCTATACTTTATTACCCCTTGCACAACTCTTGAAGCGTAGAATCCGACACCAACATAAGCTCCGGTGTCACCGCCCCCGGCTACCAGCATTTTAGTTGTGCTATCTCCTTCAATTTCAGCATTTACAAGTTTATGCCCATATAAATCAGCCTTTACTTCATCTTCCAAATCATCAACCTGTAATGCTATAGTCCCTTTTGAGAATTGCTTTACACTTTCCGCTGCACCATCATCTGCATACAGGATAGCATCAGCTATATCAATACTTAAATCAGCTTTAATAGCCTTTGCCATAACTTTTCCTGAATTGTATGTAATAGTTCCATTAGTTTCAGCATATTTACTATAAATTGGATTCTTAAGTCCTATAACGGCCATATTAGTAATCTCCCTTCACTGTTTCAGATATATCATCATAACGTACCTCAATCACGATATGATAATATTTTTCTTCTTTTTCATAAAATTCACTTGTAGATAAATAAATAAACCCTGCATTTCGCAAGGCTTTACGAATTTCTTTTGATTTACTTTTAGGATTATTGGAAGTAAAATAATGAACCTGCACTATTGCACTTTCAGTTATATCCAAATCATCTGCATAATCTGTAGCTCTGTTATCAGCATCAATAAATGTTATGTACTTAGATTCATCACCCGAATATGTTATCGATTCTACGGGCAATCCTATATCTTTTAAAGCGTTAATTATCAAAGGGTTAGTATTCACCACTCACCACCAACCTCTCTGTTAAACACCTCTTGCATAGCATCATTAACATTCTGCTCCACATCGTTGACACTTTTGTCCATAAAAGGCTCAGCAGTTCTATCTTTCGTACCATATTCAATAACATTAGCTTTTAAGTCGTTAGGAGTTCGCTGTTTATCACTACCATAACCATCAAAATATACTTTCCCATAGTATCCTCCCGACTTACCGTTTGATGCTTTTTTTACTTTCACTGATCTCTCTAAATCACCAGATTGCTTATGTTTTCTCACGTTATATTTAATAGAATCTGCTACTATTGGTGTAGCTTTATTAATCATTTTGGGAGCAATCTCATCAATATTAGCTAATTTTTCTAACTGATTCATTAACTCAGTAGGCATTTCAAATGAAAAGCTAGCCATTAATCCTTCACTCCTTTTATTATCTGGCAGTCAATATACATAAAATTATCTTTATAATTTCCTTGGTAAATACGGATAACTTTATATATTTCATTCCTGTATATAACCCTCATTGACTCATCAATTTTGTTGTTATATCTGACTTTGCATGTGATTGTCTTAACTTGCTGCTCTGAGTTCAGTTGATAGAAAGCACTTCCAGATAAATCTTTTACATTAGCCCATATGGATAAAAAGTCATTCCACTCTTTATTAGAAAATCCATCTTTATCTTTTTCGACCTCATCAAATAATTTCCTAATGATTATTCTTTTATCAAATTCACCTGCATTCATTATCCAGACACCTCACTAAATAGACTTAATTTATCTAGAATAGTTGTAACTATTGTATCTTGCTTGGTTTTATCTGGAATGTTTGCACTTCTATTTTCATATAAATCGTTTATTATTTTTTTCTGAACCAATTCAGCAAGCTTAACAGCTTTTACATCTTTTTTATATCCTGAACCCACACAGCTATCTATATAAATTTGAGATGTTTCAATTAGTTCTGCCAAAAAAATATCTTCTATTTCGTTGTCTATTCTTAAAAACAATTTTAATTCGCTTAAGGTCATTTATAAAACCTCACTTTCATAATAAAGAGGAGGGATTTAAAATTCAATTTTCTTTATACTTCTTGTTGATCCAGGTATAGGAATAAATCTTTCAAGAATTCTCAGCTTAATAGTATCATCATTAAATCCTGCTTCAGTACTTCTTGCTACAGTTACTACCTTTCTGTCACAATACTTTACAGCCTCTTTTATGTTAGCTATGTAGAAAACATTCTTACCTTCAGTTGCTGGAAGCATTTCATCCTCCACTGTAACAATAGGCTTGCTGTGGAAATATTCTACGCCATTAACCTCTGTAATGAGATTTAAAGGTCTCTTCTGAGAATCCTTCATATTCTTTAAGAGTACATAACCACTCACGTTAGTAAATGTTGTAAGTCCAGACTTTACTGATGGCAGTGCTGAATCAATAGCCTTTTCTAAATCTTCATACGAAGTTGCATCCGTGATAACTGTTGCATTGTCTTTTATCACTTTAAGGATTTTAGAGTTTTCTTTAACTGTAGCTATATTAGCAAAATTCTTTTTTACCAATGACTCCATTTCAACTTCAGCATCATCAACTGTTTCAGAATTTAATGTCTGAATCAGACCAACTTTGGCACACTTAAAAGAAATATCATCAGTAACAAGAGTTCCATCAACAATATCTTCCCCCTCACCAATATCAGCCAATTCATTCTGATCTAAATTTACGACTGGAATTGTACCCTCATTTTTTGTAACAGGAATTATGTCACATAATTCCCTCAACGAACCGTAACCTTTCTGAATCTCTATAAGTTGATTTACAAACTGTTTAGGAATGACAGCTCCATTATCAACACTGTTAATATTGGCTCTTTCTTCGGCAGTTGTTTCTTTACCCATAACATGCTTTACTACCGCCCTAAATTCATTAACTTTGTCCATATTTTTATTACCTCTTTCTTCATTACCCTTTTGGTTTTCCAGTTCCGCTCTTTCTTCGTTCTCTTTTTCTTCTGCAAGTTTTAACAGTTCTTTGGCCTGTCTGATTTCTTCCTTTAATGCCTTGGCACCCTCTACATCCCTTGCTTCAATTTTCTGTCCAAGCTCTTCAGTCTTTGCTGTAATTTCGCTTCTTAATTCATTTATGTCCATAAATATTTACCTTCTTTCTTATTTTTTGATATAAAAAAAGAACTACCTAAAGTAATTCATTTTCAAGTTTTATAAGTTCCAAATCTGTTTTAAGTTCCACCAACTCTTTTTCCTGAAGTATTCTGTTCCTCTCTTCAGCACAAATCTCTCTAGCCCTTGTAAATACATCTACAGAGGTATCTTCATATTGTGGAATACACAATATTGAACCTTCATATAATTCAACCTTTAATAATGTTCTTACTACAGTATCATCAACCGAATTATAGTGTATATCCTCTTCTTGACAATAAAATCCGAAAGAGCAGCCTTCAATAAGTCTTTCCCTTATTAATTCAATAGCATCTTTACCATATGTAAGATTACTATTTATTGTTGCCTTAAATCTCAAACCGATATTATCGACTTCAAGAATTAATGTACCTGTTTTAGTACTTGCCAGAGGCTTTGACCAGTCATGATGATACAATAAAAATATATTGTGGCCATCAGCTATTGTATCATCAAATGCATGTCTATCTACTTGTTCCCAATAGCCTTCCCATAATTCTGAGGGACTGTCAAATTTAGCAATATATCCTTCAATCTCAACAGAGTTACTTTCAACTATTTGCCTAATTTCATAATGGTCTATTTTTCTGAATTCTCTATTTTCCATTTGTATTTTCACCCCCTCCCCCAGATTTATTTTTCAAATAGCTAACATTGCCAGCTAATAAATCTCTAAGAAGTATTTGTCCTGAAGGAAGTGTTATAATAGGCTCTCCACCCAGTTTAGGAACTCCAAGGATTCCTCTTGCATAATCCAGGTCGTAGACCCCATTATTAACATAAGAATTAATAACTTTGGCCTGAGTCTTACTATCTGTTCTTAATAAAACATTTATATTGAACCTTATTTTATAACCTAAACTCCTTTCTTTTTCTGTTAGTAACTTCCAATCCATTTCTTGCTCAATGGCCTCAAATATTATTAACAATGTATCAGATAGAAATTTAAGATTATCTTGTTCTTCAGACTTGGCATTCTCTTTAACAAATCCCAGTTTAGATAATGGTACACCCATCATAGTGGCTATTTCCTCTTTTGAAAGTCTTCGAAGCTGTTCGTATTGTGCATCTGCAAGTGATAAGTTGAGTGCTTGAATACTGTATCCTGCCGGAATTGTGAATATCTTGCCATTACTACTATAAACTCTATCGAACAGTTTCTGTGTCTTTTTTAAATCAGTTTCATTCTTTATATCACTGGTAAGTTGTACGACAACCTTATTAGTCAATCCATTACAAAATAGGGTATTGAGATATTTTTGACTCTTCAATGAAGTATCAATACTTTCACTCAATATTTCTCTTGTAGCTTTGGTATTTATTCCATCTAATGTAAAATCTCTAAGAATAATTATATCTTTATCAAAACAACTCCCAGTTTCACCATTAACACATTCAAAGTCATACAGTATTTTATTTGTTTTGCTACCTTTGATTAGGCCTTTATCATCAACTGTAATTTGTTTTATTTTAGCAGGATATAAACCTTCAACCATCCCTTTTTTATCTCTATTAATAAACAAACCGCTTATTCCCTCGTGTTTAGCTATAGTAACAAATGCTTTTACAGTATCTATTGCAGACATATACGGGTTGAATCTTAATCGCAATTTATCATGGAGATAATGTGATTTTACAATTTTCTCACCTTTATCAGTCTCCTGTTTAACCTGTAGACTACATTTGGCAATACTTTCTGATATAATTTTTATAGCTGAAAAATATGTATTTTCCTTTGGCATACCTTCAAAGTCAGAAATATCATAACCTTTTTCGAAGCTATATATATCCTTCCAGTCGTTTACATTATGGGTTTTAGATTCACGTTTTTCAATTTTGTCAAATATCAATTATTTCGCCTCATTTCTGTCTAAATTTAAATAGGAATATGCTATAGGCCATTAATGCAAAGCCTACAAAGTATAGTCCTAAATACAAATTTACTAAAAAATTGGTGAACACTATTATAAAAAGCCCAATAAAAAAGACCATTTCAATAACAAAATATCTTTTAGAAACAGCCAGTTTTAATAGTTTATTAAGTTTTTCTTTCACTTTTTTTCACCTCACCTTACCTTACCAATCCATTTGATTTAATACATCTAGTGCATCATAGTGTCCTATTCCATTTTCTTCAATCGCTAATAACAATCCCATTAACATTGCTACAATTCCGTCTATTACAAATTTTGATTTCTTTTTACTGTACTTAACATCCATATTTTCGTTATAACAGGCCACACAGTTCTTAGCCATAAAATGCAATACATCATTATTTGCAATAATTAAGTTACCATCAATTAAAAGATTCTCAAAATCTCTTATAGCTCTAGTCATAGTGACTGTACCCTGCCCAAGCGGAACCATATCCCAGGTATCTTCTAGCCTACTCATTATTGTCGGTGAACCAAACCTATCAAACCCAATCTTTTGAATATCATATTCCTTATCAAGTTCATACATTTTTTCAAGTACCTCTTCGAAACGTATATATTTACCTTTTGTAGTAAGAAGAAATTTATTTTTAACCCATGTTGAATATGGATTCTTATCTTTTTCCTCTCGCTCCAATAATGTATCCTTGGGTGTAAATAAGTATGGAACTACTATATATTTTCTTGTATCTTCATTGAAAAATATCAAAACAAATGCAGTAATATCATGATTACTACTAAGGTCAAGACCTCCCCAGCTTCTACAGCCCTTCAATTCCTTAATATCAATATCTTTTACACATTGATGCCACAATTCCATGTTTATGGCATTCTTTATATGATCAGTAGCTACATGCTGGTTTAAGAATAGTCTTCTGAAAATATTTTCCTGGAGCGGCATTAATTTTACTCGTTTTGCAAAATTTACTATATCTTCAGGCTTTCTAAAATCTCCAAGTGCTGGATTTGCTTTAAACCATTGCTCATAATCATCTATTTCGCAATCTTGGTCGGCTTCATAGATTTTATAGTAAAATGTTTCATCTGGCTCTTCACTAGTTCCCTCTTCTAATTGCTTACACATAGTGTATAGCTGCATTTCTAAATTAATAGGGTCTTCACCAGATGATGCAGTTGTAATTGTAAAAACTAAGGGATCGTCCCATATGCCCTGACCTGTGGTTAGCTTTCCATAGATTTCATCACTTGAATATTCATGAATTTCATCAAGAGCACAGCAATATACGGCATAGCTATCAGCTCCCCCACCATCATTAGAGAGTACAAGAAGTTTATTCTTGTTATCTTTTCGAATAATAGTCTTAGTGCTATCAAGTATTTTACACTTCTTCAATAATGACTTATTACTTTCTACGAAGGCTTTAAAAGTGTTATATAACTCTGTAGCTTGCTTTACTGTATTTCCAACGATAATAAAAAGGGCACCGAATATCTTCGGCTGACAAAAGAACAGGTACGACATGATAATACCAATTAGAAAAGATTTACTATTCTTACGAGCAATATTTATATGTGCTTCTCTAAACCTTCTTAGATTATTACTTCTATGCTTAACACATAGGATTTCTGATATAATTTCAAATTGGAATTTTAGAATTTTAAACTTTTTGGATGTTCCTTTATCATTTTTTAAAAGACTTATGTACTTAAATATTTTCCGGGCTTCATCAACATCATAATAGTATGTTTCATTATCCCATTTTTCCTGCATTTCAACTAAGAATGATTCTAATTTTAATTTCTGTTTGATCCTGTTATCTTCAAGTAATTTTTGTAATATTGGATTCATTATGACATCAATTCGTCCATATCTTTTTCATCCTGAGTTTTATTAGAATCATCATCATTTGCAGGACTATTTTTATTCATTCTTGATCTAGCAGCAGGAGTTAAACCTAATTCACGGGCACATGTTAACATTGTTTTTTGTGCATTTGATGATATGGTAACCTCTGGATATTGACTTGGATAGCCACTTTTACAAATATAACTGTAACCATTCTTTTTCAAAAACTTTTCACATCTTAACCACTTATCATAACTATCAGCATACAACTCTAATGTTTTATAATCTTTTTCAGTGAACTCTTTACCTTCTTTCAACAATAATTCCGCAATCCGTTTATATTCTTCTTTACCTTTTGGCCCCAACCAACTGGGGACTTTTATGTCCAAAAATTCCATACTCATCACCTCATTTCTACATAAAAAATAACCACCCCCATATAAAAAGTGGTCAAAAAATTTACGAACACTTGGGGGTCGCGATATTTCTAGCTTACAGGGTTTTTCACGCCCCTCCCCCATGTTCAGATTTAAATACATTAGTCTCGTCACACTCAAATCACAAACGCATCATTCCATTTCTGTTTCAAATCAAAAAGAATTTTCTGCATCTGTTCCTTTTCTCTTTGCCCTTTTAAGTATTCAACATGAATTCTTTGATGATTTGATTCACTGATATAAATCAAATTCTCAGTATCAAATCGACTGTTCCAATCATCCTCTATCGGAATAATATGATGAACTGTAAACCCAGGAACTAAATTACCTGTCCTAAAGAACTCTATGATATCAATAGAAAAACAATTAGCTATTATTGCATCTCTGATCCTTTTCCAATCGTCAGAATTGTAAAATGACTGATACTTCTTTTGTTCAGCATCTTGCATACGTTTTTTACTATATACTTTATATCTTTCCTTCTCGCTTATATCAAATTTTTTCCGATGGTAATCACAATATTTAACACCATCTTGAATAATCTTTGTGCATCCTCTATAGCTGCATAGTTTCATTAATGGCACTATGATCTATCCTTGCTTATTAAATGTATTGTCTTTGACTTTGGTATAAATGCTAAATTATATTGACTTTTATCATATCCATGTTGTTCAATTAATTTGAAAACATTATCCCTATATAATTTAGCGTAAAACTTTCTTTCACTATCATCAAAGTCTATATCGTATATATAATTATTAGATAGTTCTAAGCACTTTTCGTACAAACTATATATCTCATCTGGAATATCTATATAAATCTTATTCATTTAAGTACCTCAATTTATCTTTCTTCTCGCACAATAAAAGAGACTCAGTATCAACTAAGTCTCTTATAATTACTTTTATTCTTTTTTGATTTAACAGTTTTTTTATGTTGTTGTTCATCTTCCATATCATTATTCCTTTTCCAAAGTACATACCCAGTTCCAAAACTAAGAATAGAGAATAGAGCTGCCGCACCAGTTTCCACATACTGGCAATTGTTGATAGCTATAACAGCTATTGCAAAGTTGTAGCCTGAATAAGAAATACTTATTAATGACACAAACCAATCATCCATAATCAAATTAATTATTTTCTTCATACCAATCCTCTCTAAATAATCTTTAATTACTTGTATTATCTCCATATACTTCCATTTCCTATTATCATATCATGTTTGTAGTTTTAAGACAATACAAAAACAATACATTTGTAATATATCTATATATCTGGACATACTTATACTATGTAATAGAGGTGTTTCAATTGGGTGATTTTATTGTAAAGAAAAATAAGACTGAACAAACCACTGTGATAAGTTTGAGAATTGATAAAGACTTATTAGAAAAATATGATGATATCGCTAATAAAGCTAATATCAGTAGAAATGAATTAATTTCTAAAGCTCTCGAATTTAGTCTTCGGAATTTAAAATTAATTGACGATTAGTATTATTTTTATTGGGTTTAAAAATGTGATATATTACTCGGATATCCTGCTCCGATAAGTTTTCATGACCTTTTATAAAATCTTTTATATCCAATTTGACCTCCATTTTTGGGGTAACAAAAAAGAGCCTTATGGTTAAGGCTCAAATTCTTCATAATTATCTAATGAAAGCACCTTTTTTCTTTTATCTTTTGGTTCTCGTTTTGGAATTACATAATTATTAAATAAATGGCTTAGATATTTATTCTGCAATTCATTGGAAAAATCCCCAAGATAGGAACTACACTCATAATATAATGATTCTAAATTTCTTATTTTTTCTTGAATGTTCTCTAAAACTACATTATTAATTTGATTTTTCAAATTTATATCAGAAAACAATTCTACTTGATATATACTTGTTATTTTTAAATAACTTATAAAATATTCATTCAACTTACTTAATAACAATTGGTAAATTGGCACAAACTCATTTAGAATTACTTGTTTAGATTCAAATATAGTCCAAAACAAATTAAATGAATTCGTAAGTTCTTGGAATGTCAGTCTTATTTCTTCAAATTTATCCATAACTAATTTAATATGTATATTCAAAACAGATTCATAAGTACTATATACACTATCAGATCTATTCACATTTCTTAATCCTAATTCATTAAAAGAACACTTATATTGCTGAAGAAAGAAAATAAAATCTGATAAATTACTATTTGTCCTTAACAATGAATTTTTAAGAATATATATTTGATAAATTATATCCTGTGATGACTTTATCTGCAAATCTGAAACTAAAGATTTTTTCATTTGCTTAAGACTAAGCCTATAAGTAATATACCAACCAAGAGTTATGCTTAACAAACCCACCAATACTGTTATTAAAGTGTTCGCATCAAATAATGGTTTGTCCAATTTATTAGAAATATTATTTAAAGCTGTAACAATATCATTTGTATTCAACCTAATCACCTCCACTACACGGTTACATATTCTGTAAAGTTTAGTGATTTTCTGTGTAATATGTAAATATTAATAATAAATAATTATTACATCTTTCCGATTATCGTTACTATGATCTGTTAATGAGTGTATGATTTTTATTTTATCTATAGATTCTGTTTGATGTTTACCTTTAAACTTGTCTATTTCAAGAAAGATTAACTCCGGTTTCACACTTTTGATGATTGCTTTTTTAGATTTAAATATTCTCTTTAATTTTGAAACTAACTTCTCTTTTCTTTTAGCCTCAGTTTCATCTATAATTGGTTGTATTATATCAACCAAGCTCTTTTTTATTCGCATTGCTGGTTGATTATCAGTTCTAATAATGTACTCATCATTATCTTCACATATAAGATACCCGACAATATGATTACTTTCTATCATCTCTTTAAAATACTCAGGTTTTGTCACATAAAACTTATATTTTTTTAAATTGCTTATGTGATGTATACTCATAATTAATCCAGATAAAAAAATAGATAAAAAATACCCTAAAGATATAAGAATAATTATTGAAGTTAAATCATTTTCTAAATTCTGTACAAGGCTTATCATAAATACCATTCCAGAAATAAACAAAAAAATGATATTTACAAGATAATATCCTTTTTTACTGACATTAATTTTTACAGCAGAAAACATAATTTTTTTATATTTCTTAATAAATACGTTGCTAAAAATATAAAAGATAACTAAGTAAAATGTAAAATATATTATTATTGATAAATAATTTCGTATATATTCTTCACTATTGACCTGACTATTTTTTGGGGATTCATAAAAAAATATCGCGTAAAAAGCTAATCCATAAAATAAGCCAACAAAAACATAAAACATTGCCATTATTGTAATTGGCTTATTATAAGATTTGCTAAGTCCTTTAAAGCTATCTATAACGTTATTAATATTAATACTATAAATAAAAACACTAATAATTAATAAGCCTGATAAAATGATTGTTACATTCTTTAAAGTTTCAAACATATAAACCTCCTGTAAAATACACTTTTACTAATATTCTACAGGATGATTAATGAATCATCAATAAATATTAAAGACCTCAATGCATTAATTAATGTCTATTCAGGAAAAACAGTTTTAATATTACTTTCTAATATACTCGAATTCCAACTCAGTAATTTTTTTAATAGCTTCATTTAATACACCAATGTTATTGTCTTTTATAGCCTGGTATATAAATCCTAATCCTCAAAGATATAAACGTCTGTTTTTGTTAATGGTTTCTATGCGCCGAAGATTACCACAAACTTCAATTTAAATGCCAATAGTTTTATATACTACAGGTAAATTTGTTCGACTTTATACCTTGATATAAATTTTATTCCTTTTTAAAACAGGCAGCTACCCCGAATTTTGAGGTAGCCCAGCCAAATGAAAGGATGATATATATGAACGGCAAGTTATTAACCGTAAATATCAGACGCCCATATTATGGGCAATTAGAAATGAATTTTGGGGGAACCATAAATCTCAAGCAGTAATGAATTAAATAATATCCATCTTTTATCTCATTAGTTATGTTTCCCTTAAATACCATTAAGGAAATATGGGCATAATTTTAAAACCCTGGTATTTCAAGGGTTTTAAAATTATTATAATTTAAATATATACTCAAATGCAGCCATACCAAATCTTTTAGCTCTGATTACATTTTTTTCTTTTCCTAAAGTTTTTTACATTATTCCTTACTTTTTCCTTCCTATTTTCCATTGAACACTTATGACAATACTCTTGTGAGTGATTTTTTTTATTAGTAATTTCTACCAAGTCACCACATCTCTCACAATAAATATTACCAGTAGATATATTATTCTTTAAATTTTTAACGATAATATTTTAGTTATATCCATATACAAAGTTTTAGCAAAATTATAAACCCGTTGATATTAGCAATATTGTTTTACCACTAATTTTAAATATTTAGCTCATATCTATATGATTTTTTGAGTATTTCTGCACCTTCAATGTGTTGTATTTTTATTCCATCTATGATATAAATCGCCTCCTATATTTATCACGATTGTTTATTTAACTATTCAATACTATTAATTTATAACCAGGAAACCAATTGGCAATTGCGGTTGTTTTTGTTTTTCTACGCTGCGCTTCGAAAAGACAAAAGACAACTCGACAATTGCTCGTGCTGCGCACGAAATTTATATTTTTTATTTTTAAATTGATTGATTTGTAGTAGAATATTACAATTATACTTAGAGAAAAAACGTTCCATTTCAAAGTACTAAATAGTGATTATTATATATTTATGAGTTTGAAATGGAACGTTTTGGGGAATCAAATAGAATCAGAATGTCAATTCATTCTCAAAAATACTTTGCCACATTTCTTGATCTTCTTCATTTTGATTCGAAATAAATTCTGAATACATTTCAATTTTCTTAATCTTTTTATTGTTAATAGATGTTATATTCAATATTTGTTGTTTTATATCGACACTATTGATATTTATTAATAAATCTATTACATATTTACCAAATGAAAGATAATTATTTGCAATACGATTAATTACCTTGCCCATTCTAGGTGGAGGTTTACCTATCAAATTTTCTGCTTTTTTTCTAGCCTCCTCCTGCCTTGCTTCAAGTTTTTTATAAGTCGTTTCAATTATAATATTATTAAGCTGTTTCATTAATATTGAACTGCTTTTTGATATATTAGCTAACTTATCTTTATCAAAATTAATCTCATAGGCTTGATATATATAATTTAATTTTTCAACATTTTCTTTTACTACACCTTGTACTTTTGTATAATATTCATGCCTTAGTGTATCGTTATAAAATAATTCGCTCTTTTTTCTTACGCCAATTTCTTTAAGTATATCTATTTCCACTTGTTGGATCATTTCATTTTCATCTTGGTTTGCCGGTCTATGTTCATTACAAAATGCCATCATATAAATACTGCTATATGTAATTAATTTGTGTTTCTCAAGTCGCTCAAGGCTTGATTTTAATGAGGATTTGATGGTTTCTTTAATAATATAAAGTACATCATACATAGCTGTTTCATTTGTATCTTGTACATTATAATGACACAAAGACAAGAATTTTTGTTTGTTATCTTCCGTAATACAATAATTTTTGTTGACCATTCCGAAAATGTAAGCCAATTTGTTTGAAGTCGCATATGTCGGGGTCGAACCACACATATAAAGATATTGCTTTAATAATTTATCAATATAACTGCTGTATATATTGTGATTACCTCCTCTTTTATCAATTTTTTCTTTGGGTTCAGTAAAAACTTTTGTTATTATAAAACTATGCCCTTGTAGCTCCCAATAAAAATACCTTTTCCAATTTTTAAATTGACTGTTTCTGGAATTGCCTCGGCTACGTTCTTTATCATTTAGTATAAAACATAATTCAGAATATTTATATTTTTTATTAAGTATCAATTGACTGATATCTAAATTGATTGATTTCATTATTGATTAATCGGTATCCTTTCTGCCATATGTACTCTTTAAAATATTTAACTGAGTCAATGCACTTCTAAAGTTTTCTGTATCCTTGAAGTTATAAATGATATTCCCATCATTAGTAAATTTGAAATATCGGAAACCTAAAAAGCTTAATGCTTCAGCAAGATATCGTTTCCTGATTTCATAATATTTTTTATTGGCTTGACTATCTTTTTTATTCTCCATGATAAACCTCATTACTTCTAACATTTTCAGCAATCTCCTCTATGCACTTTCTGTTTAGTTTAGTTTGAAAGAGCAGGTTCTTCCTGCTCCCAACGCACAATTATTTTCTTAACTTAATATTTATTGGATCTCCGTGATGTGGGTGTGGCTTTCCATCTCGAAGTATATTTTGATATATATCAAATATAATAATGCCTTCAGCTATTAATTCTTCTAGAATAAGTTTAAATTCATTATTGGTTATTCCATACCTACGATATCTTAGCGGGATTCCTGATTTTAAATCATTTATTATTTTCTCTTTTAAATCTAACATTTTAATTACCTCCAAAACATTTATCAATTTTTATAAAAAAATTACCTCTAGCTTTTTACTTTTGCTCCTCCCAATTACACATACCATGTCCATTTAAAGCCATTTTTTGTTTAATACAAAAGTATTAAATAATACTTGAGTTATTTGATACTTTGTATTATAATTGTTATGTAATATGTCTAATTTACTTTATTTAGTTTTTAAGGAACAGTTGGGAGCTATCCAATAAAAACACAACAAAAATTAGTGCTTCTTAATAGCATAAGAACTAAGCACTTACAGTAAAGTTTTGATATAAAGTTTATAAGTTAACTACAATCAAATAATACATCATCCTTTCCTTGAGTATTTTGGAGTTGAGTCAGCAAAATTGCAGACACGTACCCCCAAGTTAATTATACTCTTTTTTGCATATTTGTCTATTGTGTGATTTGTACAAATTTGATATGATTTTAATTACATTTTCAAATATTTATTTTCAAGGTTCAATTAATTTTATGCATCCTTTATAACTTATTATTTACCGATTTAGTGTTCTCTGTCAAGTTATTAAAATACAATCTACAAGATTAAAGGGTGGTAATGTCTCCCTGTACCGTTGGGTGTCCCACTACCTGCTAAATTTATAGCAGGTTTCGGCATAGTCCCTCTATGCCCTCATCAGGTGGGTTATTTTTTATTGAAGCGCGGATCATCAAAATATCCTTCAGGAAAGTCTATATAAGGCTTAATCAAATGTGGAAAATAATTATGCTTAACTTGTTCTATGAACCTAAGACGTTTGTATGTATACCAGGAATTAACTAAATAAAGTTTAATGTTTAGTGCTGATGATACTATTAATAATATTATTAAAATATTCAGATATATCACGTTCCCTTCCCTTATGCATATTTCGGCTGCATCCGGACAGCGTTTCGGAATCAGTGTCCGGATGTGCCTGAGAATGCATCTCTATATCTCTACCTCTACAATTTCAAATTTTCTCTCTCTATTTTCAACTTCTACCCTGTGTATGTTTTTCTGTAGCCATTTTAAAACTTGTATAATATCATTTTTGGAATAGATTCTTGCCATTTCACCAAGGATCTTCTTTTGAACCTCATCTTTGACCATATATGTCCATTTATCTGATAATGAACATTTGTGAATGGTATCCTTATCACAATAATTCCCCAAATCATCCTTAATGGCATAGAATTTTGTACATGATAAAATATTAATCATAATTTTATTCTCCCCTCATTTATTAGCTTTGCCGTTTTTTGTTTTATGTTATAATCTTATTATAATCTGCACTTTATATAATGTCAACATTATATATTGAATAATTTATATAATTTTGATATTATATAACCACAAAATAATGAGGTGATTTTATGATTAAAGTTAAAGTAATTGAAAAGCTTCATCAAATTGATAAAAGTATCTATTGGCTAGCTCAAGAATCAGGTATAAGTTATCCTACCCTTCATAAAATAGTAAATGAAAAGACCTCTTCAATTAGTTATGAGGTCTTAAATCAATTATGTAGAGTTTTTAACTGCCAATTGGGAGAATTATTTGAATATGTCTCTGATGCAGAAAAAGAAACCCCTTAAGGCTTCTTCTTACTTTAAAATATCCACTATTTTTTGACGAGGGAAACCCGTCAACTTTTGGACTTTTTCTTGCAGCGGTAATATTTTAATTCATTTACTGTTTAGGTGCAAATTTTTAAATTCAATGGATTTATCATTATACACTGTTATAGTTTTAAATACATTTTTCAAATTGCTATTTTTCCACCTTGAAGCCGAGTATGCAAATATATCATTTAGTTCATCCTTTAATTATAAATCATCATTTGGATTTACTTTAGGGGTCTTTAGCAATTCAATTTTAGCTTGTGTCAATCTCTCTAATTCCTCGTCAATTTTTTTTATTTGTAATTCATACAGAGTTAGGTACAATAGAAAAAGGACAAGTATTTGCACCTTTAATAAAAAAAATTCTGTAATACTTCTGCTCTACTTTTAATATCACTGTATCTTTTTAATACCCTAAAACATTTTTTATGAATTTTTTTAACTAGAATTTTAAGATATATATATCTTCATAAAAAGCATGTTCCTCCATTTCTTTTAAGTTTTTTTCTATCTTTTGTAATTCTTCGTCTGTCACCCCAGCCATTTCACAAAATTTTTGTAAGTTCATCTTTGCGTCCTTAGTTTTCGTATATCCTCCATAAAGTTATTAGTTATTGTCTAAAAGCTGAAAAAGCTCCAATAAAGGCTACACTTCAAAATAGGTCTTTAATCTCTCAAATTTTTTCTTTCCAATTCCGTCAATATATCTTAACTCATCAATTGACTTAAATAAATTTTTCTCTCTATAGATCAATATTTTCTCATACCAGTATATATTGAATCCAGGTATTTTTAGAAAGTCAGCATATTTTGCCGTATTTAGATTAATTTTGGGAATATCTTCAATTGAAACAACCGGTTCTTCGTTGCTAATTTTATTTTGTTTTTTGTTTTCTTTATAGTTGTCTACAGATACTGAAATTACTGGTTGACGTCCATTTAGCTTTTTAAGTATATCGTTTAGATATTTATTTAAAACGTCATTCATAAATTCAAAGTCATCAGAACTTATCTTTCTTTTTTTGAATTCATTCTCCAAATTGAAAATAAGAATTCTTGTATAAAGAAAATTTATGCTTAATTCCTCTTGTTCCTTATCTGGAATAATTTCAACCATCGGAGATGTATCTTCTTCCACGATCTCATTAAAAGAAATAACTATTTCATCTTTATCTGACTTTAATGATGACTCTCCTATGATAAGCAATTTATATGATAAGGTTAGTTTACTTTTTTTAAGGCATTCTTCAATCCTTTTACTTTGAATATGCATAACTCTATCATAATAATCCTCTAATCTATCATTTTCCCTGTTATAATACTTTTTGATTGATTCTTCATAAATATCTATAACAATTGAATTTTCCATATCTAATTTGGAATAAGTAAAATGAATTTCTATTTTATATGTTGAATTTTTAAGCTTATCAATATTTTCCTCAATTGCTATCAAAATTTTATTCTCAATGCCTTTTTCAAAAAAAATTGTTATCTTGCAATTTTATCTCCATAATTGTTTCTCCTGTATACAATTAATTTTAGAAAATAAGCTAGCTAGTTAACTTAATTTCCATTATACGCAACCAAATTATAATGTCAATAAAAAAATCCAAATTTTCAATTTATCTCACTCATGATCTGTTTCTCTAGCTCTTACACATCATATTATAATATTTTAATTTATTTTGGTTAATTATACGAAACCTTTATCCCAGACGGTTATATGATTCTTTATAAAAAGTACATTAAGATTTTTATGTATTATAATATTCTAATTAAAAGACAAACAAAAAAAACGCCCCCGGCTAAAGGCGTTGAGCTATTACTTTCTCTATAAAACTAAATTTTTATACCCATAGCTTCAGCAAATTCATCCCAATGCTGATATTCTCTAACCTCTTTAAGATTTCTTTTAAAAATGTTATCATATTCAGTTTCTTTTACATCTGGATAATAATATGTAAAATATCCTTCTCCTGGCATATATGATTTTTTATTTACAACAATGGTACTTAACAATGGCATACCCAATTCTTTACATACATCAGATACAATGCCTAAAGGATAATCTAAATTTCTTGGGCCAATCTTTCTGTTTATTTTTTCAGATAATGATCCATAAGTAATCAATGCATGTTCTGGATCGTTTTTTAATAGTATTAATAATTGTTCAATAATATCAATACATATACTATCCATGTCATTATTCATTAATAATCCTCCAATCCAATTTTATTATATAAAATAGAATTTCTTATAAGAAGTCTACCATTTTATACTAAAATATAAGCGTTAATACTACATTTATCCACATCCCAATGAATCCATAAACTAAAGATGATGTAAGTCGGTTAAATGCCCATTTATTATTTTTGTGATCTTCCTTATCTCCCATTGTACATAAGGCTATATCCCTCCCTAATTTACCTTCAGAATGTTATTAACATATCAGTAAACGGTCATGCAACTTGAGCAATTCCAGGGCATTTAGCTCGGGCAGAAACACCAAAACTCTTCTTATCCAACTTCTTTTATTGATCTATTTAACTTGAAATTGCTCAGAATCTTCATCAAATACAAATCTTGATAAAGTCTCATAAATGTTCTTTATATCAAAAGCTTTCATGTAGCAAAAGAATTTCTGATCCTTTGTTATTTTCCATTTTCTCGCAGATAATTGTGTTACATTATATTTATCTCCATCTATATATAAATCAAATTGCCCTTTGTCAGTTTCATTATAGCCGTTTAACATTTGAATTTTCTCTCCTGGATAAAAATAGTATTTTTAACTAACTTATTTCATATTTATCATTAACAATTAGTCTATGCATGTTATAGTTGGAACTACCAAGGCTCCTTTTTTCTAACTGTTCTGTAAGTTCTTTTTTCTGTACTTTAAAGCCATATTTAATTCTCCTTTTAGCTGTTATTCTAAATTTATATTTATTGATGCATTAATTTAAATTCTATTAATATTCATGATTTCATCCTCATGTATTATCTGTTAATAAACCCAGGACATTCTTCATGCCAACTAGATTCAGATCAATACATTTCAATCTAACCTCCTTTTTATTACCTTATTTATTTTTCACTCCATTTACTCTCATTGATTAGAATTTGCTTGAGTTGCTTAAACAGGTGAGGATTGCCTCTCTTTGATATCACATTATTATTTACAGATGTAATTCCTGTGATACCTTCTTGCTTACCAAAGGAGATTTTAATTGACCTACTGTTTTCTTGCCAAAAGGATATTTCCATATGATGTGTTATTGGCATAATCAACCTCCAAAATTAGCATTTTTTTACTTAATTGTATCGCTATAGAGGGTAACTTGCAAGAAAAATGTCAGTAACAGAGAATCCATAACTGGTTTTTCGATGTTTGCAAGGGTTTGAATTATGTCCATTTTAAGGTGTTGGTATTATTGCACCTCAAAAAATGAGTCCGTCTGAAGGACTGAGTTTTGCAATCGCCAAATACGATTAGTTTTCTCCAGGTTATTTAAAAAGATTACACGAGAGTATAAATATTCCTTTTTGTGGAGGCAATCTTTTGCTTAATCTCTATTTAATGATGGTATCCTACTAATGTTACCAATATCATATTTAGATTTTTCCTCTTTAGATTTCCAACTTACTTTATTTAACATTTCCTCAAGAGATTGTTTAGCTTGTTTATCATTCATAAAAATTAAAGGGGTCTGTCCTTCACAAAAAATTTTAAGAACTCCTGTAGAATACATTGATTTACGTTTATCATTAAACTCAATACTGTTATTTACATAATCATGTTTAATATAATAACCACTTCTTCGTAAAATAAAATCAACTTTGTTAAATAGGCTTTTTATATTACTATCTATAAAAACAATAGAAAGTTTTTTGGACAGTATTGAAAAATCTATTGAATAAGAAGAATTAATAAAAACCTCTCCGAAATTTAGCATGAAATCTTTGATATCACATCTTAGTATATACTCAATCCTATCATCTTGGTTTTTATAAGAAAAAAATATATTGCTATCTCTGAATTCTATAAATTTAATTTGTAATTTATCAACTGCTTCCTTTAATACCACTAATCTGTTTTTTATAAAATTTTCTTCATATATGTACTTTATAGTATTCTCATTAATAAGACCATTATTTTTCATTATTGCTACTAAAACACGTAGCTTATTATTATCTATAAGCCAGTTTCTTACTTTCGAGTCACAAGCAAAGTTACTATTTATATGAGTTTCTACAAACAGTTTAGATTTTTGCTCATATTCATCATACTTCATAATTATATTGTTTAGATGTTCTAATTCTGAATCTTTACTTTTACCTTCGATATATGAGTCATATAAAGTAAAACCCTCCTTAATTGCCAACTTTAAGCCTTCATTAATGTCAAAAGGTAAAATCAGAGGAATTTCTTCATAATCTATCTTCCATTGACTTAACCTATTTTCTATACCAGGAAACAAGCTATTAATTTTATTTATTCTTTCAATCCTTTTAAATTTCTTTATTCTATCATTCTTTATTTGGGATAATTGTCTATGATTAAATCCCAAACTCGGAAATTTATATATACATTCAGAGCCGACATTAAGTTCTTTTTTATTATTTTTATTAACAATATAATATACTAATTTATTTTTAGTATTGCATAAGGAACAAGTTGGCCATTCATCTTTACTACTAGGCATCTCATTCATACGATTACTCGCATACCATTCATTTGATGCTAATTTAACTAACTCATTAAAGGTATATTCAAAAAATGTTTGTGTTTGTTTATTAAAATCCTCAGTGTCCTCAAAATCTGATTTATAAATTTTATCATACTTTGTTAAAATTTGTTCAACAACAGGGTATTGTTTAACTACTTCAGAGTTTAAGACAATTTGTCTATCTTCCAAAGAAACTAGATTATGGATTTTCCTTCTGTTGACCATCGGCACACCTCTTTCTATAAAATAGGTAACTAAGTTATATTAGTTTGATGCTATGCAAATATTAAATAGAAATTTGGAATGAAAATTAGATATACTAATCTGTGTATAAAGACATTAAATGCTATGAATAAAGTATTTTTTCTATATCTAGTATTGCAAAACAATCTCGCTACTATATATTGTAACATACTTATGATATTAATTCAAACATATGTTTGTAAGATTTAGTAACAAAAAAACCCTGTCGGTATTATCGGCAAGGCTCTTGGATGTGCTTTGGTTATAACTTATGCTTTTTTTACAATAAACGTAAACTTCCAAATAGCTTTGTTTCCTGAGTATCTACCTCTATTTTCCGCTACAGTTACCTGGGATGTATATGTAGTATCTTTTTTAACCTTTAATTTACTAATTGGGATAGATAGAGTTTTGGAACCAATATCAGGAATGCTATCCTCTTCTTCAACAGAAGATACTATAGTAATTTTACCTGTTGGAGTTGTAGATATGGAGATTGAATCCCCTTCAGCTAATTCTTTTTTATTAACTGTGCATCCAAATGACCATTCATTGCCAACGTGGTTATTTTCGACACATTCAATTGAATCCAACTTAACAGTCACTTTCACCTTAGAAGTGGCTGCTGCTGTAGTAAACAAGTTACATGAGATTATAATGCATAGCATTAAGAAAAAACTTATGAATCGTTTGTTCATCTTAATCATCTCCAATATATGTAATGTTTTACCTATATTGTATCCTCATAACAATTTATATGCAATAAAATGACAATATTTTTTAATCAAAAAAACGCCTCCATTTTGGGGAAGGCGTTGACAATCTTAATCATCTGGATGATACTTTTCAATATATTCCTTACACTTTTTATGAAGTTCGGGAATTAAATCAGTAGTATTAATGCTTTTTATATACTCTTTAGCCAGTTCTATATTTGATTCATATTCTATCATTTCTTCATTTGTTGGTATCCATATTCCCAATGCTCCTTCTAATGTATCAACTAATGCAATTATTTCGTCTTTAGTAAATAGGGAATCATCATATTCTATATTAATCTCTTTCAATTTCTGCAAGGCACTATGTACATCTTTATAATCAATCATTTATTTCCCTCTTCTCTGCCCACTCCAACAAACTCTTAAAACAATCTTCTAGTGCTTCTTCTTTGCATGAATACTTTTTAATACAAAAGATTTTAGTTACCTCTTTTCCACCTTCGTAAATTGTATAACTGCAACCATAATCATTATTATTGTATGAATACGTCAAACTAATATCTGTTGAGTAATTTGGTGGGAAAACATAATGGTATTCCGTTGTTGTTGATAAATATGTATTCTCTGGTATATTCATATAAACCTCCATTAGCATTATTTCCCTATATTGTATCGCTGTGGAGCAGAATTTGCAAGAATATGTAAGATTGTTGTTGTGGCTCTATTAAGCGACCTCGGATTTTATGATAAGAATATTATTTCGTTCAGATTTTCCATTGTAAATTAATCAAATACAGCCGTTCTGACCGTCTATTACGAGATACAGGTATAAACGTATTTAGACGGTTTAAAGCTATTTTAGCGCTTAATTTTACGTTCTACAAAAAATTTGAATTCCCCATCATCAAAAAATAAATAAGTCTCTTTATTGCATATACGCACTTTATAGCGTATACCCGTCCCTCCGACCTTAAGGCTCGCTGCTTTTTTCATCTCAAGAATCTTATCTATTTCGTATTTGTGATCGGAATCAAAGTATACTACCAAAGGGATAAGCTTACCCTCATTTGTTATTAAGGATTGAACATCTACATACTGTTTTTGATAGTTTTTGTATGATTCTTTCTCAGCTTTCTGTTTTAGTATTTGTTTTTGCTCAAAACCAAAGGGCATAATAATCAACTCCTATTCTAAAAAAGAACATATGTTCGATATACTTATTATTATAATATTAAGGCCATGTTATGTAAATGCCAAAATTATATAAAAAAATAAACCTTGCTCTATAGGCAAGGCTCTTAATGGAATACGGATTGTTTTGTTGGATTATTTTTTTATTTGTCCTACTCTATTTTTGTTTTTAATTAACCTATTTAATGGGCTAGCTGTTTTATGCATCTCCTGAAGATCATTACCAGATAGATTTACATATTTTTTGCTCATGTTCATATCTGTATGTCCAAGTGATGCTTGAAGTCCGAAGGCGTTTCCACCACTCCTGAGATATAATAATGCAAAAGAATGCCTTAGATCATATGGACATACTTTAAATCCAAGCTGCTTACTATATAATTCCAGTCTATCTCCCCACGAACTTGTTCCAAGCTTTGTACCCTCGTTACTACAAAATACAGGTGCTGTACTTTTCCAACTTGGGTGTCGAACTTGAATTAAATAATCTATAGCATCTGCCGTAGATTTTAACATTGGAAGTGTCCTTGCGGTTCTGGTTTTAGCGATCTCAGCAGGAATAGTTACTATTAATCGTTTCAGGTCAAAATTGTCAATTATTAAAGATAATACTTCCTTTGGTCTTAGTCCAGTATCAAGTGTAAAAATAATTAAAGCTTTGTCTCTTACTCCTGTAAAAGTATTATGGTCTGGTAGCTTTAAAAGCCTTTCTAAGATATCTTCAGGTACATCTACTATTCTTTCCTGTGCTTTACGTTTTTTAAAACCTTCAAGTGGATTTTCGCTTATATAACCTTGATTTAAACACCATTCAAAAAAGGCTTTAAGATATGCTCTTCTAATGTTATATGTGGCTGGCTTAATATTGTCAGACATATACTGCATTACCGAGACTTTTAATGCTCCGTTAGTCCATGAATTTGGGAATCTGTTAAAGAAATAATAGATATGTCTTTCATAATCATCAAGAGTTATTCTACTCCTACCTTCTGCTTTCTTAAGGAGCAAAAATTCATTTAGTGCATCTTCCCATGACCTACTCTTCATTGACTGATTGATTTTTGTTACTCGTTTGCCCATAATTATCTTTCCCCTTCTCTTTTGAGATAGGTGAAAGCTTTATTTGAGTCCAGTGTGTTAAATTTCACCCACTGGATTTTTGCAAAAAAATAAAGGATTTCATGAAGTCCGAAAACCTCTGAAACCCTTTATTCTGCTTCTTTTTCTGGTGCGGATGAAGGGACTTGAACCCCCACGGTCGCCCACTGGAACCTAAATCCAGCGCGTCTGCCAATTCCGCCACATCCGCACGAGCATTTCCTATTATAAATACAAACACCGGGTTTGTCAACTACAATTTGCCGTTAAAATCATATGCTGCCATAGCAGTTTTATTCTCAGGACTGCTTGATCAGCTCGGTATTATTAATAATAGTGTATCCAACTTTTTCTGCAAGGTTGATTTCTTCAAAGAGCTCTTTCTTGCTGCCATCGGAATTAAATACAATCCTGACAACAGGCCTTGTAGGAAAATTCTTATTTATACCTATTACCACTCCCTTTTCCCCGTTGTTTAAAACAACGCCCGAACCCACAGGAAATGGTGGTATTATCTCAATAAAGCAATTTAAAACCCTGGTGTCCAGTGTGGGTGCCGCTATTACAGTCATGTATTCCAAGGCCTGATTTGCACTTATTTTGTCTCTGTATATCCTGTTTGATGTAAGTGCGTCAAAAATATCCGTAATGGCCACTATTTTCGAAAATAAATGAATCTGATCACCTTTCAGGCCATTGGGATAACCTTTTCCGTCTATTCTCTCATGATGCTCAAGGGCTACCCTTGCCGAAGCTTCACTGATAAGGGGCAATTTCCTTAATATATTGTAACCGTATATGGAATGCTCTTTTACAATTTCATATTCATTAGTGGATAAAGCCGCTTTCTTTAACAATATTTCAGCAGGTATCATTAATTTACCTATATCGTGCAAAAGCGCCCCTACCCCCAGCTCCCTGAGATGAGCCGTGTTGAGATTAAGTTTTATTCCGGTAATTACAGAGAGGATACATACATTTACACAGTGGAAATATGTGTATGAATCGCGGGTTTTTATATCCATCAGATTTATAATGACATCATCCGAGCTTAATATTTCTTCGAGTATTTTATTGACTATTTCTATTGCTTCAGCTGAATTTAACAACTGCATGGATGTGTAGTTTTCCATTGATTCTTTGATAAACCGTATTGCTTCCCGCCTTGTTTCTTCCTTGACAACATCAGGTATAACCACACCGCCGGATATATCGTCATCAATATATACTTCGGTGATTCCCAGGTCTTTAAGACGCTCGATGTATGAATTGGTCAAAAGAGCGCCAGCCTCCAACAGAATTAAATTATCATTGAATATTGCCTTGCCAAGAATCATGCCGGGTTCACAATTGGATATCCTTATCTGTCTCATTTCTTCCTCTTTTGTCTAGTTGTGACTTAAGTTGCTCATTAAAAATAAAACATTAATAATTTTTACACCCAGGAATTGAAAATTTATGCAGTTTAATAACATAATTATACTTACTGTTCCAAAAAGTAGCAATACATTTTTACTTAATGCTGCAAATGGTACCCGATGTTTTACAAAACATGATTTTTTCTATATACTTATTAGACACAGGATAGGTTTATATAACAGGAGTAACCGATAAACATGATCTATTTTATTATTGCAATATTATTAATTCTTATATACATGAAAATTGAGACGACCTTTTTATCCAAAAGCGTCATAAACTTCAGCACAAGCCCTAAGGGCCTGAAAATAGCACATTTGTCCGATATACATATAAATAAGTTCTATGTATCGGCATATAAACTGCTGTCAGCTTTAAACGATGCCCAACCGGACATCATTGTTTTGAGCGGCGATTACATTGAAACCCCAAAAAATATTACAAAATTTATTAACTTTTTGAAGCTGCTGACTAAGAATCACAAGGTCTATCTGACCTTGGGCAATCATGATCATAAAGCCCTGAAGCAGGACGCCGGAAACATATCTGCCTTTATAAAGGCGATAGAAGCTGCAGGTGCAAAAGTGCTGTTAAATTCCAATGTTAAAATAAATAAGAATGGTCAGTCATACAATTTGATTGGGATTGATGATTTAAAGCAAGGCAAGCCTGACCTCCAAAAGGCCTTCAAAGGCATTGAAGACTCCTTTTCCGGCGGGTGTATAAATATTGTCGTATCTCATAACCCCGACATGGTTTTTCAGCTGCCTGAGAATAAGGTGGATTATTTCTTCTGCGGGCATTTTCACGGCGGTCAGATATGGATGCCCTTCCACCTGGAATTCAGACTGATGAGAAGTGAAAAACTGTGTAAAATGAAATGCTACAGAGGACTTCATAAAGTTAATGGCATTAACCTCTACATTAACAGGGGCCTTGGGAACGTCATATTTCCCTTCAGGTTCTTTTCCCCGCCTGAAATGGCAATCGTACAACTTCCGTGAGACAGAATAAATAACTATATAAAAGCCAGGTTTGAAAAAGCCTCCGGAAGTACTTGCTTATTTGCTCCGGAGGCTTGATTATTCAATTACAGTTACAGTAAAGGTTTAATAACTTCAAGAACACTGTTTTTCAGGTTCTCCAATCTTTGCTGGGATAATTCCAGAGTCTTGTCGGAGACACCGTAGTATATCTTTATTTTGGGTTCTGTTCCGGAAGGTCTTACACAGAACCATGAGCCGTCTTCCATTTCAAAGTAAAGCACGTCCGACTCAGGTAAGGTAATTTTTTCCGTTGAACCGTCTGCAACCACAAATCTCTTCGAATTCTGGTAATCCCTTATTGCCTTTACCTTCAAGCTTCCAAAACCGGTGTATCCGGCTGTACGCATGGTTGACATGGCAGATTTTATTTTCATCAGTCCGTCCTTGCCTTCCAGTGTAAAGGAGTTTATTCCCTCAATAAAATAGCCGTACTTTTCAAAGAGTTTTATAAGGGCGTCATACAGAGACATACCCTTTACCTTGTAGTAGGCAGCCATTTCAGCTATCAGCATTGAAGCAACTACCGCATCCTTGTCACGGACATCGGTGCCTGCAAGGTACCCGTAACTTTCCTCAAAACCGAAAAGGTATTTCTGATTCCCCTTCTCGTCTCTCAGCATTATCTGCTCACCGATAAATTTAAATCCGGTGAGAACTTCAACGAGCTCTACATCATAATATTTTGCAATTTCTCTTGAAAGCTCGGTAGTGACAATTGTTTTAACTGCAAAACCGTTCTTCGGAAGCTTGCCCGCTTCATTCATTGCAGTCAGGATATATTCCAGCAGGAGACAGCCTGTCTGATTGCCGGTCAGAACGGCATATTCCCCGTCGTTCTTCCTTACTACAACTCCGACTCTGTCACTGTCCGGATCGGTTCCGATAATAAGATCGACGTTATTATCCGAAGCCAGTTTGATAGCAAGCTCAAAGGCCGACCGTTCCTCCGGATTTGGAGACTTTACGGTAGAAAACTGGGAATCAGGAAGTTCCTGCTCCTTTACAACCAAAACGTTCTTAAAACCGTTTTCTGAAAGGATTCTTCTTACAGGCTTGTTCCCCGCACCGTGCAGCGGTGTATAAACAATCTTAAAGGTATCCGCAACCTGTGCAACAGCCTCCTTGTTAACCTGCAAGGTTTTGAGCATTGCAATATAGGCATCGTCGACCTTGCTTCCGATAATTTCAAGCAAGCCCTTTTCGACGGCAGCTTCTTTGTCCATTATGTTAACTTTTGTGATATCGGAAATTTTATTGATTTCAGCAATAACAGCGTTTGAACCGTCCAGAGAAAGCTGACCGCCATCTTCTCCGTAAACCTTGTAACCATTGTACTGCTTTGGATTATGACTGGCTGTGACTACTATTCCCGCGGAGGCTTTCAAATATCTCACCGCAAAGGATAATTGAGGGGTGGGGCGTAATTCATCAAAAAGATAGGCTTTAATACCATTTGCACAAAATACTTTTGCTGCCTCAAGCGAAAATTCCGGCGACATGAATCTTGAATCATAAGCTATGACAATACCCTTGCCCTGTTTGCCAAGGCTTTTTATATAGTTTGCCAGGCCCTGTGAAGCAACTCTCACGGTGTATATATTTATTCTGTTTGTGCCTGCACCTATTATGCCTCTCAGTCCTCCGGTTCCGAATTCAAGACTTTTATAAAAACGGTCCTCTACTTCTTTTTCATCATTTTTTATTGATATAAGTTCATTTTTTGTATCCTGATCAAAATAATCATTTTCCAACCAAAAATTCAGTTTTGCCATGCTATCCATAATTGCTGCATACCCTCCTAAAATATATCTTATTACAACCAGCATCCACTTATAAGAGCAAACAATGGTTTAGTTTGGTAATAGTATAGCATAGCCCGGCACAAGCTGCAAGGCAGCGCAGTGCGGCCCAATAATCTTCCTCTGCCGTAACTAGCCGTTTTTTATTATAAAATATTAAATTTGCTGTGATTTACCTGAGACATAAAAATAGTTGGCCATGTTATTCCGCTTTATCAGGTTATAAAAGTGAAGGCAGGTCTTTGTAACTTCCTTTACAAATCCAAGTCTCATATAGAACTCACCCGACTCGGGACAGGTATTTGCAACCGGTTTATAATTCTTTAAGCATCCGCTGAAAACAGTGTATCTATCCAGAAACATCTGCATTTCATCAGGAACTATATTTCTTGATACATAACTGTTGGAAATGATTTTTCCCCTTGACAGGGACTGTGCAACAAAATCCGAACAGGTATACGCTTTATAGGTATTAACTCTATGACCCAGGAAAATACCTATGGCAGCCAGCGTATTATATATATTTTCCTCGCTGTCATCCCTGATACCATATATGAACATCTTAATTTTTTCATACTGCTTGTTGCTTACAGGAATTTTATATACTTTTATATGAACCTCGTCCTGGTCCCTTCCATGTGAGAGCCTTTGAGGAAATTCCCTGACAAAACCACCTACTAAAGGATTGGAAGCTCTGTAACGAGCAAAGGAATACATCTCTTCCCAGCCTTCTGTCAAACTGATGGAGGAATGATTAAAGGAACTTCTGGTCAGTACTCTTATAAACTTCCCCATCATTGTAGGAGTAGCGGATAATATGACGTATATATTCTTCACAATAACCTCCACAAACAAATAAGTCAATGCAAACTGAAACTATAATTTGAGGGTTGCAACCCCGCTGAAACAATTTGCCGCTATAATGATATATACGATAATGATTTAGGAAAGTATGATTTCCTTTAGAATAATCCCACCCTGGAAAGTATTGTGGCTATTATAACGGTGACAAGCCCTGCCAGTCCTATGGCCAGGCCGCTCATGGCTCCTTCGGTTTCACCTAGCTCAACTGCCTTGGTTGTCCCCAGTGCATGTGCCGAGGTACCAATTGCTATACCTTTGGCTGTTTTATCCTTTATACCCAATACCTTCAATAATGCCGGTGCCAAAACCGCCCCAACTATCCCGGTTATAACTATGGCTGCTACTGTAACCGACGGTATTCCACCGAGTTGGTTTGACAGCTCTATGCCCAAAGGTGTGGTTATTGACTTTGGAATCAGCGAGGCAAGTAATTCCGGCGAAAGGCCAAATGCCTTTCCCATAAGCCATATACTAAGAATGGCAGTAATGCAGCCCATAATCACACCGCCAATTATTGCCACATAGTCCTTTTTCAGAGAATGGATATTTTTATATAGAGGAACAGCAAGTATCACCGTAGCCGGAGTTAAAAACAGGGATATAAAATCTCCGCCCTTTTTGTAATCCTCCAGCGGTATTTTAAAAACAATCAAGATTCCAATAACAATTAAAATTGCCAGCATTAAAGGATTAAAAACAGCCAGCCTTGTTTTTTTATTAACAAAAATACCTATTTCAAAGGCCAGTAATGAGATCAACAATGCAAATACAGGTGTTGCTAATATTTCTTTCACTTTGCTTTCCTCCCCTTGATCAACTGTACGGTCAGACCTGTAACAATCATTACCAGAATGGTGGAAACAAAGCATATGACCATGATAGGTACCAGATTCTTTTTCAGTATGCCTGCATATGCCAGAAGGCCCACTCCCGAGGGTATAAAAAAGAATGCAAGGTGATCAAGCAAAAAACAGCTTATTTCCTCTATCATTTTAACTTTAATAACTCCGGTAATCAGGCAGACAAACAGCAATATCATACCGATGATACTGCCTGGAAGCGGAACATGTACAACCTTATTCAGCACTTCACCTATAACACAAATTATTAGTACGATTAAAAACTGCCTCAATAATTTCATTTAACCCCGACACACCCTCATTCATACATCTAAATATTGTTATGTCTATTGTTCATCTGTATGCTATACTCTCTTCTTCAGCTCTTCGATTTTGTCTCTCAGTTGAGCTGCCCGTTCAAATTGCAGGTCTGTGGCAGCCTGCTTCATCTCTTTCTGAAGTTTTGAAATCAGTTTTTCCAACTCCTCAACAGACATGAGATTTGGTTTATCCTTACCAGTATAATATGATTCCTCCTCCTCTGCAACCTTTGTCGCTTCGATTAAGTCTCTGACAGATTTTTGTATGGTTGTAGGCACAATACCATGAGCCTTGTTAAAATCCATCTGAAGCTGCCTTCTTCTGTTGGTTTCACTTATGGCTCTGTGCATTGAACCGGTTATATTGTCGGCATACATGATTACCTTTCCTTCAGAGTTTCTGGCGGCACGCCCTATTGTCTGGATCAGGGAAGTTTCCGATCTGAGGAAACCTTCCTTGTCTGCATCCAGTATGGCAACAAGCGAAACCTCCGGTATATCAAGCCCCTCTCTGAGAAGGTTTATACCTATCAGCACGTCAAATACCCCCAGACGCAAATCCCTGATTATTTCCATTCTCTCGAAAGTAGCAACATCGGAATGAAGATATTTTACTTTAATATCGAGTTCCTTCATATAATCGGTCAAATCTTCGGACATTTTCTTGGTAAGTGTTGTAACAAGTACTCTCTGTCTTATTTCCGCCCTGGAATTTATTTCTCCGATCAAATCATCTATCTGTCCCTTGACCGGTCTTATTATTATCTCAGGATCAATAAGTCCGGTAGGCCTGATGATCTGCTCAACCACCTGTGTGGAATGCTCTCTCTCATAGGCAGCCGGCGTGGCGCTGACATAGACCACTTGATTTACTCTTTCCTCAAATTCATTGAATTTAAGCGGCCTGTTATCAAAAGCGGAAGGCAGTCTAAAGCCGTACTCAACCAGTGATTCCTTTCTGGATCTGTCTCCGTTGTACATTGCCCCTACCTGGGAAACTGTAACATGGGATTCGTCTATTACCAGAAGGTAATCGTCGGGAAAGTAATCCATTAGTGTAAAGGGCGAACTTCCGGGCTCTCTGCCGCTGATATGCCTTGAATAATTTTCGATACCCTGGCAGAAACCTATTTCAGACATCATCTCAAGATCATATCTGGTTCTCTGCTCAAGCCGCTGGGCTTCAAGCAGCTTGCCCTCCATTTTCAGCTGTTCAAGACGTTCTTCCAGCTCCTGCTCAATGGTCACCATGGCTTTTTCCATTTTAGGCCTCGTGGTAGCGTAGTGAGATGCCGGGAAAACAGCTATATGCGATCTTGTTCCTTTTATTTCCCCAGTCAGGTAATCAACCTCTGTTATCCTTTCTATCTCATCTCCGAAAAATTCAACTCTCAGAACCATTTCAGAGCTGTTTGCCGGAAAGATTTCAAGCACATCCCCTCTTGCTCTGAATCTGCCTCTTCTGAAATCTATCTCATTTCTTTCATATTGAATATCAACAAGCTTGCGTATTATTTCATCCCTGTCCTTCTGCATCCCCACCCTGAGTGAAAGCATAAGGTCGGTATAGTCCTCCGGGTCACCCAGGCCATATATGCAGGAAACACTGGCAACGATAATTACGTCTCTTCTTTCAAAAAGCGCGGCAGTTGCCGAGTGACGGAGCTTATCTATTTCCTCGTTCACCGAGGAATCCTTCTCGATATAGGTATCCGTCGACGGGATATAAGCCTCTGGCTGATAATAATCATAATAACTTACAAAATACTCTACTACATTATTCGGAAAAAATTCCTTAAACTCGCTGCAGAGCTGTGCGGCAAGGGTTTTGTTATGGGCGATGACAAGCGTAGGCTTTTGAACCTGTTCTATGACCTTTGCCACAGTATAGGTCTTACCGGAACCGGTAACACCCAGCAGAGTCTGATGCTTTTGTCCCTCCATTATCCCCTTGCTCAACTTTTCTATAGCTACAGGCTGATCGCCCTTTGGTTTATATTCCGAAACAACCTCAAATCTGTTCATATGTCCTCCTTGCCATTAACCGGTCTCTCATAACTTATATTGCTTCAAACAATCAAATTAAATTATAACATAAAGCAGAGCAAAAGCAAACATACGTTTGCCTTTGCTCTGCTTTATGTTTATGTTATATGCGCTCCAAGTATCTCATACATGAAAAAACATGTGCTCGATGAATATTTTAACTCCTATGGATATTAAAATAATACCGCCTGCTATACCGGCCCGCTTTCCCAGCAGATTTCCAAACCTTTTGGCTACAAGTATCGCTGCCGTACAACAGACAAATGTTACAATGCTTATAATAGTTATTGAATAATAAATATCCACATTCAGAGCCGATAAACTCACTCCGACCGCCAGGGCGTCAATGCTTGTTGCCACAGCCTGAACAAAAAGCAGCTTCAAGGTAAGTGAAAACAAGCTGCACTCCTGATTTATCTCGGCCTTTATTGCTTCATGCAGCATTTTCCCGCCTATTATGGCCAGAAGAATAAATGCTATCCAGTGATCAAACCTGCTGATTACATCCTCAAAATTGCTTGCGGCAAAATAGCCTATCAGCGGCATGATGCCCTGAAAAGCAGCAAATATCAGAGCCATCTTCAGGACATGTTTAAGTTTTATTTTATCAATACACAGGGAATTGGATATGGACACTGCCGAAGCATCCATGGAAAGTCCCAATGCCAATAATATCAATTCTGTCAGTGCCATACAATTCTCCTAAAACACATGTATATTATCAGCAAAATAATTTACTGATAGGAAAAATAGCAGCTTTGTTAAGGATTTAATGAATATATTCTTTCGACGCTCGTATCACTAATTTATATTCCTCAAACAGGAGTATTATTTCCTTAACATAAAAAAACAGGAACCATTCCACTGCAAAGTCAAATCGACGTATGAAATGATCCCTGTTTCATTTCCCTAGCTTCTTGGCAGCAAACCAATTTTTCTTTGAACCTTTGAAAGTGTCTTTCTTGCCATATAAGCCGCTTTTTCAGAATTTTCCTTTAATATGGAATTAAGATAATCCTTGTTTGCAGTCAGGTCGTTATATTTCTGCTGAACAGGTCTGAGCATTTCAGCAACAGACTGGCCTGCGACTTCCTTTAAGTCACCATAGGACCTTCCGTCAAATTCCTTTTCTATATCAGAAAAAGTCTTGCCGGTTACTGCGGAATATATACTTATCAAGTTGCTTACACCGGGTTTATTGACCTCATCATATCTTATTTCACGTTCTGAATCGGTAACCGCCCTTTTAAACTTGCGAAGGACCGCATCTTCCTTGTCAAGTATAAATACGTATGCATTTTCATTTTCATCGGATTTGGACATTTTCTTTTCCGGCTCCTGGAGGCTCATTATCTTTGCACCTATTTTAGGAATATAAGGTTCAGGAATGGTAAAAGTATCTCCGTAAACATTATTAAATCTTTCGGCAATATCTCTTGCTATTTCCAGATGCTGTTTCTGGTCCTGACCTATGGGTACAAGCTCGGTCTGGTACAAAAGTATGTCTGCCGCCATAAGTACGGGATATGTGAATAACCCCGCATTTATATTGTCGGAATGTTTTGCTGATTTATCCTTAAACTGGGTCATTCTGTTCAGTTCACCCATATAGGTATAACAATTTAAAATCCATGCCAGCTCGGAATGAGCACTTACATGGGATTGCAGAAACAGGATACATTTCTGCGGATCAAGGCCGCAGGCCATATATAAAGCCAGCAGGTTCAGGCTGCGCTGTCTCAGCTCTGCAGGATTCTGTCTTACGGTGAGAGTATGGAGATCAACCACACAATAGAGGCATTCAAACTCATCCTGCATGGGAATCCAGTTTTTTATGGCACCGAGGTAATTACCTATTGTAAGATTCCCTGAAGGCTGAACTCCGCTGAATATCCTCTTCTTTTGTTCTGTCCGTTCCATTTTAAAACACATCCTTAAACAAATATTATTGGTATTTTATTGCACCCGTTGTACGAATAAGTTTTTGTCACACCCGACAAGTTAAAAGCATCATAAATGATTTTATCATTAAAATAACAGTCATAACAAGGTATTTGTCCATATTCATACTTTATTTATTTTGATGCTCCGCCTTTTCTCGAATATGATATAAAAACAATAAGGAAGCCTATTCCTGCTATAAAATAAAAAATAGAAGTTCTGGTACTTCCTGCAGAATATTTTAAGGCTGCAAAGCCCAACAGAATAATTGTAAAAAATATGCTCCCTGACCGCATTATTTTTTTATTCATATTAACCTCCATGAGCCGCTTAGCAGCCACAAAACTGTAATGAAATCTCTTCACTCCCTCATCCGCTATAAGGCGAATAAAGGAGGTTAATTGGCCATGTGCGCTTTCAAAGTATTGGTAAATACTTTGAATATTTCGCACGGCCATAAATTCACAGGTTTGCTTGGAAGACGAACGCAAGTGAAGTCTTTCAAGCTAACCTCCATCTCCTGCTATCTGTCTTCCCTGAAATAAGGTTCTCCCAACGCCTTTGGCGGGTTATTTTCTTTGGACTTTTTCAAAGAAATCATAATCAATACTATTATTGTAGCAAAATATGGCAGCATGTCAAAAATACTTTGAGGTATATGCACATAACCCTGTAAATATAAACCCAGAATGCTCAGTGCTCCGAAAAAATACGAGCCCAGCATGGCCTTGTATGGATTCCATGTTACGAATATGACAAGTGCAACGGCTATCCAGCCTCTGCCCCCTGTTACTCCATCCTGCCAGGATGGAACTGTGATCATCGACATATATGCCCCGGCAATCCCGCAAAGCATACCCCCGATAAGTATATGCACATATTTGTACAGGGCTACATTAATTCCCGCAGTATCGGCCGCTCCCGGATTCTCTCCCACCATCCGCATATTCAGGCCCAATCTGGTTTTATACAGATATATTGCCAGAATGACAGCTACAACATAGCCCGCATATACCAGCACATTCTGATTGAACAAAGCCGGTCCCAGCACCGGAATATCTCCCAGCAAGGGCAGTTTTATAGGTGCAAAGCTGTTTCTCACAGAATCAGCCAACCCCTGTCCAACCATCTTTTGTCCCACAAAACTTGAAAAGCCTGTACCGAAAATAGTCAGTGAAAGACCTGAAACAATCTGATTTGCCCTGAGTGTTATTGTAAGGAAAGCAAAGATCAATGCTCCGCAAGCGCCGGCTATCATCCCGGCAAGTATGCCCAGAACAGGATTTCCTGTTGAAAGGGCAGCACTGAAGCCAATTACGGCACCCATCAGCATCATACCTTCCACACCGAGGTTCAGCTGGCCGACCTTTTCAGTAATAATTTCCCCCAGTGTGGCAAATAGCAGAGGAGTTCCGGCAGTGACCGCACCAGTTAGAATAAATGTTAAAATATTTATAAATGTCATCTGCTCTACGCTGCCTCCTTCTTTATCAATTTATCCGTTTTTTGCTTTAATACCAGTTTATATTGGATAAAGAACTCACTTCCAAGTACAAAGAATAAAATCATACCCTGAATCAGCTGTGCAGCCGAGGAATGTATGCTGAACGCCGTTTGTATAAAGGTCCCCCCCTGCTGCAGCACTGCAAACAGGAAACAGACTATTACAATAACAGGAGCACTCAAACCTGCCAGCCAGGTTGTTATTATAGCAGTAAACCCGACCCCGTTGGCCACCTGATAGCTTAATGTATGGTTGACTCCCGATACCTGGAACATGCCGACCAGCCCGCAGAGTGCACCGCTCAGGATCAATGAGGACAATATTATCTTTTTAACATTCATACCTGCATATCTTGCAGTATTTTCACTTTCTCCTATAACCTGTATCTCATAGCCCCGCTTTGTTTTATTAATGAAAATATATACCAGAACTACAAGGACAACGGTTATTATCCAGCCTATGTGAATGCCGAACACTTCGGGGAGCGCCGCATTATCGCCAAAAAGTGCGATTTTTCCTGCCCCCAGGGCTTTTGGGTCCTTCCACGGACCATACTGTACATAGACTATTATTTTTTGGGCTATATAGTTCATCATCAGTGTAAACAAGGTTTCGTTGGTACCAAACTGCGCCTTGAAAATGGCAGGTATCAAAGCCCATATGCCGCCTGCAGCAGCCGAGGCCAGAAACATAAGCGGCAGCATAACATATACCGGCAGGTTTGACCAATACAAGGCGAAATAGCTGGCAGCAAATGCGCCCATTATTATCTGGCCTTCGGCACCAATATTCCAGAATTTCATTCTGAAAGCTATTGAAATACCCAGTGATGAAACAATGAGGGGAATGGCCTGAATGATTGATTCCTTAAACCTGTACAGGGAGCCGAAGGACCCATCCAGCATGGAAAGGTAAACCCTAAAGGGATTGAATCCAAGAAATAATATAAATATTCCGGCGGCAAGCAGTGCTCCCAGAATTGCAAGCAGTCTGAACATTACCGATTGCCGTTTTGTCAAATCCGTTCTTTTAACTATTCTGACCATTTACGCTCCCACCCCCATAACCGTTTCCATAGTTTCTCCCGCCATCATCATACCGAGCTGCTCCTTGTTAACCTTATGGGCATCAACCATGCCGGTTATTTTACCGTTGCATATGACCATGATCCTGTCGCAAAGCTCGATAAGCACGTCGAGATCCTCTCCGATATAAAGTATTCCGACACCTTTTTCCTTCTGCTCGTTAAGCAGGTCATAAATTGTATAGGATGCATTTATATCAAGACCCCTGACCGGATAAGCCGTTATGAGCAAATGGGGATTTGATTCTATCTCACGCCCCAGCAGAACCTTCTGGATATTGCCGCCTGATAATTGCCGGACAGGATGGTAAATACCGGGAGTATTTATTTCCAGCTTCTTTATAAGATTTTGCGAAAGGGACCTGGCAATTTTTTTATCGATCATAAATCCTTTTTGATTCTGATATTCCTTCAAAATCATGTTGTCCACCATGCCCATAGATGCCACAAGTCCCATGCCAAGCCTGTCTTCGGGTATGAAGCTCATGCTTATTCCCTTTTTTATTATATCACGAGGATTTTTACCTACGATATTTTCGCCTTTATATTCTATCTTTCCTGAAGCAACCGGAAAAAGTCCGGCAATTGCTTCGCAGAGCTCCTTCTGTCCGCTGCCTGCAACCCCAGCCACTCCCAGGATTTCACCTGCCGACAGTTTGAAGCTTATGTTGTCGAGAGCCTTTACTTTTTCATCATCGACCACTGTCAGACCTTCAATGTTTAATATTGTTTTTTTGTCCTTGCATTCAACCCTGCTAATAGACAGGTCGACAGCACGCCCAACCATAAGGTTGGTAAGTTCGGCGGAATTTGTATCTTCTTTGTTTACTGTGCCTACTGTTTCGCCTTTTCTTAATACAGTGATCTTATCGGCAATTTCCATGACCTCATTCAGCTTATGGGTTATGATTATTACCGCACTTCCCGATTCTTTCATTTTTCTGAGAATTTTAAAAAGCCCTTCCGTTTCCTGTGGAGTTAAAACTGCCGTGGGCTCATCGAGAATAAGAATCTCAGCTCCTCTGTAAATAACCTTGAGAATCTCTACTGTCTGTTTTTCACCTACAGACATATTATATATTTTTTTATCCGGATCAACTGCCAGACCATATTTATCAGATATTTTACGGATTTTCCCGGAAAGTTTTGCACTTCCCACAAAAAGCCTGCCCTTTTGGCCGGCTATTATATTTTCCTTTGCAGACATTACCTCCACCAGCTTGAAATGCTGATGAATCATACCTATCCCCATTGCCATTGAATCCTTGGGAGTTCTGAAAGTAACCTGCCTGCCCTTGATGTATATTTGTCCGCTGTCAGGTGTGTATATGCCGGAAAGCATATTCATAAGGGTACTTTTGCCCGAGCCGTTTTCCCCGAGAAGGGCGTGTATTTCTCCCCTGTTTACCTCAAGACAGACGTTATTATTTGCTATTACGGGTCCGAAGGTTTTTGTTAAATTTTCAATTTTGATGTAAACTTCATTTCTCACAGTATCACCTTTTAAATTTTTAAAGATTTTTTGACTGCATGTCTTTATTATAACCCATGGTTCAAAAGAACGTTTACGTTCTTAAAAATTTTTTCGTCTGCAGAAACTTCCTTGCCTTGGCACTTTCAACGAGGTTGGAAACATCCTCACGTCCCGTTATAAAACCTTATTAGCAGTAGTCGAGTCCAATGCTGGCGAAGGGGCTTCAACTACTGCTAATATTGTATTTGTCAAAATAAATCAGTTATCGTTTTTATATTAGTCTATTTTTCCGTTTACACCTTCAACAAACCATTTGCATGCCTGCTGTTCTTCGACAGTCATTGTAGCACCTTCCGCAATTTTAACCGCACCTGTCTGATCCTTTACAGGACCTGCAAATACATCCAGTGAACCGTCAAGAATTTTGGCCTTGACTTCTTCAACCTTTGCCTTTATGTCGGCGTCCACAAGATCTGTCATAGGTCCTATATCCACAACGCCTTCATGCATTCCGCCGAGGTAATTTTCAGCCTTCCATGAACCGTCAAGAATTTTCTGAACCTGATCTACATAGTATACGCCCCAGTTCCATACCGGAGCTGTGAGATACGCCTTTGGTGCAGCCTTGCTGCTGTCTGAATTGTAACCGATTGCAAAAGCACCTTTTTCCTGGGCTGCTATCTGCGGAGCAGTTGAATCCTGATGCTGTGCAATAACGTCATTTCCCTCGTTCAATAATGCTTCGGCAGCACTCTTTTCCAGCTGGGGATCATACCAGGTGTTTGTCCACTTGACGTTTACAACAGCTGTGGGGTTTACCGAACGTACTCCCAGTGTAAATGCATCGATACCTCTGATAACTTCGGGTATCTGCATTGCTGCAACATATCCGATTTTTCCGGACTTTGTCTTCAAACCTGCAACTATTCCGGTGAGATATCTGGCTTGTTCAATCTTTCCAAAATAGTTTACGAAGTTGGTTTCGTTTGATTTGTTGCCGGAGCAGTGGAAGAACTTAACATCAGGGTACTCCTTAGCCACTTTTTCAACGAAATCCATGTAACCGAAGCTTGTAGCAAATATTACCTTGCAGCCCTGGTCAATGAGGTTTTTTATGGCCTTTTCGGAATCCGCCGTTTCAGGCACACTTTCAACTTTAGCTGTTGTAACACCCTTATCCTTTAATTGTTCTTCCAGGTAGATACGCCCCTGGTCATGAGCAAAGGTATATCCCACATCTCCAGGAGTTCCGATGTAAATAAAACCAACTTTTAAGCCTTCACCACCTGCCGGCGCTGCCGAACCCGATCCGCAGCCGGTAAGTACAGCTGCAGTGATCATAACAACAGCCAGCATTAATGCCAATAATCTTTTCATTTTTGAATCCCCCTAAGTTCTAATTAATAATTAATTGATATATTATAATGCTTCCGTTTTCCGGGAGCATTTTAAACCAAGTATGTTAACATAAAACCTATTCACTGAAGCTGATCTTTCCGTTTTGCATGCTTTGCACAATAGCCAGGGACTGGACTTCAAGACCTTTTTCACGCAGGAGCTTTCCCCCGTCCTGAAAACCCTTTTCTATGGCAATTCCAATACCGGCAACCTGAGCTCCTGCCTGTCCGACAATGTCGGCAAGTCCCAGTGCCGCTTTTCCGTTGGCAAGGAAATCATCTATTATTAATACGATATCATTGGGATTTATATATTTTTGTGAAACTCTCACACTATAGGTTTTGCCTTTTGTAAATGAAAATACTTCTGCCAGATAAGTATCGGAATCCAGGTTCTTTGCTTCGGTTTTTTTGGCAAAAACCACCGGGACATTGAAATATTGTGCGGCTATGCATGCAATGCCTATACCTGAAGATTCAATTGTGAGAATTTTGGTAACATTTTTGTGAGCAAACAATCTGAAAAATTCCTTGCCCATTTCATTGAAAAGCTGAACATCCATCTGATGATTCAAAAAAGAATCCACCTTAAGGATGTCATTGCCTAAAACCTGTCCGTCTTTCAAGATTCTTTGCTTTAAGAGTTCCATCTCAATCCTCCGGAAAATAGTGAAATATACTGCTTTAACAGAATATTCCTAGTCATAACAACTCAACTGAAGTCTTATAAAAAGACCCAGTTAATTATAAAAGCTCCCAATCATGGATTGGGAGCTCTGATTCTTACGACAAATAAAAATATGTCAAAGATGAACACCCGTAGCAAAGCCATTTACGGCGGCTTCGTAGAGACTTTCGGACCATATCACCGAGAATATACGGGATATTTTTCAATATACGGATATATATATTGAAAAACACCATTATTAAGTTTTTTCGACAAAGTTATTGTATCTTAGACTATCAAAAAAATCAAGATAAAATATGAACATTTTTAAGAAATACGCTTAAAAAGTTCACTTATTTTTTTGCTTCTCTCAAATAATAACATAAGTGGAAATCCTATTACATAACATGCAATGATCTGTCCTATGCCCACCGACAGCATTATTCCTAAAAATGCCTCCCAGGTTGGAGAACCTGATAAAAGATTGAGCTCTGCTCCGACAATTACCGCATTCAGCAATACAGGCGGAAGCGGCGCAAGCCACTTTCTCCGGGGTTTGTTAAAAGTCAGCCTGTAGGTCAGGTATGCAGCCAAAAGTGAAGTAAGACTTCCAATTACCACGTCCCATATTCCGTAGCCCCCTATTATGTTTGCCAGTATACAGCCTATAAATAATCCCGGTATGGCTACAGGCGTAAAATACGGTAAAACCGTAAGTGCCTCTGCCAGCCTGCTTTGCATGGGTGTAAAACTTATTGCGTAAAAAATCATTGTGAGCACCAGATATACTGCCGCTATCATGGCCGAAGTTGTCAGCCATAATATTTTTTTGTTTTTCATAAAAACCCCTCTCATTTGCCGCAACCAACAGTACATTTTAAAACACAGGGCATGCAGCTTGCGGACTACATCAATAGGCCGGGATGCAAAACAAAATACTGCCCTGCAATGCAGGCAGCGTCGCCGTAGTTTTAATCAAAGCTTGTATTTCAGCATCTCTCATTTTGCCGTTTTCGCACTTTAAAATACAAGCTTCAGACAGGATGGTCACGAACTGTCTTTATTATTTTTCTTTTTATCAAATTATATCATTGATTTACCGGTAATACAAAATAAATTTATTAATAAGTTTATTACAGAAGCAGTAAAATTATTGCGCTTAAATTCAAACAAATACAGACAAGATACAGGATATATACTGTTTGTTTTTGGGTGAGCCCTTTGTTGATCAACCTGTAATGAATCTGCGAGGAATCCCCCTCATATATCCGTTTCCCTTCTCTTATCCTCTTTATGACGACAAAAATATTATCAAATATGGGCAGGCCCAGAGCCAGTATTGGTATGAAAATCGACACTGCCGTGGCCTGTTTGAAAGCACCGCCCAGGGAAATAGCCGCCAGGATAAAGCCTAAAAAAGTAGCTCCTGCATCACCCATCAATATTTTTGCAGGGTATTTGTTATATTTTAAATATCCAAGGCACACTCCTACCAGGGTTATAGACATGATTCCAAGCAATTGGTTGCCTTTTGTGACAGATACTATAAACAGGGTGGCGGCAGATATGCATGAAATCCCTCCTGCCAGGCCATCCAGACCATCGGAAAAATTAATTACTGTCGTCACTCCGAACAGCCACAGAACGGAGAGAAGAAATTGTATCCACTCCGGGAACAATATATAAGTGCCGTTAATGGGATTTGTAATCCCGGAAAACTCAATATTTGTGAAATATACCAGCAGCATGCATGCAAGCAGCTGCAGTATAAATTTGGGCAATGCCTTTAAATCCCTGCCATTGATCTTAAACCAGTCATCCACCATACCCACACACCAGATGATGAAGGAACTTGTGAGCAGAACTATTGATTTTTGGCTGAAATCCCGGGTAAATAAAAAGTAGCAAAACCAGAAAGTAAAGAATATTCCCACAGCCGCCAGATATGCTTTGCTTTCTGTATGGATTTTTCTGCCGCTTTCGGGATTTGGTTTTTCTGTATAATTGATTTTATGGGCAAGTTTTGTCAGTTTAGGTGTTACAATCAGCATTATTACAAGTGACAGAAAAAAGGTCAAATAGTAACTCATACCCTGTTAACTCCATTTCATCCTTAGTATTTATACATTCGTTTATACATTTAAAATATACTATTAAAAACTACTTTTCAACATTTTGGAGAAAAATTAAGAGATTATTAATAATTTAACGAGTTGTGCCGGTTAGCTGATCAACTTTGCGAGAAAGAAATTATTACTGATTATACCGGTACTTCCGTACTAACTTCAAGCAATGGATTGCACACAAAGCGCTTACTTGAAATAGTACGGCTCACAACAAGTATTTTTCGCCGTCGCAGCAACTCGACCATCCGGGTCTCGTGTGCTGCTCAAATTGACCTCCTGTCAATTTCCCGGCATAAATACTTGTTTCTCGCCTACAAATTTCAGCAAGCACTTTTACCGTGCTGTCCATTGCTTGAAGTTGTACTCGCATATCGGTATAAAAGGTTCTTTAAAGCTGGTTCCCGGCGAGGCAGCAGCTTTTTATTACGGAAAGTACCTGCGCTTTTAAACCAGCACAACGTGTTAATTTAATTTGTTATGCTAATTGAAATTTCGTTTTGCTTTACAGATAGATTTAATCAGAATCAACTGGTGCGCGAGTACAACTTCATGAAATAAGATGCACGGTTAAAAACAATTACGGTAAATTGTCGACGAAGGTAAAGTTGTTTTGCCGACAAAGCAGCAGGACGCTGCTTTGAGCT
>NZ_AORV01000009.1 GCF_000350485.1 Ruminiclostridium cellobioparum subsp. termitidis CT1112
ATATTATTACTATTATAATTTTAAGAAAAGAAAAGAAATTAAATATTTTTGGTTTTATTTAAGGATTTTTACCTTTTATTATTTTAAATATAAAAAAGGAACTGCTGCACAGGTGAATGAAATTTATTCATTGTGCAGCAGCCCCGGCAAGAGAACTGAAATTTATTATTATTTATACGATTTATTTTTCCAGTCTGATGGCTATTCTCACTATCTGGGGCGCCGGCATACTGTCGTGGAAGAACTTAATGCTGTTTATGCCTTTCAGGAGTTTTATCTTGACTTCCTTGGTTTCTACTATATCCCACCTTGACGGGCCCCAGCCACTGGTATTGAACAGGACTGAGGTTATGGGCGCGGCACCGTTTACCGATATCATTACCGGCCTGTTCTCACCCGAGCAGTAGTCTATGCCGAGCACATATTCTCCCTGCTCATCTGCTTCAATCCGCTCAAATACTATGCTTCCTCCGTTGCCTATGCCTGCGGCTTTCAACTGCTGTGAATTTTCGCAGACAGGAATTATATCCACCCCTCCTTCGGTTTTTGCCATATCAACCGTATAGAACCTGTCAGGGTTTGGTGCATTGTCTATTAATTCAATTTTGCTTACGGCAAGACCGTCTCCGGAGATTTTGCCCATTTCCATGCTGTTGATGCCTTTTCTGAAAAACATCACTACATCAAATGTACGAAAGACCTTCCTTCCTCCGCTTGCGGGCAGCCGTGCCTCCAGTGTTCCCTCCTCCGTCTCCAGACGGACAGCGGCTGCGCCCCGGGAAGCATAGGTTATTCTCAAGGTATGCCTGCCGTCTCTTTCTGCCGCAATATTTTCAAACACGGCTTTATCCTTCAGGACAACCGCCCTGTCCCCGTTTTCATATACCATCAGTGCCGAGGCTCCCTTAAGAGTGGCATTTTCAGCAGTGCAGCAGGTTTTCCTGTCACTCATGTAGCCGCCGCAGACCCCTGATTTCAGCTCCACGCTCCCGTCACTTATATATACAGACGCTCCGCCGCAGGCAAGCAGCTCCAGTGTCAGAACATCCTCCCCTGTAACGGTTCTGCTCTCTTTTACAAGCATATGGCCCTCACTGTCGTCCCTGTATATCTCGGCAGTGAATTCACCGGCGGGCAGGAAGTCCATAGGCAGCTCAATAGTTCTGGCCTCGGCTGTAATGCAGCCTATAAACCATTCACTGCCCACATAGCGGAGCATTGCGGCATACTCTCCCGGAAAGCCTTTCAGCAACTGCATCCCATCATACCTGGGATACTGGCGTCTCAGATATTCGGTGCCCTTCCAGGCCTCCAGATGGTATATGGACTCGGAAATATGCTGCACTCCAGACTCATACACTACCGACAACGCCAGCTGATGCCCCTGGGTGGTATTCCTGTTTTCGTTTGAGAAGCCTGTAACGGTGTAATCCATAGGGCCTACTACATTTCTTGTGAACGGAACGGTACAGTTATGGACCGCATCTGGCATACCGCTCCATTTATAATGTTCCAGCCCCATGATGCCCTCTTCCGTCATGAGATTGGGATAGGTTCTCCCTTCCCCGGCAGGTTTTGTACTGCCGTGGAAATTGATCATAAGTTTATGGCTGGTCATTATGTCAGCTATCATATTATACTGCCACATGGTGTGCTGTGAATCGTTCATAAAGAAATCCACTTTCAGGCCCACAACACCCCACGCTGCCCATCTTGCTATCTTTTCCGACGCCTTTTCAAAGGTATCCACCGCCTGCATATCCGACCACAGCCAAACGGTAACGCCCTTCTCCCGGGCATAGTCGCACAGTGCCTTCACCCAGCTGTCATCCCAGCCCGCATCCACTGTAACGCTTTCAAAGCCCAGAGCTGCCGCAAAGTCAACATATCTCTTCTGCTCGCTGTAAAGCTGTGCCCCGTTTTCAAAGGACCACCAGGACCATATGTTTCTGCTGGGCTTGATCCAGGACGTATCTTCAATGACCGATGCCGGATTCAGATTATAGTTAAGCGTACTGTTGACCAGTTCATTCAGGGAATCAAAAACACCTATGACCCTCCAGGGGCTTTCGAAAGGCAATTTCCCGGTCATAGGCCCGGTCTGCTCGGGTGCAAAGGCCACCGAAAGCTTTCTCTCACCGGCCCCTGTCAAATGGCAGGAGCAGTAGCTTCCGCCGGTATTCAGCAGTCCTGCCTCTGTTATCATTATCCAGGATTTCCGGTCATCATCAGAAAACAAGCCCGGCATGCCGTAGTTTCTTCCTTTGGACTCCTGCCAGCTGCGCTTTCCGTAAGGTGCCTCATAGGTGTCCACCAGTTCCTGGAGCCACATATTGTTATATTGAGGAGCAAAGCTTATTTCGGTATTTTCACTGTAAACTGCCATTTCCCCGCTGCCGGCAGGCAGCTCATACCTGAAGGCTGCCCCGTCGTCAAAAACTCTTATTCTCAAAACAAAAGCGTGTTTCAGGGTAAAAGTGTTCTCGGCCTCAAACAGCAGGCACAGTTCATTTGCGTTGTTATGGTAAACCGATTTTTTACCTGCCGGAATTGAATATTTTTCATCAACAGTACAGATTAATTGATCTTTCAGGACAAAACCCCATGAAAAGTCCCCCATACTTGTCTGGATTCCAAGTCCGCAGTCCCTCAATATCTCCGTTTCATCCTTTTTTAAAGAGTAGAACAGCCTGTTTTGGTCATTCATATACACACTGAAATTTAATTTGCCGTCGGGCGACTTTATATTCCACATATTTTTATCTCCATTAGTATATTTAAGTATATTTATTGTATTCATCCATGCCGCGGTAAAATGCGGCCTATTCCTTGATGGCTCCCACTACTATGCCGGTGGTAAAGTATTTCTGAAGGAAAGGATATGCCGCCAGCACCGGAATGGTTGCCACAAACACCTGTGCAGCCCGCGAGGTCCTTTCGGACACAGCTGCCAGAACTCTGGCATCCTGCATTGTCATCAGCTTCACATCCCGGTTTACGATTATGGTCTGCAAATAGCTCTGCAAGGGATACTTTTCGGGAGAATTCATCAGTATCAAACCTTCAAACCATGAATTCCAGTGAGTCACAATGCTGAATAAGACCAGTGTGGCAATAGATGCCGAGGACAGGGGCACATATATCTTCCACATTGTGGTCCAGTGGGAGGCTCCGTCAATCAAGGCCGCTTCCTCGATACCCTTGGGAATCGACTTAAAGAAGTTGGTCAGCAGCACCACATTATATACAGGTACGGCAGAGGGTATGATCAGTGCCCAGAAGCTGTCAATAAGATGCATCTTGCTGATTATCATATACCAGGGTACCAGGCCGCCGCTGAATATCATCGTCACTACAAAAAACCACATGTATATATTCCTGCTTCTGAATTCGGCCCTGGTTTTTGACAGGGGGTATGATACCAGTATGGTCAGGAGCATATTCACAGGCACCCCTGCCAGCACCTTAAGCACCGATATTATAAAGGCCTTCATGAACTCAGGCTTTTCCACCACAAACTTATAGGATTGAAGAGTGAATTCCACCGGCCACAGGGTTACCTTGCCGGCCGCCACGGCGGGGCTGGAGCTCATGGATATGGCAAGAATGTTTATCATAGGGAGCAGGCAGGACAGTGCCGCCAGTACAAGTAGTGAAACATTAAAGACATTGAATATTTTTCTGCTCATGTTGATGTTAATACCTCCCTCCCTATAAAATCTGATAATCCGATGTTTTCCTGGCAATATAATAACCAAGCGTCAGGAGTACAAAGGATATTATTGACTTGATCATACCTATGGCCGTTGCCACACTGAATTGGGCACTTCCGAGACCCAGGCGGTAAACAAGCGTATCTATGATATCCCCGGTTTTATATACCTGGGGGCTGTACATGTTGAATATCTGTTCAAAGCCGTTCGTACCTGCATTGAGTATGGTCCCAAGTGCCAAAACCGTCATCAGCAGTATGGTGGGCTTGAGGCCGGGCATGGTGATATGCCAAACCTGTTTTATCCGTCCGGCTCCGTCCATTTTCGCCGATTCATACAGAGTCGGGTCTATGGCGGTCAGCGCCGCAAGGTACACTATTGTTCCATACCCGAATTCCTTCCATATCTCGGTAAGTATCATGGTTATGGGAAACCAGAATTTATCACCTAAAAAGTAAATGGGCTCAATTCCGAAAACAGTCATAAATTTGTTGATTATACCTTCCGAAGGCGAAAGAAAATCTATCAATATACCGCTGAGAATAATCCAGGATAAAAAGTGAGGAAAATAAACGATTGTCTGGATGCTTCTCTTCAGTCCCGTATGTCTGAGTTCATTGAGGAGCAGTGTCACTATTACCGGAACTACGATACTCCCGATAATCTTCAATACCGAAATTAAAAGTGTATTTCTTATAACCTCCCAAAAATTCGGAAGTCCTAAAACATATCTGAAGTTTTCCAACCCCACCCATTTTGAATGTAAAAAACCCCTGGAGGGCGAAAAATTCTGAAAAGCCATAACAAGTCCCAGCATGGGACCGTATGAAAAGATTAAAAGAATAATTACGCCGGGCAGCATCATCAAATGAAGCGGTATGTCCCTTTTAAAAGATTTTCTTTTATTAGGGTAGGTTACCATTTCCATCATCCCTTTCGTAACGTAAAGTTTATTTATCTGTTTTGTTTGTTAGCAGTTGCCAGGATCGGCGTTTATAAACAGAGGCGGAAAGTTTATGCCTTCCGCCTCTCTGATTAATTCACTCTTGCGCCAGTTAACATTGATTGTACTGTTTTAATATCACAACCGACATAATATGGGAGTACCTTTTAACTATCAATAGTGTGCGAGGCCGGTATCCGCCAATTGATGCCCGGTTAGAAGTGCTTGCTTGAAATTTGTAGACTTGCTCCAGGTACATCGTGCCGGGAAATTGACAGGAGGTCAATTTGAGCAGCACGCGAGACCCGGATGGTCGAGTTGCTGCGACGGCTAGGAGGTGTCTGGAGTAAGTCATACTATTTCAGCAAGAGCTTCGGTGGCAGTCAATTGATGGATAACCGCCGGGAACACTGCAACAAGTTGAATTAAGTTTACTTCCTTTCGGAATTCCACTTGTTGACTTCTGCCGTTATTGCATCTCCGCCAAGTGATTTCCAGTCAGTCACATATTTTTCAAATTGATTTATATCACCGTTCATTATTATATCTGTAAACGTTTGTAGCTGAATCTGTGAAAGTGTGGCATCCTTCTGGGTCATTGTGGAAGTCGGAGGTCCGAAGTAACGGTTGTCATAGACCTTTTTATTGGTTGCATAGCCATTTATCACTGCCAATGAGCCTTCGGGGCCATACATCATTTCTGTGGGCCAGCCTGACAAATCTCCGCCCCTGTATGCCTGAATCTGGTCATAATATCCTTTTTCCTCGGCATTCAGTGCACTGGTATCCTTTGACTCCAGAGCCTTTGAAACCTTTACCTGTGCATCTACATTTTTCATTGGAGGTTCTGAATATATGAGAGGATATTCAAATATGGGATTACCTGCCTGGTCAACATTGTATTTGCCGGGTTCGGCAGTTTCCCCGAAGCACTTTTCCAGTTGGAGGTTCAGCATTTCGATAATAGCTTCGGGATTTACAGCTTTTTTATTGACTACATAATATGTGCTGACAGGGAACGGAACCTGTGCAAGTGCTCCGCCTTCCTTGGTTCCCACGATTCCAAAAGGCTTCCAGGTCATGTCGGGATTTGCCTTCTTTGCATCGGAAAGCCAGCCCATATTCCAGAAAAGTCCGTAAAGCATGCCTATTTTACCTTCACCTACATTTGCACTGACCTTGAAAGAATCCTTAACTCCGAATTCGGGATCGATATATCCTTTGTTGAACATATCCTTGAGACTTGCCAGTGCGGTTTTCATCTCGGGCATAATATTTCCGTTCACAAGATTTCCGCTTCCGTCTTCTATCCAGGTGTTGGGATAGGCACCGTAGCCGTTGAAGAAACCTTCCAGGGATGCAAACATTCCCCACAGATCCTTATTGATTCCAAAACCGTAGGTATCCTTTTTATTGTTTCCGTCAGGGTCGTTTTCCGTAAATGCCTGAGCTATTTTTATGACATCATCCATGGTTTTGGGTTCCTGGAGATTGAGTTTTTTCAGCCAGTCTGTGCGCACCCATAATACATTGGTCTGGCCCAGTCCCGAACCCATTTTGGGTATTGCCAGGAGCTTTCCGTCGAACGTTGCCGACAGGAGTGCATTTCCATCCTGGTTCAGTACATTTTTTGTATATTCGGAAGCATTTTTTTCATATATGCCGGTTAGGTCGGCCAGTTGGTCGTCCTCAACCAGTTGCTTGAGCTGTACCGAATTGACCTGAAATATGTCTGGAATATCACCGGATGCAATTGAAATATTCAACTTCTGCTCATATTGAGCTACCGGAGTCATCCATTTGTATTTCAATTTGATTCCCAGATCAGACTCGTATTGCCTGGTCCATATGTTGTTTTCCAGACTGTCGCCTTCTGGGAATTTCAGATCGTCAGGAATGGGTCTTACCGCTGTAACCTCTCTGATTGCGGGTTTTGTATCACTTGCGGTAGAACTGCCTGTTGATGAAGCTGTTGAACCACTGCTGTCACTGCCGCTCCCGCAGCCTGCTGCCGATAATATACTCGCTGCAACAAGCATGGATGCCAGCAATTTTTTTGCAGATATATTCATATAAGCACCGTCCTTTTCATTTTGTCATGCGAAACGTTTCATCACTTTGTAAGTAAATTATAATTTATGGCGGCGACCTCTGAATATAATAAGATTTATACTTTTATATCACTATATTAACTTTTTTTCACACTGATAAATTCTACATGGAGACATTTTCCTCAGCAGCCAGGTTCCGGTACTCCTGTGGAGTCACCCGTTCCATTTTCTTGAAAATACGTATGAAATATGCAGGGGAATCATAGCCTGCTTCCTTTGCAATCATATGAATTTTCATTTCGGTTTCCACCAGAAGCTTCTTTGAATAATTTATCCTTTTAGCCGTTATATAATCCGAAAGATTTATTCCGGTGGTCTGCTTGAACAGTCTTGACATATATACGGGATTTATATAGAACCTCTCGGATATGGCTGCCAGAGACAGATCTCCGCCTAAATTCGCCTTAATATAATTTTTTATACGTGCGGTAAATTTCTCGCTGTGGGATTCCCTGTTCTTTTTATTTACATCAAGTATCTGCTCGATCAGTTTCATTATGCGCTCTTTCATTTCGGCCCTGTCACTGTAGCTGAAAAAAAGCTCAAAGTTGGTCTGATCGGTAAAAACCTCCTCCGAAAGCGCTCTGTTGTTCAGATATGACAAAAGCGCCCCTACCACGGTGTGATAGAGCTGAAGTTTCACCGGAAGTGTGGCTCTGTCCTCTTCACTTTCTGAAAGGAGGTCATCCAGAACCTTTTCAACCCCTTCCCTGTCCTCTTCCTCAAGACAGGTCTGGAGATTTTGAAAATTCCTCCCCCAATCCTTTCCCCTGTCCCTCCTGTTGACATCGGCACTGTCCTTCCTATCCCGGTAAAACCTTGTGCTGGCCAGTATTCCGTCGTCACCGTTGATTGTCAGCTGCTCAAGCACAAGTCTTACGGTTCTGTATCTGTTGTTCAATTCCTGCCAGTCTATAAAATCGTCATATATTACCGATATGGAAAGCCCAAGTGCCTGCCAGCAGTGCTGCTGGATTATCTCAAGGGTCTCCTTCAGCCTGTGGACACTCCCGTCGGCATTTCTTGCCTGGAGCAGCCATATCATGTTTTTATTCTGGTAAGAGGTCTGGTAACATATGAAAAACTGGTTCAGGTACTTGTCAAATATCCTTCCCAGCTGAATAAGATAATTCAGCTTGTCCTTTGAGTTGTCGCCGGGACTGAAGCGGTCGATACGGACACCCATGAGCAATACCGGCCTGCCGGTATCCAGTTCGATATTATACTTATGGAATTCCTGGGCGCATACTTCCTCAGCCTCTCCTTCCAAAGCATTTATAAGGCAGGAGTTCTGGATGATGGACATCACGGAATCCATCTGCTCACGGCTTTCCTCCAGAAATTGCTGCTGCCGCATCTCATTCTCTATCTGCTCTATACATTGATTCACTGCCGCAACAATGGCATCCTCACCCTCTGTCTTCAGGACATAGTCCACCGCTTTGTTCTCTATGGCCTGGTACGCGTAATCAAAATCACTGTAGGCAGTCAAAATGATTGTCCTGCAAAAGGGCCACCTGTTATGGATCTCCTTTAACAGCTCCAGACCGTTTTTTCCCGGCATTTGAATATCCGTAAGCACAATATCCATACGTACCCTGTCCAGAATTTCAAGGGCCGAATTACCGGAGGCGGCGGTGTATATGTCAAAATCCGGGCTGCTTCCCAGCAGGTCGGCCAGACCCTCTACAATATATGGTTCATCGTCTACTATTAAAAGTTTATACATTCTCCACCCCGCATATTTTCATAGTAATTTTCATGCCTCCGGCTTCACCTCTCGAAACCGAAATGCCGCTGTCCTGGCCGAATCTTGATTTCAGCCGTTTGTGAATATTTATCATTCCGCTTATTTCCCCTCCGTCATCAATAAGCTTTGCTTTAACATTTTCCAGGGTTTCATCGTCCATTGGACCGTTGTTTTCTACCACTACAGTCAATATATTGGCTTCTTCGGCAAAAGTTATTCTTAAAAGACCGTCGCTTTCCACATGTCTGAGTCCATGCTCAAAGGCATTTTCAACCAGGGGCTGCAGAATCAGCCTTGGAACCCTCAAGTGCAAAGCCCTTTCTGGCACCTCTTCCATCTCAATTTGAATCCTGTCACCAAACCGGATTTTCTGTATATCCGCATATACTCTTGTATGCTCAACTTCCTGGGAAAAAGGAATGTCCCCGTCCTTTTTCTGCATTATAAATCTGTAATACCTGGCCAGGTATTCCGAGAAAAGCTTTATACTGTCGAAATCCCCCAACCTTGCCATATTGCTGATAACAAAAAAGCTGTTATACAAAAAATGGGGATTGATCTGTGACTGGAGCTGTTTGAGCTGAGCACTCTGAGTCAGTATCTTCTGCTGATAGACCTGCTCCATAAGATCCTGGTTTTTTTCGGCCATGGAATTGAAAGAGTGATAAAGTAAACCGAATTCATCATTGCTCCTGTGCTTCAGCCTTACCCCCAGACTTCCTGTTTCAATTTGCTTGAATACTTTTACCAGACGGTTCAGCGGTGTCTTTATAATTTTGTACATGGAATAGCTCAGAACCATAACAGTTATTATCAATATGGCACTGAATATCACAAAATACAGCCTCAGATCCTTCATCTGGGGATTTATTCCCTGGACCGGCACATAGGCTGCCAGGTTTACTCCCATCAATTCGGACTTGTGATTTATAAGCCACGAATTTTCACCCTCAACCATTACTTTTTCTACCCCGGGTTCCGAGCCGGTGCCCACTGTTTGGGCCAGGTCTGCATTTTGGGTCCCGGTTCCCTCCTGGTTATAATATACGTAGGAACCCGCTTCATCATATATCATGACCTGCCTTGCTTCCTTTATTGAACTCAGCTCTTTTCTGATCTCTTCCTTTGATAAACTTACCGTTATGAAGTATTTCGGCAGACTGCCGTTAGGTGTTCCCGCCGGGACAAAAACGTAATACAGCTGATTATTTGAAACCACAAAGTGGCCTATGTTCTGTTGTCTTGAAATATCGTACAAGGTCAGAAGTGAAGATGCATCGGAGTAAATGTCTCTGTCGGAGTCGATAACACGGGATAATTCAGGTATATAGGTACTTACCTCGTTAATGTATGCACTGCTGTTTTTTAAAATTTCCAGCCTGTTCATGTATCTGTTTATGGAAAGTGTCTTCTGGTAATTGCTCATTGTGGAGCTTGCCGTGGCCAGCATGATCAGATCTTCGTCATGCATGCTGCTCAGACCCATATCCTGTACCTTTTTAAGCTCTTTTTCTATTGAGGCCAGGCATTTCCGGGAGCTGTTGTCAAAAGCGTCCACGGTGGATTCGTCAAGTATCTTGATCTGCCAGTTATACAGGCCGATGGCAATAAAGCATACCGGTAAAATAGCTATGAGAAATGCCCCCACCAGCTTGGCAAATACAGAGTTTTTAAATTTGGTAATCAACTTCATGGCTGTTTCCTCCGGCAGTGTGCGTTTGCATCGATGCTATGGCCTCAAACGCCCGTATTCAGGCGTTATTTATTCTATGGACTTACTCCAGATCATTATCATCCTTTATCCCGGGGTTGTCAATAATGGCATTAATATGACATTACGTTGTCAATTAATATATAGTATACTTGAATTAAAACTTAATTTAACCTGTTGTGCTAAATGAAATTTTGTTTTGCTTTGCAGATAGATTTAATCAGAATCAACTGGTACGCATTTTCGTGTACGCTAAATTAGTGTGTGGAGATGAAATAAGTATATGGCTGATGCATTAAAGGATATTTATAATACGAAGTTTTTAAATGATTTCGGGTGCATGGTAAAAGCTGCCTATAAGGACTTTCAGTGTAAAGAGTTTGTAGCGTCGGTGACGGCACCCCCGTGGGATGAATTGCCGCTGAGGGCCCGTATGCACCGGATTGCCCAGGTATTGGGCAATTATTTGCCGGGGAATTACCAGGATGCCTTGGAGGTGCTTTTCTCTGTTGATGAATATTGCAACGGCTTTCCCTATCTGTTCTTTCCTGATTTTGTTGCTGTCTTGGGGCAGAGTGAGCAGCATTGGGAGCTTTCCATGAATGCTCTGGAACGTTTTACACAGCGTTCCTCCTCCGAGTTTGCAATCCGTCCGTTTATGCTCAGGGAGCCCGAACGCGTTATGGAATATATGTTCCGCTGGTCTTCGCACTCCAACGAACATGTCAGAAGGTTTTCCAGCGAGGGCTGCCGCCCGCGCCTGCCCTGGGGTACTGCACTGCCCATGTTTAAAAAGGATCCCTCTCCCGTGCTCCGGGTGCTGGAACAGCTGAAAGCTGATCCCTCGCTTTATGTGCGGAAGAGTGTTGCCAATAATCTCAATGATATCGCCAAAGATAATCCCGATGCTGTTTTGCAAACGGCAAGGAAGTGGATGGGAACCAGCCCGGAGACAGACTGGCTTCTCCGGCAGGGCTGCCGTACCCTCGTCAGGAATGCCCACCCTGAAGCACTGGCGCTTTTCGGGTATGCAAAAGCCTCAAAAAAGAAGCCTTTGTATGGAAATGCAGTCCTTACAGCTGAACCGGGACAACTTCACATCGGAGACAGTTGTGAAGTAACCTATTTACTGGATATGAACCGGGATACAAAAGTCCGTATCCGTCTGGAATACGGGATTGACTTCATAAAATCAAATGGCAGACCATCCCGGAAGCTTTTCCTGCTGTCAGACAAAACCGTATCCGGAAAAGCACATTTGTCCGGAACACATACCCACAGCTTTGCCGAGCTTACCACAAGGCGCCACTATCCCGGAATACACAGGATAGTATTACTCATCAACGGGCAGGAAGCCGCACAAACAACAGTATTATTAAAAGAGGCAAAAACCGGTCATTAGCTGCCATGCTCCGGTCTGCATCCTCTGTTTCCTTTTTCTTTTTTTAAAACCATTTCACAAAATATCCTCATTAAACAGTCAGCGAAACGTAATATACGTATTAACAATATGTGCAATTCCAAATACCGCCGCAGCCGCGGCCGCAGGAATGTTGTTCAGCCACAGTGCGGCTGCGATAAAGTATAGTACCGGAAAGACCGCCATGGGCTCAGGAATAAATAATAACTTTTCATTTAACAGTGAGTAGTTCCTTCCGCCGGTAAAATAGCGGCACCAGAGCCAGTAGTATAATAGCAGCAAGACCAGCATACAAGCCGTATAGGGACTTACATACTTCACTTTCTGCCCATTAACCATGAAAATCAATAATATCATAAAAATTATCCGGCTTGCATTTTCAACAATATTTATAATATGCCCGCGGTCCTGGGGCATATCCGGAATATTGGCCGGAGGAAACACAAAATAAAAAATATTTGGCAGCATTACAAGCATGACTGCAATAAATCCCATCCATGAGAATCCCAACGCATATTTCATTCAGCCGCCTCCTTTTCAAGTTTGCTGAGGTAATTGCCGCTCCAGGAACAGTTCAGTTCCCGCCACCTTTTCAGTTATCCGAAGCCATGCTCTGTTCATCCTTTACAAGCTCCCTCAAGTCACTGCTCAGTTTATATATGTCCCTTACTGCATTGCCGACCTGCATTATCTCATTGTTTTCATTCTCAACGGTTGCAAGAACTTCCTGGGTTGCAGCCGCATTTTCTTCAGATATGGCGGCGATATTCTCTATCTGCTGCCGGATCTCGGCAAATTTTTCCGATATTGATAGAATTTTTTGAGCTTCAAGCTCGAATTTAATACCCGTATTTTTAAATACTTCTCTAATTTCACTGAAATACACCGATATGTCTGCAACAAGCTCTTTCCCCTCTTTTGTTGCATTCTCTCCCTGGCTCACCTTTTCATATGCTTCCTGCGATCTGCCTGAAATCTTTGCTGTTACCTTGGTTATGTCCTTAACAATAAGTGCACTTTGTTCGGCAAGTTTTCTTACTTCATCGGCAACAACCTCAAAGCCTTTTCCCTGTTCGCCTGCACGGGCCGATTCTATTGCCGCATTAAGCGCCAGGAGATTGGTTTGATCGGCAATCTGGGTTATACCCTCAAGGAGACCGTTCACCTTTTCCATATTGCTCTGAAGTTCCGAAACGGTAACTGCCGCCGTACTTATTGCATTTTCTATTATATTCATCTGGGTATTCACATGCTCAATTTTATTGTGCCCATCCTCGACCTTATGACTCATTTGCCGTGTATTTTCTGAAATACTGACTGAAACCTCCTGGGTTTCACGTACCACCCCGAGGGATTGCTCCATTGATTCGTTAATCCTGTGAGCACTGGAAGCTTCCAGCTGTATGGCGCCTGCCATCTCCTGCATGGACTCCGTTACATTCCGGCTCCCTTCACTTATAGTATCTATGTTTGTATTGAAACTTTCGATCTTTTCCTCAAGGACATTGGTACTATCATCTACCTTTACAAGGGTTACCTTCAGCTTTTCAAGCAGTTCCTTTGCATGAAGCTCTCTCTGATATGACTCATTTATAAGATCCCTTCCCCATTTGCTCAGGAAGAACAGCAGCACCACCGTTCCATTGAGCACCACCAGCGAAGAAACATTCTCTGGTATTCAAAATTATATATTAACAATATTTAGGCTGTCAAATGAACCCGAATTTCGAAATGTCATATACCTGCCGCAGGAATATAAAAAGGGGGTTACCTGCATAACCGTAAACAAGTTATGCAGGTAACCCCTTTTTATAAATATTTATAACTATGACAACCCTGATTATTTAAATTTTGGCAGCCATGTTCCGTGCACATCGATCAAATCGTCTACCATGCTCACTATGTCGTCAATGGAAAGCTCCGCGGCTGTGTGGGGATCCAGCATTGCAGCATGATAAACATGCTCTCTCTTTTTGGTTACGGCTGCCTCGATTGTTGTCAGCTGGGCATTTATATTGGTCATGTTCATTGCAGCCAGCTGAACAGGCAGTCTCCCTACATGGCACGGGTTTACTCCCATTCCGTCGACCAGACAGGGCACCTCCACGCAGGCATCATAGGGCAGGTTTTCTATGAGTCCTCCCTTGTTCAGCACATTTCCGCCGATCTTGAAAGGTGTATTTGTCACAATGGCATTCATTATATAGGATGCATATTCCAGAGTCCTTGTATGGGATAATGACGGATTGTTCATCAGTTCATCCCTTTGCTTCTTCCAGTCGGAAATCTGGTTGATGCATCTTCTGGGATACTCATCCAGCGGAATATTATACCGTTCAATCAATTCAGGATATTTGGACTTTATGAAGAACGGATTGTACTCGGAATTATGTTCACTCGATTCGGTGCAATAATACCCCAGCCTGTTTATATATTCATAGCGGGTCATATCATTGTGCTTCTCATTTTTGTTCTTTTCAGCTGCACGCCTGCGGATTTCCGGATACAGGTCGTTTCCGGCCCTGTCGGTTATTTCCAGCAGCCAGCCCATGTGGTTGATTCCTGCAATCAATTCCCTCCTGCCCTCCAGCTTGTCTTCCATTCCCAGCGCCTTCAGCAGCCCTTCGGAGCAGCCCTGCACACTGTGACACAGTCCTACGGTCTTCACCCCTGTGTACCTCTGCATGTAGCCGGACAGCATAGCCATAGGGTTTGTATAGTTCAGGAACCACGCGTCGGGGCAAACCTCTTCGATGTCACGGGCAAATTCTTCAAGAACCGGGATGGTCCTCAGTGCCCTCATTATACCTCCTATCCCCAGGGTATCTGCTATTGTCTGCCTTAAACCGTATTTCTTGGGTATTTCAAAATCAATTATTGTGCAAGGGTCATATCCTCCCACCTGGATGGCATTTACAACAAAGTCGGCACTCCTGAGCGCATCCTTTCTGTTTTCGGTGCCCAAATAGGTCCTGATCCTTGCCCTTCCGCCGTTAACGTTATTATTAATGGCTTCAAGCATTATCCGGGATTCCTCCAGCCTGTCCCCGGCTATGTCATACAAACATATTTCGCTTTCCTTCAAGGCTTCGGTGCACATGCTGTCTCCCAATACATTTTTGGCAAAGACAGTACTCCCCGCACCCATAAATGTTATTTTGACCATATCGTCAACCTCCAATACATATTCGCAAATCAAGAATTTCATATGTATAGGATAGCATATAGATATAAAAATTAAATTGAATAATGTAACTATAATTTGTTATAATGTAACCTCAAGGAGATTTCATTACAGTTTTGTAGCCGCTATACGGCTCAAAGCCATGGCTTGGCTTAGGAGGAGGTCAATATGATGCACGATGTGCCACTTTTAAATAAGGGCTTTACAGAAATAAATCCCCTGCTGTGCGGCTGGGAAAACTGCGAAAGTGGTCATCCCTTCGGACCGGCCTCACGTGATTGCTACCTCATTCACTATATCATGTCGGGACATGGCATTTTCCAGAGGAACGGCAAAACCTATACCTTATCCAGGGGAAGTATGTTTTTGATCCGCCCCTATGAAATTACATTCTATAAAGCCGACGATAATGATCCCTGGGAATATATCTGGATAGGCTTTAACGGACGTTTGGTTCCAGGCCTGCTTGAGGACAGCGGCTTTTCAAAGGATAATTGCACCTTGTGCACACCGTCCGTGCGCAATATATTTTTAAGCATGAAGGAAACCATAAACCTGCATTATTCCGCCGAGATATTTCTATGCGGTAAAATTTTTGAATTGTTCTCAAATCTTCAGGCCGAATACCGTCCGGTTCTGAAAGGAAGCAGCGGAAGTCTCTATTCGGAAAGGGCAAAGGACTATATAATGGCCAACTATGCCAACCGCATATCTGTGGAGAACATTGCAAATATGCTGGGCATTGACAGGCGCTATCTTTGCAGGGTGTTTTTCAAGAACATCGGTGACACACCGCAGAACTTTCTGGTCAACTACAGGCTTGAAAAAGCGGCAGTGCTGCTTGCAAAGTACGGTTATTCGGTGAGTGAAGCCGCCAGGAGCACGGGATATGACGACATCTATAACTTTTCAAAAATGTTTAAAAAGAAGTATGGAGTGCCTCCGTCCAGGTATTCCGGAGCAGAGTAAAAGTTCCCAGGCTGAAACAATTATAATTCATGTATTACAACTGTTTCAGCCTGGGACATAACTGGTATGAAATTTATCTGCATGCCTCGATTGACGACTTCAATATCTCCAGTCCGCAGTCAAGCTGCTCGTCTGTAACAACCAAAGGACAAAGGAACCTGATGACATTGGAATATGCACCCGCACTTTCTATTATTAAACCATGCCGGGCAGCACAGGCAACAATATCCGATACCAGCCCTGGATTTGGAGTTTTGCTTTTTTTGTCGGTAACAAACTCAATGCCCATCATACAGCCTATACCGCGCACATCTCCCACTTCCTGGTATTCTTCCATCCATTTGCCGAATTCCTCCCTGCATTTTTTTGCAATTTCCAGAGATCGTTCACATAAGTTTTCACGTTCCATAATTTCTATTACTTTCAACGCAGAGGCACAAGCCAGCGCATTACCGCCGAAAGTACCCCCGATTATACCGTTTTTTACACCGTCAATTATGTGGGCCCCGGCTGTTACGGCACTTAATGGAATCCCTCCTGCGATGGATTTTGCAGCCGCTATAATATCGGGTGCACAGCCTGCCTCCTCCCAGTAGTTTGAAACGAACATTTTTCCCGAGCGTGCAAAACCTGTCTGAACCTCGTCTGCAATCAGCAATATGCCGTTATCGTCACAAATCTTTCGGACAGCCTTTACCCATTCCAGCGGAGCAGGAATGAAGCCCCCCTCTCCCTGTACAGGCTCTAAAACGACTGCGGCTGCATATTCCGCCGGAGATGCCTCGTCGAATACCTTCTTAAGCTTTTCAATATAATATTCTATAGCTTCTGCTTCGTTATATCCCCTGGGACCGCGGTACAAATAGGGAAATTCCGCACGGTATACGCCGTCCGGCAGCGGACCGATACCGTATGCATAGGCCTTTTTTGCGGTCATTGTGGACGCAAGCAGGGTTCTGCCGTGGAAGGCACCTGAAAAAACTATGATATTGGGTCTGCCGGTAAATGATTTTGCAATTTTGACCGCATTTTCTATTGCTTCAGCTCCGGAATTTGCGAACATTGTTTTACGTATTTTATTTTTAACAGGAACGATTTGATTCATTTTTTCAGCAAGTTTTATATAGCCCTCATGGGTGACGATATTCATCATTGCGTGAAAAAACTTTTCCGACTGCTCCTTCACGGCGGCAATCAATTCAGGATGACTGTAACCGATATTCAGTACTCCCACTCCTCCTACCCAGTCAAGAAAAACATTGCCGTCAACATCTTCAAGCATTGCGCCCTCTCCCCTGCTTATGACACAGGGATAGGAACATTTGACGGCGCCTGGCATGGCTTGGGCCCTTCTTTCTATTATGGCCCGGGCTTTCGGCCCGGGCAAAGGTGTGTTTATTTTCGGTAAAGCATTTTTAAGCATAATCCGTCCCCCTTAACATGTTTAATGTAATTTTTATTTATAAAGCTTTTAAATATATTCTTTTTATATCCTCAAGGCCAAATATGACAGGATGGTTGGCAATACTGGGAGCAGACACCTTCAGGCAGTTTTCGGCCAGCCAGTCCACATCTGAAGCTTTGATTCCCTGTTCCCCCAGAGTAGCAGTCAAATGCAGCTCATCAAGCAATTTCCGGACTGCAGGCACAAAGTCGTTTTCATCTTTTCCGCCTAAAATTTGTGACAATATGGAGAATTTCTCCGGCAGCCCTCCGATGGATTCTTCATATACGGCAGGTGCCAGCGCAGCAAGCCCAATGCCGTGCACAATATCCTTCAAACCGCTGACGGGATGTTCCATTTCGTGCAGCGCCGTCACTCCGGCAGTATTGATAACCATGCCTCCAAGGGTGCTTGCCAGACAAAGGCGGTCCCAGCTGTCCAGATCCGCCGGATCGGCATACACCTTCCGGAGGCTGCCGGCAGCCAGCCTGACACCCTCCAATGCCTGTATTTCTGTTAATGGCTGGGATATTGACGATATATAGGCGTCAATATTGTGACATAATGCATCAAAGCCCACCGCAGCCAGTGTTGATTTTGGCATGGTAGTCATAAGCAGCGGATCGATTATGGAGCAGACCGGCACTATTGCCTTGCAGCGCAGTGACTTTTTATCCAGAGTGTCGGGATTGGTTATGACGGCAAAGCCGTTTCCTTCGCTTCCTGTTCCGCAGGTAGTCGGTACGGCAAGTATGGGAAGGGCTTTGCCGCTGAATTTCCTTCCGAAAATATAGTCACTGATATCACCGCCGTTCATGGCCTGAAAAGCAATTGCCTTTCCTGCATCCAGGCTGCTTCCGCCTCCCAGAGCTATTACCGCATCACATTTTTCGGCCGCTGCAATTTCTGCTCCCTCATATACGGTTGTGGTTACAGGATTTGGTGTAACCCGGTCATAGATCACAAATGACACACCGTTTTCGACCAACTGTGAAACGGTTTTGGCCAGCAAGCCCGAGCGTTTTGTACTGCTGCCTCCGGTGACAATTAAAACACGTTTCCCAAACTCAGTTGCTATTTTCCCGATTGTATCCGATTTTCCCCGGCCGAAAACAAGATTGATCGGCAGATCATACTGAAACTCCAACATATATATCCTCCCAAGTGGTAATTACTTAACGTTTTTTGTTACTCCATCTTCAATACCGACAAAATAATCTTTGGTCAGACCGTATTTCTCCAATATTTTCATAAGTGTTCCATCTTCCTTCATTTCATTTAAAGCCTTGTTTACCTCGGCCAGGAAGTCCTTGTCCTTGAAGCGTACCGCAGCACCGATCTGTCCGCTTGCTTCGGCTTCATAAGGCGACAGGAGTTTAAGCTTCAGGGAACTGTCCGACGAAAGAGTATACCCTGCTACTATACCGTCTGTTACAACAGCGTCCACCTTTCCCATATTTACAGCCGTCATCAGGGTTGCCTGATTGTCATAGGCCTCCAGCTTGCCGATCTTGCCTTCATTAAGCCATTTTTGGGCTGTTTCGTAGAAAGTTGTACCCGGCTGCGCTCCAATGGTTTTCCCCTTCAGGTCCTCCTTGCCGGCAATTTTTGAGCCGGCTGGAATAACCACCGCTTCACCCTCCTGATACCATTTATCGGTGAATGCAGCTATCTGCAAACGTTCCTCCTTGACATACATGGCATCCACAACCATATCTATGCTGTTATTATTCAGCTCAACCAGAAGGTTTGAAAAATCAACAACCTTCATTTGAATATCCGGAATACCCAGCCGGCCGCATATTTCACGGAGAATTTCCATATCAATGCCCTCAAGCTTGCCTGTGTTTACATCCTTATAGGAAAACGGAGCATCATTGGATGAACCGATGAGTATATAACCTTTTTCCTTGATTTTTTTAAGTACTTCGGACTCGTCCGAAGAAGCGGAAGAGTTTCCTGCTGCTGCCGATGCCGTTGAAGCTGCTTTTGTTGTGTCTGCCCCATTGCCCGTAGTGCTGCCGCAGCCTGTTAAAAGTGTAAATATCATTGACAATGACAGACTTGCAGCAATTAATCGTTCAAGTTTTACTTTTTTCATAAAATCCGCCTTCTTTCTCTTAAATAGATTGTTTATTGTTTATTTTGCCATTTATAAAAACATGGGTATATCAGCGTATCTGTTTCAGTCTCCGCTCAACTATCCTGCTCAGCTGTGAGAGCGGAATACTGATTACCAGGTATACAAGGGCAAGGATGGTATATGCCTCAACGGTCAGAAATGTTTGCGATGCAAAGGTTTTTGTCCTCAGAAGCAGTTCCTGCACTGAAATCATAGCCAGCAGCGAGGTGTCCTTGATCAGCATGACCAGGTAGTTTCCGAACACCGGAATTGAATTCCGGAGCGCCGGCGGTATGATAAAGTGAAAAAGCACCTGATTTTCACTAAAACCGAGCGCCAGGCCGGCTTCCCGTTGTCCGGGGTCTATAGCCAGTATTGCGGACCTGATGACCTCGGACATATAACAACCATAATTTATTGCAAAACCGATAATACCGCAGGTTGCAGCCTGAAGCTGAAGGTTGGTCTCATACCCCAGCAATCCGGTGATACCGTTAATCAGCATGGGCACAACATAATAAATATAGAAGAACTGAACCAGAAGCGGCGTACCGCGTACCAACTCTATAAATATACCTAATATCCGTTCCAGAACCCTACGTTTTGAAAGTCGCCCTATGGCAATCAGCAAAGCTACAGCCAGCGCGCATATAAAGCCGGCAAGGGTGATATATATTACTATTCCTATACCTCTCAGAAGATCAGGGCCCAGAGTGTTCAGAGCTTTCATGAAATGTATTTCCATTGAAATTCACCTCCTGTCACAGTACCCGGGCCAGAAAAGCCCTGGTTCTGTCGTTTTTAGGTCTTGTAAAGATTTCTGAAGGTGTGTCCTCTTCAATAACATAACCCCCGTCCATAAAGATTACGCGGTCGGCCACATCTTTTGCAAACCCCATTTCATGTGTTACCACCATCATTGTCATTCCCTCTTTTGCCAGCTGCTTCATGACTTCGAGCACATCTCCCACCAATTCGGGGTCCAGTGCCGATGTAGGTTCATCAAACAGCATAATATCCGGCTGCATAGCCAGGGCCCTGGCTATGGCCACACGCTGCTGCTGTCCTCCCGAAAGGGCAAGGGGATAAACATTTGCCTTGCTTTCCAGGCCGACTTTGCAAAGCAGCTCCATAGCCTGATCCTTTGCGTCCTTAGGCTGGAGCTTGTTCAGCTTGACCGGAGCGTACATCACATTTTCCAGGGAAGTCTTCAACGGAAACAGATTAAATCTCTGAAAAACCATCCCAACGTGCTTTCTATAGTCGGTGACCTTTTTTCCCAGCTGCATAATGTTCTGCCCCATGTATAGAATCTCACCGCCGGTGGGCTGCTCCAAAAGATTGATGCAGCGCAGCAGTGTACTTTTCCCCGAACCTGACGGCCCGATAACAACTACCACCTCTCCTTTTTTTATGGAGATATTGACATCCCGGAGTACTTCCAGATCTATGAAACATTTTGAAAGTTTTTTTACTTCAAGCATTACCATATTAACCTCCCAAGACAATAATGAAATTCGTTCTATGGAAAAACAAAAAAACAGCAACAGAGCTTTTCAAAAGAAAAGCTCCATTGCCGTTCACTTATACTGCTTGCAATCCGTTATTAAAGATTGAATCTTTTTTTAATTATATCGGTAAGTATATCACAGGTCCCATCCACACCCAACAGGCTCGAATCCAGCATTACATGCTTATAGTCCTTGTCTGACATGGAATATCCGCTGTAGTGTCTGTGGTAGGATTCTCTGGCTTTATCGACCGAAGCGATCATTCTCTTGGCTTCGTCAAGCCGCATATCCAGCCTTTCAACGCAATTTACAAGTCTTGCCTCATACGGAGCATAAATGAATATGTTTATGATGTTTTTGCAGTCCCTTAAAATATGGTCTGCACACCGCCCTACTATAATGCAGGATTCCTTTTCGGCAAGATTGACAATTATCTTTCGCTGGGAGGCAAAGATGGAATCCTGAATTGCCGTCGTACCCATGCCCAGCGGGTAATTCATATTAAAAAAGGCTGATTTAGCACTTTCTTCAGCATCGCTGATTGTTGAAACCGGAAGATTGAGATTCTTTGCAGTCAGTTCTACAATGTCCCTGTCGTAATATTGGATACCCAGCTTTTCACTGACTTTTCGTGCGATAGGCCGCCCCAGACTGCCGAACTGTCTTGCAATTGTCACAACGAATTTTTCATCCATACTACATTCTTCTTTCTTAATAGTTTTGTTGGATTCATTATACTGCACAACAATGGGGGTTTACAATGGACTGAAACTCCAAACTTTCAAGATTTTATTGTACTCCGGATACAAAAGCTTAAATATAATAGTTCATGTATAGGGCTTTTCAAAATTAACAAATGTATGTTATCCTTTAAACAATAATTTAAGGAGGGATGTTGATTGCGCACTCAGGTTTCGGAGCTTTATGAGCATGCAAAAGAAAAATACAGGCTGGTACTGCACGGCGGACAAGCGGGCTTGAACAATTCCGCCTCCTGGGTATATCTTGCGGAAGATATCCAAAACATATCCTTTTTAAAAGGCGGTGAGCTGGTCATCACCACAGGACTCTTCACTCAGAGCGGTGTCAAACTCTACGATTTCATCAGTGCGCTGGTTACACGCAACTGCAGCGGTATCCTTATCAATGTAGGCAAGTATCTCAAGCCTCAGGATATAACTCCTGAAATCCTGGAGTTATGCGACATTGCCGTATTTCCTGTTTTCACCATGCCCTGGGAAGTGCACCTTGTGGATATAATGCAGGATTTCAGTATCCTGCTGCTGCATAACAATCAAAGAGAGGAACATCTCGACGCATCATTTTTAAGTGCTCTTTATCAATCTCCCGTACAGGAAAATCTTCTCAGGACAATGAATCAGTTCGGATTTGCAACAGCCTCGGATTACAGGATAATGGTCATTCAAAATCTGCAGGACATTACAAGACTCACTTCACCATTGAACAGTTACGGATTAAAGTATCACATATTTGAGCATGATCATCTGCATGTGCTGATATACAATGTTTCAAGCGGGAAGCTCTCTCTGAACGGCCTTATTGATTTGATCTGCTTTTGTGACAGTATAAAGCTGGGTTTGGGTGATACCATCCATTCTCTTGCTGAAATCAGCCTGTGCTATAAACGTGCCCGCTTTTCCCTGGCAGCTGCCGTATTCTGGAACCGGCAATATATAAATTTTGACGATCTGGGAATATTTCAGATTTTATTCTGTTCCTCCGATCCGGTTCTGCTGCAGACAATTTATAAACGGCATCTGGGTGTTTTAGAACAATACGATGCCGAACATGATTCGGATTATATGAAGACACTCCGCATTTTTCTGCTCTCAGACTGCAATATCCTGGAAACGGCCTCCAGAATGCATACCCACCGTAACACCATAGTCTATCGTATGCGGAAGATCAAAGATCTTTTAAATTCCGAACTGGACAATTCCGAGGTGAAATTCAATTTGCTTATGGCCTTCTACCTGAAAGAGTATTTTTCCATATAAAATGATGTACCGCAAAACTAACGCAGTTTAAATATTTGTGAAACATTTAGCAGTGCTTCGGTACTAACTTCAAAAAAATGGATAGTTCACAAAGTACATGCTTGAAATTTTTATTTTTATTTGTACTTTTAATAGAACTTCTCATTTTTTGAAGTTGCACTGGTGCGCTATTATCAGATTTTCTTTGCCAGCTTCATATACTCATCCCTCGGACAGTTATGGGATTCAAAAAAATCTTCAAGAGCTTTCTTCATTTCGGCAGCTACTTCGGGATGCCTGTCTATAATATTGTTATTTTCAGCCATATCCAGTTTGCGGTTATACAATTCGGGGGTTATCCCGTCAGCACCGATGGACATATATGCCCATTCCTTTGTGGTTACGGCAGGAGTTACCTTCCAGTCATCTTCCGCATTACAGCCGCTGACGGCATATTTTCTTCCGAATTCGGCTTTTGAATCGTAAAACTGCTCTTTAAAGGAAATTCCCTCAAAAGAGTACCCGGTCTTTATTTCCAGCAGTTCAAACAAGGTTGGCATAATATCCTGGGGCTGTACCATTGCATCACAAACACCACCGCCGGTCACTCCGGGAACATAAACTATCAACGGAATATGCCGAAGCTGGGAATACATCGGCCACCACAGGTTATCATCCGGCTTTTCCCTGTTGCCTTTTCCCACATGCCCATGTTCTCCCATCTGGAAGCCATGATCCGAAGTAAACAGTATAATGGTATTTTCCATCCAGCCCACATCTTCAATCTTTTTCAAAAGGAAACCTATCCACTTATCAACCATGGAGACTTCAGCAAGATACTGGGCTCTCATGTTTTTCAACTCTCTTTCGGTATATGCTGCTGCAAGGCCATAATTTGGGTCCCTCATCGGCATGCCGTCATAGTCCGGATCAAATTTCTTCACAAAGTAATCGGGTGCATCCCAGGGCTCATGAGGATCGAATATATCCACCCAAAGGAACATATTATCTGCCTTGTAATTCAAATCAAGCCATTTGCTTGCCTCAACAGTGGTCTTAACACAATGGTAGTCAAATTCTGTTTTTCTTTCCCAGTTAATCCAGGGATGTATGTCTGCAAGATAGGCACCCATTCTTTTTGTCTCGGTACGGATCTTTTCCTCGGGCAAATGTCTTTCGACAGGGTCATTGCAGTGAAGGAAGGTCAAATCCCCTTCCTGTCCGTGTATGGCATGGCTGGCATGGAAGCCTCTGGTTATCCACCAGTTGTTCTTCTGCAGGTTGGGAGGATCAAATATTATTTGAGTCCGGTATCCGTTATCCCCCAATATACCCGCCATAGTTGGCAGGTTAACCGGCATAGGTCCCCATCCGAAATGAGGAAATCCGACTTTTCCCGTATATGTATCTATCCTGTTGGGCAGCGTAGGAAAGCTTGAACACATATAGTTTGTGAAACACAACGATTTTTCCGCAAATGCGTCAAGGTTGGGTGTCTTTACATCCTTTCCTCCGCAGCAGCTTAAGTTGTCAAATCTGAAAGTATCCGACATTATGCATATTACGTTCATTATATCATCTCCATTTTTAATTTTTCTCAATTCTTACCCCTTAACAGCCCCCAGGGTCAAACCGGAAACCATGTACTTCTGCAATCCGATAAATACAAGCAGCACAGGCAGTGATGCACAGACGGAGGCCGTCATGATTTTAGCCCAGTCATATGAGTTTTCACCGAAATAAGTCAATACAATGCCAGGTGTCAAGGTCCTCATTTCAACTTTGGTAATAAGGGTCAAGCCCCAGACAAAGTCATCCCAGCCTATCAGGAAGGCGTATATTGCAACTGCAAGAATACCCGGCTGAATGAGGGGAACAATGATTTTCCAGAAGGTCATGTACCTTCCGCAGCCATCTATTGCTGCGGCCTCTTCCAGAGATGTCGGTATGGTATCATAAAATCCCTTAAGTATCCACGTACTCAACGGCAGAGCTATGGTTGTACACGCCAGTATAAGTGCCGTATAAGTGTCCAGTAAACCCAGATTTTTATAAAGTGAATACAGTGCTATCATTAAAGCGACCTGCGGAAACATTTGAGTGGATAGAAAAGCCAGCTGGAGTATCTTGCTCCCTGCAAATTTAAATCTTGAAAATGCATAGCTTGCATGCATTGCCAGTAATATGGCCAGAATTGTTGAACCAGCCGATACAATTATAGAGTTTTTATAAAAGGTCAGAAATTTCAAATCCGACAGCACACGCACAAAGCTGTCAAGGGTTGGCTTTACCGGAATCCACTCAGGCGGCAGCCTTAAAAGTACATCATTGGTCTTGATCGAAGTCATGATCATCCAGTATATGGGGAAAATAAATATTACGGTAAATATAATAAGAATACAATATTTAAATACATTGCCTTTCTTCTTCTTTTCTTTTCCATGGGTTTTATCAAAAGTGTTACTCACAATATTCAACTCCTTCCTAATCAGAATTAACTTCCATTTTGCCAAGTATTTTGTTATAAGCCGAGGCAAATACTATAAGGAAAGCCAGCCAGATGACACCGATAGCCGAGCCTTTTCCCATATCAAACTCCATAAAGGCCTTCTGGTAGGTATATAGTGTAAGCGTTGTGGTGGAATTGACCGGACCGCCATTTGTCATGGTAAAGAAGAAACCAAACATCTGAAAATTAGTAACTACAGAAGTAAGAGTTACTGATTTTATAACACTCATTATACAGGGAATTGTAACATTCCTGAAACTTTGAAACCAATTTGCCCCATCTATTATAGCGGCTTCCTCCAATTCCTTCGGAACCGTCTGCAAAGCCGACAGCAGCATAACCATCATTAACGGCATCTGTCTCCAAACCGCCGCAATAACTATACTTCCCATGGCAGTATTGGTTTGGCCCAACCAGTTTATATTCTTATCCACAATATGCAGCTGGTTTAAAATATAATTAAGTACACCATACTGTGGCTGATACAGCCACATCCAGAGCACTGCCGCAACGACAGTAGGGATAGCCCATGGTAAAAACAGAACTCCTCTGAAAATATTTCTGCCCTTGATCGGTGAATTCAGTAAAATCGCTGATAACAACCCGATAACAAATGATATGATTACTGTGGAAAACACGTATAACAGTGTCCGCTCAAAAGATTCTATAAATTCTTTATCCCTTAATACCGACGTAAAATTTTCAAAATTATTCCACACAATATTATTTAGATCAAACATACTGTATGAATACATACTCATTCTCAATACCTGAAGCATTGGTATAAATATGGTAACGGCCAGCACCAGCAAGGCTGGTAAGGTTAACGCCCAGGCATATATCCTGTCATTTTTTGCCCTGTTCAATTTAAAACCGGTTTTCTTCATATTTGTCTTATTTATCATTGTATTTTGTTCCATTTGATCACCTTCAAAATTATACTCTTTACCAGGTATTTGGGTGTGAAAAAGGCAGGCGGTAAGCTGTTTGTTTAACACCTGCCTTTTATAATTTAATTTTTGCCTATTTATATAACTCTTCTATTTTTTTCTGTACATCCCCGACTACGGTGGGTATATCATCGTTATTCATGGTTACTCTTTCAACGCCTTTTATAATTTCAAGACAGGCCTTATCAAACATGGGATTATTTGCCGGCAACGGACTGGCAGTTTCAGATTGCTTGTTAAATACCTTCATGTAGTCATCTTCATTCATTTCAGGCAGTGCAGCAATGGATTTTCTGGCCGAAAGGGTGCCGTAAGCCTTATGATAATTTAACATAGCTTCCTTCCCTACAAGATATTCAATCAGAGCTGCAGCCGCTTCCTTGTTCTTTGATTCGGCAGCAATGCCAAGTTGATGTTCGGTATAAACGGTCTCACTTCTGCCGGTTTTGTTGGCCGGAATTATGGCTACTCCCATGCTCTTGTCAAATTCGGCTCCTTTGCCGCTGATACTTCTGAATGTGCCTCTTCCCATATCCCCGTCAAAGCATATGCCCAACCTGCCGGATGCAAATAAGGATCTGACCGATTTTTGTTCCACACCTGTCGGCATAATATTTTTAGCAGCAAGATCCCTCAGATACTGCATGGCATCTTTTGTTGCCGTACTATCGAAGGTTATTTTACCACTCTCATCCTGGAATTTTCCTCCGAAGGCGTACATGAGACCGATAAACACAGTTCCCGCATGGGATTCCTTGGAATTTGCATAACCTATGCCATAAATCTGATTTCCGTCTTTATCCTTTCCAAGTGCTGCAATCTTTGCAGCGGCAGCAACCATTTCCTCCCATGTGGCAGGCGCTTTTTCTGGATCCAGCCCGGCCTGTTTAAACAGGTCCTTGTTCCAGAACATGGCATTTGGATGCGGAGCCCAGGGTAAAGCCATTACTTTTCCGTCAAATGTAGTTCCGGCAAGATTATTTTCATAAAAATCACTTATTGTTTCTGTTTTAATTAATTTTTCCAACGGTTCAAGCGACTTTGCACCGTTAAATGCAACCATCATTTGAGAATTACCCATGATAACATCTGCCGGATTGCCCGAGCTGCACGCAATCAAAACCTGATCCTTATACTGTGCAAAAGGAACTCCTACGGTTTCAACCTTAATATTCCCGTTGGCAGCCATGAAATCATCCATTAACTTTTTAAATATCTCTTTTGTAGATTCTTCAGTCTCAAGCCAGTTGCTCATTCTAACAGTTACTTTTTCCGCTGTGCTGTTATTTTGAGTTCCGGCGGCAGTTGCCGCAGCATCCGGATTGGTTGCCTGCTTTGACACATCCGGATTTTGCCCGCAGCCTATAAGCAAGCTGACACAAAACACAAAAATCATTGATACAGCCAAAAACCTTTTTAACATTTGATCTCCTCCTAAAATATTTATTATGTATATCACCGGTATAATTAAATATTAAGGCTTAAAGCGCAGAAATAAAACGACACAGAATTCAGATAAGGTATCTTTTTTTCACTTGATATTTGCCCTGTATTCTGAAGGCGTCATTCCAACCATCTCTTTAAACAGCCTTGCAAAATGTTTGGTGCTGTAATATCCCACAATCTGGCAGATCTCATGTATTTTCAGATTGGGATTTGCAAGGAGTGTTTTGGCTTTCTCAACTCTTACTTTAGTCAGGTAATCTATAAAATTCTCTCCCGTTTCCTTCTTAAACAGAGAGCTGAAATAATTCGTATTCATATGCACATGCCTGGCTACACTTTCAAGGCTTATGCTGTTGAAGAAATTCTTGTTTATATATTCTTTTGCGGCTTCTATGGTTTTTCTTTCACTTCTTGGTTCCTCACCGCCTCCGGCCCCTTCATCTTTTTGCCTGCTGGCAGTATCCCGGCAGGATTTTTCACTCTCAATATCTTTTTCTATGGATTTAAGCAGGTCCGAAAGTTCAAACCTGTTGACAGGCTTCATCAGGTAATCCACTACACCGCTTTTTATTGCATGCCTTGTATAACGGTAATCGGTGTGTGCGCTCAATACGATAAACTTGGTGCCGGATTCGGTTTTCATTATCATATCTATCATTTCAAGACCATTCATCAACGGCATCTCAACATCCACGATGACAACATCAGGATTCAGCTTAATGGCAAGTTCCAACCCTTTTTTGCCGTCTGAAGCTTCGCCTGCTACTCTGAAATTTGAATTACTCAACTCTATTAATTTGGTGAGACCCTTCCTGATAATTTCCTCATCATCAACAATCAAAATATTGAACATCTATGTCTCCATCCTTTTTATGGGTTTAGCCGGTATGACCAATTCGACCGCAGTCCCTTTGCCCAACCTGCTGGAAAGCTTTAATCCATACTGCTCGCCATAGTAAAGCTTTATTCTTTCATTGATATTATTCAGGCCTATACTGCCTTCTTTACTGAGGGACTCCTCTTTCTCAAGGGATTTGTGCACATCCTCCAGCCTTTGTTCAGTCATACCAACCCCATCATCCTCAATAATGATCCTTATATTCTCATCTTCCTTATTTATAATTATCCGTATATGCCCATCGGTTCCCTTTTGGGCAATACCGTGACATATGGCATTCTCAACTATAGGCTGTATTATCAGCTTTAAAATTACATGACTTTTTACATCTATGTTTGTAAAAAGCACTACATTCAATTTGTCTTTATATCTTATTTTTTGAATATTTACATAATCCATTACATACTTTATTTCTTTATCCAGACTTATGGAGCTGTTTTTATTGTCCAGATTAAACCTTAATATATTGGCAAAAGAGGTTAACAGATCTGATATATCAAAGTTGCCGGCCAGTATTGCCATCATATTTGCTGATTCAAGCGTATTATACATAAAGTGAGGGTTTATCTGACTCTGCAGGGCATTCAGCTCTACCTCCTTCTTTTTTAGCTGAATTTCATAAACCTCTTTAATAAGCTTTTTTATGTTTTTTACCATTTTGTTGAAGCTTTTGCTCAATTGTCCTATTTCATCATTGCTTTCTATTTCCACAGCTGCATCAAGATCACCATTTTCAACGTCCATAATTGTCCTCTTTAATCTTTTTATAGGCCGGCTTATTCCCATTGCTATAAAATTGGAAATTAAAGAAAGCAGCAGTACACAGAAAATTGCTGTAATTAAGGTATACATCCGTATTTTCTTGACCTGGTCGGAAATCTGCGATATAGGTGAAATAAATACAACATTCCAGCCTGTTTTTTGTGATTTACTGGTAATGACCACATTCTCCGCTCTTAATTGGCTGAGCTTTGCATCTATATCCATGAGCATTCCCTCTTTTAGTTTTTCAGTACCCTCCACCCTGATATTTTCAGGTGAAATATAGATTACCCTATTATCCTCATTTAATATGAGCATCCTGCCGCTTATTTTTTCCCCGGTACCTCCTACAATGTTTTGAATTGCCTGCACATTTATATCTATATTTATAAAACCGATATAGTCACCATTACTGATATCCGTAAGCCGGCGGATATAGGAAAAATTCATCTTCCTCCCCGTATTGGTATACTTTTTTTCAACATGGGGGGATACCAGCAAATTTCTTACCTTGCCGCCGGTTACCCTGCCATACCAGTCCTCCTTTTTAAAATCATAGGTTGGTGACAGGGCAGATGTCAGATTTCCGTAAAAAAGATCGTCGTATTTGGAATAGATATACACACCGTCAATATTCGTATCTATTACGCTCAGGCCCAAAATAAACTGTCCTATTATATCCCTGTTGTCCAGCTTTTCTGCGAATGTGGCCTCATGGTGCGTACTTAATATCTGCTGCACCGAAAAGTTTGAATATGCCGTGTAGGTGAGTCTTTCAAATTTTTCGATATAGCTGTCAATATCCTTGCTGATTTGTGTAATTACAAGGTTTGCATAATCTTCGGTCTGCCGGATGACAGTTTTTGATGAAATATTATATGAAACCATTCCCAAAATGACAGAGAGAATAATTACAACAGACAGATAAGTGAATAGGAGTTTGTTTTTAATGCTGGTATCTTTCAGCTTCTGACGGATCCTGTTTAAAGTGAAATACTTCGGCCATATTTTCATATGTTATCCCCTGTTAGTCCTGAACTAATTTAGAAATCTTTGAAACCTTATTCATTCAGCTATGAAAAGATATAAGATGGATATGTGATAAATCACATTATAAACTACTATCATATATCACGCAATATTTGTAAGTTTTTGTCGAACTATTATGACATTTAACAATTCCTTAGTATTACTGGAATCTCCTCACCTGCTTCAGCCATTTTTATTTTAAGAGCCTCTGCCAATCCATTACAAATATCCATATAGTCTTGATTTCCAATGAGATTGACCTTTTCATGGGGATCGGACTCCAAATCATATAAGAACTCTTCAAGATATACTTTGCTGCCCGAATCCTTCCAGCCATCCTTATCAGGCGCATGTACGCAATATTTCCAGCGGCCGGTTCTTATTGCCCTGGCTACCCCGGTCTCACTGATTTGAATGAATACGTTTTCAGGCCATGAGTAAACCTCACCGTCTACCAAAGCCTTTAATGATTTTCCATGCATATATTCCGGAATACTTGCACCACCTATATCAATAACTGTGGGAGCAATGTCAATAAGGCTGGCCAATTCCTCTCTTACCTCTCCGCTTTCAAATCCGGGGCCTGATATTATAAGAGGTATTCTTATGCTTGACTCATGACATGACCGCTTGTATTCACTGTTTCGGGTTTTGAAGTGACAGCCGTGGTCGGATGTATATATGATTATGGTATTATCTTTTAATCCCAGTGCCTCAATTTCGTCATTAATTCTTCCAAAATTTTCATCCAACCGCTTACACATTCCGTAATAATCTGCAAGTCCGTCTCTCCAGTCACCCTCCTGGTCAATAAGATCCCCGGGAACAGGATAATCCTTAAATTTTTCCGCATAGCCGTCAGGTGAAACAAACTTTTCCATATCATTCTGATGATGAGGTTCAAGATAGGATAAAAACAGGAAAAACGGTTTTTCAAGAGTGCGTGTCCTCAAATAATCAATGGCAAAATCTGTAATGGCATCCGCTCTGTATTTATCTTTAAATGTGATCTTTTTATTTTGCGAATCAAACAGTAATCCCTCATATGGATGAGTTGTATGTTCAAGCCCGTCCGAAGCAAGCCAAAACTCCTCATACCCTCCTCTCAGTTTTAGTGGGACAGGTTTATCCCTTGTTATTGCCAGATGCCATTTACCTATGTAGCCCGCCTCATAACCCTCATTCCTCATTATTTTTGCAATAGTGTTTTCATCGGGGGCCAACGGCCTTCTATTTCTGAATACTCCGGTTTCGGTACCAAACCGCCCGGTTTGAATGCATGCCCTTGCAGGAGTACAAACCGGCTGGCATGAAAATGCATTTTGGAAGCGTACCCCGTTTTGGGCAGCCTTGTCCAGATTGGGTGTTATGTCATTGTGGGTTCCATAGCAGCCCACCGTATCCCACCTCTGCTGGTCTGTAAAAAAGATGATTATATTTGGTTTTGTTTGTTGGCCCATATGGTTCTCCTTCTTAGTAAAAGATAAATTAAACAGTTTATTTTACAAAAGTATATATTTATATTATATTAGAATTAAACCTTAAAAAAATGGATTATATATGAGATTTTATGTATTATATTATTATTTATATAAAAGGTTTAAAGTTAAAAAGGAGAGTAAAGTATGCACTGGTTCAAAATTCCTGTCACTGATCCCCAATTAAGATATAATACTGAATTGCTTTTTGATTGTATTGCCTATAGAAAGCAAAGAGAAAGTGTTGTACTCAATCCTAAAGGTCCCGGCCACTATACTTTCTTTTTTTTCTACGAACCGGTTTATGTAGGTGACGGTGTAAAATTGTCCCCGGTCCCTCCGAAAACGTCCATGATATGCAGACCGTTACAGACCAGGCATTATGGAACAGACTCTTCAAAATGGACCCATTCATGGTTTTCCTTCAACGGTACTTTTGCAGACAAATTGCTCAGGGATTATGACATCCCTGTAGGTATGCCTTTTAATCCGGATAATGAATTTATAGTTGAAAAATATATACTTCAGCTATACGGTGAGATTTTCGATAGTCCATTCCCGGATTTAAATATTTTGAAAAACATTTTTCACAATTTTATTATTGAACTTAAAAGAAGTATAGACAAAAAAACCTTCAAGGAACAGATTTCACCCTCCATAAGGGATGTAAAAAATTTTATCGATCTGAATTTTACAAATAAGATAACCCTGGATTCACTCTGCAGGATCGCCAGCTTATCAAAATCCCAGTTGATAAACCTATTTAAACTGCATTACAATATAACACCCGTAGAATATATAATACAGCTCCGGCTTGATGAGGCAAAACAGCTGCTTATAGATATTAATCTCAGTGTACATGATGTAGCCAGGGAAGTGGGATATGATGATATATTTTACTTTTCCAAACTCTTTAAAAACAGGTTCGGTGAAAGTCCTTCAAAATATAGGAAATACAGCTATAAATAAGACTACTATTCTTCACAATAAATCATTAATTTTTTCCCAAATGATTGCAGCGGCCTCTTTTCCTCCGTCCATGCCGATGATTTTTTTCATTAACGCTTGGGCATTTTCCTTATAGCTGTCATTATGCAGAATCAGGCAAACAGCATTACGTATTGCAGCCGAACGCCATTTTTTACATGGTATGCGCAGGGCTGCTCCATATTCCTCCATGTGATCCAGGTTCATTTGCTGTTCGGGCTGCAGGGCAATTTCTACCAGGAGTTCCCGAGGCTGCCGCTGTTTGCACAGTTCCCTGTCCTCCGTGGCAAATGGTGATATCCGCAAGGGTAGTCAATCCACTTGGAAATGTGTGGGAGCATGGACAAATCATAATTGGAGTGCTTCGCCCCGACAGAGCCTTTGACAACCAGACTCAGGCAATGCTGGACGGCGATACTGCCATTACGGCTGTGGGGACTGCAGTCGCAGTTGCATTGGAAAAAGCTGTTGTCCGCGGAGTACTGGCAGCACAGGGAAATACATTTTCACAAAAATAATGTGTTTTAGTATATAAAAATATAAACCTAGACATAATGATGTCAGGTTTATATTTTTATAATTGATTATGAGGTGATGGCATTATGCAAATAAGCAGATTATTTCAAATATTGTATATTTTGCTGGAAAAAGGAACGGTGACTGCCAACCAGTTAGCTGAACGTTTTGAAGTATCGGTAAGAACTATCTATAGAGATGTTGAAGCTTTGAGCCAGGCAGGTATTCCCATATACGCAAGCCAGGGCAAAGGCGGAGGTATTTCCTTATCTGACAGGTTTGTACTCAAAAATCCTTGCTTTCAGAACTGGAACAGGAGGAGATTTTGCTTGGTTTACAAAGTATGTCCGTGGTGAGTTATCCTGAATTTGATGATGTGCTGTCCAAGTTAAGCAGTCTTTTTATGAAAAGTAATATCAACTGGATTGAAGTGGATTTTTCGACCTGGGGAGATGAAGAAGAGCAAAAGGAAATATTCAGCCTGTTAAAAAATGCAATACTTCAACAAAAGATAATTGCTTTTTCCTATTTTGGCGTTTCCGGAGATAAAAGTGATCGCATTGCAGTACCTATGAAACTGCTTTTCAAAGACAAAGCCTGGTATCTTAAAGGCTACTGCCTGGACCGCAAGGCTTTGAGGACCTTTAAAATAACACGTATGTCCAACGTTCATGTTACAGGTAATTACCCTGATTATCAGATTTTGCAGCATAAATTATCAGTTCCGGCCAATAAGCCTTCCGCAGCTTTAAAGGTTGCTCTCAAGCTAAAAATATCCGCTGCAGGAGCCTATCGCGTATACGATGATTTCGGCAAAAATGAAATCACAAAGGATCAGGATGGCTCATACATCGTCACCACATCTCTGCCGGCCGGTGAATGGATTTTGGATTTTCTTTTCTCCTTTGGTCCCTTGCTTGAAGTCATTGATCCTCCGGAAATACGAATGAAAATGGTCAGCGGCATTCAAAAAATGGCAGAAAAATACTCAATATAACTTGACGTTATGTTGTCAGGTTATATCCGCTATAGTTAACTTGTAATCTATTTCAAGGAGGTAACAAACCATGGAAAATAGTCCGCACTTATTGGGTACAAACAAGGAACTTGAAGGCAAACGTATACTCGTAACAGGTGGAACCAGAGGCATCGGCCGGTCTGTAGTTTTGCGGCTGCATAACGCAGGAGCAAAAGTAACAGCGGCAGCCAGAACTGCACCTCAGGATTTACCGGACAATGTCGAATTCATCCAGGCTGATGTCAGCAAACCGGAAGGGACGGAAAAAATCATCCGTGAAACCTTTGAAAAGTTGGGCGGGCTGGATATTCTGATCAATAATGTAGGCGGTTCCTCCACATCTACCGCAGGAGCTTTGGCGTTATCCGACGAGGATTGGCTGACCACATTTAATGCAAATCTTTTTTCCGCCGTCGGCCTGGACCGGGGTTTCCTGCCTTACATGATCAAGCAGCGCAGCGGTGTCATCGTTCATATTTCATCCATCCAGCGTAAGCTTCCCGGGAATATGACCATGGCATATTCGGCTGCAAAAGCAGCATTGACAAATTACAGCAAAAACCTGGCAACAGTGTTCGGCCCGGACGGAATCCGCATAAACACTGTTGCACCGGGATTTACCGAAACTGAAGCAGCCGAACGTCTCATTGAAAGGATGGCACAAAATTCAAACTGCGGCTATGATACCGCCCGCAGGCAATTAATGGAGCAAATCGGAGGTATACCTCTGGGGCGGCCTGCAAGACCTGAAGAAGTAGCAGAACTTGTAGCATTTCTTGTATCAAACAGGGCATCCTATATCACCGGATGCGAATACCTGATTGACGGCGGCACAGTCCGGACCATCTAAAACGTTAATTAAAAGGAGAAGAAAAATGGATATTAATAATATTCCTCAAATAATAAATGATTTTATTACTGCATCAAACAAACCTGATCCTGCTGCCTATGTAAACTGTTTTTCAGATGACGCAACTGTTATTGATGAAGGACAGACCAGAACCGGTAAGACAGCCATTAAAAACTGGAGTGACGTTTACCACTTCGCAGCCAATGTAACACTTGAGCCACGGGCTGTAAAACAAAGCGACAATGGAATTACAGTCACCTGCAAACTTGATGGTGATTATGACAAGACCGGCCTGCCCGACCCGCTCCTACTGGACTACCATTTCAGTATTTGTGCCGGAAAAATCACCAGACTCTGGATATCCTGTTAAGTTTGTATCATGGCTGAATATTTCTTCAAAATGACACAGTGTCATCTTGACACTATCCTTTTTCCATGATAAATTATTCTTAAGATGACACCATGTCATTTTAAGAATAATTTACACAAGAGGAGCTAATATGCCAAAAGTTCATGAGGATTATGCTGCAAATAAAAGAAATTTTATCATCAAATGTGCAAATGAAGCATTCCTGGAAAAACCGCTCTATCAGATCACAATGAGGGATATTATTGTAAAGACCGGCTTCAGCCAGGGCACCATATACCGTTATTATTCAAATGTCGATGAGATTTTTTTGGACTCGGTCAATCGGAGCACACCGCCAGACGTGCTGGAAACCGCCATAGGACATTTGTTCAGCCTAGATAAAAAAGAAGCTGATATTGTTTTTGAAAGCATTAATGCTATGGGTGATTACATAAAGAAACTGCAAAATACCGTAGGAGGAAAAATACTCTTTGGAATACTTGTGCTGTATGCCTTCGACCAACAAAAAAAAGAGTCGGTATTGCAAAGGCTGATTTTCAGGCAAAGTCTTGACAATGCCCAAAGCCGTATTATCGGATATATACGGCAAAACATTGAGAAAGGCGTATTTAAGCCAATCATACCACTGGAAGAAATCATCCGTTTCACGCAGGCAGCTGTTGACGGGATATCCACCGATACGGCCATACAGTCCATTGAAGACCGAAGTGAGACATACATTTCAGAAATGTTCGCAACACTTGCAAAAGCCATCCTATATTTTTTGGGTACAGCGGAGGAATAAACTATGTATAAAAATAAAGAACAAAACGGTATCCTGCAATATCTTATGCTCACCTTTTTAATTGCATGGGGTACGGAAGCTGCCATCATAGCCGGAGAAAGGCTGGAAATATTAAAGGGTGCGGCAGGTACGGCCCTGATCTTTTTGCTCATAGGTTTCGGTGCGGGTTTTGCACCCGCCTATGCGGTTTGTATTCTCTTAAAAAAGCAGGGGAAGGTAAAAGGCTTTAAGGATATTTTCAGGCTCATCCTGCATACCCCAAATATCAAACAAGCAATATGGATAACAGCAATCTTCCTTGCAAGCCAGCTCTTGGTCAATGCTGCCAGTGAGGAGTACACAGGCAATCCCTGGTATCTTTTTATTCTTCTCCTCCCTGTCATGGTCATAGGCGGCGGAGTCGAAGAGCTTGGCTGGCGCGGTTTCCTGCAGCCACAGCTGGAAAAAAGGTTTCCCTTTGCCCTATCGGCATTAATAACAGGCGTCATTTGGGGCTGTTGGCATCTGCCTCTCTGGTTTGTCCAAACCTCCAACCAATCCGTCATGAATTTTCCGTCATTTTTATTATATTGCATCACATTCGGCTTCGTCCTGGGTCTGCTTTACTGGCTGACAAAATCAATATTTGCCTGTGTATTGCTGCACGCCTGGGGAAATTTGCTGCAGGGCATGTTCACACGCAGTGCCCTTACCCATCCTGTCAGCATAAAAATGGCCGTCCTTTGGGGATCGGAAATTCTCATGGCAATCATAGTTTCCATGCTCATAACACGTTTAAAAAAGGAGAGGACAATTATTAATACATATAAATAAGAATTGTTCACATTAACCGGCCATTTACAAATAATTAAATAACCAAATGGTTAAATCATAAAATTAAATTTACCTGATTGCGGCCATTGGTCTTGGAGATATACAATGCTTCATCGGCGCGCTTCAGTACATCGCTGTAATCAGTGTCGGTTTCTTTAAAAAATGTGAAACCTATGGATAGAGCAGGATTAATTTCATTATTTTCAGCTGAAATTTTTAGTGAAGATACCACAGATAATATTTTCCTACCGTACTCAAGCGCATTTTCCTGCTGCAGCCCGTAAAGAATTATCACAAATTCGTCTCCGCCCCACCGGATAAGCTTGTCAGAGCTTCTAATAACCCGGTAAATTGCCTTTACGATTTCTATTAAAACCAAATCTCCTGAAGCATGCCCATGTTTATCGTTTATATGCTTAAAATTATCGATATCTAACATCATTATGCCGGGATTGGAACCGTTCCTCTTATACTCCCTGAATGCGCGGATCAAGTCACTTGTTCCGCTCTTACGGCTGGCTGACTTTGTAAGAGAGTCCTGGTTGATTTCAGATTCCAGTATTTTCCTGGAATGCCGGTGATACAACTTTTCAATCAATACAATCAAGGAATAGCTCAGAAACAGTATTATGACGAATAAAAAAACCAGTACCAGCGTAAGTCTTGATGCAAGCGCCCTGCTTTTTTCATTGGTCTGGTCTACATATGACTGAAGATCATTCAAATAGATCCCCATGTCAATAACCCAGTTATATTCCCTGTACAGCTTGGCATACGCTAATTTCTTGGAAACAGCATCCCTGTCAGGCTCCTTGAAATAGTAGGAAAAAAACAGCTCCCCGTCTTTATTAACCCCTTGAAGTTCGGTTAAATAAGGGAAATTGCCCTTTCCGTCGGTCATATCAGTGGACAGATACATACCTTCCGTTTCGGGCAGATTCGGATGAACCCTTCTGATGGCATAATTTTTGCCGCCATTATAATTTATGATCTCATTAATCCAGATATAAGAATTATCATCAAATTTTAAATTTCTGATTGTGTCGGATATTTCAGACTTGACAAGCTCATCGATATAGTTTTTGCTTATGCCGAAAACAACCGTTTCATCCCCCTGGGTAACAACCTCATATGAAGATAAACCGGATATAACATTATTAAACGTAACCTTTTCCGGAGCATCAGCCAGATTTTTTGAAATGTAAATCACTTTATTTTCTTTGTTGTTCCAAAGCAGTACTGTCCAAAATTCGTAATCTGAATTATCACTGAAGAAGCTGATAGCAAAGTCCTTAAAATTCAAATCGGTATGTGTTGTTTTTACATTGATAATAGCCGACGTATTCTTTACCAGTTTTTCGGTATACCTGGTCTTGGCTCTTCTTTCAGCGTCAATTTCGGAAATCAGGTTATTTACAGTATCTTTCATGAAATCCTTCCTCAGGTCCAGAATAGTTTCCCGGGTCTTGTCTATATAAACATCGCTGACTTTATTGATTGAAAATAAATAAAAGTAAACCACAACAAAACAGGTAATTCCTGCGATTATCAGTGAGATAACTGTATATTTGAGCTTTATAATATGTGCCTCCTTAATCGTATATTTCCTTGAGATTATGGGGGAAGAAGTCAACCAATGAGGCTAAAGATCAACCTCCTGGTTCTGCTATTATAACATATTTCGACAATATTAGCCAGATTCGCAGCCTTAAAGTCAACATACCGGAATTAGCCACATATGACAGATATTATTAATTTTTATACCCGTTAACAAAATTTTGTGATATATTTTATAATTAGTTTTAAAATATAATTATAAAGTCAAAATGAAGTCAAAAAACAGACAGGAGAATACTATGTCATTCACCACCTTACTATACCACGAAATCCGGGAGAGCCGGATGCACCGTCCGGAACAGGCTTCTCCAATTGAGGTGAAGCAGGATTACAGGGACAATTTGCCCCCTCCGCTCTTCGTCACCCTGAAGAATTTCCTCGCCCAGATGGAGTATTTGCATGAAAACGGCTTTCATACTTTAACACTCTCTGAAATAAAGGATTATTATTACAGGGGAGCCGGACTGCCGGAAAAATCCGTATTGCTTACCTTTGACGACTGCTACCAGTCAGTGGGACTTTACGCATATCCCACATTAAAAAAGTATGGGTTTCATGCCGTTGCCTTTGTAGTTACCGGCTGGCTCAATACACAAAGAAAACCTTTCGATCCGGAGAAATCCATTTGTCTTACCGTAAAAGAACTGGAGGAAATGTCCAATATTTTTGAATATGCAAACCATACCGACCAATTTCACACCAGAACCGGAACCACAGTCAGCAGGATGCTGGAAGCAGATCAGGAGAAAACCTCCGAAGACCTGGACCGCTGCAATGCCAGTCCTCTCGTGGGTGCAAAGGATGTCTTTGCATATCCCTTCGGCCTGTATTCCGATCTGAATGTGGCCCTGCTTAAAAATAAAGGGTTCAAGCTTGCTTTTACCACTGAGGGTGGCAGCAATACCAAGGATACCCCTCCACTGCTTCTCAAGCGGAATGTCATACCCTATTCCATGGATATGGAAACCTTCAGAGGCATCACAGGGTGACGGAAGCATTCCCCCCGGCCGCATCAGAGTTGAAGCCGCGGATATAACATTAAGCATTTAATATAAATAAAAGAGAGGAACATAAAATATGAAAAAATCAATCATAATATTCGCATTATTAATGGGAATTCTATTCATGCCCTCATGCTCGAAGGCCGGCAATAATGCCGGGAATTCATCCGAATCCTCGGCCACCGGCAGTCAAGCGCCCAGCGGGCAGGAATTGAAAGTAGGCATCCTGCCTGCCGAGTCGGCCATTCCCATCATTCTTGCAAAGGAAAAGGGCTTCTTTGACCAGGCCGGACTAAAGGTATCCATCAAGTCCTTTTCTTCTCCAAATGACCGTAATGTAGCGGTTCAGGCCAAAGAGCTGGATGGGGCCATAGGCGATGTCATGACCGGCGCAGCCTTTGTAGATAAGGGCATTGCCATGAAAATCACATCGGATATCAGTGAAGACTTTAAAATATTATCCTCCCCCGGTTCCAAGATTGAGAAAATGGAAGAGTTAAAGGGCAAACGGATTTCTCTTGTACGGAACTTTCTCCTGGAATATATCATGGACCAGTTTGCGGAAAAAGACGGATTTGATTATCAGATCGTTGAAATACCTTCCTTTGCTGGAAGGGCCGAAGCTCTCATGTCCGATCAGATTGACGGAGTCGTTTATACAGAACCGCAGGCAGGCATGCTTGTAAAACAGGGTGCGCATCTGCTGGGAAGTTCAAAAAAAGCAGGAATCAAAGGCGGTACCCTGCTGTTCACAGATACCGTGATTTCCGGCCGTCCCGGGGACATAAAAAGATTCTATCAGGCTTACAACAAGGCCATTGATTACATGAACGACACCGATGTGAAGGAATACAGCTCCATCCTGAAAAATTACCAGTTCCCCGAAGCAATCGGAGATTACCTCTCCAATCTGTCCGGGAAGTTCACTCATGCAGGAACCATCAGTGAAGACCAGTTTGATAATATCATCAAATGGACTAAAGACAAGGGGCTGACAGGCAAGCTCTATACCTATGATGAATTAACCGACTTCTCGTTTATAAAATAGTATTAACTTAACGTGTTGTATTAATTGGTTAATCAATATTACCAGTAAAAATTTATTGATTTTATATCGGTACTTCCGTGCTAACCTCAAGCAATGGCTGCACACAAAGCGCTTACTTGAAATAGTACGGTTCACAACAAGTATTTTCTTGCCGTCGCAGCGACTCGACCATCCGGGTCTCGTGTGCTGCTCAAAGTGACCTCCTGTCACTTTGTCGGCTAAAATACTTGTTGTTTACCTACAAATTTCAGCAAGCACTTTTTACCGTGCCATCCATTGCTTGAAGTTGCACTCGCGTGCCGGTATAATCAGCATAACTTACCTAACCACAAAGTTGAGAGTTAATTCAATCAGTACAGCACGTTATTTCATACGCTTCAGCCAGGGAGCACAGGCTGCTTCCAGCCGGTCCAGCAGCTTAAAGAGCACTATTCCCACAAGGCCAAGGGCCAGAATGCCGCTGAACATCTGCACATAATCCATCTTTGTCCATGCGCTCAGGATGTAATAGCCGATCCCGTATACCGTTGCATAATTCTCGGCAAAAAATAGCGAAGCCAGCGATATTCCGATACTTATCCGCAATCCTCCGAATATATGGGGGAGGATTGCCGGCAGAATCAGATACCGGTACTTCCGGCCCGCCGGTGCACAGAAGCTCTCCATTACCTTGAAATACAACGGAGGAATGTGCTCCACTCCATCCCGAACCGACAGTATGATCTGGAATATGATAATAAAAATCACAAGAATTATCTTGGACGTATTTCCAAGGCCGAACAACAGCATGAAAACCGGCAGAAAGGCAACCTTAGGTACCGGATAGATAAAATACAGTAAAGGTGAGAACAATCTCTTGCAGGTTTTATTCACACCAAGAACGATTCCGGCCGGAACCCCAAGAAGCATGGAAACGCCCACAGCTGCGGCCACTCTCAGTATGCTGGCGGCACAGTGTCTGAGCAATTGGCCGGGTACTGTCAGAATATAGGCCACAGTTTCAACCGGGGACGGTATGGTGCGGGTTTTCAAAAGCAGGTGAAGAAGCTCCCAAAGGATGAGAAAGCTTAAAAAACCTGCCAGCTGGCTCTGAGTTAATCTTTTTATATCCTTCATGGTCACATCTCCATCTTTAGCAGCTTTCTGAGCTTGATGCACTGGTCATAAAAGCCCAGCTCTTCTCTCGCGTTCTTTACCGAATAATAGGGGTTGTCCATCTGTGAGACAGTTCCATCCCCGTTCATCAGAAGAATGTGCTGTCCCAGCATAACGGCCTCTTCAATATCGTGGGTGACAAACAGCAGTGTCGCCGTCCGTTTTTGCTGTTCTCTTATTATTATGCCCTGCAGCTCCTCCTTTGTCATTGCATCAAGTGCAGAGGTGGGTTCATCCATCAGGAGCAGATCCGGTTCTCCGATCAAAGTCCTTGCCAGAGCCACCCGCTGCCGCTCACCTCCGCTCAGTTCTTGCGGATACTTGTCCTTATGGCCTTCCAGCCGCATCTCAACAAGCAGTTCCATTACGGCAGCCTCCAGACTGTCTGTCCGTCCCTTTATTTTCAACGGCATTGAAACTGCATCCTCTACGGTCTGCCAGGGAAACAGCCCCAAATCCTGAAACAGGAAGGCAGTTTCGCTCCTGGGAGCCCTGACTTCCGCCCCATTGACGGTCACTGTTCCCCCATCAGGCTTTAAAAATCCTGCAATGAGGTTCAGAATGGTACTTTTCCCCGAACCCGACTTACCGATCAAAGCATAGGAACCTCCAGCTTCCAGTGTCAGGCAAACATTGCTGAGTATCTCCCGCTTTCCATAGGAGAAGAATACCCGATCCATTATAATAAAATCTTTCATATATTTTAATTCCTTATACATACCCTCTATTGACAAAGTACAACACGCCTCACGTCGGTGATTTTTGAGCGAGAGAATTTGGCTTGCGGCAAGGCAAAGACGTGCAGTAAGGCTTTGTGCCTTCCAAGCGGCTTCAACGCAGCCGCAGGGCAAATTAACCACTCAAAAACGTATCGTACATTGTCAATAAGGGGTAGGATATTTTTATAACACATTATAGCATTGTTTCCGGGGTTAAAAAACATTTATCTATACGGCCGATATGCCACATAACCCTGGGGCTCGTGAACAAAGCCGGCACTGCTGAGTGCTTCTGCGGCCTCCTCCGGATAATCCTTGATCACAATACGGTTTTGTGATGAAAATATCCTGCGCCTTGAATAATCCTGTACGAATACCCCAAGTACTTCGGCGGCGCTATCCGGCTCAAATACCCGCAAGGTCCTGCCCTGGCGCTCCAGAACGGCCACCGGCACACCCGCCCGCAATGCAACAGCCGTACCGGCAACATTCAGAAATGCCCTGTCCGGCATATGCTGCAGACATTTGCCCCAGGGCTGGGCCGGATCGATTGCATTCAGCCATACTGTCTGTCGGCGGGGCTGTTCCAGTGTCAGCATGGTCCCGGCATAATCCTTCTCCCGTATAAACTGGATTCCCGAAAGTCCTTCAATAAAGTACCCGCGGCGCACCCGGCCGGTATATTCCCAGATGCGAAGTGTCTCAAGGGCGGTGCTCCAGGAAATCCCCCGTATTGTCTCACGGCAGAGTAAAACCACCCTGTCGAAGCTGCGGTCCAACTGCTGTTCCGTTGTCAGAGGCTTTAGAGGTCGGGTAACCTCCCACCGCCCGGTTGTCAGTATCTTCATGCGGGCATTGACTTTATGGCGTGCTGTACCCTTTTCCAGCTTATCCCTGTCCAGCCACTGCCGGACCGGAATAAAACTGTCGGAGGTCACAAGTCCTTTTGCTGCAAGCTCCAGCAGGGTATCATAGGGCGAACCTTCAACCAGCCCGGCAAGTCTTTGCATAAAACTGGCCCCGCTTTTTAACAATACATCATATATGATTTTCTCCTTTCCCTCCAGGGTTTCGGCCGTCCCGGACTGCTCGGCCTCCCAGTCAATGTCTCCGGTCTGGTGAAAACAGAGGCTGGTCTGGGGACTGAGCTGCCAGAATGTATTTCCCCCGGATAAAACAGTGTCCATAAACTCCGGACGGTAATTCCCCACGCGTGCCGGCAGCAGGATGTTCTCCCAGGCCTCGACCGGATACGGCTGATCGCTCAGTGTTTTAAGCGCGGCCTCCAGCTGTTCAGCCGCCGGTGCCGAAATAAGCATGCGACTGGCAAGCAGCGCGGCATACCGTTCTGCCGGAAGGGTTCTTACCTGCTTGCGCCGGCTTTTGATAGTTTCATTCCTGGCACGGTCATAAAGCCCCGAATGATAGTACATTCCCTCCTGCTCCACCGCGTTTCCCTGTGAACAGAGCAGAGTGAAAATTTCAAGTGCAGCCTCCTCGGTCCACAGGTACCTCTCTGCCACCTGCTCGCATGATTTTGCCCCCCTGTATCTCAGCAGTCTTTGGACCAGGCGCTTTCTGGCATCGGTGACTATTCCCTCCAGAGCATCCGAGTATTCCTGCTCCTGCTCGGCGGCAATCCATAAGCCCGGCTCGATATATTTCACACGTCCCGCGGCAGCAAGTGCTTCCAGCCATTCAACCGGTATTTCCAGCTCCCCGGCAGTCAGATCTCCTTCTATCATCAGCAGGGAATGAAGCTGCTGTTCATCCTCCGGAAGCCTGGTACGTTCAGATACACGGGCCAGCTGCTCCGGCTCCGGCTTAATCTTCCCGGCCCCTTTTAGGGCCTCTGCCGCAGCCTGATGTATTTTCTGCGGTGTGGGCGAATAATCATACATCATTGCGGCTTCGGTCTGGCGTCTCAGCGGCAGGGACATGGGAGAAGGCGTATCGAGATACATCTCACGGACCTGGATATCGCCCGAGCGTACTCCATTCAGAATGTATTCCACTCCCTGCAGATCCCAGTAATCCTCCAGACATTCCCGCCTTGTTTCCCGGATCAGGGGATGCTTTTCCTGCTCAACCAGTGAGGAAAGCAGTTCCGCACTTCTCATACGCTGTACCCACAGCGGCTGGCGCCTGCTGCTCCTCACTCCCATTAAAAGTGCCCGGGCAGTGTTATAGCGGAAATTCATGTTATACAAAGGTGTTGCAGGAAGTAATGCTGTGACTATCTGCCTGGCGGCAGTTGGTGATACCTCCTGGAGCAGGCCTTCGGGCAGGGGACTGCCGTTAAAGGGAAACAGGAGGAATCCGTCATCGTCGGTCACACAGCTGATTGTGGTATCCATATGGCGGTTTGCCGCTTCCTTCACAAGAAGGGACAGGGGTTCATTCACCTGACGGCCGAATACCGAATGCACCATCATCTGATGGTTGCTGTTTTCATCCATAAAATGTCAATCAATATGGTCCTGTCGTCTGGCAGGAGGCCCGTGCTTTGCAGCTGCCGCTTCAGAAAATCCGCCGCACTTTTTGCGGCCGGCTCGTCCAGCCCCATTTTTTCAAGCTCTTTTAGCATGGAACCTGCCTCATCTGCACGGGCAAGCCTTCGGAACAGTTCACCAAAGGCAATGCCTGTCCGCAGCCTCCGCCCTTTGATCTCACCGTGCCAAAAGGGCAGTCTGGCACCTGCCGTATTGGTCTGGGTCACGATTACAGAGTCCTTTGATATGTTTACGATCCTCCAGGCAAATGTGCCCAGGAGAAATCTGTCGCCAATTCTGGTTTCAAAGACAAATTCTTCATCCAGCTCACCCAGCTTGACACCGCTTTCGGTCCTGCATGTATATAAACCTTTGTCGGGTATGGTTCCTCCGGCACTGACCGCCAGCATGCGGCTGTAGGCATCCCCCGTTACATGATTATGGAGCCTGTCATAAATTATTCTGGGGCGCACGGGAATATCCCTCTCATGCTCGTAATCCCCCGCAAGCATACACAGAATTTCCCGGACATCCTCCACCTTCACATCACGGAAGGGAAAAGCCCGGGAAAGCAGCTCCATGACCTCCTCAACCTCATAGCCTCCGCCGCAGGCCATGGACACAAGGTGCTGGGCCAGGATGTCAAAGCAGAGCCTGGGAGGCTTTGAGTATTCGATACCGCCATTTCGCGCCACCTCTGCGGTGAGTCCGCAATACAGCCCTTCCACCGCTTCCCTGGGAAACATGTGCATGATGCTTATGCGGTTTGGATTATGCCCGGCGCGGCCCAACCTCTGCATGGTACTGGAGATGGAACGGGGACAGCCGATCTGGAATACCTGATCTATATCGCCCACATCTATTCCAAGCTCCATGGAGGAGGTGGCACACAGAAGCCTCAGTGCCCCGCTGCGAAGTGAGTTCTCAACCTCAAAGCGCTGTTCCTTGGATAAACTGCCATGATGCGTCCGGGCAAAGCCCTCTCCTCCCAGCTGGTTTATAAAATAGGCCAGCTTTTCGGCATAAGCGCGCCCTTCTACAAAGGCAATGGCGCTGCCCGTACCGCCGCAATAGGAATATACCGTTTTTGCAAGCTCCTGCCAAACCGGGTCTTTCATTACAGTTCTTTTGTCCGACAGGGGACTTGTCACTGCAATCCGGATCTCCTTCTGCATTTTGGGTGCAATAACTGCAACCGGGTCGGGAGACAAATACCGGGCAGCAATATCCAGAGGTTCAATTGTGGCAGACAGGCCGATCCTTTGAAGCGGCCGTCGGCACAGCCTGTCCAGTCTTGCAGCCGACAACATCAGATGGGCGCCCCGTTTGGAATCAATGAGGGCATGCAGTTCATCTATTATAATTGCTTTAGCAGTTTCAAGAATTTTCTGTCCGGACTTACTTGTCAGCATCAAATATAAGGATTCGGGAGTGGTAATCAGGATATGCGGAGGAGTCTTGCTCATCCGGCTCCTTTCCTTTTGCGAGGTGTCACCGGTCCGTATGCCGACGCTAATTCCTGTGCTCTTTGACGGGATACCTGCTTTTAACTGTTCCTCAAGAATTCCGTCCAGAGGACGCTTGAGATTCTCACGTATATCACCGGCAAGTGATTTAAGCGGCGATATATAGATCAGCTGCAGCTCCTGTTTTAAATTACCGCTCCGGGCCTGTTCCAGCAGTCTGTCGATAAATACCAGAAATGCGGTAAGTGTCTTACCGGTACCTGTCGGTGCCGATACCAGCGTGTGCCTGCCCGAGGCAATTGCCGGCCAGGCCTGCTGCTGAACGGCAGTGGGTGAACCGAGGGTATTTATGAACCATTTCTCTGTCAACTTGTCAAATAAATCCGGAAATTTTTCCGCCATAGGTATCTCCTTCGCTGTAGAGGAATAAATAAATTTCATTATTTATATTCTCCATTTTAAAGTACAACTCCTCTCGTAATATTTTATACAATATTATTGACATATTATCATTAAAGTTCTTGACAACCTAACAACCGTTAGGTATAATTTCCCTAACAACTGTTAGGCGAAGAGCGATAAAGGATACTTGCCTGCATAACATTTTGTGGCGGCTAAGCGGCTCAAAGCCATAAAATA
>NZ_AORV01000010.1 GCF_000350485.1 Ruminiclostridium cellobioparum subsp. termitidis CT1112
ACATCATTAATATCCTGAAGCTTTTTTCCCTCAGTATATTCATTAATCAGCTTTTCAATATTTGCAATATAATAGCCACATGAAATATCGTTTCTGGAGTAAAATTTTACTCGATCCATAATTAACCTTCCATTCTAAATAACCATTTAATAGTTAAATTTAAAGAGCTTAGAATAATTTGTGCCCAATAAATCTTTCAAAATAGAATATAGTTCTATTATACTTTAGTATTTTATCATATATAAAAATCATTTGTAAATTTTAAACTATTATCCTAACTATTAGATTATATTGTACATTAAAAATGTTAATTATTATCTGTTTCTCTTAAATTTTTTATCACCATTTTTAATAATTTTAGGACACCATTTTGGACACCACTTTTCAAAAAAGACACCATTTTTGACTAAAAACACAAAAAGGCAAAAATAGAAACCCTTATTTCATGCGGTTTTCAGGGTTTTCAAACTTATTTCTTCCAACTCCAAAACCGTCGGCTGCGGGTGCAAGTCCGGTCTCCCCTGCCAAAGAAAAGTCTTGTACATTTGTACAAGGCTTTTTTATTGTGTCCCTATTGGGACTTGAACCCGAGAGGGCACGAGCCGTATAGAAAATGTGCTGAATGCACATTTTTAGGCGAGTGTAAGAGCCCGGTAGACGATTGGCAGCAATAAGCCAGAAGGTACGAACATAAGTATATTGTCGGCAATCTGCATCACTATTTTTTTACTTATTTCCCGGGCTTGTAATATTATTACAATAACAACCAGCAATGCACCAAGAACAATATATGCGAACAAATCTCTCAAAGTTAGTCCTCCTTTGCTTTCGTAACTACGGCAGGAAGTTAAATAGAATAAGTTGTTTGCCTGTTTTCGATCAGAACACAAATAGTGCCGTTAAGATGTGTGATAATATTTTTTGCAAGCGGATTTGTTTCGTCCCCATTTGTTAGCCGGATTTACATAAATAACTGAGTCCCGCTGTTTTCCTCCATAGAGCATAATGATGGATGTTCAACGGTAACCGTTTTGAACATCCATTTTTACTTTGCGAAATTAACTGGAACATCCTGTAACAATCCTATCAATAGTTCAGTTTTTTTGCCCATTTCAATGCTTCCATATATAACTCCATAAACTTATTGGTCATTGGATATTGATCCTCAGCTTTTTCCCAGTGAGCTTTTTCCCAGTTCATGATGAAATTCAGCAGCTTTCGCTGCTCATTGTCTATACCCAATAGGGCATTCTTTACATTGACAGATAGGGGAAGGCCTTTTAAAACCTGTTCCATCGAGCTGTTTAATAAAACATCAATGGCAGAAAATATCCCCGTAAAATAGAACTCAGAACTTTCTCCTTCTAAGTGTAGCTCAGGGGTCAGGAGTTCCATAAGCTTGCCTCTGATCAGCGATTGTTTAATCAGTTCGACATTTTCTACATTCTGTATATCCTTCAGCATCATCAGTGAAATCCACTGATACATTTCATTAATGCCGATATAGGATAGGGCGTGGGGGATTGATTTGATCTTATTCCTTGCCCCTATGTAAACTGAATTGGCAAGTTTCAATAATTTATATGAAAGTCCCAGGTCTCTTTCGAAAATATTGGCAATAACTAAATAGCTTGGCTCGGAAGATCCTAGCTCCTTAAGAATACTAAAAAGGTTGGCATTAAGTGTTACGACCTCCTTGGATCTGATAATAGAAGGCTTGTTGAAAAAATATCCTTGAAACAACTCATAACCCATTTCAGCCGCCTGTTTATACTCTTCTTTGCTTTCAATTTTTTCCGCTAAAAACTTAACTCTTTTTCCATAGTTTTGTATAAGATGGTACTGTTCATGCCGGCTAACAGCCGGAAATTCTATTTTGATAATATCCGCGATCTCGATTAAAGGCAAATTGTTTTGATCCAAAACAAAATCGTCAAGAGCCAGCCTGTATCCCATCGCTCTAATCCTTTTACAGGCATCTATCGTTGCGAGAGTTACTTTTTCCCGTTCGAGGACCTCCACAACGATGTTCTGCTTCGGAAGTAAAAAAGGAACATCACTCTTAATGAGCTCTTTAGAGAAATTAATAAAGGCATTTGTCCCATCCGTCAAGTCATGAAGGCCCATAACTAGAAAAGCGTTGTAAATTAATTCGGATGTAGCCTGGTCATCATCAATTCCGGTGAAAAAGTTATCCCCGCTCTGCCTGTATAATAGTTCATACCCGTAAATATTCATGTTTTTATCAAAAATTGGCTGTCTAGCAATAAATACATCCATTACCTCACCCCCTTATCGGTTTTAATATTATAAGCGGCTCTAATTCAAAAACATTGGTTATAATGGGCTTCAAGCTCTAAAAAATAGCATCAAGCCACTTTTTTCAGCTAAAGGAAAATATACTAGGAGGAATCATACCAATTTGGGGGTGGTTCCAGCTCAGTGAGGCCTCCAAACCTGTTATCTGACCCGTAAACAGTTTGACTTGCGGCTGATAATAAAGGGAGCTTCTGTCTCTCCTTGGTACGATATAAACTATGGGTCAGCTTCATGTCCTGCTGTACTTCATCCTTCATATCGGCGGTGAATAAAACACATTGGTTTTTCCCTTTTCCCTTGGCCTTGTACATTGCGATGTCGGCATTTTGGGTTAATGTTTCGGTATCCTCCCCGTCCACAGGATAAACAGAGACACCTGCGCTTCCCGTAATAAAAAACTCTTGTCCAAACAGGTGAATCGGTCTTTCAAAGAGTCCCATTATTTTCATCACAATTTTAGTAATATCCTTATCATCGGGGATATTATTTATCATGATCAGGAATTCATCACCGCCGAAACGGGCGACGGTGTCTGTTTCCCGCAAACACCTCTCCAGGCGCTGAGCCACCTCCTTAATCAATGCGTCCCCTCCGCTATGTCCCATGGTATCGTTTACTGTCTTAAAATCATCCAGGTCAATGAACATGACGGCGACAAACTTTCCGGACTGTTTGGCCAGGTGAATAGCTTGGCTGAGCCTTTCTGCAAACAGGATACGGTTGGGAAGAGCTGTCAGGTGGTCATAATAAGCCTTAATTTCGATCTCTTTTTCCTCTTTGATTTTAATCAGACCGTCCGCCAGCAAATTCGCCAGTATTTTAAGCATCTTAATATGGTCGGGTGACCACTCCTTGAACGATGTGACGGCATTAATTCCAAGGAAGCCCTGGACTCTTCCGTTTCCTTTAATTGGAACTGAAACCAGGGATTTAACCTTTTGCCGCTGAAGCTGCTTCTTTTCTGCACCAGCTTCAGCGGGCAGCTGACTTACATCCTGGATGCAAACCAGTTTGTTGCCTTCCAACTGCTCCATCCACCATGGAAACACGCTAAACGGTATATCCTTATTAACGGCTATTTCGGGCTCTATTCCCTGGTTGCACCATTCATGGGTACAGGCCATCGTGTTATTGTCATGATTAAACAAAAAAAAGTATGTACGGTCCACTTGAAGAAACCGGCCTATGGTCTCCAGAAGATGATTGGTTTTTTCATCAAAATTAGTTTGATTAATACGTACGAAATCAATCAGGATTTCTGAAAGCATTCTTTGAAAACTGATTTGATAAGCATTTTCTCTTAATCTTGCTACATAAATTTTATTGACATATAGCCCTATCCAAAGCGCGAGAATAAATATGCCGATCCTTAAAATATAATCGAACGCATCCACCTGAACTATGGTTTTTGGCATGTATATCCACATCAAAATCTGAGTAATAATGGATACTGCCGTTAACCCAAGCAGCAAGCTTCTTTTATTGAATACCAGTGAAATGATGACAAACACGACAGGGAAAGCCCAAACAGTTATGCCGGCATATTGTAAAAACCGCAGTGTAATCAATGGTATACTAAAGAGGAGTACAATAGTATTCAACGTATTTTTTTTATCTTCGCCCACTAATCGCTGGATAATCATAATAACAAAACCGATACCAAGCAATAAACCGCCTGTTAAAAGGTTAGAATATAGACTGCTTTTTTCAGTAGGTGTATGGGGCAGAAATTCGGATAAAAAACCAAGCAAACCTGCCGTTAAAAACCCAATAGATAAATAATCGAACAATATAGTGCGTGTCTTATCATCGAGAATAAGCTCGTCTTTATTAATTATTTTATGCTGCATCAGTCCATACCTCTGGATAGAATAATAAATTGCTATAATCGGAATTAAAATAAATACCGGAGCCATTTGTGGCAATGTATTTGTCAAATTGGAACTTCCAAACGATACGATGAGAAATGATGTAAAAATAAGCTTCGCTTGTCTTTGCACATTTCTTTCCGAGGATTTTTGTTTCCAAATCCAGATTAACACTAGGATGGCAAGCAAATATCCGGCATAATAAATATAAAAAAACAAATCCCATCCAGTATCTATTTCGACCATATCAGACTGCATGGCTGACATTTTAATGGATAGAGAAAAAATATACAGGTTTATCAGGGCGGGTAGATACAGCAAAATATAAAACCAGCTGCGCTTCAGAATGCCGGTCTTACCAGTCAATACCAATATAAAATGCAGTAATATGCTGTAGCTCGACGTCCAGCCAAGGGCAGCAAGCCTTCTCCAGAATAAGGAGGTCTCGGAACCTGACGCCGAATTGGTCATTGAAAACCCTAAAGACCAAAGGCATAATGAAATACAAACAGCAAGAAACAATTTGTTTAGGCTTGCCTTTGGGTTTAAATAAATACCATGTATCCCAATACATAAATATACGGCAAATACAGTAAAAAACAACAGTGAAAATAACAAAGGGGGATAGGTATATTCCATCAATTACTCCTCCAAAAGATAAACCGCCCACCAATGACGCTCGGTCAGGCGGCTTGCATTCTATGAACAGTTAAATTTTTATATTCTAAATTTCTTAACCAGGTCATGCAAATTATCGGCACTGACTTTGACTTCATCCGTTTCGAATTTGATTTCATTCGCCCTTTCCTTTATCCTGGAAACTTTATCGGCAATATGCGTCGCTCCCTCCGACCCGTCTTCTGTGGCCCTGGCAATTTGGGTGATCCCTTCGGCTACGATTTTTATAGAAGCGAGCAGTTCCTGGGAGGTCGCGCTTAACTCTGTGGCCCAATCATTAATGGATTGAGCGTCCTGCTTATAGTTTTCACCGACCTGGACGGATTCCTTATAGCTGTCTACCACTTTCGTCTCGATATATTCCAGCGTTTGCCTGGAGCAGCCAGCCAGGTTTTCGACAGCTTTTAAGGTAACAACCAGCATATCCTGAATTTCTTTTACAGTGTTTTTAGAGTTTTCCGCCAATTTTCGTGTTTCCTCAGCAACAACGGAAAATCCCTTTCCGGCTTCCCCGGCCCTAGCTGCTTCAATAGCCGCATTTAATGCCAACAGGTTGGTTTGTTCGGATATTTGCAAAATGACATTGGATAGATTCTTAATTTTATCGACTTCCTTAGCTTTTTCCAGGGCTTCATCCATCCCTTTCTTAATAGTCAAACGGGTCTGGTCGGCCTCGATCTGAAGCGTAAGTGAGCTGTCCTTTAAGGTAACTGCTTTTTTGCTGATTTCACTGGCGGATATGGCGCCTTCCTGGGCTTTTTCCGCAACGGTTTCTACTGCGTTCTCAATCTCATTGGAAGTTATGGTAATTTCTTCGGTGGAAGAAGCGGTTTCCTCCATTCCCGCAGACAATTCCTGCACTGTCGCCGCAGCATCTTCTAGCTCTCTCGTGAGATCTGCTATATTTTGATGAAACATCGCTACCAAAGCATTTACGTTCCGAGTCTCATCTACAATGCTTTTCACCATAGTATGGACGCTTTTTATGAATAAGCGGAAATAGTTTGACATTTCTCCAATCTCATCATTCTGTTTCAGCAGTTCGTCCGATATCTCAAAGGTTAAATCAAATTCTCCTAATAATGTTGTATAATATTTCAGCTTGGCAAGGTATTTTGTCAGCCGCATCGTAAAAAGGTATACCACCAGAAGGCCGACAGCGAGAAAAATTAAAGATGTAAGGATAGTATCCCGTTTTAGAATGGATAACCCGGATAATAATTCCGCTTTCTCAACCTGTACTGCTACAGACCATCCCGAAAAGGATACAGGTGAAAACCCGAGATACATGGGTACGTTATTATACTCATATCCACCAAATCCAGTTTCGCCTTTTATCATCTGCTCCTGTATTTCATTGTAATTTTTATTCCCCAGGCCTTCGTTTTTGCTTCCGGGTACCGTTGTCGCCGATGAGACCGCATCGGTTTCTCCAGCCCCGGCTGTTTTCGTTGCCGAGGAGGTTGCATCTATTCCGGTACCGCTCATTTTTATCAAACTGTTTACTATTTCTTTATTCGAATGGGCAATGGTTTTTCCATCTTTGTTTACAATAAATACATTTCCCGTCTTGCCGACCGAAATCTCCTTTGTAAGGTTGCTTAATTCATATCCGTCCCTGATGGCGACAAGTACTCCGATAATGCTGTCTCCCGATTTTATGGGGACCGAAAAAATCATTTCAATATTATTGCCGTCTCCGTTCGCAATAGGATCCGACACGAAATTTTCACCTTTTATGGCTTTTTGAAAATAGTCAGTGTCCTGAATGCCGGCTTTTTGTCCGTCACTATATACAGCATTCCCATGAACATCGGCTACCGCCATTCTTTTATATCCCTGCCGTTTTACCTCCTTGTCCAGCAAGGCCTCAATACCCGGACTCTTTTCTTGTGCACTTCCGGAGGATATTACCTTTTCATTTGCGGTCAGTATCTCTAATGAGTTAAACTGGCTTGACATTTTAGTTTCAATAAGTCTTGCAGCTTCAACGGCAAGCTTTGGCAACATCTCTTCAATATTGCCGGTCAGAGAATTGTAAATGTTATGATATGCCATGACCCCCAATCCCGAGCATACGGCTACCAATATTGTACTCATCAAAATGACAATCTTTAATTTTAAACTGCCCCTTCTTTTCGGCATTTCTTTATCTCCCCCTCATCATATTTTTGCTGTCTGCCTCACTTCAATTTCCTTTCCATGCGGCCATAACGAATTTTGCAAAGGTATTTCTACGTAAATATCATATTGCCACCACATGAAACCTGCACGTCCAATCCCCCGTTGACCAACAATTTATTTCCTTGACAATAAACTGCCTGTCCGTATACCTTTGCATGATTCCTGTAATAAATCCTTCAGCATAATTGCATATAGCTTCGCCGGTTGCCGGCACGCCTGAACAGTCCAGGTCTTCGGACACCGTCAGAATAAAGATCATATTCTCAAAATCCGCGTGTTCCACTTCCAGTATCCCTATCCCCAGTTCAGCCATCTTTTGATTAAGTAATCGGAAAAAGTCGGCGGGTGGAAGGTTGATATCCAGCATATGTTGACAGAATTCTTCCCCCACTGCCCGACCAGCTTCTACCATGTTACGTTTGACGGCCTCTTTACCGTAGTTTTTCTCCAGGACGCAGCGATGGGCATAGTGGAACATCCTGTAAGCAGCTACATGCATTTTCTCTCCCAGCGTGGGCCTGCCCAGTCCAACATCTCCAACACTTTCCCATTCAAAACATCTAAAGGTATCGCTCATTCTTTCTCCTTATCGATCATCTATGAAATAGTATTAAAATTTATACTGCTTAAAGACCTTGTTTTTCTGTAGTAAGGCCTTCAGAGGTTCGTCACTATTATATCAATGTACTCTGGACATTTTCTGAACATTTTCTAGAAAATTCTACATATTTTTAACATTTTCCAGAAAATCCTACAAAATATTGGTAACCCGAGTCAATTACGGTTAAAAGCCCTTCAACTCTCAGGCGAATATGCTTTTAAGCTGGCTTTCAGCTAATAATACTTGACTTTATAAGCGGCATTTATTACGGACTATATGGGCAACCTGCAATCTATTAATGCCTTGCAGATGTATAATTTCTTTATGGATACCTTATTGATTGCCGGGATGTTTATTTTATCAATAGAAATATACTGAATGATATACTCTTTGTTGTAAAACGGATGGGAAACTGATAAAATTTTATTGTATGCCGGATGATATTTGTGAGTTTGAAGATACTGACAAATACTCTAATAAACAAGATGATCTCTGGATTAATTTGAAAAAAGGTGAAATAGAATATGAATTCCAGACAAGAAACACCTATAGACTTAGACAGATGGTGCCGTTATATTGTAAAAGTCGGTCATGTCACGGCTACCCTTATAATCCTGGCACATGTGATTTGGTATTTTGCGGCAAGAAGCGTTCTTGCCTGGCCCACCGATATTTATCTGCGTAATTATATCATTTTACCTGCCATGGGTTTTTTCGCTTTAAATTTATTGGTCGATATGTTTGTTCGCTCCGCCAGTTTTTCACTTCCGGCTAAGGAATATTTATCTCTTTCGCTTTTTATAATCTTCTCACTCTACCTTTCTTTAACCCATGACATTGCAAAAGTTTTGTTATGTTCTTACATCCTTCCAATTTTTTCTTCTACTATTTTTTCCAATGTGAAACTAACCCGTTGGATATTTTTTACGAGCGTAATTTCCGTTCTGCTGCTCGGTGTTAAAATATATTTCGCGGGGGAATTAAACAGTAGTGTGCTCATGGAAATTTTTGTCGCGTGCTTTATGTTCCTCTGCTCATATCTTCTGGCTAAAGTTTTAATTCAATACGGTCACGATAATCTCGCGGCGCTGGTGAATGCCAATAAAGAAGCGATGAATACAGAACTTGCTTTTCTGCAAGCACAGATAAAGCCCCATTTTTTATATAACACAATTAACACTATGGTATCGTTTTGCTATACCGACAGCGAAAAGGCAGCGAACCTGCTTGTTAATTTCAGCAAATATTTAAGGCTCACCTTTGATATCGACCATAAATTAATGCTGGTTCCGTTAGAGAGAGAAATTGAGTTGATTAAAACCTATGTTGATGTAGAAAAAGCCCGTTTTGGCGAGATAATCAACGTAGAATACGATATTGACCCGAAACTTTTGAGCATGGAAATACCCTCGTTTTGCATTCAGCCTTTAGTGGAAAACGCAATTAAGCACGGCTTGTTAAAAAAGGATTCCGGTGGCACTGTCTATGTAGCGGTGAAAAAGAGTGAGGAAGCTGTTATCATAAAGGTCAGCGATACAGGGATAGGAATGTCGGCGGAGAAGCTCGATAAATTAATAAACCTTGAGACGGTAAGCGAGGGAGTAGGCTTTTTTAACGTTATCAGACGTATAAAAGGTTGGAGAGACACACAGATTGATATTCAGAGCGCGGAAGGCCGGGGAACAACAGTATCGTTCAATATACCGGTAAGATACAGCTAATTCGATTCATACATAGCCAACCTATAGTAAGAGAATCTATTTTTTGGAGGACGTCGTGTATTATGCTAAAAGCAATTATTGTAGATAATGAGGAACCCGCAATCAATATTCTGAAAATATTATTGGAAAGAACAAGGCAGGTAACGGTTATTGACAGCTTTCTCAGCGCGGCAGATGCTTTGGCCGGACTGGTAAAGGTAAAACCGGATGTTGCTTTTCTTGATATTGAAATGCCCGAAATAAATGGTCTGGAGCTAGCCGGAAAGATTCTGGAAATCAATAATGATATTGAAATAATCTTTGTAACTGCTTATGATCAATATGCATTGAATGCTTTCCGAGTCAATGCTTTGGATTATTTATTAAAACCCTTGTCTTTCGAAGATATTGAACAAACTATATCGCGGCTTATAAAGAGAAGGGGGTTATTGACAGACTCCAATCTTAAACTTTCAGGCAATGGACGAATTTATTGCTTCGGCAAATTATCAGCATATGGCACGGGGAGCAAGCAGCCTGTCAAGTGGCGTACTTCCAAGGCAGAAGAGCTTTTTGCCTATATGCTGCAAAACCTGGAAAAGGAAGTCTCAAAATGGAAAATCTGTGAAGCTCTCTGGCCCGAATATGTCCAGGAAAAGGTGGATATTCAACTTCATACAACCATATACAAGATGAAAAAGGTTTTGTCCTCGGCCGGAATAAACTTGGATTTCAGTTTTAACAATGGTTGCTATTGGATGAGCCTTCCTCAAGTGTATATTGATATGGTTGAGTTCGATTCCTTGGCGGCTTCGGTTGCATCTGTCGAGGAAGGGACAATAGAAAAATATGAAAAAGCCCTTTTGCTGTATAAGGGCGGTTATCTGGAGGATAATGACTACTTATGGGCATTATCTAAAAGAGAGGAATATTTTATTAAATATTTAAAATTGGCAACTTCCATCGTAGTCTACTATATGCAAAGAAATGAATACATAGCGGCCGAAAAAATACTCCATGAAATTCTGGAGAAATCACCTTTAAACGAAGTCGCCCATGAAATGCTTTTAAAATGCTATTTTATCAAAAAGGATCAAGTTTCTTTTATTACCCATTATTTGGCTTTACAGAAACTGTTCAAAGACGAGCTGGGAATTGAGCCTTCCAAGTCGATTCAGGCTCTGTATAATAGTATTCAAATATAACTAAATATACACTAAAGTAGAAAAAACCACCTTGTTTTCCTAAAAGAGTTGTCTTTTAAATATACAAGCATGGTTCACTTTATGATCCTCTTATCCAGCAGTCCAGCTCCAGTTCTAATATGATTGCAATTATATTAAAAAATGCAAAATAACATTACAGCTCATACATTCAGCACGTCATTTCTATGGTTAATCGCAACATGTATTAATACATATGTCATGATAATAGTACCGTATTGCATTCCATTGCAGGTATGTTATATTATAATAAAATCCAGAATATTGAACTTTCCGCCGGGTAAACGTCTTTTGTTCGTTCCATTAGGCCTTTAAAGGAATGAAATCAGGCGTTTTATTGTTTTATTAACGAAAGAGGTGTAACTGTATGTTTAGAGAAATGCGCCGCAAAAAACAGGTTTTATCTATAGAGGACAGCATTGCCGTTCTTAATAATGGAACATCTGGCGTGCTGGCAGTGTCCGGTGATAACGATTACCCCTATGCCGTTCCTCTCAGCTATGTATATCATGACCGCAAGATTTTCTTTCATTGTGCCCAAACAGGTCACAAGCTGGATGCTATTGCAAGGAATGAAAAAGTTTCCTTTTGCGTGATTGATCAAGACAATGTGGTACCACAAGAATATACTTCATATTTTCGCAGTGTTATTGTCTTTGGAAAAGCACGGATTTTGAATAATGAAGATGAAAAACGCAGTGCCCTTGAAATTTTGGCTGCAAAATATTCTCCTGATCATGAACAAGGCCGATTGCAGGAAATTGAAAAACATTTTAAACAGGTATGCCTTGTAGAGCTGGTGATTGAGCACATGACCGGCAAAGAAGCAATTGAATTGGTTAAAGCAAAACACCCATAAAACAGTCAGGTAAATAAAAGCAAAACACCGCCTTTATACCCTGAGAGGCGGTGTTAAGTGTATCAAATCAGCACAGTATTCATTTGCCAATAACGAAATATTATATATAAAAAATGATTTTTAGCTGCTATTATGCGAATTGCAAGCAATAATACAGTATCTAGTAATTCTTATAATGTTTTATTGTGTTCCAAATCCATAGCACCTGGAATAAATTTACGCAAAATAACCTATCGTAACATATCCTGAGGCACGGCTACCGGTTGGAGTGGTTGCTATGTATCTATATGTTATATAAGTATTCAAGATATCTCCAGATCTGGACACGTAAGATAAACTGTACCTGGCTTTTCCAACATCTTCGGCAAAATAATTAACTATTTCATATGTACTTAAATTAAAGGTTGTATAAACGCTTAACGGGTATGGACTAAACGTTTCACCTTGTACAGGTGAGTATTGCTCTATTTGATAATTTACCAACGCTCCAAGCCTTGTTACATAATTATCTGCCGCCTGAACATTTGCTGTGCAAACACATGTTATTAGCATCAGGGCCATAATCAATGATGTAACCTTTTTTCCCATATTCTCTCCACCTTTCTTCTTACTCACAATATTTTACAACAACATTATTACATTATATCCTAATTGTAAAATATTTCCATATTGTTTCTTGAAATCTTGAGCAAGCACAAGTCTGTAAAGGCGCCTATCCCACTATATCCTCTAAAATTTCAGACTTTTCAGTAATATCTTATCTTTTTAATGTATCTATCTTTGGTATTCCATCCCCAGAGTCCCCCCATACTATATAAATAGATATGGAATAAAATAAAAAATTACATATAGTCCGGGAGTCTCTAATACAAATAATATAGGAAATTTACTTGGAAGTACACTATGAAAATGTTTAAGATAGTCATATTGACAAAGAGATCTGTAATTTTATTATTCATAATTTTTATTTTATTAATTTTTATCACCATTTCATTTATCATTAGAATAAATATATTACCTGCAAATACGTTTGCCGACCCCAGGAGCGGCGTTATTGTCATTGATCCGGGTCATGGCGGTATTGACGGAGGGACAAATAAAGACGGCATTCTGGAAAAGGAAATCAACCTTGACATAGGCAGAAAACTGCGTTCACTTCTGGAACAAAAAGGATATAAAGTAATTATGACACGGGATGAAGATATTTCACTGGAAACATTGGATGCTTCAGGTAAGGGCCGCCATCAAAGAGACCTAAACGCAAGGGTTAATATCATTAATAACAGCAATGCGCAATTATTTGTAAGTATTCATGTCAACTGTAATTTAAAGAAACCTGCTACTGACGGCGCAATAGTATTTTATAATAATAAATATGAACAGAATAAATCTTTAGCTTACAGTATTCAAAAGGCATTGAACAATATTGTAGTAAACAACAGGAAACGTACGGTACATAATCCGGCACAAGCTAAATACTTTGTTTTAGGCAACTCTGATATTCCAGGAGTCATAGTTGAAACAGCATTCATATCAAATAAATCCGAACGTCGGGAATTGTTAAAAGAAAAATTCAGAGAAGACACTGCGACCGCCATCGTTTCAGGCATAGAACAATATTTGCATGAGTCAACAAATGTATCGACCCCGGGACAATAGCAAAGGTCAATAGTAAACTTTTTTATATTATCCGGCATAACATGTATTAACTGTATTTAATTTGGGAGGCATATAACTTGGATAATAATAAAAATACCTGTGATAATGGATTTTTTTCTTTAAGTCCTTGTGAACTTACATTACTTGCAACGGCAATTTCCATAATTCTTGCCGAAGGCATAGATGGCTGCCAACGCGATGTATTAGGAAATTTTTTAATGTCTGTGGGCCAGAATATAGCAACATTTGATGCACAGGCAAACTGTTTAAATCAATCCTGAAGGCTGTCTGTCACTTTATATTTGAAAGGTTCAATTACATAACTTCTTGTGATATACTCAGTATGAGGATTTTTAAAAGAGGTTTTGAATGAGACTAAAGAAAACTGTAACCGTTATTTTGTTCCTGATAATTGCACTTATGATTTTCCAGCTCATACCGGCGGAGGCTGCTCCTGCCGATGGGTTTCAAATTCATACGCAAAATTCTAAAGCGCTCTTGTTATCCGGTTTTGTTCATAACGACATTATATATATTCACAATGGAAACCAAAAAACATCAATCCAAAAAGTACAAATAAATAATACTCTGCTTTATGTTCCTCCAATATCGGTAGAGGGTATTTCTGTCAGCAGTTTTTTATTTTTGGAAATGCCCTTTGACCATCGAAAAATAATAAGGCAATCCATTCCGCACTATTTCAATGGGAGTAAATATAAGGGAAATCATACCGTTGTTTAAAATTTGATAACGGAGGTGATATTCTTGGATACAACGCTTATTGTTGTTATTGTCTTTATGGCAATTGTTTGTGTTGGAGGCCCAATAATCGGGCATTATGCCTCAAAAGCCAGCGAAAAGCATGAAAGTGAAAAATCAAACAAAACTCCGCAGTAACAGTTAATATTTAAATAGAATACAGGCATTTAATTTTTTTTAATGCAAAATGAAACAGAAAGTCCGGAGTCATCATGCCTCCGGACTTTCTGTTTTCATAAAAACAAATATGATTTTCATTTATGGCTTAACGCTTGATGTATATGTAAAACTAGCATCTACTTTAGATTTCATAATCTGTAACGACTCTTGCACTTCTGACCTTGCTGCAAAACTCTGATACCTTCAAATGTTCAGGGTGATTTTTATAAAAATTCAAATCCTCCACATTTTCAAACTCCGAATAAAGAACGGCATCGTATGCCTGCTCTGAATTATTTATATTTATACCGACCTCAAGGAATTTTATCTGTTTTATCCTGTTGCGTAATTCCTCCAGGCTGGTTTTTATAAATTTAGCATTTTCAATTTTGTCCTTCCCCTCAGCAAAGTCTTTCAATTTCCACATAACAATATGTTTTATCAAATCTGCCACCTCTTCGTTTAATTGATTTTGTTTTATTATACAACCTGGTCCCTTAAAACAAAATACAAAATAATAATATTATGATAAAAATTTTAAACCATTGGGATTTTAATGGGATGTATTCATGGCTTTTGCCAATCCAACAAGCTTATTCAGCGTCTTCCAGTTACGTACGGTAGCCGAGACATCCAGCTTCTGAAGATTATTGGCCAGTTTTGAATTACGGATACTATTACGGAAAAACAGATAAACCTCCCTCCCAATAATTCGATATTCTTCATCGGCACTTTTGTATGCATTCAAACAATCCATTTTTTCTTGGGACGGAGCATGTGTCATCAGTGAAACATACAAGCTCTCTGCTTCTGACGACGCCTCCGCTTCGGATATTTCCCTATCCGAAAATGGGCAGTTCAGAATAATGGTTTCCAACTCTGCCGCCGTTCTTAGAATAACAGGGCTTGAGATGCCAAAAACCACCCCGATCTCATGCTCTATTTTTTTTCGCAAAGCTTCTTCACCTTCGTTTGATTTAAACAGCACATTTCCGCTTTGAATATATGTTTGGACTTCGCAAAGTCCCAGCGCTTCAAATATCCTTTTTAACTCAGCCATTTTTATTATATTTTTCCCACCTACGTTTATTCCTCGTAGTAGTGCTATATAAGCAGCCATATTTACAGACCTCCTCGGACACCTTATTATTTTTTAACCATATTAAATGCCCTTATGCATAGTATAATATTAACTCCATTTTATCTCTCCGTACTATTTATATTAGTATATACTTTATAATTATTTGTAATAATAATGATAACATATAAAGAGTCTTTAAGGAGTTATTATTATGGTTCAGTTAGCTTTATGGGCTACATTGATTGTACCCTGGTTTTTACTCATACCTTTGGATATAAAGCGGGTTAAGCCATTTCTATCGGTTGCCTTTTTCACTTTACTGTTAACCTCTATTTATTGGCAGATAGCAGAGGTTATGAATTGGTGGACAATACCAAACAACCTGCCCTTCCTTACAAATATATCCGCTTTTAATTATGGCTTATCACCTGTTGTAACAATATATTTGTTTTATTTCACCTACTCCAGAGCTGTTCTGTTTTTTGCAGCAAATATCGCCGCAGACGCGTTCCAGGCATTTGTAATAAGCCCTTTTATATTTGAAAAGCTGGGGTTTTATAAAATGGGGACAATGAGTAATCTGGGACTTTTCCTCATAATAGTATCTCTTGTTCCAATAATCTACCTTTACCAGAAGTGGTACGAAAAAAGATTTATATCCAATTATTAATCCACGCTCTCTGTTTATCATTGTTATTCCATTTCACTGCATAAAGCTGTAAAATCATATTATATTGATTTGATATGCTTTAACACAGTGATAGGAAATGATGAATTATTCCGGTTTATTAAATCCTGTGTCAATTAAAAATAAACAGGAAAAGGAAGAGAAAAATGAAGCTTGGAGAAGTTTGCATAGAAACAAACGATGTTATTAAGATTGCAGAGTTTTACAGAAAAATACTGAACATTTCTTCTGATTGCAGTGACGAAATACATCAGTACATCATCACCAAAGGCACTACCCTGACTGTTTACAATAATGGAGCAGTTAAAAACAATCAAAACCAAAATATAAGCATAGCTTTCACAGTGGATGATGTTGATGCCGAATATGAAAGACTTTTAAAATTGGGTGTACATATTATCGACGCTCCAAAACTACAGCCCTGGGGGGCAAAAAACATGCATTTTTGTGATCCGGACGGCAATCACATATACTTTAGGAGTTTACCTGAATAAATAAAATCCTATCAGCTTATCCGCCAGATATGCCATAACCCCTCCGATGGTATAAGCCAGCAGATCAAGGGGATCAAAGACCGAACCGATTATCAGCTGGGCGGCCAGGTTATTCTCCAGGCCCAGGTATTTAGATATTTGAAGATACTGAAGAAATTCTGTGGTATATGACAGTGCCAGCGTGAATAAAACCAGCTTTATAGAGTTGAAGTCCCTTATGCCCTTGAGGAAACTATATATCAGAAGAACAATGACGATATCTCCAAGAAAACCCCGGATAACCGGATTTCCGCTGAAACTTCTCACTATAATATAACATATTACAAAACATAACCCCGACAAACCGAAATAAATTATCCGCCTCTTCAAAATATCTCCTTTAATAATGCAGATTTTCATACAGCCCGGATCTTTTTATTGTAAATCCCGTGCCGTTGAGTTTATTTATCATATCCAGAATCTTTTGTATCTCTGAAACTTCATATTCGGCCATATCAGGAGACGCAATTATTCCGTCGATCAATTCAGCCGTATTTATGCCGAGCTTGATACCTTCCTCCGGAAGATAAACGAGTTCGGCTGCCTTATTTCTTTTGTAAAGCATTATTCTGAATTCATGCTCATATTCAAACTCCTTCCGTTTATTTTTAAAAGGAAGCAGCTCATAATTTATATAACTCTCGTCAAATGTTTCATTAAAATCAATATAGTCTACTTTGAACATTTCCATTTCGTATCCATCGGGCTTTTTTATCCTTTTGAGCTTTTCCAGGGTAGTGCACACGGCAATCCCCTGACCGGCTCTGGAATAAACCTCCCACATGGCGGCAGATTCACTGTCGTTCAAATGCCAGCAGCTGATAGCTGCCTTTCTCTTTCGTTCGCTGAACTTTTCCAGGAACTCTTTCCTGACATCACTTCCATCATGATCTCTTTCACAATTTCTTCCATGGCTAATTTCACTGCTGCCATGCACCGAACTATTATACAGTTCAGCAAAATGGAGATAATTCTGTTTTGGTATTGCCCCCTCATATTTATCCTTGAATTTATCCGCTCTGGCAAAATAAAGCTCCCCATTTATAAGGGTCAGAAATTTTAATACGTCATAATATCTCCATAATTTATTTTCGCCCATATTATTTTCACTCATTGCTCTCCCTGATGCATTTCAATTTAAGCATTCTAACAAATTAATTGGTTAATTGGATAATTGTTTCAGGCAGCCCTTGATTATCAGCTTTCACTTTTACTAAAAGTATAATATGCCGATATGACAAACATCATCAATTGCAGCGAGAAAATGACCATTCTTTCGGTAAGGCCCAGTATATCCAGTTTCAATCCCATTCCTACAGGATTTGAAAAACCAAATAGAGTTATAAGTACCGACATTACCAGAATAAATCTGCCAAGACCTCTGAGCTTATCCTGCCTTATGTAACCTATAGACAGCAAATAACCCGATGCAATGGTTGTAAATACCACAACCACCGTAACCACTATGTGCATCATGTTTTGAATGTTCATTTCGGTTTTATCCCCTGTCAACGGGAACATGGCATATCCCAGCAGGCTGGTAAATTCCATTATAAATAAAACTATGTACCCTATTTTCACAAGTATGCCGTATTTCCTGAAAGCCTTTATTATTAAACCAATGGCAAAAAGAATGGTACATATACCGTAGGCTGAGGTAAAAACACGGAGCAGCCCGGCATCGGGAGCACCGACAGCAGTAAGCGAGCTTATGTCCATGGTTACCGGGTTATACTCGGACCATAGTATTTGTCCCAAAAATATGTGGGTAAAATAAAATATTACTCCAATCATGCCCAGAGGCATAAAAAACTTTTCAATCCTGTACATATGCCAGTACCAGTACCCCTTCTTTGAATACACACATTAAGCTTCTGAATTTATTTTACCATTGCATTCCATCAAAAGTAAAGCCATGACAGCGCACAGGAGGCTTATCACGGCTTTACAAAAAATGTATGTTGGATATACATATAAATTATTGACAACAAATCAATGCTTTTAACCTCCAGGTTTCAATATGTGCAAGCTTGAAAGTTTATAAAAACAGATATATGAACGGCAGCACTGTTGTAACAAGCGCAATAAGCATGACAATAAAAGCCCCGAATTTATTTTTTTTCTTCCAGGTCCAGACACCGAAGCTAAAGGTATAAATACTTATCCAAACTGCCGCCAGCATCAGCACAACATTAAATACAATGTTATTCTCCATCTCAGAATATAAAATCCTTTCTTTAATATCCTTTGCAATCTCATCTGCCAAATAATATATACTTTCAGCATTTATTGCCCGTGCCTTATTACTTCGGTAGACAGCTTCAGATTATATCTGGCCTCTGGAAACACATCCGGCCACCTGGTTTCTTCCCACTTGTCAATGGTGACAAAATTCCGCTTTGCCAGTTCTCCGTATCCGAATATATCCGACTTGAATTGGTAGGTCACTTTTTGAAGCAGATTCCGGACTTCCTTTTCAAGCAATTCCTTATACGCTCTATTCAATACATCTGCATTTCCAGGTTCATCATAATCATAATCACTTTGAACCGACTGGACATTGATATCCATTATGAGATCTATGTTAATCAAGGGTTTCCCGTCTTTGAAAGTAATATTTGTTGAGGAGGTCTTCTCTTTTTTTAAAATGCTCAACACCTTAAACCTGCTGTCCAGCGGGTCAACAATGTCAAAATTAATGTTGTTTTTTCCGGTCATAAGTGCGAATACCGAAGCTTCCCTTGCATTAAGTCTTCCAACCATTTTATCAAACTTAAAAACCGCAAGCCCATCCAGAGACATTCTCTGCTGTTCCTGACCTCCTCCCTCCTTTCCGGAACCGCCTCCGGATTTCTTCTCAGCGCCTTCTTCCTTTTTCCCTTCATCTCCTCTGCCTTCAGGCTTTTTAGTTTCCACTATGTTCTTATCAACAGTGGTATAAATGGCCAGGGGTTGAGCCCCCTGATTCTTTGCCCTGTACAGATAATCCTCAAGTTGGGCCTGGGGCACAAGAAAGTCTGATTCATAGGACTTGAAGAGCAGTTCATAATATCTGGAAGGATTTGATGAGAGCTTTGGCTGTATGGACTCCAGATATTTTTTTGCTCCCTGGGCTGCCACAATGACATTTATATCCTGCCTGATCTGCAAACCCTGCTGTAAACCGTTAACAAAGGCAGTAATACCTTTCTGGGCAATTGCTTCGGATACCACAATGATCTTTGTATGGGACAGATTGATTGTCCTGCTGAGATATTGGCCGGCTTTTTTTAAACCGGAAAGGAAATTATCCGTCCTATAAGAGGTAATATCGGTGCCTTCACCGCCCCCTCCTGTGATTGCCTGCGGCACAGCCGTCTGAAAGGTCAGGTCGAAGCTGTTTCCCTCTGCTTCATCTATCCCGATTGCTATCACATAAGCCAGATCTTCTATTTCCCTGTTATCGTAGCAGCCGGCTAGCACACCGGAACAGAAAAACAGGCATAAAAGGGCTGCTGTAAATCTTTTGGTTTTAGTCAATCTCCCCGCCTCCTTCTGCCGACTTCTTTCCCACTTTTTTACAGGCTCCGAAAATTATAATGATCAGCGGCAGAACCAGTCCTGTCAGCCATATCATATTTACTGCCTTTGAGTTTACCATATCTGCATCCATCCTTTTGAGTATGTCGGACACAGTCAATGAAATAACAGCCATCGGAAGAATAATGGGTTTTGATTTTTTCAAGCCGAGAGTTTTTTGCATTATGTGGAGAATAAAAGTAAAAACAACTCCCAGGTATAGTAAGGACGATATTGAGCAAATCAGTACGAATACAGATTCGATCCGCTGCAGGAAACTTCCGAATTCAATATGTTTTGCCATCTGAAAAACAGGTATTTTATTATCAACGGCAATCTGGTATGGATAAAGCAGTAAAAAGGACAGGGTTGCCCATAGCAGAAGAAGTCCTGAAATCAAAATGGACATATAACCCACCCTTTTTATATATTTCTTTTTGAAAAAGGGTATCATAAAAAACAATATTATAATGGACGAATAGGCCGAAAGCTTATACAGGCTTCCCATGGCTATGGAGCCATAACCCTCCCCCATCACAGGGAAAATATTATTTATGTCCATCTGGGGTATGACACCTGCCGTTATCAATAAAAAACCTGCTATAACCACCGGAAGCAAAAAGGCGTTAATTCTCACCACCGCTTCAATCCCGAAGTAAGCACATGCTATGATTCCAATGAGGAAAAGAATCTCAACAAAACCCAGAGGAGATTTATCCAGTGAAATCATTTTCAGCACCTGGGAAAAACCTCCCAAAAACGCGGTGAGTTCAAAAAACAAAAAAGCTGTAATCAAAAATCCAACGATAATCTTCAGTACTCTTCCGCCAACTCTTTCACTTATGTCCAGCAGATCCAGACTGCCTATATTCTCATATAAAGCTGATGAAATTGAAAAATAAATCAGTACGACTACCGTTATTATCAGGGATACCATCCATCCGGCGCTGCCGCCGTAAGCGGCCATATCCCTTGGAAATGACAGGAACACCTGGACAAATATCGAATTTACCAATACCGTTATTGCTTCCCAGGAGCCAAAGGTCATTCTAGTCTTCATCATCCTCACCCTCTGACTTATCATTTTTAACAGCCCAGCTTCTGCTTATTTTTGACTGGCTCTTAATATCCTTCGGATTCAGGTAATCGGGCCTGTATTCCTGTTTCCAGATGGGCTTTCTGGACAGCTTGTCTGAATACTTTTCTTTGGTCACCGGACCAAAAGGAGCCAGGAACGGTACACCGAAGGACTTCGAGGCAGCAAGCATCAGGGCATTTATTGTAAGACCCAGAGCTATGCCCAAAAAACCGGCGGTTGCTCCGAGAATAATATAGGCAAACCGTATAAGCCTGATTGAAAAGGACATGGAGAAGCTTGGTATTGAGAAGGAACCAAGTGCTGTAATAGCAACAATTATTATCATAATGGGGCTAACCAGATTTGCAGCTACAGCTGCCTGTCCCAAAATCAGGCCGCCGACTATTCCTATGGTGGAGCCGATAGCTCCCGGAACCCTGATTCCCGCCTCTCTTATCAGTTCAAAGGAAAATTCCATTATCAGCATTTCAACCACCGACGGAAAAGGGACATTTTCCCTGGAAGCCTCAATTGCAAACAACAAATTTGTAGGTATCATTTCCTGGTGGAAATTGGTGACGGCAATATACAGCCCAGGTAAAAGCAGTGCAATTACAACACCTATGATCCTTATAACCCTTATAAAATTTACATATGGATATCTGATGTTGGTATCTTCAGACGTATGAAGGAATTCCGTCACTGTGGCAGGCATTACAAGAACATAGGGGCTGCCGTCCAGAATAACTGCTATATTTCCCTGGGAAAGCATGGTTGCCACCCTGTCTGGCCTTTCGGTGGCAATGATCTGAGGTGCGGCCACAAAGGTATTGTCTTCTATCAGCTGCTCCAGTTCACCGGTATCAAAAATATAATCAACATTAATGCTCTTTACCCTTTTTAAAACTTCGTTCACCAGCGAGTCATTTGCAATGTCACGTATATACATTACGGCACAGGGTGTATTGCTCCGCCTTCCTATGGTTGTAGACTCAATCATCAGATCCTTGTCCTTCAATATTTTCCTGATAAGGGCGGTATTGGCCCTCAGCTGCTCATTAAAGGCCTCCTGGGAGCCCCTGATAACCGTTTCCGATCTCGGAGTGTCCACACTCCTGTGTTCCCATGATTTTACATCTGCCGCAAATGCGCATTCCAAACCGTCTACGAAAACCGCACAGCCTCCGAAATTGACACTTTCGGTTATTTCCTTAAAATCACAGACTTTTTTTATTTGATTGAACGGAAGCAGCCTGTTATATATAAACTCTCCGATGTCATGGATATTTTCCCTGATATCCAGATTTGAGAGCAGCATAAGAGGCTGAAGTATATTATTGCTTATACTTACCCTGTCGGTCATACCGTCTATGAAAACTATAAAACCCTTCAAAACCTTATCCTTCACGGTAATGTTGAATTTCCTGGTAACAAGGTCGCTGTTGTCGGGTATTTTGTATATCCTCTTTACAACCTGAATGTTTAATTCCAGGTCTTTTGATATTTTCTTTTTTAATATTTCATCCCCGGCAGTGCAATCCCTGAATTCCTCCTCAAGCTCCTCCTTCCCGAAAACATCAAGAGATTCTGCATTGAGGGCAGTTTCACATTCCCGTCTTTTATTTTCCCTGAGAACAAATTCTTCCCTTTTATAATTTTCCCTGAAAATCAGATAATTTAAGAAACCCAATCTTTTTCCCTCTATCTGTAAAGATTTTTATACTTTTTAAGAGTATTATGGTAATTAACTGATTTTTATATACATACGTACCGGCTTACAAAATTTTGTAATGTTAATTTAATGATTTTTAATACATTTCTACCTTGTGAAAACATAGTTAATAATCTATCATTATAATTAGAAGCATTTTACATAAGAAAACTTAAATAACAAATGAGGATTAAAAGTTAAATGAGGAAATTACATCACAAACTTGTTTTATTTATAATACTTTTGTCAGCAATAATTTTAAACAGTATTCCTGTCCTGGCGTGGACGCCGGATGAGGAGCTGACTGCCAGCTCGGCAATTCTCATGGATACCATGAGAGGGCAGATTTTATTTGAAAAGGATGCGGACAAGGTTCTATCACCATCAATAATGTGCAAGCTTATGACGGCACTGATAACAATGGATAAGACACAGTTAAATTCCAAGGTGACCATCAGTAAGAATGCTGCCGGAATTAACGGAGCGTCACTGAACCTTACGGTGGGAAATCTGTATACGGTTGAAGACCTGCTGTATGGAATCATGCTGTCACCGGGAAATGATGCCGCCATCGCTTTGGCTGAATATGTAGGTGACGGTGATGTCAACAAGTTTGTGGGCTATATGAATGAAACAGCTAAAAAACTCATGCTTAACGACACTTATTTTGTCAATCCCACAGGTTTGTACGATGAAAAGCAGTTTACCTCTGTGAGGGATATTGCCAAATTAATTAAATCAGCCATTGCAAATCCGGTTTTCAACTCTGTTTTCAGTTCAAGAGGGATCGCATGGATCAACGGAAAAGATTCCTCTGTTTTGACAAATCAAAACAAATTGTTCTGGAGTTATAACGGTGTTGACGGCGGCAAGATCGGCACAAATCCCAAGCTGGGAGTCATATCTGTTACAACGGCCACAAGGGATGGGCGCAGGCTTGTAGCTGTGGTATTTGACAAGGATGAGGAAAGTACCCTCTCACAGACCACTCAGCTTTTTGACTATGGATTTACCAACTATTATAATGGAATCCTGGTTTCAAAAGATACTCCCTTAAGAACTATTGCGGTACAGAATGTTGACGTGAACCTGATCAGTAAAATAGATGTCTATTACACATATCCCGTTGGACAGAGCTATATAAAGGACATTAGCTTTACAAAGAATGAAAAGCTCGAATTCCCCATAAAAACCGATACTGTTGCAGGTGTACTGAAATACATTCTGGAAGATGGAACCGAAATTGATGTAGATCTCTATTCCGACAAGGAGATTGTGCCTGAACAGGATTACAAGACAAAGATAAAAACCATTCTGGATGAAAACCGGGATTTGGTATTAATAGTGACAATATTGATTGTTATAGAATTTATACTTCTGTTTTATAATATTATTAAATTAATCATAAAAATGGCAAAGAAAATGGGACACCCTTCAAAATAAGGGGTCCCATTTTCTACAGGAAGGCTTGCATGACACAAGCCATATATCAGACAGATTTTTGCTTTAATTCCGGACTCCTTCTTCTTGACCTGTCATTGTTTTCAATATATGTTTTAAGCACCTTCTCCAGATCAAGCACATCTCTCATTTCAAAGTAACCCGATTTTTTGTGTACAAATTTTGCAGCCTTCAGAGCACCCTGTGCAAAGGCTTTTCTGGAAAATGATTCATGGCTGATTTCTATTTTATCTTCTTCCCCCACTATCATCACCTCGTGCCTGCCTATAACCCCTCCCGCTCTGACAGAGTTGATGGGGATTTCTGACGCAGGCATTGGCATACCTGTATTTTTAAGTCCTCCCTGTATTTCAAGGGCAATTTTTTTAGCAGTTCCCGAAGGCGAATCCAATTTGTTTTTATGGTGTACTTCTGTAATCTGAAAATCATAGCCGTTTAAAAGGCTTGCCGTCAAATTGGTCAGCAGCATCATTACATTAACGCCCAGGGTTATATTTGGTGCGTATACTATCCCGTTTTTATATTTTCTGGTTAATATAAAAATCTTTTTGAGTTCATAAGGCGTAAAGCCGGTGGTGCCGATAACGATATTTACTCTGTACTTTGAAAATATCAATGCGTTTTTCAACGCAGATTTTGGATTGGAAAAATCAATGACAACATCAGGTTTATTTCTGAATATGATTTCTTCCAAATTATCAGAGCTTCTGATGATTATACCGGTATTATCAATACCCAGAACCCTTCCCAAATCCATATTTTTTGTTTTGCTCGACGGACTGCAGATAACTGATACCAGTTGGATATCCTCCTGATCCAACACTGCCTTGGCTATCTCTTTTCCTGTGCGGCCCAGTCCTGAGATGCAAACTTTAATCATAAACAGACCCCTCCCCGAAATATAGTGGTTGATAGAAATGATTAAATTTAACTGAAGAAAATGAATTGAATATGTTCCAAAGGAATGAAAGAACAAATGTGGCAAGCCACCCTTGCAAACTTTCCCGATCAAATAAAAAAACTACAGTATACACTGTAGCATTGGATAAGAAGCATAATTAATATGATTCACTTTCTCCCCAACGCTTACGAAGTTAGCTGACGGATTCGGATTGGTCGAGACTAACCCTACCTGAAAATTCAGGATTCACCCCAATATATGGTTCCCCCGCTCACGGCAAAAGTGCCGTAACTCAGCGATTAAAAAATATTAAGTTAAATTTATACTGTTATTATACACTAAAATCTCATTTTGGTCAATATTTCCTCATTTTGGTTTAAATTTATTTATATTTTATTATATGCGTATGTTATATCGGATTATGACATAATAGATTCATCAATCTTACCATTTCCAAGCTTCACTAAATAAACATCGTAATACTCCTCGCCCAGCTCGTATGCAAATTTCTTATCAAGAACTGCAAAATCAAACCTCTTTTTGCCTTTTATGGCACTTCCCGTATCCATGGCAACCGTATACCCAAGGCCTTTTATATAAAATACCGTACCATAGGGCCAGTGCTTTCTGTCCACCGCTATTGACACTCCGGGAACAATTGGCAGTCCTGAACTGGTTATACCTTTGTCGTTTCCGCATTCCTCACTTGAAGGAGTATAAGCTGTTCCCAGGAACTTGCCGAGATATTTCCCCTTTGTGTTGGTTTCAAGAGTCCCACCTTTATAAATCGTGTAAGATTGAGGGGTTACGCCTACTGAAGCCGCCTTTTTCAAAGATTTCTGCAATTCCAGATTATCACCGGCCAATTCCTTTTGCAGCACTTCAAGCTGCTGATTTTTTTGTTTTAAGGCATCCAGCTCTTTTTTAATTTTTCATTCTGCTTTTTTAATTCACTGTTCTCTTTATTGAGTTTCTGGCTTTGATCTTTATAGGAATTGCTGTTTGCCGTCAAAGAGTGATTGGTTTTCATTATCATCATGGCAGAGATGGACTGGCTGTTGTACTTATCCTTGTACAGGGTTACTACATCGTTGATCTTCAGGCAGAAGAACGATAAAACTGCAACCGTAATGACCAATATTATAATCAGAGTTTTTAACATTATACTTCCGCTATTTTTCATTTTAAAATCATCAGTGTTATCCATTTTTTATTAAGTACTCCCAATTTAAAAAATAAATTTAATATGCCATTATCTATTATTTTCCAAAATGCTTGTCTTTTATACCCAGCATAACAAACATTTCTCTGGAGATAATTTTACCTGAGGTAACGCATTTTGAAAAAAATTGGTTTCCTTGAGCGTTAAACCCGGGAAGTGATGCTTTATCAGGAGGATTCACATGTCACGAAAAGTAATATCGGCATTCGGTATTCTGTTTTTATTAATAGGGGCAACTGTAAATATTGCAGCCAAACCTGCCGGCTCCCATGCAGCCGAAACCATGGTAAAAGAATATCTGCGTGAAAAGATGAATTCCATAACGGCCCGGAATGTGGACGTTTTGGATAAATATTATTCAAAACAGGCTGATGAAGCGGAAAAATATCTGCTTTTCACTAAGAATCATATCTTGCAGGATTATTTAATTTCCTATGCAAATAACAATTATGCCATAAAGAAGATTTTTCCCAACCTGAAAATTATCAGTACTGCAGAAGAGCAAAATACATTGACAATAAATGCACTTATGACGGCATTTGTACATTGGAATGCCGAAAACTCCTCCGGTGACCCTGTTGTGGGGATGATATCGGAAAGACACGAACTTCAGGTAATCAAGGAAAATGGGCAATGGAAAATTATCCGGGATAACTTTGAAACCGGGCGAGGAAATTCGGAACAGTGCCGTCTTGAAGCACCGGACAGGCTTAGATCTTCTTTGAATGAGTTAAGGAAAACTTCGGCTGCTTCATTGAGCAGGTCCAAAAGCAGCCCCCCTTCGAAATTGCAAATTGTGCCGCACTCAAACAAGAGGGAGCAAAAATCCAGGACCGGGTACAGCAGGGACAACGCCTTCAACTGGGCACAAAAGCACTGGAGAAACTATTCAAATGATTATATCAATTTTGGCAAAAATCAATGGGATGGCGGAGATTGTACAAATTTCGTCTCCCAGTGTATTAGGGCCGGAGGAGCCGAAAATGATACCAAAGGAAGCCATCAGTGGTACTATATAAGAAAGGGCGCCTCCTCCAATACAAAAGCCGTCAGCTATTCCTGGACCTGGAGCACCGCAAGGGGCCTGAATTCAATTTTACTTGGCAATTACAACAAAAAAGAATTCGGCCCCAAAGGAATTCAAAAAGTCATTTTTGGGGATTCGGCCTATACAAGTGATATAGGTGAATATGTAAACTATGGAGATATTATTCAATATGAGTTTACCGCCGGTTCAGGAATAAAGCATTCAGCCATCATTGTAGGAATGGTCCACAACAGTGCTCTTGACAGGTATGAGCCTGTTATAGCCACCCATTCCTTTGATTCCTGGAATTTACCCTGGACTAAAGACGCATACAGATCACTCTTTGTGCATATTGCAGATATCAATTGATATAGCCGGCTTTCAGAGTTCTGCCTGTTGGCCGGGATTACCCGGATTACCCGGTGTACTTTTACCGGTTCACTGCACTTCGCCTGAATAGCATCTTGTTACATTAGGAACGGCAACCTTTCCGCCGACACTATATCTGTCAAATAATGAAGTTATTGCATTTACAAATTTAACATAATTGGTTTCTTTCTCATTTGGAGCATAGGAAGCAGAAAGATTCCTTCCTATGAAGCCCTCCAGATCATATGAAATTTTGTTGTCAAATTGTTTTGTTTCATATGAGCCGTCTTTAAAAAATATTGACAGGTCGGAGGGCTTTTCTTCCATCCCGCCTGAGAAACCTGTAAAATCCGGACAATACTTTTTGCAGATTTCAGCATTTTCAATTACAAGTTCCGACCCGACAGCCCGGCTGTTCCATACCAGCACCGCCAATCCCCCCGGTTTTAAAATCCTCATGCATTCTTTTTTGAAAGCCAGAGCATCAAACCAGTGGAAGGCCTGTGCTACAGTGACAAAATCAATGCTCCGGTCATCCAACCGGGTATTTTCCGCTGTTCCGTCTACCGAATAAAAATTATTGAACCCGGCTAATTTCGTCTCAGCTATCCTTCTCATATCATTGTTGGGCTCCACACCATAAACCCTGCTCCCCTTCTCCAGGAGCTGTCTGGTGAGAATTCCGGTGCCTGCACCCACGTCAGCGATTGTGCTTGCCCGGTTAAAACCGGCACTGTCGTATAAATAGTCAATAAAAGCCTTTGGGTACTCGGGTCTGTATTTTTCATAAATATTTGCCTTACCGCTGAATTTTTCGGTGTTCACGCTTATTACCTCCCATGCTTTTCTGAGTATTATTCTAACATATCGGAGTTATTTTTGCTTTCCGTATTATTGACATATATTTTATTTTCAAATTGCAAAATTTATATTGTGATTGATAATCCTGGTTTCAAGGCATACCGATTTATATCCCACAGATATCAAACGAGCTGCTTCCGGTTATATGCTCCAACTCCAGGGACAGTTCCTCCAGAAGACTGGCTGCCTTATGTATTTAACCTTTATTTTAGTTCAACTCCGGGATAGCTGTCATAGGCTGAACCAATAATACATAACTGATCCAGCACCTCAGAAAATATCTCAAAAAGACCCTTTAATTGATCAATATCCTTTAAGATGCCTGGTATGGAGAAATACAGTTCATCAACTCCTTCGGGAAAAGCAGTTCCAAACCACCCCTCGTCATCCTTTACTTCCAGATGAAATCTGGATTGCATCAACATTAACTTTTGAAGCTGCAGACTCTTGAATAATTCCTTTATTTTCTCCTCGTTGTTTCCCTTAATAACAAATGCTTCATCAAACTCCTGGTTTCCGACCTCAATGTCCTGCATTCCCAGGGCAGCACCCATTTCACTAAAAATACCGCTTTTATATATTTTGAATCTGATTCCGTCCCTATTGACATAAGGTGCTCTTATTCTGGTATATGTGGTGGTAGCTTGACCGGTTGAAACAGTATACGTATCAAGTGTAACAATCCAGTTTTTTATGCGGGCAATGATTTTGTCACTCTTGAAAAAACCGCCTTCTATGTACTCACTGTTTTCCAGCTGCAGGCTTAACTGCTTCCAAATCTCCTTCTTGCTGGGTCCGAAAATCTCCCTCATAACTCCCATAATAGCCTCCTATCTGGTTATCATATCTATATCTATATCTATGCTTAATTTTATCCTATAAGTCGGCCTAAACCCGAATCTTACTTTTAAGCTTTAAGCTGTCATTTATGTGCACCACCTGATGCCGGGTTATGGGCATCAGTATTATTCCGGCAACAGTCTTTTTTCCCCAAAAGTCCAATAGCCATCTGGACTGGTCCGATCCGGTAACACCGCCTTCCTCCCATATCCTTCGGATGCTTTCGTGCCTGACTTTCCGCTTCATGTCTTTGGGCACCAAATTCATTAATATTTCACGGGTTTTCCTGCCGACAGCCATCCTGTAATTTCTCAGTTCCAGCATATCAATCTGTACACTGAATTCAGCAATCTCGCTGTCGCTCATAGCATTTCCGGTATCAGTCACCGATACTTTCATTTTATCAAGCCAAGCTCCGTAACTTAAGACCTGGCTGCTTTCAGCTATGAGAATATTTGCCGTCAGATCTTCTATTCTGGTCAGATGCCATAAATTCCAGGCTATAGTGGAACCCTTGTTCTTATATTGGGAACCGAATACTCCCAGGTCAAGCCCTTTCCACAACTCATCCTCATATGTCGGAGCAGCCTTTCCCGACATTTCAGACGTATGTACAAAACTATGCATATCAAGTGCCAGATCCATTGCTTCACGGAATTTGTCCTGTTTCAAAATCATTTCCTTCAGTCTTGCCTGTTTGGGATTCCAATCCCTCGTAATACTTTCCATTCTCCCACCTCAATGACTTGTTAAATAGCTTTAAATCTGTTACACTCTTCGCCTTATTTTATCGGGTGCCTGGTCATAATCGGCATCTTCCTGGTATCCGGACTTTTTGGCCCGACCTTCCTGTTGTTTCACGAACATCTCGATTTCCAGCTGGTTATTTGCACGAATTTGCTCGGCCTTTAATGTGGTTTCAGCATTTATCCTGGCAATTTCCAGCTTGTATTTCATCACTTTATTTGCAATAAACGGTATTACTATTATTAGCGCCAAACCCAGGGAGCCTACCACCGGTATCCAATCTTCCACTATTAATTCCTCCTGTTAATATGATTAAATATGATTTAATGTGTTTTATTCCACTCTTCAGCCAGAATACCATAAACAGCATGATTTACATAGTGGTCGTACAGCCATTCGGCCTGTCTTACCGAGCCCTCCAGCGTAAATCCCAGCCTTTCAGGTACTGCCCTGCTTTTTTTATTAAATTCTGCTGCTCTTATTTCAACCCGATTTAAACCCAGGTCTTTTATCACATAATTTATAATTGCTCTGCAGGATTCTGTCATTATTCCTTTGCCCTGGTACTCTTCGGCAAGCCAGTAGCCTATTGTAGTTTTTTTGTTTCTCCAATCTATACCATGGAGGCCGATAGAACCAGCAATTTCACCTTTATAGTATATTCCTGCCTGAAATCCGTTATTATCAGCCAACTGCTTTCTTGAGGACCTGATAAAATCTTTTATGGCATCCACACTTGTCGTTGCTCCCACCCATGGCAGCCATTCTCTTAAGTACAAACGGTTATTATCAATCAATTTATACAGTTCTCTGGCATTCTTATTTTCCATAACTCTCAATTGAATATGGTCATTTACCTGATAATAGAACATAAATCACCTCTATAAATTTTTAAAAAGATAATATAAATCAAACTGCTTCCATTATTTAAAAAATAATTGCTATTTGTCACTATTCTTTTGAAAAGAAAGATTTTTTAAAGTAAATACTCCACTGTCAAATTCAACTTCCGAGTTGATCTCACCGATAAAATCAGGAGAAGCGTAAGACTTTCTGATAGCACCCAGTGCAAACCGCGCCAGTATTTTTTTATCCTTGAATTCAAATCCTACCATATTTCCAAAACCAATATTATCGTTATCAATATCATCTTCTGTATTTGCCAGTTCAAAAGAATTTACTTTTTTTCCGACAGTGACATCGGCCAGCAGAGAACTACCCTTTTTATGCGTATTAAGCTTTACCTGCTTATTCAGCTGCTCTACATAATCTGTAAAGGCATAATCCTTAAAATACTCTTTATTTGGAACCAGATAGCTTGTATCCTTTGGATCATCAGAAAGCACTTCCTTTTCAGAAACCTTGACCATGTGCAGTTCTTCAACCGAATATCCTGTCCCGGACCCTGTATAAAGTATTACAGCCAGTTCCTCCCTGCCATCCCCGTCAAAATCAGCCAATTCCATTCTGGGAAGTATAAATCTTGGCGTCAGATAGTCCCAGTTATAAAAATGCCCGGTGCTATTACAATAAAGTATTACTCCACTATCCTTTTTGCCGTATAAGAATATGTTTTTATCAGGTATTGCGGCAATCATAGGAATTTTTTGGGCTTCATATTCCTCCCAGGACTTAATAACCCCGGTATTTGTATCACCCACAATATTGGTTACTGCCGAAACAGCCTTTGAACTGACCGCTTCATAATTTGCCGCTGCCGGGGCTTCCGAAGCCGTGTAGAGCTTGTTGTCCGATGAACAGCCGCTTATACCCAGCGTAATTGTGACCGATAATATGATGGGCTTTATAGCCGTTAATATAATATTTCTTTTTCTCATTTGTCATTCTCCTGCTTTCATGTCAAACGGATCATCCTCTTGGTCTTTTTCCGAATAAACTTTAATACCGTCGATATTCCAAATAATATCATAAATTATATATATTTGGGTAGTTTATTTTGAACAGACGGAGCTACACAAAAAGCTGAAACCTCATGGATTTCAGCTTTGCCAGATATTTTGATTTAAAACGGCTTGTTCTGACCGGTCAGCCATCCTTTTTGAAGCCAGTATTTTTTATCTGTGTGACCGTCTTCATAGTCCCTCATAACCTTTTTAATGTACATAAACATAAATTTAATAAATATTGTGGCAGGGATCTTTTTTCTATTTACCAGTGCTTTATGAAACATATCGGCTTTTTTTCCAATAAGCTTTTGCAATTTGATCTGCTTTCCAGCCTTCATATCTTCCCAATTCTTGGTGAATACGGTCAGTCCCAAACTGTAAATCCTTTTGACACCCCAGTACCTCAAAGTCCTTGATACGGCCTTTATAGCTTTTCCGGTACCCGCACCTGCCGTTGTGGAAATAACCATAGCTACCTTTGAGAACATCTCTTCCATTGGTCTGTGGGGCAGGTATATATATCCGAAATGATCCATGAAAGACTTTATAGCACCGCTCTCTGCAAGTACATAAACCGGTGAAGTCAAAACAAGACCGTCAGCTTCTTTCATAGCTTGCTCAATTGGCTGCGTATACTGGGCATGAGGGCATTTGTCGGCACTTTCGTCATAACAGTTGCAGCAGCCGCAGCAAAAATAAGGTAATGCCCTGGGCAGATAAAACTCCACTATTTCAAGTTGGGCATTTTTCCTCAACTGTTCCATGAATATTTGTGTCGTCTTGTACGTATTGCCCTTTCTGGGGCTTCCGTGAATCACACAGATTTTCATAATAATCTCCTTTTCTCCAGATAAAGCTTACTGATTAAAGGGAAACTATAAATGTAAGATACAAAGCTGCAGGATATTCAGTATTTTATTCTCCAATAATTTTCACAAGAACCCTTTTCTCTCTTTTACCGTCGAATTCACCATAAAAAAGCTGTTCCCAGGTGCCAAAATCAAGTTTTCCGTTTGTAACCGCAACAACAGCTTCACGGCCCATTATCTGCCTTTTCAGATGTGCATCGGCATTATCTTCAAAACCATTGTGGTTATACTGGCTGTAAGGTTTTTCAGGGGCAAGTGTCTCCAGCCATTTTTCGAAGTCCTGATGCAATCCGGCTTCATCGTCATTTATAAACACACTGGCCGTAATATTCATGGCATTGACCAATACCATTCCTTCTTTTATTCCGCTTTCATCAATACACTTCTGAACCTGCGGAGTGATATTTACATATGCCCTGCGCTTTGGAATATTGAAATACAGTTCCTTGCGGTATGATTTCATCTGTCTGCTCCTTAAAATTATAAAATGCAACATGCTGCAGCACATTATACGGCATGTTTTTAAACTAATACTGAGGGCTGTAACACAACGATTTCCTTTGTCTGGTATATAAGGCAACTATATCCTCTTTATTATATATTAAACAGGTAGCAATTGTACATGCCTAAGTTACTAAAACCCATTATTATTAAATATACCGGATTGATTGATTTATTTGATGATTTGGTGATGGCCTCAATTGATGAGGCCTGTCCAATTTTTGGGAAGATTTGTTGGATTATTTATTTATTTATTTTTATATGCAATTGCCTGTAAAGTTTAATCTTATGCAAAAAAACCGGCTTGCTCACATTGACCGTATTTCATCCGACAGTATTTCACTTGACTGTATATCATTGTAAAACATTGAAAACAAACCTGCAGTACTTCTTTGGGCTAAAGGCAGTACAATCTTTGTCAGCTCATAGTACCTTCGTTCATCATCAATAATTGTGCTCAACCTGCTGTTTGCCTTAATGGCATTAATGGCATTTTGACGTATAAATTCTTTTGTGTCCTTGAGATAACAACCATTTTCGCAGACTAAATATTCAGGTGTGCTGAGCAATGTATCCCTTACGAATTTTTCGAATTTGTGATGCTCCTTCAAAAGCTTGATATTTGCATGCTGCGGTACAGTCATGTCCTGTACCAGATGGGCCGCTGCTCCAAGAAAAAACATTGCCCGTTTTATATCCCCTGATTCATAGTAACCCAGTGCAAAGGAATAATAATTATTTGCCAGTGAGAGAGCATTGGTGTTTCCGTAAAGTCCCCTGTCTTTTATGGGATTATAAAAATGACCTGAACTTTTGAAATCCTGATCGGCCCAAACGACACCAAGGTTTAGTTCAGTTATATATTGTGAGAAAAGCTTGAACTGTTCAAATTTCTTATCATTCTTAAGAATTACCAGTGATTGAATGTTAATGACTCTATGTACTTTACATTCCGTAGTCATTATAACCTTTTTAACAGGGTTTATAGCTTTCATGGTGTATTGAAATAATTTTCCATATGAATTTTCAACAATTGTAGGCATTACAACCTCCCATAATACTGCGACTAAGCTGCGATTTTTAATATATTATATACTCTATTGCTCTCTAAAAGTATCATCCCTGATAAAAGTTTACAATGATTTTACATTTTAGAATTTGCCCAAAACATTATATATCAAACCTTAAAATATACTGTCAATATAATTATCTCTGAAAATGCAAAATAAAGCATTGTTGAATATATATAAATTTTACGGTATAATTCAGTAAGAAAATGGCAAAAGTTTTAGTCTGACAGCATGTAAGGAGTTAAATCATATGGCTAAAGTAAGTTTGATACTTGAAGGCGGGGGGATGAGAGGCTTATACACTTCCGGAGTATTGGATTGTTTTTTGGATCGGGGACTGGTTTTCCAGGACATCATAGGAGTATCTGCAGGTGCATGCAATTCCGTGTCTTACATCACGGGACAGAGGGGAAGAAATCTGGACATCAATGCCGGCTTCTGCTCAGATAAGCGATATGTAAGTATTTCAGGCCTTTTTACCAGGGGTTCTATTTTTAATATGGACTTTTTATTTGACGACATACCTAATAAGCTGCTCCCATTTGATTATGAAAAGTTTAAAAATGCCGCTTGCAGACTGACCGCCGTATCCACCGATTGTGCAACAGGCAGGGCGGTGTACACTCCCATAAGGGATATGACCACTGACGGCATTTATGTCAGAGCCTCCAGTTCTATCCCGTTGGTATCACCTATTGTGGAGGTTGACGGAAAACAACTTGTAGACGGCGGTCCTTCGGATTCCATACCGATACGCTACTCGGTTGACAGCGGCTTTGATATGCACATTGTGGTTCTTACCCGGCATACGGGCTACGAAAAAAAGAAAAGCAGGTTATATCCATTATGCAAGCTTGCACTGAGGAAATTTCCCAACCTGGTCGATTCCATTAAAAACAGGCATCTTGTCTATAATGAAAGTATCGGATTTGCAGAGGAACTGGAAAAGCAGAACAAAGCCCTTATAATCAGACCAAAACAACCAGTGGAAGTATCCAGATTCGAAAAAAATCCCGACAACCTGAGAAAGCTGTACCAGAAGGGTTACGAAGATGCCGCCGAAAAGTTCAAGGACATAATGGCGCTTTGCGGGGATGCGGAAAATATAATTTATAATGCCTGACGAGTGCCGGCTTATCAACAGAATCATATCGGCCGGTATATCCCGGTAAATCCTATAATGCGAATTTTGTCAGCAGCAGGATACCCGCCCCCACCGCGACAGACGGAGACAGCTTTATAAAGTGCCTGCTGCTTCCGCCCAAGTCAATTATATGCTTCCCTCTGCCACAGATAAATAGCTTCAACTCCGTTCCCAGTGCACGAAAGCCTTTTACGAATTCCCCTGAGCCTGACAGTTTTACAATGGACACCACCCCCGCAGCAAGAATGGAGTAAGCCATAATGCATAAGCCCTCCTTCCATCCCACCAATGCCCCGATGGCACTGAACAGCTTTATATCACCGGCACCTACCAGTCTGAGGTAAAAGAAACTCCAGAGCAGGATTACCGGCAGAACCATGCCTGCGGCACTTAGCCTGAAGCCTTCTGCACCGCTGCTATAAGTGTTTATTGAAATTCCAGCAAAGCTTGAGATAAGCACGTAAACATTTTTGATTTTAGAAGTTTTCAGATCGCTTACAATTGAAAATACCAGCAGAACAAACATAGCCGAATAGCGAATCATATTGCCTCCTCCAGAGGTTTTGCAGAGGCAAAGAATTGATACTCCTTGTTTGCAAACCGGACTAAATCGTTGTTTAATACCTTATTCCTTGTATTGGGCACCAGTCTTTTGTCATTGACAAAAGTTCCGTTCCTCGAATTACAGTCAACCAGATAATAAATCCCCTCTTCAGATAATATCTCGGCATGTATTTTCCCAACCGCACTGCTGTTGACCACGGCATCAACCAGTCCTTCCATGCGGCCTACCAGAATACTGCTTTTGTCAAATTCAATAACAGCCTCCCCCTGTGTTTCCTTTAAATATGCCCCGGCATTAATACCAGGTTTTCTTATTATTTCTGTTTCACCACTGTAAACGCCTTGAGGTTCAGGGATTTTATCTTTACTGCTCTCCTGTTTGGAAACTGTGTCCATTTCAGCCCTGGGAATTGATTCTTTTCCCAAGTACTCTTTTTCAGAAAAAACTCCGGCCCTCATTTTATCCGCTATAAAGCTTATTACCTCCGTTCCATTGCCTTTAAACGTATTTCCGTTCCTCTCCCTGATCAGCCTAAAAACAAGTATGTCAACGCTTGCAAGAATCACGAAGGCAATAATAGCTGTTATACTTTTACCTTCACCGGTATCAATAAATCCACTGGTTATTGCAAAGATATATGCTATTAATAATATTGGCTGAAGCAGGATAAAACCTGTGTTTACTTTTTTACCCGTTTCCTCTTTGATGTTTTTTTCAATATCTTTTTTCTGTATAATTCCGGGTTTATAGTTTTCAGTATTGTTGTTTTCCTCATTGGATAAAGGTATTTTAATATTTCTGGCCTGTGCTGCAGTCCTGGATTTTTTATCTGTTTTCTCATTGATTTTTTTGTCCGCCTTTCTCCCCATTCTTTTTTCACGTACGGGGTCCGCTGTATCATCAGTGTAATTTTCCAAAGCCTGAACCTGATTCTTAATGTCAATTTTAAGAAGGATTTCCAGTTGAGCTTTAAGGATGCTGAGATTGAACAAATCGCTCTTGATTACCTCAAGAAGCCTTTGCAGATAGTTATCACTGTCCTCCCTGTAAAAATTGGCCATATCCACAATGAGCCTTATAAAGAAGGTTTTATAATCATTTTTAATTCCTGAAAACGGGAGATATACAAAGTAAAGCTCAATCCTTTCGGGCTCCACAAAAATATACCTCTCATCCAGCAGGATATTGCAATCATAGAGTAAATAATTTTTCATGCGGCAAATATTATTTATAATATTAAGAGCCATTATTAAAAACTCATTCCTCGAAAATTTTTTCCTGGACATGAAATTTGCCAGAGAGCACTTGGAGGTAACATTATAAAAGCAGTTCAACCCGTTTCCCACATAGTTGATATTGAATTTCAGTAAACCGTTTATATTGTTGTTCAGCAGCATTTGCACCTGGTAATTCAAAATACTGCTGCAATCTTTTGCTCTTAAAACCAAATAATTGGATATTGAATCATTTTCAAACAGCACATCAAAAGCAAACTCTTTTTCAAAATCTTGGTCCATTAGGAACACCTCACAGGAAAAGTACATTTAAAAATTTAAAATAGCTGTCGCCAGGAGAATAAAGGGTGCAAAAGGTATCTCTGTTTTCAGGCCGGTTTTTTTGAAAACTATCAGAAATACTGAAAACATGCCTGACAAAATAATTGAGAGAAACAAAATTCCCGGGATCATGGAAAAACCCAAAAAGAAACCGGTTAATGCAAACAGCAGCAGATCACCACCTCCAATCTGACCTCTGGTTAAAACCATAAAGAAAGCAAATATGAAAAATGACAGTACACCGCCTAAAATGTGCCCCAACATACTAGAAGTTCCATCAAAGATAAGAATGATCAGCATTCCCAGTACGAGCGCCGGAAATACCAGCCACAAGGGTATTAATCCGGTGCTCAAGTCACTGATGGCAGCAATAAGTTGAATAACCAGCAGAACAGCCATAAGTATTGCTTTGAGGCTCCCATCGGCAGTTAAAAACAACCGGACTTCAGTGCCCAAACCTATTATCAGTATCAAAACCATGGGCAAAGCAATTTTCCTTTCGATTGCCTTAATCATTTTCAGCTTTTTTCTCCCCGCTTTCTCCGGTGTCAGCTTTTGTACCTCCGCTGCCCTGTTTCCCATAGGCTTTAACAGGTTTTAAGGTTATTCCCCTGCTTTCAGCCAGACCGATACATTTGTCAATAACACTTTGCTGATTTGAAGCAAGCTCTATCTCAGGGATTATAAGTAACAGTTCCTTTCGGAAAATATCCGAGCTCCTTATGGAAACTTCTCCGCAGGTCCCACCGTTAAACTCCTTCAATTTATTTATGTAACTTGTTATTTTCTTTTCAAGGTTTACAGGATCCTTGTAATAAGCTTCCTCGATGTTTAGACTTTTAATGCTGGTTACAGTTCCGTTCCCATACTTTGCAACAGTCGGAAAGTTAAAGGGCAGATTTGCACCCTGGAGCTTTCTTATTTCCTGACCGCGTTTTAAATTGGTCATATCCCATACACTTTTATTATTTTCTTCCTCATCCCCGCTGCCCCCTACACCCTCCTCACCTGCCCAGATGCAAACCGATGACGTCTGTCTGATTTTTACTCCCGGGAGAAGCCCGGACAGGAAAGGAAACCTCATTTTATAACCCACTGAAATGTCTATGCTTCTCCCATCAGCCAGCATCCTGCTTTCGGAAAAATCCAATCCCTCAAATCCATCCTCTATGTTCAGTCCCAGAAGTCCCTTTTCAACTGCCGTATTAAAGCACGCCTCAAGCTGATTTCCCACAAGCAGCCTCGCGGCAGGTATCAGAGCCACTTGTGCTCTCACACGGTCGGTCACATCCTTCCCGGCCTCACGTATGCTTGACGCCAGCCAGTTATCTCCCAGTGTATCCTCTACAGTATTTGAACTGCTGAACTTTTCAATACCTCCGATAACTTCTTCAGCATTTGTTTTATAATACAAAAGGCCATAAACACCCATTTGCCGGCATGCTCCCGCCAGTGCATTCTGCATGATTTCATGCGTGAAATATATTTTTAGTATGAAAGCGAAGGACATAACCCCTATAATAAAAAACGGAAGAATTACGGCAGCTTCAACGGTAATTGCTCCCTTACGGAACCTGTTTCTCTTCATGCAGCCTCCTTGCCGGTTTAATAACTCAACAGCATACCCTCGTTGATATCAGTTCTGGAAATGTTTCTTCTCTGTTCCAGGGAAAAAGCCGGGATGGATAAAAAGAGATTTTTCATGGATACCGTTGTATCGGCCGCCAAAGCCACGTGTGTATCTTCTATTGAGAAGCCCTGGAGGGACATAGCCACATTTAATTGTATGAGGTCCTGGGTCCTGGCCAGCTTTTTTTCCTTGTCGGTCAACAGCAGAAATATTCTCAGATAATCCTGATAGCTTAAAAGCAATGGATTATTATTGGCCTCTGCAGTTTTTTTGTTGTTAATTGCACCTGATATATCTGTTTTCCACTGGTCTCCGTTTTTATACAAAGCTATTTTCTCTCCCTGACTTAGCTGTTCCTGATCGTAAAGTGACTCAAACATGGCCCAGGAAAAAACCAGCATGGTTTGTATCAAGGGGGTCGACAAGCCTGCACTCCAACTGCTCAGCGCCGCGGCCAGGGCAGTTACCCTGTTCATTTTGGAAGGGTCGGTATAAATGTGTATTACATTTGCAGCAAGCCTTACAGCAAGTATTTCTGATGTTATCAGCATGGAGTTGACGGCTTCATCCTTGTTTCCGTTAATTATGTATTCAACCTCATAGCATGAAAAGAAACCGTTTCTTTGATACTTGTCTTCTGATCTCAAATTATAGGCCTCGCTGTCAGTCTCACCTTTCAAAAGCGGAACATCGTGTCTGAAAATTCCCATTATGTACTCATTAACAAACAAGTCTTCAGCTATATTCAGTTTTATCTGCTCAAAGCCGCTTTCTTTTTCTCCAATGTATTGCAGCTCCTTTTCGGCACCGTTTGTGGTATTAAAGTCCAGTATATCCCAGTCGGAATTTTCCTCCTGAAGCATCCGCTTTTTGGAAGGAAGCTGCGTCAGCAAGCTATGGTCGATGGTTTTCATCTCTCCTTTTGATTTAAAGGCTTTTTGCAATACCTGAAGCACCTTGTCCCTATTGTCTTCATCCTCCGAAGAAGCAGGTCCGGACTTATTAAAAGTGTAATTTATCTCCTGTGGCTGGAATGAATCCAATGCCGACAGGAAGCTGCCTTCACTTTCACCGGCCTTTTCAATGGCGTTAAGGCAGCTGACGATATTTGATTCCAGACTTCTTATTATTGAGCCGGAATTATCTTCCCCAATAATATCCTTCATGTTTGACAGGCTTTGATTATAGGCTTTTTGTATTTCTTCGATACCCTCCCGGCTGTCACTTACAAACTTCATTTCTTCCTCTATTCTGTTGAGCAGGTCACCCTTTTGAACAGTTATGCTTTGTGAATAATCTGCTGCCACCGTATTTAAGTTTTTAAACAAATTTAAATTATCCAATATTGTATTTTTTATATTTGCTTTAGCATTATTAATATCTGTGAGTTCGGCTCTGACAGAGTTTATTTCGCTCAGCAGGCTCTTTCTGGTACCGGCATCTTTTTCATTGGAATACATTCCCTGAAGGTCCCCCAGTCTTGCCGATATTTCCTCGATAATCGAATTTTTCTCTATAAGCTGTTCTTTTAAATCCTTAATCTTTACTGCCATAGCCGAATTATTTATGGCACCGGCTTTTTCCTCCAGTAGCATTTGAAGTTTACCTATTGCTCCCGCTTTCTTATCTGTTTCCATTTTTCTTTTGTAGACTTTTGAGCCTTTTGATAAATTTTTTTATCCCTTCAATTTTTGAGAGAAGTTCTGAAGCTATTTCAAGAGGAGCCCGGTATTTCATGAACTCCATTATCTGCTCTTCAAAAATCTTATTGTTCCCCAAACCGAAGGGCCGCTCCAATTTTATATTTTCAATGTTAAAGCCGTAAAGAAAATCCTGACTGCCTATATTTAAATTTTTGGAAAAGTATTCCTCGAAACTGTCATTAACAGTTTCGTTATCCAGATAAAAACCAAATAGTCCGTATTGTTCCTTAAGTTCATTGTTATAACATGCAAGCACCGAGGAAAGGGCAGTCTGGCTGGCTCTCTGCACCTGGGAATGGGCGAGCCTGATTCTGGCCGCATCGGTAAAGGTGCCTGCCACCAGAAAAATTGAAGATAATACTATACTGATAAAAACAGTAATAGACCCTTTATTATAAATTGGTTTTACTGCTTTCATTATCTCTTCACCACACTTTTAGTGTTTTTTTAGCAGTTTGCCTATTATCTCATTAACCTCCGAGCCGGTTCCTATCCATTTATTATCGCTGTTAACCATGCAGTTTTTTATATCGATAACCATATCCAGATTCCTGACAAATTCAGCGTTATCCTCCAGAGGAGTTGAGATCTCAGCCCTTATTGCCAGTTGGGGAGAAATGCCGAAAATTGCGAGCAGCTTTCCGGCAGGAAGCGGATAATTTTCCTCAATCCCAACCTTCAGCTGGTTGATCAATAAACTGTAATGTGTATCAATTTTTGCTGTTTTTCCCGAATTGATTATGGAGGGCTCAAGACCGGTTAATGTGTATGTTTCTATACTGCCCTTTTTGACCGCTGTGTTGGAATCGAAAATTCTCCAGTATAAATTTGTTTGGGGCGGCCATTGAGAATTTGATTTAAATTGTTTTACATAATATGCTGCCCCCCGGTTGGAAGCTTCGCTTGCAGCACTTTGAAGAGAGATATATTGATACATAATTATAAAGCAGTAAACCAGAACAACCATCAGTAAAAATACCAACGAAAATACAATGGAAGCTTCTACCGTAAAACTGCCCTTCTTATTAAAGCAAAGTACCATTGACTTTATTTTATTCAGAACTTGCTTCACTCTTTCTCATCCCCTATTCTGGCAGGCAGTCATTTTCTCAATTGTCCGGGCCGCCATAGCATCGGGGGAGATAAACTCCCCATTTTATACGAGGTTATCAAATGTAAAATTCTCAGCCGGCAAGAGTACCCTGGGTTCCGTTTTTATTATTCTCAAGCTTGCTTGCATCAGGAAACAGATTGTTGATTATAGCATTCACAAAGTTGATGAGCTGCTTTCTGAAAAGCAATGCAACTCCCACCAATACAGCTATAATAATTATTACCTCAACAGTACCCATCCCATCTTCTTCTGTAAAAAACCTTTTTAATGCAGAATTCATAACTGACCTCCTAAATAATAAAATCTTGATATTCCCTTTTTAAAAATCCGATGCTATCCCCTGCATGGAGAGAACTGCAGGAGTTACGACTATTATTAAAATCGCAAAAAACATTATCATCATCGGGAACAGGAGTTTTGTTGAAGCTTCCTCTCCCAATTTTCTTACTGCACTTTTGCGCATCTCCCAGCATTCATTTGACTGCAATCTCAATGAGAGGACCAAATCAGTTCCTCCCCTCTTGGTATTTTGCAAAATTGTCGACATTAATCTTGATATTTCAGGCACTTTGACCCTTTTTGCAAACTGGCTGTAGGCCTCGGCTTCATTCTTCCCTGCTTTCAGGTCGCATACAGTTTTCTCAACCTCTTGATAAAAAGTGCTCCTGCTGCCGGTTCTGTCGCCGGAAATCTTCTCCCAGGCCTTTGACATTGTCATCCCTGCATTTAACAGTAAGGTAAGTTTATTAATAAAATTCGGAAATTCCAGCTGAATCTCCAGTCTTCTCAATTTCACCCTGTTCTTCAGACGTGTATCCTCCACTATCATAATTAAGGCCATCAGCATTACAATGTAAATCATATATGACAGATCATATCCTGAAGCCAGAGCAGTAATCAATTCCAAAATGACAAAAAGTGCAAATAGGGCAATCTTATTGGCATACATTACTCTTATGTAAAAGAAGGAGTATTCCTGACCGTATACTTCACAAATAAAGTTAAGGATTCTCCTGTCATAGGCAGAATTAAACGAATAGCCATATCTGTCAAGAACATACAGGCCGATAGGAAGAAATCTTTTCAAAAAGCGGTCCTTTGACTTGTCCAGAGCCTTAATATATGCCAGGTACCTGGCATAGTTACCCGCAAGTATGACCAGCAGGTACGAGATACTGCCCATGAGAGCAGCTAATGTGATTATTTTTATAAGAAGCATATTTCACAACCTAATATTCATAATTTTACCGGATAGTACATAAGCAGCCCATAGCAGCAGCAGGCACAATGTCATTGCCATTTTCCCCTGAACCGTTGTAAATATGGGACTGATGTAATCCTGGGCAGTCAGGGATAAAAGAAGAATCATAGCAACAGGCATAATATTCAAGATTTTTTGCTCAAAATTTCTTGAAGACAACAGAGTTTCTATTTCCTGCTTCATTTCTATTTTGTCGCTTATTATTCCCGAGGCATTCTTTATTGCTTCTATCAAATTCCCTCCGGCCCTCTTGCAAATGCTTATCACATCGGAAAAATTAACTATATCCTCCAATTTGCTGCGTTTGGCCAGATCCCATATGGCCTCCTCCACTGTGATGTTTAAAGACAGCTTATGAATTATGATTCTGGTCTCTTTGATTATGTCGCTCTCTTCACCTGGGTATAGAACGAGCAAATCGCCCAGGGCAACATTGAAGGCATTCTCTATTGCTTTGCCTGAAGACAGAGAGGAGGCCAAAGATGTCAGCAAATCTTTAAACTGAATATTCAGCTCATTTTTTCGTTTGTCTATCAATTGCTTTTTCTTATACTTCAGGTATAAAATTCCCAACGGACTGAGAATTCCGGCAAATACAACACTTCTGTAAAAGAGATAGGAAACTGTAAAAATAACTGCTGAAGCAAGTAATATATAGAATACCTTCCATTTCAGAGGTATCAAATAAATATCGTAGTCCTGCAAAAACTATCCCTCCTTAAACATCAGTGAAATCATATTCACTGACAATATACTATATATCACATGATAAGCCTGCATTTATCATTTTTTGAGTATTAACCAATGGATTTGCACTTCTTTCCAAACAGCCGGTAACCTTGCCGGTTAAACCGGTATTGTCCCCATGAACCTCTTCAAAGCTAAACAGCGGGTTGAGCATATACTGTCCGTTCTCAAGACCCAGCACTTCTGAAATTTCAAGTGTTCGTCTGGATTTATCCCTCAATCTTGACAGAAAAACAATTATATCTATTGCCGAGGCTATCTGCTTACGTACTGCTTCAAGGGGTATGGCCGATGAGCTCAATATCATTGTCTCAAGCCTTGACAGCATATCCATGGCTGAATTGGCATGGCCTGTTGAAAGTGAACCGTCATGACCCGTATTCATTGCCTGCAGCATGTCAATAGCTTCAGGTCCTCTTACTTCGCCAACTATGATCCTGTTTGGCCTCATTCTAAGAGAGGTCTTTATCAAATCCCTGATGGTGATCTCACCTCTTCCCTCCAGATTGGCATTTCTGGTCTCAAGCCTGACGAGGTTCGGGATATTGTGTATTTGCAGTTCTGCAGAATCTTCTATTGTAATGATTCTCTCATCCTGTGGGATATAATTTGATAATGCATTGAGAAAGGTGGTTTTGCCAGAACCGGTTCCGCCGCTGATAAAAATATTGTATTTTGCCACCACCAGTTTTCTCAGAGTATCGGCGGCTTGGGCCGTCAATGACCCAAGCTCTATGAGCTTTTCCATATTAACGGGTTTGTCGGGAAATTTTCTGATGGTAACGATTGGCCCATTAAGAGCAATGGGCGGAAGAACCACATTTATTCTTGAGCCGTCTTTGAGCCTGGCATCCACAATAGGTGTGGACTCGTTGACCGTCCGGTTTACTGCTGTTACCATTATTTGAATTATGTCTTCCAGCTTTTGAGAAGATTCAAAATGAAGATCAAGTCTTTCACTTTTTCCATTCCTCTCTATAAAAATATTATCCGGCCCGTTTATCATTATCTCGGTGATACCGGGGTCCTCAAGCACGGGCTGGATAATATCAAGTCTGCGCAGGGAATTGAAAATGGACGATATTATTTCCTTCTTTTCACAGGTGCTTAAAATAATTTCTCTCGATTTTTCAAATACCGATTTTTCAACTATTTCACTAATTTCTTCATCCGATAAATTCCTCTTTAAATCAATTCTTTCATTTATAGCAGCTTTAATTTCGTTTACCAGGTTCTGATTCAATTTTTATCCTCCAGGTTGACTGCTGATGTATCTGCCGGCGATTTTTTTTATGGAATTGTATATTTCTTCAGGTCCTCCCATTATACTGAACTTTTTTGAATTGACAATTTCATTGAAGGGAATTTGAGAAATGAAACTTTCTTTAGATATGAAATGTGGGAATAATGGGAGACCCTGATTTGATACTTTATTTGCAACATATAAGAATTTATGTAACAAATAAGAATGTTGACCTGTTGTATTTGAAAGCATGCTTAAGCTTTCCATAAAGACCTTTGTTTTATGTAAACATATTTCTTCGTCAGTGATAATATATATAACTTCATCAGCATTTACGAAGACTTCTATTGAGTTGGAGTCAAACCTCGAATCCATATCAATGACAATAAGGTCGTATTTTCCGCATTCCTTCAGCGAATTCATGAGAAATTCAATATCCCCGGGAAGCAGCTCATTTATTTCAAAGGGATGCTTCGCCTCCTTGAAATAAAAAATATTTGCAGACGGATCCTGACACCACAGGGCTGGAAGCTTTGATAGCAGATTCCTGTCCCTTTGCTGTACATAATAAATAATTTCAGATAGCGAGTATTCCGCATTGCAGGAAAAAAAGAAATTTGTGGATTGAAACTGTTCCAGATTCAGATAGAAAACCTTTAGACCGGATAGAGAACAAAATGAACTTATTCCCATGGCAATGGAGGTTTTTCCGACACTGCCCGAAGCAGAGTAGACAGCTGTTACTTTCGTGTTTTTTTCCTTAGTATTTTTTATGATATTTCCTGTATTTATAAAGCCATTGACAATATCTCCGGCAATTTTATCGACTTCCTTGTATTTATATATCGAAGGGATTTCTGAAAAGCTGCTCTCTGTGATTCCTGATGATAAGATAAAGATAGGCTTTGCAAAATATTTTTTTATTTGGAGATAATACTTTTCACAGGTGAGAACAATGTCGGGGTCGATTTTTTTTATCCATTCTTCAATGTTATAGGAATTGCTGCAATAATTTACAAGCAAGGTTTCAGAAAAATTATGGGTAAGAGAATTACACAGATTGAACGAATATTCATCATCATCGTCCATAATCATTATTTTTATGAGTGACATTAGCTTTCTCCAGTTCTTTTGTATAATATATATAAATCTCTCTAAAAGTATAAGCGAATTGGAAAATGAGAAGGTTTTTAAACGATCTATTTAAATTATAAATACAGATTTATTTTTTGTCAACATGTTTTTTCTAAATTTGTTAATTTATTTCATTTTTCTCAATTTATGTATCCATTAATTGACAATTTACCAAATTTTGTACTTGCATTTACTTTGATATCTCCCTCTGATCCGGTAAATTGATTATGGGATATAGTGCCGGCTGTGTCAAGGCTTATAGCCGAGGTAACAGGAAAGGTTAGCTCAATATTCCCGGTTCTGGTTTCAAAGGAATGGGTAGACTTACCTTCACATTCAGCCTTTACATATATATTCCCTTTTTCAATTTTAACCTCGGAAGCTCGGGTCAGTCTGCCGGAATTCAGTCTGAAATTGCCATTTTCACAATGTATCGACATTGAGCCGTATAAAGCTTTAATCTCTGCACTTGCAGCCTCCAGTTCTGCTTTTATGCTTCCTTCGAATTTATCTTCGACTACAAGACTCCCCTGTTCCTGTACCAGCTCAATGCTGTTGATTCTCCGGGGAATTGTAAGCTTGACTTCCGAAAAAATATCATTTGAATTTTTGATATTTCCGTCATAGTCTACCGAAATATAGCAGATATTATCCTTAACCGTACTCTTGACTGAAAATTTGTTAAGAAGCTTTTGAAGCTGCTCATCAGTTTTTTTGTCCCTGACCGTATGTTTAATTTCACAGCTTATTTCGGGCTTGTCCCAGCAGAATATCTGAAGTTTTCCCGAGTCCACCGAAATATCCAGTGTCCTTACTTTTTTACTTAGCTCAATTGTAGAATTCTTATATTGATAGGTGCCTTGCTTATGAAGGGCAACAGCCTGCCGACCGCAGCCTGCTAATAGAATTGTTATAAATAGAAACAGAAAATATATGGTTAATCTCTTCATGGTAGTCTCCTGCAATATTATTATCGCAAGAATAATACCATATTTTTCCACATAAACTCAATTATTTCCTGTCCACCCCACTTTGAAGAATGGACAGGCTAATTATTCATACAGTAATATTTTTAAAGCCTGCTGATCAGATCAGACTTTTCATGTAACCGGCATAATGTGAAAAAACTATTCCCGGCTCCTCCAGGTCAAGGCACCATCTCTTTACCCATTCAAGAGACAGATATCCTTTATAGTCATTTTCCTTAAGTATTCTGACTATACTTTTAATGGGAATATCGCCATGTCCCATCATCTTATACTTTATAACACCATCAACCACTATTGAATCCTTGATATGAATGAAGGAAATATGGTTCTTCAGATTTTCATAAGTTTCCTCTACAGACTCATTGAAAAATCTGATTGGATGGTGGACATCCCATAAAACTCCTACATAATCCGACGCCACCTTTTCAATGGCCGCCTTCAATACCTTTGAAGCTGCAAAAACTCCATTTGTTTCTACGAGAAGCTTTACGCCCTTCTCTTGAGCCTTTACTGACAGTTTTCTCAGGTTATCGATTACAAACTCAATGTCAACATCGCCGGGCTGAGGCTGTGCATCTCCCAATACTCTGACATAAGGTGCACCGAGTTTTGAAGCAAGTTCAATATAGTCCTGTGCTTCCTGAATATGCTTATCAATATTTGCTTTATCAAATAAATAACTTGCAGACGTCAGGCAAGGTATTTCAAGACCTATTTTATCAAGCTTCTTTTTAGTCAAATCAATATTTTCAATAGTAAATTGTTTAGCTCTGGGTGCATATAATTCATTTCCTATACCTCGAATTTCAATACCATCAAAGCCGATGTCCTTTGCTGTCGAGAGCATATCCTCCCAACTCCAGCCAGGACAGCCCAGCGTAGAAAATGATATCTTCATATTAACCTCCCGTCCGTGTGCCGTTGACACACAGTTAAATTGTAATCAATAGACATTTAACTAGTTCTCATAATAACATTTTTTTCCGTTGACTGCAAGGAAACAAAACCCATCAATACCGTGATGCACTGCAGCCTTTAATACGCTGTATAAGTATTGCCATATATATTATAATATTATTCTTTTGATATCTTTTAGAAGTTCAGGAAATAATCCATTTTAGGTCTTAAGATTTATACTTTTAAGATTTATGCTTTTTAAAAATGGTAAGTAATGCTTTATAAAGGAGATACCCGGATATACCCCCCAGGAGGTTCAGAAAAATATCATCGATATCGCTTATCCCTGAGCTTGTCAGGTATTGAACAACTTCAACAAGAACAGTTGCAAAAATGGAAGCAGCAATTACCCTGCTGAATTTTTTCATACTTTCAAAAGCTAATGGCAATAGAAAACCCATCGGCATGAATGCCACTATATTTCCTGCCAGGTTTACTATCACACTGCGGGTTCCCATATGACGGGTCAAATATTGCATTATAGTTGAAAACGGGACAATATTTATTCCTCTCAGTCCGTTTCCGCGGCCGTAATGGGAACTGAAAAAAGTAAGGTAGGCCAATAAAAAGAGATATGCTGTCAGCAAAAATACAGCCACATATTTTAAACTTCTGCCGGTAATTTTCTTCATTGACCACACCTGTACTTTCCTATGTTTATATTCTACGCTCTAAAATAGTCCACTCCTGCCTGGAATAACTGCTGATCCTTCTCTCCCGGCACATTCTTATACAGGTTTGTCCCTATTCTCTCTGAGTGTCCCATTTTACCGAATACTCTTCCGTCAGGGCTTGTAATGCCTTCTATGGCATTTACCGATCCGTTGGGATTATAGCTGATATCGTATGTCGGCCTGCCGTTGGAATCAACATATTGGGTAGCTATCTGACCATTTGCCTGCAGAGTTTCCAGCACATCGCTGCCGGCTGTAAATCTGCCCTCACCATGGGAGATGGCTACTGTGTGAATGTCTCCAACCTTTACGTTGTTCAGCCACGGTGAAAGGTTTGAAGTTATCTTGGTATTCACCAGACAGGACTGGTGATGTCCAATAGTGTTGAAGGTAAGCGTCGGGCAGCTTTCATCAATATCCCTGATTTCCCCGAAGGGCAGCAATCCAAGCTTTACCAGTGCCTGGAAGCCGTTGCATATGCCAAGCACCAGACCATCCCTCTCCTTGAGCAGCTTCATCACAGCCTGGCTGACCACAGGATTTCTGAAGGCTGTGGCGATGAATTTGCCTGAGCCTTCTGGTTCGTCTCCGGCACTGAAGCCGCCCGGAATCATTATTATCTGGGAATTGTTGATCAATCTTTCCATCTCTTTGATAGATGCTTCTATATCATTATGCGAGAGGTTTCTTATAACCAGAGTTTCAACAATTCCGCCCGCTTTTTCAAAAACCTTTTTAGTATCGTATTCACAGTTGGTGCCCGGGAATACAGGTATAAATATCCTTGGTATGGCAAGCTTTACGGATGGCCTTGCCTTTTTACCGGCTTCATGTTTATATTCCACAGGGGCTGCCGCCTGCTGCTTTACTCTGGTCGGGAATACCTTTTCCAGAGGTGCCTGCCACTTTTCTACAAGCATGGCCAGTGGTATTTTTTCTCCTGCAACCTTTATTTCGGCAGTGGAAGCTGTAATACCAAGCACCGTGTAATTTATGCCCGACAGAACCGATGACAGCTCGGTGCTTTCTTTAACTTCAATAACAATTGAGCCATAGAGCGGCTTAAACAGCATTGCTGTTTCCATATTCCCGGCAAAATCAAATCCAATCATATTTCCAAAGGCCATTTTGCTGATTATTTCAGCTATACCGCCTTCTCTTACCGAGCTTGCAGACAATATTGACTTCTGGGCAGCCATTTGGTGAACAGCTTCATAAACCCTCTCCAGTTCTTCGAAGTCGGGAAGGTTATTCCGGTCCAGTCCAACCGGCAAAAGTACAACTTTGTTCCCAGCCCCTTTAAACTCATTGGAAACAACATTGTTTACATTTACTGTATCTACTGCAAAGGATACAAGTGTAGGCGGGACATCCAGCTCATTGAAGCTGCCCGACATGCTGTCCTTGCCCCCAATTGCGGCAGTTCCGAGTTTCATTTGTGTATAGTATGCACCCAGCAGTGCGCTTAAAGGCTTGCCCCAGCGTTTTGCATCCCTTCCCGGCTTCTCGAAATATTCCTGCAGTGTCAATCTGATCTTTTTGCAGTCACCGCCCATGGCTGCAATTTTTGCCACAGATTCCACAACTGCAAACACCGCACCGTGGAAGGGACTCCACGTGGATATTTCAGTATTGCAGCCATAGGACATCAAGGTTCCGGTAGTGGTGTCCCCTTCCATTAACGGCAGCTTTGCGGCCATACCCTCGGCAGGCGTGAGCTGGTTCTTTCCACCGAAGGGCATCAGGACTGTATTTGCGCCTATTGTTGAATCAAAGCGCTCCACAAGCCCTTTCTGACTGCATCTGTTCAGGTTCTGAAGGTTTTCCACCCACTTTTCGGTAAGATTCTCAATTTTTATATTTTTATATCTGTCAAAATAGCTCTCCTCATCCGGAGCAGTTATCTCAATGTCTATTCTTTGCTTTGCTCCGTTTGAATTCAGAAATTCCCGGCTTAAATTGACTATGGTTTTGCCCCTCCAGTTCATCTTAAGCCTGGGTGCCGCAGTAACCTCGGCGACCACAACGGCCTCAAGGTTTTCTTCATTTGAATATTTAATGAATTTTTCCACATCATACGAATTTACAACTACAGCCATTCTCTCCTGGGATTCGGAAATAGCCAGCTCTGTCCCGTCCAGACCTTCATATTTCTTTGGAACCATATCCAGATCTATTTCAAGTCCGTCGGCCAGTTCGCCGATAGCCACCGATACGCCTCCTGCACCGAAGTCGTTGCATCTCTTGATCAAGGTGCTTACCTCGGGGTTTCTGAACAGGCGCTGGATCTTTCTCTCTGTGGGAGCATTTCCCTTCTGAACTTCAGCTCCGCAGGTTACCAGCGATTCTTCGGTATGCGCCTTGGATGAACCCGTTGCTCCTCCGCAGCCGTCTCTCCCCGTCCTGCCTCCCAGCAGTACTATCCTGTCGCCGGCTACCGGCTGCATGCGCACAACATTTTTCCTGGGGGCGGCGCCTATTACGGCACCTATCTCCATCCTCTTTGCAACATAGCCTTCATTGTATATTTCAGCAACCTGCCCTGTCGCAAGACCTATCTGGTTGCCGTAGGAGCTGTAGCCGGCTGCGGCGCCGGTGGTTATTTTCTTTTGAGGCAGCTTTCCGGGAATGGTTTCTTCCATCTTCTTTCTGGGGTCGCCGCTTCCTGTCACCCTCATCGCCTGATAGACATATACCCTTCCCGAAAGCGGGTCGCGGATGGCGCCGCCCAGACAGGTGGCAGCTCCTCCAAAAGGTTCTATTTCTGTGGGATGGTTATGTGTTTCGTTCTTGAACATTACCAGCCATTCTTCATTCTTTCCGCCTATATCGGCATTAACAACAATACTGCAGGCATTGATTTCATCCGAAAGGTCCAGATCCTCCAGCCTGCCCTGCTTTTTAAGCTGCTTCATAGCCATGAGCGCAACATCCATCAGGCATATATCCCTGTCGGAACGCCCCTTGTAAATATCTTCTCTGGCAGACTTGTAGTCATTAAAAGTTTCTTCTATCACTTTGGTATATTTACCCGGCTGAAATCTGACGTCGTCGATGCAGGTAAGGAAGGTGGTATGCCGGCAGTGATCCGACCAGTAAGTATCTATCATTCTCATTTCAGTTACAGATGGATCTCTTTTCTCGGTATTTTTAAAATATTCCTGACAGAACACAATATCATCAAAAGACATTGCAAAGCCCATTTCTTTCAGAAGACCCGAAAGCTGTTCCCGGTCCATATTTATAAATCCGTTGACAGTTGCCACAGCCTCCGGCTGTTCAACCTCGGTTCTCAGGGTTTCAGGCTTTTCCATCCCTGCTTCCCTGCTTTCAACCGGATTTATATAAAATTTCTTGATAGCTGCAAGGTCCTGCTCAGAAACTGAGCCGCCCAGCACTATTACTCTGGCAGCCTTTATTTCAGGACGTTCTCCCTGGGTCAGCAGCTGTATGCACTGGGCGGCCGAATCGGCTCTCTGGTCATACTGTCCGGGCAGGTATTCAACCGCAAAGGCCTTGCAGCCGGCAGGGATTGCATATTCTTCATCGTATGCAAAATCTACGGGAGGTTCCGAAAAGATAGTGTTTCGTGCCATCCTGTACTCCTGGTCGCTAATTCCTTCCATATCATACCGGTTTACTATTTTTACCCACTCCAGTGACTTTATGCCCAATGTTTCGGTCAGGTCGGACAAAAGCCCCTGTGCCTCCACATCATATGGTTTTTTCTTTTCAACAAAAAGTCTTTTTACTATGCTTCCCATATCGGCTCCGTTTCCGGCGTAAAATTCACGCCATTCAAAATTCAGAATATGTTAAAAAATCTATATTTATCAGTTAAGGACAGGATGATATTTAAATTATAATATGATAAAATATATTAGTAAAATTAATATTATTAATATTTTACATTAGGAGTACTTATGGATATAAACTTTGAGCTGTATAAAATATTTTATTACTGCTGCTCCAATAAAAGTTTCTCGACAGCAGCAAAAAAGCTGTTTATTTCACAATCGGCGGTGAGCCAGTCAATCAAGCAGCTGGAGACCCAGCTGGGAGTAACACTTTTCTTCAGAAAATCCAGAGCCATTCAATTGACTTCGGAAGGAGAAATGCTCTTCAGTTATGTATCACAGGCCTTTAATTTTCTGAAAACGGCCGAATCGAAGCTTCAGGAGCTGGAGGATTTGAAATCCGGTGAGATACGGATAGGTGTCAGTGATTCCATATGCAAATACTTCGTTATGCCATATATTAAAAATTTCGGACTTCTGTACCCTCAGATAGCTATAAAAGTAGTAAACCGTACCACTCCTCAGCTGCTGGAGGTACTGAAAAACGGCATGGTGGACATGGTCATTTCGACCCTTCCGGTAAACGGTGAAATATACTCGGCAGTACCATTTATAACTGTTGATGATATTTTTGTTGCTTCTGAAAAATATTCCGGACTTAAAGGCAGAGAAATATCTCTTGAGGAATTGAACACCAACCCCCTGGTCATGCTCCCTCCCGACAGTTCCACCCGGAAGGCCATCGATGCCTTTTTTGCCCGGCATGGCCTTGCCTGCTCCCCTGAAATAGAACTTGAAAGCCTTGACCTGCTGGTGGAGTTCGCCCTGATCGGCACAGGAATTGCTTATGTTCTGAAGAACAGTGCGGTTGAACATATTAAAAGCGGGCAGTTGTTCCATATAAAAACCATGGAAGAACTGCCGCAAAGAGAGGTCGGCATAGTTACCATGAAAAATGTAATGCTTTCAAAAGCAGTCAAAACTTTTATAGATATCCTTCTGTGATAAATATTTGTTGCAGTTATTTAATTTAACGTGTTGTGCCAGTTAATTTAATCTTTACTTTACCTGTGTAATTTTTTATATCAACTGGTAACTTCCGTACTAACTTCATGAAATAAGGATACCCACAAAACAATTGCGAAAATTGTATCGCCTCATTTAAAGCGGTTTTGCCGTCGTCGACAATTTACCGCAATTGTTTTTAACTGTGCATCTTATTTCATGAAGTTGTCCTCTCGTACCAGTTGATTCTGATTAAATCTATCTGTAAAGCAAAACAAAATTTTAATTAGCACAACGGGTTAATTTAATGCTTGTACCAGTATAATATTGTACCGGTTTTAAAAACGCAGGTACTTTTCGTAATAAATGGCTGCTGACTCACCAGGAGCACCATTGATTTAAAGACATGAATTAAAATTGTTCCTTATTGTCTGTACAAACAGATTTTAACCAGGAAAGTACCCTGCAAAGTTTTTATAAAAACTCCTTGATCAATTCCTCTTTCTCTTTTGAGAAATCGACGAAATCCTCATTGACCCTGATAACGGGAGCATATGCACACTGATTTGGAACATATACCACCTCACCGATTTCCCCGTTTTTAAGCTTTACCTTTGAACCCACATAATAGCTGGGCATATTTGTAAATAGGGCCATCATGATCTTGGGATCAACTGTTTCAAAGCCCACATTTTCCAGTTCTTTAAAAGCTGTGAAGGGAGTCTGTCTTCCCCTGTAGACTCTTTCGGAGGTTATTGCATCGAAAATATCCGATACAGTAACAATTTTGGAATACAGATTTTTTTGACTGCCTTTTATTCCGAAAGGATAACCGGTGCCGTCTTCTTTTTCGTGATGCATTATTACAGCCCTTTTGATATCCATACTGATCCCTTTGATGCCTTTTACTATTTCATAACCGTAAACAGTATGTCTTTTCATGATCTCATATTCACAATCAGTTAATGCACCCTTTTTATTCAGTATTTCTTCGGGAATCCGTGCCTTACCCACATCATGGAGCAAGCCGGCCATTACTATTTCCTTTAACTGCTTTTTGCCAAAGCCCAGCCATTTGCCAAGAAGCATGGAATATACCGAAACATTGACCAGATGTGAATATGTATAGGAATCTGCAATTCGGACTGAATTTACACAATCCATCAGAGAGCCGCAGTCATTTATCTTGCTGTAAATATGCTCGGATATATCCTCGGCCTTGCTGAAGTCCAATTTTTTACCCGAGGCAAGGTCCTGGAGCATCTGTTTTGCAACATTGACATCCTCAATATATTTTTTCTGGTCTTGGTTTAATTTTTCATTGGATAGATACTCATCCCCATGAACAGGATTTGAATTATAGATAAAGATTTTGTCAATTCTGAAGTCAACAAGCTTTTTTAAAATATAATCCGTAATAATGGTATTTGAGGGCACAATCATGTTACCGCCCACCGAGTACACGTCTTCGCCCAGATAACTTCCCAAAATATCTTCATTAACTCCGACATATATTTTTTCCATAGTATCCCGCCCGCTTTCTCATTAATTAAGAAAAACTTAAGAAATACACCCACTATTTTTTTTACAAGAATATTATATAATAAAGTTGGGAAATAGTCACCCAAATTTCGCCATTTAAGTACAATATATGTAAAATTTTTTTTACATTATATTGGGAACCTTTATTATTATTGGTTCGTCTAAATATGGTTAGGAAAATTCAGGCAAAGGAGGAATGAATTTATTTGGAGAATATCATCGAAGTAAAAGGAATCCGCAAAGTATACAGAGTTGGTAATGAAAAGGTCATAGCTCTTGAAAATATCGATCTTTCCATAGGCAAGGGTGAAATATGCTGCCTGCTTGGAACTTCGGGTTCAGGAAAATCCACGCTGCTGAATCTCATGGCCGGGCTTGAGAAACCGACCAGAGGTGAAATCATAATAAAAAATACACATGTTGAGAAATTAGACGAAAAAAGGCTTGTGCTTTTTCGGCAAAAATATATTGGTTTCGTTTTTCAATCCTACAATCTGCTCCCAAACCTGACAGCCATGGAAAATGTCGGACTGCCGCTGGCCTTTAAAGGAATTCCCCGTTGGATAAGGGACAAGAAATCAAAGCAGATGCTTAGCTCTGTGGGGCTCAAATCCCACAGCAACAGAAAGCCTTCGCAGATGAGCGGCGGCCAGCAGCAAAGGGTGGGCATTGCAAGAGCCTTCGTAGGCAATCCGGAAATAGTTTTCGCCGACGAACCCACAGGAAATCTTGATTCCAAAACCACCGTGGAGGTCATGGACCTGATTACCGGAATTGCCAGAAAAAACAATCAAACTTTGATAATAGTTACACATGATACAAACATTGCCGGTTACGCCGACAAAATAATACATATTCTGGACGGCAATATTGAAAAAGTGGAATTTAAAACTCCTTCCTTGATAAAATAGAAGGAATTTACCAAAATAAATTTAAAAATAACACCAAAGTGTAGCCTGGAGGATAAAAACTTATGAAAACCGTAAAAAAATATAATTCTATTCTGCTGATATGCCTGATAGTACTATCAAATGTTTTATTTAGAGTTACCCCTGTGAATGCCGAGGTAAATGATGTGGTTTTGAGCGGCTATAGCTATAACATATCCAATTCTCCGACACTTACAGACGGCGATACGTTCAATATAACCCTTCATGTCAAAAAAAACACCTCAAATGCTGTGGTGGATTATATTGAAATCACCGGCTCCTCCTTTTCCCTGAAGGACGGAGGATCGACGCTGACAGCAAGGCCCGAAGGATCAAATTTTTAAAACCGATGATACGACCTTCGTCTTTAACGGAGGCTCTAAAAGACTGGAAGTTAATATTTATTATAAAATCAACGGTGTTGAATACAATTTATCCGATTTTATCAACATATCACAGGCCATACCCGATACTTCCTCCTCAGCACCGGAAGATACCACTAAAAAAGCACCTAAAATAGTAATTTCAGGTAACTCCCCCATACCGTCGGGACAGGCGGGATATCAAATTACCTATGCACTGCCCATAAAGAACGCAGGACAGTATGTGGCCAAAAAGGTCACTGTTTCCCCCGTATTGGACGGCTCTGTTCCAATTGAGATAGAATCAATGAATCTGTCTCAAACCATTGACTCAATGCTCCCCAATGAGGCTACCGAGGTTAAATTCACCTTCAGCATCACTCCCGGAGCGGCAGCCAAGACATACCCCATTAAATTTAATATTCAATTCTACAATACATATAATGATTATTACAGTACCACAGAAACCGGCTATATAAAAACACTGGAAGGAAACGCCCTTCCAAAGCTGATCCTTAAAACCGTGACTACAAATCCTTCTCCCGTACAGCCGGGACAGGACTTTCGGATGGATATCACACTTGAAAACGAAGGCCAGTTATCTGCAAAAAACGTTTCAGTTACGCTGTTAGGCCTGAAAAATGACGGTGTCAGTATCCAGGGAACCACAAGCAAGCAAACCCGTTCAATCATATACGGATATGATACTTCAACAATAACATATAATCTTTCGGCATCAAAGAAAATAGAGGCCGGTGCCAATAGTCTGAAATTGAAGCTTGACTATTCAGATCCTGACGGTGAAAGCCATTCCGATGAGATTGATTTCTTTATCAATATACAGGGACAGGACTCCCAGACAATAGTCGAACTGAAAAATATTGTTTCCCCCGCCTCTGCGCTCTCCCCAGGAGAAAACGCATTGGTGGCTTTTGACGTTGTGAATACCGGAACTGAAGATGCACGGAACGTAAAAGTAACAGTTACCGCGGATAAGGAAATAATTCCCAGGACACAAAACACTATAATTATTCCTACACTGAAAAAAGGAGAAACAAAAAATGTACAGTTCCAGCTGTTTATTTCAGATGAAGCCGTAACAAAAAATTACGCTGTCGCACTGAATGTGGAATATGATGTACCTTCCGCAGATGCGGCTTCCAAGCAGACTGTAATGCAATATGTGGGTTTCTATGTAGAAAATTCCACCGGAAAAACCGTACCCAGGTTAATAATTGACAGCTACAGTATCAATCCCAAGACCATTAAGGCAGGACAGCCCTTTACCCTGGATTTGTCAATATTGAATACAAGCAAATCATCGGCAATAAAAAATGTTAAGATCACCCTTAATTCTGATGATGGTACTTTTTCCACGGTTAATTCAAATTCTTTTTACATAGATAATATTTCACCAAAAAAGAATGTTAAGAAACAAATCAGTTTTTCCTCAAAATCGGATGCGGCACCGAAGCAGTATACCATCAGTGTAAATTATGACTATGAGGACGATAAGGGAAATCCTTATACGACAAAGGATATTGTGGGAATTCCCCTTACACAGGCAACAAGACTGGTAATAGGAGATTTCAGTTTTCCGCCTGAAGCATTTATCGGCAATCCTGTTCCTATAAACGTTAGTTTTTATAATATGGGCAAATCCACATTATATAACCTGTTGGTCAAGCTTGAAGGTGATTTTAAAGTTGAAGGCACCAGCTATTTTGTGGGAAATTTCGAACCCGGTAAGACCGATTCCTTTGACGGTGCAATAACCCCCGGAGCAGCAGGTCCGGTAAAAGGTTTCGTCATTTTTTCCTATGAGGACGCAGAAGGAAATCCACAAGAGGTTAAAAAGGAAATAACATTAAATGCCTCGGAAATGCCGGCTCCTCCCCCTATGCCCGGCGATGGTTCAATACCCCAGGAGGGCGGAAAGAAATTTCCGCTATGGGCATACATTGCATCAGGCACAGGCTTGCTTGCAGTCATGGTAACAGTAATTCTTCTGGTTCGTAGAAAAATAAGAAGAAGAAAGGAATTATTGTTCGATGAGGAGCTTTGATATTATATCCATGGGCTTGAAAAACCTGTTCAGAAGAAAAACCAGAACCGTATTGACCGTGCTGGGCGTTGTAATCGGAACAGCGGCAATTGTTGTAATGGTATCCCTGGGTATCGGCATGAATGAAAATTTCGAAGAGCAGCTGAAACAGATGGGCAATTTGAATATTATCAATGTGACAAAATACAGAAACTCTCCCGATAATACCGGTGGACCGCCAAAGGAGATTGTGCTTGACAGCATAGCCATATCAAAAATAAGTGCAATAAAAGGCATAAGAGGTGTGACACCGGTTGTGGAAGGCAATATGAAGCTGGTATCCGGCAAATATATGGCCTACGTTTCCGTTATGGGTATAGATGCCAGGACCATAGAGAATTTCGATTATCCTGTTGAACAGGGAAGATTGCTTCAAGAGGGCGATACCGATAAAATCCTGGTTGGAGGCAATATACCGCAGTATTTTTATAATCCTAAAACAAGATATGGTATGATGGGTCCAAACTCAAAGCCGCCTGTTGACGTATTGACAGACAAGCTGGAAGTAACCTTCGATATGAGTTACGGAGAAAAGCGGCGTCAGGAGGGGATCGGAGGTTCCGAAACCTCCGAAAAGCCGCCCAAGCTATATAAAGTCAAGGGAGTAGGCCTGTTGTCCGTCACTAACGATTGGCAGAAAGACGGATACATTTTCATGGATTACAACTACCTTCAAAAACTTATGAAGGATAATGCAAAATCTCAGAACGGAAAACAGGACAATTATTGGGGCATGCCCAGCACCGATACTTCCAAAGGCTTTGAAAGACTTATGGTCATGGTTGACAATATGAAGGATGTGGACCGCGTCCAGAAAGAAATAGATGAAATGGGATACGGTACGAACAGCCTTGCCGATATGAGAAAGCCCATGCAGAAACAGGCCCAGACCATACAGCTGGTACTGGGAGGCATAGGTGCGATTTCGCTTCTCATTTCCGCCCTCGGTATTACCAATACCATGATAATGTCAATATACGAAAGAACCCGTGAAATAGGTGTTATGAAGGTTTTGGGCTGCAAGATGAACAATATCCGGCAGCTGTTTCTCCTGGAAGCGGGCGTCATCGGATTTTTTGGCGGGTGCGTCGGTGTCCTCCTGAGTTATCTTGCCTCCCTGGTTTTAAATACCGTAGGGAGAAATATTATGAACTCAGGTGACGGCGGGATGGTAGGAATGGGCATGGGTATGGGAATGGGCATGAACAGCGGCGGTTCGAAGATATCGGTTATTCCGCCCTGGCTGGCTCTGCTGTCAATAGTTTTTGCAATATTGATCGGAATTGTTTCAGGTTTTTCCCCTGCAAGAAGGGCTATGAAACTCAGCGCACTGGAAGCCATCAAGTCAGAATAGGTGCATGCAGGTGTATGTAAAATAAATTTCGAAATAACTAAAAAAGTCGGCGGCAGCCGACTTTTCCTTATCTGTTGAACTATTAAATTTTTTTATAAAACAATTACCTTACAGAGTAAACTTCCGCACCTGATTCTCCAGCTTCTTTGAGAAGTCCAGATTGTTATGGGTTGAATTCTCAACATTTTTAAACTGTTCGGCAACTTCAGCCGTTTTCACCGTGATTGTCTCTATTCCGTCAGCGCTCTCATTTACACTTGCCGTCACCTGTTCAAGAGCATCAACTATATTGGAAATAGATTTATTCATGGTTTTCGAGGATTCATTGAATTCATTCATCATTGAACTGAAACGGGCTGAATCGGAGTAATATTGTTCACCTGTTTCTATCAGTTTTCTATAGTCTGAAAGAACATCCTGATCAACGAAATCCAGAAGAACACCTGCACTGTCTGTAAGTGCACCCACCGACTCGTTTACTGTCTTCACAATATTCTTTATATCGGCTGCTGTTTTTGAGGACTGGTCGGCCAATTTTCTGATTTCATCTGCCACAACAGCAAATCCCTTGCCTGCCTCCCCTGCCCTTGCCGCTTCTATGGCTGCATTGAGAGAAAGCAGATTTGTCTGCTCGGTAATCTGCAATATGGCCTGGGCAAGCAATTCTATCTGAGAAACGGCCTTTGCCTTATCCATAGCCGTTTTGAGCTGCTGCTTGACATCTTCATAAACATTGCTGGCATTTTCTGCTGACTTCACGGCACTTTCCTTTATCTCACTGGCCTTTTTACTTATCAGATTTGCAGAATCGGCACCGGATTCGGAATTTTGTGAAATCAGATTTACATTTTGCATGATTTCCTGTGTATCAAAATTTATCTGATGAGTCGTTGCAGCCGATTCCTCCATTGAGGCAGAAATACGTTCGGTAGTCTCAAGAGTATCATTTGTTTTATCTCTTAATTCCTGGGATAATTTTTGAACCTCCTGGGAATTGTCCATTATGTTTTTGGAGGAGTCCAGCATGAGACCCAGCATCTCTCTCAAAGAACCTCTCATGGAGGCAAGATTTCTTGCCAGCAGCCCCATTTCATCCCTTCTGCCCTTTATCCTGTCATAGCTTTTATCATGTGACAAATCAAAATTGGCAGTTCTCTCAACTACTTTCAGAAGGACCTTTATTGGAATTGTCAGGGAAAATGTGAGCCATGTACCCACGCAAATTACAAATACGGCCAAAATCGCTCCTGCAAGCAGAATCGGAAAATCTAAAAACTCATGTGCGGTAACCCCGCCGCCCACAATCAGTATGCATCCCACAACAATCAATATTATCTTTTTACTGATAGACATAGCCTCTCGCGCCCCCAGTATTTTTGGAATTTTGGAATTTCAAGAAATTTCGGAAACTTTGGTAATCTTAGTAACTTTTTCTTTTATACTATCATATTGTGTCGATAATATCCATACTCACTTTTATGATTTTTGTACATTTCAGCTTTTCTTTTAATGCTTTTTGATATTTTATACATTATCGGTATAAACAGAGCAGAAAACATTAAAAATGTATAAAAAAAAGGTTGCTTACAATATATACACCATTTAATAAAATATGCTATGTTTATAGAAAATAAATCGCTTATTATACATATATGGGAAGGTGATTAAATGTCTGAACAAATCAAGCTTATTGCATCCCGAATAAAGGAACTGCGTGACATTTCGGCTATATCGGCCCAGAGTCTTGCAGCTGAGCTTAATATTTCAGAAGAAATTTATCTTGAGTACGAAAGTGGAAATACCGATATTCCTGTCAGCTTTCTTTACCAGATAGCCAACAGATTCAATGTTGAGCTGTCTGCCATTTTAACCGGTGATAATCCCAGGCTGCACACCTATCAGGTGGTCAGAAAAGGAAAAGGCGCCAATGTGGAAAGAAGAGAGGATTATAAATACCAGAGTCTTGCCAACAACTTTATAGGCAAGAAGGCCGAACCGTTTATTGTCACTGTTGCACCTGAAGACGACAGTTTTCCTGTTCACTTTAATTCACATAAAGGTCAGGAATTCAATTATGTCATAGAGGGAACCCTGAAAATAATAATCAACGGGCATGAATTGGTATTGGAGGAAGGAGATTCGGTATATTTCGACTCCTCTGCAAATCATGGCATGAAAGCCTTAAACGGCAGGCAGGCTAAATTTTTGGCAATTATTCTTTAGCACTAGGGGGAAAATAACAAATGTTAAACAAGTATCTTTCTCGGCTGGACTTCTCATCCTATGAGGATTTCTATGAGAATTTTGAGATAAAAGTACCTGAGAATTTCAACTTTGCATACGATGTTGTTGATGAATATGCAAAAACCGATCCAAACAAGATTGCACTTGTATGGTGTGATGAATCAGGGGCGGAAGCAACTTTTACTTTCGCCCAGCTCAAAGAATACAGTGATAAAACCGCAAATTTCTTTAAGGCTGTCGGCATCAAACGGGGTGATCCGGTAATGCTGATATTAAAAAGGCGCTACGAATTCTGGTTCTGCATACTGGCATTGCATAAACTGGGTGCCGTGACAATACCGGCAACCCACCTTCTGACATCAAAAGACATAGTTTACAGGGCAAATGCCGCCGACATAAAAATGATTGTCTCTGTATCTGAACCGGAAGTCATCATGCATATCGAGGACTCCCTGAGCAAATCTCCCAGCCTTAAATATAAAGCTCTTGTGGGAGACAGCAAAGATGGCTGGCTTGACTTTACCAGTGAAGTCGACAAATCCTCCAATGTTTTTGAAAACCCGACCGGGGATCAGGCTTCACAGAACAGCGACATATCGCTGCTTTATTTTACTTCGGGTACAACAGGCATGCCCAAGATGGTTCAGCATGATTTTTTATATCCGTTGGGCCATATCCTGACGGCAAAATACTGGCAAAATGTCAGCGACGGCGGCTTACACCTGACTGTTGCCGATACGGGCTGGGCAAAGGCCGTCTGGGGAAAAATCTATGGCCAGTGGCTGGCAGGCAGTGCGGTTTTTGTGTATGACTATAATAAATTTGTTCCGAAGGAATTGCTGCAGATCATTTGTAAACATAAAGTCACCACCTTCTGCGCTCCGCCAACCATGTACAGGTTCTTTATAAAGGAGGATCTGACAAAGTTTGACTTAAGCAATTTGAAGTATTGTGCAGTGGCGGGTGAACCGCTTAATCCCGAGGTTTATAATCAATTCTATAAAGCCACCGGTATAAAGCTTATGGAAGGCTTCGGTCAAACCGAATTGACCGTAACCCTGGCAACCTATCCCTGGATGGAGCCAAAGCCGGGGTCCATGGGCAAACCTTCACCGGGATATGATATAGACCTTCTGGATGATGAAGGCAACTCTGTTCAGGACGGTGAAGAAGGTCAGATAGTTGTCAGAACCTCTAAAAGGAAACCGGCCGGAATGTTTGGGGGATATTACAGGGATACAGCCCTGACCAATAAGGTCTGGCATGATGATATTTATTATACCGGTGACGTGGCATGGCGTGATGAAGACGGCTACTACTGGTTTGTGGGAAGATCAGACGATGTAATCAAGAGTTCGGGTTACAGAATCGGGCCTTTCGAAGTGGAAAGTGCTTTGATCGAACATCCCGCCGTTATGGAATGCGCAATAACCGCCGTTCCCGACGAAATAAGAGGTCAGATCGTAAAAGCGACCGTCGTCCTGACCAGGAACTATTCTCCGGGTGAAGAGCTGGTAAAAGAGCTCCAGGATCATGTAAAGAGAGTAACTGCTCCGTACAAGTATCCCAGAATTATTGAATTCGTGGAAGAGCTTCCCAAAACAATCAGCGGTAAAATCAGACGCGTTGAAATAAGAGAAACCGACAGCGATAAGAAATAAAATTAGTATATGCCTGAAATTGTACAAATTTCAGGCATTTTACTTTTCTTTATTCTCTTGTAGGATCAAATCTGAAGCCCATGAGTTTAGTCTTCTTTTCACCTGGATTCAGAACATATATATCATCGATGTATTCCCACCTTACAAGTATGCTTGTAGACCTTTTTTCGGATATCTGTTTTTCCTTTGGGATCTCTTTACCGTTGTCATCCATGATTTTTGTCATGGTTCCTGACCCTTCCAGCCAGATGCCTATTTCATCAACATCCATCAATTTGGCAAAGATTATGTTGTTAACATCATAGAAATAGTTTAAAACCGTATTCTGCTCGGCTATTTTTCTCAGGCACAAAAATATATTTTCACCAATATAGCTGTTTAGAAACATATCCTTTATACTCCTGTAATTTTTCAGCTATAATATTAAATGAATTTTATTTGCGGAATGTTACAAATATTTGGCCAATGCTAAAGCCCCGTAATTTACGGGGCTGAAAAAAGGGTTTTAAAGGAGAAACAAATTATGAAAAAGTTTATATTTATATATTAGTATAACTTTGTTAATAAACCATTTATAAATGATGAACTTTCTGTAAACAAGTGAGGTAAGTTTTTATCAGAGCCTTCCACTTTTTTATTAACATTGCAGAACCAAAAAAGAGACCGTTGTTAAGCAGCCTCTTTTACTGGAATAACTTTACCTTGTATTTAAATGACTGTTAAATCCGATATTACTTATACCAGCTTCATCAAAATCTCATTGCTTCTTTCTATGAATTTTGCCATTGCATCTGGTTCAAGGGGCTGATGACTCATCATAGCTAGGTCATAGATATGTTCACTGATAAGTTTGACTTGATCTTTCCTGGTTTCATCCTCTTTCATATCGGTCAAGGCCTTTACAAGTTTATTTGAGGAATTCAGTACAAGTGTCTGCTCTTTCGGGAACATATGGCTCATATCCATACCGCCGAACATTGCACTCATCTCCTGCATTCTTCTTGATTGCTCTGACAGGAGAATCATTGCCGGAACGGTTTCATTTTTCAGCGACTCAACCTGCACCTTCAGCTTATCATCATCAACTGCGGCCTTGAACAGCTTTTCCAGATATGATATGTCAGCTTCAGCAATTCCTGTATTGTCGTTCTTCATACTGTCGGATATGTCAGCATCTATTCTGTTGAAGCGCACACCTGTCATTTTGCTCTCCAACAGCTGCATGAAATGGTTATCAATCATTGTGGAAAGTATGACCGCTTCCATTCCGTTTTCGTTAAACAGTCTGATATACTGAGCCTGCTGTTTTTCATTTGAAACGTAGAACACCTTGTTTTCGTGCTTTTCCTTGTTGTTTTCAAGGTAATCTTTTAAGGTCGTATACCCGCCCTTTGTTGACTTGTAAATGAGAATGTCCTTGACCCTGTCATAAAATTTTTCTTCTCTTATACAGCCGTATTTGACAAAGGGATTGATATCATCCCAGTATTTATTGTAATTTTCCCTTTCATTTTCAAAGAGGGAAGTCAGCTTGTCGGCAACCTTCTTTGTGATATGGGTGGATATCTTGTTTACATAGCCGTCATTCTGCAGGAAGCTCCTGGATACGTTCAACGGCAGATCAGGACAGTCAAGTACACCCTTTAACATCAGCAGGAATTCCGGAATGACTTCCTTGATGTTGTCGGCTACAAATACCTGGTTGTAGTAGAGCTTGATCTGGCCTTCCATTGTCTCAAATTCATGTTTGAGCTTGGGGAAATAAAGTATGCCTTTGAGGTTAAAGGGATAGTCCATGTTCAAATGAATCCAGAACAAAGGTTCGTTGAAGTCGTGGAATACCTTGGTATAGAACTGCTTGTATTCCTCTTCTGTACAGTCCTTTGGATTTTTCAGCCACAGTGGTTGGGTATCATTTAAGGGTTCTGGCTTTTTGGGCTCTGCATTTTCAGAGGCAGCCTCCTGCTCTTCACTCTTGGCCTCATCAGCTTTTTCAGGAACTTTGACAGCATCCTCGAGGTACAGTTCATATGGAAGAAAAGCAAAATACTTCTCAAGGGTTGTCCTCATTTTATATTCGTCGGTAAACTCAAGCCCGTCCTCAGCCAGGTAAAGAGTAATTGTGGTCCCTCTCTCCGCTATGTCTGAGTCCTGCATTTCAAACTCAGTACCTCCGTCACTTATCCATCTGACAGCCGCAGCTCCGGGCTGGTAGGACAAGGTATCGATCTGCACTCTCTCTGAAACCATGAAGGCTGAATAGAAGCCCAATCCGAAATGGCCTATTATTTGTCCGTCATCAGACTTGTCCTTGTACTTCTCAAGGAAATCGACTGCTCCTGAAAAAGCAATCTGATTGATGTACTTTTTAACTTCCTCATCAGTCATACCAAGACCATTGTCGATGACTTTTATGGTTTTTTCATTTTTGTTTACGATGACCTTGATTTCAAACCTGTTGTCATCGGGCAGGTCAGCTTCGCCGATGGCGTCAAGCTTCTTGAGTTTACTGATTGCATCGCTTGCATTTGAAACAAGCTCTCTGATAAATATATCCTTTTCAGAATATAGCCATTTTTTTATTATTGGAAAAATGTTTTCGGTATTAATTGAAATACTTCCGCTTTCGTGTTTCATAAATCTACCTCCGCTTGAAAATTTTCAACAATAATAATATACCTCTATTGCAGCAAACTTTCAAGTACTTTTTAGCACTCAATTAGCAAGAGTGCTAATAAAGCATTATATTGTTAAACTGGCACAACGAGTTAAATTAACCGTATAAGGATATTCTCTTCTGCTCGTCACAGGATATATTCTTTTTCTTGCCTTCAAGCTGGGTCACAAGCAGGATTTTTCCGTTCCACAAATCCACAAGGTGCTTAAGGGTCTCATAGGCATAGCTTAATTCCAGCTCCCTGTCATCGTACTCATGTGTCAGCACAAGTGTATTATCCTTCTGGTTCCACTCTTCAACTCTTATGGAAGGAATACTGCCGATTCCCACCGTATTGCAAAGCGTATCCCTGACAATTTTCCAGCCTTCGTCATCGGATACTTCGGATACCATATAATCGTTTCCTGCCGAGACGTATTCAAACAGGTTCATTTCACCGCATAATTCCTGTGTGAGATATCTTCTGATAAAGGATTGGTCTCTTTCAGTCTCCCTTATTTCAAAAATCTTTTCCCTGCCGTATTTCTCATCAAGGTTTTCAAATATTTTAAAACCTATGTAATAAGGATTTATACTTGATTTCAAAGGACGGATCACTTCGTTGTGCCTTTTCAGGAATTCCATATGCATGTTCTGTGGAAGTTCCAGCTTGTTCATAATGTTAAAATGCCAATAGCTGGCCCAGCCTTCGTTCATTATCTTTGTCTCTATCTGGGGCAGAAAATACAGGGCCTCCTCCCTTACTATGGCCAGGATATCCTTTTCCCAGTCCTGCATCCTCCCGTATTCGATTATGAATTTCAGAATATCTTCCTCAGGCTTTTCAGGTATTTTTATTTCCTGCTGAACAAACTGCTTAAGTTCCTCTGAGTTTTGTTGAGTGTATCGTTCCAGATAAGGAAAGTCCTTATTGTGCTCAGTCAGAGCAGATACGTCTTTTCCTGTATTATCCGGCCTGTTCCGGAACTCCACGATCCTCTCGGTCTGAAGTTTTACCGCGTGGGCGGCATTTAATATCTTTTCAACCCTTGCATAACCTATGCTAGGGTCAGAAATATACTCCCTTATACGGTTTGCATGATTTTTAAACATCTCAACGGTATACTCCGCCTTGGTTCCCAATTTAAACAGCCTGTTATTTTTGAAAAAATCATTATGGGCATATACATGGGCTATTGTCAGGACCTGAAGCAGGAGGGAGTTGTCTTTCATCAGATAGGCAAGGCACGGATTTGAGTTTATAACCATTTCATAGGGCAGGCCGGTAAGATTGTATTTATGCAGCGTTTTAATCCTCTCATACGACTTGCCGTAGCTCCAGTGCGGGTAGTGTGACGGCATACCCACATAGGATTCATAGCCTATCATGTCCTCATAATCTATTATCTCAAATTCCTGGTTATAATAATCCAGGCCGCATTCCTTTGCAATCGGCTCTATCCGCTCATTCCAATATTCCAAATCAGCTATGCTAAAATCCGCCATAAGACCTCCCATATCCATAACATTGCATGGACAACATATACGCTATTCGCCCTTCTCCAGAAGTTTTTTTAATGCAGGAAGGACATCCTCTTTCTTATTTATGGTTATTGCTGCAAAATTCTCACTGTCTATCTTGCTCTGAAGTTCGGATTTAATGGTGCTTCCCATACTGTAATAGCCCGGCACGATTTCTCCATAGCCGAATAGGTTGCATACCTCGCATAGTTTTCTTGCGCTGTCCACCGCTTTTTTGTTATCTTCCGACCAATTATCCCCATCACTGCAATGAAAGGCATAAATATTCCAGTTTGACGGACTGTACCTTTCATTTATTATCTCAAGCGCCTTTTCATATCCGCTGCTGATGTATGTACCTCCCGATTCGCCTCTGTGAAAAAACTCCTTTTCGTTAACCTCTTTTGCAGTGGTTGTATGGGCTATAAATACAACTTCCACATTGGTATATTTGAGCTGTAAGAACTGGTAGAGCAAAAAGTAAAAACTTCTTGCGAGATATTTCTTTGTCTGGTCCATCGAGCCCGATACATCCATAATACACAATACAACCGCATTATAGTCCCTTTTATTATCTTCCTTTATCCTGTAATACCTCAGATCGTCTTCTATAAAAGGAAACCTGTTTTTTTGCAGGCCATTTAACTGAATATTATTATTTATATGAATCTCAGAACTGTCTTCAAAATCCTCATCATATTTTTGGGCCTTTTCCTGATCAAGCTCGTTCAAGGTACGCTTGGTGGCCTGCTTCCGCTTGATTTTTTCCACTACCGAGCGCTTTTTTGCAAGCCTGGGAGGAATACCCCTCTGCTGGTAGCCAAGCTTTCTGTAGCTTTTTTCCTCCAGCTGGGACAATTGCTTCTTATCTATATCGGGCAGGTTTAAATCATCGAAGAGGTATCTTATTACCTCTTCGATTGTGATTTCAGTTTCATATATTTCTTCGCCTTCCTGATTTCCTGCTCTTCCTTTGCCGGTTCCGCTCTGGGCCTCCCCCGCAAATTTATCGCCTCTTTTTTCATTTCCGTCGCCCGAGCCTACACCAGGTTTATTTCTTCCATAAACAAATTGAAATTCCTTAATACCCCTTATGGGTATTTTTATTTTCTTATCCCGGCTCTTTCCGATAATGCTCTCTTCGGCTATGATATTGCCGAGATTCTTTTTTATGGACTCCTCTACCAATTCCCTGTGCCGCCGACGGTCTTCCGCAGATCTGTCACGACCGCCGCTGCCGTTTTCTCTGAATATAGCCATATATACTAACCTCCATGAGCCATGTTATGGCTTTGAACCGCATAGCGGCCACAAAATAATAATGAAATTTGCTTACTCCTCTGCCGCTGTAAGGCGAATAGAAGAGGTTAATCCTTCCAAAGGTTATTGGCAGCATATTTCAGAATTACGTTGCAGCAATGGTCACAGTAACCGTTCTTTTTCATCTCTTCAACCATGGTATTATATTTCTGGGTTTGTTCCTTGTCTCTCACTTTTGCCTGGGTAATAATCCTGCTGAGATCTCTTACAGAAGTTGTAAGCTTCTTTTCTATTGCATCCTTTAAAGGTTCATAGCTGGTGTAATCAAGACTCCCTCCGTTCCTCATGACAAAAAACATATAGGCGGTTACATCGGACCGGAAACCTTTTACTGCCGTATCGGATATTCCAATCTGCTCCTCGATGGATCTCATGAATTTCTCATCAGGTTCCAGTTCCTCTCCGGTATTCTTATCCTTTATTTTGGTCTTATTTACAAAGGCCTCGGCATGATCCAGGTAATTGTTAAACAGGCTTTCGGCCTGTTCTCTGTAGCCGTGTATAAAGGCCTTGGTTACTTCCTTTTCAAGTATCTTATTGTATTCTTTCTTTACTGTATCGTATATCAATCTTAAATATCTTTCCTTTTCATCATCTCCTATGCCCAGCTCCTTGACAGACTTTATCAGGGATTCCATTACGGCAATAGGATTTATACAATCATTTTCAGATTCTGATAAGGCAGTATCCAGGGCTTTCATTATAAATCTTGTTGAAATACCTGTCATGCCTTCCCGGGGAGCTTCTTCACGCAGCTCGAATATGTCTATCTTTCTGGTCATGCCCTTTTCGAGAATTTCTTCTCCGTTATATATCTTTAATTTGGTCATGGGATCAACCTTGTTTGACGGGCTAAGTCTTGTTAGAATTGCAAACATTGATGCAATCTCTATGGTATGCGGTGCAATATGGGCTCTGAATTTACTTTTTGACAGCATCTTTTCATAAATTTTAATCTCTTCGTTTAATTCCAGACAATATGGAACTTCTATCCTCACTATTCTGTCCAATATGGCTTCATTTGTGTGATCTGATTTGAATTTGTTCCACTCGGCTTCGTTTGAATGGGCCACAATTACTCCGTCAAAGTAGATCATGGCGCCCTTTCCCGGCGATGGTATGGATTTTTCCTGAGTGGCGGTTATCATGGTATGCAGATATTCCGTTTCGTTTTTAAAAACCTCAATAAATTCGACAATACCGCGGTTACCCGCATTAAAAGCTCCATTGAGGGACAGTACCCTGGGATCATCCTCCGGATAGAGGTCGATTTTTGAAATATCAACACTTCCGGTAAGTATGGAAGAGTCCTGGTTGTTGGGGTCCACAGGAGGAACCACACCAATACCTTTTCTGGAGCGTATTGAAAAGCCCACCGATTCCACGGGAAATCTCTCATATTCTCCTGCGTATTCGTTTTTCAGCCTGTATCTGCACACGGGACACAAATCTCCCTCTATTTTAACGCCAAGTGTCTCCTCAAATTCTTTTCTGAGATGTTTGGGTACAAGGTGGAGCGGTTCTTCTCTCATCGGACAGCCTTTTAAAGCATAGACAGGTGCAGCCACTTCAAGTGACTTTTTTAATGCTTCCATCAGCGAGGATTTACCCGCACCTACAGGACCCACAAGATATAACACCTGCCGTGACTCTTCACCGGCCATGGCAGCCGAATGAAAATACCTGACTATCTTCATAATAGTTTTATCGATACCGAAAAAATCCTCTTCAAAAAAAGCATACTTTTTGATTATGTCATTTCCGTATATTCTTCTCAATCTTGGATTCTCATCTGTTCGAACGACCTCCATCCCCTTTGCTACTATAAGATCGTACAACCTCTGATGAGCAAGAACAGCCACCTCAGGATTTGATTTTACCAACTGAAGATATTCAAGAAATGTGCTTTCAAATACCCTTTTTACCCTATCATCCCTGTCCTTTTGAATCATTGCTTTGAAGTCAAACTCCGGTGTGGTCATCTGGAAACCTCCCTTTTTACCTGGTAGATTTGAAGGAACAAACAGTTTTACTGCCATTATAATCAATAGTTTTGAAATTTGTTCCTGATAAAATATCTCATTTTAAAATATATGTGAGTATTGGAAAAATATTATTGAATAAGTACTTTTATGTGTTTTAGTTTTGTACTTTTTGAAGCGCAGGATTGTATTTTTTACCTATTCCATATATAGTATTTATGAATCCGAAAATTTGCCAATAAATTATTTATAGAGCTGGCAGAACAAGATTAATACACCGGACTGGAGCGACTGATAACATGTTTATATATAAAACTCTTGATGATGTAGCTGTTACTGTAATTCATGAAGCATTTGTCAACGCTTTTTCAGATTATCAGGTAAAAATGGATTTACCCTTGCGGAAGTTTGAGACTATGCTGAAAAGAAGGGGTTTTGTTCCGGATATTTCATTGGGTGCTTTTCAGGATAATATTTTGACCGGCTTCATTTTAAACGGTTTTAGGTCCTGGAACAGCAAGCCTGCCGTGTACGATCTGGGAACAGGGGTAATTCCTGAGTTCAGGAAACAGGGAATTACAAGCACAATGCTGGCAACCTTGAAGGATTTGCTGAAATCAAAAAATGTAGAGCAGTATTTGCTGGAAGTCATTCAATCCAATACACCGGCATTTAACTTATATAAAAAACAGGGGTTTGAGATTGTCCGGGACTTTGCCTGCTTCAGTCTTGACAGAACAGGCTGTACTGCCGCAGGTACATATAACTCGGAGCATGTAAATATAATTGCGACCGGCTGCTGGGAACAGCTGAAAAGCTTCTGGGACTTTCATCCCTCCTGGCAGAACTCCATTGCTTCGGTCAATGCCGTAAGTGAATCCTTCTTTTATTCGCTTGTAAAAATTGAAAACAAAACTGTGGGCTATGGAATCATTGATAAGAAATCGGGAGATCTGGTGCAGATTGCCGTAGACAAAACGTTCAGACGCCGGGGCATAGGCAGAAGCATTGTATGGGATCTTTCAAACCGCACCGAAGCCGGCCGGATATCAGTCTTAAATGTTGACACTGCCGCGGCTTCGACAGTGAATTTCCTGCTGTCCCTGGGCTTCACCAACAGTGTAAGCCAATATGAAATGCTGCTGACACTATAGTCTGACAGTGTGATATATACCCCGGCTGCCGGCTGCCTTATTGATAATGAATTAAAACTGCCAGGATATCATATTCTGAAATATCCGGGCAGTTTCCTGCAATTTAAAGCTCTATCAATCTTTCGGAAGTTTTATATAAAAAGTAGTACCTTTGCCGGCCGTACTTTCAAACCATATTTCACCGTCATGTACTTCAGTTATGGCGTGATAAACCATGAAAAGGCCCAGTCCCGTCCCGTCCTTCCTGTGATAAACAAAGGGCTGAAAAAGTTTTTCCTTGATTTCATCCGGAATACCGGGTCCGTTATCGTTTACCGAAATAAGCACATCGTTGTTTTGATCACTTATTTCAATCTCTATTTTTCCGTCGCGGGTAATGACCTGCACGGCATTCTTGACCAGATTTTCAAGAGCTCTTTTAAAAACTTTATGGTGGATTTTTAATTTTCCGCCGAAGCAATTAATGAAGGAAAGCTTAATGTTATTCATTTCACAGTCAGGCTGTATCTCCTCGATTACCTGCCTGATTATTTCCGCAGGCTGAAGTTCAACTCTGGCCTCGGGCTTGAAAATGTTCTGCAAATCAACCACTGACCTGTGCAGTGCATCGACCTGTTTTATTATCCTGTCAAAGTATCCATGCTCCTTTTTTGAGGTTGAGGTAAGTGTACCCAATTGGGCAAGTCCCCTGATACTTGCAAGTGGATTTTTTAAATCATGAACGGCTGTTGCCATCAGTTCAGCGGTAGCAATGGATTTTCCGATTCCCTTTGTCGTCTTTGGCTTTGAGGGAATACCGGCTATTTCCTTTTCTATGGCATCCACGCAGGCCATTGCTATGGTAAGCCTTGCCGGATGGGCATATTCGTTCAAAACCGCGATACTTATTGCTCCAATGAGCTTATTGTCCTTATGAATAGGAACTCCAAGACATGAGAAAGGTTTATATATGTTACCATAATGTTCCATACCGTATATAAAAACAGATTCGTCTTCCAATAGACAAGTGCCTCCGCCATTGTTGCCTATATACTCTTCCTTCCAGCATGCCCCGGCACATTGACCGCTTTTCTTTCCTCCGAAATCCTCTACCGGTCCTTTGATATCAAGGACCCACCCCTCACTGTCAAGCAGAGCCACAACGTGAGGAATACCTGTCAGGCTGAGTGAAAGATACTCAAGGTAAGACTTTGCTGTCTGCACTAAAAAATCAAGACCGATAAGCTTCTTTTTCAGTTCTCCGTCCTCTAAATAAACAAACTTCAGTTTTTCAGGGTCAACATTATGTTTCTTACATCTGTCCCATGCTTTAATTGTAATTGATCTAAGAGCTGGTTCATGGTCAATTGCCTCTTTTAACATATTCCATTCTCTAATCATTTCTCTTTCCGAAACATTAGCGGTATTCTCTATGTACAACTTGTTCACTCCCTTTAAACAGATTTTGCGCACTGACACTATTCGACTCAAGTTACATAATTCCTTTATTTCTTCAAAAAATTTACTTTAATTTTTAATCGTCATATAGATCAGTTTACTTAAAACCAATTACACAGGCACAAAAAATAATTGGGAGTACGGCCTATTTATTGCCTTTGCAGAAGAGAACAGCCTACTCTTTTATGATGATATTCTTGTATTTCCCATTTACCGCATCCTTTTGTGTATAATCAAAAATAAGGATTTCCTGTGAATTTGCTATTAAATCAAGTGAAACAAAAAATACTTTCTTTAAAATGTTCTTTGCAGGAATATATAAAAAATCAGGAAGGTGCTCCTTAATAAAATCCTCACTTCTCAGCATTTCATGGATCCTGCCTGCAGGCAGGAAATCCCTGTCGGCCCTGATGGAATCAGGAATAGCACAGGAACTGTCTGAGCTCAGGAAATCAAACACCATAGCCTGACGGAACTCTTCCATATCAACTCTCCCTGCCAAGTCGGCCTTTACAAAGCCGGACAGTACGGCTATGTTTTCACGGTAAGCTATGGGCCTGTCCAGATATGCATTTTTCCTGCAATAGACAGACAATGCCCGGTATAATTCAAAATAATCCCCCGAGTAGATTTTCTCCAGCAGCAGCAAGGACTTTTGAAACCTGCCTGAATTGTAATACCTCTCAACAGTTTCCTCCACATCCTTTAAAACCAGAATATCCTGATATTTTATATATTTGTTTTCAAGTATTTCATAAGGGGCAAAATCTCTATAGCTGTAACCGTGCTTTTCAGCTTCATTTCTCACCCGTGCACCCTTTAGCATCTTGAGGAAACCAAGTTGAAGCTGATGGGGCTTCATGCCATATACATCGTTGAAAGACCCTCTGAAGGAAATAATATCTTCAAAGGGCAGGCCTGCAATAAGATCCAGATGTACATGAATATTTGAATTGCTGAGAATTCTTACGACATTGCTTTTCAACCTGCCCAGATCGGTCACGCGGTCAATCTCTGCAAGTGTTCCGGTATTCGTGGTCTGCAGTCCGATTTCAAGCTGAATTCTTCCCTGGGGGGCACGGCCCAGCAATTCCAGCATATCTTCATCAAACAGGTCTGCTGCCGCTTCGAAATGAAACACTGTACCGCACTCCAGAGAAATGATATATTCCAATATCTCCCTGGCCCTTTTTTTATTGCAGTTAAAGGTCCTGTCAACAAATTTGATCAGTTTGGGCCCAAACTTTAAAAGCTTCTCCAACTCAGTTTTTACTCTTTCAAAAGAAAAAAATCTGACACCGTTAAAAGTTGAGGAAATACAGTAGGAACAGTTAAACGGACAGCCCCTTGAGGATTCATAATATATGATTCTATTTTCAGCCGACTCCAGCAGGGCATCGGTATATGGAGAATTGAGCCTGTCCAATTGCGGAATAAGATTAAAGCCCTCTCTGTATATGATCTCCCCGTTTTCTCTGTACGCAATGCCCTTCAGCATTTTATATGCTTCAGACCCGTTTTGAATTGCTTCGGTCAGGACGGGAAATACCTCTTCCCCCTCTCCGCACAATACAAAATCAACGGGATCATTCTCTTTTATAACCGCGGCGGCAGTATATGAGACCTCCGGTCCCCCAAGAATTATAAAACATTCCGGTAAAAGCTTCCTGATTTCGCGTATAAGCAGCTTTACTATTTCATAATTCCAAATATAACAGGAAAAGGCCAGTACATCCGGCTTTTCCTTATAAATTTCAGCCAGTATGCCGTCTTTATTGTCATTAATGGTAAATTCTCTGACAACTGTCTCCCCGGGGTTTTTTAAGCTGGCTTTCAAATACCATACCGCCAGGCAGGTATGTATATACTTTGAATTAATACCAACCAGTACTATTTTCATTTCAGTTCATACAGCCTTTCCCGTTTATAATTTTTAAATTCAAGAAGTGAGCCTCCGCCCGCTGCAGGGCTATGGCAGGGTACGTCACTATCCTAATATTATGCCATCTTTATCAGTTATGTACAAGTCTGGCCCAGGTTTTGAATATTGAGTCAAAATAAAAGTAAAAATCCTTTCTCCCCACTGTCTCAAGATTTTTCAGATCAGTTGTGGCCAGAAGCTTGCCGTCCAGGACGTAATTGGCAGTTCCGATTTTCATGCCGCTTTTTAAAGGCGCTTCTATGACTTCGGGAAGATTGTAAATAATTTTAACCTTATCCACTTCCTCCTGCTTAAGAGGCAGGGTTATATCAGAGTCGGAATATATGGGAACTTTGTCCAGCACACCCTTATGTACATCAAGCTGCTGCAGCGGCTGACCTTTTTTAATATACTCATAGTTTTTGAAATTTTCAAAGGCATAATCCAGGAGTATCTTGCTGCTCTGTGCTCTGACAGTTCTTGTGGGGCAGCCAAGGACTATGGATATTATTCTCCAGTTGTTTTTTGTAACCGAGGTAACCAGACATCTGCCGGCCTGCCCTGTATATCCCGTCTTGACTCCATCGGCCCCCGGATATAATCCCAGCATCTCATTTGTATTGGAAATATTGCTCCCCTGAAAAACTGAATTTTTAGTACCCACAATTTCGCAGAACTTTTCGTTTCTTAAGGCATATTGGGTTATAAGCGCCAGATCGTATGGAGTTGAGTAATGCTGTGGATCATCAAGCCCGTGGGGAGTGACGAAATTGGTATTTGTAGCCCCGATTTCAGCCGCTTTTCTATTCATCATTTCTGCAAAAAGTTCAACAGAGCCTCCTATATGCTCCGCTATGGCTATGGCAGCATCATTTCCGGATCTCAGCATCATCGCATACATCAGATCCTTGAACTTATAGGTCTTCCCTTCCTTGAGATTGACCGTTGACCCGCCGATTGCCGCCGCTCTTTTGCTTATTACCACATCCTCCTCATCGTTGCCGTTTTCAAGAGCAACTATGGCCGTCATGATTTTGGTGGTACTGGCTATGGAATGTCTGGTATAGGCGTTCTTTTCATACAATACCCTTCCAGTGGCCATATCCAGGACAATTGCCGATTCTGCCGATACCCTGGGCAGCTTGTTCCCCGTTGTCTCAATACTGCCGCTGCCGTTAAAATCCCTTATTGGTTCATCTTCATTGGTATCATCAGCCCAAACCTCAAAATTACACAATAAGCAGGATAAAATAATTATAATACTCAATACCGCTCTTAAAGTTTTTCTCAACAGCCTCACATCCCCAGCTTTCCAATATGAATTAAACATTCCGGTCGCATTTTCCTAAAAAAGGTACAAAACTCAAGCGTTATAATATATGAAAACAAAGATTGGTTTATAACGATTAAACAATATTAAAATTATAAAAAATAAAATCAAACATTTAATCTTATTGCTCGTAAAATAAACAGAAACAAAATTAAAAAAATTTTTAGAATTAACACTTTAATCCCTATCATTTAACCCAAATGTTGTATTATTATATATATGGAATGATAGTGCCGTTAAATTAGTTAACAATCTTGGAGGCTAAGGAAAAAACATGAAAAATGTTGTAATAATTTCATCAGATTACACCGGTCATGGTCATAAGAGTATTAGTGAATCACTATTGGAACAATTCAATCAGTATGACGATGTAAATGTTAATATTATAGATGGATTTGACCTGGGCGGAAATATGTGGGTTAAAGTAGGCAAATCCTATGGTTTGGTTACAAGAAACGCAAAAGAACTCTGGAAATTAGCCTGGAAAATATCCAAAAGAAATCCAACGTTTATACATGAATTTACAGAATTGACCATCCGTGAAAACTTCATAAAAATGCTCAGGAAGCTTAAACCGGACTTAATTCTTTCAGTTCATCCCATTTTTAATTCACCGATTCTGAATATTCTCAGAGAGTACAAGATAAATATTCCTTTTGCAATTTTCGTAGCTGATCTGGTAAGCATATCACCCTTGTGGGCCGACAAGCGTGCAGACTGTATAATCTGCCCTACTGAGGAGGCAAGGGAAAGGTGTATTGGCTTTGGAGTGCCTGAGTCCTCAATAAGAGTAATAGGATTTCCTGTGAGGTCAAGATTTACACAACATATCTCCCAGGGGGGGCAAAAACCTGACTACAGCCTTGACAGGCCTCTTGACTGCCTGATCATGAGCGGGGGTGAAGGTTCTGGAGATATGAGTGCGGTATCAAAACTCTTATTGGATAATTTCAACTGTAATGTACAAATTATTGCCGGAAGAAATGAAGCCATGAAGGAAAAACTGGAAAGAACCCTTTCACTTCAGTATCCCGGAAGGGTTGAAGTCCATGGATATGTAACAAATATTCAGGACTATATGTTAAAATCCGATATAGCCTTTACCCGGGGCAGCCCTAATGTAATGATGGAAGCTATTGCCTGCAATGTGCCTCTGATAATAACAGGAGCCCTGCCCGGACAGGAACAGGAAAATCCCGATTTTGCCGTTAACAATAAACTGGGAATTTTCTGTGAAGAGTTGTCAAACCTCTCATCGGTAGTTTCTGATCTTCTGGCAGACAATGCAAAAGGCTTAAATGAGATTAAACAGGCTCAGCGTGAATATTTTGACCATGATTCCGCCAAAAAGATCGTTGAAACCTGTCTTGGGCTTATCAGAAGTGAAGTTTTTATCTTTCCTTCCGAAATGCGCCGCAGAAGACGCTTTCTGAAATTGAAGCTCCAATCCCGCAGGAGTTCATAGTATTTTCAATTTAATAAATCCATTAGCCTCATTCCGGTTGGAATGAGGTTTTTTATATTTCCGATCAACTATTACAACTAACTGCTAATTATGTAAGATTTAAATTAATATGTTGTAATTTTACATAATTCCTATTATAATCTAATAATACACTTAAAAAAAGGGGTGGTTAGATTGTATCAAAACATAGTTTTTAAGGGTGTAGGAACATATCATCCAGCCACAAAGACAAGCAATTCCTACTATATTAAACATTTTAAAAGTATGGGAATTGATGTATCGGGTCTTATAGAACATCTGGGGAGAAATACCAGATGCATAGCTGACGCAAAGAATGAAAATGCGGTAACCATGGCTTACCAGGCTTCTTTAAAAGCACTTCTGACATCAAATGTTCAACCAGAAGAAATTGACATAATCATATTTGGAACCGATAGTCCTGAAAAATTAATCCCCTCCAACGCATTGCTCCTCCATGACAGATTAAATACGGTTAATGCTCACCAGATATTTGATTTAAATTCAAATTGTATAGGCATGCTCTCTGCAATTGATGTTGCAAGCCGCCTGCTGCAAAGTAATACAAGGCTCAATAAGGCTCTCGTCGTAGGTAGTTTTTTAGGGAGCTTCATTTCCAGTAAAAGCGATCCCGTATGTTATTCAAATATGGCCGATGCAGCAGCGGCAGTCATACTTGAAAGAGTTGAGGAGCCGTATAAAAGAGGCTTTATTGATACAAACTTTAAAACCGACCCTGTAGTAAAAGATGCATTCCAATTTCCGGCCTGCGGTTTTTCAAAGCTTTATGACAATGAAACAGACATGGAGGATAAGAAATTAAGACTGGACCCATTCGATACAAGCTTTATTTGTAAAGAGTGGGTTGATTTGATGCAGGTACTTTTTGAAAGATGCAATATAAGTAAATACAATATTAAACAGTTCTTTTTCTCTCAATTTTCCAAACCTGATGCAGAAACAACCCTTGATTTGATGTCTGTAGGTCTGGACAAGTATACATACATAGGAAACAAGTATGGCTATACCGGCCTCACAAGCCCAATCATAGCATACAATGAAGCACTCATCAACAAATCAATTGATTACGGAGATTATGTAGTGTTCTGCACTGTGGGCGCAGGATATAACATATGCGCTCTTTTATACAGATTGTAATCTGTTCAAAAGGAGACAGCTGTATTCCCTGAATTGCCATGAGCATAGTGCGCCGGTATAACTTCAATAAATGGAAAGCTCTATTATATAAAATACAGATCTGAAATTGCAGCCAACACCTTGTGATGAGCTGTATAAATTTCAGGTATGTACCTGTGAGCAATCCATTTATTGAAGTTTGGGTGGGGGGTATTATTACAATACTTTTGGTATTGTATTTCTAATTGTTTCATTTATGTAAATATGAGTTATAGCTTTGAATAGGCTTCCTCAACCGTTTCGGCAAAAATAATGGTATCAAACTCCGGTATATCCCTTGCAAGGCGTTTTGTCTGTCCGGCTACAACTGCTGATTGCTGCTGTATGATAATTCTCTTTTTAAAAGGAACACTCATATATAATAAAATCATATTTTTCAATTGTTCAGCCACATCCTGAGCTGACGCTTTGACTTCCCTTCCATCAACTATAAGAGTATATTCCTTGGGATCAAACATGGAGGTCCTGGACTGATACTCGGCCATAAAGTCCATCCCCTCCTGCATGGAAAAAAATCCGGCAGCTGTAATAAAGAAAACCTTCTTCAACTTGTCAATTTCCATTTTAAACATCTGTACGCCTCCTTGTAAATTACTGTAATATTAAGCAAATTACCTATTACTATAATATATAAAAAATAGAAATACAAGTAATTTTATGTATATTTATGTAATTTTATTAATTTTATTTAAAGAATATTAATTTTATTTAATAATGCTACCTGCAAAATAATATATTTCTGAAAAGCCATTATTTAAGAGTATCAAAATTACGAAATTAAAAAGCAACAAAAAGCTCCTCATATGAAAACAGTTTTATAACGCTTTTGTGTGAGGAGCTTTAATTTAAAAAGGATATTTATTTTTTATTCAGCAGCTACCTATCAAGCCTCTTCGGTGTCGTTGGTAAGCTTCAGCTTTTCAAGCAGGAAGAATATGAGGCTCAGCACCATACCAGCCAATGTAGCAAGAACCATTCCCTTAAGCTGAACATCGTCTCCAAGATTTATGGATATTCCGCTGATACCTATAACAAAAACCAATGCTGTGAGAACCAGATTTTTCGCTTTACTGTAGTCGATCTTGGCTTCAACAATCATTCTTATACCTGATGCAGCAATAGTACCGAAGAGCAGTAAGCTTACTCCGCCCATTACAGGTCCGGGTATACTTGAAATAACGCCCGAAAGTTTGCCGAAGAAAGCAATTATTATCGAGATGACTCCCGCACCGCCAATGACCCATACACTGTAAACCCTTGTAATGGCCATAACTCCCATGTTTTCACCATAGGTTGTAGTAGGACACGATCCGCAGAAACCTGACAGCATGGTTGAAATACCATCACCCATCAAAGATCTGTGAAGTCCCGGATCTTTTGTTAAATCTTTTCCTACTATATTGCTTGTTACAAACAGATGTCCTATGTGCTCGGACAATACAACCAGTGCTGCCGGAGCAAGTATCAACATGGCTTTTACATCGAATGCCGGCAGGACAAATTCCGGAATATTAAACCAGCTTTTTGTTCCGATTACAGTATAATCCACATACCCTATTATTGCAGACAGTCCATATCCTGCAATTACTGCCAGCAATATTGGTATAACCGACAGGAAGCCTCTGAAGCACAAGTTGCCTATTATTAATATTGCCAGTGTAACCAATGATATGATAATACCTTTTGTATCAAAACTGCCGTCTGCATTTGGGAATAACTTGGCCATGCCGGCAGCCGTGCCCGAAAGCTCAAGTCCGATGAGTGCCACTATAGGTCCCATTGCAGCGGGAGGAAGGACTATATCCAGCCAGCGGGTACCGACCTTTCCTATAATAAATGCCACTATTATAAAGATTGCTCCGCAAATAATATATCCGCCCAATGCTTTGGCAAAATTGTCGGCATAATTTGATGAAGCTTGTATTATTGAAGCCGTGGGTGAAAGGAAAGCAAAACTTGACCCCAGGAATGCAGGAGCTTTTCCCCTGCAGATTAAAAGGTAAATCAAGGTACCTATACCGTTCAGCAAAAGAACCAGTGCCGGGTCAATAACCTGAATACTGTTGTACTGCGCCAATTGGTCGGCATTTAATTGTTCAACGGTTAACTTTAATGAATTGAGAAAATGATCTTTTGCATAACTGTTAAATAAGAACGGAACCAGAACTGATGCGCTGAACATTGCGAACAAATGCTGGAAACTGAGTGGAAGCGCCTTTAGAAAAGGAACTTTTTCTTCAACCTGGATTATGGGTCTTGAATACTTCATAGTTAAATCCCCCTATTATTTTTTTGATAGAACAAAGGTGGAAATAAAAAAACCTCACTGCCTCTCAGGCGCAGCAAGGTTGGGTTTCATCCAATCACGGCATACTTATCCCTGTACTCGTACTTACGTACTTGTACTATGTACCTTACTAGCCTCTCTGGACTAATTTAAAAGTTTTTTTATCCGCAGACAAGTATATCATAAGTATTCATCAAATGTCTACAAAATATCCAAAATTTTTTAGCTTTTTGCTTTATGTAAATATTTGGAGCTTTGTTAATGAATGTATAATTATTTCAGCTAATAATTTACTTATGGTACTTCCGGACAACTTATGAAAATTGTTTTATACAAAAAGCTGTTATATGAGTATTTATACAATTAAAATTGAATACATGTTGAAAATATCGTAATATCGCTCCCGTTCCAATTTCAATAAATGGATTGCTCACAAAGTACAGGCTTGAAATCTGTACGGTTCACCACAGGTGTTTTTGCTGTCGCAGAACACTCGACATCCTGGTCTCGGGGTTCTGCTCAAATCGGCTTCCTGCCGATTTGCCAGCCAAAACACCTGTGTTTCACCTACAATTTCAGCCTGTACTTTTAATAGAGCTTCCCATTTATTGAAGTTGCACCTCGTGCGATATTTTCCATGGTGATACATGTACTGCATTTGTTTTATCTGATACAGCTTTTTTACCGCATTTCAATTTTCCATAAGTTGTCCCTGCGTACCAATATGTCTCTTCACGTTGAAATAGATAACAGCTGTTAGCAAAGCAATCCATATGTCTATAAAGTATACTGCACAAAAAAACATTCTGAGATTTTTCTGACCGCAAACTTACGGATAAGCCTTGAGTGCTGTGGCAGAACATTTGTGTTTCACCTGCAATTTAAGCCCGTACTTTTAATGGAGCTTCCCATTTATTGAAGTTGCACCTCGCGCGATATTTTCCATAGTGATACATGTACTGCATTTGTTTTATCTGACACAGCTTTTTTACCGCATTTCAAATTTCCATAAGTTGTCCCTGTGTACCAATATGTCTCTTTCCGCTGAAATAGATAACAACCGTTAGCAAAGCAATCTATATACCCGTGACTTTAAGTCAAGCCCGGAGTACTGTGGCATTAAAAAATAGCAGCATGAACAGTATTTCCGCATACTGTTCATGCTGTTATTTTTTAACCGTGTTTCCACTTTGTAATTTGTAATTATTTGATTATTTTTTCCACCAGAGCATATATCTGCTCGACTGAGTCTGTGATCCGGTTTTTCGTGGCATCAGCCGCCATTTTGCTCAATATGTCCCTGTTTGATATGAGGCTGCAAATCTTATTGTATAAAAGGTCTGCGTTCAGTTCGCTTTCAAGGATCACAACAGCGCCGCCGTCTCTCTCCAGTGAGCGGGCGTTATGCTCCTGATGGTTGGCAGTCACATAAGGTGACGGAACAAGTATTGAAGGGATTCCCATGGTCTGCAGCTCGCTTATTGTTATGGCTCCGGCGCGGCATATCATCAGGTCGCTGGCAGTGTATACCCTGGCAACGTCATATATATACGGAACCACCTTTACCATCTTCTTGTACTTTTCGTCAAGGCATATGGAAAGATTAATATCATTAAACTGAGCTTCACCTGTTGCAAAAATAAGATTAAACTCACCTTTGAAATAGGTATTGAGCATCTCGGCAATGGTTTCATTTATCTTCCTGGCGCCTCTGCTGCCGCCCATTGCTACGATCAAAGGTTTGCCCTCAACTATGTCCAGCTGTTTTAATACCGCCTGCCGGCTGGAGTTCAAAAGCTCCTGTCTTACAGGATTTCCGGTATGGACAAGCTTGCTTTTATTTTTAAAGAATTTTTCCGCATCCTTAAAACTGACCGCTACATAGTTCACATGCTTCTCCAACAGTCTGTTTGTAATTCCCGGGAATGCATTTGATTCATGTATCAGTGTCGGTATCCCCTTTTTAGCGGCAACATAAAGAACAGGTCCGCAAACATAACCTCCGGTACCTATTACAACATCAGGTTTTATTTTTTTTATAAGGCTCGAAGCCTGGAAAAAGCTCTGGGCAAGTTCTTTTACAGCCAATACCGTATCAAATGAAAGTTTTCTCCTGAAACCTCTCACCGTTATGGTTTCAAGAGTAAAACCCTCCCTTGGCACAAGTTTGGTTTCAAGTCCCTTTTTTGTTCCGACAAAAGTAATTTCCGCAGTGGGATTCTTTTTAAGAATATACTTTGCAATTGCAAGTCCGGGATTTATATGTCCTCCTGTCCCACCGCCTGCTATTAGTACCTTCACTTTAACCTCCATATCCCCATAATGTGCAGGTCAACCTTTACTTGACCCTGTCGATCATACCGGCCTCAATGGAATAGACCCGAAGCGCTCTTGAGCGCTTTGGACACTCAAAAGTATTTTCGGTACTTTTTTATGGGGTTTAATTTATTTTCCATACGCTGTCATACTTTGACTATGCAGCGGCCTGTAAACTCAAAAACGTTCATAATTCGAATATCTGGATATATTAAGCAGAATACCCACACCAAACATCAGGAACAGCAGGGATGTTCCTCCATAGCTGAAGAAAGGAAGCGAAATACCTGTCGACGGTATGGAATTTGTTACAACCGCCACATTAAACAGGAACTGCAAACCAATCAGCGAAGTAATACCTGTGGCCATCAGGCTTCCGAAAGTATCGGGGGCATTCATGGCAACCTTGATTCCCCTCCATATAAACACAAGGAACAGCAGCATTACCACTAGAGAACCTATTAATCCAAGTTCTTCTGCCAGAACCGCGAAAATGTAATCATTGTAAGGTTCGGGAATATAAAGGTATTTCTGCATGCTCTGTCCAAGGCCTCTCCCAAAAATTCCTCCCGAGCCTATTGCCAGCAAGGACTGTACCGTCTGCCATCCTTCGTCCCTGGCATATGCAAAGGGATCCAGCCAGGCTTTTACCCTGTCAAATCTATAGGGCGCCACCAGCACCGCCGCCACGGCTGCAACCACCACAGGCACGGCCATAGCCACAAAATGCGATATTTTCGCGCCGGCACAGAACAGCACTATAAAAGCAGTCAATACAATGATGATGGTTCCGCTCAAATGGGGTTCAATAATAACCAGTCCGGAAATTAATCCGATCAATGCCAGGTAAGGCAGCAGCCCCCTTGTGAAGGACTTCAGAACGTCTTTCCTCTTCGACAGGCTGAAGGCCAGAAACATTATCAAAGCCAGTTTGGCAAGCTCTGAAGGCTGTATTGTTTTATTGCCCACACCCAGCCATCTTTGAGCACCATTCCTCACAACTCCCACTCCCGGGATCAGCACTAAAATGAGTAAGCCAATACTTCCCATTAACAGGACGGGTGAAATTTTGCCCCATTTTTTGTAATCAAAATTCATTGTAACCACCAGTACCACAATACTCAAAGCCATATATTGCAACTGCGGCACCAGAAGAAGAAAGGAGTTTCCCACTTCCTTGACAGAAAAATAATAGCTTGAACTGAATACCATTATGGTACCTAACGAAAGTAATAATATTACTGCTGCGAATATCCAAAAGTCAAAAGGCTTTTTGTTTTTGTTTTTCATTAAATCCTCCAGCCTCATCCATATGTTTCATAGCCCTTCATCACCGGAATCAATCATATTCTGATTATATGAGATTTTACGTCAATTAATTCCGGTCAGCGGCTTCAGTATGTTCCTACACCCACTACCATGAGTGATATCACGGCAAGTAAAACTGTTATTATAATAAATACCGTCACAACTTTTGTTTCCTTCCATCCCTTCAACTCAAAATGATGATGAATGGGAGCCATCTTGAATATCCTTTTTCCGGTCAGTTTAAAGGAGCCGACCTGAAGTATTACCGAGATATTTTCAATAAGATATATTCCTCCGATGATAAAGAAAATAAGAGGCATTCTCATCATAATAACAATAGCGGTTAAAGCCCCTCCAAGTGCCAGGCTCCCGGTGTCACCCATAAAAACCTTTGCAGGATGTATGTTAAAGGCAAGAAAACCCAGACACCCGCCGGCAATTGCTGCTGAAAATATCTTTATATAACCCCATTCACTGTTGGTCAGGGATACGATTGTAAAGAAGATGGCAACTACAAGTGTAACTCCGGCGCAAAGGCCGTCAAGCCCATCCGTTATATTGACTCCATTGGCAAAGAAGTACATAAATACTACTATAAATAAAAAGTATAGCCAGGGTTGAACAACATAATCGGTAAAAGGGATAACTATTGAGCTTCCCGCTTCGGTAAACCTGATAACATAAAAGGCAAAGGAAACACATACCAGCAGCTCCAGAAAGGTTTTTTGCCCGGCATACAGTCCATCCTTACGCTTTTTGACCACCTTGATAAAGTCATCTATAAAGCCAACCGCTCCAAATCCCAACGTAGCAAGCAATATTGGGATTATTTCAGGATATTTCTGAGAATAATAAAGGGCAACAGCAGTTACAGGTACCAGGAATATCAAAGCACCGATGGTTGGTGTTCCGGTTTTTTTCAAATGCGATTGCGGTCCATCATCTCTTACCGTCTGTCCGAACTTCAGCCTTCTAAGGAAGGGAATCAGTATGGGACCTGCAATTATAGATAGAACAAAGGTAGCCGCAAAGGCTATAATATGTTCGGATGTTAACGAAAAAGTAAGCAATAGAACTTCCCCCTGTTTATTATTGCGGAACTGCCTGCATTTGCATTAAGCCTTCGGCAATCTGTTCCATTTTCATTCCTCTTGAACCTTTTATCAGGATGTAATCCCCCTGTCTGACGATGTTTAAAATATATTCCAGAGCGTCAGAATTATTATTAAAATGACATGTTTGTATAGCAGTATTATCTGAATCTGCAACAGCCCGTGAGATATTCCCGGAGTCTTTTCCCACTGTTATCAGATACTTTATTTTTTTGTTCCTTATGAATTTACCCACTGAGTAATGCAATTCTTCCGCCATTTCACCCATCTCGAGCATATCTCCTAAAACGGCTATCCCTCTTGACTTTGCCGACAGCTCTTCCAGCACGCTTATAGCTGCCTGCATGGATTGGGGACTGGCATTATATGCATCATTGATAATTTTTATACCCTTGCAGGATATTATATTCTGCCTCATGTTTCCGGGACTGTACTCTGCTATGCCATCTATAATGGTTCCCATCGGGATATTCATTTCAACACCCACAGCTATTGCTGCCAGGGCATTATATACGTTATGTACTCCCGGAACCGGCACCTTCACCCTGTAGGTATTTTTATTCCAGGTAATATTGAAGCTTGTACCCTCCTCACCCAGTGACTCATAATTTTCAGCGCCGTAATCAAGAGCTGTATCCATACCATAGAATACTGTCCTGAAACCCAGCTTTCCCCTTTGTCCCTTCAAAAGGGGATCATCACCGTTAAGTACTACAAGCCCTTCCGGCTTAAGGCCTTCGAGTATTTCCAACTTGGCCTTCAGTATACCCTGCTGTGAACCCAGTTTTTCTATATGGGAAACACCAATGTTGGTTATAACGGCAACATCAGGCTGTGTGACAGCAGTCAGCCTGCTTATCTCTCCAAAACCGCTCATCCCCATTTCAATAACCGCCGCTTCATGTTTCTCTTCAAGGTTCAGCAGAGTCAAGGGAAGACCAATTTCATTATTAAAATTCCCCTGTGTTTTCAGAACCTCAAATTTTTTTGACAGAACACATGAGATCATGTCCTTGGTGCTTGTTTTTCCGACACTTCCTGTTATTCCTACAACAGGAATATCATATTTGTTTCTGTGCCAAGCAGCAATATCTTTTAGTGCTTTAGCAGTATCTTTTACTATTATTGCGCTGCAGCCCGCTGTCTCGGGTATTGGTTTTTGAGTGAGGCATACTGCTGCGCCGCTGTCGAAGCACTGCTCTATATAATCATGCCCGTCAAATTTTTCTCCAACCAACGGTATAAATAAATTATCCTTTGCAACTTTTCTCGAATCGGTTGTGATACCGGAAAAAATTCTTTCGAAACTACCCCAGAGCAGTCTTCCGTCAACTGCCTCAATAAGCTCTGCACAGTCAAAAGATACCATTTACTTCTCCTTCCAGGTCCTGTCAGGACCTGCTGTTTATACTACGCAACACCATACAGTATTGATATTTTTATCAGACCTAGGTTCTCTTCAGTTCTTCCAGCAGTTCGGCAACTACTTCCCTTTCATCAAAGTGAATGGTTTTGTCTTTGAATTGCTGGTAGGTTTCGTGACCTTTACCCGCCAAAATAATTATATCTCCATCCCGGGCATTTTCAAGTGCAAATTTTATTGCCTGCCTTCTGTCTGTAATTTTTATATATTTACCGCTGGTTTTCTGTACACCAACTTCTATGTCGTTTATTATTCTCTCAGGCTCTTCGGTTCTCGGATTATCGGAAGTAATGACAGTGAAGTCTGCAATATTTCCTGAAACAGCCCCCATTTCGGGCCTCTTTCCCCTGTCGCGGTCACCTCCGCAGCCAAAGAGACTTATGACTCTTCCGTGCGCAAACTCCCTGACTGTCGACAGCACTTTTTCAAGACTGTCGGGCGTATGGGCATAATCGATCAGAACGGAATAGTTACCGCCTGTTGCCACAGGTTCCATCCTGCCGGGCACTACCACATTTGTAAGACCGGTTTTTACATGTTCAAGAGTCACCCCGGGTATAAGACAGCAGCAGCCGATGGCCGCAAGGGCATTATAAACATTGAATTCCCCCTGCAGATTTGTTTCCACTTCTGTGGTTCCCCACGGGGATATGAGCTTAAAATAGGTATAGGCAGTCTTTTTGACTATCTCCGCCGCCCTGATGTCGGCATTTTCTCCGAAACCATAGGTATATACCTTGCATTCCGCAAGTTCGGCCATTTTCCTGCCATGTTCACTGTCTATATTTATAATGGCCTGTTTGCACATCTTGAAGAGCTTTGACTTGGCATTGAAATATTCTTCCAGTGTTGCATGCTCCCTGGGGCCAATGTGGTCTCTTGAAAAATTTGTAAATACTCCCACATCAAAGTCACATCCCGCAACCCTGTGAAGTTCAAGCCCCTGAGAGGATACCTCCATTACGGTTGTATCAACCTTTTTTTCCACCATATCGCTGAAAAGGCTCTGGAGATCATAGGATTCGGGTGTTGTTCTGGAGGTGTAAAGTATTTCCTCTCCAATCAGATTTGCTACGGTGCCGATCAGTCCTATTTTATGGCTGGCCGCCTCCAAAATAGACTTGACCATATATGTTGTCGTAGTTTTCCCCTTGGTTCCTGTTATGCCTATCAAGTTCAGCTTTTGTGACGGATGCCCGAAAAATGCATCAGATACATGTGCAAGTCCGTATCGGGTATCCTCTATTTCTATAACGGTTATACCCTCCGGCACCTGTACCGGCTTTTGGACCAAAAAGGCCCTTGTGCCGTTTTCTATGGCATCATTGATATACTGATGACCGTCGACGACAGTACCTTCTATACAGACAAACAGGACCCCCTGTCTGGTTTTTCTTGAATCATATGCCACACCGTCTATTTCCATATCAAGCTTGCCCTGTATATTTCTTGTATTCAATCCCTTAATCAAATCACCAAGTAACAATATATTTACACCTCCATATTTGTGTTTATTTTTAGATTTTTGCCGTCAGGCATTATATTTACACTCTTAAGTAAGTATTGCAGGATAATTTCCCGTTAATCCTCAAAAATATTCCTAAATGTTACTTCCACAACCGCACCCTTTTTAACTGTTTTACCTGCTTCAACCTGTTGGCTCACAGCCGTGCCTGTTCCATTTATGACTATATTTATACCGGCTTTCTTAAAGGCCTGTGTCGCTTCATTTATAGTTTTGTTTTTTACGTCGGGCACCATTGCCTCAGCTTCATTGGTAGGCTTGTAAGTATACAGGATTACAATTGAGTTCTCATGCAGCAGGGCTGTGGATTTAGGAGTCTGCTCCTGTACTATGGCACTCAAATCCCTGTTGCTTCCTTCTATTTTATACTCCAGTTTGTTTTGTTTCAACAGATTGATGGCTTCTTTCACAGTTTTGCCTTTGACATCGGGAACCTGGACTTCCTGTTTGAGAAGTTTCTTGTCGTCATCGGTATACTCTTTTTCAATACCTTTATAGGTCAGGATCTCATCAACAAGTTTACCTACCACAGGAGCAACCAGCACACCTCCTCCGGGATTGTATATATCCGGGTAATCCAGCACTACCAGAACGCATATTACCGGATTGTCAGTAGGTGCTATGGCTGAGAACGATACAATATATCTTTTGTTTTTACCCTGTACCATCAGCTGTTCACCTTCTCTTGTTTCTGAAGTACCGGTTTTTCCTCCGATTTTATAACCCGGTACCCGTGCGTTTTTACCTGTTCCCACATCAACAACGCCCTTGAGAATATCCTTAAGGGTATCTGAAGTCTGTCTTGAAATAACGCTTCTGACAACTTTAGGCTCGACTTTCTTTATGACATTACCCGATTCGTCAACTACTTCCTTTACCACATGGGGAGTGATCAGATCTCCTCCGTTGGCAATTGCTCCGTAAGCCTGTATGAGCTGTATGGGAGTTATCTGGAAGCGCTGGCCGAAGGAGGCCGTTGCCATGTCAATTTCGGTGGGTTTGGTGTGAATGATACTTCCTGCCTCACCGGGGAGATCTATTCCAGTCTTCTGGTAAAAACCGAATGCTTTTACATAGCTGTAAAACTTATCTATGCCCAGCTGCTGTGCCAGTCTTACAAAAACCGGGTTACAGGAGTTATACACGCCTTCTCTGAAGGTTTCATGAAGATGTGCATTGGGCTTCCAGCAATTTATGCTGTGTCCTGCTATCTTGACGGTGGCATCGGTCACCTGGGTCTCAGGTGTGATTGCCCCTTCTTCAAGTCCTGCGGCGGCAGTAACGGGCTTAAAAGTTGATCCCGGTTCATATGTGTCAACAACTGCTTTGTTTCTCCACACAGTTTTCTGGAGGTATTGGACGTCCTCGGTACTGGTTCCTGTCCAGGCGGCTTTATCCTTACCTTTGGGAGCAGCTCTCGGACTGTTGAGGTCAAAGTCCGGTTTTGAAGTCAATGCAAGCAGTTCACCGTTTCTTGGGTCCATGACTATGGCCGTTCCCCCATTGATTACATTATTGTCTGAAATAGCCTTTTCAAGCGCTTTTTCCGCAAAGTACTGTATTGTTTCATCAATGGTCAATATTACATCGTTTCCATCCTGGGGCTGAATATATTTTTCCTCACCCATTGTCAATTCCATACCGCTGGCATCAACTTCACTCAGTATTTTTCCCGGAACCCCTTTCAAATACTGCTCCATCATTTTCTCCACACCGTCAATTCCATCATTGTCTACATTGGTAAACCCGATAACATGAGCTGCCAGATTGCTGTTGGGATAAAACCTCTTTGTGTCCTCATCTACAAATATTCCGACCACATTGTTTTTTTTCTTCCACTCTCTGACCTGTGA
>NZ_AORV01000011.1 GCF_000350485.1 Ruminiclostridium cellobioparum subsp. termitidis CT1112
CTTTTTTAATATATGTTTTACATTTCAGCACAAGGGTTATCCGGTACATCTGTGCCGCCGGCAGTATCAAATTCCTTTGTATCGGCCAGTATCTTTCCAAGTCTCAATTTTGAAGCAATCAGGTTCAATGCCAGGAAAGCCAATGTAATGCCGCCGAGAACAATCAGGTTTTGAGCAAGATACCCGTAGTCAATACCTGAAATGGCCTCTTTTAATGCGTTAACCGAATAAGTCATGGGCATAAACGGATTAACAATATTGAAGAAATCCGGAACAAGCTCCATCGGGAAGGTTCCGCCGCAGGATGTCAACTGGAGGATCAGAAGGAGGATGGCAATAAATTTTCCTACATCCCTTAGCTGAACCAGTAAAAATCTCATAATCGAAGTAAAGGCGAGAGAGATTATTATACTCACAAGAACAAAAAGTCCGGTACTTTTAACCTGCAGATGCAGACCGTTTAATATTGTAATATCAAGCACAAGTGCCTGTGCTATTCCAATCAGAGTATAGCCGGCAAATCTGAGGAAACCCTTTGAGTTTTTGTTAAGTCTGCGGAATTTGACATCGGGGTCAAGGTATATGGCAAAGAACATCATTAATGCTCCTACCCAGAGCGAGAGGGAAACAAAGTAGGGAGTAAAGGCTGTCCCGTAATCCGGAATACTGTTTACTCTTTGCTCGTTCAGTTCCACAGGCTCGGAAATATATTCTTTTAAGCCGTCGGTACCGTTCAGCCGGCTGTCGGCATCAAGGAGGGAATCGGAGACTCCCTGGCCGGCTCTGGATATGCCTGAGCTCAATTCCTTCATCCCGTCGTAAAGTTTCTTTTCTCCGTCATACAGCTTTTCAGTGCTGCCGTTGAGTTGCATGCTGCCTTTTGAAGCTTTTGAAATACCGGCAGCCAGGTCTGTTGAGCCCGCTTTTAGCTTTGAAGTTCCTTCATAAAGCTCCTTTGATTTTTCAGAAGCGGTTTTCATACCTGCAGCAACATCACTGACGCCACTGTTGATCTGACCATAGGCAGCATTGATTTTGGCGGTTCCGGCCGAAACCAGATTCAGGTTTGAGGAAACAGTGCTTATTCCCGAATTTAAAGCTGCTGCTCCCTGAGTTATCTGCGAAGCCCCCTCAGCTAACGCTTTTCCCGAAGTGCTCAGAGTTTCTCCTGCTTTTTTTACCTGCTGGGGAACCGACTGGGAAGCCTGAAGGGTTTTTAGTATTGTCTGGATATTCTGGTCCTTCAGTGCTTCGGGATGCGCCCTGGTGTATTGAACAATCAATGCAGCCATATCGGCCTGGGCACCCGCAGCTTTATTTACCGACTCAACATATGAATCAAGCCCGGCGGCAAAAGTCTGCATATTATTGTAATAAGCGGTCATACCCTGACTGAGCTTTGCAGTGGATTGGGAAAGCTCGGCTGTCCCGGAGTTGAGCTTTGCAAGGTTATCCTGGATTGCTGATAAACCAGAAGCTACCTGTGCGGTTCCGTTTGTCAGCCGGGATACTTTATCGGCACCGCCTGAAAGGGTTTGATAGAACTGCTGGGCTCCCGAATTAAGGTTATCGGCGCCAAGGGCTAATTGGGAGGCTCCTTTTGCGGCGTCCAGCAGCCCGTCGTTTAAAGACTTCATACCGGTATTAAAATTTTTCTGGCCGTCCAGCAGTTCGCCTGTTTTTTGATAGATGGTGCCGGCTCCGCTGTTAAGCTCCTTCAACCCGTCATCCAATTCCTGTAAACTTGACGGTAAGTCCTTTATTTGATCAACAATAGTGCCGACAATTTCCTGGGATATCTCTTTTGAAATTTCATCCTTGAACTCAAGTGTTACTCTGCTTAAAACCTGGCTTGCCAGGTAGTTTCTCTTTTCGTTGACACTGTATTTCAAGCTGCCTTTTATTTTTTCGGCATCTCCTGCTGTCGATATGTTTTTTGAAAAATCGGCAGGTATATAAATTGATGCATAATATCTTCTGTTGTCCAGACCTTCTTTAGCATCTGCCTCATCTGTGACAACCCATTTAAGGTTTTTATCGTCTTTTAGTTTATCAAGTATTTCATTGCCAAGGTTTTTTTCCTTTCCGTTTATGGTTGCACCGGAATCCTGGTTTACAACAGCGACGGGAAGGTAATCCAGCTTGCTGTATGGATCCCAGAAGGCATCGAGATAGAAGAAGCTGTATACCAGTGGAATTATTATAACTGCTATTATTACAGCTACGATTTTATATTTTTTTAACTTTTGCATAAATTACCTCCATATTTTGTTTTAGTTATAAAAAATGCTTCACCTCCTATAATATTGCAAATTAAAATAATTTGAAATTCAAAGTATTATGACAAAAAATTTTATTAACTGAAAACATTGTCAAAATGAGAGTTCAGATTGGAAAGAATATCTATTAATGCTTTCCTTTCCGAAGGGTCAAGTATACCAAAGATTTTTTCAGCAATTTTATTTCTCAGCTGCACAATTGATTCAAATACGCTCACTCCGGTCTCGGATAAGGATATAAAGACCTGACGCCTGTCTTCTTCATCCCGCTGCCTGATCACATATCCTTTTTTTATCAACCTGTCGATTGTGACGGTGGGAGTGCCGAAGGTAACCCCCAAGGTGTTGGCGATTTCAGACATCTTTTTATTTTCCGAACCATGACCGATAACAAGTATGGTGTTGATTTCGATTACAGTAAGATCTTCGAGGTTTTTACTAAAAAATTTTTTGCTTTCCAGTTTATAATACTTATCAAACAATTTTCTGAAAAGCTGGTCAACAAGCAGTAATTCATTTCCGTTTTGAGAATTCATTATGGCACCTCAATGCTTTTACTTTGAAATTCAAACTATTCGATATTAATATAAACTTTTTTATAAAAATTGTAAAGTATATTTATGAAATTTTTTCAAATACTTTATTATGTGCATTTAAGGAAAAAATATACAAAAATATTACATTTATGGATTTTTTGTATTTACTTTTTACAAAAATAATGGTAATATTATGCAAAACGGATCATCTTACAAAAGAAAAGAATGGGGATAATTATGGAAAACAAATACTTTTTGCTTAACAAAGAAGTGGAATGTCTGAAAGAAGAGCTCTATGATCTTCTGGAAAATGAACCATGGGCACAGCATGACATTCTTAGAATCAGCAAACGAATAGACAGTCTTATACTTAAGTTTTACAAGCATGATTAATTATATGAGTTAATTGTATTACACTCCTTTAATAAATTTTCAATATTTTTTTTCTTCTCAATATTCGTTTCGCATTCCATATTTTCGAAGATATACCTGATTTTATTTGCCGTATGGCATTTGAAATCAGTTATATCAATTATTTTATTTTTATATTGCTTTAATAATATTGACACCATTATAATGCAGCATTCAAACAATTGCCTGTCAAAGCTCTCCAAATTACCACACATAATTTTATACTCTCCGCTTGAAAAATTTTTATTAGCACAACGGGTTAATTTAGAATAAATATAATAAATATAAAAAAGAATGTCAAATATTTCCTGAATATATAAATTTAAATTTTGTTATCTGCAAAATATTTGGTATAATCCTATAAAGGATTACATTATGATAAAATCTGAATTTTTCAGGTGAATCAGGTGGATAATATGCTGAATATTCATATTAAGGACGATTTTTTCAACATAACGAATATTGATAAGACAAGTATACCGAAAATATATTCAATTTACAGGAATTCAGACGACTTTAAATATGCCACCGGTTTTTTTCAGTCTGTGGAATATGAGAAGTTTGCATATAATATTTCTCAGTTTATTCAAAGAGACAATATTTTCTTTTTGGATGTGCGCCTTAATTCCGGTGAAACCATTGGGTTGATAAAAGGAGCAATAATAGACAAGGACAATTTGGCCTGGATTAACTCCTTGATAATAGACACGCCCTATCAGCGCAAGGGGTACGGCATAAGGGTGGTTGAGCTGCTGCAGGAATATTTAAAGCGGATATGCCTTACCAAAACAATCTATCTTTCGGTGTATAAAAATAATATGTCAGGTATAAGTTTTTGGACAAAGTGCGGGTTTTATGACTGTAAAGGACTGCCTAACAAGGATGATGTAAATTTTAATCAAACTGTTCAAATTATGTGCAAACTACTATAATGTCAAAGATGTTACAAAAATATTACTAAAAAATTGCTGTTTTATTTCAAAAAGTTTGACAAACTATTACAGATTGAATATAATGTTCAAGTGAGTAAATAAATGAATTGTAACCAAATTGTAACCATTTTTGGTTGAGTGAATTTTATTTGCCAATAAAAGCTGAATCCTCGAGAGAGGTACGGAGGAACCAAATTTTTGGGGTGAGTCCATGCAAATGGTAGGGAGGTCCTATTGCCCGAGCCCGGCAGCTAACTTCGGAAGCGAATTATAGGAGGAGCCAATGTCAGGTAAGATCAGCAAGATACTTGTCGGATGTATTTTTGCTTTTTCTCTGGTGCTTATTTGTTCGGTTGCTATGGCTGCATCACAGCCGGCGCAGATTGTAGGAACAAAAGTGAACGTCAGAACAGAGCCGGATACTTCTTCAAGTATAATCACAAAGTTATCCAATTCAAGGGTATCGGTTGTTGACGGTTCTGATGGGTGGTACAAGATTTCCTTTAGTGGAAAGACAGGTTGGGTAAGCAGTGACTACATAAAAGTTCTGACTGCAAAAGGAAAAATTAATGCTAATGGTGTTAATTTCAGAAAAACTGCCGGCACATCAGGCGAAATAATTGATGCTCTAAGTAAGGGGACGAGTGTAGAAATTCTTGATACTCTCTCGGGTTGGCACGAGGTAAAGGTAGACGCAAAGATTGGTTATGTAGCCACCCAATTTGTTACAGCTGCCAGTACCGAACAAAAATCATCTCGTTCCACAACGGCAGCAACTCTTGAGGCAGAAGATACCGAAGCAGCTGATGATTCTGCAGCAAGTGAAGTAATTGCATATGCCAAGAAATTTGTTGGAGTACGGTATGTTTATGGTGGAAAAAGCCCAAGCGGCTTTGATTGCTCAGGATTCGTCGGATACGTTTACGGCAATTTCGGAATAAAACTTAATAGTTCCGCAGCAAGCATGTATTCTGACGGTATTAAGGTATCAAAGAGTGCATTAAAAGCAGGAGATCTATTATTTTTTGACGCATCTTCCAGAAAGGCATCCGGCGTAATAGACCATGTAGGTATTTATATAGGCGGAGGCAAGTTTATACATGCTTCAACCTCAAACAAACAGGTTCTTATTCAAGATCTGTCTGAATACCGGGGAAAATATATTGGTGCAAAAAGAGTGATGTAATTTTATCATAAACCGCAAAAACGTCCTGAACAGGGCGTTTTTGTGTATAGTTTTCTATTATCGGGTCAAGCTGGCAAATTAAATCAACTCATATAAATCATACCAACAAACACTTATAAACCAAATCAACAATTCCATTCCAGTAAATCTTTTCAAGGTAATACATTCTGTTGTTAATATCTTCATATAGGTTTCCAGGTTCCTTTCTATTATCTTATAATTTCTTAAATTTAACCTGTTGTGCTAATTGAAATTTTATTTTGATTTACAGATTGATTTAATCAGCACAACACGTTAATTCAATTTGTGGAGGTCACATGTTTTTTAAGAGACCGCTATGTCTTTTTTGCATATCCTTTATTGCGGGAATTCTGTTCTCGGACAAACTCGGCTTTTTTCTATTTTTGCTTTCAGCAGCAATCAGTTGTTTAATTTTGATCATAGTATTCAACAGATTTGGAAAAACAGCGGTTCTAATACTTTTATCCCTGCTGTTCTTTACTGCAGGAGGCATATTGTTTAATAATTCTCAAAAAGTGTATACCAGCGGGCTGAAAGAAATTTATGGTAAACAAATTACGTTTCAAGGCCATGTTGACAGTGAGGTTGAGAAGGACGGAGATAAACTTGTGTTTATTTTTAAGGCCGACAGAAAGCCGGTCTCCGCCAAATTGATCGTTAACCTGTATGGCGGCAGTGGCTCTGATTATGGCAAAATCGGTTACAGGACCCGGCTTTCTTTAAATGCAGTCATCAATAAGCCCAAACCGGCCACAAATCCAGGAGGCTTCAATTATGAAAGGTATCTGGCCTCGCAAGGGGTATCCGGAACAGTTAATCTGCTCAACTATGCGAATATAAGAGTTGTTGGCAATGAGCCGGGAGGCTGGATCAATAAGTTGGGTTTTAAAATTAAAAATACCGTATTGGGAATCGTTGAGCACTGTCTTGACAAAAACCAGGCAGGCCTTTTAGCCGGAATGATCATCGGATATAAGGACGGCCTGGATGAGAATGCATTTCAGGCCTTTAGCAAGGCCGGTTTGACCCATATAATGGTAGCTTCGGGAATGAATGTTGCATTTATTATTCTGCCGCTGATGTTTTTGTTTGATAAATTGCGTCTGGGAAATAAGACATCCGGTTTTATAACCATTTTTGTGCTGATACTCTTTGTTTTCGTGGCAGGATTCTCAGCTTCGGTGGTGCGGGCGGTGATTATGGGCATAATAATTCTGTCGGGGAAAATAATTATGCGTGAAACAGACATATATACAAGTATTTCAGCCGCTGGGCTGATACTTTTGTTTATTAATCCTTATACCCTTTACGACATAGGGTTTCAGCTTTCTTTTATGGCAACGCTGTCCCTTGTGATGTTTTATCCGGCAATAAAGAAAGCCGTGACATACAGGCGTATTCCTGAAATTGTGTCCGATACTCTGGCGGCTACTCTTGCAGCCCAGTTGGGAGTGGTGCCGGTCACACTATATTATTTCAACAATTTATCTTTGATATCAGTTATTTCAAATCTTCTAGTGGTTCCAATGGTACAGATCATAACAATAATAGGATTTGTCATGGTTTTTGCAGGCTTGCTGAATATTCGGCTGGCGGTACTTATAGGCTATATAAATAATTCTTTTCTGTCCTTTGTACTCTTTGTCACCGAAATATCTTCAAAAGTTCCCTATGCTTCATTAAAACTTCCCACCCCTCCCATTTGGCTGGTTTTACTTTACTATATTTTTATTCTTTATCTATTTAAATGGAGACAGAGCCTGAACGGCATAACAGGTTTCAGACAGGTAAAGTTGGCGGCTACGGGTCTTGCAGTTTCAATTATTGTGGTCGGCTCTTTGCTCCCAAAGCCAATGGAGATTACCTTTATTGACGTTGGGCAGGGGGATGGTGCCTTCATAAAAACGGCACACGGTAAAAAAGTATTGATTGACGGAGGCGGCAGGGATGCAGGCTCAAAATCTTCATTTGATATAGGTGAAGCCGTTATGGTACCATATATTCTGGACCAGGGGACAAAAAGCATAGACATAGTCATAGCAAGCCACGGGCATTCGGATCATACAGAAGGGTTGGAGGCTGTTTTGAAAGAAATGCAGGTGGGGTTGGTGATCCTTCCCGATACTGACGGGAACGGTTTTGAAAAACTGGAGGCCATTTGCATGAAGAGAGGTATAAAAATTGAAGAGTGTAAAAAAGGTGATTCAATCCGCCTGGACAGGGAAACGAGATTTGAAGTTCTGAATCCCCTGGAGTTTTCAAAGGATACACTGTCACAACAGTCTTTAAATAACAGCTCATTGGTGTTAAAATTAATTTACAAAAACATAAAAGTATTATTTACCGGCGATAGTGAAGTGCCGGTGGAGGAAAGACTCGTTGAGTCAGACAACGAGTTTGAGGCGGATTTGCTTAAGGTGGGGCATCACGGCTCCATTACTTCAAGCAGCGAGGCCTTTTTGGACAGGGTAAAGCCCCGGGTTGCCGTAATATCAGTGGGAGAGCGCAACCATTTCGGGCACCCGTCCCAAGCTGTTGTGGACAGGCTTCTGGAGAGGAACACAAAGCTTTACAGAACCGATGAATGCGGGGCGGTAACCGTTACAAGCTACGGACAGGACCTGAGAATAAGTACAATGCTTCATAAATAGCTGTTATTAATTAGAATAGGATTTTGAAAAGTAAAGTTTGGCTATATTTGAGCATTAGAGCTAAAGGAGATACGCTATGAGTTTGGATATCCTGAAAAAACAGTTGAAAGAAAGCAGGCTGCAGAATATTTACCTGTTTACGGGCGCAGAAGAATATTTGAAAAAATATTATGCAAATGCCATTTCCAGGCTTATAATCCAGGAAGAAAACAAGGAATTCAACTATATTTATTTTGAAGGAAAAACAGAGGTTGAGGCAATCATATCCAACTGTGAAACCTTACCCATGTTCAGCGATAAAAAACTTGTCGTTGCAAAAAATACCGGTCTCTTTAAAGGGAAAAAAGGAGAAACCGCCGATTCGGGAACCGACAAGAAATCCGGAAAGGACAAGCTGGCCGGTTACCTAGAAAATATTCCGGATTACACCTGTCTGATATTTATTGAAAGTGAAATCGACAAGAGAATAAAGCTTGTCAATACAATAAAAAAATGCGGTCTTATAGTCGAGATGGATTACCAGAAGCCGGCCGATCTTGTCAAATGGGTGGTTAAGGTATTTGGCAGCTATAATAAAAGCATAGATCAGATGACAGCTTCATATATTGTTGAAAACAGCGAATATTCCATGACAGAGCTGCTCAACGAAATAGACAAGCTGGTAAATTATGTGGGAAATAAAAATGAAATATCTTTAAAAGAAGCGGAAATGGTATGCAACAAGACAATTAAAAGCAGGATATTTGATCTCACTGACGCTATTTCCGAAGGGAACAATTCCAGGGCATTGTCACTGTTAAATGATATGGCGGCATTGAAAGAGCCCATGCAGAAAGTTTTATTCATGATAATCCGGCAAATAAGGATGGTGTACAGGATAAAGCAGTTGAGAAAACAGGGGGTAAGGGAGGACGCTGCTGCAAAACAACTGGGGCTGACCCCTTTTGTGGCATCAAAAGTTATGAATGTCAGCCGTAATCTGGATATCAGTGTTCTGGAAAAAGCCATGTACTACAGTCTGGAACTGGATGAGTCCATAAAAACGGGAAAAATGTCCGATAGGATTGCAATTGAGTTGTTGATAGCTTCAATGGGACAAAAATGAAGTTGACCTGAAAGACATGGCTAATACTCGTCTTCCAAGTCAACCTGTGAATTTATGGGGGGCGTAAATTGGAAAAGTGGATTTTAAAAAATCCTAAGAATGACTTTGAAAAAATGTCAGAGGCTTTAGGTGTGAGTCCTTTATTGTGCAGGATTATGGTAAACAGGGGGATTTCTGATTATGATACCGCCAGGAGATTTATAAGCTCCGATATTGCCGATCTGTACGATGCAAGAGGTATGAAGGACCTTGAAAAGGGCGTTAATATAATAACCGATAAAATAAAAAAAGGCTGTAAGATAAGAATAATCGGAGATTACGATGTGGACGGGGTGGTCAGCACTTTTATTCTGTACAGGGCTTTGGCCAGGTGCGGAGCAGAAGTTGATTATGCCATACCTCACAGAATATTTGACGGATATGGCATAAACAACAGTATTATCGATAAAGCGAAAGAGGACAATGTTGATACCATTATAACCTGTGATAACGGCATTGCGGCAACCGAACAGATCAAATATGCCAAAGCCGCAGGTCTTACGGTGGTTGTTACCGACCACCACGAGGTTCCCTTTGTTGAAACGGAAAATAATGAAAGGCTGCATATATTGCCCGAAGCAGATGCGGTAATTGATATAAAGCGTGCTGACTGCGGCTATCCGTTCAAACTTCTCTGCGGAGCCGGAGTAGCATTTAAATTTGTCCAGGTGCTTTACAGCGAAATGGAAGTTCCGGTTAATGAATGCGATGACTTTTACGAATTTGTTGCAATAGCTACGGTTTGCGACGTGGTGGATCTGGTGGGTGAAAACAGGATTCTGGTGAAGAAAGGTCTTTCTGTCATAGGTCAGACTAAAAATATCGGGTTGAAAGCACTTATGAAACAGACCGGGATTTTTGGAAAGGAAATAGGTGTTTATCATCTTGGGTTTATTATCGGGCCGTGCATCAATGCATCCGGAAGGCTTGACTGGGCCGAAAAAGGGTTGAAAATGCTCTTGAGTGACAATGATAGGGAGGCTGAGCTACTTGCCCTTGAACTTCACAATCTCAATACAGAAAGAAAGGACATGACTCTGGCAGGTGTGGAAGAAACGGTAGCGACTATTGAAGGCAGCAGTCTGAAGCAGGATAAAATCCTGGTGGTATACAAACCTGACATACATGAGAGCATAGCAGGAATAATTGCCGGAAAAATCCGGGAAAAATATAATGTTCCTACATTTATAATAACTGATGCCGAGAGCGGGGTAAAGGGTTCCGGAAGATCCATTGAAGAATATAATATGTTTGAAGGACTGTTGAAGTGCAAGGAACTTCTGAACCGTTTCGGAGGGCATCCCATGGCCGCGGGTCTCAGTCTTGACCGGGAGAAGCTGGAACTGCTGAGAAAGCAGCTTAATGAAACTGCAACCCTCACAGAGGAGGATCTTATTCCAAAAGTGTACATAGATGCAAGAATCCTTCTGTCACATATAAATCTCAGGGTTGCAGAGGAACTGTCGCTGCTGGAGCCTTACGGGAAAGGCAATTCAAAGCCTCTATTCGCCGAGAAGGGGATCACTGTAACCAGAGCTGCAGTGCTGGGCTCCGGGAGGAAAATACTCAAGCTCAGACTTTTGGCGTCTCCGGGTAAGTATATTGACGCAATTTACTTTGGGAATATATGCGACTTTGACAATTACATTTCTGAAAAATATGGAGCACGGGAATTAACAAGCCTTTACACAGGTCAAACCAGCCTTGTAAAGCTGGATATCATATTCAATATAGATATAAATGAGTATAATGGATACAGGAACGTACAGCTGGTTATGCAGTACTACCGCTGAAACAAATGATTCCGGCAGGGTTGGATATCCGGCCTCAAAAAAGTATGTTGTAAGTGAGTAATTATTTATTTATAATAATATCTATACATAAATTCAGTACCATGAAAAGAGGTATATTTAAATGGACTTAAGAGCTAAGCTGAGACATGTAATGGATTTTCCCAAAGAGGGAATTGATTTTATCGATATCACAACTGTACTACAGGATGCGGAAGCCTTTAAAGTGTGCATGGATACCTTTAAGGAATATGCGGAGCAGATAGGGGATTTTGACATAATCGTGGGTTCGGAATCCAGAGGTTTCATATTCGGCGCACCTTTGGCATATCAGATGGGGAAAGGTTTTGTTCCCGTTAGAAAAAGGGGCAAGCTTCCTTATAAAACCATCAGGGTTGAGTATGATCTGGAATATGGAAAAGATGTTCTGGAAATGCATGCAGATGCTGTCAAGCCCGGGCAAAAGGTTCTCATAGTCGATGACCTGCTTGCAACCGGCGGTACCACTGAAGCTAACATAAAACTCATCGAACAGCTTGGCGGAGAAGTAGCCGGAATTATTTATTTTATTGAACTCGGTTTTTTGGAAGGCAGAAAGAAATTAGAGGGCTATAAGGTCAATTCGATAGTATCCTTTTAATTTATGGCCGAGTAAAATATTCAAGGTGTTTGCGGCTCCAAGCTATACATGGCTTGGGACCTTAATAAAGAGTACCGGTATAACAGTAACAATAACGTATAATTAAAATTTATCAAGTCATTGATGACTAGGTGGAGGATGCTTTGACAGATAGCTTTTCAGTGCTGGTTGAAAAAGTACAAAAATATGATCCCAACAGTAACATTGAACTGCTTAAAAAGGCATATCATGTGTCAAAGACAGCGCATGAGGGTCAGCAGAGAAATTCAGGGGAGCCCTATATAATTCATCCCGTTGAGGTTGCAATAATCCTTGCCGAGATGGAGCTGGACTGCACTGCACTTGTCGCTGCCCTTCTTCATGATACCATTGAGGACACCACCTGTACCTATGAGGAAATAAAAACCCAGTTCGGGGTTGAAGTGGCTGATCTTGTTGACGGCGTCACAAAACTCACAAAGCTGGGAAAGCTGCCCTTTACCTCCAAGGAAGAGCAGCAGATGGAAAACCTGCGCAAAATGTTCGTTGCAATGGCAAAGGACATCCGCGTTATTATGATAAAGCTGGCAGACCGGCTGCACAACATGAGAACCCTAAAGTACATGAACGAGGGCAAGCAGATCGAAAAGGCCAGGGAAACCCTGGAGATATATGCTCCGCTTGCTCACCGGCTTGGTATTTCAAAGATCAAATGGGAGCTGGAAGATATCTGCCTCAGATATCTGGACCCCAAGGGCTACTATGACCTTGTCGAGAAAATAGCTTTCAAGCGTAAGCAGAGAGAAGCCTATATAGAAGATATCATTAAGACCCTACGAGAGAAAACCAGCGAGCTTGGAATAGAGAATTCCCAGATAGACGGCAGACCAAAGCATTTTTACAGTATTTACAGGAAAATGGTAAAGCAGAATAAAACACTGGATCAGATATATGATTTGTTCGCCTTCAGAGTGATTGTAAATTCGGTTAAGGACTGTTACGCGGTGCTGGGACTGGTGCATGAACTCTATAAGCCCATGCCCGGCAGGTTCAAGGACTATATTGCAATACCCAAACCAAACATGTACCAATCGCTTCATACCACATTGATCGGTCCTGAAGGACAACCCTTCGAGGTCCAGATAAGGACCTGGGACATGCACAGGGTAGCCGAGGTGGGTATTGCCGCCCATTGGAAGTACAAGGAAGGCGCTATAGGTACAAAGGAATCCGACAATAAATTTGCATGGCTCAGGCAGCTTCTGGAATGGCAGAAGGATACCAGGGATGAAAGTGAATTTATGGAGACCCTGAAGGTAGATCTTTTTACAGACGAAGTTTTTGTATTCACTCCCAAGGGAGATGTAGTCAGTCTTCCGTTCGAGTCGACCCCGGTGGATTTTGCATATTCCATTCACAGTGCCATCGGAAACAAGATGATAGGAGCCAAGGTTAACGGGAAAATGGTGCCTATCGACTATAAATTGAAGAATGGCGACATAATAGATATTCTTACCTCTTCAACCATACATGGCCCCAGCAGGGACTGGCTCAAAATAGTTAAGAGCAGTCAGGCAAAAAATAAGATAAATCAATGGTTTAAGAAGGAAAAAAGAGAAGAAAACATTGTCAGAGGCAAGGAACTGGTTGAAAGGGAGCTCAAAAAGCAAGGGCTCACCTACAGTCAATTATTCAGAACAGAGTGGGTTGAACTGGTACTGAGGAAATATAACTTTGCCACACTTGATGATTTATATGCGGGAATCGGTTACGGTGCCATAACCACCAATAAGGTCATTACCAAACTTAAGGAAGAATTCAATAAAACCCTCAAGCCTGAAGAAATAGAGCAGATACTTGAATCTATTGCTCAAACCAGAAATGAAAGAAAGAAAAAGAACATCCCTGAAAGCGGTGTGGTTGTCAAGGGTATCGACAACTGTCTGGTCAGGCTGTCCCGGTGCTGCAATCCCGTACCGGGCGATGAAATCATTGGCTATATTACCCGGGGAAGGGGAGTTTCGGTGCACCGCAGCGACTGTATAAATGTTTCGGCGGGGCTTGAAGAAGAGGGCAGACTTATAGATGTCAAATGGTATACCACCAATGACGTGGCATATAAGGCCGACATAACCCTGATGGCTAATGACAGGACTTCCCTGCTGCTGGACGTTACAAACAGTATTGCAGAGCTGAAAGTACCCATCAAGGCTGTTAATGCCAGAACCACCAGAGAGCAGGTAACTGTAATAAATCTCACACTTGAAATAACAAATACCGAACAATTGGAAAAGATAATAAAGAGACTCAGAAAAATAGACAGTGTATTTGATGTAACAAGGAATAAACAATAACTTGCAGTAGTTTGCAATTGGGTTTCCTGAATTATATGGTAAAAGGCAGATTGGAGCAATAGATGAGGGCGGTTGTTCAGAGAGTTGAAAAGTCCAGCGTGACAGTTGACGGCAGCATTGCGGGAGAGATCGGTAAAGGACTGACGGTGCTGCTGGGAGTGGGTCAGGAGGATTCCGACAGGGATATTGATTACCTGGCTGATAAAATAATCAATTTAAGAATATTTGAAGATAATAATGGTAAAATGAACCTGTCACTGCTTGAGGTTGGGGGAGAGCTCCTGGTTGTTTCCCAGTTCACTTTATACGGAGATTGCAGAAAAGGCAGGAGGCCCGGATATGACAGGGCTGCAAGGCCTGAAGCGGCTAAAGCGTTATATGAAGGCTTTGTAGAAAAATGCAGAGGTTTTGGTGTGAAGGTTCAGACAGGGATATTTCAGGCCGAAATGCTTGTGGATATAAGCAATGACGGACCGGTCACACTTTTGTTGGACAGTAAAAGAGAGTTCTAGAAGGGGATGGATTATGAGAATAAAAACTATTACAGGTGGAATGTTTGATTCCTGCGCATATTTGATATGTGAAGGAAATAAAGCGGTGCTGATAGATGCAGGTGTAAAAAGTGAAAAGGTTATTGAAGCTGCTGCCGATATGAAGGTTGACATTGAAAAAATAATTCTGACCCACGGTCATATTGATCACATTGTTGAACTGGACAGCATTGCTGAAAAGACAGGTGCCAGGGCTTATATTCACATAAATGACGAACCCTCTCTGACAGATGCCGGATATAATGTATCGGCATATGCATTTAAGGCACAGACTTTTAATACACAATGTGAGGTTTTAAGGGACGGAAGCATTTTAAGGCTTGGTGAGCTTGAATTAAAAGTAATTCATACACCTGGACACACGCCCGGATCAATTTGTATACAAGTAAATAATGAGCTGTTCTCAGGCGATACGCTGTTTAATTCGGGCTATGGCAGAGTCGACCTGCCTAACGGGAGCTTTGAAGATATATACGCTTCCATAGTTGATCAACTTTTCAATCTTCCCGGTGAGACTAGGGTTTATCCCGGACACGGAAGGCCGACGACAATAGAGGACGAGAAAATGACCAACCCGATCAAACATGCAATCGAATGGTAACAACAGCCTTGTACTAAAAAGATGTAAATGGAGATACTGATGATTTTTTACAGAAATACCTGTGACAGCTTTGACTATGAGTTTGAGGATATCATAAAACTATTTTTTTTAAAGGATGAACTTGTAAAAATTGACGGCCCCCGGGATACCGATTCCGGGGCATTTCTATTGTGCTGCTTTTCCCGGGAGGACGGTCAGGGCCTGAAAATCAATATCAGGCTTCAGGCTGAAAATTTCGATGAACAGGCCGATATCCCCGTATCTGAGGACGGTCCGGATTCCAAAGGACAGGATATAAATAGGCCGTATATAAAAAGTTTAAAGAAAAAATTTAAAAGAGAGCTGTTTTTACTGCTGCAAAAGTATACCGGCAAAATTATTCCCTGGGGCGTAATGACCGGGATCAGACCTACCAAGCTGGTAAATGAGCTGCTGGACGGGGGCGCCGGTAAAGAACAGATTTTAAAAACACTGACGGAGGATTACTATGTAACTGATAACAAGGCCCGGCTTTTATTTGACGTTGCCGTCAACCAGCGGGAGCTGTTTAAAAATTCCGTCCCCGGAAGTGTTTCTCTGTATATAGGCATACCCTTCTGCCCAACGCGCTGCCTGTACTGTTCTTTCAGCTCAAGTACCATAGGGCAGTATAAAAAATCGGTGGATAAATACCTGGATGCGCTGCTGAAGGAAATAGAACATGCATCCGGGCTTATCAAAAGCAAGGGTCTGAAGATAGAAAGCGTCTATATCGGGGGAGGAACTCCCACCTCTGTGAGCTCGCTTCAGCTGGACAGGCTGCTCAGAGGCATTGAAGACTTGCTGGATTTGAGCTGCCTGAAAGAATATACTCTTGAGGCCGGCCGCCCCGACACCATTGATTTTGAAAAACTGTCGGTGGTCAGGCGCAGCAGAGTTTCAAGGATAAGCATCAATCCGCAGAGTATGAATGCCGCCACACTTGAAAGGATAGGCAGAGACCATACTCCGGCAGAGGTGGAAAAGGCGTTTGGCACAGCACGGGAACTGGGCTTCGGCAATATTAACATGGATGTCATATGCGGGCTGCCGGGGGAAGATCCGGACATGTTCAAAGCAACCATGGAAAGAATTGCACAGCTCAATCCCGAAAGCATAACCGTTCACACCATGGCAATAAAAAGAGCTTCCAGACTCACCCAGGAGCTTGACAGCTACAGTTTGCACCGGGAATACCGGCAGGTTGCCGATATGGTGGAGTCTGCACGGGAATACGCTTCACGTATGGGCTTGGAACCTTATTACCTGTACAGGCAGAAAAACATTCTGGGGAATCTTGAAAATGTGGGCTACAGCAAAAAAGGCAGGGAGAGCCTGTACAATATTCAGATAATGGAGGAAAGACAGTCCATATTCGCCTGTGGAGCAGGTGCTGTTTCAAAGTTTGTTTTTCCTGATAATAGAATAGAAAGAGCCTTCAATGTCAAAAGTGTTGAAGAATATTTGGGGAGAATAGATGAAATGCTTGAGAGGAAGGAAGCGGCCACAGGAGGGTTATTAGGAGAATTATCCAATAATGATATTGACAATATGGGAAGTGAATTTTAAAATATATAGTAGACTATATATAGCAAAGCCTTAAAAGGGAAGAGTAATCAATGCTTCTATTCAGGAAACGGCTGTCCAAAGTCAATCAAGGTTCAAGACTTAATTGACTTAGACTGTGAGCAGCCCATAGTAAAGTTGATGAAAGACACCCTCTTTGGAATTCGGTTTCCTGGGCTGGTAGGTTAAAAGCTTACCCGTTTTCTGCGTTAAAGATTTCAAGTAAGTTTCTGCTTGCAGTTCTTGTATTGTGGAAATTATTAGGGTGGCATCACGGGAAGTTTCCTCTCGTCCCTTGTCGGGATAAGGGGCTTTTTTATTGTCCAGGGCAGAAAACTTTTTTGACAATTACTAATTGGCATGGTTTATGTGAATAATTAAAATTATATATTTTTATGATGGGAGTTGTGCAAATGGCGAAGCAGCAAGTGGTAACACCTTCAATCCTTCCGGGCTTCATGGAGTTATTGCCCGCAGACCAGATGGTGTTCAATCAGATGTTGGAAACTATTAAAAAGACATATGAAACATACGGGTTTATTCCTCTTGATACTCCGATGATTGAGAAATCCGAGGTTTTACTGGCCAAAAGCGGCGGTGAAACCGCAAAACAGGTTTACAGGTTTAACAAGGGAGATAACGACCTGGCTTTAAGGTTTGACCTTACGGTACCTTTGGCGAGGTATGTGTCACAGCATTTCGGTGAATTGACCTTCCCATTTAAAAGATACCATATAGGCAAGGTATTCAGGGGTGAAAAGCCGCAGAAGGGCAGATTCAGGGAATTTTACCAGTGCGATATAGATATAATAGGTTTTGAAAGCTTAAGCGTTGTAAATGATGCCGAAATATTGAGCGTGATTTATTCCACATTCAAGGCTTTGGGCTTTGATGATTTTACAATACGGCTGAATAACAGAAAAATTCTTAACGGTTTTTTTGAAAGCCTTGGCATAGCCGATAAAGCTGAAGTTTTAAGAATAATAGATAAAATGGAAAAGATAGGTCAGGCTGCCGTGCTGGATGAACTTAAGTCTATTGGCCTTTCTGACGGAGATGCCGGCAGTGTTGTGAAATTTGTGGGTATAAAGGGAAGCTGCCGGGAGATAATCGAAAACCTCCGCAGGCTTGAAGTCAGTAATGATATGTTTTCAGAAGGTATAGACGAACTGGAACTGGTCATTAATTACATTGATGCTTTTAAGGTTCCATCGGGTAACTATGCTGTTGACCTTACAATAGCAAGAGGTCTGGATTATTACACCGGAACCATATATGAAACAATTTTGAACCAGTACCCTTCAATAGGAAGTGTATGTTCGGGAGGCAGGTACGATAACCTCGCTCAAAACTATACCACCAAGAAATTGCCGGGTGTGGGAATATCCATAGGCCTGTCAAGACTGTACTACCAGCTCAGGGAAGCGGGTGTTCTTGGGGAAAGCAGAAAGGCAACACCTTCTCAGATTCTGATAATCCCCATGAAGGAAACAATGTCCCAGGCCCTGGAGCTTGCTACAAAGGTCAGGGAGGCAGGGATTGCAGCAGAGATTTACTTTAATGAAGGAAAAATCGGAAAGAAATTTTCATACGCCGATAAGCTGGGAATTCCATATGCAGTGGTGGTTGGAGAAGACGAAGTAAATACCGGCATATATAAACTGAAAAACATGGCTACAGGTGACCAGGCCGAGCTGGATATCCAACGGATTATAGAACAATTAAAGGCCTGATACATGGATAATATTTAATAATTAGTGTTTATAACACGAAAATGGAGGAATCATTATATGGGAGAATCAATTTACGGACTCAAGAGGAGTCATAAATGTGCAGAGCTGACTTCGGCAAATATAGGAGAAACCGTTACTGTCATGGGATGGGTGCAGAAGCAGAGAAATCTGGGAAGTTTGGTTTTTGTGGACTTGAGAGACAGATCGGGAATATTGCAGATTGTTTTTACTGATAAGGACGGAGAAATGCTTGACAGGGCGAAGACAATAAGAAGTGAGTTTGTTCTTGCCGTAGTTGGTACCGTTTCTGCCAGAGCCCCCGAGGCTGTCAACCGGAAGATGGCAACAGGCGAAATAGAGATAATTGTAAAAGAACTTAGAATACTCAGTTCTTCCGAAACACCGCCCATTTATATTGAAGAAAATTCAGATGTCAATGAAATTACAAGGCTGAAATACAGATATCTTGATTTAAGAAGACCTGACATGCAGAGGAACCTGATACTCAGGCACAGGGTTGCCAAGGTGGCACGTGATTATTATGATGACAACGGTTTTTTGGAAATTGAAACTCCGATACTGGTTAAGAGTACTCCGGAAGGTGCCAGGGATTACCTTGTACCCAGCAGGGTACACTCAGGCAAATTTTATGCACTGCCCCAGTCACCGCAGCTTTACAAGCAGCTGCTGATGGTGTCGGGCTTCGACAGGTATTTCCAGATAGCAAAATGCTTCAGGGATGAGGACTTAAGAGCTGACAGACAGCCTGAATTCACCCAGATAGATTTGGAGATGTCCTTTGTCAATGTGGATGACGTGCTGACTATTAATGAAGGTTTCGTCAAGAGAGTATTTAAGGAAGCCCTGGGTGTCGAGCTTGAGACTCCATTCCTCAGAATGCCGTATGCTGAAGCTATGGAGAGGTTTGGGTCCGATAAACCGGATATCCGCTTTGGCATGGAACTTGTCAATGTATCCGAGCTGGTGGCGGATTGCGGCTTCAAGGTGTTTACCGATGCAGTTGCCGGTGGAGGAAGTGTAAGAGCAATAAACGCAAAGGGCTGCGCCAAATTCAGCAGAAAAGAGATAGATGCCCTGGTTGAGGTGGTTAAAACCTATAAGGCAAAGGGTATGGCCTGGATATCAATAGATAATAACAATGAAATAAAATCCTCCTTTGCAAAATTTATGACTGAGGAAGAGATGAAAGCTCTGCTGGGAAGAGTAGAGGCAGAAGCCGGTGACCTGATTTGCTTTGTGGCTGATAAGAACAGTGTTGTATTTGATGCTCTTGGTCAGTTGAGACTGGAAGTCGCAAGAAAGCTAAATATTTTGAATCCTGACGAATTTAAGTTCTTATGGGTGACAGAATTCCCCTTATTTGAATATGATGAAGAAGAAGGGCGATATGCGGCAAAGCATCACCCGTTCACCTGCCCTATGGACGAGGATATTGAATTCCTTGATACCGATCCCGGGAAAGCCCGGGCCAAAGCCTATGACATAGTATTAAACGGTGTTGAACTGGGTGGGGGAAGCATCAGAATCCATATACAGGAGCTTCAGGCCAAAATGTTCAGGCTGCTGGGCTTCACCGAGGAAGATGCAAACACAAAGTTCGGTTTCCTGCTGGATGCCTTCAGATACGGAACTCCTCCTCACGGCGGTATGGCCTTTGGTCTTGACAGAATGATAATGCTCATGGCAAAGACCGGCAGTATCAGAGACGTAATAGCATTTCCCAAGGTGCAGAATGCTTCCAGCCCTATGGATAATGCACCTGACATAGTTGATGAAAAACAAATACAGGAATTGCATATAAATATTATAGATGAGATATAATTCTTACTTCAGAGGTTGCCAGAATTCGTATTAGCAGAGATATTATGAATTATTGAGGTGTGATTGTAAACATTGCCATTAGGCGGATTTAAATGACTTTGGTATAATAAACGTAGCAATCTGTAATTTTATTCGGGAAACTGTGGGGGACAAATTTTATTGAGAGGACTATGTGAAAAACATCATGAGCAGTTAGCTATGTTTTACATAGTTTAAAAATTAGTTTTGGAGATTAGTCAATATATGAAAAAGAATTATCATGTGGGGTTGGACGTTGGATCTACCACTGTAAAAATGGCTGTTCTTGATAAAAATAACAAGCTTGTTTTTTCAAAATATCAAAGACATTATTCGGATATCAGAAAAACAATATTTGAATTAATGGACGAGACCTGTGAGAAATTTTATCAGGAAGAGTGCACTGTTATGATAACTGGCTCCGGTGGATTGCTGGTCTCTCAGTGGCTGGATCTTGACTTTATCCAGGAAGTTATTGCAGGCTCCGAGTCTGTACAAACGCTTATTCCCAATACAGATGTTGCAATTGAACTCGGAGGAGAAGATGCTAAGATAACCTATTTCAAGGGCGGCCTGGAACAGCGTATGAATGGTACCTGTGCCGGCGGTACCGGTTCCTTTATAGACCAGATGGCCTCCTTGCTGCAGACAGACGCGACAGGTCTGAATGAGTATGCCAAAAACAGCAGAATCGTTTATCCCATAGCCGCCCGCTGCGGTGTTTTTGCAAAAACCGATATACAGCCGCTTTTGAACGAAGGAGCTGCAAGGGAAGACATTGCCGCCTCGGTATTTCAGTCTGTGGTTAACCAGACTATCAGCGGCCTGGCTTGTGGCAAACCAATCAAAGGCAATATAGCCTTTTTGGGCGGACCGCTTTATTTCCTGTCGGAATTGAGAAAGAGATTTGCAATAACCCTCAACTTAAAGCCCGAACAGGTCATATTCCCCGAGAATTCACAATTGTTTGTGGCCATAGGTGCCGCCCTGTCCTCAAAGGAATGCAAAGTCATATCCTTTAAGGATTTAAAGGAAAAACTGCCTGATTTGAATACCATTGTGGTCCATGAGGTGGAAAGGCTGAAGCCCCTTTTCAGCAGTCAGCAGGAGCTGGATCAATTCAGGGCAAGGCATGGGGAGCATTCTGCCAGTGTTAAGCCGCTGAAAGACTACAAGGGAGATTGTTTCCTTGGAATCGATGCCGGATCTACAACTACCAAGGCGGTTTTGATAGATACCAACGGAGAACTCCTTTATACTCATTATGGAAGTAATGAGGGCAGTCCGTTAAACTCCGCAATAAGAATATTGAATGATATATATGCTCAGATACCTTCTGAGGCCAGAATAGTAAATTCTACCGTCACCGGTTACGGTGAAGGCTTGATCAAGGCTGCACTTAAGGTGGATATAGGTGAAATTGAAACAATAGCGCACTACAAGGCAGCCGATTTCTTCCTGCCGGGTGTGGATTTTATACTGGATATCGGCGGACAGGACATGAAGTGCCTGAAGGTCAAAGACGGTATTATTGACAGTATTATGCTCAACGAGGCGTGTTCCTCGGGCTGCGGTTCCTTTATAGAAACCTTTGCAAAATCACTGAACTTTACCGTAGAGGACTTTGCCGCACAGGCGCTGCTGGCCGAAAAACCCGTTGATCTGGGTTCCAGATGTACTGTTTTCATGAATTCCAGAGTCAAGCAGGCACAAAAGGAAGGCGCCCAGGTGGGAGATATTTCTGCAGGTCTGTCCTATTCGGTCATAAAGAATGCACTGCTTAAGGTCATAAAGATAAGGGACCCCAGAGAGATGGGAGAAAAAATAATCGTCCAGGGAGGGACTTTCCTGAATGATGCTGTTCTGAGAAGCTTTGAGCTGATTTCCGAAAGAGAGGCCGTGAGACCGAACATAGCAGGGCTTATGGGTGCTTTCGGTGCCGCCTTGATCGCAAAGGAACGTTACAGCGGTGCACAGTCCACCCTTATTACAAAGGACAATATCGGTGAATTTGATTATAATACCGAGCTGCAGAGATGCAAGCTCTGCAACAACAACTGTTTGCTGACAATAAACCAATTCAGCGATGGCAGCAGATTTGTTTCGGGCAACAGGTGTGAAAGAGGCGCAGGTATTGAAACCTCGACACAGGATGTGCCGGATCTTTATGATTATAAATATAAAAGAATAGTGGGTTACAGGCAGGCGGCAGGTATAGAGTACACCCGAGGCACGGTAGGAATTCCTCGTGTACTCAACATGTATGAGAACTATCCCTTCTGGTTTACATTCTTTGATCAGCTGAAATTCAGGGTGGAGCTGTCACCCCGTTCATCAAAGAAAATATACGAACTGGGTATAGAAACCATGCCGTCGGAATCGGTATGTTATCCGGCCAAACTTGTTCACGGCCATATTACAAGCCTTGTAAATAAAAATGTGAACTTCATTTTCTATCCCTGCCTTCCATATGAAATGGTTGAGGACGAGGGAGCCGATAACCATTACAACTGTCCTATTGTAACATCATACCCTGAAGTTATAAAGAATAATATGGATATTCTGAAGACAAAGGGTATAAAGTTTATGAATCCATTCCTTCCCTATGACAACAAGGAAAGAATGAAATCAAGACTTTTTGAGGTTCTTGGAAAAGAATTCAATATAACAAGGGCCGAAATAGAGAATGCGGTGGAAATGGCATATGCAGAAGACGAAAAGGTAAAGAGGGATATCAGACAGAAGGGTGAAGAAACCCTGAAATATCTCAGAGATAACAACAAAAGAGGCATTGTACTGGCCGGAAGGCCATACCATATAGATCCCGAGATAAATCACGGCATCCCGCAGATAATAACCTCTCACGGGTTTGCAGTGTTTACTGAGGATTCAATTGCACATTTGGGAAAGATTGAACGTCCTCTGAGAGTGGTTGACCAGTGGAAATTCCATTCAAGGCTTTATGCGGCTGCAACTGTTGTCAATGAATATCCCGAGCTTGAAATGATCCAGCTGAATTCCTTCGGCTGCGGTCTCGATGCCGTAACAACAGATCAGGTGCAGGAAATCCTGAATGCCAACGAAAACATTTATACCGTATTAAAAATAGACGAGGGCAATAATCTGGGCGCCGCCAGGATCAGAATAAGGTCCCTGGTAGCAGCTATTGAAGACAGGGACAAAAAAGCCCTGGCTCCTCACAAAAAACATGAGTCCCATAAAAAGGCCGTATTTACTGAGGAAATGAGGGTTAAGCATACCATTCTGGCCCCTCAGATGTCGCCTATTCATTTTGATTTCGTTGAGGCGGCCTTCAGAAGGTGCGGCTATAAGGTTGAAGTGCTGCCAAGTGTTGACAGTGCTGCGGTGGAGGACGGCTTAAGGTATGTCAACAATGATGCCTGCTATCCGTCGATTATTGTTGTAGGTCAGATCATACATGCATTAAAGTCGGGCAGGTACGATCTGGACAATACGTCGGTGTTGATAACTCAAACAGGCGGAGGCTGCCGTGCCACAAACTATATCGGCTTCCTGAGAAAAGCACTGCATGAGGCGGGAATGAGCCAGGTTCCGGTCATATCTCTAAACGCACTTGGTCTGGATAACCAGCCGGGCTTTAAGATATCCCTTGACCTGCTGGACAGTGCCTTCAAGGGCCTCGTATATGGTGACCTGCTGATGAGAGTACTCTACAGGGTAAGGCCTTATGAAGCTGTACCCGGTTCGGCAAATGAACTTTACAGAAAGTGGGCCAAAATATGTACCGATTCCATATATGAAGGCAGGAAGGGAAGTTTTAAACGGAATATCAAGGGTATCGTCAGGGATTTTGATACGCTTGAGCTAAAGGATATAAAGAAGCCAAAGGTGGGACTTGTAGGAGAAATACTCGTCAAATTCCATCCGGATGCCAATAACAATGTGGTGGATGTAGTTGAGAAGGAAGGGGCCGAAGCAGTTATGCCCGACCTCATTGACTTTTTCCTGTACTGCGCTTATGACGCCAACTTCAAGTATAAGCACCTGTCCGGCACATTTAAAAAATTGGTTGTAAACAATCTTGCCATTGTAGGTATAGAGTATTATAGAAGGCATATGAAAAAGTATTTGCGCAGGAGCAGGAGATTTGATCCGCCGCACTCCATATATGAACTTGCCGAAAGTGCCTCCGAAATACTTTCTATTGGAAACCAGACAGGCGAAGGCTGGTTCCTTACGGCAGAAATGATCGAACTCATAAAGAGCGGTGCCGGAAATATAGTTTGCATGCAGCCGTTTGCATGTCTGCCCAATCATGTTACAGGTAAGGGTATGATAAAAGAATTAAGGAGAAGATATCCCGAATCCAATATAGTTGCAGTGGACTATGATCCAGGAGCCAGCGAGGTTAACCAGCTTAACAGAATCAAGCTGATGATGTCGGTAGCCTTCAAGAACCTGAAAAACCCGCCTGAGAAGATTGAGACGCCGGTTACTGAAGCGGCCGAGCAGGAAATTCTGGTGCAGGATGCAAAAATCAGTTCATAAAATAAAGGCCGGCCATGCCGGCCTTATTAATTTACTGCGAAGGAGACAAGTGTAATGGAGAAAGTCAACATATATGAGAAGTTAAAGCTTTTTAACGGGTACTGGAGCCCTAAAATATTAGGTGAAGTCAATGAATCATATGTAAAAGCGGCAAAGCTGAAGGGTGAATTTCTATGGCATAGTCATGAAAATGAAGATGAAATGTTTTATGTTTTAAAAGGAATATTGAAAATAAGATTCAGGGACAGGGAAGTTATTTTAAATGAAGGCGAGTTCCTTATAATTCCCAGGGGAATCGAACATATGCCTGTTGCAGAGGAGGAAGTTCATGTGATGCTGATTGAACCGAAGGCAACATTGAACACCGGAGATGTAAGAAATGAAAGAACGGTAGAAAAGCTTGAAAAAATTTAGTACGGTATAATCAGTAATAATATTTTACCGGCAAAGTTGATCGAATGTCCAGCGTAACGCTTTACAGCAGGGTGTTTAATATTTCGCTGACAACATCAACGTAAAGCTTTCCCTCATGTTTTTCCAAACGCAGCAAAATGTCTTTTATAAAGAAATTATTTTTTAATAACTTTGATTTCAGATTGATTTTATAATTCTCAAGGCCGGTTTCTGCCTGGGTCAAATCCTCGAACAGCGACTTGTTCTGGTAATCGGAATAGACAAAAGTGTTTATGGCATGACCATCTATCCTGATCCACGTTCCGTCAGAGGTTTTTTCTATAAACCTGGCTGTCTCGATAATACCGTCCCTGGCGTCCACATAAAATATTTTTTGACCTTTCTTAAACATGGCATTGAGTCTCCTTCTTTTCAAATCAGATATGATGTTTAATTTATTCCCGAATACAAAGTTTTCAAACCCTCATTGAGATGTCCTTTCCAGTTTATCCAATTATGGCTTTCAGAGTATTTGGCATATTCTACGTGCCCATGCTTGCTTTCGATAAGTTTTGCAAGGGCATCGTTCATTTCCTCGGTATCCTGAACAGTTCCCGTCTGTAAGCATAATTTCATATTGGAAACATCAGCTTTACTGATTATGTCAAATATCAGCCAGTCCTTGGGCCAGAAAGAACCTGACTGAGATAATAATCTGTTGAATTTGTCCGGTGTATTTGCAGCAATATAAATTGCTGTCAGACCTCCCCAGGAGACGCCTATTATGGACCTTTCAATCATAGCACGGGGACTAAGATAGTTTCTCTCTGCAAATGGAACCAATTCCTTGATAAAATAGCTGTAGTGTTTCCTGCTAATGGTATATTCTGCATTTCTGTCATTTGGGTCTGTAAGGATTGCCACCATCCTTGGAATTTCTCCCATATGGATCATATAATCCAAAACCCTGTCAATATTGGCGTAATTGAGATATTCTGAGCCATCCATAGCATAAAGTATATGGGATATATCGGAATTCTCATATCCATGGGGGAGATAAACGTGATAATTCATGCTGCAGCCCATGTAGTCACTTTTCAATTTTACATTTTTAAGCAAATTTCCTTTTGGCACCTGGGAATTAACAATTTTTTCGTGGTCGCTGCTGTATTTGGGCATTATGAGATTTGAATTTATATTGTCAGCGCTTACGCAGGTTGTTTTCTCGTTTAACGGATCAGTAATCCAATTGCCGTCCACTATTAATTTATAGTCAAACCTTGCATTTTCAGGAAAACGTTTATTGATGAACCAGACACCTTCCTCATTTTTTGACATCCTGTCTTCAAGCTTCCACTGATTATATTCACCTGCAACATAAACTGTTTCGGCATTGCCCTTATAAATAAAAGTTACTTCATTTCCGCTGATAATGGGGAATTTGCCAGTATCAGGCATATTTGTATTTTGGTTCAAAGCCATGTTGTTTCCTCCGATAAATGTTTTGTAGTTATTTTATCTCTTATATAAAAAATTAGACATGAAAATAAAAGCGTGCTGTATTGAATTATTCCGCATATTGGCAATTCAATAAAAGCACGCCTATATAAATATTATACTAATGATATAATCAAAAAAATTATTTAATTAATTAGCTGGCTGACTGCCGGGAGTTCTATTGTTGCCTTAAAAAGGTCGCCGTCGATATTGAGGGTAAAGCTCCCGTTTTGAAGTTCTGTGAGGCTTTTGGCTATTGAAAGCCCAAGGCCCGAGCCTTCACTGTGGCGGGAGGCATCGCCTCTCTTAAATCTCTCCATCAGCTCATCCGCATTCACATTCAATTCGTAGGCAGATATGTTTTTTACCAGAATTTTCACCGTTTCATCAGTTTGAATTACATCTATATACACTCTTGAATTGGAGAGAGCATATTTGAAAACATTTGACAGGAGATTTTCTATAACTCTCCAGAGCAGCCTTCCATCCGCATTCACATAAACATTTTCGGCAGGAAAGTTGGTCCTGAAAATAAGCCCTGATGTTTCGATCTTATCTGAAAGTTCTCCCAGACCCTGTGAAATAAGAGACGCAACATTCAATTTTTCAAAATTGACCGCTATATTTCCGCTGGTTGCCTTGGCTGCTTCAAACAAATCTTCGGTCAGCGATTTCAGCCTCTGGGATTTTGAATCTATTATGCCAAGATACTTTCCTGCATTTTCAGACTGAAGCCCTTCATTTTTAAGCAGGTCAACATAGGTGATGATGGAGGTCAGGGGAGTCTTCAAATCATGGGATACATTTGTAATAAGCTCGGCCTTCATCCGTTCGGCCTTGACCTGGCTGCCGACGGCATTTTTCAGGCCGTCTGCAATTTGATTGATGGTTCCGGCAAGAGCTCGGAGTTCAGGAATACCCAGTTCGGGTATGTTGTAAGTCAACTCCCCGGCTCTGATTTTTTCGGCACCGTCTCTAATATTTATAAATACCTTGAAATTTTTCAAAAGGAAATATATTGCGGCAGCATTTACACCCACTATTCCAAAAAAGCCTATAAATGTTACATCGTTACCGTCGGCAAATATCAGCGCAAATATCAGGTTGAGAAATGCGTAAGCTCCAAAGATAAGCAGCAGCCTCATGGTAAGGGGACTTTTAACAAGGACTCCGCTAATACTGTTTTTAATTTTGGTATAAAGACTGTGGAGCCTGCTGAAAATCCATTTAACCATCTTACAAAGCAGAGTATACTTAATAACCTCGTGCCTCTTGAATCTTTTGGCAAGCATTGTGATAAACAAGATGCCTGCCAGAGTACCAAAAATGATTACTACACTTAAAATTGTGTATATGACCACTGCATTATAGCGTGTGTTATTCCAATAAAATACCGGCACAAACTGAATAATCTGCGATATGCAGAGTACAATGAAAGAAACACTTACCACAAGGGCTACGTCAAGGTATATTATATCTGCGGCTATCAGGTGAACGCCTTCCTTATCAGGACGTCTGCCAGCCGAATATATCAGGTATATTAAGCCGGTTATAAAAGACAGAAGCCCCAAACCGGAGGTTTTTAAACCTGTCAGACCTCTGATGGAATTGTTTTTAAAGGTATTTACTTCAGTTTGATACCTGTCGGGAGACATACCCAGATATACAGTGGCATCTGCCGGAATTGAATAGGACCCATACGAATTGCCTCCGAAATAGGAATTCCAATTGCTTTGAGTCAGCTTGACCGAAAAGGGCAGAGCGTTAAAGTAATTTTCTATCGTATTGTTGTCAGATATATTTGATTGTGCTGTTTTACCGTTTTGTACCACTGAATAATATATACCCTGCAAACTGTCAAGATACTTTATTTGTGATTTATAATCCTCCAATTGCCGGTTGATGGCTTCTTCAGCAACATTATCCAGCAACTTGTCATATTTTTCGTTTATTTCTTTTGTATCTTTGTCTTTCTTATCCTTTAAATTCTGGATTTTTTCCAGGGCATCCTTGTTTTTAATATCAGATATAACGTCAGTATTTTCGGCAACATTACCGTTATTATCAATTATGATACTTTGGTTGTTGAGATATTCCTGATACTGGTTGGCAGAGTTGTAAAAGTCATTTTCGACCTGTTGAAGTTCGCTGCTTCTGCTGTACTCAATATTGGATTTCATACCGTTTATTTCATCAGGGTCCAGAGTAGCTCCCGACTTGATGTTTTCTTCATTTTTATACTTAAACGCCACGAAAGATATATTGGAGTAAGCATGCTGCAATATATCCTTACCGGCCATGCTTTCCTTAAATTCCTTATTTTGAATTGCATCTTCAAAATAAGGTGCCTGCAAGAGGCCATAGGCAAGAGACAACATTCCTGCAATGCATAAGATGATTGCAAGGAGCTTAAACCATACGGAATATCTATAGTTTTTCAATTTTATATCCAATTCCCCACACCACCTTTAAATATTTTGGTTCTTTAGGATTAATTTCTATTTTTTCGCGGATTCTTCGTATATGAACAGCTACAGTGTTTTCAGGACTGAAAGAGGGTTCGTTCCAAACCTGCTCGTAAATTTGATCAATTGAAAATACTCTTCCGGCATTTTCACATAAAAGCTTTAATATCTTGTATTCCACAGGCGTAAGACGCACCTGTTCATTGTCAACCTTGACTTCTTTTGCACTATCATCAATGACAAGCCCTCCCGATTGGTAAACACCGGTTTTCGGGACAAAACTGCCCAGTGAAACATATCTTCTTAGGAGTGATTTTACACGCGCCAGCAGTTCCAGGGGGTTAAAAGGCTTGGTTACATAGTCATCGGCACCGAGGTTTAGACCGAGGATTTTATCTGTGTCCTCGGATTTAGCGCTCAGCATCAGAACGGGGATGTTATACTTTTCTCTGATTTTCATTGTAGCCCGGATACCATCCATGACAGGCATCATTATATCCATAATCACTAGCTGAATATCGGCTTTGTCAAAAACAGCCAGAGCTTCAGCTCCGTTATAGGCTTTTAATACTGTATAACCTTCGTTTTTCAGATATATTTCTATAGCGTCTACAATTTCCTTTTCATCGTCGCAAACAAGTATATTCACTGTAAAACCTCCGTTTAGATGAGAATGAATTATTAATTTTCAGGCTTATATTATTCATTCCCCTTGACAATCCATATCATTATATCACATCCCTTTATCTCAGAATTTGTAAGTAAATTCCTGATTGAATCCGTTATAAAAATAATAACTCAGGCATCTTTCAAACTAATTGACAGATTTCTTACAATTTTCTTAACATTTTCAGGTAACATTGCAGTTTAACTGAAAGTTGAGAACAACTAACTGGCATAACCAGTTAATTTTGAATTTCAGAGGCGATGCTTTTTCAGAAAAATTTCACGCCAATATAAAAAAACTCCATCAAAGGAGTTTCTTTATATGTTGAAATCGTATTTGAAAATATTTTGAAAAGGTTCGGAGCTTAAGGCCTTGGTAACATTGGTTCCGTTCAAGGTAAGCCTGTGACCACAGCTTTCGCATCTGAAAGTAAGACTGTTTAATTTTTCAAGTTCCTCTTCAGGAAGATTTAATAATACGCTGTTACATATACAACATCTAACTGTGCTGAAATTCAACTTTTCCCCTCCATTCCTAAAATAAGTATATTCTTAGTTATATGAAACTGTACCTGTTTTTAGAACAAAAATATTAAAATTAAGTACCAAATCATATTACAATATTTCCCACCTCTTAAAAAACCTTTTTAACCATACCGGCTGATTTGTGGTACAAGCCAGTCATAATTTTTAAAATTTTGAATATAGTTTTATAAATTTGATGTAACTGAAGTAATTTGATTGGAGGCATTTATGAGGGAATTTGCGAGGATTGAAGGAAACTCTTTTTACAATGATTCAAATATTACAGGAAACAAAGGCAAATTTTCAAAGTTCCCCATAGTACTTTGTGCAATAGCCGGTATTTTGATCGGGGGTCTGGCCTTCCGGGCGGCAAATGGGCATATGAGTATGGGGGGGATAAATACCGGCGGAAAGGATATTTCAGAAGATCAGGATAAAGCCGATATAAGCACTTATTCAATGGACATATTGTTTAAGGCTTTTGGAATGGACCGGTATAATCCCATAACCATACTGAACTCAAATTCACCTTTTTTTGAAATCTATTACAGGGAGGACTACCTTAAATTCATAGCCGAAAAAGAACAGCAGGAGCTGCAGGAGAAGATTGTGGCAAACGAGGATCTGCAGCCTGTCAGGCCACAGCAGGAAGTGCAGAGTCAAAAACCTGCAGACAGTGCTGCACAGACGAAGGGAGCAGGAGGTGCACTAAAAGAAGTTTCAAGCAGCATCACCTTTGAAAATGATGTGGAAAATAGTGACCAACAAAATAACCCTGTGGTAACGAACGGGAAAATAAAGGTTGTTAATGAAACCCAATACAGTATTGATATTGATGGACTGCTGAAGGAACCGCTGAAATTGAATACGGCTAAAACCGGCCCACAGATATTTGTTTATCACACCCATACCACAGAGAGTTATATCAAGGATATTGGGCAGCTTCATGACAAAAGCGTACCCTCAAGAACCACCGACAACAAATATAATGTTGTCCGGGTGGGAGATGCATTGATAAGTAATCTTAAAAAGTACAACATCAATGTATTGCATAATTCAACCATTCACGACAAGGATTACAACAGCTCCTATGTCAAATCCCTCAATACATTGACCAATTATGTGGATAAGTACCCCTCCCTGAAAATGACCATTGATCTTCACCGGGATGCCGCCGGAAATGATAAATTGAGAGTAGCAAAAAAAATCAATGGAAAGGATTACGCACAGATAATGTTTGTTATCGGAACCGATTCAAAACTCAGCAATCCCAAATGGAAAGAAAACCTGAAGCTTGCCCTTAAAATCCAATCACGGCTGAACGAGATAGCTCCGGGAATAGCAAAACCCACTTATATCAGCAAAAACAGGTATAATCAGCACCTGACCAATGGGTCGGTCATTGTGGAAATCGGCGGAGACGGGAATGTTATTGATGAATGTGTCAGGAGTACAACCTATTTGGCACAGGCAATCAATGATGTTATCTACAAAAACAAATACTGATGATTAAATTTCCGGCTGCCGGTCAAAAATAAGTAACATTAATATGTTTATTTTGGAGGCAGACTTGGCCAGGAAAATCAGATTCCGTAAAAAGAGATTATACAATCTAAAAATATTTGTTGTGATGAGCCTGTTTTTTTTAATAGTAATCAGCGGGTTAGTGGCTGTTGACATTGCTAAAAGTTATGTATTATATGGGCAGCCCCGGTTGGAGATGCTACAAATACAAGAAGTCGAAAAAGACATTTATCAGGTATCACTCTTTAATAATACTTTTGACCTGAACCTGAAATATCTGAGAAGGGATATGGGCAAAATCAAAGGGTTTTTTGAGTAGAGATATTTTTTTGCTGAAACAGGGATAACATGTAACCGTTTTGTTACCATTACGTCTACGGAATATGCTACTATTTCAATAGACGGCGCGCTATCTATTTTTGACAGCAAAAGATAAAATACATATGAGAGGATTTGATGCAATGAAAAAAATAGTATCATTTGTTTTGGCACTTATATTATGTTTGACTACCTTTACAACATTAGCCGGTGCGTCAGATATAAAAGGCAGTATAAAAGTTGAGACAAGGAAGATTGAAAAAATAGAGGGTGACTTGAGCCTGAAGTTAATCTATCCTTATTTCAGCGGTTTCAATGCGGCTTCAGAATTAAACAGCATCATACAAAACAGGAATATAAGTTCAATCGGATACATTAGAAGTAATGAAGCTGTTATCAAGGATATAAAGGCGCAACAGGAAAAGGCGGGAGAACCTGCAGGAAACATGAGCGCCTTTTTGGAATCATATTTTGACTATAACACCAGCGGAAGCATTCTTTCGGTTGTCATACATTCCAGTGACTACACCGGCGGTGCTCATGGTATGTCATATATGGAAAGCTACACAGTAAATACAAAGACAAATGAAATATACAAGACCTTTGGTTCACTGTTTGACAGCAAGAGCAATTATAACAAAGTAATTCAGGATAAAATCAATAAATTGATAGACAAAGAAAAGGATATGTATTTTATTGATGCAAAAGAGACTGTTGCAGCTAAAAAAGGAAATTATCAATTTTACTTTGACGGAAACAAGCTGGTTATATATTTCGGATTGTATGAATTAAGACCTTATGCCGGCGGAATGCCGATATTTAAAATAGATGCAAAAGAGCTGAAAGGTTTGTTGAAAAGCGATATATATACACAGATGATAAATGCCAAACCACTTGAGAATGTCAGATTCAATGGTGAAAGTCTTATTCCGCAGCCAAAGACCTATACCCAGGAATACAACCTGATGGTCCCCTTGCAGGATATAGCAAAGCTGTTGGGCTACAAGGCCACCTGGAGTGGGGGCAATGGCTGGGAAGTGGCCGGAGGCTATGTTAAAAACAAGGTGGACAGTTATTCTTCAAGCAAATCGGACGGTAATGTCAAACTTGGCTTGCCTCCAAAGGCAGTTGGGAACATAATGTATGTACCGCAGACCTACTTTTCAATGGTTCTTAAGGAAGATGTAATTTACGACGGAGATGCACTGCGCATATTTAAGGCAGAATCGGTCAACGAGGGCACATTTGATCAGCAGATAGCGGAATTTGAATCACCTGACACGGCGGAAAAAGCAGTGAATATGTATGCAAAAGCAGCACAGGAAAGAAAAGGTGCGATTCAATATGCACTATATTCAGATAAGCTAAAAGCCGAAAAAAGGGCAGGCTTTGAAGAGATGAACTGGGTTACCGGTGTATCAAGTCCATGGATTTCAGGTTATGAGATATATGAAATTGACAATGAGAGCAAAAAAACATATAGTGTTATTTTCAATTGGGCTACGTCTGCCGGCAAATCACCGGATACCAAGACAATAGTTACTGTTGAAAAGATACCACAGCAAGAATACTGGCAGATAACAGAGGTTACGGAGTAGAGAAAAGGCAGAATCAGAATTAACCGGAAGCTGGAACGGATAAGCAGTCAATCACTTTGGTGGAATCTTCCCTTCACCGGGTAATTGACTGCTTTTTTTGCGGTTGTGCCGGGAAAGTCAAGGTATTTGAAAAAAGATATTAAAAAGCGGAAGCAGTTCTTCCTGCAAAGAAATTGCCATCTCAATAATGACTTAAAGGGTATTTTATTGGGTAAAACTAACATAGCCGCGGCAACTTTTCTGCGGTAATAACGACTAAGGAAGATTATATAGCGATAAAACGCCGCAAGCTTACCAGTTGCGCCCCTTTATCCGCTATGATATAATAAATTGCTACCCTCTATTGACAATGTACAATACATTTTTGAGTGGTTAATTTGCCCTGCGGCTGCGTTGAAGCCGCTTGCAAGGCATAAAGCCTTACTGCACGCCTTTGCCTTGCCGCAAGCCAAATTATCTCACTCAAAAATCACCGACCTCGCGCTGAAATATTTTGGCAATTTTCGAGGAGGATGGACGCAGCCTTGCTGACGCAAGGCAAGGACGACGACAAAGAAAAGTGGCAAAATAGCCGGCGCGAGGCGTGTTATACATTGTCAATAGAGGGTAATTATGTGCAAATATTTGAAACTAGCTGTGGAGGATAAGGAATGTCAAGTGAAAGACAAAAATATATAAGAAATTTTTGCATTATTGCTCATATAGACCATGGTAAATCGACCCTTGCAGACAGGCTGCTTGAGAAGACCGGCGTGCTCACATCGAGAGAAATGCAGGAGCAGGTTCTTGACAATATGGAACTTGAAAGGGAGAGAGGCATTACAATAAAGGCCCAAGCCGTGCGTATGGTATATCAGGCTTCGGACGGACATGAGTATATATACAATTTTATAGACACTCCGGGTCATGTTGACTTTAATTACGAGGTTTCCAGAAGCATTGCCGCATGTGAAGGAGCTATCCTTGTTGTGGATGCGGCGCAGGGAATAGAGGCTCAGACTCTTGCCAATGTGTACCTTGCGCTTGAACACAATCTGGAAATAATGCCTGTAATAAACAAAATAGACCTTCCAAGTGCTCAGCCCGATGTAGTCAAAAAGGAAATTGAGGACGTTATTGGTCTGGATGCTTCCCAAGCTCCGATGGTTTCAGCCAAGAACGGAATTAATATAGAAGATGTACTGGAAAAGGTTGTCCACATGATTCCATGTCCCCAGGGGGACGAAGATGCTCCGCTCAGAGCACTGATATTTGACTCTCTTTATGACAGCTACAAGGGAGTAATAGTATATATGAGAGTTAAGGAGGGTACCGTGAAAAACGGCGATACCATCCGCATGATGTATACAAAGAAAGAATTTGTAATTTCCGAATTGGGCTACCTGAGACCGGGAGGGCTTTCTCCTGCCTCTGAACTTAAAGCCGGGGATGTGGGATATATAGCTGCAAGTATAAAAAATGTGCGGGATACCAGAGTCGGTGATACTATCACACTTGTTGGCAATCCTGCAAAAGAACCGCTGCCCGGATATAAAAAGGTTAATTCCATGGTATTCTGCGGAATTTATCCGGCAGACGGCTCCAAATACGGTGATTTGAGAGATGCTTTAGATAAGCTGCAGCTCAATGATGCAGCACTTACTTTTGAACCGGAATCCTCGGTTGCTCTTGGCTTTGGATTCAGATGCGGCTTCCTGGGACTTCTTCACATGGAAATCATCCAGGAGAGACTTGAAAGAGAGTACAACTTCGATCTGGTTACTACCGCTCCAAGTGTCATATACAAGGTTACAACAACAAACGGTGATGTGATCACCATAGATAATCCTACAAATCTTCCCCCTGTCACCGAAATCGATATGATGGAAGAGCCCATTGTAAAAGCTACTATTATGGTTCCCACCGAATATGTCGGCAATATAATGGAACTTTCCCAGGAGAGAAGAGGTGTCTACAAGGATATGTCATACATTGATGACAGCAGAGCCATGCTGACCTATGAAATGCCCTTGAATGAGATCATTTATGACTTTTTTGACGCTTTGAAGTCCAGAACAAAGGGGTATGCCTCCTTTGATTACGAGCTTATCGGCTACAGGGAATCAGACCTTGTCAAGCTGGATATAATGCTGAACGGTGAAATTGTCGATGCCTTATCCTTCATTGTACACAGGGAAAAATCGGTATCCAGGGGAAGAAGGATGACTGAAAAGCTGAAGGAATCAATTCCCAGACAAATGTTTGAAATACCTATCCAGGCCTGTATCGGCGGTAAAATCATCGCCCGCGAGACAGTTAAGGCATTCAGAAAAGATGTTCTGGCAAAATGTTACGGCGGTGACATCACAAGAAAGAGAAAGCTGCTTGAAAAGCAGAAGGAAGGTAAGAAACGCATGCGCCAGGTGGGTTCCGTCGAAGTGCCGCAGGAGGCCTTTATGAGCGTATTGAAGCTGGATTGATGGTTTAATTGAAAAATAAAAAAGGCATTGGAGTAATCCAGTGCTTTTTAGTATTTTTGGAGGATATTTTATGAACAATAGTATTAACACTAATCTGTTATGGCTTGAAAATTTTCTTAAAGAAACCTATAATGCCCCGATACTTGAAAATTTTCTGGGGCTCAAAATAGCAGAGCTGAGCGAGGGGAAAATTATACTTACCGCTGAAATAATCGATAAGCATTGTAATTTGTACGGTTTTGTACACGGAGGCACTCTTGCATCAGTTTCAGATATTGCAATGGGGGTTGCGTGCATAACGCATGGGAAAAGAGTTGTGACAATTGATATGAATGTCAGTTACATCAGGAATACACCCGAAGGAAGTACAATAACGGCCATAGGTCAGGTTATCAGCAGCGGCAGGACCATAATGCGGGCTACTGGAGAAATATACAATGATGAGCGGCAGCTTCTTGTCAGATCCCAGGCTTCCTACTTTGTCACAGGGGATTTTAACCCGCAGGATTTTCCGAAAAGGGAATAATACCTGTATCTTTATTCATCCGGTTAAGCATTTTTCCATATATTCCAGTAAAGTCATTTCGAATAGTTTTTTTTGATAAGGTAAAAATAATAAAATAAATCAGGTTAGGAACAACTTTCTAACAACAGTTGATTCCTGGGTTTCATCAAATGCACTTTATTTTCGCCGTACAGTTATTAATATTAAACAAAAATGTGAAAGGATGGATCTGATGAAAGCTGTGATTATGGCAGGCGGAGAAGGGTCCCGGCTAAGGCCGTTGACCTGTAACCGCCCCAAGCCTATGGTACCAATTGCTAACAAGCCAGTGATGGAACATATTATTGAACTACTGAAAAAGTATGGTATTAAAGATATTGCAGTTACCCTTCAGTATATGCCCGAAATTATTAAAGATTATTTTGGTGATGGAAGTGAATTTGGAGTAAACTTGAATTATTATACAGAGGAGGTTCCTCTGGGAACAGCCGGAAGTGTTAAAAATGCGGAGGAATTTTTGGATGAACCCTTTATTGTTATAAGTGGAGACGCTTTAACGGATATCGATCTGGATAAGGCGCTGGAGTTTCACAGGAATCGTGAAGCAGTGGCCACACTTGTGCTGAAAAAAGTCGAGAGCCCGATTGAGTACGGTGTAGTTGTGACCGATAAAACGGGAAAGATAACAAGGTTCCTTGAAAAACCAAGCTGGGGAGAGGTGTTCAGTGACACTGTAAACACAGGCATATACGTGTTGAATCCCGAGATACTTGGTTATATAAAGCCCAATCAAATGTTTGATTTCAGTAAGGATGTATTTCCAGAACTGTTAAAGGAAAACCGGCCCATGTTCGGTTTTGTTACCGAAAATTATTGGTGTGATATCGGAGATCTTGAAGCATACGTCACTGTGCACAATGATATTTTAGATAAAAAGGTTGACATAAAAATAGATGCCAAAGAAGTTCGCCAGGGTGTTTGGATTGGTGAAGGTGCGGTGATTTCCAGGGAGGCAAGTATAAAACCTCCTGTTTTTATCGGCAAAAACACTATTATAAGAGATGGCTGTAATATAGGCAGTTATACTGTCATAGGAGATCATAACCATTTATTTGAAGGCAGTTCGGTTAAAAGGAGTATTTTTTGGAAAGGCTGCATTCTTAAAGGACGTTCACAAATCAGAGGCAGCGTGTTCTGCAACAAAGTACAGGCAAATGCGCGGGCATCAGCATTTGAAGGGTCTGTGATAGGAGATAATTGTATACTTGGTAAAAGTGCATCTGTCAGGCCGGGTGTAAAAGTCTGGCCCAACAAGAATATTGACTCGGATACCGATGTATGTTCCAATCTGGTTTGGGGCTCAAGGTTTTCAAAGAATATTTTCGGAAACAGGGGGATTTTGGGCGAAATAAATGTGGACATCACTCCGGAGTTTGTTTCCAGGCTGGGAGCCACCTATGGCTCCATATGCATGAAAGACTCAAAGATAGGTGTCAGCTGTGATGATGTAGATGCATTAAAAATGTTAAAGAATTCTCTGATCTCCGGTCTGCTGTCTGCGGGTGTCGAAGTTTATGACATAGGAACTGCACTTCTGCCGGTAGTGAGGTCAGCCATCAGATTTTATAATTTGAGCGGAGGAATTCACATTTCTGCTTCAGGACAGGATCAGGATATGCTTGTAATAGATATGCTCAATAAATCCGGAAGCAATATCGACAGGGGTGAGGAGCGCAAGATCGAGAACACTTTTGTACGTGAAGATTTTGTCAGGTGCTCTGCAAATGAGATCAAGTCCGCTGTCACCATACCCGATCACAGTATTTTCTACAGTCAGGATATACTGAACAGTGTACAGGCAAAGGAGCATAATTTTAAAGTTGCACTCATTGCCAAGTCCGATCTGGTTAAAAAGGTTGTCGAAAGGATTCTGGGAGAGCTCAAATGCGATTATGCCTTTATAAACCCCAAGTTGGACAGTAATTACAAAAAAAGGAAAGTATGTTTTCAGATATAAAAACCCTTACTGCAACTGTAAAACAGGGTAAGTTTGATGTGGGCGTCTACCTGGAAAACTCAGATGAAAAAATGATGCTGGTAGATACAAAGGGGAGAGTTATATCGGACGATTTGTTCATGGCCTTGATAAGTCTGATCCATCTGAAATCTGCAAAGGGTAATACTGTCATAGTGCCCCTGAATACAAGCAATGTCATAGAGAGAATTGCCAGTGAACACGATGGAAATGTGATCAGAACCAAGACATCAACGCAGGAAATTATGAAGAAAATGCTTTCGGGTGCCGAAAAAAACAATATAAATGAGTTTTTCACAATGAATTTTGATGCTGTGGCGGGACTGGTAAAAATAATTGATCACATGGCCCAGTATGATCTGAGTCTGGATGAAATGGTGGATATGATACCTGATTTTCACATTTTAAAGAAGGAGGTCAAATGTCCCTGGTCGGCAAAAGGAAAGGTAATAAGAGCCATCATTGAAGAAAATGACGGCGCCGGAATTGAAACCACCGAGGGTGTAAAGGTACTGGGTGACAAGGGATGGGTACTGGTACTTCCGGATGCTGAGAAACCTGTCTGCAAGGTCATAAGTGAAGGGTACTCGGAGGAATACGCAACTGAACTTACCGATATATATGTAAACAAGGTTAAATCCATAAGCCAGGATAATGTAAGCAGCAGTTGACAGAGCTAAAGCCCTGCAATTGGAATAAATAATTCCAATTGCAGGGCTGTTTGTTTGAATTTTGCAGATTTAAAGGGTATAATTTAGATAAGCGGGAAGTACCTTATAGAGGTCTTTAACAGCTAAGACGTATTATCCGGCGATATAATTTAGTGAATTTTTATAATTATATGCATTATATGCAGCAAAATGGGGAGATCAGAATGAAGCAGATTAAGAAATCAATTATGATAATGTTATGTTTATTTATTGCGGGTTTGGGTTGGTGGCGGCCCGAAGCTTCGGCTGCAGCTGCCGGCCCGGATAAAGCCTTATATATTGCAGTGGGAGATTCGGTCACATCGGGCTACGGCCTTGAAAGCTTTTCAAATGGTGATATCAAGAATAGAACCAGTCCCGACAACTTTGTTACCAGGCTTGGAAAACAACTTGACATTAAAACCGTCAATTTTGGCGTTGAAGGGATTGACAGCGCGGCTCTGCTGAAATCCATAAGCAAGCCTGTTACAAAGGAACAAAAAGAAGCGGTGGAGCAAATAAGAAAGGCCAGCCTTATTACACTCTCTGTGGGAGGTAATAATATTTTCATTCCTTTTTTAAATGCGGTCAACGATAGGGTGGGCAGCGGCAAAAATATCTTTAATGCAGATGCCCTGGATATCCAGACTGCAATTCTTGGGCTATTGTTCGACAGTGACGGCTTGAATAAACTCAAAAATAATATTTTAAAGGGAGCTGAAATTTTTACCGGAAACGAAAGTCTACATACTCAGGGGGATTTTGCGGCAATAATCGGCACTGTCAAGACTTTAAATCCTGACGCAGAAATTGTTGTACAGACAATCTATAATCCCTTTGGCTTTATTATGCCAGATACGGTGGAAAAAGCCATTAAATCCATGAATGCCGAAATCATAAAAGGCTCGGACAACGGTAAAAATTACAGGGTCGCGGATGTCTATTCCGCATTTGCAAAAGCCGGCGAAGGAGTGAAATTAATAAATGCGGATACTGGAAAATCCTTTGATCCGCACCCGAATAAAAAGGGGCATGAAGTAATCTATACATTGGTGGCCTATGCTGCCGGCAATAAATTGCCTTATAACTTCAAGTCAAATGTGAAAAACGGCAAGGCGGCATTTGCTATTACAGCCGGAGAACTCAAGGTGACCGTAGCACCCTCCAAGGGCTATAAACTGCCGCAGACTGCGTACCTGACCATCGGGAAGAATGCCAAACTGACTCTGACCTTGAAAAACGGCGCGGCAGCTGTACCGGTGGCAGCCATTAACGGGGATATGACTGTAACGGCTGTATGCCAGAAATAGCAGGAAATAAACCGGCCCAATCCGCTTTCTGTATGCGGATTGGGCCGGTTTAGAACATTACATTTCACCAACTGGGTCATAGGTTCTATCAACTATGGGTTCAAAATAAAAATCGATGTACATGGGTGTCTTTCCTTCAAGCCCTGAAGCCCTGACAGGTGAAGTATAAAAAGCAATTCTATATTCAAATTCAGGTTCTTTGACCCGGTCTCGTGCATTCTTATCATAAGGAATATCTTCTACCCTGAAAATTCCTTTGGACTCCAGCTCCTTGATGAACCAGTTCATCTCATCTCCATCATTTACATCCATACAGGGTATATTTCCTTTTTTCATTTCATCTATAATTTGTTTTATTTCACCGGTTTGAAATCGTACTTGATAAAACATTGAAAAATTCCTCCTTGGTAATAGATAAGATATTGTTGTATATTTGATTTCAAAAAATTATATTATAACTATACCACATAAATATTCGGGTAATCAAAAGTTTATAC
>NZ_AORV01000012.1 GCF_000350485.1 Ruminiclostridium cellobioparum subsp. termitidis CT1112
GATCACATTTCTGTTCTCTTTGCTCAGCTGTGACTTATCAACATTTTCTATCACCAGTTCAACCGTCTTTGCTGCTTTATAATCGGCCTGCAGCATGTTGGACGGCAGTGAGACTGTTCCGAATTCCGTTTTGACCTCTATTTTGCGTTCTTCCCCGGAAGCTGTAAAGATTGCAGCCGGAATACTGAGAGCATAGGCTTTGACGCCCTGGACCAGGGGAATATCAACCGCTATTGTTTTGATTCCCTCTCCTTTAAAGGCGTCAAAAGCTTTATTCAGTATATCAGAACTTATTATCGAAGACGCCTGCTTTGTTACAGTATCCACAACGGGTGCCGGCAGTTTGACATTTACGGGTTGGCCTGGAACCGTCTGTATGATAGTGGTGGATCCGTCACTTGATGCCGTATTGTTTGTACCGCTGCCTGAGGACTGTCCGCCTCCGCTGTTTCCTCCGCTGTTACCGCCATTGTTTCCTCCATCCGGCGGCGTAGGGGTATCTGTACCAGAAACCACTCTGAAGGTTTTGGAAGCCATAACGCTTCCCTCTCCTGCCTTCACGGTGTATGTGCCAGCAGCGGCATCCACCGGTAATGTAATGGTATCTGTAAAAAGCCCTCCGTCCAAAACATTGAAGTAGAGCTTTGTTGAATCAGGACATATGATAAGTACAGATACTTTATCAAGTGATGCACTGCCTGATATGACAACACTTTCACCGGGCTTTTTGTCCGGAATGTCGTTCAGTGTTACAGAATCTGCTGCGTAGACGCTGTTGCACAACATAACGGTTATGAATACTATAAAAAGCAAACTGCTGATTAATCTTTTTTTCATTATTTTAGCTCCTTGTGTCTAAAGGATATGAACCTGTTACTTTTCCAATTCGGCTTTGTGAATTCCCGGACCAGACAATCCGGGAACTCAATGCCTGAGGAGGATTTACTGATTTAATGTCAGTGCCTCTGCAAGACTTTCAGGAATACTTGTGTCACTGTTCCACTGATCCAGTACAAATACTTTTACCCTGTATGAATTACCTGCAGGATTTACATTAAAGAATGCCGTAATCTCTTTTGCAGAATCAATATTTTGTTTGATTGCCACAATTCCCTTTGGTGTGGTTCCATCCATTAATTGGAACAATACCCACACGGGACCCGGATATGCCTTATCAGCAGGGCTCACTTTCACAGCTGCCTGAATGCCTCCGACTTTTGAAAGTCCCTCTCCGACAGGTGCAATTGTAAACATTGCTTTATCTTCGGGAGTGGTATCAATAACGTTTACTTTCAATATACAATCCTGCCCTTTGCTGAATTGGAAAGTAAGGTTTACAGTGCCTTTGTCCAATGAAGCCAGGTAGGACTTGCTTATAGTTACCTTGCCATCCCCGGCTCTATAGTCCGTATCGGCCTTCAGGACCTGCTCTCCGTTTTTAATTGCTGTTAATGTATTTCCATTCAAGGTCATATCAATCACGGCATCAGTTTGCGCAGCCGTATTCCTGTCAAACACAATTGAGGTTGGTGAAATAGAAGAATTTGAAATACCTCTGTCGTTTACGGCAAATGCCTTGAATTCATATATACCGACCCCACTGGTGGGCTGGGGGATACTCAGGCGCATATATCTGGCAGCTGCCGTCTTTTGGTCGTCATTTGTCTTCTTGGTTGTAAAACTGCCTGTTTTGTCCGCATATACCGACCACGAATTTCCATCTGTTGAATACTCTATTTTATATTTATAACCGGAATCCATTTCAAACATGGTACTGGTATGGGTAATTGTGTACACGTCACCCAAATCCACCTTCAGTGACTGGGGCTGATTCATACCGGTCTGCTGTGCCCATCTGGTGGTTTCATTGCCGTCTGTTAAATATTGGGGGCTGAAGCTTTGAGAGGTTGCTTCCACCGGTTTACCCAGGGCAATGTTGATTTCACCGTTTACCTCTGTTACATCTATTTCAAGACTGCTGTTTTTACCTGCACTGAATTCAAAATCAAGGCTGGTCTTTCCCTGTCCGAGTGAAGCCAGATATGATTTACTGATTGTTACACTGTTTCCGTCAACGGTATAATCCTCAGGGTTCAGATAAAGTGTTCCGTTCTTGATGCCTGTCAGGGTATTTCCCTTTAAATCCATGCTTACCGGAATATCCGACTGGTTGGCAGGCTCTTTGTCAAAGGAAGCCTTTGTGGTGCCGATGGATGAATTCTGCCCTGCCGGAGCTCCGAATACGCTTAATTCATATATGCTCGGTCCCATCTCATAAAAGAGTGTAATTTTCATATATCTGGCAGTTACCGGTTTTTTATCGTCTATTATCTGCTGCTGCGTTTTTTCACCATATTTGTCCACATAGGTCTGCCAGGCTTTACCGTCCAATGAATATTCGATCTTATATTTATATCCGCTTGTCAATTCAAACATGGTATTTACTGACGATACGTCATAAACACCCTGTAAATCCACGCAAAGCCAGCCGTCAAGATTCCATTGCCCCTCCTGCTGTGCCCATCTGGTGGTTGTTTTTCCGTCAACTGCCAGCTGGGGTGCAAAACTTCGTGAGGATGATGTGATAGGTTTGTTGAGGGAAATGTTTACCGATCCGTCATCACCTGTTACCTCCACCTTCAATACCGGGTCGTCTCCTGTGGCAAAATCAAAAGTCAGATTATTTTCTCCATCGGGTAATGTGTTCAAATATTCCTTAAGGAAGATTACCCTATCCCAGTACAAGAGGTAATCACGCCCCTCAGTCAGGATTTCGGCCCCATTTTTAACCGCATTTAAAGTTCCGCCGTTAAGAGCCATTTTTACTTCAATATTCTGCTGTCTTGTGGGATTCTTGTCAAATTTGGCTTCAGTTTTGAGAATCAAAGAGTTTGCTTCAGGTATGTTGCCTCCCGAACCCGGATAGATATTTATTTCATTGATACTGCTGCCCCAGCCGCCTTTCATTGTAATCCTGATATATCTGGCAGTAACTTCTTTTATGTCCGTATTGCTCCTCTGTGTGGTTTTTTCGCCTGATTTGTCAACATAGGAATTCCACACCTTATCACCTAATGCATAATCAATTTTATAGTTATATTCGCCAAAATCTAATTCAAACAAAGTATTTATACTTCCGATTGAATATTCTCCGCCAAGGTCTATCTCCAGCCACTGCCAATCCGTATTGCCTTCAACACAGGCCCATCTGGTACTTGCATCACCGTCTACCGCAAATTTTGCAGGATGGTACTCCCTTACTCCTTCGGTGGATGCCGTAACTGCTTTTGCCAGCGCCAGGTTGACAGGTTCTGCCGGTGTGGGCAGCTCTGCCTTTCCAGGTCCGGCCGCCGCTATGATATCCCGGGCCTCCTGCGGCCAATCGGTGCCGGAAACCTTTATATTTCCATAGGTTATGTTCGATCCCGAAATACCGTCAAATTTATCAATGTTGTAATAGTTATATCTGATTATATTGTCATGGTTTGGGGAATTGGCAGCGCTGAATACACCCTCGGTGTTTTCTATAACGTTGCGCTCGGCCATCTTATAGCTGCTTCCGTTATCCATGTATATGCCCATGATGTGGTTCCAGGCCGCCCACGGACCTACTCTCATATTCTTGATATAGTTGTGGTAAAAGTTAGACCTTCCGTCCATCCTGCCCAAGGTATATATTCCTCCTCCATCCTGGAGAAGCCTTACCGAGTCATGGACATAGTTTTGATATACCTGGTTGTTGGTCATTCCGTGGTCAACATCCGACCAGTTCCAGCCGATGGTGATTCCCGTGTATGGCAAGTCACTTATTTCGTTGTTTGCAATGGTCATATTCTGCGGAAGCATTGCCCCGATACCGACCATATCCTTGTAATCAAGGGCTACGGTATCTATTGTGTTATTTGTGATGGTATCGTATAGACTCTGTCCGTCGGGAACCGTATATGAAGGCTCCCTTCCTTCGGTGTCATCCCACAGGTCTCCCACAATACCCATTGCCACTCCGCCGCCGGCATTTCTGATAAAGCTGTTCCAGTCTATAAGGGTGTGGTCTGTAGCTTCATATCCTATAATCCCCCAGCTTCCGGAATATTGGAAAGTGTTGTTTTCAATTGTTATGCTGCTGGTATTTTTTAATTGAAGCATTCCGGCAGGTGCGGTATACCTGGCTGTATTTCGGATTTCCGAATTGTCTCCGCCCGTTACCGTCTGATACCTGAAGCCTGCCTGTACATCAACATATCCATAGCTGGACGGTGCCAACCAATTGCTGTATTTGAAGGTGATTCCGGAAAATACTATGTTATGTACCTTGTTTTCTTTAGAGTTTCCCCTAAAATTGACCAGAGTTTCAAGCCTGGGTGCAATTATTTGCGTACTGTTCATTGTTTGACCGCTTACCGGCTTATAATACAGTGTATCCTGAGCAGTGTCCAGGAACCATTCCCCTTCCGCATCCAGAAGGGACAGATCATTCTCCAGGAAATACGGGGAATCGCCCTGGCTGTGGTGGTTGTATGAAAAACCGCTTTCCGGGTATTTGAAGTCTATAGCCCCTGTAGTGGTATTAAAACTGCCCACACGTCCGCGCACCTGGCTCCAGCTCTGTACTACAACCATTTCAGCAGTACCGTTCAGGGTAATTGCGCTCATTGAAGTAGTACTTATGTCGGACGGCCTTATCTGATACGGATATGAACCGTTGGCCGCTCTGAAGTACGGACCGCCTGTTACTTGGTCTGCCAGATTTGGTTCTCTTGCTCTTATGCCGCGGTCATCATCAATATAAAGCTGCCTGAAATCCCAGTCTACTCCTGTCCTTCTGTATATGTTTTTTTCGTTATCGTATAATTCCCAGCCATTGCTGACATCGGCACCGCCGCTTATAACAGGGTTCGCTCCCGGTGCTGCCGTGTATATAATATTATGTCCATTGGTTCCGGAATCTGAACTGCCAAAATTTAATGTATCATTTAATGTGTATGTGCCGTTTTCCAGATATACATAAATATCACCTGTCATAGAGCTGTTTATTTCACTAACAGCTTCCTTTGCTCTTGCAACTGTTTTGAATGGTTCACCAGAGGTTCCTGAGTCACTGTCATTTCCTGTAGGTGATACATAAAAACTCTGCTGTGTATCAGCGTTGACAGGGTTTATTACCCCTACCGAAAACAAACATGTGAAAAACATGCTTATTGCTGTAAATAAAGCCAATTTTCTTCTCATTTCTTTCCTCCTTTAATAAGTTTGAATCATTCTAAAATCGGCCGGCCCCATTTAGAATCCCCTATATGAAAATTCTAGCATCCGCCGTTAATGCATGTCCATTTCAATAATTCTAGTTTAGATTTGAAAATTGTACTTTATTGTTTATTTTTTGAAAATCAATGTAAAAAACCCCCAAACATTACTGTTTGAGGGATGTATAAATTCAAAAAAACCCCATGGAACAAAATATTCCATGGGGTTTTGAAGTGGCTTTCGCTGAAAGACACTATTATCTCTTTGAGAACTGTGGTGCTCTTCTTGCTTTCTTGAGACCGTATTTCTTTCTTTCCTTCATTCTTGGGTCTCTGGTCAGGAAACCGGCTTTCTTAAGTGCAGGTCTGAGTTCTTCATCAGCCTTTAAGAGAGCTCTTGAAATACCGTGTCTGATTGCACCAGCCTGGCCGGTGAAACCTCCTCCGATAACCTTGCATATAACATCAAACTTTGCCAATGTATCAGTGAGGGTTAATGGTTGCTTAACTATAACCTTCAAAGTATCCAATCCAAAGTAGTCATCCAATGTTCTATCATTAATAAGAATTTTACCTTCTCCAGGAACAAGCCTTACCCTTGCTATTGATTTTTTTCTACGCCCTGTACCATAGTAGTATACCTTAGCCATTATTTTGTCCTCCCTCCATTAAATGTTCAAATCAAGTACTTCAGGTTTTTGTGCCTGATGGTTATGTTCAGTTCCAGCATAAACTTTGAGCTTTCTGAACATTTGTCTTCCAAGACTGTTCTTTGGAAGCATTCCCTTTACAGCTATCTCAATAGCTCTTTCAGGGTGTTTTTCCATCAAGTGCTTGTACTTGACTTCCTTCAATCCGCCTGGATGAAGAGAGTGAGTTCTGTAAAGCTTCTGATCAAGTTTCTTACCTGTCAAAACTACTTTTTCCGCATTCAGTACTATTACATGATCACCGGTATCAACATGTGGTGTAAATATCGGCTTATTCTTTCCTCTCAGAATAGAAGCAACTTCACTTGCCAGTCTTCCAAGCGGCTTGCCTTCAGCATCAATAATGTACCATTTTCTTTCAATCTGTTCCGCTTTTGCCATGAAAGTTTTCATTTCTTAACACTACCTCCTTAAAAATCTATACTGTCTATGTCAAACAGTGTTTACCGTATACGTGCCTTGGACACTAGAACATTTTAATATACACATTTAACTATGTCAAGTATAAATTCCCGAAAATTTAATTTACCTCTCATTATCTCTCGTTCTTTCTCGATATATCTCGATCACTCGCATATAATCGTTTTTGATTTCACTTTTTTGTTATTAATATAAATCAAGTGAAAAACGGACCTTTATTAAGCATATGCCAGTTCAATTGATATCACAGGTATTCTTTGTCATATTTACGGCCATTCCGGTATAAAACCCATTTTGTGAATATCTTTTTTACATTCAAAATCTACAAAACTATTCTTTACCCTGCTATCACTTTTGCTGTCCACTTTCCATGATTTTTTTGAGCGAGCAATATTCCTGCGGCGGAGATATCCATTTCCGCTATCAAATTGCCTTCTTCAGACCAGAGTGCACTTTTTCCCCCTGCCTCAAGCCCCCAGGACTCCCCGCAAAAGTTGGACATCAATACGGCCATTGAGTGTTTTTCCGCGTAACCGCTCAAAAGACTATGGGCTTCAGCCATGGCAGGCTTTGAAAAGAATATACCGGCAAGATAAATACTGCATTGAGCCCGGCTTGCGTTCCGTACGTGTTCTGGGTTATTAATGTCGGCACATATGGCCAGACCAATCTTCTCGTCTTCCAGCTCAATAACAGGATTGTAACTGAAGCTTGAAGAGAAGTATTCTTCCTCTCCTCTGTGCAGAAACTGCTTGGTATAGATTGAAACAGTATTATCCGGAAATATTATAAAGGAACCGATATATAACCCTGAGTCCAATCTTACAGGTGCACCTGCAATTATTATGATATTAAATTTGCAGGCCAATTCACGTAACTTATTTAACCGCGGATCATCTTCTGTAAAAGAAAGCTCTTTTGCCGCTTCCCTTACATAGCCGGTGACAGACATCTCGGGAAATGCGATCAAACCGGCTCCATGCCGTGCAGCCGCTTCAACCAGTTTATAATGTGCCTTCAGATTTTGATCAATGTCCCGGTCTTCAGGTCTTATTTGCGCAACCGCAATATTCATCCTGCCCTCCATGTTTTCAATATACTGACTTCATAAAATAAGAGCAACTCCAAAACAAATTGCACAAATTGTATTGCCTCACTTAAAGCGGTTTTGCCATCATCGGCAATTTATCTCAATTGTTTTTAGCCGTGCATCTTATTTTATGAAGTTGCTCTCGCATACCAGTTGATTCCAAATAGAGTTATCTGTAAAACAATACAAAATTTCAATTAGCACAGCAGGTTAAATTAATAGTATATCTCCATCAGGTACAACCCCTGCGCCGGAGCTGTTTTCCCGGCATTCGTGCGGTCAAGCCCGCCGATGATTCCGGGAATATCACTTTCCCTTAGCTTTCCCATTCCCACATATATCAATGTACCTGCAATTATCCTGATCATATTGTATAAAAAACCGTTTCCGCTCACCTCAAGCTCAATCAGCTTATCTTCTTTCCTGCTGACGTTCATACTGTAGATTTCACGGACAGTACTGCGGACTTGCCCGCCGGTGGCCTGAAAAGCTGCAAAATCATGCTCCCCTACAAAATGTGCCGCAGCTTTTCTCATTTGTTCGAAATCCAGCTCCGGCCTCACATGGCATGCTCTGTTGCGCATCAGGGCCGACTGGTGCGCCGAATTGCAGATAAGATATCTGTATTTTTTGCCCTTTGAGGAATATCTGGAATGAAAGTCCTCAGGAACCTCCTCTGATTTTTGAACCACTATATCCCTGGGTAGCAAATTGTTTAAGGCATAGGAGAACTTTTCACCGGGGATGGTTGAGTCTGTAAAAAAATGCGCAACCTGTCCATAGGCATGAACCCCCACATCGGTCCTGCTGCAGCCGGTAACCCCGGTTTGCACTCCCAGAAGCTGCCTTAAGGCTTTTTCAACGTGTTCCTGAATTGTAACGGCATTTTTCTGGATCTGCCAGCCGTGGTAATTGGTTCCGTCGTACTCTATTATTAATTTGATATTTCTCATGTCCTTAGTCCTTTTCACCTGATCAAATATCCAACTACGAAATAAAATACCGCTCTGTTGGAGGTTTGTCAAATTAAATTTAACGTGTTGTACTAATTAGTTGATCGATTTTGAAGAAAAATTGTTTCTGATTATACCTATACTTCCGTACCAACTTCAAGCAATGATGGCACACAAAGCGCTTACTTGAAATAGTACGGTTCAAAACAGGTATTTTCTTGCCGTCGCAGCAACTCGACCATCCGGGTCTCGCATGCTGCTCAAAGTGACCTCCTGTCACTTTGCCGGCTAAAATACTTGTTTTTCACCTACAAATTTCAGCAAGCACTTTTACCGTGCTATCATTGCTTGAAGTTGTACTCGCGTACCGGTATAATCAATATGCTTTATTTAACTGTAAAACTGAGATTAACTAGCACAACAAGTTAAATTTAACAAAGACTGTAAACAAACCCTGCTGATGTGGAAAAACCCATGGAACACAGTATATTCTCTGCAATTTCCATGGGCTTTATTTATATATCAACCGTTCCAAAGCTTATAAATTCCTACACTCCTAAAATAAGCGGCAGCGCATCTGTCAGGTTGTCGAAGCTTGACAGTACCAGCGGTCTTACACCGCTGCGGCTGATATTACCGCCGTTTATGCCAAGAGCTGAAAAACCTGCCAGGCGTATTGACACTATCCCCGCCGAGGAATCCTCTATACCTATTACTTTGTTCCTTTGGGAAGGTTCAATTCCCAGACCCACCCTGGCAGTTTCGGCATAAAGCCAGGGGTGGGGTTTCGGAGTCAGTTCCCCCAATGTACCGGTCTGTCCTTTTCCCAATGCCTGTCCTGCCGTAATAATGGCATCGTAGAAGTCCAGAGGATCACCCATACCAAGTGTGGTAAAGGCGGATAATATCTCCGGCCAGGCCTTTTCGTACAGACCTGACGTCACCAGGCCCACCTTTATCCCATTTCCTTTTAATTCATAAAGGAATTCCTTAAGCCCCGGGCTGGGAGTAAATGCGTTGGCACGTCCCCTGCCCTCGGTTATTTTTTTCATTTCCTCATGGGTTATGCTGTAATAATATTCCCGCGCCAGTTCCACGCTTTTACCCGGGCAGTACTTGTCTATACAGTATTTCAGATGCTCTGAAACGGAATGTCCCGACACATGAGGCTCATCTGCCGCTTCAAGTGTAAATCCGGGATTATTCAGAAGCCTTGCGGTGGTCTGTTCTATGATCCACATCCAGAAGGCCTCACTGTGTACGCTGGTTCCGTCCAGGTCCATCAATACCGCCTGGGCCGGACCGTTAAAATCCGATTGGGGCAGCGGGTATACGGCAGGACTTCCCATTGAGGATTTTACATATACCAGCGATTTATCCTTAAAAACTATTATTTCTATTTTCCTGTCAAGAGGAGTCAGTATCCTTTGCACTCCCTCATGTCCTACCTTCCACATGCCGTCTCCGCCTGCGGACAGATCGATGAAATCCCCTCTGAAATCATCCTTTATATATCCCAGACCGGGAATTATTTCAGACATTGCTCTTCTCCCCCACTTCCAATTCCAATGTTAATATTTTGTTTGGCCCGGCTTTTATTTCGAGTTTGTCAGCATTTACCGGTTTCAATTCTTCCATTCTTTCTTCGTTCATATTGGTTAACCAGGCTTTTGAAATTTTTGAGTAGAATTTTATAATTCCGTCAATGGTTTTATTCGTGGGATTGAATACTCTCAGAATTATGCTTTCCCTGTCTTCAGCCTTTTTTAAGGCCGACATGATAAGATTTGCAGGCTCTATGGAATAAAAGCTGTTTTTCAGGCCAAGGCAGCCTTTTTCGTTTCTGCTTGTCTGAACGGGCTTCAGCGGTACATTCAGACTTGCAGCCTCCCTGTATACGCTGGCCTGGACCCAGTCCTCCTTGTGCGGGTATATTGAATATTCGTAACAGTGCATGCCGAGGCTTTGCCCGCCCTTTTGCCGTGGAAATACTCCTGCCGAACGGAATTCGGTACAGATTATGTTTCTTACACCCCGCAAAAGTGTGAGTGCCAGTGTACCTCTGTCATTATCCATAGCCTCATACTCCGTCAGGCAATTATTAACTACGGCAAAGCCATGCTTTCCATCGTCCAGATCAACAAAATTCTGCTGCGGCAGAGTCTGCATTTCAGGCCAATACTCCCCCTGAGCGTCTTTGACAGGCGCCACAGGTCTTTTGTCCACAGTAAAATGTCCTGCCGCATTTGCGTTCCGGGCTTTTATCCCCGTATCAAACATTACCCTGAATCTGTGATCCTCGATTGTGTTATTTAAAACAAGCTTTATATCAACTTTTCTGGAGTCTCTTTTCAGAGTATAATAAACTGTTGCGGTAAGTTCTTTTTCTTCATCTGCTCTGCGACTTTCGCCTCTGATTTCATTTTCAGGGCGGAGTGCATGGGCAGGCAGCAGCATTTTTATTTCGGCTGCAACAGTTGCACTTAAGGGGCCGTTGTCAGCCACCCAGATCCTGGCCTGTAACCCCTTGCTTGTAAACGTCCTGTTGTGGTGGGGCGGATAATACATCCAGTAATCCCCGTTGTCTCCCGAATCCTCAAAGTAGTTAAGTTCCTTGTACAGCCTGTTTTGTTCCTTTTGAAGGACGTTAATGGTTCCGTTATTCTGAACCTCTACTTTGAGATAATCATTCTCCAGCACATTATCAACCTTAACAATATTGCTGCCCGTGCTTTTTCTCATTTCGGCCCAGAATACCGCTTTTCGGTTAAATTCCTTTGTTGGCACCGCCCGGTACACCTTATAGCCTCCGGCAGGTACCATACCGGTATCGAAATATATCAGGTGCCTGTCGGCATAAAAAGGCAGGGGTCTTGAATGCAGATCATTAACGGGGACAACCTCTT
>NZ_AORV01000013.1 GCF_000350485.1 Ruminiclostridium cellobioparum subsp. termitidis CT1112
CCTTCAGTTTACCTGCGGTCAGTTTTGCACTTTTCACAATATCCCTGAATTCAACTCCGGTCATGGGAGCGCTGTCGGCCGCATCCTTTCCCATTAAGCCAAAAACACCTATTCTCAGACCGCTGCGTTCCAGAACGGTATATTCTTTTATCCCGAAAGCCGTCATGGAGTTTTTCAATTCCCACAGGTCTCCGGTCATTTTCTTCCTGTCCGGAAAATATAAATTCGATGCTGCAATTTCTGGCAGTTTTTCACCACTGATTATAGCAGCATATAAATGTCTCGCAAGGCCGGTATCCCTGAAATCAAATTCATGGTTCCCAAATGTGGTCACGTCATAGCCCATCCGTCCCATTATACGAAGCTCGGGGGCAGCACCGGAAAACAGGGTTTGGAAAAGAGACCCCATGGAGTAATCTCCCCCATCCACCAAAACAGCACCCGGATAATTTTTTCTTTCCTGATCGATTGCCGTCTTCAGTCTGGCATATCCTCCGGAGCTCACAAGCCAGCCATCCTTTTCCGCTTTGTTCGGAAGAAGGTGGTCGTGCATATCATGGGTAAAAAGTATCCTGAGTGTTTTGTTTTCATGGGCCGCTGCTGCCTTTGCAGTCATGCATACTGCTGAAACAGTTATTAGAGCAGTCAGAAGGCAGGTAAATTTCCCCAACCTCATATAACCTCCAAAATCAAAATCATCTTATATAATTGCTAATATAAATGCTTATTGATAATTGCTGATTCAACGCACTTTTCGGTTAATTTGCAGGCATTATAATTTCAGACACCAGGTTACGCATTGGCCCAGAAGATCCAGCATGACCTCATTTGTCATCCCTTCCGCCCTATGGGTGGGCGTCAGGCAGCAGACTCTGCCATTGCCGTATTCATGAGCCCAACCGGCTTCAACCTTCCCTTCTGTGGACTCGGAAGTGAGAAAAACACTGTTTTCAACCGGGATGGCTTTAATCATATAGTGTTCGTCCAGCACTTCAAAGGTCTCTCCGGGCATTATACCTGTATTACTGCTCACTCCCGTATATTTTACCTGTCTCTCACTGGGATGGTATTCAAAATATCCGCGAAGCATTTCAGTGAACTGTTCATGGCTCTCATATCTTACCAGACCTGAATGCCAGGCCAGCAGACTGCCTCCGTCCTTTACATACCGTGTTATCTGCTGCTCCAGTTCGGAGGTCATCCAGTTATAAACAACCTCATCGGTAGGATTAACTCTGTTCTCTTTATATAGTACAACCAGATCATACTTTTGTTTAAGTATTTCCCCGAGATTTTCCACAGATGAATCAATCAATTCAATACCTGCACCGGCCTTTTGCTGCAAATCAGCCACTGCTTTTTCCATTGCGGTATATGCCAGGTCATGACTGTGATAAAAGTCACCGAGTATGGTCAGAATTTTCTTTTTCATGATAATCTCCCTCCGTGCTCAAAGCATACAATTACAAGCACAAATAAATTAATATTGATACAATGTTATTTTATGAGTAATATTATGTCAAGAACATGTTGGAATTTATTTCAAATGCACTCCCGCAACCATTTGATTAAAAATTTTTAAACCGGAAGGATTTTCAAAATGAATGAATTCAAGAACAAAACAGTGATAGTAACAGGAGGAGGCCAGGGAATCGGCCGTGCTGTCTCAAGAGCATTTTCGTCGGAGGGAGCCAGAGTGGTAATAGCCGATACTGACGTGGAAGCCGGCCTGGAAAATGAAAAATTCATTAAAAGCTCAGGATATGAGGCCGCATATATCAAAACCGATGTTTCGGATGCGGCTTCGGTCAGGGCCATGGTAGCCGAAGCCATAAGGAAATATGATACAGTTCACATCCTTGTTAACAATGCTGCAGTTTCGGGCTTCGGCAATATTTTTGAAACCCCTGTGGAGGAATGGGATAAAGCTATCTCTGTCAATCTGTCGGGTATGTATTACTGCGCCAAGTTCTGCGCACCCCATATGCGGGACATGAATTACGGAAACATCATAAATATGGCCTCCACCAGGGCTTTCATGTCAGAACCCGATACCGAACCCTACTCAGCTTCCAAGGGCGGTATTTTTGCCCTGACACACGCGTTGGCCATATCACTGGGTCAATACGGCATAAGAGTCAACTCCGTCAGCCCAGGCTGGATAGATGTTTCCTCCTGGAAAAAGAGTTCAGCGGCAAAGCAGGAGGTGCTGTCCCAACGGGACCACAAGCAGCATCCTGCCGGAAGAGTGGGCATTCCGGAAGATATAGCACAGGCATGCCTGTTTCTGGCTTCAGATAAATCCGGCTTCATTACCGGAGAGAATTTAACGGTTGACGGCGGTATGACCAAAAAGATGATATATGAATAAGCTTTTACCCCTCCACCTGGTAAACATTGTCTTTTGACAGTATTGCGGCTTTGTAATACCTTTTTGGAGCGGCACCGTACATTTTCGAAAAGGCTCTTACAAAGCTGGAATAGTCATTGAAGCCGCACCTGCTTGCGGCCTCCGAAGGAGCCATGCCCGTTTTTATGTATTCCGCGCTCTTTTGCATTCTTTTGTTATTTACATAACTATGTATTGAATAGCCTGTATTGTCCTTGAACTTGTGCATCAGATAATATTTATTTATGTAAAACATTCCGGCAAGTGTGGCTATGCTTAAATCTCCGTCAAGGTTGGCATTGATATAACGGATAACTTTCTGTATCTGCTCGTCATACTCCACTTCTATACTCTCATCCTGTTTTTCGGGCTTTAACTGAAGCCGGTTGACATATACCATAAACTGTACAAACAGTGCATTCCCCAATATGACAGAGCCGAATTGCCGGTTTTTTATTTCACTTTCAATTCTGGAAAGAATGGCCTTTATGGAGTTCAGGGAGTTCTCTCCCAGTCTGACCAGATGCTTGTTCTCCCTTGCTATATTAAAACAGGTCAGCAGATCGTTTTCCGCATTGCCGTGCTCCTCCAGGAAAGTATTGTTGATCCATATAACTATTCTCTCATACTCCTGATCAGGCGCTATAATTGGCTTATGAACCTGATTCCCCGGCACAAACAGGACATCCCAGGGTTTTAGCCGGTAAGACTTCCCTTCGATGTTATAGATCACATTACCGTCAATAAAAATTATTATCTTGTTGAAATCGTGATAATGATGCTCAAACTGAATGCTCTTCTTATCCCGTAAATGAAAAAACTTGAAATCATTATGCAGGTATCCTCTCTTAACGCCTTGTTCCATACCGACCTCCCGGTTCTGTATTTTATTATCCATTCTTATTATCCATTTTAATTCTATTATATGTCTGCGAAAAAATAAATGATAAAATAGCAGCTTTCGCAAATTTTTAAACATAAAATGCAATAAACTTTGCAAAAGCTTGGAATATAATATTTATGTAAATAACTTATATGGAGGCAGCAATGAAAATCATCACCGGAAACAACGCTCAGTTCTTTTTACTACTAAATGCTATTTTTTGGGGCTCATCCTACATATGGCAAAAAAATGCTGTTGAGCTTTCTGCCATCATTTACAATATTGTTTATCTGCGCGGCCCTGAGTCTGGCTGCAACCTTTCTGATATTCAGAAAGCGGCTCAACAACTTCAGCAAAAAAGTCATTGTCATAAGTACCCTGATCAGTCTGGTTTCAGTAGTCAGCAACACTTTCTGCATGCTGGCCCTGAAAAGGACCTCAGGTTCAAATACAGCTTTCATAGTACAGCTTTCAATCGTAATAACCCCCGTAATCATGGCTGTACTGGAGAAAAAATCCCCATCTGCAAAAACTGTTTTGCTTGCTCTTTCGGCAATGCTGGGAATATATCTCATCACCTGTGCCGGAAAAGGGCTGAACATCAATGCCGGAGATGTTTTCGCACTGTGCAACGCCATATTTTTCTCACTGTTTATTGCTCTGCAGAATAAATTTTCACAGGTGGTAAATCCAATACAGTTTACTTTCATACAGCACTCTACCAATCTCGTTATGTTTTTTGTACTGGCTCTTGTATTTGAGTCGGGCGGTATAACGTTCACCAATATGCTCAGTCCGTTGTTTTTCCTGCTGATCGGCCTGAATGCCATGGTTACCGTATTCACTTCGCTGTTTCAGAGTTCCGCAATCAAATATGTCAGACCTGAAAGCGCAACCATACTATATGCTTTTGAGCCCGTAACCACCGCACTGCTGGGCGCAGTCATACTAGGTGAACACTTTACCGGAATAGCTTCAGTAATCGGCTGTGTAGTAATACTTTTAACTGTAATCATTTCTGCTTTGAGACTGCCGGGCTTCAATCCCGGGAAGAAGTTCAAACTACGGCCATCCTCCAATTCAAGGATATAGGTCCGGCAGCATGGCATCCCCCTTATGCGGTAAAAGACACGTATGTCGGATTAATTTCGGACATACGTGTCTTTTATCATTACAGGCTTTTGATTTTTAATCCTTATGTTTTTTTATTTTGTGCATGAATTTTGGAGGCTCTTTGCCATCCCAGCTTTCAAGCTGCTTGTTAAAATCGGCCTGTATTTTTTCTCCCTCTTCCTTTGTAATTCTTCCATCCTTAATTTGCTTTTCCAAATGAGAACTGAAATTTTTTGAGAGATGCTCTTTCTTTTGAGGCAGGGTCAGACTGTTGAATTCCTTGACCTTGACAATACGTTCGTCGATTTTCTTTGTCAATTCCTCAGCCTTTTCCTTGGTTATCTTGCCTTCCTTTAAATCCTTCTGTATGCTTTCCTTTCTCTCTTCAAGCCTTTTTAAAGGGTCCTTGTTACATTTTCCGCATTTACCCTTTTTCAATATGCCGCCCTTGTTCTCAGTATTGCTTTTTTCCTTATTGTTGTTTTCAACATTACTCTTCCCGGTATTGTTGTTTTCAACATTGCCTTTCTCAGTATTGTTGTTTTCAACATTGCTCTTCCCGGTATTGTTGTTTTCAACATTACTCTTTCCGGTATTGTTGTTTTCAACATTGCCTTTCTTAGTATTGTTGTTTTCAATATTGCTTTTCTCAGTATTATTGTTTTCAACATTACCCTTTTCAGTATTGTTGTTTTCAATATTGCTGTTTGGCCCGGCGTCGGCTTCCGGCATTGCAAAAACACCGAAAGACATTATTGAAATGATAAAAGCGATAGTAACAAGGATTTGAAGCTTCTTCAATACTATCACCTCCTTTCAACAATATCTTTCTCATCTATTGTGTAAATATTGTGTACATTTTGTAAATTCCGTCTGCCAATTTTACCCTTTTACTAAATCACATTCAAACCAGAAAAGAACGCCATCGGTTTTATTTTCCACACCATAGCTGTTATCATGGGCTTTCTGAATGGCTTTTACAATGGAAAGACCAAGTCCTGTTCCTCCATATGCCCTTGTTCTTGCCTTATCCACCTTATAAAAGCTCAGCCAGATACTTTCCAGGGCTTCTTCGGGTATATTCGCACCGGAATTGAATACTTCCACCCGAACCTTGTCTCCTGATACCCTGGCATATATATTGATAATCTTTTTTTCGTCCAGATGATTCAGCCCGTTGCTAAGGTAGTTCATAAGCACCTGTTCCATCAGATAGTAGTCGGCATTTATCCTTATGTCTCCATTGCCGTTGTCATCAAAGGTCACACTGGCTCCCTTTTCGGCAAAAAGCAGGGAATTTTTCTTCAAAGTATTCCTGATAAGATCATTTACACAGAATTCCTCCCTGTCGGGCTCAATGCGGTTAAACTCCAGCTCTGAAAGTGCCAGGAGCTTTCTCACCATATTGTTCATCTTATTGGCTTCATCAATAATTACTTCGCAGTAATAGTTTTTGTTTTCCTCATCATCGTTGACATTGAGCTTTAGTCCTTCGGCATAACCCTGGACCAGGGCTATGGGAGTTTTAAGCTCATGTGAGACGTTGCTGATAAACTCCTTTCTCATTTCATCAATTTGTCTTTCCTTTTCAATGTCCTGCATCAGCTTGTAATTCGCCGCCTTCAGCTCTCCAATCGAACGTTCCAGCTGATTTGAAAGTGAGTTTATGCTATCTCCCAGCGTTCCGATCTCATCATTTCTCTTTTCATCATACTTTTCTTCAAAATCCAGAACAGCCATCTTTTTTGCAATACCGTTGAGCTTGATGATTGGTTTTGTCAGTCTCAGAGATAAAAAGTATATGATTATACCTCCGAATATAACCATGAAAATACCTGTGAAAATATAGAATCTAACGGCTATTTTGGCGCTTTCCTGTATTGCGGCCACCGGTGACCCCAGATAAACGAACACATCATCATCAATTTTGCCGTACAGCGATACGAAACTGGATTCCATTCTCATGTCAAAACGTTTTTCTATAAGCGGCTTGTCCGGGGCTACCTTTGAAAACTTATCCCTCAGATTTCTCCAATCGGGAGCCGGCTCCCTGGGCTCGACTCTGAATTTCCTGGCACCGGCACTCAAAACTCTCTGTCTGGACTGATAAATTATATTGAAATCCTTATCAAAAAAAATGATCCCAATACCTCTAAGACTTTCAATCTTTTCCAGATCAAACATTACATTGTCGGGATCGTGATTATATACATCACGAATTGAGTCGAAAGTCTGAAGCATGGCATCCTCTTTTTTGCTGTAATAATATTTTTCGAGCAAGGTGCTGCTTAATATCAACGAAAGTACGACGAAGAATACTATCATTCCAAAAAAAGTTGAAAACAACTGGGTTTTTAATGATATTTTCATTTTTCTACCTCAAATTTATATCCCAGACCTCTGATAGTCTGTATGTAATCTCCTTTTTTCCCCAGCTTAAGTCTCAGTTTCTTTATATGTGTATCCACTGTTCTGGCGTCTCCGAAATATTCATAATCCCAGACAGAATTAAGTATTTTGTCCCTTGACAGAGCTATCCCCACATTGTCACAAAGATATACCAGCAATTCGAATTCCTTTGGTGTCAGTTCTATTTCTTCCCCGTCTGCAAATACAGTATGAGCAGTCTGGTCTATTTCAAGTCCATTGTAAGTCTTTTTTTCGTTTACCGTCACATTATATCTTTTAAGCACCGCCTGTACCCTTGCTATCAGTATCATCGGACTGAAGGGCTTTGTTATGTATTCATCGGCTCCCAGTCCAAATCCGAACAGTTCATCCGCTTCGGTGCTTTTGGCTGTCAGCATGATAACTGGAAGCTTGGAGTGCCGGCGAATATGTCTGAGAGTTTCCCACCCGTCCACCACCGGCATCATAACATCCAATATTACCAAAGCCAGAGTATCACCTGCCGTATTAAATATTTCAATAGCCTGCTGTCCGTTTTCTGCTTCTACAACACTATATCCCTGCCTTTTCAGAAAGTCCGAAACCAATCTCCTCATTCTTTCTTCATCGTCAGCAAGTAATATTTTTATCATCAAGCAGCCTCCTCCCGGATTAGATTGATTTATTATCAAATGATTACATATAAAATTATAATAATCATTTGTGAACATTAAGTGAACATTCAAAAATCAATTCCAATTGCATGATTTGTACGATAAAAAACGGCCTGGAGAGTGACAACTCCGAAGGCCGGTAATAATTTAACTCAAAAGCTCTGAATAAATTTTTACAGCTATTGCCGGATTACTTGGCAGGTGAAGACTTCCTTTCCCTTAAGAAGGTAATTACCCCCGGCAACAGAGATATGAATATGATAGCCAGAATTACAACACTGAAATTATTTTCAACAAAAGGAATTTTGCCAAAGAAAAATCCTGCAAAAGAAAATAGTGCAACCCATGAAATACCGCCTATAACATTATAGCTTAAAAATTTTGAATAATTCATAGAACCCATTCCCGCCACAAAAGGTGCAAAGGTTCTGATGATGGGTATAAATCTTGCAATTATTATGGTCTTGCCCCCATATTTTTCATAGAAATTTTGCGTCTTTATCAAATATTCTTTTTTAAGGAATCTGGCATTATCTTTACTGAATAATTTAAGACCAAAAAATTTGCCTATATGATAGTTGCAGGTATCTCCCAGAACCGCTGCTACCATCAGGACCGCGATTATTGCCGGGAAGTTCAGTTCTCCGCTTTTGGCCAGATTTCCAATCACAAATATCATTGAATCGCCGGGAAGGAACGGAGTAAAAACCAGGCCTGTCTCACAAAAAATAACTAAAAACAGAAAAAGGTATGTCCACATTCCAAAGTCTCTTGCCACCTGGGTCAGATGTACATCCAAATGCACTACAAAGTCGATAAATTGAAATATTAAGTTCATAATCAGCCTCTTAATTATATTTATGCATTCATATGCAATTATTTGAATACCAATAAAACTTACCAATGCCTTATTCTATTAGTAATCTTTTCATATATACATACAATTTAACCTAAAAGTCTGATTATGTACACCCTTTCATTATAAATTTAAGATTTATTAATAATTGCAGACTTATTTCCCGTATCAAGAACATAGAAATTTTTTTACATTTTGCCTTGCATTACAAGGCCGGTATCCGGCAATGGAAAGCCATCCTGTTTCAGAGAACTTCGCGGCAATTCACTGCTGGATACCGGCCGGGAATACAATGATTTAAGTCAGCGGCATCAATATTTGCAATCATTATTGTGAATCAACAGATTGTATAGATTTGCATGTCTTATTTCATCAGTTATAATTTCGGTCAATATATCTATATGACTTCTTTCCTTCATGGCAAAAAGAATTCTGCGGTATTTTCTCACAGCGTTCTGCTCACCCATCAGTGCCTTTATAAGCCCTTCACAATAGCTGGCCGGTCTTTCAAATTGAACATTCTGCTTGGGACCGATAACCTTTCCGGTATGCTCATAATATAGCTGTCTGAATAGTCTTGCATGCTTTATCTCATCGTCCCGGATACCTTTGATTATTTCCTTGTCTTTTCTTGACGTCGCATTGTTTATCAAAAAATCATAAAACATCCGGTCTTCTGTTTCACCTTCAACCGCATCTTTAATGAGACTCAGCGCTTCAACCAAACTGACCTGGATATCAGCGGAATCTGACAATTCATTGCCTTTCAGGGACTGTCCCATCAAATTGCTGTTTTCCATTTGCTGGCCCATCACATTGGCATTCTCCATATGCTGACCCATCATATTGGCATTCCCCATATGCTGACCCATCATATTGGCATTCCCCATATGCTGACCCATCATATTGGCATTTCCCGTATGCTGACCCATCGTATTTGTATTTCCCATATGCTGACCCATCGTATTTGTATTTCCCATATGCTGACCCATCATATTAGCATTTCCCATATGTTGACCCATCGCATTATTCATATTCTGATTCATCATATTGGACTTCTGCTGTCCCGTCTTTAACCCCTTCATAGATACTGCAAACATGGAATTGTCCTTTGGAGCAGGTACTGTAGGCAAGGTCATCTTGGGCATCGGTTCCATCTGCCCCTTCTGGTTTGACATTGCTTGTTGGTTGGGCTTCTGCTGGGTTACAGGTGATGTCATGTTCGGCATGCCCATCAGATTTGAGTTCTGCTGCGGCATCTGTGCCGTCATATTGGGCATTGCCTGCTGGTTGGGCTTTTGCTGGGTTACAGGTGATGTCATATTCGGCATACCCTTTATGTTTGAG
>NZ_AORV01000014.1 GCF_000350485.1 Ruminiclostridium cellobioparum subsp. termitidis CT1112
CTTGTTAGCTCATTAAAATTGCTGACTTTTTTCTAGTTCTTGTTTCCAAAAACCAGGTTGTAAAGTTCGCAAGTTACTCAATTTTTAGAATCCATTGGATTCTGGAATTTTAAAGAGTCCTTACAATGTACATCTACGATGTACATATACATTTGCATGTATTTTGTCACTGTTTACTTTTCAAAGTCCATCTCAAGATGCTACATACTTCGCATTACTGCGTCAGATTTCATATTTTGCGCTGCTCACTTATCGCATAAGCTCCGCTGCTCGAAATTCATCTTCCTTGTACTGCTCGCATCTATCATCTTGATACCTTAAAAGTATTATTTCTGTTGACTTTCAAGGTTTTCACTGTTTGCTTGCCGCAAGCAGCTTAATTATAATATCACTTTGCTGTTTCTTTGTCAACACTTTTTTTAATTATTGTTATGAGTTTTTTTCAAACCCCCATAACTCTGATTTACTTGGTGTTGCCGTTTGCGACAGCTTGGTTAGTATATCATCATGCAGTGAGTTATGGCAACGTATATTACTCCTGTATTTACGTGTTAAACTGATTTACAGCGGTTATTCTGCGTTATTCGCATATATTTCCCATTAAATGTCCGGTATTCTCAGGTTTCATATCTATTTTTTCAATATTTCCTGCATAAAATAATATTTACTCAATACCATTTAAATTATCGGGAATCAGCCTGCTTTTCTTACCTGAATAAACTATTGATAATCTGTGTAATGCGCGGGTACAACAAATATATAAAAGCTGCCTGTCTTCCGCATCCCAATACATTTCATCATTTGCATCATAGACAAGCACCGCATCGAATTCCAGCCCCTTTGCCATATATACCGGAAGAATTGTAACCTTATTGATCGTATCAAAGGAATAAGTATTGATCAGTGCAGCACCAAGTTTACTTCCAATTTTCCTATATAGCTGTTCCGCACCCGTCATGCTTTTACATATAACAGCTATTGACTGAAATCCTTCAGTCCTATATTTGCTGACCATACTTACCGCATATTCTTTCATCTGTCCACCACTCTCCGTACTGACAATTTCCGGCAGACTTTCATGCCTTTCGAAGCTTTCGACCTCCAAATGCCGATCACTGAAATGGGAGCTGAATTGATTAATCTCATAAGAACATCTGAAACTTTTATTCAACATAATGGTTGTACTTCTCTTTTTGTTAAGAATCTGCCTTATATCCGAGTATACAGATAAATCCGCTGTTTTTTCTATAGTCTGATTTATATCACCCAATACGGTAAACTTGGCATTTCCGAAGCATCTTTTCAGAATATCATAATGGACGGGATAATAATCCTGGGCTTCATCTACAACTACCTGCTTAATCTCCTTGTAATGCTCACATCCCCCCAGCATCAGCTTCATTGCCAGAAGTACCATTGCATTATCATAACTCAAGACCGGCTTTTGCAGACCTCTACTTACATGGTTCATTATCTCTTCAATATTTTCAGGCAGACCTATTCCTTCAGCAATCCTGTAAAACAGATTCCGGTCCCCTGCCAGTCTTTTGTACAGCACCATCACATCAACTCTTGAGAACTTCATAACCTCTCTTTTTATTGCTGCATTTTCCTTTAGTGATAACAATCTGGTAAGCGTTTTAACTTCATAGATATGTTCCGGATATTCAGCGATAAACTTTTCAAGCTTCACAATCCGATGTTTTCTTAACTCGTGAATTTTTATCATGATGCGTTTTTCTATTGTTTCCAGCCTCTTCTCCAGCGGCAGCAAAATCTCGTTCTGCTTTAAAAGCTCGGCTTTGGTCAGGTGTCTGTTTGCAATGCATTCACCATTGTAGTATATATCTCTGAAATCGATCATCCTGTGTTCGAAATATTTAAGATATCTTTCTATGATAAATAAAAATTCTTTTGACAGTATAAATTCCATGCTGCTTTTAATTAAATTCTTTTTGTTTATATCTTTGGTGGATATTATTTCTTCTATTAAGGTATTACGATTGGCAATTTCAATTTTTTCTTCAAAGGTATTATTAAATATTTCTTCCATTGTAAGAGCCTGAATATTCTTTTCACCCAATTCAGGCAATACACTGTCAATGTATTTTTCAAAGAGGTTATTAGGTGTAATAAGTATGATATTATTGGAACTGAGATTTCCGGTTAAACCATGATACATAAGATAGGCAACTCTGTGAAGTGCTACCGAGGTCTTTCCGCTTCCCGCTACCCCCTGCACCATCAGGAGATCATTTTCAATATCTCTTATTATAATGTCTTGCTCCTTTTGTATTGTTTCAACAATACTTTTCATTTTTGCAGAAGCATTCTGGGACAATGCCTGTTTCAACATATCATCCATGATAGTCATGCTTGAATCGAAAAAATATTGTATCTCACCCTTTTTTATTTCAAATTGTCTTTTGAGTGAAACTTCCCCTTCAATTATTCCGTATGGTGCCTTATAGCTGGCCTTTCCCAGACCAAAGCGGTAAAAAATACTGGATATGGGCGCTCTCCAGTCACAAATATAAGTTTGGCGGGTTTTTTCATCGGTAAGGTTTCCAAGGCCAATATATATATTCTCCTTGTCAAATCCATCTTCGGTAAAGTCAATTCTGGCAAAGTACGGCGACTGCTGCATCCTGTCGTATTTCCGTATTCTTGCCTCGGTAGCCTCATAATCATATGTTTGAACTTCAATAGGATTCAGGTATTGTATTGCATCGGACAGTTTTTCAAAATCATTGGAGTAATGAGTGGTGTTTTCATACATATCCTTCCTATCGGCTATTAACTGCCCCTTTTTATTTTTAAGCCTGTCTATTTCAGCCGACAGCTGATTTTTAATAATCTCTTTAATCCTGCCAAGATAATTCTTTTCCGATACAAACTGTTCCTGGTAATTATCCATTATATTACCTCTCCTCCGACTTAAATACTAGACATTAAATATTAGACAATATATATTAAACGCGTCTGCCAGTTTTTCCTTTATAATATTTACATTTTATATAAAATCTACAATATGAAGATGACCATATATTCAGATGGCACAAAAAGAGAGCATACACGTAGTATACTCTCCTTCTGTGAAGTTTGTCCTATTTCCAATATTAAAGTCAGCCGCAGGTTTACCGCTTACCCCATGGAACTGTGTAATAAATGCTGGTATAGCCTGTTACCGGCTTTGGAATAGTCATATTTATAAAAAAATTACTGCTCACTTAATTAATTAGGACATTACAGCTGATCGTCCGTTTCCTCAGGGCTTTCACCTTCCGTATCTTCACAGTCGGTACCCTCCGGGCATTCTTCATTTATCATTCTGGCCATACTTACAACGTTATTGCCCTCGCTCATTCTCATAAGTGTTACTCCCTGAGTCGCACGTCCGAGAATACTTATTTCGTTAACTTTCATTCTAATGATACTTCCGTCCGAACTAATTAATATTATATCATCTTCTTCAGAAACAAGCATCATTCCTATGGATTTTCCGGTTTTCTCGGTAATTCTGTAGGTCAATATACCCTTACCACCCCTTGTCTGAACCTTGTACTCTTCAAGCTCCGTCCTCTTACCAAAGCCATTCTCGGTTACGACCAGAAGGGTTGTATTGTCGGTAACAACCTCCATGCCAATTACATAGTCATCCTCATCCAGCTCAATGCCTTTAACACCCTGGGATACACGTCCTATAGGCCTGGCATCGGTTTCTTTGAAACGGATTGCCATTCCGTTAACAGTTGAGAGCATTATATCCTGATTTCCGTCTGTAAGTTTAACATCTATAAGTTCGTCATTCTCTCTGAGTGTTACTGCCGCCAGTCCGCCTTTTCTAATGTTATCATACTCCATCAGATCAGTTTTCTTGACCAGACCGTTACGTGTGGCCATTACCAGGTATAGGCCTTCCCTATATTCCTGAATCGGAATTACAGTGGTTACCTTCTCATCACCATTCAGCTGCAGCAGATTTACTATTGCTGTACCCTTGGCCTGTCTACCGGCTTCCGGAATCTCATACGCCTTAAGTCTGTAAACCCTTCCTTTGTTGGTAAAGAACATGATGAAGTTATGGGTTGAGGTTACAAAAAGATTTTTAACAAAATCTTCTTCTCTGGTGCTAAGCCCGATTATTCCCTTTCCTCCGCGTCTCTGGCTCTTGTAAGTATCTGCTGGGAGCCTCTTGACGTATCCGAAATGAGTCATTGTTATAACACTCTCTTCTTCCTGAATGAGATCTTCAATGTCAATTTCGTCTTCATCAATTTCTAATTTAGTCCTCCTGTCATCAGCATATTTATTTTTAATTACATCCAATTCTTCTTTAATTATCTGATGAACAAGGATTCCGTTAGCTAAAACATCTTTATAATATTTGATCTTCTCAAGCAGCTCGTTATATTCATTTTCCAGCTTCTCTCTTTCCAGTCCGGTAAGTCGTCCCAATCTCATATCTACAATTGCCTGGGACTGCTTTTCGCTGAAGCCGAATCTCTCCGACAGACCTTCTTTAGCCAAAGCTTCAGTTTTGGAATTTCTGATTATTTTAATAACTTCATCCAGATGGTCAAGTGCCACCTTTAAGCCTTCCAATATATGAGCCCTTGCCTCTGCCTTGTCAAGTTCAAACTTTGTTCTGCGTCTGACAACATCTTCCTGATGAGCTATGTAATAATCAATAGCCTGTCTTAAATTCAAAGTTCTCGGCTCATAGAGATTATCCTCGGTTGGAACAATGGCAACCATATTGACACTGAAGGTCTCTTGCAGCTGGGTGTTTTTATATAATTGATTCAATACGACATTTGGATTTGCATCACGTTTAAGTTCTATAACAATTCTTACAGGTTCTTCTCTGCCTGATTCATCCTGCAGGAAGGATATACCCTCCAACCTTTTATCCTTAACCAGTTCAGCAATTTTCTCAATGAGCCGCGCCTTATTAACCAGATATGGTATTTCAGTTACAATGATCCTATGCCTGTTTCCATGCATTTCTTCTATAGTTGCTTCAGAGCGGACAACAAGCCTGCCTCTTCCGGTCCTGTATGCATCTCTGATTCCTTTTTTACCAATAATCTTTGCAGCTGTTGGAAAATCAGGTCCCTTTATATACTGCATTAATTCATCTATGGTTATTTCCGGGTTGTCAATAACGGCATATATCCCATCAATAACCTCTCCCAAATTGTGAGGTGGAATATTGGTGGCCATACCAACGGCAATACCTGAAGAACCGTTGACCAACAGATTTGGAAATCTGGATGGCAAAACAACAGGTTCGACCTCATGCTCATCGAAGTTTGGTTTAAAATCTACGGTATCCTTGTTAATATCGGCAAGCATCTCCATGGATATTTTAGCAAGCCTTGCCTCAGTATATCTCATTGCAGCCGCAGCATCACCGTCACGGGAACCGAAATTGCCATGCCCGTCGACAAGCGGATGTCTCAGAGAAAAATCCTGTGCCATACGCACAAGACTGTCATAAACAGCAGCATCACCGTGCGGGTGGAAACTTTTCAAAGCTTCACCAACGGTTGCAACAGATTTTCTGTATGGCTTATCCGGTGTAAATCCAGAAGAATACATAGTGTAAAGTATACGCCTATGCACCGGTTTTAAACCGTCACGAACATCAGGTAGTGCTCTGTCAATAATTACACTCATAGCATAGTCTATAAAAGACTTTTTCATTTCAGATTCAATGTCTATGGGAATAATTCTCTGCTCCCTTATTTCATCTGCCATTTAATTTATTACCTCTTTTCATATTATAAAAACCCTTTTGCTTGTAGTACATTTCTCAAGTTGTCCACTATATATTGTAATAAAAATTTAACGAACTGTCCACTTTTTTGTCTAAAAGCCAATTCGCTGTAATGCTGACAGCCAATTAAACCCAATTCCGGCGGATACTAAATATTAACTTTACAACTATATTATGGCCCAGCTATTACTGCCTTAGCCTGAGTTTTCTTACAGAGCTGTTGATAATTATTATAAAATCGAATAAGTTATCCGGATTTGCTGTTAAATGTGTGGAAAATAACAGAATTTTAACTGTTCTTCTTTTAAATGCGGTCATTCTTTTTTCAAGAAAAAAGTGGACAGTTAAACCGTCCACAATATAATATAAAATTGCTATTTGATTTGCCATAGTCAGTTTATATTGTTTTGCTGTTAAACTTATGCCATATTGTTCTTTGGTACCCTTACTACAAACTCTATGTAATCGCCTCTGTCAATCTGAGCTGCTTTGGCATTGACTCCCGACTGTTTCATGATATCAATGGCCTGTTTGATCGTATTAACAAAGATTCTTACGTCCTTGATGGCTTTGGTCATTTTTCTGTCGGCAGGTTTTTGTCTTATATCCCTGGAGAACTTGTCAATTGCCTTTTCCACAAGTTCTTCAGTTTTCTTGACATTCAGGCCTCTTTCACACACAAGTTTCAGCACCTTTAACTGGAGCTGTTCGTCATGAAGCTTTAATAATGCCCTGGCATGCCTTTCGGTGAGATTATTGTCCGACAGAATCTTTTTTACCAGAGGAGACAGCTTCAGAAGCCTGATTTTATTTGCAATGGTTGATTGGCTTTTTCCTATCTTTTGTGCCAGTTCCTCCTGTGTAAAGCCATGTTCATTAATGAGATTGCTGTAACCTTCAGCTTCCTCCATGTAGCTGAGATCCTCTCTCTGTAGATTTTCAATAAGTGCCATTACCGCAGAGTCGTTATCATCAACATTGATGATTATAGCAGGAATTTCCTTAAGTCCTGCCATTGTAGCGGCTCTCAGTCTTCTTTCTCCTGCCACAAGTTCATATGTACTGTGTGAAATCTTTCTTACATTTATGGGCTGCAGTACTCCATATTGTTTTATGGATTCACACAGTTCCTCAAGCGCAAATTTATTGAACTGCTTTCTTGGCTGGTATGGATTAGGTCTGATATAGTCTATACCAACATAAGTAATGTTTTTTAAATCGTCCTTTTTTTCCTGCTTTGAAAACTGAATCTTGCTTTCTAACATAACGGCACCATCCTTTGTATATTTTTTATTGTTCTCTTAAGCAATCTACCATATGTTGTAAATTACACACAAAGGATTATTCTTTTCTTTTATTCCATTTCCTTTATTACCAGATAAAAATCGTTCGATAAAAAATTATAAAAAGGTTGATAATAATACTTATATCAACGGCTCTTTAGAGGGTTTTCCAGCTTTCCTTGGGTATTTTGTCGGCGTCTGTCTAAACTTTTTTATGATGACGACATTTCTTTCTATATTAGTCTTTGGTAGCTCCAATTTTTCAATTTTTACGATTTTTCCTCCTAAAATGTCGAGAGCTTTTGCGCTGACGTCAAATTCTTCAGTGTTACTCCCCTTCATAGCGATAAAAATCCCGTTTATTTTCACAAAAGGCAGACAATATTCGAGTAAAACCGGAAGATTTGCAACCGCACGGGCTACAGCAATATCGTATTTTTCTCGGTGCTGGTGATTGGCTCCGTAGTCTTCAGCCCGCCCATGAATTGTTTTTATCTCTGACATTTCCTTCTGTCCGGAAATATTTGCTGCAATTATTACCTCATTTAAAAACTTGATTCTTTTGTCCAGGGAATCCAGCAATGTTATTTCCAGCATTGGGTTTGTTATCTTTAAAGGTATGCCTGGAAAACCGGCTCCTGTGCCGACATCAATCAGTTTTAGCTTTTCGTTTTTTATATATGGAAGTATGCTCATGGAATCAATAAAATGTTTTATTATTATTTCCCTGTCTTCTTCAATAGCCGTTAAATTGATTTTTTGATTCCATTCCTTCAGCAGCTCCATATATGTTTCAAACTGGCTGATCTGCTGTCCGGAAAGTTCTTTTCCATAATGGGCTGCTCCCTCCGCCAGCAGTTGGGTTAATTCCTTGTCCAATGCCATATTTTCCTCCCAATTTCTTCTAAATTTCCTCCAAACTATTGTACACTTTATTCTAATTGCCGTGGGACTCGCTTTGCCTTTGATTATTGCTGCGGTTCATCTGTTCCAGATGGATAAGCAGTACCGATATGTCGGCAGGTGAAACTCCCGTTATTCTTGAAGCCTGACCTATGGAATCAGGTTTTATCTGGGACAATTTTTGTCTGGCTTCAAGCCTCAAGCCCTGGATAAGCGAATAATCCATCTCCCGGGGAAGCTTGCGTCCTTCAAGCTTTTTATACTGTTCAACCTGCTGCATCTGACGCTTTATATAACCTTCATACTTAATTGCCACTTCCACCTGTTCCCGTACCGATCTTGGCAGAACAGGAAGCTCCATAACCTCCGAAAGGCTTTCATAGCTGATCTCGGGCCTTCTTAAAAGTTCGGCCACGTTAATTCCGCTTTTAATAGCAGTACTTTCCCTGCTTTCAAGGTATTTCAATACTTCCTCGCTTGGAGGAAGATAGCTGTTGTTCAGCCTGCCTATTTCCTTTTCTATAAGCTCTTTTTTCTCCTGGAATTTCAGGTACCTTTCCTCACTGATAAGACCGACTTTCCTGCCTAAAGGCGTCAGCCTCAGGTCGGCATTATCCTGTCTTAGCAGCAGGCGGTATTCCGCACGTGAAGTCATCATTCTGTAGGGTTCTTTTGTTCCCTTGGTGACCAGATCATCTATCAATACACCTATGTAGGCCTGGGACCTGTCCAGTATGAGGGGTTCTTTAGCATTAACTTTTTGAGCTGCATTTATTCCGGCAATAATACCCTGTGCCCCAGCTTCTTCATACCCTGAGCTTCCGTTTATCTGTCCCGCTGAAAACAAGCCTTCTATGTTTTTAAATTCAAGTGACAGTTTCAGCTGGGTTGCATCTATCCCATCATATTCGATGGCATATGCACTCCTCATCACTTTCACATTCTCCAGCCCCGGAACAGTTTTCATAAATTCAATCTGGACATCCTCAGGAAGGCTGCTGGACATGCCCTGCAAATACATTTCCTCGGTTTCAAGACCCATTGGTTCCACAAATACCTGATGATTTTCCTTATCGGCGAACCTGACTATCTTATCCTCGATTGACGGGCAGTATCTGGGACCTATACCTGTGATATCTCCGCTGTATAGGGGTGAGCGGTGCAAATTCTTTTTTATAATTTCATGTGTATCTTTATTTGTATAGGTAAGCCAGCAGGAAACCTGCTCCTTTTCTATACTCTCGGTTTCAAATGAAAAGGGAATGATTGTATCATCTCCGGGCTGCTCTGTCATCTTGGAAAAATCCAGACTCCTTCTGTTGAGCCTGGCAGGCGTTCCGGTTTTAAATCTGAGCAGGGATATTCCCAACTCCTCAAGGCTTGCAGAAAGTTTATTGGCGGGGAAAATCCCGTCAGGGCCTCCGCTGTAGCTGACATCCCCTATAATGATCCTGCCCTGCAAGTAGGTACCGGTTGTCAACACGATTGCTTTGCAATGGAATATTGCACCGGTATGTGTTTTAATTCCGGTTATTTTTGTTTTTGCTTCATCTGTCAGAAGCTCAACAACTTCAGCCTGTCTTATGTCAAGGTTCTCCTGCAGCTCCAATGTGTGTTTCATTTCCATCTGATAGTGGCGTCGGTCAACCTGGGCGCGCAGGGAATATACCGCCGGTCCCTTGGAATTGTTCAATATCTTTGATTGGATGAAGGTCTTGTCGGTCGTCTTGCCCATCTGCCCGCCCAAAGCGTCTATTTCCCTTACCAGATGGCCTTTAGCCGTTCCTCCTATGTTTGGATTGCAGGGCATATTTGCCATACTGTCCAGATTTATAGAAAATACAATGGTCTTGCAGCCCAGTCTTGCGGCGGCCAAAGCAGCTTCACAGCCTGCATGTCCGGCACCTACCACTATTACATCATAACTTCCAGCGAAATAATCCATCAGGATTCTTCCTTTCTACTCCTATTTATAACGAGTGACAGCTTGTGCATCACTCTGTTTTTTACTGCTATTTTCCTATGCAGAAACGGCTGAAAATATTGTGCATGACAGCCTCATCAATGGATTCCCCTGTTATTTGTCCAATATATTCTGCTGAACTTTTTATGTCTATAGTGACCATATCCAGCGGCATACCCATATCAAATGAACCCAAAGCCTGGTCGACAGCATGAATTGACCTGTCCACCAAACTCTTGTGCCTTGCGTTGGTCAAAAGGACTTCTTCATTTTTACTTATATCTCCCTTGAAAAACAGCTCGGAAATTTTGTCCTCCAGGCCCTCTATGCCTTCCTCATTTATTACTGATGCTTCAAGCACGATATCAGCCGAAAGCCGGCTTTTTATTTCATCTATCCCTGCTCTGTCCGCCAGATCGGTTTTATTTATGAGTATAAGACTTTTCCTTCCTCCGATGCTTTGTAATATCTCCTCATCTTCCTCGAGAATTCCGGTGTCTGCGGCAATTACCATAACTATGAGGTCGGCAGCTTCAATTGCCCTGTATGCCTTATCCACACCTATTTTTTCAACAACATCCCGGGTATTTCTTATTCCGGCAGTGTCGGTAATTTTGGCAGGAATGCCTTTAATATTGACATACTCTTCAATGATGTCTCTTGTGGTACCGGGGATATCGGTAACTATGGCACGGCTGCTGCCGGCAAGCTGATTGAGCAATGAGGATTTCCCCACATTGGGCTTTCCGGCTATGACTATGTTTATTCCTTCCCTGAGCAGCTTACCGCGGTCAAAGGTCTTTGCCAGGTCAGCAAGCTCAGCCCTTATCTGCTTCAGGCCTTCATAGACTTTTTCTCCTGTAATCTCCTCTATATCATGCTCAGGATAGTCCACTGTCACTTCTATGTGTGCAAGAAGTTCCACCAGATCTTCCCTTAAAAGCTTTAACTTATTTGACAGCCTGCCTTCAAGATGGCTTACCGCCGCCCTTGAACTCTCCACTGTCTTTGAGTTTATAAGATCGATTATGGCCTCAGCCTGGGATAAATCAATTCTGCCGTTTAAAAATGCGCGCTTTGTAAACTCACCGGCTTCCGCGGGCCTGGCACCGTATTTGAACAGCAGTTCCATCACCCTGTTTATAACGACAATACCTCCGTGACAATGTATTTCAACCACATCTTCACGTGTAAAAGTATTGGGCTTTTTCATCTTTAGAAGCAGCACTTCATCAATCATCTCTTTAGTTTCCGGGTCTGTGATTTTACCATAGGATACAGTGTGTGAAGGAATATCCTCCATTGCCTTTGAGGAATTGAAAAGCTTTGCTGAAATATCAAAAGCCGATTCTCCGCTTACTCTTATTACTCCTATACCACCGGTTCCATAGGGTGTGGACAGTGCTGCTATTGTATCTTCAAAATACATAGATACTCCATTCCTCATTTACTTTTGCAAATAACGCACAAAATGGTTCAAGGAATATAATACTCCTCAAACCATTTCAAAGTAATGACCAATTATTTTAAAGTTATAACAACTTTTCTTTTTGGTTCTTCACCTGTACTATATGTTTCTACATATTTATGTCCCTGAAGAGTTGAATGAATTATTCTTCTCTCATACGGATTCATTGGTTCAAGAGTAACAGGTTTTTTATATTTAACAACCTTGTCAGCCAATCTGTTTGCCAGCTTTATAAGGGTTTCTTCCCGTTTTTGTCTATAATTTTCAACATTCAGGATTACTCTCCTATAATCTTCATATCCCTTGTTTATTACAAGACTGGTAAGATATTGAAGAGAGTCCATTGTTTCTCCCCTGCGGCCGATAATTATACCTATATCATCACCATTTATATCAACTACTATGCTCTCTTCGTCTTCATTTACCGAAATATCGGCTTCAACACCCATGTTGTTCAAAATAGTGTATAAAAAGTCTGATGCTATATCGCCGCGGCTGGTTTCCACTTCCTTAACTGATGCTCTGATCTTTGCAACTTTCGATCCGATAATACCGAAAATGCCTTTATTTCCTTCATCCAAAACCTCTATCTCGACATCTTCCTGAGACAGATTTAGCTCTGACAACGCTGCTGAAATGGCCTCTTGAACCGTTTTCCCTGTTTTTTCAATACTGTAAGCCATTATTTACTCTCTACCTCCTTCTTTTTAAGGACATATTTATTAACATAGTATTGCTGTCCAATTGCGAATATGTTACCAGCAATCCAATATAATGCTAGACCTGCAGGGAATTGGAATGAAAATATTAATGTCATTAATGGAGATATATACAACATGGTATTTCCCATTGGGTTAGTTGCCTTGTCAGTTGTTTTCGGCATTGACATGCGGGCTGTCAGAAAAGTAGTTCCAACGGCCAGAATGACCAAAACCAGCAGCCAGATTTTCATAGGATCGGAAGCAAGCTGATCAAAATGATATGTGGGTATTGAACCCAAGTTAATGCCTCCGTGACTCGGAAAAAACATATTCAGGTTTCCAACCTTGTCTCCCTGACCGTTTTTCATAAAATACGTTATAGTATTGATTTCTGAATAAGCACTGGCCACAGGTATGTTTGAGAGCTTTGCCAAATCTTCCAGCTGCGCAGTTGTAAATCCAAGCATATATTTCAAAGGCTTGGTTATAACCTGCCATAATGTAAGCAGGATGGGCATTTGAATGAGCAAGGGCAAACATCCGCCGGCAGGATTTATTTTATGTTCCTGGTAGAGCTTCATAGTTTCTTCATTTAATTTTTGCTTATCATTGGAATATTTTCTCTGAAGTTCTTGCATTAACGGCTGAACTTTTTGCATTTCAGCACTTGATTTATACTGTTTCAAAGTAAGAGGAACCAATGCGGCCCTTACGATAATAGTGAATATTATAATAGCAAGTCCATAATTTTGAAGAGCAACCGTATTATAAATCCAATAAAGGAATTGACCAAGCGGCTTAGCTATAAAATCTAAAAATCCCATGTTTTTCTCCTATAACTCAAACGTAGTGTATCTATTTCACAGGGTCAAACCCTCCTGGGTGGAAGGGGTGACACTTTAATATTCTCTTTATTGCCATATAACTGCCTTTTATACAGCCATATTTCATTATAGCTTCAATGGCATACTGTGAGCAAGTAGGATAAAACCTGCAAGTAGGCCTCATTTTAAGCGGTGATATAAACTTTTGATAAAACCTGATTAGTGAAATCAAAGCTCTTTTAAACAATCGTATTTCTCCTGATCAAAAACCTGCAGCTTTTTAAGCAGGTACTTAAATTCCTTTAGCAATGCTCCGTACTTTGGAACTGTTTGGTCTCCCCGTGCAGCAATAACTATATCAAATCCGTTTTTTATAAATTCTTCATAGTGTCGGTAGCTCTCGCGGATAAGTCTCTTTTTTTTATTTCTGACAACAGCTTTTCCAGCCTTCTTTGAAACTGAAATTCCAATTCTATTTGAGGAAAATTTATTTGGAAGGACATATACGGTAATATGCCTTCCAACATAAAATGTTCCCTTATTAAATACTCTAGAAAATTCGTAATTTTTTTTCAAAGTAACAATTTTTCTCATACCATACTACCTTATTGTTTAGTTTGTATCGAGAATAGCAGGTGTGAGACGGAAGCAAGTTCCGAACGCACTTTTAAAGAAAAAGACCACATTTATGCGGTCTTATGCTGAAAGAACCTTTCTTCCTTTTAATCTGCGTCTTCTTAATACTTTTCTTCCGTTAGCAGTGCTCATTCTCTTTCTGAAGCCGTGTTCCTTTTTCGCATGTCTTCTTTTAGGTTGATATGTTCTTAACATTAGTACACCCCCGTTCTGGTTTCCTTTATATAAACTTAAAAGTGTTTTTCTTTTAAAGACACCAAACCTATTATATATCAATACTTTTTAAACTGTCAAGGTCATTTGTAATCACAGTTTTTTGTTAATTTTTTAGTTTTAAACTTTTAAAAATCAATATATGGTGAATTCAATTTTTCATTTTCAATATCTTGTTACTATAATTATTATTTACTTGACAGCCTGTGGATATATCTCAATAAAAAAATATTTTTTGTGGATATCTATGCTTTTTCGTATTGAATTTTCCACAAAACTCTGATATATTTAATAATACTTGTTGATAACCTGTGTTTATTAACATTCTGGATGTTAATAACTTTTGATCTTTAAATGTATTAATTGCTCCAACTTTACTAAAGATTAATCACAAAAATGTATTACATAGGATGAAAAACGATAATATCTAAAGGAATCAGTTACAAAATATCTGCAATAGTCTATAAATCAGGGTTAGCAATACTGATCTCCTATATACACTCAATATGTGTATATTTATTATGGTTTTTATTTTTTTGTTTTGAAATATATCTACAGCTTCAAAAAGCATTCAGTGTGCTATGTTGGCTATGAAAAATACGCTTGATAAATTACTTAACGAATAACCAAGGTGGGCGAAATAACATGAACGTGCAACTAAATGATGTATGGAATCGGACATTGGAATTATTAAAAGTTGAAATGACGGAAATCAGTTTTAATACTTGGATATTGACCATAGAACCTATGGCTATAGATTCAAGTACTATTACTTTAGGGGTTCCTGCGGATTTTCAAAAGGGAATTTTAGAATCCAGATATTCCTATCTTATAAAGAATGCACTGAGACAAATAACCCACAAGGATTACAATATATATTTTTCAACACCATCTCAGACACCTGTGAGACCTGCTGCTCAGGAGTATACCGAAGATACCTCCGGTTTGCTGTTGAATCCTAAATATACATTTGATACATTTGTAATAGGAAACGGAAACAGGTTTGCACATGCTGCTTCATTAGCTGTTTCAGAAGCTCCGGCAAAAGCGTACAATCCGCTTTTTCTATATGGAGGAGTTGGTCTCGGCAAGACTCACCTTATGCATGCCATCGGACATTTTGTTTTAAGTCAGAACCCTGCATTGAAAGTTTTATATGTTTCCTCCGAGAAATTTACAAATGAATTGATCAATGCAATAAAAGATGACAAAAACGAAGAGTTCAGATACAAATACAGAAACATAGATGTACTTCTAATAGATGACATTCAGTTTATCGGAGGTAAGGAAAGAACTCAGGAGGAATTCTTCCATACATTTAATGCTTTGTATGAAGCCAACAAACAGATCATCATCTCCAGTGATAAACCTCCGAAAGACATCACTACTCTTGAGGAGAGGCTCAGATCCAGATTTGAATGGGGATTAATTGCGGATATTGCTCCTCCGGATCTGGAAACCAGGATTGCAATCCTCAGAAAGAAAGCCCAGCTGGAGAACCTGGATGTACCCGATGATGTAATGGTATTCATTGCCGACAAGGTGGCTTCCAATATCCGTGAGCTTGAAGGTGCAATGAATAGGGTTATTGCATATTCCACGCTTACTGAAAACCAGATAAATGTTGATATGGCTATTGAAGCTTTGAAGGATATGTTCAATAACAGTAAAGCGGTTATTATAAACTCAAAAACCATTCAGGAAGCCGTATCCCGTTACTTTCATCTTAAGACCGAAGAACTTAAATCAAAGAGAAGATCCAGGGACGTCTCATTTCCGAGACAGATTGCAATGTACCTTTGCCGTGAAATGACTGACATGTCTCTGCCAAAGGTTGGAGATGAATTTGGCGGCCGTGACCATACCACGGTAATTCATGCGTGTGAAAAAATAAATCAGGACATGGCCAACAGTGCCGAACTGAGAAGAACCATCGAAGATATAAAAAAGAATATAGTTGGGGGTTAAATCTTTTTATTCCAAACTTTATTCACAGTTTTTGTTGATTTGGTGATTAAAGTTTGTGTATAACTTAGAGTTTTGGATAACTTTATTATTTTGTTAATAAATCAGTACAGATATTCAACAGATTATCAACAGAACCAAACACTTGACCTCACTGATTTTCAAAAGTTATTCACAGTTTTAACAGCCCTTACTACTATTATTACTGCTTTAATATCTTTTAATATATTTATAAATACGGAGGTACCCATGAAAATAATTTGCTCTAAGGAAAATTTACTGAACGGTATTAACATAGTACAAAAAGCGGTTTCAACAAAAACCACATTACCTATACTTGAAGGTATACTGTTAAATGCAGATGAGAAATTCAAACTTACAGGCAATGACCTTGAAATAGGAATCGAATGTTTTGTTGAAGCAGATATCAGAGAAACAGGTTCCATAGTTATCAACTCAAAAATTTTTGGCGATATTGTAAGGCGATTGCCAGACTCAGAAGTACTTATCGAAGTTAAAGAAAATAATCTCGTAATTGTAGAATGTGAAAATTCTCATTTTGAAATAAAAGGTATTAATCCAAACGGATATCCTGCTTTACCCAATGTTGACAAAGAGAATGTTTTAACTTTGACACAAGGCAAATTAAAGGATATGATCAGACAAACAGTCTTTGCAGTTGGTACTGACGAAAACAGACCTGTTCTGACCGGATCGCTCATTGAAGTTAAGGACAAGGAACTGGTAGTTGTTTCCATAGATGGTTTCAGACTTGCGTTGCGGAGAAAAATTCTGGAAGGTGATGTTAATGATTTCAGTGTCATCGTTCCGGGTAAAACTCTGAATGAAATATCTAAAATACTTCAAGCAGGTGAGGAAGAAGTTTATATTTATAACTCAAACAATCAGATAGTGTTTGATGCCCAGTCCTGGAGAATAGTCTCAAGACTCATAGAAGGAAAATTCCTGAATTACAACAGCTTGTTAAACAAGGAATTTGAGACAAGGGTAATAATAAATATAAAAGAATTTCAATCCAGCCTTGAGAGAGCTTCACTTATATCCATGAATGACAAGAACAGTCCTGTAAAACTTTCCATAGGCAATGATAGGATAGTTATTACTTCAAATGCTGAACTGGGAGCTGTACGTGAGGAGATAAAAGTTGACATTGAAGGGAATAATCTTGAAATAGGATATAATCCTACATTTTTGATTGATGCCTTAAAGGCAATTGATGAAGACAGAGCTGCGATATATTTTATTACAACTAACGCACCATGTACCTTAAGACCTGTTGTTGAAAATAATAATGATTTTGCATATCTGGTTCAAGCTGTAAGGATATAATTACTTGTAACCCGCTAAGGGTGCAGGTTGGAGGGTTTATGGAAGAAGTCAAGATAAGTACTGAATATATAAAACTGGATCAGTTTTTAAAATGGGCCGGCGCAGTTGACAACGGTGCCATGGCTAAGGGCTTTATATTGGACGGCTTTGTCAAAGTTAATGGGAATATAGAAATACAGCGTGGAAAAAAGCTAAGAAACGGCGATATTGTAGAATTTGAAGATAAAAAATATCAAGTTGTACAGAAATAGTGTAACTTTTGTTTCACAGAGGTACTCAATTGATTGTTAAAAGCTTGGATCTAGAGAATTTTAGGAATCACAAGGATACTAAGATTTTATTTTCTGATCGTTTTAATATTATTTATGGAGATAATGGCCAGGGGAAAACTAATATCCTTGAAGCCATTTATTTATGCGCTTCCGGAAGATCGCACAGGACCTCCAAGGATTCCGAACTTATAAGATTCGGCTGCAATTCATATAATATAAAAGCTTTTGTCGTGAATTCCGGACTGGATAGAGAAATTGACATTTCATATTTTAACGACCAAAAAAAGCAGATAAAAATAAATGAAATTCCTCTTAACAAATTAGGTGCACTTATGGGGAACCTGTATGCCGTACTTTTTTCTCCGGAGGATTTGTTTATTGTGAAGCAGGGTCCTATGGAACGGAGAAGGTTTGCAGATATAACTCTAAGTCAGATAAAACCTTCATATTTTTATGATCTTCAATTAATGGCAAAGATACTTAAACAAAGAAATATGCTGTTAAAGTCAATAAACACCAATCCGTCACTTGCGGATACAATGGAGATATGGAATATTAAATTAGCCGAGGTTGCAGCCTCAATAATTATTTCCCGCCGGAAATTTTCTGAAACCTTATCAAAGCTGGCTCAAAATCAACATAAATATCTTACGGTCGAAAAGGAAATAATATCTTTTAATTACAATTGCAGTTTTCAGGGAAATGACGATAGTAAACGGGAAGAATTAATTGAAAACTACGTAAGAATATTGGAAAAAAATCTCACGAGAGATATTGCCCTTGGATATACATCTGTGGGGCCGCACCGAGATGATTATGATATACTGATTAACGGTAAAAGTCTTAAAACATACGGATCCCAGGGCCAGCAGCGGTCAGCCGTTTTGTCTCTTAAAATAGCTGAAATAGAGCTTATTTACAAGGAAACCGAGGAGTATCCCGTACTGCTGCTGGATGATGTCATGTCTGAACTTGATGATAATAGGCAAAAATATCTGATGGATAGTATAACAAATGTGCAGACTTTTATTACCTGCACCAGTGATACTCATTTTAGAAGCACTCTTAAAGAAAAATGTAATTATTTTAAGATTGAGGACGGACGGGCAGCAGGTGAATTTTAAAAAATGTTAGTTTGCATTAAATTTATTAATAATGTAAAATTAAAGGTAGACATTCATGGGAGGACATGGAAATGTTTTTGCATATAGGTGGAGATGTAGTTATTCCTATTAAAAATGTTATTGCTATTATGGATATTGATACTACAACAATTTCAAAGGATACAAAGGAGTTTTTAAAGATAGCTGAAGAGGAAGGATTTATTGAGAGTATATCTGAAGATCTCCCGAAATCTTTTATTATAACTGAAACCGATAAAAAAAGTAAGATTTATTTGTCACCCATATCATCAGTTACTCTTCAGAAGAGATCAAGCTTTATTAGTGAGATTGCAAATGTATAAATGTTTTGAAAGGACGAAAAACACAACATCATGAGTGATATTAATAATGTAAATTCATATGATGAAAGTCAGATACAGGTTTTGGAAGGTCTTGAGGCTGTTAGAAAAAGACCGGGCATGTATATTGGAAGCACTTCCTTGAGAGGATTGCATCATCTTGTATACGAAATAGTTGCAAATAGTGTCGATGAAGCACTTGCCGGAAGGTGTGACGAAATAAGAGTTATTGTTCATAAGGATAATTCTGTTACTGTTATTGATAATGGAACAGGAATACCTGTCGGTGCACATCCAAAGATGGGAATATCTACTCTTGAAGTAGTACATACTATCCTCCATGCCGGAGGTAAGTTTGGAACGGGTGCATATAGCGTATCAGGCGGTCTTCACGGTGTTGGTGCCTCTGTTGTTAACGCCTTGTCCGAAAGTATGGAAGTGGAAGTAAAGAGAGAAGGCCACATATACCGACAAAAATATTCAAGAGGTGCACCTGTTACTCCTGTAGAAATAATTGGTGAAACTGAGGATCATGGCACAAAATCTACTTTTAAGCCTGACACCCAAATATTTGAAGATATTTGTTTCGATTTTGAAAGCATGATAACAAGATATAGGGAAATGGCCTTTTTAAACAGGGGCATAAAAATTAATCTTATTGATGAAAGACCAGAAGAGCCAATAATTAAAAATTTGCATTATGAAGGTGGAATTATATCCTTTGTTGAGTATCTCAATAAAACAAAAGACACAATTCACGACAAGGTTATATTTGTTGAAGGCAGCAAGGATGCAAATATTGTTGAAGTAGCAATGCAATATAACGACGGATATAATGAAAATGTATTTAGTTATGCAAATAATATAGCCACAACTGAAGGCGGTACTCATCTAACCGGCTTTAGAACAGCAATAACAAAGGTATTCAATGACTATGCACGTAAATATAATTTTATAAAAGAAAGCGATAAAAATCTTTCTGGCGAAGACGTAAGGGAAGGGCTCACTGCAGTTATAAGTATAAAGCTTCCTGAACCGCAGTTTGAAGGACAGACTAAAACAAAACTGGGAAATAGCGAAATTCGTACTCTTGTAGAGAATGTCCTAACCGAAGAGTTATCAAGTTTTCTTGAGGAAAACCCTTCGGTAGGAAAAATTATTCTTGAAAAATGTTTAACTGCCGCCAGAGCACGAGAAGCAGCCAGAAAAGCAAGAGAATTAACAAGAAGAAAAAGTGCTCTGGACACAAGTACACTTCCTGGCAAGCTCGCGGACTGTTCAGAAAAAGATCCTTCTGTTACTGAGATATTCATTGTTGAGGGTGACTCAGCCGGCGGATCTGCAAAGCAGGGAAGAGACAGAAGAATTCAGGCAATACTTCCACTGTGGGGAAAGATGCTGAATGTGGAAAAGTCCAGAATTGATAGAGTATTTGACAATGAAAAGCTCTCACCTGTTATCATTGCTTTGGGAGCCGGAATTGGAGATGAATTTGATACAAGTAAGTTGAGATACGATAAAGTTATAATAATGGCAGATGCAGATGTTGACGGATCACATATACGAATGCTGTTACTTACCTTCTTCTTTAGATATATGAGGCCATTGGTAGAAAAAGGACATGTATATATTGCAATGCCGCCTCTCTTTAAGGTATATAAGGGAAAAGAAGAGTATTACGCCTATGATGACAGACAGGTTGAAAAAATATACCGTGAAAAGGGCTGGAGAAAAGAAGATCAAAATGTTAATATCCAGAGATACAAAGGTCTTGGAGAGATGAATCCCGATCAGCTCTGGGAGACAACTATGAATCCTGAAACCAGATCAATCATGAAGGTTGAGCTGGATGATGCCATCACTGCTGATGAGGTATTCAGTACATTTATGGGTGATAAGGTAGAGCCGAGAAAAGAATATATACATCTTCATGCAAAAGATGTTACAAATCTTGATTTCTAATTTTATGATAAACAGGATATGAAGAAATCTATTTAAAAATAACCTATTTCATTAGCATTGATAATTATGTGCTATGTGAAATAGGTTTTATTTTTTGTTTCACGTGAAACATTTATAATCGGATTTATAAGGAATATTTATTAATTGATTAGAATAAATTAGTAATAAAATGTTTCACGTGAAACATTTTACATTTAAATTAAATTCTTTGTAATATTATTTCCCCTATGATATAATTTTCAAATGGAGATTAATGAGTAAAGTATAGTTTGCTCGATAAGGAGTGAGATTTTCTTGGCGAAAATAATTGCCATTGCAAACCAAAAAGGTGGAGTTGGAAAGACAACAACAGCAGTAAATTTAAGTGCATGCCTTGCATATAAGGGTAAAAAGGTCCTGGTTATTGATATAGACCCCCAAGGTAATACAACAAGCGGGCTTGGGGTGGATAAAAAATCAATTAAGCATTCAGTATATGATGTAATTATTAATGATGAAGCGATTGAAAACACTTTAATTACAACCTGTATCGATAATCTTATGCTGTGTCCATCCAATATACAACTTGCGGGTGCAGAAGTTGAACTGGTATCTGTGATATCAAGGGAAAACAGATTAAAGGCAGCGTTGTATTACATAAAAAAAGAATATGATTTTATTATAATCGATTGTCCGCCGTCATTAGGACTTCTCACATTAAATTCTCTAACTGCAGCTGATACTATTTTGGTGCCTATCCAGTGTGAGTATTATGCATTGGAGGGTTTAAGCCAATTAATGAACACTGTTAAACTGGTTCAAAAACATCTGAATCCTGAACTGGACGTGGAAGGTGTTGTATTAACAATGTTTGATGCCAGAACAAATTTATCAATACAGGTAGTTGATGAAGTTAAAAAATATTTCAGAAATAAGGTTTATAGAACAATTATACCGAGAAATGTGAGACTAAGTGAAGCTCCCAGTTTTGGGTTGCCTATAATATTATATGATGCAAAATCAAAGGGAGCTGAATGCTATATTGAATTAGCAGAAGAAGTAATAGAGTATTCTGAAGAGGTGGTATAAAGAGTATGGTAAAAAAGGGTCTGGGTAAGGGTCTCGGTGCACTTATATCAAATGAAGCCACAGAGGATGAGACAGGAATAATAGAACTAAGAATTAATGAAATAGAGCCAAATGCGGGGCAGCCACGTAAATATTTTGATGATGAAAAACTAGTTCAATTATCAGATTCAATAAAACAACACGGAATAATCCAACCAATCATAGTAAAAAAAGATAATAACAGATATATAATAATTGCCGGTGAGAGAAGATGGCGTGCGGCCAAACTTGCCGGATTAAGCAAAGTACCCGTATTAATAAAAGAATTTACAAATAAACAGGTAATGGAAGTAGCTTTGATTGAAAACCTTCAGAGAGAAGATCTAAATCCAATTGAAGAAGCAGATGCTTTCCTTCACCTCATGAATGAGTATGATATGACTCAGGAACAAATAGCTGAGACTATAGGCAGAAGCCGACCGGCCATTGCAAACTCTCTTCGCCTCCTCGGTCTTTCCGAAGATGTAAAAAAGTATATAGTAAGCGGTGATTTAACAAGTGGACATGCACGTACACTGGTTATTATACAGGATCCTGAAATTCAGCTGAAGGCTGCGGAATATATTATTGAAAATAAATTAAGTGTAAGGGAAACTGAGAATTATATAAAAAAGTTATTCCAAAATAGAAGTGAAAAGAAAAAAGTTGTTGAGAATCCAGATTTTAAGTTTGTTGAAGATAGGTTAAAGAATATTTTGGGTACTAAAGTAAAATTACAAGCAAATAATAATAAAGGTAAAATAACTATAGAGTATTATTCAAATGATGAACTTGAAAGATTATTAGAATTTTTTTACAAAAGTCGTTAAAAAACGGCCTTCTAAAATTCGTTTTAATGCATTTTTAAAACGGAGTAAATGATATTTATATATAAAGATAAATTTATCCTTAAAACCGAAATTGTGGGCAAATAGACTATATACTAAAAAAATAGGACTTTTTTAGTAAGTTAGAGACATGAGGAGTAATGAAAAAATGGATTTTATAAATAATATTTTAAATTTGCAATTTGAGATTTTGATTTTGTTTGCAATAGCCTTCTTTATTCTAATAATTAATTGTTTTATGCTTATAGCCAATATTAAAAAAACAAATAAGATCAGGACAAAGTATAATAGATTTATGAATGGCTTAAGTGACAGGAATATGGAAGAGCTTTTGGAAAACTGCCTTGAAAGTGTTAATTCGGTTAATTCTAGGAATAGGGATATTGAACTGAAAATTAATGAAATTGAAAGATATTTAATACAATGCATACAAAAAGTGGGTATAGTGAGATTTAATGCATTCGATAATGTAGGAAGTGATCTCAGCTTTTCAATTGCACTGCTGGATAATAACGATTCTGGTATTATAATCAGCGGAATATATGCAAGAGACAGCTCCTCAACTTATGCAAAACCTGTTACTTTGGGAAAATCCAAGTATACACTGTCTGCTGAAGAGATACAGGCAATTGATATTGCTAAGAAAACCAATGTTGAAAGAAATTATACTGCTCAGTTATAGCGTGTTTTATGCCAAAAAGGCATATGGAGGCCATTCGGAATATGAACTTTAAATTATTTACAAATAATAAGGAAAATAAAAACGAAAAGAAGCAAATATGGATGTATGCGTTGATTTTATTTACAGGTGCATTCATAGTATTGTTACTGACTGCATATAGCCAGGTTAAATTTCAAAATAACATAAGTGAATATCAAAACAAACTGTCATCACAGGAGAAGGCCAAGATAAATGCAGTCACCGACTTTAACAGTGCTGTTAAGGAAAATAAAAGACTTAAATCGGAAATTGATGCTCTGAGAAATAAGCTGTTACAATCGGAACAGCAACTGGCAGCTGAAGAAGAAAAAAGCAGTGATATTCAAACACAATACAAAAATGCAACAGGTGCTGCCGATTTATTAATGAAAGCTCAGGATGACTATATTAAAGAAGATTATATAAGCTGTGCGGTAAATCTAAAATTCAATATAAATACTGCTTACCTCAGTAACAGTGCACTGCAGTTGTATAATGAATTGGCAAAAGAGAGTTATTCGAAAGCATCTTTGCTCTTATACAGGGAGGGGTACGGAAATTATAGAAAGAAAAATTATTCCGAGGCAATATTAAACCTTTCCAGGGCCATAGAATTCTCAGAAAAGAATGAATATTACGTAGATGATGCATACTATTATATGGCCAACTCATATTATAAAATTTCAAATATTGATGGTGTAAAGAAAACAATAGGAGAGTTTTTTATTAATTGTCCTAAAAGTTCTTTTACTAAAGATATGAAAGCGCTGAATAAAAAGGTAATGGAGTAATAAGGCAGGAAAAGCATAAAAGTCAGCTATGGTAATTATTACAGCGGTTCTTTTTACAAGTTTTCTGCAATTAAAGTGTTGACAAATAGTCAGATTCATTGTAAAATTAAGTTCGTTGCTGACGCGATGACCTGGAGAGATGGTCGAGTTGGTTTAAGGCACCGGTCTTGAAAACCGGCGTAGGTGTGAGCCTACCGTGAGTTCGAATCTCACTCTCTCCGCCAATTTAATAAAAGCTGGCTCCAAATGGGTCAGCTTAAAGTAAATGGAGAAGTACCCAAGCAGGTCGAAGGGGACGGTTTGCTAAACCGTTAGTAGGGGTAACTCTAGCCGGGGTTCGAATCCCCGCTTCTCCGCCACAATTTGTCTGAAAAGCCTGATTTTATCAGGCTTTTCAGCGTTTTATACATAAAATTTTAGTGCGTTTGCGGGCTTTTTTCAATATAATTTTTCAATAAAAAAGAGTTTCCTCTTTTTTATCCCTGTATTGCTTCTATTAATTTCTTTGTTCCTATGATATTTATTGCCCTTTTAATATTGTAGGCAAGAAGTTTGTCTGTTTCTTTTTGCTCTTGCAAGGTATAATAGAGGTAAATTTACTTTTATAACATACAGGAATCAGGAATTATTCGGAGAATCCATTAATAAATAGGCATATAATTGCTCATGGGCGCGGGACGTTTTCCTGCACAGGAAATACGGGAAAAAGCTTACAGATTGGGAAAAAATACAGAGAAAAAGGATGAAATGTATGATAGCATTTTCAAATGCTAATCCGCAAGCAAGCGGTATGAATAATATTATTTTAGAAAATATGAGAAGAGGCATGAAAAAGGATGGTATTCTCTGCAGCCTTGTGATGCGTAACGAACATATCATATTTGAGTATTATAAAAACAAAAAGGCTGAAAACGGCGTTCATCACATCAATTCAAGTACAAAAAGCTTTACATCTGCATTAATTGGTATTTGCATGAAGCAAGGGCTTTTACAGGATATCAACACCCCGATAGTTGAATTCTTCGGAGATGTGCTATCGAATCAAAGTGACATAAGAAAACAGCATATTACGCTTTATCATTTACTGACTATGAGTGCGGGGCTCGATTGGCCTGAATTTGGCGAATGGAATTACTTCTCCCCGATGGAATACAGTAAAAATATCATTCAATTCATCTTTGATCGAGAAATGGAAGCAAATCCAGGCGAAAAAATGAACTATAATTCAGGCTGCTCCCATCTATTATCAGCCATCATACAAAGAGTATCCGGCACAACAACAAGTAAATTCGCTGAAGAACACTTGTTTACACCGCTCGGTATTAAAGATGCTCATTGGCTTAGTAAACAAAATATCAATCTCGGCGCAAACGGATTGAGTATGAAGATACAGGATATGTTGAAATTCGGTTATCTTTATCTAAAGAAAGGGACTATTAAAGGTATAGAAATTGTACCTCAAAACTGGATTACAGAGTCAACGATCCCTCGATTCTTAACATATCCGGTTATCGGGCATTATGGCTATCAATGGTGGGTATCAAGTATCAGTGCGAAAGAAGATAAGGAAGTACAGTTCTATTTTGCTATGGGCTTATTTGGGCAGTTTATCATCATAGTTCCGGAATATGATATGGTGGCTGTTTTTGTCAGCGAAAATTATAGCGATACAATGAAACCAATGCAATATTTTCGTGAGTATATTTTTAAATCTATTAATTGAAGTTACCATTGCAAATTAATAATTAACAATACCAAAAGGAGAGAAAATTATGAATGATAAAACTGTGGTATTGAATGCCGGTCTGGTAAATTATGATGGGAACATTGATTACTCACAAATTGCATCTGAAGTGGTAATCTATGACGAAACACCTGAAGATACAATTTTGGAGAGAGTGGATGGTTTTACAATAGTTGTAACGAAAGAAATGAAAGTCAGCGGTGACATTATTAGAAAGTTTCCCGATAGTGTAAAGATGATTTGTGAAGCCGGAACCGGATACAATAATATAGATTTGGATGCAGTGCGCGAAAAGGGAATCCTGTTATGTAACATTCCCGCTTATAGTAGTAAAAGAGTAGCACATACAGCAATTCTTTTGATTTTAAATTTGGCAAGCTCAATGCAAAAACAGATTCGTATGCTTTCGGAAGGAAATCATGATAATTTCCATAAACACTTAATGGTAGACCATGTGGAATTGAACGGTAAAATACTTGGAGTTATCGGCTATGGAAATATTGCAAAGGAAATAATCAAGGTTGCGCAAGCACTGGGCATGAAAATTTTAGTATCTACCAGAACCTCCAGAGCAGATGTGGAGGAAATTCACTTTACAACAAATGAAGAAATTTTAAAGAAAAGCGATTTTATTTCTCTGAATTGTCCTTTAAATGAATCAACAAGACATATGATCAATAAAGAAACACTGGCAATGATGAAACCAACAGCATATTTAATTAATACTGCGCGAGGAGCATTAATTGATGAAGCAGCATTGATTGACGCGCTGCAGAATAATGTAATTGCAGGTGCGGGATTAGATGTGCAGGAAGTGGAACCATTAAAGGATACAAGCCCATTGTATACAATGGATAATGTTATCATTACGCCACACATGGGATGGCGTGGGTTAGAAACAAGACAACGTTTAGTATCATTGATCCAGGAGAATATCAGTGCTTTTTCCAAAGGACAGCCGATAAATATAGTAGACCAAAAGAAAAGCCAGCACGCAAAATAAAAAATGAAACCTGCGCGGCTTCGCGGTCTTTTATAAACTTTTGAGCATTTGGGTATTGACATTAGAATAAAAGATTTATATAATTTAAGTAACTTAATTCAATGAAAAAAGTAAGTCTTTTGAATTTGGAATAACTGTGGAAATATGGAGTTGATAAAAATGAAATCAAAAAACATAAATAATGAAAGAATGAAAATTATTAACTCAAAAGTTGTTCTGAATTATATAAGGGAGAAAGTGTCGGTTTCACGAAAAGTAATTGCAGATGAAGTGGGTTTGACCCAATCTACAGTGACTAATATAATACATGAACTAATTGAGGGCGGATATGTTATTGAAACCGGAAAGGGTGAATCCGACGGCGGAAGAAGGCCGGTTTTCCTGCAATTAAATGCCAAGGCAGGCTATGCTATCGGCATAGAATTAAATGTAGTAAAAATCACATGTATTCTCACAAATTTTAAAGCTGAAATTGTGGAGAGAATTGAAGCAGATACTAATATTTCCGAAGGTCAGGAGAAGGTAATAGCCAGGATTATAGATTTAATAGAAAAGATCATTGCCCGGTCAGGCATAGCAAAGGAAAAAATCTGCGGTATTGGTTTGGTATCTGCAGGTCCTTATGACAGGGAGGAAGGTATAATGGTCAACCCTCCGAATTTCCCCGGATGGTTCAGCGTTCCCATTAAAAATCTTATCCAGGATAAATTGAATATACCTACTTATTTTGAGAAAGACACTAATGCTGCTGCTATTGCGGAACATTGGTACGGGGATGTAAGTGATGTAAAAAATCTTTTTGCCATGAATATATATGATATCGGTATAGGCGGCGGAGTTATAATAAATGATCAATTATTCCGCGGCTTTAAGGACGGCGCTGCCAATGTCGGCCACATGTCTATCGATATTAACGGTAAATTGTGCAAATGCGGTAATACCGGATGTCTGGAAACAATTTCATCAGGTGTTGCGTTATTGGATAAAGTTAAAAGTGAGATTAAAAAAGGTAAAAAATCAATAATAGAGCAGGAAGTAAAAGATATTGATGATATAAGTATCGATATGATGATAGATGCCTTAAATAAGGATGATACCCTTACAAGGACGGTCATTGATGAAGGTGCCAGATGTGTGAGCATAGCTATAACAAATATAGTGAATTTATACAGCCCTGAAGTTATAGTTATGGGAGGTAATTTTATCAATAAGTGCCCCATTTATAAAGATATGATAATCAAACATGTCAAAGCGAAGAAATTTCCTCCGCATTATGATATGAAAATTGTCCTGACGGATTTTGGAGATGTGCAGGGAGCATTGGGAGGGGCAGTAATCGCATTACAGGAAATATTTAAAGCGTAGGTTAATTTTTGCAAAGCATCAAAATATGTATCTTAAATTTATAAATTCGTAAAACCCAATTAATTCAAATAACTTAATTAATGCAATGAATAAAGTATAATTACGAATTAATAAATGGGGCTTTTTTAAGAAAGAATATATTACTGATTGATTGATAGTGCTTGCCTTATTTCTTTCAAGATTAAGTGTCATTTAATTAATAAAATAATTTTTGGAGGAAAAATCATGAAGAAATTCTACAGAGCACTTAGTATGGTTTTATTGGTAGTGGTTTTATCAGTGTCATTTTTAACTGCGTGCGGCAGTGAGCAAAGTGCGAATTCCACAGAAGCAAGCGGAAGCACAGCTGAAAAAAGCAGTCAGCCGGTAACCCTCAAGATATGGGGAGATACAGACAACCAGGCTATTCTTGAAGCTTCATTTAATGAAATCAATGAAGCTTTTACCAAGAAATACCCCAATATTAAATTGGATTACCAGTATTCGGGCAGTTTTGATTCCATTAATGTAGCTTTACAATCCGATTCATTGCCTGATTTATTCTGGGTACAGGGTAATAAATCAACAAAGATGGCAGAGATGACAAAACAAGGCTTCCTGCTGCCTTTAGATGATTATAAACTGGATTCAAGCCGTTTCCCCGAGCAGTCAATAGAATATGCAACCGTAGACGGTAAGATTTACTGTTCATTCCCTTCATTTTTTGACTATGCCATAATGTACTATAACAAAGATATCTTCCAAAAATATGGTCTTGATAAGCCAAAGAATTGGGGAGAATTTGAGAATATACTAAAAACACTTAAAGACAAAGGGGAAACAGCAATATCATTCGGCGGCAAGGGTGATTTTGACAGATACTGGCTGATGCAGGTACTGGCACCGACCCTGGCTAATGATGTCCTGCAGAATATAAAGGAGCACAAGGCAGATACCGATTATAAAAACCTGATCGACACATTTAATATTTACCGCAGCTTTGCCGAAAAAGGTTATCTGGGAAAAGATTTTGCGGCTACAGACGGAGCAGGTGCCCAGTTGGCATTTACAAACGGGAAAGCTGCAATGCTTGTTGACGGTACATGGAATAATCAGGTTTTCGCAAGTGTTAACTTTAATGTAGGAAGATTTGCTTTGCCGTCAAAGGACGGAGTGCTTTATTCACAGAGCGGCCCAAGTAACTATAATACTTATGCTGTGTCAGCAAAGACCAAGTACCCTGACGAGGCAGCCAAGTATATTGAGTTCCTCAATGATAAAGAATCACAACAGATATTTGAAAATAATTTAGGTGCTATTCCTCTCGTAAAAGATCTTACTCCAAAGGATGAATCCGTAAAAGAGATGGCGGAATATGACCAGGTCGGTAATAATATTTACCACGTACTTTCAGGAGTTGCCGATGAAACTGCCAGACCTCAGGACATGTTACTTGCCGATATTTTACCTAAACTGATGACTTCAAAAATGACAGGTGAAGAAGCTGCTCAAAAGATTAAAGATGAAATAGCAAAAAGTAGTGCAAAATAGTTAAATACCAAATATCCCCGGCAATAATCGAAAAATTAATTGACATTAACTAAAGAATATAAATAAATGATTTCTCCTGGTATTTGAGGGTCATTTATTTATATTCGAAGGACAGAGGGAGTTGTTCAAATTGCTTTCTTTTTTTAAAAAAAGGCCGTATCTTCTTTTTATAGCACCAGGGTTTATCTTATACACCATACTGGTAATTTACCCTATAGCAGCAGCTGCTGTTATCAGCTTGTACCGCTGGAATGGTATAGGACCGAAAACATTTGTCGGATTCAATAATTATATTGAATTATTCAACAACAAAGATATGGTATCACAACTTTGGAATGCGCTATCCCACAGTTTAATGATTTTTATATTAACAGTTATATTTGTCATTCCCGTTCAAATCATTATGGCTTACATGATATACAGTAAGGTCAGAGGGAAGAGCTTTTTCCAGGTAGCGATATTTTCTCCACAATTTATTTCAACTCCTGTAATTATCTTTATATTTACATTATTATTGGATGCTAATATCGGAGTAGTCAACAAGTTTTTGGAATCAATAGGGCAAGGTCATTTGACAAAACCATGGCTGGGTATACCTGAGTTTGGAATGTATATAGTTTGGATTATGATCTCCTGGGCCGGAATGGGAGTCGGGATGATGTTTTTTGTAGGCGCAATGAAGATGGTGCCTGTAGATTGCCTGGAATCTGCCTATCTGGATGGAGCGGGCTTCTGGAAGAGACTTATAACAATTTTTTTACCACAAATAAAGGTTACCATACTTAATATGGTGCTGATATCTTATATTTTCGGAATGACGATATTTGATTTTAGTTATCTCCTTGGAGGAACATCAGGCGGTATAGAAAGAAACGTTGACGTCATGTCTTTATTCTTCTACCGTATGGCCTTTGGCGATACTAATCCACTGGGCGGCAACATCAGCCAGAATTCCATGGGTATGGGTACGACCATTGCGTGTGTATTATTCCTTATGATTTTTATAATTGCCTTAATACAGTTGTTAATAGTATACCGGAAGGAGGAATAGGAATGAATAAACATCAAGGATTTATGGCTTTAGTAATCAAGGGCTTAATGTGGATTTATTCTCTGATTACATTCTCTATTTTAATTTATATGATATATAATTCATTCCGAACAAGACAGGATATTCTGTCCAACACCTTCGGCATGCCGGAAAAGTTGAATCTTAACAATTTTAAAAAGTTATTTGTTAATGATCACTTCTACAGGTATTTCTTGAACAGTACCGTAATACTCGTCATCAGTTTGATTTTAATAACATTGTTATCTTCAATGACGGCATATGGTATCGGCAGATATAAATTTAAATTTAGAAAGTTTACAAGGATCTATTTTCTGATAGGATTGATGTTCCCTGTTCAGCTTGGTATTGTTCCAATATTTTTATTGATGAAGAGCCTTAACTTAATCGATAGTCATGCTTCTGTTATATTGATATTATCAGCAGGAATTTCCATGCCGGTGTTTATGCTGACCGATTTCTTTGCAAATCTGCCCAATGAGATTTATGAAGCGGCAATTATCGATGGAGCCGGCGAATGGAAAACATTTTACAAGATTATGTTCCCTATGGCCAAACCCATTGTATTTTCAATTTGCATAATCATGTCGGTTCAAGTTTGGAACCAGTTCTTCATGCCCCTCATTTTCCTGCAAAGTGAAGCGTATAAGACCATTCCGCTGATAATAGTAAAATATACAAAGAATCTATTGAGCACTATGGACCTTGCTATGGCAGCATCTGTACTGTCCACGGTTCCGATCCTGATAATATTCGTTATATTTTCGGAGAGGATTCTGGAGGGGGTTGCAACAGGCGGTGTAAAAGGGTAATCCCACATTTTCATTCAAAGGAGATTTTATATGTCCAAAATAAAAGAAATATTATGTATGCACCATAGCCACCTTGATATAGGGTATACGCATCCACAGACATTATTGCTTGAATTGCAGAGAGATTATATAGATCAAGCCATCGATTTATGTTTAAGCACATCGAATTATCCGGAGGAATCAAAATTCAGATGGACATGCGAAGCGACTTATCCGGTGTTGAAATGGCTTCAAACAGCCACCGATGAAAGAAAAGCCCAATTTAAGAAGTTAATAAAAGACAAACAAATAAGTGTAACAGTCATGCCAATGCATACTACACCGTTATGCAATACCGCCCAAATCGATTACATGTTGAAATTATCGGCTGATTTGAGCAAATGCCTGGATATACCCATCAGCACAGCCATAAACCATGATGTTAACGGTCAGCCCTGGACAATGAGTCAAATGCTGCTGGACAGCGGAATTGATTTTTATATTACCGGAATAAACATTCATTTCGGAGGAATACCGTTCAAGAGACCTGCTGTTTTTCGCTGGGAGACGCCCGACAGGCGTGAACTGCTTACTTTCCTGGGGGAACATTATTCACTGTTCAGTCAATTTTTAAATACTTCCCTGTCAGATACCGGCTTAATGGATAAAGGTATAAAAGATTATGTAAATCGTCTTGAGCAAGGCGGATATAATTATGACTTTGCGTTTTTAACTGCTACCAATCCTCCCCTGTATGATAACAATTCGCCTGACGCCGGACTGGCTGAGCTGATTAACAAGTATAATCAGGAAGGGCATGAATATACAGTAAGATTTGTTACTCCCGAGATGCTGAGGGAAAAAGTATTGAGTATTAATAAAAATGACATTCCGGTCCATAAGGGGGACTGGACGGATTACTGGAATTTTGGCTGCGGAAGTTCTGCAAAAGAGACAAGAGTTAACCGCAGAGCGAAGGAGACAATGAGGAAAGCTGAGCTGCTGGAGGCTTTTTCAGGCAGTCCGGGGGCATTTTACGACAGGGCGAAGGATGAAGCTTATATTAATGCTGTCATGTATGATGAACATACCTGGGGAGCATCTCAATCAATAAGTGATCCTGATGATGAAGAGGTATACTCCCAGAGAATGCATAAATCTCAAATGGCCTATAAAGCTGCCGATCTATCGGCTTATTTGCTGGGAAGGCAGGCAGAGCAGCTGGCAGAGAATGCTTTTCAATCAAACGAGCCTGACGGAATAATTGTTGTTAACACTTCGAGTACAGAACAGG
>NZ_AORV01000015.1 GCF_000350485.1 Ruminiclostridium cellobioparum subsp. termitidis CT1112
TAATTGTTTTTAACCGTGCATCTTATTTCATGAAGTTAGTGTGGAAGTGCTAGTTGACATAAAAAATTACACAGGTAAAACAAAATCTAAATTAATTAGCACAACGTGTTAATTTAACCATATGGTTGGTGCCAGTTCCGGAATGGGATCACCCTCTGATTTTTGCACGATATTTTCAAATAGAACATCATTTGATGATTTCACTTCCGGAGTGAGCACATTCTTTTCAGTTTTCCTGAATACATTTAAAGTGTTTTTACCGTCACTTTCCTTATATGCAAAAACAATCTCATTACCAGCTTTGTTAAGCAAAATTTTAGGTTTTGTTGAGCCTACCGGTGCATTAAAAAGATTTTCCGCTAAAATTTTATTCATTTCATCAATTAAGTCTTTGTCGGTATATCCTTCTAACTTACCGCTCAAGAATTGGTTCAGTTTACCAATATCCAAATCTATGTAATCATTTTCATTTATGTTATGAGTTTTCTTTATATCCTGCCAAACCGTATTTAGTCTTGTTTCTACTTTTATCTTATTTTCAGCTTTTTCAGATGATACTGTGCTATTAGAATCCGTACTTTCATTAACGGCAGTTGAAGCATAAACACCGGTTAAGGATAATGTTATTGCCAAAGAAAATAACATTATTAAATTCTTCCTGTTTTTCACGATAAAATCCACCTTTCATATGATTATATTCATGAAATGGATAAATTCCATACTATATATCCTTTTCAGCTATTTTAGCACAAATTTAAAGTAGTGTAAATATTTTCAAATTACCCCAGGCAATATGATTGAACGTTTACGCAATAATATGTAATATAGTATCATGAAATCATTTTAACCATTTACTTAATATGAGATGTCCTGTATAATATCTTATTTGGAAGACAATGTTCTTATTTTTGTACAAATCTGTTTTCAAGTGCCATACATGATAACAACATTGACACAGTGAATTACGGAGGTAAAACTATGTATGACGTAGCAATTATTGGTTGTGGTATTTCCGGTATCTTTGCCGGCTATGAGTTAACAAAAAAGAATCCTGATTTAAAAGTTGTAATGATAGAACAGGGCAATGATATCTTTGGAAGAAATTGTCCTATAATTGCAAATAAAATAAAGGATTGCATACGTTGCAAAACTTGTGATATCATGCGGGGTTTCGGCGGTGCAGGTGCTTTTTCGGACGGTAAGTTTAATTTTACAACTGAATTCGGTGGATGGCTGAATGACTATCTTGATGATAAGGAAGTAATGGACCTGATTAACTACGTGGACAGTGTTAATGTCGATTTCGGTGCAACCAAAGAGATGTTTTCAACCTACACACCTGAAGCCAAGGCTATTGAAAAGAGAGCTCTTGAAAACGATCTGCATTTGCTTCAGGCGGCAGTAAAGCACCTTGGAACAGAGAACAACCTGGAAATACTGAAACGCCTTTACAAATATTTGCTGGAACGCCTTGAAATGCTTTGCAACACACAGGTATTAAATATTACGCCCTCAGAGAATGGTTATACAATAGAGCTTCACAATGAAAAAACCATAGAGTGCAAATATCTTATAGTTGCTCCCGGAAGATCGGGTGCCGAATGGTTTTCCAAGCAGTGCAAGCAGCTCAAGCTGGATATGATCAATAACCAGGTCGATATCGGTGTAAGAGTTGAGCTCCCTGCAAAGGTATTTGAGCACATTACCGATGTTGTATACGAATCAAAGCTTGTATACAGAACCAAACAGTATGGTGACCTGGTGCGTACATTCTGCATGAATCCTTACGGCCATGTGGTCTCGGAAAACGTTGACGGCATTGTAACTGTCAATGGACACAGCTATACGGATCCCAGCCTGAGAAGTGAAAATACCAATTTTGCGCTTTTAGTCAGCAACAGGTTTACCCATCCGTTTAATGAGCCCTATCAGTACGGTAAGAGGATAGCATCGCTGTCAAACATGCTGGGCGGAGGTGTGCTTGTCCAAAGGTTCGGGGACTTGATAAAAGGTGCCAGAACCAATGCCCACAGGCTTGGTCAAAGCTTTACACACCCCACATTGAATGCCACTCCCGGTGATCTCAGCCTTGTTCTTACCAAGAGACATCTGGATAATATTATTGAAATGATATACGCTCTGGACAAAATTGCTCCGGGTACTGCAAACTACGATACCTTGCTCTACGGCGTCGAAGTTAAGTTCTACAGCTCAAGACTGGAGCTCACCAACGAGCTGGAGACAAAACTTCCGAACATGTTTGCCATAGGTGACGGAGCAGGTGTCACACGCGGTCTGTCACAGGCCAGCGCCAGCGGGGTTCACGTTGCAAGAACCATCTCCGACAGAATAAGCAAATCATAAGTTGATAAATATATGAAGGGGCTGCTGCACAATGAATACATTTTATTTACCTTGGCAGCAGTTCCTCCTTTATCGTTAAAATGGTAAAACCTTACTGGTGCGCAAGGCCGGTATCCATCAATAGAGGCCTGAATAGAAGGAGTCGAAGAAAATTTTATAGTATTGCTGAAAATGGGCAAACTCCTCTTCTTCAGTTTTTATCAGCTCTTTGGAGTTTATGTATTCTTTGGCTTTTTTAAAAGCCAGATCACGCTTAGCTTTTGGAATGGAATAAAATATCTGCGGATCCACATAATCAAAAAACTTGGGAGCTATGAACCAGTTTCCCGCGGCAGAGCGGTTTAAAACCCTCCCTGAATCAAACAGTAAAGCCCTGATATTTTTACTCATTTTGCCCTCCTATGTAAGAATCATCCTTTCAGTTATATATAATTATAACCCTTACAATCTGCTAAAAGCATTAAAAAATAAACTGAATCAAAAGCATATATGACGCCGTGCCTGCAAATATACTCAGGAGAGTGTTCTTCTTCCACACATGCAGTACGGCTATTATCAGTATTGATATGAACTCAGGCAAACCGAAAGGACTTGAGGTAAATGATACACCCTTCAGACAGTACACTACCAGTAACCCTATAACGGCATAGGGCAATACCCTGCTCAGCCTTTGAACGTACTGGGGTGTCGCCCTGTCGGCCCTGAAAAATATAAACGGCAGGAACCGGGTGCACATGGTACCTAACATTAGCATTATAATTGTAATAAAGGTTTGAAATGGACTTAAAATCACAGGTTTTCTCCTTTATAAATCTTTTTATTTGAGAAAGTAAATATAATTAAAATCAGAATCATGGCTGGTATGATAAATTTATCAGGCCCAAAGATCAGCAGACAGGCAGCAGAACTCAACACCCCCACAACAGCCGGAAAATGATTTTTCTGTTCCTGCCACTGGTTTATAAAAATAACAACGAATAGTGCGGTTAATGCAAAATCCAGGCCTTTTGTGTTAAACTTTATGTAATTCCCCAGAAGAGCTCCCAATACAGAACCGGTGATCCAGTACCATCTGTTCAGAAATACTATAAAGAACATAAACCAGTTTTTGTCCACATCCTTCTCAGGTTTTGCAGAGCATAATATTGAAAAAGATTCGTCACACATGGCAAAAATCAGGTAGGGTTTAAATCTTCCTGTATTTTTGAACTTTTCCAGCATTGATATGCCATAGAAAATATGCCTTGCATTTACCATCAGGGTTATAAAAAGAGCATACAGGGGATTAAAGGTAGCCGTTAACAAGGTAATTCCAACGTATTGCATTGAACCTGCAAATACCAGGAAGCTCATCAAAAAAGTCCAGCCCGCCCCGTAACCGATAGATTTCATTAAAATCCCATAGGCTACTCCCAGAAACAAAAATCCTGCCAGAACCGGTAATGTATGCGGGAATGCAGCCTTTAGTGCTTTTACTTTTATATTCATTGTGCCCCCTTACATAATAGTATTTCTTATTTTAAAATTATGATCGGCTTTTGTCAATTGAACGTAGTGCAATCTAAATGGTGCAATCCACTTGCTGGCTGAAAATTCAAAAATAAAAGAGTAAATCCCCCCTAGCCGACTGCACAGAAAATAAGCTTCAATTCAACACAGCTCTTCCACGCAAGGCACCAGGTAAAATTTACTCCGATTAAATAATTAAATCTAATGGTTAAAATTTATTCCTATAAATTTGTTATTTTTCAAATATGGCTCTCAGCTTTTGAATTTCGGCCTTTGGCTTACGGTCGGCCGTGAGAAGTCCGTTGGTTTCCTGCTCTACATCAGTGAGCTGGGTATAGCAGTAACCTGCTGTATACTCCAGTTTTTCAATAGCTTTTACAAGTCCGTCCACTCTTTTCAGGAACTGCTCTTCACCCGCCACCTTGCCGTTATAGCCCCAGGATTTGTCGTTGCCGTCCTCAAAGGCAACTCCTCCGAATTCTGAAATTATAACCGGCTGTCCTTCATAGCGATGACCCCTGCTGTACAACATCTTACCCACGGCAGTCCAGGCCAGCAGTTCATCCTTGTTCAGGTATTTGTCATACAGCTTCCCGCCGTCTCCGACATAGTCATGAATACCGCAAATATCCGAGGTGACCATCTCCCAACCGTCATTGGTACTGACCAGCCTGGTTTTGTCCAGGGCCTTTGTAATATAATAAAGTGACCGGGCAAATGCCTGCTGCTCCTTATTATGTAAGATATCCCGTACTCCCCAGCTTTCATTGAAAGGAACCCATGTAATTATACAGGGATGATTATAGTCCCTTTCCACCGCTTCAATCCATTCCGGAATAAGGTTACCGATCTCCACATCGTCAAACTTGTATGCCGAAGGCATTTCCTCCCAAACCAGAAGCCCCAGAACATCGGCATAATAATAGAACTTTGCCGACTCGATTTTCTGATGTTTCCTTGCACCGTTAAACCCAAGAGCCTTTATAAGTTCAATGTCTTCAATTATTGCCTCATCCGAAGGAGGCGTCAGCAGTGTATCCGGCCAGTAGCCCTGATCCAGGACCAGCCTCTGGTATAAGGGAAGATTGTTCAGGAGTATTTTATCTCCCTGTACTTCTATCTTTCGCATTCCAAAGTAGGTCAAGACTTTATCCTGCTGCCTGCCGTCGGCACTCAGGCTTATTTCCAGGTCATACAAATTTGGATTTTCACAGCTCCAGAGGCGAAGATTATTATTAATGGGGTCCTCTTCTTCAACATCAATTGTAAACAGGGCAGACTTGCCTTTTACCGATATGGCTCCCTCTCTGATACAGCGGTTGCTGAACTTAAGGTTCCAGTCTATCCGCCCGCATGGGATATCCCCATCCATAAACAATTCCACATGGGCCTGCTTAAGATCAATATCAGGTGTAATCTTTACCCTGTTGATCCTTATTCCATCGACGGCTTCCAGCCAAACATCCTGCCATATGCCGGTCGTAGCGGTATACCAGCACCGATCTGTGGCAATGTTCCAGTGCTGCTTGCCCCTGGGGATATTTACATCATAAGGATCAAAGGCCCTTACCGCAATTGCCGCAGTCTGGCGGCCATCCTTCAAAGCAGCGGTATCCGTTTCCAGGTAATCGGTAATTTGGACCTGAAACGGGGTATGTCCCCCTTTGTGCTTAACAGCGAACTTTCCATTTATCCAAACAGTCGCTTCATAATCAACCGCACCGAAACAAAGCCAGAGATTCTTTCCCAGCATTTTTTCGGGAATTTCTACCGTACGCTTATACCACACTACAGGATGGGCCGAAATATCCCCTATTCCGCTGGCTTTGCTCTGATAGCAGAAGGGTACGTTTATTCTTTTCTCAAAGTGTTCTTTCAGCTGCCAATCCTCTTTCAAGCCCACAGCTTTGTCATCAAATGCAAATTCCCACTCTCCGTTAAGCAAAATAAAATTGTCTCTATAGAAATCAGGCCTTGGCCCTTTTGCATTTATTCCGGCACTGTATGCCATGCTTTCATTTTTCATTCCGACCTCCATAGCTTTCAGACTAAAGCCCTAAGCGGCCTCCAGCCCGATCTAATTGTATTTTTTAAAACTCAGGCACTCTAATAAGGATGGCCCCGAAATCTTCCCTTTTTCGGCAGCAGAGCACCATTTCTTTAATCAATAATATAAGATTAATATACTAATTTATATACTAGATCTATATTGTTTTGTGGAAACTTAAGTATTCGAATGATATCATTATTGTTTTATTCTCTTTCGGGTATGCCGCTTGTAATCCATGACCGTCATAATATATAATCATATTTAAAATGGCTTATTAATTATATGTTAACTTTTATACTATATTTAGGATATATATTTGGTATTTAATAAATAAAAAATAGAGGTGCGTTTATGAAAGGTCAACCTTTATATCTGCAAATTTCAAACGATATTATTAATGAAATATGTAACGGAAATATCAAGCCCGGTGAAAGAATCATGTCGGAAAGTGAACTGTCGGATAAATACAGGGTCAGCAGCATTACTGCCAAAAATGCTTTTATTCACCTTTGCAACCAGGGCTATATTGTCCGCATCAAGGGAAAGGGATCTTTTGTCAACACCGCCGAAAATCTGAATAAGCTCTCAAAATTCAGAAATTCCAGGCATGACAGGATAAGAGCCAGTATTAAAGCCGTGGGACTGATACTTCCCACAATGAAAACAGGGGTTGACCAGCAGCTTTTAAATGCCATTGAATATGAGATAGCCAGAACAGACTACATGCTGCTTGTGAAGATAACAAGAGAATCCCAGGAGCTTGAATCAGCAGCTATCCGACAATTTATCCTGAACGGTGTAAGCGGACTGATCATTTTCCCTGCTGAAACAGAATTGTATAATGAGGATATTCTGAAACTCAGCATCGAGCAATTCCCTTTCGTATTTGTGGACAGGTATTTAAAGGGTCTAAAGGCCAACACCGTAACCACAAATAACCTTGAAATAACCAAAGAAGCTGTAGATGGAATGATAAAAAGACGGGGCGGAAATATTGTATTTATATCCCCAAATAGCAGAAACAGCGTAACCTTTGACAGAATGAAGGGCTTTGAGGATGCGCTTCTGGATAATAATATTCCTATTAACCGGAACAATTACTGTATGGTGGATCTGAAAGTTGAAGCCTTCGGTGAAAAATATTCAATAATAAAGACCTTCCTGCATCAGTCACAGAATTTAAACGGCATTTTCTGTGCAAACCAGGAAATGGCCGGCATTGTCATGCAAATACTCGAGAATGAATATCCCGACAGAATCTCAAATTTGGAGCTTTGCTGTTTTGACGGCATAGAAAACAGGCATTTTAAACATATCCGTCAAAACATTAACGAAATAGCAGCAAACTGTGTAAACATACTTCTCGGGGCCATTGCCGGTGAAACGGACCATATTCAGACTGTTGTTGATGCGGAGTATATTATTTAGCACTATATGGCAAACGCACAAGCCTCAGAAGGAGAGTTCCTCTTATTAGATGCTTGTGCGTTCTTTAATATTAAGGAAATTATGGTATTTATAAATATTACAAGTTAAATTATCGGGGTTTACACTTTTTCAGGCTCGGGATATTCCACTCCAAAGGTTTCCACCGTAACCTTCTTCATTTTCTGCTCTTCCTTTGGCTTATCATTGTAGTCCCTCTTGACGCTGACAATTCTGTCGGCCTCTTCAATTCCTTCGATAACCTTTCCGAAGGCTGCATACTGGCCGTCAAGATGAGGAGCTTTGGCCACCATTACAAAAAACTGTGATCCGGCTGAATTGGGCGCCATGGTTCTGGCCATTGATAGAACACCCTTGTCGTGCTTCAGCTCATTTTTAAAACCGTTGGCCGAGAACTCGCCCTTTATGCTGTAATCAGGACCACCCATACCGCTTCCGTCCGGATCTCCTCCCTGAATCATGAAACCTGGAATGACTCTGTGGAATATTACGCCGTCATAGAATCCCTTGTTTATAAGAGATATAAAGTTATTGACCGTATTGGGTGCTATTTCAGGATAAAGTTCGGCTTTCATTATACTGCCGCTTTCCATTTCGATTGTTACTATAGGATTTTTACTCATTTTTTCATTCCTTTCAAAACTGCAGCAAACCTATGCTGGAAGTTTTAGCTATAATGTATTGTCAGTATTATTTTATAGTTTTCGAAGCTGATGTCAAGTATATTCATAGATTTTGTGATATACTCATTATGTTGACGTAAAACATTGGGTAATAATGTAATTTTTTAAAAATATCCGGGGTTATTTATGAATGGTATTGGTTCAAAATTTAAAGCATTAGACACTACATCAAAAAATGCATGGTTTTTTACTTTTGAAGGTGCAGTAGGAGCGGTTATTCTGAATCTGGCCAATCCTTTCTTTTCAATGTTTGCACGGCGAATGGGCGCCAGCGATTACCAGATAGGGCTCATTTCCTCGCTTCCGGCCCTGGTGGGCATACTGGCGCTGGTCCCGGGAAGTCTTCTTGTGGACCGGAGCAGCAGCAAAAAGCGAATAGTTTCACTGCTTATACTGCTTTTCGGGATAATGTACCCCCTTGCGGCTTTGTCCCCTTTACTGGGCAATTACAAAATACCGCTTTATATTACAATTATTGCTTTAATGAACTGGCCATTTTCGGTTTTCAATATATCCTGGCAGTCTTTTTTCTCGGATGTAATGGTATCCCAATTCAATTCAGCCTTTACGAAGAGGACAAGAGCTGCAACCGTTGTAGGCACAAGCACCTCCCTGGCAGCAGGGCTGTTACTTGCATATATACCTAAAAACGACGGCGAAAGAATCCTAATGTACCAGCTCTTTTTCTGTCTGTCACTTATCCTGGCATTAATTCAAAGCTGGCTGCTTAAGAGAGTTATAACACCTCCGGTTTTAAATTCCGGCGGGGATAAAGGTAACGGTTTTGCCATGGTAAGGGAGTGCCTGAACAACCTGCTGGTATATAAGGAGTTCCGGACCTTTATTATCCTGGCGTTTATATTTCATGTATCCTGGCATATGGGCTGGCCTTTATTTTTTATTTATCAGGTTGATGTAATCGGGATTAATGAAGCCTGGCTGAGCTATGTAAATGTGGCGGTTGGTTTTGCGGGAGTGCTGACATATACCTTCTGGGGAAAAGAAATTGAAAAAAGAGGGGCACGTTTAATTCTTATTTTCGGTACCCTGGGTTTGTCAATCAATGCTTTAACAATTGTTTTGGTCAGGACACCCTACTTGCTGCTGTTTCAAAGTACTATGACCGGACTTACCTTTTCAGCCTTCACTCTGGCTATTTTCGCAAATCTCATTGAAGTTGTGCCTCAAAAGAATAAAACAATCAATATTGCAGTTTATACAACTTTTATCAACCTGTCGCAGTTTATCTCCCCACTTATTGGCGTATGGTTCTACAAGCATACTTCGATCATAACTGCCCTGGTATTTGTCGGGGTTTTCAGGCTGCTGGCAGGTGCTTTATTCATTGCAAGATATTTATCCGGAAGGAAAAAATCCTCCCAGCCAGGTGTACAGCAGGAACAGCCCGTTTTGCATAACACCGGGCCCCATAAATAAATATTATCCGGCGGCATGGGACATATCGCCTTCCATAAGCACTTTTGCTGTAAACTTTCCGGTCTGGGCTTCTCGGTGCCGGGGTGCATTGTCTATTTCAACTGCACACAGGCTTGTACCGTGTATAAAGGGCTGTTTCCATAGATCTTCAATGGGAATGCCCTTAAAAATTGACATTATGGTCTTAACAATGATGGCATGGGTAACTATCAGAATGCTGCAGTCCCTGTTCTCACTGATAATTCTGTCCAGTACTGCTTCGATCCGTTCTCTGACCTGAAAGAAATCCTCCCCTGTGACAGCTTTATACTGGTGGGGTCTGTTCCAAAAGGCCTCCAATCCCGCCTTGTCAGACTCACCGAATTCATCTTTTGCCTTCCCTTCCCACTCCCCCAGGTTGATTTCTCTGAGGTTATCGTCAGTAATTATGTCAATTTTCCTATTACCTCTGATAAGTTCTGCGGTATGTACGGCTCTTTGGCTTGAGCTTGAGTATATCACCCTGATGTCCACGCTTTCAAGACGCTTTCCCAGGGCTTTGGCATTTTCAATGCCCTTTAAAGTCAGGCCGGAGTTTTTCCAGCCCTGCATTCTCCCCTCAACATTCCATTCGGTTTCACCATGTCTTGTAATATACAAATTAAGCATTTTACCTCCCAACCTCAGTGCTGCAGCTATGATAAAGCATAATAAGCTACTGCTAATAGTGATAGGACAATTATACCATCCGGACTGGCGGTTTTATTCCAGGTCCAGGGACAGCTGGATATCAGCCTTGTCTTCTTCTTTCATATAGCAGCCGATTGCCGGGATATTCTTTGTGCGGTAGTAATCCAAATCAGACAGCTGCATTTCTTCCAGAGTCTTTATATGAATCAGAGTACTTCCCTTTTTGGAGGTCAGCACCTGTACGCCCTGTGAAGCCCTTGTGGATTTAGGGTTAATACCTTCCGTATTGAATACCAGAACCTTTTTAATGCTGCTGGTTGCTATAAGGTCCATGTCTTCGGTCATAAACATCATCCTGACGAGCGGCGAACCGTCACAGTATGCATTGGCAAGCTTCTTTCTGTTGGTTTTTGTAGCATAACTGGACATTTCTATCTTGGCGCCTTTTCCGTTTTCATAGAAGAACAGCATATACCCTTCATAGTTATCTGTTGCCGTAACATAGATAATTTTTTCATCATTTTCCAGGCCCAACAGATTTGTAAGATATTCTCCGAGGCTGCTGGCTTTACAGTCCGGAACATCATAAATCTTGGTCTTGTAGACATTGAACTTGTTTGAGAACAGCAGCAGGTCAGCTTTGTTATGGGTATCAATTTCCTGAACAATTGCATCGTCGTCCTTGAGTTTGTGCTCCGGATTTGCCCTGAGCGAAACCAGCGCGATTTTCTTCAGATAATTCTGTTCGGTAAGGAAAATCTTCAGATTGTAATCCTCGACCAAGTGCTCTGTGGTTATCTCCTCCACATGCTCCTCATGAATTATCTCTGTTCTCCTTGGCTGACCGAACTTTTTTGTAATGTCTTTAAGCTGCTTCTGAATTATTTTTTTGATTTTGCTTTCATTGCCGTATATATCCTTTAATTCTGCAATTTCCTTCACCAGATTGTCAGCCTCGCCGACCCTGTTCAGGATATATTCCTTGTTAAGGTTCCTAAGCCTGATTTCTGCTATATATTCGGCCTGAATATCATCTATCTGGAAACCGCTCATCAAGTTGGGTATGACAAGTGCTTCCTGTTCGGTGCCTCTTATTATGGCTATTGCCTTGTCAATATCCATTAATATCTTTTTAAGACCCATAAGCAGGTGGAGCTTGTCGCTCTTCCTGCCTATGTCAAACAAGGTCTGACGCTTGATGCAATCAACTCTGAAAGCAAGCCATTCGTTTAAAATAGTTCTGATCCCCATTACCCTGGGTTTACCGTTAATAAGGATATTGAAATTGCAGTTAAAGCTGTCCTGCAGCGGAGTGAACTTGTAAAGCTTGTTCATCAAAGCGTCGGGATCGGTATTTTTTCTTATGTCGACCGTAAGCTTGAGACCGCTTAAATCTGTTTCATCTCTCACGTCGGTGATTTCTTTTATTTTCCCTGCCTTGATCAGATCAATTATCTGGTCCATAATGGCTTCGACAGTTGTGGTATATGGAATTTCCAGTATTTCTATGCAGTTGTTTTCCTTGTCATATTTGTACTTTGCACGGACCTTGAAGCTGCCTCTGCCATTGGCATAGATATCCCTTATTTCCTTTTCGGAATATATCAGCTGTCCTCCCGATGAAAAATCAGGAGCCCTGAGATAGTCCTCCAGAACCGACTCGGCATCGTCAATCAAAGCAGAGGTGGCTTCACATATTTCCTGGAGATTAAAGCTGCATATATTGCTGGCCATACCGACGGCAATACCCTGATTTGCATTTACAAGAATATTGGGATAGGTAGTTGGTAAAAGTACGGGTTCTTTCATGGTGCCATCGTAATTATCCATGAATTCCACTGTATTTTTATCAATGTCCTTGAATATTTCTTCACAGAGCTTGTCCAGCTTTGCCTCGGTATAACGGGGTGCTGCAAACTTCATATCCCTGGAATACTGCTTTCCGAAATTACCCTTTGAATCCACAAAAGGATGAAGCAGAGCATTATTGCCCCTGGTCAATCTGACCATTGTTTCATATATGGCCATATCTCCATGAGGATTGAGCTTCATGGTCTGTCCGACAATGTTTGAAGATTTGGTTTTGCTGCCGGTCAGAAGCCCCATTTTATACATGGTATAGAGCAGCTTTCTGTGTGAGGGCTTGAAGCCGTCGATTTCAGGTATGGCTCTGGAAACAATAACGCTCATCGCATACGGCATGTAGTTATTTTCAAGCGTTGAAACTATATCCTGTTCAACCAGATTTTTGTGAGTAGACATTCATATCCTCTTTTCCGTAAAGTTCAAGTTATAAGAATTTCATTATACTTAATATTTAACTTCCAGTTTAATAATTTATTAATCAGCTTACATCTATCATATCAAGATATTTGTTGCCGTTTTCCTCAATAAATATCTTTCTTCCCGGCAGGTTGTCTCCAAGCAATACGTCAAACATCCGGGCCGTAAGCTCCACATCGGCCGGCATAACCTTTATAAGCCTGCGGGTTTCGGGATTCATGGTAGTCAGCCACATCATGTCGGGCTCATTTTCACCGAGTCCTTTTGAGCGCTGAATTGTATACTTTTTGCCTTCAAGCCTGGATAAGATTTCGGCCTTTTCCTTCTCTGAATATGCGAAGTAGCTTTTATCCCTGCAGATTACTTCAAATAAGGGCGATTCGGCTATAAATACCTTTCCTTCCTGAAGAAGTGTGGGCACAAGCCTGTACAGCATTGTGAGAATCAGTGTTCTTATCTGGAAACCGTCCACATCGGCATCGGTACATATGATAACTTTGTTCCACCTGAGATTTTCCAAGTCGAAAGTATTCAGTTCCTTGTTGTGCTTTGACTTTATCTCCACACCACAACCCAGCACCTTCAGCAGGTCTATAATAATTTCATTTTTGAATATACTGTCATATTCGGCTTTCAGGCAGTTGAGAATCTTACCTCTTACCGGCATTATGGCCTGGAACTCAGCATCCCTTCCCAGCTTGCACGCACCAAGGGCAGAGTCCCCCTCCACGATGTAGATTTCTCTTTTTAAAAGATCCTTTGTTCTGCAGTCTACAAATTTTTTGACGCGGTTGGAGATGTCCACGCTGCCGCTTAATTTTTTCTTTATATTTATTCTGGTCTTTTCGGCGGTTTCCCTGCTTCGCTTGTTGACCAGTATCTGTTCCACTATTTTATCGCTTTCAATCTTGTTTTCAATGAAATAAATCTCAAGCTGCTGTTTCAGGAAGTCGGTCATTGTTTCCTGAATGAATCTGTTGGTAATTGATTTTTTAGTCTGATTTTCATAGCTGGTAACGGTAGAGAAGGAATTGACAACCAGAATGAGACTGTCTTCGATATCTGCGAAGGTGATTTTAGCCTCATCCTTATTATATTTTCCCCTGTTTTTAATGCACTTGTCTATTTCATACACCAGAGCATTTTTTACGGCCTTGTCAGGAGCGCCTCCATATTCCAGAAAGCTGGAGTTGTGGTAGTACTCCAGAAGATTTGTGTGGTTGTTGAAGCAGAAAGCAATCTGCATCTTTACCTTGTATTCGGGTTTGTCCTCCCTGTCCCGGCCTTTTGTGGATGTTTCATAGAATTGAATTTCGGTGAAACCATCTTCCCTGGTTATTTCCTTTATGTAATCCACAATACCATTTTCATAGCAGTACACAAAGGTTTCACCTGATTCTTCATCCTTCAGTATAAAGCGCAATCCTGCATTTACAACTGCCTGCTTTTTCAAAACTGTCTGGAAGTATTCCAGAGGTATGCTTATATCTGTAAAAACCTGAATATCAGGCTTCCATTTTTGAATTGTAGAGGTCTGCTCGTATTTGCATTTTTCCTTGCTCAGACCGCCTATATTTTCACCCTTTTCAAAGTGGAGCTGGTACTTGTATCCATCTCTGAATACAGTCACATCAAAATATTCGGAGCTGTATTGGGTGGCACATGCACCAAGTCCGTTCAAGCCAAGGCTGTATTCGTAGTTTTCACCTGAGTTGTTCTGATATTTTCCTCCTGCGTACAACTCGCAGTATACCAGTTCCCAGTTGTAGCGCTCTTCCTTGGTATTGTAGTCGACAGGCAGACCTCTTCCCCAGTCCTGTACCATAATGGAATGGTCTGTAAACCTGGTTACCTCGATGACATTTCCATGCCCTTCCCGCGCCTCATCGATTGAATTGGACAGGATTTCAAAGAAAGAATGCTGACAACCGTCCAGACCATCCGATCCGAATATTACACCCGGACGCAGTCTCACCCTGTCCGCACCTTTTAAGGATGAAATACTTTCATTGCCATATTCAGTCTTTCTTGTATCTTTTGTCATTAGTAACTCCTCCGTTTTTTGTTGTTCCCTAAACATTATTTCTCAAACTAGTGTTCTCTGTCAAGTCATTTCGATGTATCCTCGAAGTATCATGCTTCTATAACACCCTGATTTACCCCGGATATTAAAAATACCGCAAATTCAGCTTGGTGAATTTGCGGCCTTTATAATATCAATATGCCATTAAATATAAAAAATATTCGTCATCTTTATCCAGCCATATATCATATACCCTGCACACTGCTTATTTTCTTCTAATACCCAATCCGTCCGCAACAAGCATCAAATTGTCGATATCACCTTTGGTAAGCCTGCCGTGTATATCCGGGGGCATGTTTACCACCATGATGTTGTCCTGCTTTACCAGCTGGGTATAGCTTTTTATTATATATCCGGCATCAATAAGGGGCTTGCTTTCGTATATGTCCGAATAGAACCAGCTAAAGCCTTCCCTTGAGCAGATCGTCGCCTCAAACGGCATATAGTACGTATTGCCTCCAAAGGTATAAAGCTTTGGATCGTCCTCCCTGCCGATGTATGGGTCCCATAATCTGAAATCGGAAGGAAAATTCCTGATGGGATCCAATAATTGATAGTTTTCAGGTAAATACCGCTGATCCGGGTCACCAAGCCTGTCATAATGATCTCCTATCGTATGGTTTATACCAACCTGGCATTTGGGCTGGAGCCGTTTTATGAGATCGTATACCCTGTCAAACTGCCATTGCCTGTGGAATTTGTCCCATGCCCCGTCAAACCACAACTCCACTATTTCCCCATATCTCCCGTCAAGCAGCTCAGTAAGCTGATCGCACATATACTGTATGTATCCGTTGTCAAAATCCTTCTCATATGTAGGTTCGTGCCTGTCCCACAGGGAATAGTACAGGCCCAGTTTTATTCCATACTTGCTGCATGCATTTACCACTTCCCGTATCACATCTGTCCTGTTGCCGGAGTTTGCCACACTATAATCGGTATATTTACTGTCCCACAGACAAAATCCGTCATGATGCTTGGTAATGAGAATCACATAATTCATACCTGCCTCATATGCCACCCTCACCCACTGATCAGCGTCTATTGCCGACGGATTGTAGACTGCTGCGGGAATGTTCCCCTCAGACCATTCAACATTTGCAAAAGTGTTTATTCCAAAGTGGAGGAACATTCCGAATTTTCTTTCAATCTGTTCCTTCTGAGCCTCTGAGGGCTTTGTATCCGGTATCATCGAGATGTATTCAGCCATGAACAATTACCTCCCTTAACTTTTAACCTATAATTTTAAAGACAGTACTTCCTTGTCAGGGACGGTTTTATCCCTTTACCGCACCTGACATTATTCCGGAAACAATATACCTCTGCATTAATAAATATAATACAAATATGGGGACCATGGCAACAAGTTTTCTGTTCGGGCCTCAATAAGGAGGATTTCAATTTTCCAGGAAAATGTATGACAATAAATTATAATTATATTATAATATTACTGAAACAGAGGAGCCATACTTTAATAAATCAGACAAGCTCCCGTTTTGAATACTTTTATGGAGGATGACCTCATGAAGTTAAGAATTACCAGGAAAGATCTGGAGGACCTGACCCTCGAACAAAAACAAAATCTCTGCGACCTTTGGATTCCGCATATTTATGATACCGCAGTTGCAAATGTATGTGTGGACGCCGCTGAAGAGAGATATGAACAAATTATTTACGTGATAGGCGGAATAAAATTACTGAAGCATCACGATATGCTTCTGAACGATTTGAAGTTCATGCCGGATGAAACCTTTAAAGTCAAGGAAGAGGAGACATATTCGGATAATATTGCCTCGGACAGGATTGACGGCATTGATTCCGAGCCGGCTCCCGAAGAGGAATTTAACTTTGATGAGGATTTCAATTTTGAATTTCAACGTCCTGATTCCTATTCCAAGCAGGATTGCCTGCCTCTTCTGGATATCGGTCAGATGATTGATATCCTTGAAAGAAAGAATTTCGGTGAGGGTGACTTTTTCCTATCGGCCTCAATCGGTGATTATGTGCTTGAAATGGGAAAGAACGGTTTTTCAGGCTCTGTTCCTTATGATGAAAATAACAAATCCGGTGAGCTCTGTGATATTCTCTGGGAATCTATAAAAGCCATTTTATAAATCTGAGTAAAAGCTTAACAAGGGAGTGTCTAATTTCCAGACACTCCCTTGTAATTTTGGATCAATCTTTATCAACGCTGACGTTTCCAACACCTGTACTCAGTTTAACGGAAGGGCCTCCTCCGTTAATATCCCCTTTGAAGTGGAACTTGTCATCCTTGCTGCTTATAAAGCTGCCTTCCAGTATACCCACGCCGGTGCTCGCATCCAGTGACATTTCTGTCTCTGCAGGAACTCTGAAATCAACATTTCCCATTCCTGTGGATGCATCAAATACGCTTAAATCATCCAATTTCCCCCGAAAATCAACATTTCCTGCACCGGTGCTCAGCTTGCAGTCTCCCTTTGCTCCCGAGTTGTGTATATCAATATTGCCGGCTCCGGTACTGATATCAAATTGGGCATTCATACCCTTCAGGTCGATGTTGCCGGCTCCGGTGTCAGCTTTTACCTTATCCACCCCGGCTTCGGCCTGGATATTGCCAGCACCGGTACTAAGGTTTAAACCCTTGATGCTTTCCGGTACTTTTATGTCATAGTTTATTGTTATCTGATAGGTTTTATAGTTGTCCTTCTGCCAGTCCCAGAAATTTTCGCCATCCTTTGTTTTTATCACAACTAAAACTTCTTTTCCGTTTTGCTCCAGTGAAATAACCATGTTTTCAAGTATTATTTTCTTGCTTTCCTCTGAAGTTCCCCTTACCTTTTTATTGGCTTTAATGCTGATTTGTGAACTGTCGTTTTTTCTAATATCTATATTTCCTGCATTGGTTTCGACCTTAAACTCTTCACCTTCAATTTTATCCTGTGAAATATTCTGTGTATAAGTTGATTCCGAACCAATGCCGCTGAAAATGTTGTTATTTTTCTTGTCGCTTTGGCTTGATTTGTACAGTTCATATTCCTTTCCGTTGATTCTCACTCCGCAGCCTGCAGAGACTATAAGCACCACCGAAATCATTGTCAATGCTATAAATGAAAAATATCTTTTTTTCAATATTTTCAACTCCCATTTTAATAATATACTTAGAATACGCAGTAATTAATAAAATGTCTTAAAATAAGGGAATTATTTTCGGATATTTTTAAATCTCGTTGTTTAAGGAACGATTAATCAGTCCTCCGGCATATTTCCAGATAAAATAGATCATAAAAGTCTGAACCGGCAGAAAAACGGCGCTCTTAACCAATCTCGCTGTTAAAATGGCATAAGCACCCTTGTTGTATAGCATTACCAACCATAATGTATTAAGTACAAGACTGCAGATTACTATAACTGACAACACTGCAAAAAACGTTCTCTTAATGGTTATTTTCTTTTTATAAAAAAATACACCGTAAAGAAAGCCTGATACAAACGCAGTGAAAGTAAAGCCCGGGAAGAAGGCTCCTTTTGGAAATATCAGCATTCCCAGTACATCTGCAACCGCAGCACCCAATCCGGCCATTACAGGCCCGAATAAAATAGCCGAAACCGCAATTGGAATAAATTCAAAGGAAATTCTTACAAAAGTGTTTTCAATGGATAGGAATCTTGTCAGGATAACTTCAAGGGCAATAAAAAGCCCCAACAACAGAATGTTTCTGATTTTGTTGTGCATCATCGGCACTACCTCCTTTATAATGTGCGAGTGCATTTTTTATTTTTTAGCATTAACAGCCCAAAAATAAAAAACGCCTCATTTTTTGTGTCCCGTTCCGGGGTTACAGTGCAATAAGAATACACTGTAAAAAGCCACATAAAAGAGGTTTCTCTTTTTGTGGCAGCGGAATGCGAAATCTGCACCGCAAACACTGAAGTGTTTTTCGTCCAAAAGGCAACTTCCCGTCCCTTTGGCACTTAACGCGCAAAATTCTACTCTGCCAATTTTTTTAACCAATAACATACAACAACGTATAAACGAATAATATATTTTATCGGCTCTTTAATTTTATATTAATATATACCATATGGCAATATGTACAATTATAAAAATATACGATATCATATTTTCCCTATATAAAAAAAGGCTGTCTCATTTTGAGACAGCCTCCTCTTATCAGGTATATATGAATACTTGATTTCTTAAAAATCTTCCTTGCTGCTATTTCTTGGTAGCGGTAGCAGTTGCAGATGCTGTTGAAGTAGCAGTTGCCGTCCCCGGGGAGGGAGTTGCAAGTCCCGGTGATTTTGTAGCCATTCCAGGTGAGGAAGTAGCGACACCAGGGCTGATGGGAGTAGTTGTCGGTGTTGAAGTTACTGTCGATGTACTGGTTCCGGGCTCCTCCTTTTTCGCACAGGCTCCAAGGCTAAGAACCAAAGCAATTGCTATAAATAGAGCAAACAATTTTTTCATTTCCTTAAAATATCCTCCTTTAAATTAAAAATATTTAAAATGTTGTATTCATATTATTAGTAGAATTGCTAAATATATGCAGGTTTTTCCATAAAAAAAAATAAAAGCGGCAATAAAGCCGTTTTTATTTTTTATACACATTCGATTGGATTGAGAACCCTATTTCAGATCGAAGACTAGCATTGTAACTTTTCCCCCGTTATCCAGGGGCCGGTCGGTATATACTCTGATATTGCTGTAACCTTGATTCGGGCCCACTCTGATGTTCGAAACCGGCTGTGGATTTAATTTGCCGGAATAGTCATTAAAGTATACCGCCACAGTGCTGCTGAACTGGTAAATTACGTTATTCATCTTTATCCGCTTTGAATCCACCGCCTGAACATACCACCACTGTTCCTCGGGATTTGTTATATGATTGTAGTCCACAATGACATCATTATTCATTTTCATACTTAACACAGTACCGACTTCGGCGTTTGGAATCTCACTTTTTGATGTATAGGTATACTTGCTGCTGCCCGAGAGCAGTTCGTATTTGTATGATCCGCCTGTACCTGTGGGCTTCTCAATACTTTGGACCACCATATCCTTATCCTGCTCATTGAATATGTCATATGCACATATTACATTGACATCGTTGAAGTCGCCTGTGTATCCCAAATACTTTATTTTCCCCGACAGCAGTCTTCCATTTGGTATGTCGCTCCACCTTACCAGATTAACTGCATAGTCTGTGTAATTAAAGATTTTCACATTATCAGTAACATAATTATCACCGATCTTTCTATTACTTATATCTACCTGAAAAGCCGAACTGATATCATATGTCATATTCAACAAAGCAACCGTATCATCATTTATCAGTGAATACTGTACAAGCCTCCACTTGAATGCATATGGGTCGATGTTCACCTTGTAGGTTTTACGCGAGCCGTCCACATGAAGCAATTCTACCGTATAGTATTGCTTGTTGTAATCCTCAGCTTTTTTCGAAACCATTGTGGAGCAATTTAAGACGAAGGCATAGTCCTCATTATTTTCGTCAACTTGGAAATAGGCATCGAGAACCTTTCCATCATAACCCAACAGGGCCGTCACACCATCGCCTGTGTTAAAGGAACCCGGGGATGAATTAAATCTGTTCAGGTTGGCGTACTGCCCCAGTTCATAATCCACACTGTTGATCTGCAGGGTTTTTGGTGAATACTTGCTTGGGAGGATACTTGTTATTTCGCCCTCCACCTTGTTATCAACCACAAGATAGTAAATCAGCACATTGAGCTTGTTGTATACCTCATAAACTACATCCTTGTCCTTGATATCTTTTAAAGCAATGATTTCACCAACATTCTTTGTAGCCGGTGATGCAGTGTTATTATATGTATCCCTCAGGATAGGAATATCATCTCTAAAGGTTATGTTACCGAGTTTTTTTGTATCAGGGTTGAAATTCAATGCAACCTCCGGCTTGCCATAGACCCAGTTATTCTGATCGTCCATCAGACCTGCCGAATCCACCAGAGTTATATCCTGGTCCTGTGCACTGGCTTTTTTAATATTGGTATTAAGCATTCTTGTAATCATAATCACAACAGCATTTGCAGGAATAGTGCTATTGCTGGAGTAACTGTAACCGGTTGTAATTCCGAGACCTTTTGCCTTATCCATATATCCGTTGGGCCAGGCTCCGATTAAATCGGCCTGGGTATAACCCAATGCCTTTACAACTGCAGTACACAGCTGTGCAAAGGTTATGGCTTCCTGCGGTTTGAATTTGCCGTCGGAATATGCCGATAAGTAACCCAGCTTGGCCGCAGCATTAATATACCCGCTGTATTCCGACTTTGACGAGACATCCGGGAAAGTAGTGGAACCTTCCATGGATTGAGCCAGTTCATTGTTTCCGGTGGAGTTGACCATTATTTTTGAAAACAACTCTCTGGTCATCTTTCCGTCGGTTCCTACATCAGAAGCTTTTATGACTCCCCAAAGCTCCAGCTTTGCAATGGCATCATCATATTCCGACCGGCTTTTTTCAGCTGCGGCAAATACAGCTATGGTTGAAAACATAAGTATGAAAGCCATGGCCATGGAAATTATTTTTACTAGTACCTTTTTGAAATTAAATTTAAGCATCTCAATACCTCCGCATCCCCATGTCATAATAAATATTTACTAAGATCACGAGGAAAATTTTAATTTTATTCAAACCTAAGCGCCTCTATGGGATTCAGCCTGGCAGCCTTATATGCCGGGAACAGTCCGAATATTATTCCTACTCCCAGCGATATCCCAAAGGAGAGCATCATCCAAAACGGTGAGTAAACAGGTGTGGTTATTTTCAGACCGCCTATTATGAAACGTATACAGAACAAGCCTATCAATATACCCAGCACCCCTCCTATTCCTGTTATCATAATGGCTTCTATGAGAAACTGTACCATTATGTTTTTCCTCTTGGCGCCTATGGCTTTCCTTATGCCAATTTCTCTGGTTCTTTCAGTAACAGAAACCAGCATTATATTCATTATTCCTATACCGCCCACAATCAATGAAATAGCAGCTATTCCCCCAAGCACTATCATAAGGGTATCGGTTATGGAATTGAGTGTGGATAACATTTGAGCCTGGTTTCTAACCGAAAAGGCATTGGAATTTCCGAATTTGTCGGTCAGATATGCAGTTAATTTCGCCATTGCCGGGTCAACAGTGGCGGAATCAGCCGCCTGTACCGTAAAGTTCGATATCCTGGCATTTCGCCCGAGTCTCTGGGCTACTGTAACCGGAATGATTACCTGGTCATCGTCGGAAGAATCCTGACCACCGTCTATTTCCTGCAGCAGCCCTACCACCTTGAATATCTGCCCGTTTATTTTTATTTGCTGTCCTATGGGGTTTTGTCCCTCAAACAGGTCGTTGGCCACAGCACTTCCAATCACCGCTGTTTTCAGTTTATAGTCATTATCAAAGGATAAAATGAACCGTCCCGACTGGACATGCCTGTTTCTTATGTATTCATAGTCTTCGTTTGATCCGATAACGGTGGTATCTCTGCTCTTACTTCCGGCTTTAAGTGTCATATTGCCATTGACAATGGGCGCAATCATGCTTATATCCCCGCTGTTTTCCTCTGCAAAGGTCTTTAGTTCTTCATAGGTTATATTCCTGTTGCTGCCCCTGCCCGTTATGTTTATGGTGATAATATTGCTTCCCAGACCTTCAATGGAATCTGTTATGCTCTTTGTGCTCCCCTGGGCAAATGCAACCGCTGTTATAACAGAGCCTACTCCGATTATGACACCCAGCATTGTAAGGAAGGATCGGACTTTGTTGCCGGCTATGCTTTTCAATGCCATCTTATAGGCCTGAAAAAACCCCATTTACACCGCCTCCTTATCTTCTGTGATCATCCCGTCCTGGATTCTTACTATTCTGCCGGCCTGCGCCGCAACATTGTTGTCGTGTGTTATGAGCACTATGGTATTCCCGTTCTCATGAAGCTGGTGCAGCGTTCTCATCACATCAGTTCCTGACTTGGAATCGAGATTTCCTGTTGGCTCGTCTGCCAGAATGAGAGGAGGGCTACTTACCAGCGCACGTGCAATGGCAACTCTCTGCTGCTGGCCTCCCGATAATTCGTTGGGAGTATGGTGGGTCCTGTCCCCCAGTCCCACCAATTCCAGAGCCTCTATGCTCTTTCTTACCCTTTCCTTATGTCCCACCCCCTGGTATATCAGAGGCAGCTCCACATTTTCAACAGCCGTAAGCTTTTTTAGCAAATTGAAGCCTTGAAATATAAACCCTATTTTATTATTTCTTATTTCGGCAAGCTGGTTGTCACTGAGTTTACTGACCTCATGCCCATCCAGATAATAACTTCCCGAGGTGGGCACATCCAGGCAGCCCAGCATATTCATCAGCGTGGACTTGCCTGAACCGGACGGACCCACAATTGCAACAAATTCGTGTTTCGCAATGTGCAGCGAGACATTGTTAAGTGCATAAACCGAGTTCTCACCCATCTCGTAGATTTTACACATATTTGTTATTTGAATCATTTTAACCCCCATGAGCCACAAATAGTTATGGAATTTGGTCTCTCCTCTACCGCTAAGCGGATAAAGGAGGTTAATTACCGCTGTCCCTGTGAACTTGACTGCCTGTTTGAGCCTCCGGAGGTTCTGTTGTTTTGTGTGCCTCCCGGATAGCCGCTGGCACCGCCTGCAGGCATTACTCTGGTCATGCCTCCTCCTCCGAAGCCTCCGCCCAAACCTCCCAGGCTAAAGCCGTTCTGCTGGGAATTTGTGCCGGTGGTGGAATTGGCAACAAGCGGCGGAAGTACAACCACATCACCTTCTGTCAATCCACTTTTGATTTCAACATATTCATCGTTATTCATACCAAGTTCAACAGCCTTCATAACAGTACCTGCATAATATTCCTGATTTGCAGCTAATGCACCTGTCATCTGCCTTCTTTCGGATGTACCGGCATTGTTCTGACTATTCCTGCCCTGGTTTGAATTGTCATTGTTTGAATCGGCCGTACCGGCAGCAGCCTTTCTGTCGGCTCCGCCGGTTGTTGCGCTGTTTCCGTTTCCATTTTGTCCCCAGTTGCCACGAATTTTTCCGTTCCCGGTTTGCTGCTGATTTGCTCCCTCTGTTCCAATTACTCTGACAAATGCCCTGTCACCCATTTTTGTCACTGCTTCAAGGGGTACCATGAGCGTATTTTCAGCCTGGCTTAATATTATGTTTGCGTTGGCATTCATTCCTGCCAGCAGACTTTCTGTTTCGTTTATCTTTATCTTGACGTCATATGTAGCAACACCGTTGGTAGAATTACCTTCCATCGCTTTATAGAAAACTTCCCCCGAGAGAGGTTTTTGTTTGGTTTCTTCAAGTGCGTCGATAGTAATCGAGACCTGCTGGCCTACCTTGACTTTTGAAATATCAAGTTCGTCCACCGATATGGTAAACTGCATTTGTTCAAAATCCCTTATGCTGATAAGGACATCTCCCGATTTTACACTGTCTCCTGCAACAGCCGTTTCCCCGGTCACTGTCCCGCCGATAGACGAATATATCTTATAGTCCTCCAGCTGTTTTTTCGCAGCCTCCAGCTGATTTTGAAGATCCTGGACCTTGAGATCATTTGTCTGAGCCGTAACCTCCAGATCATCATTTTCTATTCTGATCAAAACATCGCCTTTTTTAACATATTGATTCTCCTTGACGTTAACCGCTGCAAAAGTTCCATTTGAAGCCGCTTTCAGAGCCTGCTTGCTTGAATATTCAAACCTTGAAATCTCATTGCTTCTCTTGGCTCCGTCGGGGGTGGAAATTTCAACGCTGGCTGTGTTGGAATCGGTAATCCTTCCGGGATTTTTTACGGTAACTTCAACATTTCTGACTGTGCCTCCGTCTGAAGCTGTGTAAGTATAATCGTCTATGGAGGTTACTTCCCCCTCAACGGTATCAAATATCTCCTGAATGGAAACCTGGGCTTTTTGTCCGGTTTTGATGTCTTTAATGTCTGTTGTGCTTATGGGAACAGTTAATGTAAGCTTTGAAGTATCCGTTATTGTAAACAGTGTCATATTACTGCTTGCATTTTCCCCTGTTTTTGCTGCTATATCTGTGATCTTTCCATCAAAAGGCGCCGTAACGGTTAAATTTGAATAGCTTTTCTGGTTACTGCTGACACTTAATTGTGCCTGGCTTATTTGATTCTCTATCTTTTGAATGTTAAGCTTGGCATCGGTATCATCAATTTCAAAGAGTAAATCTCCGTTTTTTACTTTATCGCCTTCCTTAAAATAGGCTTTCGTGATTTTTCCCTGGACATTCGACATGACATCCGATGTGTTGGAAGATGTCACAGTTCCCGAACCCGACAGCGAGACTTCCATATTGCCTCTTACGACCTGGGTAGTCCTTTTGGCCGACGCCGAAGTACTGTTGGCCGCCCTGTACTTTGTAACATAAAAAAATCCTATGACTATTGAAATAATAACCAAAGCAACAATAGAAAGTGTTATGAATCTCTTTCTGTTCCACTTTATGCCTTTTTGCATGATTCCACCTCTTCAATTTGTTTTGTAATGAAATGGGTAATTATACCTTTGTACTAATAACAATAGTATTAAATTTTTATGTCAAACCTGTGTTTGAATTGTGAACAAAATGTAAAGTGTCTAAGTTAACGCTTTGTGCCGGTTGGTGATAAACTTTGCCGTTAGGAATTTATTGATTATACCGTTACTTTCGCACTAACTTAAATCAATGGTTGCACACAAAGCGCTTGCTTGAAATAGTACGGTGAAAAACAGCTCAAAAAAAGACCTGCTAGTATTTGAGCAAGCCTTTTAAAGTATCCTGTTTTAATTCTGTCTGTAATCAATGATCCTTTTGCTTTTCTTCTCACTTCTGGGAAGACTTCCAATTCCGCTGACTTCAGCTATGATATGAATTCCTATCCTCTTTTTGAACAGGTCGACTATATTGTATTCAATATCTTCACGCTCGGTATCCCCGTCGGAATTGTATTCCGCCTTTAAGGTCATGACATCCTTTCCGTTCACATGGTCGATAATGATCTGGTATTCACTGCTGACACCCTCAACTTCCCTGAGTATCTCGTCGATCTGACCGGGGTAGATATTCACTCCCTTGACCTTTACCATATCATCGGTACGGCCGACAATCCTGTCGATACGCGGATAGGAAAGCCCACAGGCACATTTACCTGGAATTATCCTGGTGAGGTCCCTGGTTCTGTACCTCAGCAGCGGAGCACCTTCTTTTCTCAAGGTAGTGATGACCAGCTCACCTACTTCTCCCTCCGGAAGTACTTCACCTGTAACTGAATCTATTATTTCAAAGTAAAGGAAATCATCGAAATAGTGCATTCCTTCATGGCAGTCACAATCTATTGCAATACCCGGACCATATATTTCGGTGAGGCCATATATGTCATATATTTCAATACCAAGTTCATTCCTGATGCGCTGCCTCATTTTTTCTCCCCAGCGTTCGGAACCTATGACACCTTTTTTCAGCTTAATTTCTGAACGAAGCCCTCTCTTTTCGACCTCCTCGGCCAAAACCAGAGCGTATGATGAGGTGCCGATTATTACGGTGGATTTAAGGTCCATCATCATCTGGAGCTGTTTGTCGGTATTTCCGGGTCCCATCGGCACCGCCATTGCACCCAGTTTTTCGCAGCCGGCCTGAAATCCTATGCCCGCAGTCCACAATCCATAGCCCGGTGTTATTTGAATCCGGTCCAAAGGGGTGATGCCGGCAATTTCAAAACATCTGGCCATCATTTCAGCCCAAGCGGCAACATCCTGTGCCGTATATGGAATTATAATGGGTTTTCCCGTGGTTCCCGAGGAAGAATGAATCCTGACAATCTTTTCATCCGGAACCGACTGCAGCCCCAGCGGGTATGCCTGCCTCAATTCCTCCTTTGTGGTAAAAGGGAGTTTTGCAATCATCTCCATGGAAGTGATTTCATTTACATCAATACCACTCTTTTGAAATTTTTCACTGTAAAAAGGACTGTTGGCAGATACGTTTACAAGCATTTCCTTAAAAAGCTCAAATTGACCCCGACTCATCTCGACTCATCTCTTCTTTCTATTATTTTTTATTTAATTATATAAATTTTCTCTTTATTTGTCCATTGAGGCTGTTAATTAAAATTTTGCTTTACCTTTAGTTTTTTTATGTCAACTGGTACTTCCGCACTAACTTCATAAAATAAGAGTGCACCCAAAAGAATTACGTAAATTGTATCGCCTCATTTAAATCGATTTTTGCCGTCGCTCAAACTCGACATCCTGTCTCGATTTGAAGCTCAAAGCAGCGTCCTGCTGCTTTGCCGGCAAAACCGCTTTACCTTCGTCGGCAATTTAACGTAATTCTTTTTAACCGTGTATCTTTTTTATGAAGTTGTCCTCGCGTACCAATTGATTTCAAATAGAGCTATCTGTAAAGTAAAACAAAATTTCAACATCACTACACGTTAATTCTTTTTGCGTTCATTGAGGCTGTTTATTAATAAACAAATACAGTTAAGAAGCTGATTTATATTACTCGAGTACAACACACATAACCAGGATGCTTAGTTGACTCTATAATTTGCCGTTAAATATGTTATGCATTTTATCGGTACGCGAGTACAACTTCAAGCAATGGATTTGCATGGTAAAAGTGCTTACTGAAATCCGTAGGTGAAAAACAAGTATTTTTGCCGGCAAATTGACACGAGGTCAATTTGAGCAGCAACCGAGACCTGGATGGTCGAGTCGCTGCGACGGCTTCAAAATACTTGTTTTGAACCCTACCATTTCAAGTAAGCGCTTTGTGTGCAATCCATTGCTTGAAGTTAGTACGGGAGTACCGGTATACCCAATAACACCTTTTACCGGTAAAGTTGAGCAACCATTTATATGTGTCTGTACCGAAGTATTATAAACTGCAAATTCCAACAACTGTTTTGTTTATTTAATAACCCCCGAAATGTTCTTTTCTTATCCTGCTGTAATAATCAACAACATTTCTTTCATATTCGCTTTCCATCAGCTCCGATGACAAAAGGAAATCAGCGGTGGACTGATTCATGGCCACAGGTATATCATAGAGAACGGCGATTCTCAGCAATGCCTTGACATCGGGGTCATGGGGCTGTGAAGTGAGCGGATCCCAGAAGAAAATCATAAAATCCACTTCACCGTTGGCTATACATGCACCAATTTGCTGATCTCCGCCCAGAGGTCCGCTCTTATAGCGTTTAACAGGCAAGCCTGTGTTTTCTGATATGAGCTGGGCGGTTGTTCCGGTTCCGCACAAAAACTGTCTGCCCAGAATATCCGCTTTGCTTTTTACCCAGTTGATCAAATCCTGTTTTCTGTTATCGTGTGCTACAAGCGCTATGTGCTTCTGCTTTCCCAATCTGTTTCCGCTCATAAATGTCTCCGTTTCCGACATGATAAATGCCTCAATTTTTAATGTGTTTATTATATCTTAAGAACAATTTGATTTTTCCTTTATGATACAGTCATACCCGAGTTTAAACGCTTTTTGATTTAATTCCCTGAATTTCTGAGGTACATTTTCAATAATAGCCTGTTCTATGGTTTCCCTGCTGAAAGGCATTTGGCCTGCTGCCGCAGCAGCACCCAGCAGAACAACATTTACAGCTTTAACGCTGCCCGCCTCATTTGCAATGGCATACCCGTCAATAAAATGAATACGCCCGACATTATCCCTTATATAATCGGTTATTTTATTGATATCATATTGTGATGTTCCCAGAGATGCCGAAACAGGCTTGATTATCTGTGTATTTACTATACAGCAGCCGCCTTTCTTCAGCCTCGGCAAGCTGCGGGCAGCCTCTGACAATTCAAAAGCTATAATCATGTCCGCGCTTGCCATGGGAATTATTGAACCGGCTTTTTCACTGCCAACCCTTACATGGCTTACCACGCAGCCCCCTCTCTGGGACATTCCGATGGTTTCGGAGGTTCTTGCAAAGCTTCCCTGCCCGATGGCCGCAGCCGCAATCAGACGGGATGCCAGTACGGTTCCCTGGCCTCCAACCCCGGCTATCAATATATCATACTTCTGATCGATGTTTGCTTTATTATCCATTTTGAGAACCTCCTATGGCATTAAAAGGACATACGTTTATGCATAAGCCGCAGCCGTAACAAAGCGAAGGCTCAATAACCACATTCCCGTCTGCGGTAGATATAGCCGGACACCCTATTTCAGTGATACATTTTTTGCATTTCCTGCAATTTTCCCCGACTGTATTTTTTACAACAGGCTTGAACAGTGCAATACATGGAGCTTCAAATATGATAACCGAAGGTCCTTTGAAGTCTGCCGCCTCTTTTATAAGTTCCACTGAATTTTTAAAGTCCAGGGGGTTTCCCCTGACTATGTGCTTGACACCGCAGGCCTTTACAACTCCATAAATATCAATTTTCTCGGATATGCTGTCCATCATTGTCCTGCCAATGCCCGGATGGGGCTGATGGCCTGTCATTGCTGTTGTGCTGTTGTCAAGTATAACTATAGTGATGTCTGTTTTGTTGTATACGGCATTTACAATTCCGGGAATCCCCGTGTGGAAAAAGGTCGAATCCCCTATAAAGGCAATACACTGTGTGCCGGGCTCTGTTCTCTTTATACCCTGTGCTACCGTGATGCCGGCTCCCATACATAAACAGGTATCCACCATTTCCAGCGGCTTTGCATTTCCAAGAGTATAACAGCCGATATCGCCGGTAAAAACCGCCTTCTGCCCCTTCATAGCCATCTTGACGGCATAGAAGGAAGCTCTGTGGGGACAGCCCGCACACAATACCGGCTGTCTTACAGGCAGTTCCGGCAAAGCCGCTTTTGGTGCAGCGTCGGTCTGTAGCCCGAGAAATTTGGCAAGTGCTTCATAAACCAACTCGAAAGTGTACTCTCCTGCGAAAGGAAGATTTCCTGATTTTTTCCCAAGTATTTTTGTGTTTTTGCCTGTTGAAGCACACAGCAAGCTAAGTTCCTCTTCCAAGACCGGATCAAGCTCTTCAAAAACCAGCACCTGCTCAAGCCCCGAAAGAAATTCCTCAGCCTTTGCCCCGGGAAGAGGATACGGTGTACCCACCTTGAATACCTTTACGCCGGCCTGAAGTCTGTCCAGTGCTTCAACCGCATAGGTATAGGCGACACCGGACGCAGCAATGCCCAGCTTTCCGTCTCCGCAGACTTTGTTGAAGTCCAGTCCGGAAAAAATCTCTCCCAGCTTGTGCTGCAGCTGTTCTATGTGAAGGTGCTTCCTATAGGCAAGGCTTGGGAATATGACCCATTTAGGATCCTTTACAAAACCCTCCGGCTTATGCTCTGCTCTACTGTCATCAATATCTATTGTCGCACAGGCATGACATACCCTGGTGGTTGGTCTTAGAAAGACCGGAAGTTCCACAAGCTCGGACAGTTCGAAGGCATACCGTACCATTTCAAAAGCTTCCTCCGGTGTTGCCGGATCAAGCACTGGAAGATTTGAAAACCTTGCAAAATGTCTGGTGTCCTGCTCTGTCTGAGAAGAAAAAGGGCCTGGATCATCTGCAACCAGAACAACCATTCCGCCCTTAACACCTATATATGCCAGACTCATCAGAGGGTCTGATGCTACATTCAGCCCTACCTGCTTCATGGTCACCATTGTTCTGGCTCCGCTGTAAGCCGCTCCTGCGGCAATTTCCATGGCGGACTTTTCATTGACCGACCATTCAACATATATGTCGCCCGGATTATTATGTGCTACCGTCTCCAACACTTCAGTGGAAGGTGTTCCGGGATATCCTGTAACTACATTGACTCCTGCTTTTATAGCTCCAAGGGCAATTGCTTCATTACCCATAAGTAATTTTTTTCCCATTTGACCTCCTAAGGCCTGAAAAAATGGCCTTAATATATAAATTAACCCGTTATTTATCAATACATATAAAATTTATTAACAGACATACTGTTAAAGAATATGTATGAATCTCTGTGTAAAAAATTATAACATAGATTTTATATATTTGGACAAAAAACTACATTGCCAATATCAAATAAATCTATAGTGTTTGTATGGAAAATTATATATAATATAACTATGGAAAATACATTCTGTATTTCAGGAGGATTTGTTATGAAAATGGTTGTTGCAATAGTGAAGCCTGAAGCCTTTGAGGATGTCAAGCAAGCCTTGTTTGATGCCGAGATACACAAAATGACCGTGAGCCATGTTAAAGGCTGCGGGCAGCAAATGGGTTATACCGAAAGTTACCGCGGTACAGTTACCGAGGTTAATCTTCTTAACAAGGTAAAATTTGAAATCTCAGTGAATGATGAATTTGTTAAGCCGACAATTGACGCAATAATGAAAGCTGCAAGAACCGGTAATATCGGTGACGGAAAAATATTTGTCCTCCCAATTGAAGAATGCTTTAGAATCAGAACCGGAGAAGAAGGTCATGATGCCATAGGCTGAGAATTACTATTAATGTAATAGAATACCAGAATTAGATGTGGCTGTTGCAAAACGTATATGCAAAGTATTTCATAGTGAGTGTCGTAAAATGAAAGTAAATTCATTTTACGACACTCACTTTTTATTGCCGGGAATGAAATACTTTCCACTTTCTCTGTGACAAAATTTAAAAATTTCTGTAACATTGTTAATACTTTTTCGCTGTTTACGTATTAACTATTGTAACATTAATATAAACTGCGCAGTTTATTGCATATTCTCAAGAAAAGGAGGAACAGATGGAAATTGCACATAACAATACCTATATTCATCAAAAAGATTCTTTAAATACAGTAACTACAGTAAAAAAAGATATTTCGTCAGACCAATTCGGCGTGATCTTTGATATGTACTATAAACGTGTATATAAATATATCTGCTTCAGAATAAATAATCAGCACATGGCGGAAGACTTGTGCAGTCAGGCTTTTGAAAAGGTTATTACCAGGTACGGTACATTCTCTCCTGAAAAATCAACTTTTGAAGTATGGCTGTTTGCAATTGTACGAAACATCGTTGCAGATTACCACCGTAAAAATAAGAAAGGGTTCCATCTTTCCCTGGATTCCATTTTGGATCTGGTTTCTCCGTGTCCGTCACCGGAGGATGGAATCATAACCGAAGAAGGAAACAAAAAGCTGTTTCTTGCGTTAAGGAAGCTCAGCGAAAAGGAAAGAAATATCATTTCAATGAAATTTGCTGCAAGCCTCAAAAATTCCGAAATTGCGGAATTAATGGGGATAAGCCATTCCAACGTCGGTGTAGTGCTGTACAGGAGTTTGAAAAAACTTCAGAAACTGTTGTATACAGGAGGTTATGAAAATGAGAAATAAGCATAATATCAATCAATTCAAAGAATTGTGCGGTTTACTTGAAAATATTGAAGTAAACGATGAATTGCACAAGGACAGGATTTTCAATCAAATAAAATTTAAAATGGAAACCGGTACATTACAGAAAAATTATATCGAGAAGGGTGAGTTTTATATGAAAAGAAATATTAAAAAAACAATAGCAATTGCTGCAGCCTTGGTTTGTTTGATCAGTGTTTTTTCAGTTACTTCGTATGGTCAGGGGATAATAAGGTCCATAGTGGGTCTCTTTCATGTGGGCAATATTACAATTACACAATATGATAAAGAACTGCCGGATGCATCAAATATCAAAAGTACCGATGATGGAGAACGCAGAACCGGAGTGCCGGAAAGTGCCACCATTGAAGAAGCCCGTGACGCTATGGGTATTGATTTTGCAGTACCTGCCTGGCTGCCGGAGGGCTACAAATACTCCAACAGCGTAATACACAGTAAAAACGGAGTTGAATTACAATATACAAAAGATAAAAATTTAATTTCTCTGCTGATCTCAAAAGGAGAGAACGGAATATCCACAACAGGAGATGTCAGAAAGAAAGCACTTGGCGGAACTACCGTATATTTTGCCAACGGAATAGTACTATGGGAAGGTCAGGACGGACTGACTTATGAAATGTATCAGATGACAGATAAGGACTTTGACCTGGATACTCTTGAAAAAATCATAGGAGCAATGTCTGCCGAACCCGGCAGCAATAGCAGCCTTTACCCAAAAAACTAAACATAAATAACACATAACAGCAAATTGCGGTTTATACTGTATAAAGTGCGCTTCCTTCAACAGGAAAGCGCACTTTATTTCTGAATTGCTTAAATCCATTTTGTTTAATCCTGTTACAGCTATCTATTTCTTGAAATAATCCCCTCTGATAATTATATCTGAAAGTTCCATACCCTGAAGGGCCAGTTTTTCATCACTTTCATCAGGATTTCCGACCAGGGTCCGGTCTCTCAAAACGGCATAGCTCTTGTTGGTTTTTAATAGATTCCTGCCCATTGCGGTATTGATGTAGTTGTCTTCGTCCACTCCCATCAAATATGCCAGTGTAGGCATGATATCCACCTGGCCTCCGACGGTACTGATTTCTTTCGGACTTATATTTTTATTATATAGTATCAGAGGCAGTAATTTATCATTATTCAACCACCAATCCTCCGTGTTTTTCATTGATTTGATTTCGTCGGGAAAATATTTATGTATTCCTTCATGATCACCTGTTATTGCTACAATAGTATTGTCCAGTATTCCGTCCTTGTCCAGCCTGTCCAGCAGCAGACCAATATGTTTGTCAGTATACCTGATGCACTGCAAATACCCGCCCAGCCTTGACCTGCCAAGCTCCCCCTCCAGATTGAGTTCTTTATACTGTTCGGGAAGCTCAAAGGGTGAATGGCTGGAAAGTGTAACCATGAAGGTAAAAAATGGCTGGCTTTGCTTTATGATCATTGGTTCGATCTGCTCAAAAAACAAACGGTCACTTATGCCCATGTTTATTTTCTCTGTTATGTTATAGCTGGTGGAGTCATAGCACCTGTCATAGCCCATGGAAGTCAAAGCAGGCTTCCAGTTCCAAAAGGCTCCATCCACAGGATGAAATGTCGAAGTATAATAACCTATCCCCTTTAATAGTTTAGGAAGGGAATTGTATTCTGTAAATGCATTATTTATAAAGGTTGTCCCAAGTTGAATCGGATATACCGAAGCGTTGACCATCAAATGGCTGTCGGAACTGTTTCCCCCTCCGACCTGTTCGTGGATCCCGCTGAAATAAAGACTGTTTTTTAACAGTTTATTCAGTGTGGGCGTAATTTCCTGACCGTTCACCTTCTGATTTACAACAAAGTTTTCCAGGGATTCAACCTGAATCAGAAGCAGGTTTTTCCCTTTAAACATACCCTTGTACTCATTATCGGGCAGTTTTTCATTCTTTTGCTCATACCAGGCTGAAATCCTGTCTCTGTCAGCCCCACTGAGGCTTAACGTACTTTTTTCGGTAAAAAAGTTATATGAACTGTAAATATTATAGCCTAACGGGGATAAGCTTCTTATGGTGGTTACGGGATTGAACCTGTTAAATATGGATGTAATGGGCAAGGGCTTGGCTGCCCGGTTATTAACCTGCGGGGCAATATATAAAACACCAAATACCGATACAAAAAGTATAAATACTGAAAACACTACATTCCTGCTTACATTTCTATATAAATTCTTTTTAGCAAAAAATGCAATCAGCAAAAATGGGATATCCAGAACAAATACCAGGTCAATTAAATGTATGAGCGGGAAAAAGCTGTTTATGGAATCCCCCAGATTACCTCCGGCCTTCAGCATGTGAAGTGTAGGCAAGGTATTAAAGCCTCTCAGATACCATAAATCCACCAGCAGCAGGAAGGATACCAGGAAATTCACAATGATTGAGACTAAAAATCTTCCCCTGTTTTTAAACAGGAAAATAACACATATACATGCCAGTGAAAAGGCCATATAGTAAACCGGACGGAATCTGTAGAGTTGAAACACCGCATTAAAGGCTTCTCTCATCAGGGGAAGCTGATGGGTTTGGTCGAATATAAGGCCTATTAACAGTACATTCTTCACAAATATGGACAGTAAAGTATATAACGGGATAAAGTCCTTCGGAATCAGATTTGTTAGAATATTTCTCAGAATATTTTTATTTTTAACCGGCCTGCCGGTGTTAAGATTTATTTCCATGGATTTCACTTCGCCCTCAAATAAAATATGCACAAAACCCATTGTAAACTTATGAGCCTTTATTGTAAAGACATTATAACGCATTCCCGAAAAACATACAAAAAGAATGTTTTATTTCTAACACTTAAGCTGCACATAACAATATGACACTCAATATTATGTTAATATAGGATAATTCGGAGGCTTAATAATGCTATACTATCAGAATCCTTTTGACCAGCCTTACAGAGTCGTATACAGGATTACAATAAATACCCGGACTCACACGCTTACTTTATTCAGAGATAATAATGTTTTTAGAACATATCCCGTTGCAGTTGGAAAATCTTCCACTCCAACCCCCAGAGGAACCTTCAGGATAATTAACCGGGTCGTAAATCCCGGAGGCCCGTTTGGAGTGAGATGGCTTGGTTTGAATGTGCCCAACGGAGACTATGGTATCCATGGAACAAATAACCCTTCTTCAATTGGCAAAAATATTTCAAACGGCTGTATAAGAATGTATAATAACAACGTGATTGAATTGAGCAATCTTGTTTCAATCGGTACGGTTGTTAATATAATATAATTGGATTAACTTTAAAAAACTTAAGTTCATGATTTTTCATTTGCCTTAACGATTTCAACGTTAGTTTCTGATTTCTAAACTATTTTCGTTGTCCAGTTTTCCACATTCCATACTTCAGTTACCCAATCCTCATAAAATTCGGGTTCGTGGCATACCAGAAGAATCGTACCCTTGAATTCCTTTAAAGCACGTTTGAGCTCATCTTTTGCATCCACGTCAAGGTGATTTGTAGGCTCATCGAGTATGAGCCAGTTCACATCCTTCAGCATAAGCTTGCACAGACGCACTTTTGCATTTTCACCGCCGCTCAAAACCATCATCTGGCTGGTGATGTGCTCGGTGGTCAGGCCGCATTTGGCCAGCGCACCCCGCACCTCCGCGTTTGACATGCCCGGATAGTCATTCCATACCTCATCCAGTGCCGTATTTGAATTATACCTCTCCGACTCCTGCTCAAAATACCCGGAATACAGGTAATCATCCAGTCTTACTTCACCGGCAAAAGGTTTCTGAATCCCCAGCAGCGTTTTTAACAAAGTGGATTTGCCCAAACCGTTGACGCCTTTTATTGCCACCTTTTGCCCACGTTCGAGAGATATGTTCAAAGTGCCGGTGAGGGCGGATTCATATCCAATTACAAGGTTATGTGTCTGGAATACATACCGTCCGGGAGCCCTGGCTTCTCTGAACTTGAATACAGGCTTTACCTTCTCCTTCACCTTCTCGATGATCTCCATTTTGTCCAGTTTCTTCTGTCTGCTCTTGGCCATGTTTGTGGTGGCAACTCTCGCCTTGTTCCTGGCAATGAAGTCCTCAAGCTTTTCTATTTCTTTCTGCTGTTTTTCATAGGCCTGCATGGTCTGCTGCTTTGACAGCTGATACATCCTCTGGAATTCGTCGTAATTTCCTGAATATCTTGTGAGCACTGCATTTTCAACGTGGTAAATTACGTTTACAACGTCGTTAAGGAACGGGATATCATGGGATACAAGTATAAACGCATTTTCATATTCCTTCAGATAGTTTTTAAGCCAGTTTATATGATTTTCATCCAGGAAGTTGGTAGGCTCGTCCAGAATCAGTATCATGGGATTTTGCAGCAGCAGCTTGGTCAGCAGAACCTTGGCCCTCTGACCTCCGCTGAGATTTCCCACATCGTTTTCAAGACCTATGTCTCCCAGGCCGAGACCATTTGCCACCTCTTCTATCTTGGAGTCCAGAATGTAGAAGCCGTTGTGTTCAAGCACATTCTGAATGTCTCCTACATCCTCCATCATGGCATTTATTTCACTTTCGGGAACATCCCCCATTTTTTCATACAACTCAAGCATTTCCCTTTCCAGATCAAACATGTATTGAAAGGCTTCTCTCAATGCCTCCCGGATGGTTTTACCCGGCGTCAGCACAGTGTGCTGGTCCAGATATCCGGTGGTTATTCTGTTGCACCATTCGACCCTGCCTTCGTCAGGCATAAGTTTCCCCGTTATAATATTTAAAAAGGTTGATTTACCTTCCCCATTTGCCCCTACAAGCCCCACATGCTCTCCCTTCAGAAGTCTGAAAGAGGCATCTTCCAGGATTTTTCTGGCTCCGAAGCCATGGCTTACGTTTTCTACGGTCAATATACTCATTTATTTGCCTCCGCAATATATACAAATGATTAGTTGTTTTTAGACAAAATCTTATCAGAATCAAATAGGACATATTTAATCATCAAATAGTATAATGTATAAGCCGTAACAATGTCAAAAGAAAAGTGAACGTTGACAATACATTTCACATGTAATAAAATTATTACATGTGAAATGTATTTATTTCTTAGCATATTTACTATTTATATTAAAATGAAATTATTTATCTGGAGGTAGTCCAATGGCAAGTTTTCTATTGTTGATAATTGCTGCTGTAGTTTTTCTGACTATAATTGCCGCAGCAATCGTTATTGTTGTGGTAGTTACAAGATCAAAAACTCAAAATCAACTGAACGATTTAAATGCCTATAAATCTATGGCCAATAATTTAACGCTGTCCAACCAGGAAGTGCGGGAAGAGCTGGCAGAATTAAAAGAAAAGATAAATTCCATAGAAAAGCTGCTTAAGGAAGTTGAATAAGATGTCATCGGCCAGTGAATCCACAGGTACTTCCGGCAATGATTTGATTAAAGTTTTTGAATCTCTGTCCCACCCATTAAGAATCAAAATTATGGGTATTTTATTTCAGAACAGGCAGTATGTAAGCGAGCTTGCCAGAACGGTCAATATCAGCAGGCCTCTTCTCTACATGCACTTGCGCAAGTTGGAGGCAGCAAATTTAATAAGAGGAAATCATGAAATTTCAGAAGACGGTAAGGCAATGAAATATTATGAAATAAGTAATTTTGACATGCACATTACCCCCGGATTACTGTCCGAAATTGCCCAAAGTGTGACAATTACTCAAGAGAGTAAAACTTAAATTCCTGAATATAAAAAAATTAAAGCCAGCTAATCCTGACTGGGATTAAACTGGCTCTTTTTCTGGAATTAGACTAACAGTTAACCTCTTGATCTTTTGATCTACATTTATTCAGGTGTATTGGTCTCTGCGGGTTTAACCTCCTGCGCTATTGCCGGATTCTTTTTCAGCAGATCCAGTACATTCATTCCTGTCAAAGCTTCAACTGTCTCGGGGAGTTGAGATATGATATCGGTGACATAACCGGAAACCTTGGCAGCACCTTTGGCCTCTCCACCATTACCATTATCAACAATAACAATCTTTTCAGTTTTTGCAAGAGGACTTGCAATAGCCTGCGCAATATCAGGCAATTTCTCAATGATCATCTGGGTTACGGCTGCATCATTGTACATCTTGAAGGCTTCTGCCTTCTTTGCCATAGCAACGGCCTCAGCTTCACCCTTTGCTCTGATGATTTCAACCTCTGCCATACCTTCGGCCCTCTTTGCCTTTGCTTTGGCTTCACCTTCCATTTCTATAGCCTTCGCTCTTGCTTCGGCAGATGCAACTTCCCTGTACTTGCTGGCGTCAGCTACCTTTGCAGCCTGATAGTTTTCAGCATCAGCCTGTTTCTTTATAGTGGCTTCCAGTTCTTTTTCCCTTCTGAGTGCTTCCTGTTCGGCAAGTTCTATTTCCTTCTGCTTCTGGATTATTTGAACCTGCATGGCTGTTTCAGCAACCTGCTGCTTCACTATGTTTGATTTGATATCATATGCCAGATCGGCATCTGCTTTAGCAGTCTGCTGATCCTTGTTATAGGACTGAACCTTCAGTTCCTTCTCTTTTATTGCTTCGGCTATCTGGGTTTCAGCCTGGATTCTTGCAGCCTCACCTTCTTTGTTAGCTTCGGCAGTTTTAATTTTAGTCTCTTTTGTTGCGTTTGCTTCGGCTATCTGTGCATCTCTTTTTACTTCGGCGATCCTTGGTTTTCCGAGGGCTTCCAAATATCCGTTCTTATCAGATATATCCTTGATTGTCAAAACCTTGAGCTCAAGACCCATATTCTGCAATTCGGTTGCTGCAACCCCCTGAACATGTGATGCAAAGGTTTCCCTGTCCTTATATATCTCTTCAACTGTCATTCTTGAAACAATTTCACGCAGTTTACCTTCAAGTACCTGCTGAGTGGTTTTAGCGATAATACCCAACATGTAATCCAGGCCCTTTGAGGTATTGAACTGTTCAGCAGCCGACAGGATGGAGTCCTTATCCGACTTGACTTTTACAACTGCCACACCGTCAGCAACTATACCAACACCCTGTGAGGTTAATGCACCGTCAATTCTGATATCAATCTGCATATTTTCCAGAGATATGACATCAGTTCTTTCCAGCATGGGGATTACAACTCCGCCTCCGCCTGTAATGACTCTTCTGCCTCTAAAACCTGTAACAACCAATGCCTTGTCCTGTGGCACCTTCTTGTACATTGAAATAAATGTAAACAGTAAAATAAAGAGAACCACAATTATCAATGCTGGTATTAAATATACTGAATAATCCATTTTTGACACTCCTTTTGTTTATTTATATATTAACTCTCTCACAGACACTATAATACACCGTTATTATGGATTCATTTTCGTACTGCCGATGCATTTAATTTCCGCCGGGAGTTTCTATAACACAATATATATTACATTAGATCAATTTATCTTTTGCCTAAATTTCCTGCATTTCGCTTACATAAAAGGTATTGTTCTCAATCCTGCAGATGATTACCCTCTGTCCCTGGCTTACGGCTTTATCTTCGATATGCCTGGCAGGTCCGGTACACTTTAAGGAATTGACAGTATACTGAATGGTGCCAAAGCCTTCTTCCAAAATATTGGTCGTAACTTCAGCCTGTATCCCTATCAACTGCTCTCTTGATACGTTGGAGGTGTTTTCGCTTTTGTAGACAGGCTTTACAACAAAGTTATAAAGGATGGCAGAAATAAATATGGCCGATATCAGTGCTGCGGCAAAAACAATTGCCGAACTCCAGCTGGAAAGCTTGACTCCCATTATTCCAAATCCGCCGAAAACCGTAAGAAAGGATACGGCCACCAAAGGGTTAATCAATACCGAAAACCAGGATAATATGGTATGGGACCCTCCTGTGTTTTCAGGAGCACCATGATCTCCATGCATGTCACCGCCGTGGTGTCCCGGGCTGTGGTCTACCTGTCCCATGCTGCCGGCATCCGAATGGATATGCCCTATTTCAGCATGGCCTATATCCACATGACCGTGATGTCCGAAATGTCCGTCCACGCCGGAGCCCACATCCCCTCCTCCGTGAAAGGCACCTGATATACCGCTGATCACCAGAGATACAAAGGTGTAAAAAACCCCTACCAAAAATACTACTATATAAAAGTAATACATACCGCCTTCACCCCCATCATTTACCAATTGTATAAATTTTCCTCTGAATTCATTGATTTAATTATAACTGAATCACTTGCTTTTCACAAATAGCAATATGAACTTATTTAGAATGAACTCAACTGTTTTAAGCATTTGCATTTGCTTTGTGTACAGGTGCAGTTCAAAGCTTTTATTTAGTGTTGTTATTGCCATTTCTCTCGTTTTTGCGCTGCTGCCAGAATTTGAGACATACGTTTAGACTATAAACCGGTGTTGTTTCCGGCCTTATTTTGAAAAAGGCATTAACGAAGTAGTTAATGCCCCTTTTTAAGTATTTATTGTTTAAATCATTTTTCCGATCAGCTTATTTCTGATGATTTTCTCAGACTTTGCCCTGTTATTTTTACTGAGTGTTTGTGCAGCTAAATCAAATGCTTTATTTATGATTGCATCACTCATTTGAAACTCCTTAGCTGCAAGTTCCATAACAATTTTGTCATGTTTGGGACTGTAGAGTCCGTTTTTCTTTTCCAGCTTTTTATATTGCTGCTGGCAAAATTCATATATTTCCAAACATTTTTTAGAATCCAACAAAGCTACACACTCCTTTCAATAATTTTATACCACCATTTAATGCTTCATAAACATTATACTTTAAAATTATTAATAATTTGTGTAGATTTTATGAAGATTATATTACTTTTCATGCAAATTATTTAAGAAGTTATTAATAGCCGGTCCAATAACAACTTAATAACATCATATTGGAATTATATATTTGAATGTTTTTAATAAAATTTACACATATTTATATTGACCCAAGTAAATTTTTGAAAGGATTGATATAATGCAAAATCATAAAAAGCAGGACAGTATATCAGTTAATATAATAAGTGAGCAGAACGAGGTAAAACCAGCGGCCCAAAAACCGTCCGGCAATGCCGGAAAGGATCCCTTCTGTGTCTACGATCATAAGAGACATGCTGTGGGTTCAATAATTGTCAACGAAGACGGCACACAGTCAGTATGCTGCGAGGACGGTTCCTGGAGAAACAAATAACCACATTGCGCAAAGCTTCAAGTGGTTCCCAATGGCAACAATATTGGAATACAAGTGTTTTGGCTGGGCAGAATGCCCGGACAGCCCGTCACGGGCAGTTCAAAAGACCCCTGCGGTTTGCCGGCTAAAACACTTGTATTCCACTAAAATTTCATGTATACACCTTCTCATTTGCCGTTCTGCATCCAGTCACAGGCCTCTTCAATGACACCGGCCAGCTTCTCCAGTCCGGAAGCATCCTCAGTATCAAATCTTCCTATTAAAGGACTGTCTATATCCAAAACCCCGACGACCTTACCCTCGCACCTCAATGGAATAACTATTTCGGAATTCGAGGCCGAGTCACAGGCTATATGCCCGGGGAACCGGTGCACATCCTCAACCAGCTGGGTCTTGTTTTCCGATACCGCCGTTCCGCATACACCTTTTCCTGCTGCAATACGGACACAGGCCACTTTCCCCTGAAACGGGCCCAATATCAGCTCATCATTTTTCAAAAGGTAAAAACCGACCCAGTTGATATTGTCCAGGACTTCATTGAGAAGTGCCGACGCATTTGCCAGATTGGCAGTCATATCATGCTCGCCTTCAAGCAATGCTTTCATCTGGGAGTGGAGCAACTTATACATTTCAGCCTTTTCTTCGGGACATGATACATTAATATCTTTCATATTGTGAATTCCTTTTTTGATTGAGACTGTCATCAGGTTCAGCCTTTTTTGCCTGTTTCCTGTCATTTTGCGTATTAAAAATATTTTCCGAGTTTATGAATTTCTCAAGTTCCAGGCTGTTCTTAAGTCTCAAAGCTTCGGCCTTCAGTTCGATCTCAGCCTTTAGCTGCTGTCTTTTCAGCAGGTAATCCTTAACCTCATGAAACAATCTTGGCCCGAATATAAGCACCAGCGCAACTACAGGAATAAGAATATCTTTACCCATATATGATAAATCCTCCGTATATCCACATTAACATACAAATCTTATTTGCCCAATAATACTATTAATTATAGCACATATAACATGTACATAACCAGCGGATTTTGGTAATAATTTATCCGAATATCAAGTTTTAGGGACGTTTTATATAAACAACCTTATTTGATTTCCGATCTCTCCCGATACAAGTCCTCCGTGGTAGCAGACCACTCTTTCAATATCATAGTCCAATAAGGTCTCAAGTGATTTTCTTGCCTGAACCATATCATAGGTATGTACCGGATTGGGTCCCGCAAGCTTTCCATCGCCGGCATTCAGTGCATCACCTGCAATAAGGGTTTTGTATTTTTCAAGATATATGCTGATATGCCCGGGAGTATGTCCTGCAGTATGGATAATCTTCAGATCGCCGCAGCAGGGCAGCACCTGCCCGTGATTAAGTGTATCCGTCACTTTTGGCTTATTGCTTGAAAACATTTCATCATATTCTTTTCTCTGTTCAGGGGTCAATTGAGCCAGTTCCTGTCTCTTTTTCTCCAGCATTTCCTTCGTAAATTTGATTGGCATCCGTTCGGCCTGGATATACGGCTTTTCAAGTTCATGTGAATATACATGGATTTTACTTTCTTCCGGTCTATCGTTATTTACAGTATTAACAATTTGCGCCAGGCTCCCGATATGATCCATGTCCTGATGTGTAATAATTATTTTCGTGAGCTTCTCAGGCTGGAGCCCCTCCTTCTTTATGAGTTCCATTATGCTTTGAGTCTGACCGGGCAGTCCTGCATCAATTAGTACAACCTCCTTTTCATCCCATAATAAAACAGGATAAATAAATCCCATATTTGGAACATTGGGTTCCAATTCAAGCACGGCAAAACCTTCTTCTACTTTCATAATAAACGAGGCTTAGCCTCTCCACCTCCATTTTGTATTTATTGATTTTTATGATAATCCATCAGAAAAATTTTTGTTTCATCAAACCATTTAAGTGATGCCTCAAGAGAAGTTATCCCATATCTTAAGGCTGCCAGCCAGAAAGGGTACTGCGGCTTTTTCTTCGCATCTTCACTGCCCATATAGTAGGAGTGAATCTGGTCCAGCTGTTTGTACTTAAGCTCGTTCCTTACCTTTGCCTCCTCAAGCATTGCCAGGATATCTTCGAGTTCCATCCTGTTGCCAAAGGATAATTTTAAAAGCAGTTCAGATCTTTCAGGCTGGTATTCCACCGGTTCAACCAGCCAGGCTCTCAAAACTGCAGCTCCTTTATCGGTGATATGGTAGCTTTTCCTTCTCACAGCTTCATCGGGGGAATCCCTTGCAATAAGTCCTGAACTCTCCAGCCGTGATAATACCGGATAGAGATGTCCGAAATTTTCATTCCAGAAGTAGGATATACTCTTGTCGCAGAATTTCTTGATGTCGTAGCCCGACATTGGCCCCAACAGGCTGAGCACTCCAAGCACAGCGTACATCGTTTTATTTTTCATAAGTTCTCCTTAAACAAAATGTATCAGAGTGATATAATAAAAGTATATCACTCTGATACATTTTGTCAATAACATAAAAATATCTCGCATGTATTTAAATTTGTATTAGTTTTGTGCCACGCCTTTATAATCAAACATTTTTTCCAGGACCGAATAAGCATTTTTATTTTTTGCTTTTGCTATCTCATCCTTCTTATACTCAACCCTGACAGCCAAATAATAATCTTTTTCGGGAAAGCCCAGATCAAGCAGAAATTTGATTTTTTCGGTGGGCAGGGCATATATATGCGTATCGCTTTGTCCCTCCAATTTCGACATTACTTCGGGGTTATCGCCCACATCCAGTCCATGGCTTTTTGCCACATCATCCAAAGGTTCAAAAACTCCCTGCTCTTTATATATTTGCAGAGTATTCCCATCCACAAGCACAATCTGGGCACCATCCGAGGAGAATTCAAGATCAACCCTGGGTCCCATCAGAGGCACAAAACCCAAAGCCTTCTTACTGTCATTATTGACATCCTTGATAACTGTCTCAAAATATTTATTGACATCCTCCTGTGCCTTCTCTTCGATCTCCCTTCCGTCGGTAACATATCCGATCTGAATATCAGGCTCGGTACCGCCGCTTGAAAGTATAATAATCGCCACTGCAGTAACAAGAAGAAGTACGCCCACTATCACATAATTCCTGTAATAATACCAAAAATTTGAAAGCTTGCTTGCCATTTACCCGTTCCTCTCTTTTCATGTAAATATTTGACCGGTATTCATTTCCTTGATTTATCTTAATTTACATTATATAGGCCGGCAGTACATCAATGTCAATACTATTTTTAAATGCCGGTATATCTGTTGAATTTTTAGCACTTTGAGCATATACTCAGAGCCCATGGATTGCCTGCATTAAATTGGCTTTTTTGTCCCTGTACATAAAAACTGCCGACAGGATTATCACCAGTCCTGATACCGACAGTATAATAAACGGATGTATCCTGTCAATTGTCAGCCCGGTAATAATAATTCCAAGCGGCGCTATTCCATTGGCCAAAGTCCCCAGTATTCCTGTTAATCTCCCCCTCAGTTCTTCGGGAGTCAATCTCTGAAGTGCCACCAATATGGGAGTGTTGATTGCAACTAATACCACTCCCAAGCCAAGCAGAAGAATGCTGTTATAGGCAACCAATACGACTGTAAGGTTCAGCACAGGAAGCCCCAAAACCGGCAGACCTACCATTATAACAATTATTCCGATCAGCGCAAGCTGGGCAGCAAGTTCCTTTGTTGTCTTCCGGCTTTCTTTCCTGCTTCCGAGTATAATCGAGCAGACAATCATTCCAGTGAAATAGCAGCCTTCAAATATTCCGAAATGTGTAGAATTCATTTTCAGTACAGTGTTGATGATATATGGATAAACGACGTTGAGACATGCATTGAGAAATAAATTTATGATCAGGACATACTTAAGCAATGAACAAATTATTTTTTGTTGTTTCAAAAAACTAATTATTTCGCTTATTTCCTGTTTGAGGTTTTTTAAGTTCTTCATATCCGGAATTGCAGATGAATCTTTCTTTTGATTGAAGTGAAAATTTATGAAAAATTCCAGGGCAGCTGAAATGAAAAAAGATGCGGCATTCAAGATTAAAAATAAATAAATGCTCACCATTCCAAATATCACTCCTGCAATTATAGGAGATATAACACCTGCAATAGCCCCTGCCGTCGATGTAAAGGAATTAATTTTTACAAGGCTCCGGTCATCCACCAGATCTGGAAGCGAGGACAGCAGGGATGTGTCATAAAAAACATTTATTGCAGACAGCAGAAAGCTGACAATGTAAATCTGGAGAATCTTGAACCCGGCCATTTCCGAATAACCCAGCAGCCCGGCAACTATCAGTCCGCTTAATATATCAAAAGCAATGGTGAGCTTTTTCCGGTCCATCCTATCCGCCAGCACACCGGCAAAGGGGCCCAGGACTATTCTCGGCAGCATTCCGATCAGAACGTTCAATGCAAAGGAAGCACCTGAGCCTGTCATTTTCAGTATGAACAACGATAGTGCGAAATTATAAATACTTGTTCCAAGCAGTGAAATAGTTTTGGATGTCAAATATAAAGTTATATTTAACTTTTCTGCATATGTATTCTTTTTATTTTTCCCACCCTGTACATTTTCCAAGTAATCCATATGAATATCTCCTCAATAATATTATTTTTGATAATCGTCACATCCTGAAATATTCAGGTATTTCAGAGATTAGGTTTAATTTAATTTAACTCATGTTTCATGATAATCCCAAAAACCAGTATTGTCAATAAATTTGTTTAATATAATTAAACTTTAATAATCCGGCTTTAACCTGACTATTGTATATCTTCTAGAAATATACTATAATTCTATTAAGCAAGATAATTCAGTAACAGGATTGATCATAAAGTTAAATTTTGTTTAACAAACGATTTGAAAGGATGGATGTTTTGATAAATAAAGCAGGAGAGAAGATTAAAGCCCTTAGAAAAGCACATAAAATGACTCAATCTGAATTGGCCGGCAATGAATTGACCAAAAGTATGTTAAGCCAGATTGAAAACAATATTTCAAATCCATCCTTTAAAACACTTCAGTACCTTGCTGACAGGCTAGGAAAACCTGTCAGCTATTTTCTTGAGGAAAATTACGTTGAAAGCGGCAAGCAGGACCGGTCTGTTTATGAGGATACGGTTATATTAACCGAAATCAACCGATTAATAGACTCAGATCAGCTTGAGCTTGCCCAAAAGCAGCTGGCTGATGTTCCTGAAAATAATTTGACAGGTTTTTTTAATAAAAAGACATATGCAGACCTTTTATTAAAGTTGGGAAGTAAATTAAACAGCTCAGGCCGTATTGAGGAAAGCAGGGCCTGTCTGAATAAATCCATTAAACAATATGTCTCCGCCAATCTTTACGTGGAAGCCGCAAAGGCCTATGTCGAGCTGGCTTTCAGCTTCTACCGGCAGTTCGATTACCAGGAATGCCTTAAACTGTCCGAAAAGGCTTTTGAGTTATATGACAAGGAAATAAATAAAGAACCCTTGTTTGAAATCGAATTGTATTATTATAAAATATTGGTGCTTTTTGCAGTGGGAGATATGAAAAGTGCATCCGATGCAATCAGCAAAACAATAGAGCTTTCCTCCCGGACGTCCGTTTACTTCAAGACCGGAGAATTGTACAGGCTCAATGCAATTTTTAATTATCTGAGTTCCGACCGGGAGCTGTATAGAATAAACCTCGATAAATCAAAACAATATGCCGAGTTTACAGAAGATAATGTTTGCATTGCAAAGATATACACTGTTGAAGCATATTTTTCACTGGAAGAAAATAATTGGGAAAGAGCCCTGGAATATTCGGAAAAAATCAAATTCTGCCTGGGACGTGAAACATACATATACCACCTTGTCAGAGGCAGGGCACTATTTCAGGCAGGCAGCTGCCGTCAGGCATATGAAAGCATAGTAAAGGTAGACTATCCATCCGGCGAGACACACAGGTTTGACTATCTGAACATGTGGTCGGCCAAAGTATATGAAGGGCTGATACTTAACAAACTCGGCAGGTATGCCGAAGCCGTTGAGGCAGTTAAATACGGGATTGAGAAAATGTCCATTTTCAAGGAATCAAAATTTCTGTTGAACGCATATAAGGCGTTAAGCGATATTTATTCAGAAGCAGGTGACTTCAAAAACGCCTTTACCGCTTTAAAAATTGCCAACGAGCTCCAGGAGAAGGTAAATAACGGCAGCATTTTGTTTTAAATCACATACCGTCCAACGCATTAAAGGCTCATAACCTGTTTATCGTGTTATGAGCCTTTGCATATTAAAATTGCTGTTATATTCCTGCATTTCTTGTTAATTAGCCGCTGCCTCCGAATGTGCTTTGATAAGTTCAACGGCATTATAGAGCAATTCAGCAGCTTCGGCGCGGGTAATCTCGTCTTTGGGATAGAAATTCCCCTCTTCATCAAGCTCTGCGACACCATATATCAACGCTCTTTGAATGACCCCGCCATACTGCTCCGACATCTGGCCGGCATCCTTTATTTCAGGCGGCATGATTTTCGGCAAAGGCAGTTTGTAATGCCTTTCCATAGCAGTAACCAGGGTGTTTGTGAACTGTTCTTTTGTCCAAAACCGGTTCATTTCTATGTCTTTATCTACTTCTACTCCATTAACGGAAGCAGTGATCAGAGCATTTGCATACCACGCATCATTATCGGCCTTGGTAAAATAATCAGTGGCTTTTGGTTCTTTTGCAAAACGTACCAGGTTAAGGTTCAAGTCCAGAGTTTTTACCAGCATGTGCAGTGCCTGGACTGTTGTCACCCTTGAATTTGGTGAAAATATACCTTCACTGGTACCTGCTACAATTCCCCTCTCCTGCAGTGAAATTATCTTATCCTTTGCAGGTACGTCGGACAAATCCTTAAATGGTATTGAAACTGCTACTGCACTGAGTGTAACCGAGAGTGAAAGAACTGCTGCGGATGAAAGTGTAATTATTTTCTTTTTAAATGTCATGAAATCACCTCTTATTATCTTGTTATAAGGACTATGCAATATTAGACAATATATAAAAGAAAAATGTTCCATTTCAGAGCTCTAATATATATCTCAAATTTATCTCAGATTTATTTCAGTATGATTACTTTCACATAATAATTCACATAATAATCAGTATGCTCCCTCCTGCCTGGTAAAACTTTGCCGCAATATTCACTGTACCCGTTGTATGATAAATCAACTATTTTCCAAACATTATTCATTTGATATAAGTAAATTCTAATATTAAATAAATACTGTTTAAATTTATCCAACTATCAATTATAATAAAGGAATATGCTTATGCTTTGCATACAATAATATGATACACGCAGGTGGATTTTATGAACAAAGGATTAAAAAGATTATTAATCGGCAGACCATTAAAAAATGAAGAGATTCAAGGAGAAAAATTTGGTGTCTTGTGGGGACTGCCCATACTCTCCAGCGACGCAATTTCCTCTGTTGCCTATGCAGGGCAGGAAATTCTGCTGGTTTTACTTCCCATTGCCGGTTTTCTGGCCTTTAAATACATGGCCTACATTTCTCTGGCAATTATTGTGCTTTTAGGTATTTTGACTCTTTCATACCGCCAGACAATCGACTGTTACCCCAATGGCGGCGGTGCTTATGTGGTTGCCAAAGAAAATATAGGTTTGATTGCAGGAGTTACAGCCGGTTCATCACTGTGCATCAGCTATATACTGACAGTGGCTGTAAGTATTGCATCCGGTGTCCAGCAAATTGTATCTGCATTTCCTGTTTTGAAGCCATATACCTCCTACCTGTGCGTGCTTGTAATAATACTCATGACGCTGGGTAATCTGAGAGGTATAAAGGAATCTGCCAAGCTTTTCAGCCTTCCTACTTATTTCTTTATTTTTTCAATCCTTTTAATGCTTGTTGTAGGCGTTATAAAGATTTTTGCAGGATATAAGCCGGAGCCCCTCGTTTTGGATGAAAGCAGCTTTCAGCCTGTAACACTGTTTTTAATCCTCAGCGCATTTACAAACGGCTGTGCTGCACTTACAGGCGTCGAGGCCGTGAGCAACTCAGTACCAAACTTCAAAGCACCCTCCACTAAAAACGCAAAAGCGGTGCTGGCTCTTTTGTCAACCCTGGTTTTAATTGTTTTCGGAGGAACATCTATTATTGTCAATTACTATCCGATAAATCCCGAGAAGGGTGCAATGCTGGTCCAGATAGCCCAGATGATTTTCGGAAGAAATATATTCTTTTACACCATAACCGTTCTTTCCTTCGCCATTCTGGTACTGGCCGCCAATACCGCATATTTCGGGTTTCCAAATCTTATATCGGTAATGGCAAGAGAGGGTTATGTCCCAAGGCAGCTGAGTATGAGAGGGGACAGATTAAGTTTTTCAAATGGAATTATCTCTTTGTCAGCTATAGCAGCCCTGCTTATTTTAATATTTAATGCCAATGTAACAAGACTTATTGGTCTATATGCCATTGGAGTTTTTATATCATTTACTCTGTCCCAGGCCGGCATGTTTTTCAGATGGATCAAAAACAAGGGTGACAATTGGGTCGTTAAAGCGGCAATAAACGGGTTTGGGGCATTTGTGACCTTTGTAATAGTAATCGTTATTGCAATAACAAAGTTCACCATGGGAGCCTGGATCGTTGTAATTGTTATCCCCGTTATGATCTTCCTGATGCTGAAAGTAAAGACCCATTACATGGCTCTGCATAAGCAGTTAAAAATCAGCCCTGAAGAATTGAAGGATGTCAGTATCCCCAGAGATGTTTATACAAATAGAGTTATTGTGCCCATTGCAAGTATAAACAGGGCCAGTATACGTGCATTGAGATATGCCAGAACAATCTCAGACAATGTAGTGGCTTTTAATGTCTCTATTGATGAGGAACAGGGCAAAAAAGTACGTGAAAAATACAACATGCTGGACACCGATATACCTTTAATTGTCAAATACTCACCTTTCAGGAGGGTAGTTGAACCTCTTCTGATGTTTATAGAATCTGCCGAATACGATTATCAGAAGGGAGATATCATTACCGTTATTCTGCCGCAGTTTGTGGTAAAGAGGTGGTGGAACAACGCTCTTCACAATCATACAAGAGCTATAATAGAAAGGCAGCTCATCAGGCATAAACATATTGTTATCTGTACCATGCCTCTTCAAATGAAGGATGATGACAGGGTCCTTAAATCACATAAATATAAATAGATGAAAAGAGCTGGATGACCCTTTATTGCGCATCCAGCTCTTTTTATCTGTCAATCCCTGCCCTTTATCTCAACAGCGGTCCTTATCAAGTCTACAAACTCAGAATCTTCCTTGTTTAAATCCATATCACCCATTTCATCCTTTAACACCTTATATACGTCTTCAAGGCTTGTATTGCTTGCCCAGGAACTGCCCTTGAGAATTTCAGCGGTCTGGGCCACCATTGTAATAAATTTGAATCTTGGAGTCGCATTATAAAAACTGTCACGGATTAAGGAAGACTTTATATTTTTGCTTATTTCAGTTACTCTGTCTGTGTCGGGGTTCTTATATCTTAACTTAACCGTACCGATATATTCCTGCACCGAATTCTTAAGCTTCACCTCATATAATGCCGTAACTGCATGCCCCGCTCCGATCTCTCCCGCATCTACACTGTTGTTTCTGAAATCCTTATCTTCCAGCGCTCTGTTTTCATAGCCTATAAGCCTGTAACTTTCAATACTGTTTTTATCGAATTCAATCTGTGCCTTTGCGTCTTTAGCTATGACCTCCAATGTACCTGCCAGTTGATCTATAAAGACCTTCCCGGCCTCATCAAGTGTATCGATATAAGCATAATTACCATCGCCTTTGTCGGCAAGTGTCTCCAGGAATATGTCATTAAAATTGTCCATTCCGAAGCCAAGCGTTGTTAAAGTTATTCCTTTTGCTTTATAATCCTCAACCATTTTCAGAATATCTTCCGCTTTTGTTATACCCTGGTTTGCCACACCGTCGGTGCAAAGAATTATTCTGTTATTGCCATTTTCCATAAAGCTGTTGTAAGCCATATCGTAACCTAATATCAAACCTTCGGCGGCATTGGTGGAACCCTCCGGTTCCAGCTTATCAATAGCCCCAAGTATACGTTTTTTGTCATCTCCCGAAGTCGGCTCCAACAGCTTTCTTCCGTTTGTTCCATAAATCACTATACCGATTTTATCATTTTTGCCCATCTGATCCACCAATATTTTAAGACTCTTCTTGACAAGTGTAAGCCTGTTATCCATTCCCATGGAGCCGGAGACATCAATAACAAAGGTCAGTGCCGTTCTTTTCAGATTGGCAGCAGAAACCTCCTTACCCTGTATTCCGACCTCCAGAACATGATATCCCCTGTTAAAAGCAGAAGGAGCCATCTCTGTAAAAATTGAAAAGGTGTCTCCTGATGAGACGGGATAATCCCGGTTAAAATAGTTTATAAACTCTTCGACCCTGATAGCGTCCTTAGGCGGCAAAGAACCTGAATTAATGTACTTTCTGGCTATGGAATAGGAAGCCGTATCCACATCCAGAGAAAATGTTGACTGTGGCTGCTCCATTACATCTTTGAACGGATTCACTCCATAGTCCTTAAAATATGTACCTCTGTATTTTTTATCCTGTGACTGTACCGCTTTGCCTGATTCAGTTACATTATCGGCAGTTTGGGATCCGCCGTCTCTTATGTTTCCAGAATCTTCATCGATGGAATAAGTATCTTCCGAAGGCCTTATATAACCATTTAAGGTTTCATTGTTATTGCCTGCAGTAGCTTCTGCCGTGTCTGCCCGGTTTGAATTTCCGCAGCTGCCCAAAAGGACCGTACAAATTAAAATAAGTAATAACCATAAAGTTCCCGATCTTCTCATGCCATTTAATAAACTTTTCATTTTTAAGCCCCCCTTATCTATATCTCTGCTGTTTTTAAATTCAATTTCATTATATGTTGGGCTTATTTCTTTTCTAATTCAATGTTGTAACAAAATTGTAACATTATAATACAATGACACATTAAAAATTGCCGGACAGATCATGCCAGATGCAATATCAAAGTGGCTATAGTTCCTCCTTTTTCAGCAGTATCCAAAAAAATTCTCCCATTGTGCTTCTCAATGATTTCCCTGGATATTGAAAGTCCAAGACCGCTGCCTGCGGCCCCTTTAATATTCTGAGATCTATAGAAACGGTCAAATACTTTTTCCAGATCTTCTTCCGGTATTCCTATTCCCTCATCTGTTATTGTGATGATTGCGTTGGTATCATCTGCTGTAAGCTGTATTATTACTGAGGTACCGGTTGGTGAATACTTAATGGAATTATCCAATAGATTAACCATAACCTGAATTAATTTATCCTTATCCCCATTGATATAAATGTTCGGGAATATTTTACATACCAGTTCTATCTGGTGCCCTGCAGCTCTTTCCTTCATCCGGTCTGCAATTTCATCAATTAAAAAGGACAAATTAACTTTTTCAAAGGTAAATTTCTCTTTGAAAGAATCCATCCTGGACATCTGCAGAAGATCATTAACCATGTTTGTCAGCCGTGAAGTTTCATTATTAAGGTGATATATGACTTTATCCAGCCCCGGTTCCCCAATCACCTCATCCGCCAGGTACTCGGTGTACCCTTTAATTGCAGCCAGTGGTGTCCGCAGCTCATGTGATACATTGGAAACAAATTGCTTTTGACGATCAATATGCTCCTTGAGCTGCATACCCATATCATTGATACTCCTGCTCAGCTGTCCCAATTCATCATTCCGCTCAATGCTCAGCATTTCAAAGTCCCTTTTGGCATACTTTTCGGTTGTTGTCACAAGCTTTTTTATGGGCACCGCCAGTCTCCGGGATATAAAAACACTGAGGACCACAATAATCATACAGAATATTCCCGCACCAACGCATAAAAATAAAACAACCTTATTTAAAACCAGGTTCAGCAGGTCAAGTTTGTAATTGATTACTACAATACCCAGAGTTCTTCCATTCATTTCAACAGGAGAAGAAATATAATATATATTATTTTGTATATAATTAACGGTTTCGCCCTTCTGAGCGGGAATAAGGACATTTTTTTCATATTCCCCCATATTAAAATCAGGATGCTCAAAGACATCAACCAGTCCGCTCAGCAGCTGCAAATCATTATTGTATATCAGGAGCTGCCCTATTCCGGAGCTCAGATTGGCCGCTGTCATTTTGGCATTTTGTTCATTCAGTTCTTTTTTGCTGTTTTTTTCAAATAAAAATACCTGTTTTATATATTCCTGTACGGTGCTGTTTTGTTGTATCAGCTGCTGCTCAACGGTGTTGATCCAATAAGACTCTATACTTTTCAAAACGAAAATTCCTACTATGAGCAGCACCACCACAGAGGTCAGGGAATAATACAGAACCAGCCGCGTGCTAAACTTCATATTAACCTCCATGAGCCATATTATGGCTTTGAGCCGCATAGCGGCCACATTCTAACCTCCGAAACGGTAGCCCAATCCAAAAACCGTCACAATATGCGCCGGGCTGCCGCTGTCATCTTCAATCTTTTTTCTCAGCCGGGCAATACATATGTCGACCACGCGGCTGTCACCCATGTAGTCATAGCCCCAAACCTTTTGCAGCAGTTCATCCCGGCTGAAGGTTTTCCTCATGTTCCGGGCCATCAGCTCCAGAAGCTGATATTCCTTGGCTGTCAGTACAATTTCCTCTTCATTCTTATAGACAGCCATATTGGCAATATCCAGCTTTAACTCCAGGTGTGTTATTGACTCGGCTTCTTCCTCCTTATTGGCTCTTCGCAGCAGTGCTTTGATCCTGGCCAGCAGCTCCATTATCTCAAAGGGCTTAGTGACATAATCGTCTGCTCCCAGCTCCAATCCCAGAACCTTGTCTATTGTTTCGTGCCTGGCAGTGACCATAATAGTGGGAATTCTTTTATTAGTGTTTAGCTGTTTGCAGACCTGATGACCACTCATGTCAGGCAGCATTATATCCAGTAAAATAAGGTCCGGTTTAAAGGCTTCCGCCATTGCCAAAGCCGTTTTGCCGTCAGCTGCCGTGGCAACCTCATATTTTTCCCGTTTCAGTACCAGCTCCACCAGATCTCTCAGGGAAGGTTCGTCATCTACTACCAATATCTTTTTCATATATGTACCTCAAATTTGTTTACTTTTTAAGCTTCCTTATTATTATGAAGCCCAGGACACCGGCAACTATTAAAATGATTATATTAAATATCAGCTTATAGTTTATATTTATTTCTTCCGAGTTCCCTGAAGACGAAACTTTGTCGGTATTCTCAATATTTAAAAGGTCATAGCCCTCTGTCAGTATTTGATCCTTATAATTTGAGATATCATAACTTTTCGGGGTATTTATTTCATTACTGCCATACTTCAAAGTATAATTCTTTGTTTCAGAGCCTTTGAAAACCAGCTCATCAACCAGATATTCCACCTCAACACCCGTTACTTCCACAGGCTTGTCGTCTTTATTTTGTATAGTTATTTCAGCTTCATTTTCTACACTCAAATAAGACTCAAGAGGAATTGTTAAATCCCGGTACTGTACGTTATTAAATTCAAGATTATAGAGTGTTTTTGTCACGCTGCCGTTGAAGGTTGCATTTCTTTTGAAGGTACTTCCGGTTTTAAGTGAGACCTTATTAAGCTTAAGATTTTTCATATTTTTTAATTTGATAACAGTTGTATTTCCTTTTTCTTCGGCAATATATTCTGGAGCCAGTGTTTCAATAAAGTATTCCTTATTCTGCAATGTCCTGTCATAGTTTAGTGTAACAGTTGAAAACTCCACCCTCTCCAGATTGTTGAAAAGTTTGAAACGGTAGCAGGTATACTTCTTACTGCCGCTGAAGTTTATGTTCAGTTTACTGTTCCCGTCCACATTATAAATAATATCATCCTGAACTTTTTCCCAATGGGTGTTATCGTAACTTCCCCAAAGCTCAAGCTGCTTGGCAAAGTTTGTGCTGCCGCTGGAAATTTCCATGGACGTGGCTGCAACATCTGACGGCACATTGTCCCTCAGGACATAATCATAATAAAAACAATCCTCTTTGACAAAGGAATTGACCAGTTCCAGCTCATAGCTCTTATGCACACTTTCCTTGCTTTCCTTGAAACTGTTTATAAAATATGGCACAGGCTCGTTATTATTATCAAAAACCATTATATCCGCCATGTTTTCAGATAGATTATTATAAACTTCAGCCGTCAGTCTAACAGCCTTATAATTCTTTTCCCCATGATTTTTTACATCCGCGTTGTATGAAAAATCAGCCGCATATACAAACATTGAACTGAATACAATGAATATTGCAATATTAAGTATCATTCTTTTTTTCATCAGGCATTACCTCACCAACAAAATTAATCTTCCTGCTAAAGTATTGATAGACAAAGGAAATGGCCAGGAGAGTCAAACCAAATATAAAGTATGAAACGATTCTATAGCCCTGTGTCAGGAAGGACAAATCAATAACAAACAATTTTGCCACTGCCATAATGCAAAAACCCAGACCAAATCTCCTTATTAACACATACTTCTTAATGAATCCGAAAATAATCCAAGAAAGTGCGGTCACTAAATAGACAACACTTATTAATGCATTATTAAATCCAAGATTAAACTGCATTATCAGATTTTGAGTCAATATGACAATAAAATATAATGAGATAATAAGAGGATATAATTCAATTCCGATTTTCCGTTTGGCCACCAGCTTCATTATGAACTCACGTACCGCCAATAGGGATAACAGCGAGATTACGGCTATTTCAACCGTCCCGAGGATACACGTTCCTCTCGAAGCATTGCTCAGAGAACCTGCAACCGGTGAAAAGAAACTCAGGATAAATAATGAGGCAACTCCTATTAAATAGAGTACGGAAGATATGACCTCAGTCACTTTATCCTTAATAATATTGATTTTAGGTATAAGGTATGCAATTATAAAGCCGGCTAAAATCATCGCAGAATTGATCAGATAATCCAGACTAAAATCACTGCCCATTAAAGGCTTATACAAGTAGTCTTTCAACTCAACTCCCAATAAATATAAAGAGAAAAACCATATATTTATCAGGGTAATATATTTATAAACTTTAGCTGACCCGGCCGAGATCTCATTTTTATAAATCAATGCGCTTAGAATTACAAGACTTCCGGCCGTTACAGCCAGATATTTATATACAAACAGCAAGCTGTGATAATTTGGTATATCAAATAATATAAAGGCGGCAAGACACAGGAAGGTAATTACCGTTCCCGCTCTCTTAAAGCCTTTTACATTCCTGATTATGCCGTATGTAAGCAGAGCTGTGCCTTCAATCAGCCACCCCAGTGAGAACCAGGTTTTATCAAATTGGAAGGGGATTATCAGCGCAACAAAGGTAAGACCGGTAATGTAAAACAGAGCTCTTGCCTTTCTCTCTTTTTCCATAAAGCTTTCAGAAAATCTTCCCATGGCAATATATACGACTGCAAAAGTGACAGCAAGAGCGCCGGTAAAATCTTCAAGCCCGGTGATGTAAAATACCGTGTAAAGCAAAATGCTGCTTATAACAGTGTTTTTTGCCAGCAGCACAATGTCTGAGGTCCTGAAACTGAGCTTATACCTGTATGCACCGGCAACAGGTATGAGGGTATATATTATAAAAGCCAGAACAATATAGGCTATTGAAATCAGATCATCCGCTGAAAATCCTGCGTTGCCTGTATGTCCGCCAAACATGATGGCCAATATATAGATTGAACCGATAACATTAAGCCAGAAGCCCATATATGCAGTTACAAGCCACCTCTTGTTTACCGAAATAACCAATGCCAGCAGGTTGAGCAGAACAAAATATACCATCGCACCGTAAACAATGTTCTTATCCCCTTCAATGGAAAGTATGGGCAGATACCCCCCAATAATTGCAAAGCAGGATATGGTCTGGGAGCCATATCTCTGGGACAGTACAAAAGCACCTGCAGTTACCAGAACGGTTAATCCCAGAGCAGGGAACATACTCAGCAGATTAAAGTTGAAATAGCTCAGGGCCAGTCCTACGTATAAAATTGCAATCCCCCCGCTTGTAAGCCCGATTGAAAAAATGTTGGTTTTCTTACGGTTGAAGAATTCACCGGCCATCAGCATTACCAGGCCTATAACAAAGGTAAAAATACTTTTCAGAATGTCCGGCAACCTGAAATATGTAAACTGGGAAGCTGCTATTATTCCTATTATCAAAAGAAAAATTCCCAGTTTATTTATGATATTCAGTCCGATAAAGGATTCTATGTTGTTCTGTTTTATCCGGCCTTTAATCTCTTCTTCGGTCAGCCGTTCCTGCTGCAGCTTCTGGAATCCGGCAGCCCGGCTTTCATTCAAGGCTTTTGAATTCCTTAATATTTCCTCCCTGGCAGCCCTGACCCTTTCTTCAAGCAATTTTCTAAGTTCATATATCCTGGGATATATCTCATCCTGGAGATTCACCCTGTTGGCCTGCAAAATACCAGCCATTTCATCTATCCGTTTCTTTTCGGTCATTTCAAAGTAAGTAAGTCTGTTTAATTCACCTTCGATATTGGATTTAAAATAAACCTCCAACTTTTTATTTGTTGAGTTGAGAATCTGGATCTTTTCGTTGTATAACTGTTCATAAACAGCATTCCTGAGATTTTTGTTTTCTTCGGACAGCCTTTGATTGTCTGCTTTTTCCCTATTAAAAAACTCTTTTAATTGGGAAATTTCCGCTTCCAGTTTTTGGTTTTCACCCAATAAATCCGTGGCTTCAATTGATGAAATTTCCTTCTCAAGGTCTGACACCATCTCTTTATGCCTGGCTAATATACCTTTAAGGTTATTCACCTCTAACACAAACTTCGCCTCCTTTCGATTATACATACCAAATTTTATCATAATTATATCAAATTTGTAACCAGCTGCATAAAGAGTATATTTTTCTACACAAAAATACACCGGCTTTTAACTTACTTTACGGAATAACTCTGTAGCAGCCCCTGCTTTTCATCCCAGAGTTTTTTTGAAAGATCCACATAATATTTGTGCGGATTTTCAAACCTTTTTACTTCGTCCCATATGGTATCCAACTGGGCTTGGCAAAACTCCTTTATCTGCTGTGTATTGGGGCTTTCATACACACATTTGCCCTTCTCAAAAACGGGCACCAACAGCTTTTGAGCTCTGAAACCGGTCAAGGTTTTTCTCTTCCAGGTATATTCAGGGTCGAATATTTCATAGGGCTCATTTTCATCAATCACTTCGTCATGCATTGTCAGCACATCTGCAATAGCCTTGCTGCTCTCTTTGTCATACAACCTGTAAACCTGCTTGAAACATGGATTGGTCACCTTTCCCACATTCTCGCTCAACTTGATCTTGGGTATGATAATTCCGTCTTCCTCAATGGCAACCAGTTTGTAGACCCCTCCAAAAACCGGTTCGGATCTGGAAGTGATCAATCTCTCTCCGACACCGAACAAATCAACCTTTGCTCCTTCGATCAAAATATCTCTGATTATAAACTCATCCAGGGAGTTTGAAGCCACTATTTTGCAATCGTGGAAACCTGCCGCGTCCAGCATTTTTCTGGCGGCTTTTGACAGATAGGTAATATCCCCCGAATCTATCCTTATGCCTTTTGGTCTGAATCCCCTGGGCACGATTTCTTCATTGAATACCCTAATGGCATTGGGAACCCCTGATTTCAGCGTATTGTAGGTATCCACCAGAAGAGTGCAGTTGTCGGGGTAGGTCCGCGCATACATACGGAATGACTCAAGCTCATCCGGAAACATCTGGATCCAGCTGTGCGCCATTGTACCGATTGCAGGAATGTTGAATTCCTTTTCTGCTATGGTGCAGGCCGTTCCTACGCAGCCGCCGATGTAGGCGGCCCTGGCACCATAAATGGCACCGTCATAGCCCTGTGCTCTCCTGGAACCGAACTCCATAACTTCCCTGCCCTGCGCAGCCCTTACGATTCTGTTTGCCTTTGTGGCAATAAGACTCTGATGATTGACGGTAAGTAAAATCATGGTCTCAATAAATTGGGCTTCTATTACAGGCCCTCTCACAATAACCACAGGTTCACCCGGAAATATGGGTGTTCCTTCGGGCACAGCCCACACATCGCAGCTGAACTTAAAATTCATCAGGTATTCAAGAAAGTCTTCACCAAATTGTTTTCTTCTCAAATATTCTATATCGGACTGGCTGAATTTAAGATTTTCAAGGTAACGGATGACCTGCTCGACTCCTGCCATAATTGCAAAACCGCCATTGTCAGGCACCTTTCTGAAAAACATATCAAAGTATGCTATCTTATCCTTCCAGCCGTTTTGAAAGTAACCATTGGCCATTGTTATTTCGTAGAAATCGGTAAGCATTGTCAAGTTCATATTATTCATATAGATATCTCCTTTATATAAGTGCGGCAATAATTTCGATCCCGTTAATATGCATATTATAGAGGGCCATTAAATTGGTCAGATCACCGTTATGAATGCCCAGATCATAGGTATCAACTGCGTTTATGGGAACGATGATACGTGAACTTCTGTTTTGCTTGTTAAACCAGGTTTTCAAGGTGATTGAGAACTGCTGTACACAGATGTCGGTACAGTCGCCGGTGACTATAAATGTATTTATGTCCGGATTTTGCCCAAGCCAGTTTTGAAATTCCTCTTCCAAAAAGCCATTGGTAGAGTTCTTCGGGATGAGCTTGTAACCTCCCGCATTTTTAATTTCATCAACCACCTCTGCCTCGGAAGTATCTTTCAGACAATGAACAGGATAAGCTTCAAACTCAGGTGATATCCCGGTATGATTATCGGCAAAAGCCAGTTTGGAAATCCCCAGTTCATCACATTTTACAGATAAGCTTACAATCTCAGGTATCAGCTCCTCCACCCTTTTGCTCATTAAGGCTCCGCTCCTGGCAAAACCGTTTATCATGTCTATCATTACCAGCACAGTATGAGTTGAAGGCAGTTTCTCCAGTTCTATTGCTCCTGCCTCCTCAAACATTTTGTATAAATCATACAGAGTTTTGGAGCTATCTCTTGCAAAATCCTCCATACTTGTATATTTCATAGGCACAACCCCCTTAAAATTCATTAATCTGTTCTTTCAACTACTCTTTAACAATTTTCCTTACGGATTATTCTTTTATTCATTTTCCTTGTTCCAGTCGGTATTGAATCTGTAAAGTTTAGATGGTCTGTGTCCTGCATCTTTTGTGTATTGGTTCGTTTCAATCACCATATGGGCGGTTTTCCTTCTAAAATTGGCCTTTAACAGTTCAGTATCAAGAATCACCTCATACACCTGCTGGAGCTGTGTGAGTGTGAAAAGCTCCGGCATCAAATTGAAGGCTATATCGGTATACTCTATTTTGGATCTGAGCCTTTCCAGGGCATATTCGATTATTCCGGCATGGTCAAAGGCAATTCCGCTGCATTCTTCTATACTTCCATAAGTTCTTACAGTTCTTCCGCTGACGGTTTTTACTTTTTTTATTACAGCCTCCAGATCCTTTTCGCCCTCACAGGCAAGTTTTAACTTATAGAGCCTTTGCTGTTCATATCCGGTGCCTGTCAAAGTCCTGTGCTCCTGAAACAATTTACACTGCACCGAAAACCATTTGGCATCGGCTGCGTCATCGTTTGCTACCACTTCCAGTGTGCTGCTGTCAGCCAATGCCATATAGGATGTACTTATGATTCTGGCTCTGGGGTCCCTGTCCGCCTCCCCCCAGGTATACAGCTGTTCCATATAGATACTGTCTATATTGGTTTCCTCTTTTAATTCTCTCACAGCCGCCTGTTCAAGACTTTCATCCATTTTTACAAAACCGCCCGGCAAGGCCCACTGACCGATAAACGGGTGCTCGCCCCTTTTGATCAGCAGGAGCTTAAGCTCTTTATCGGGAAGAGTCCTGTAATTCCTTTTCTTCGCGTCGGTAACAGTAAATATAAGCATATCTACCGTAACCGATGGCCTTTCGTATTTGTACGGATTATAGGCTGCAAGGAATTCTTTTTCTGTCTGCCCGTGCGAATTTACTTTTTCATTAGAAGCCATTACATCCACCTATTTTTCTATTATTTTATTTGCCTTTGTTCTTACCATTCTGTTATTATCATATTGTTAATAACATTATATTCCAAACATGGTCTATTGTCAATCTTCCCCCTTCCAGTATGCAGCTTTTCATTATATAATTTCTATTAGGGATCGTATATATTAAAAATGATCAAATATCAGCCTTCAGGAGTGCAGCATGTATTATATTGTTTTTGATCTGGAACTTAATCAGGACTTCTCTTCATCACAGAATAAATATGCCAATAGAGCCTCCGCACCCTTTGAGATCATTCAGATAGGTGCTGTTAAACTGGACCGGGAGTTCGATACCGTTAATACCTTTAACCGGTATGTAAAACCTGCGTTTTATGAGAAAATAAATCCATTTATAACAGGATTGACAGGAATAACCACCGAACAGCTTCAGACAGAAGAAACATTTCCTGAAGTATACAGGCAGTTTAAAGAATTTACAGGCGGGACCGGCTCTGTTTTCTGTGTATGGGGTTCCTCGGATGTGAAGGTATTATTCGGAAATGCGGGAATCCATGGCTTGAGCACCGGGTTTTTGCCAAAAAAATATATTAATATTCAGCCATATGCCTCCTTATATTTCAACTTTCCGGTAAAAAACCTGCTAAGACTTGAACACGCGGTTCAAGCCCTGAACATTCCCATTGATTATACCTTTCACAATGCCTTTCATGATGCTTACTACACCGCCGAAATATTTAAGAAAATCTACAATTCCTTTATACAGCCAAAGTTTTATGACCCCTCTGTTATACCTGACAGGCCTCCGAGACAGCCTAAGAGGTCCATCGATATTGAAGGCCTTGTAATGCAATTTGAAAAAATGTATGACAGAGAGCTCACCCATGAAGAGAAAGGCATGATATTACTTGCGTTTAAAATGGGAAAAACAGGCCAGTTCCTAAAATAACTTACTTACCCATTTAAATAAGCATACATTTTTGCAATTTTACTCAACATGATTTATACTATTTAAAAGAGTTATTTATGGGGGCATGCCAATGATTGATTTACACATTCATACAACCTCCTCGGACGGCTCCGAGGAACCTGAAGAAATTCTTAAGAAAGCCGGTCAATTGGGGTTGGAGTATATCTCCATCACTGATCACGATTCTATTGGTGCGTACCAAAAGCTGAGCAGGAATAATACAAGAAATCTTTTCAAAGGCAAAATCATACCCGGCTGTGAGTTCACTGCGGTACACAATGGAAAACCCATTGAAATACTGGGTTACGGTATTGATTTAGATATAATAGAAGCCGCCGGTATTGTTTCAGATGAAAAATTCCTTCAAAGAGAAAACGGATATCTGAAAAAATTGATGGAAGTGTGTGAAGACCTTAATCTTACGTATAGCAAAGAGCTGTCTATAAAGGGTACGAAATATTTTGCATCACAGGTGCTGCATTCAGATTTGAGAAAGTATCCCGAAAATGAAAAATATATGGGAAAAGATATCTGGGAGAATTTGAATGCCTTTTACAGGACTTGTGTCACCAATGAAAGCAGTCCTTTTTTCCTGGATCAGCTAAAAGACTGCCTATCGGCCGGGGAAACTGCAGGCCTGATCAAAGCTGCAGGCGGGAAGGCATTTCTGGCTCATCCCTATGTATATTTTGAAACGGATTATAAAGAATTTCTGGACTCCATAGTAATGCTCAACGTTCTCGATGGTATAGAATGCTACCACTCTCTCCATTCAGCCGACAGGACAAGGTATCTTCTCGAATACTGCCGTGAGCACAATTTGTACTCTTCGGGAGGAAGTGACTATCACGGCAGACTTAAACCCACCGTTAACCTTGGAGAAAGCATCAGAGGGGTAAAAATACCTTACGATATATTGGCACCATGGCTTCCGTCAAATTTAATATAAAGCGTTTAATGCTTGTTGTTCGCCTTCAACCTCCATTTGGCTTTCATCCGGTGTTTCAACAGCAAAATTCCCATTATAATTGCGGTATTCATAGGTTTCGCTTGAGCTGTAAAGATACCTTCCGAAATAATCCGAATCCAGATACTCACTGTGGGTCAGAGTTATCCTGTTTATAAGGTGATTGTTTTTATTTATACTGATTTCCAGATAAGTATCTACAGGTTCAAATTCATAATCTTCTTTATTTGCATGCAGAAATGCATTTCCTTTCAGCAGAATTGTATTGTCTTTTTTATTTTCTTGAATGGTCAGCCCGCAATACAATATGTCGGAAATTTCAAAGCTGCCTGCGTCATAATTCAGTATCCAGTACCTATACTCCTGCTCTGAAATTAATTTCTTTTCCCACCGGTCCTTAAAGAAATTCTTTGAATATATATAGTTATTATATAGATAATACTCACTGATACCGGTATCTGAACCATTCGCAGAGTCCCTTCCATTCCCCTTTATAGTCATTATCATTTTTTCCTTATCAACCTTGCTCACTGTTGACGCTTTACCGGTCACCGGATAATCCCCGTAATCCGATATGGATTCCTTTGAGTATTCCACTTCATATCTGCCAGCCGCTTTTGATGCGGCAACAGCCTTATCAAGAACAGCTTTAACCCTGTTATAATCGCTGGACTTTTGAATATATACGCTTTTCTGTTCAGCATCCCATGCATATTTCATATCCAGCAGCTGCGCTGTGGATTTTGCAGGTATGTAATATATGTTTTTATATAAAACAGGCGCAGCATTGAGTACTCCCGAGGACTTACCCACTGCTGCTCTGGTGCTGTCAACCGTCATTTTGATCTGTTTTTTGCCGGTATTGATTATCAGGTTCTTTTGGTTTTTGTCCAGTTGGATGTGCTTGTTGTCATTGGGAATCCCCAGCTTGACCAGCAGTTCTTTACCGTTTAACAATATCTGACCGTTGACAGCAATCGGATTGCTGCTGAACCTGACCCGCTGCCCGCCGACAAACACTTTAACATTTGCACTTTCCGCAATGTTGACGGCAGCATATGAATAACTGTTAACACCCAGGCAAATTAACAATGCCGACAATAATCCCGCTATAATTTTCTTCATGCATTTCTTCATAAAATTCCCCTTAATTTCTTACCTGCACCCGTTTTTGTGCCCTGTAATTTTTGGATTTATAAAGTTTCCGGTGTGTTAATTATAGCATTATTTGCCTGGAAAAGCCAAAGGTTCGAAGTGTCACATAGTTAATTTAACGCGTTATGCCAGTTGGTTGATAAATATGCCCGTTAAAAATTGCCTGTTTATACCGGCACTTCCATACTAACTTCAAGCAATGGATTGCACACAAAGTGCTTACTTGAAATAGTACGGTTCACAACAAGTATTTTATTGCCGTCGCAGCGACTCGACCATCCGTGTCTCGCGTGCTGCTCAAAGTGACATCCTATCACTTTGCCGGCTAAAACACTTGTTTTTCACCTACAAATTTCAGCAAGCACTTTTATCATGCTGTCCATTGCTTGAAGTTGTACTCGCGTACCGATATAATCATATAAGAATTTAACTATGAGGCTGAGATGATTTAACCGGCACAACGAGTTAATTTAATGTATCGTGTCAACTTCTTTTAGTAGGTGTTTCTGCTGAATACTTCCCTCTGAACATCCTTGGGCAAATCAACAAATCTTGCGCTGAAGCCTCCGACCCTGACAAACAGGTCCTTGTATTTTTCAGGCTCTTCCATGGCTCTTTCCAGATCGGCCTTGTTAATAACCGTAATCATTGCCTGGTTTCCGCCTTTTTTGAAATATGTTTTGAGAAGAACCTCGAACTGTTCTCTGTTTCTTTCAAACATATCCTTCCCGAACCTCATGTTGTGAACTGCTCCTGCATGAATTCCGTGGTCAGGCTTGGTAATTGAGTTTATCATTGCTGTTACGCCTTTTTTGTCATTTCCCCCTGCAGGAGTATTGGCATTTGCCATGGCCCCGCCGGCTCTCCGTCCGTCGGCTGAGGCTCCGCCCCATCTGCCGAGAGTTGTATTCATTCCGTTATTGATAATTACGGCAAGATAGGAGTGCAGATTTGTCCTGTTTTTCTGATCCCTGATTGTGTTGCAGACGAAATTGTGCACTCTTACCAGCATTTCATCGGCTTTGGCATCATCGTTTCCGAATTTCGGGCAGTCAACCATCATTTTATGTTCTTTCTCATACCCGTAGAAATTATTGTCCAGTACTTCCAGAAGCTTCTCCGGAGTCAGAACCTTTTTGTCATAGACCAGTTCCCTTATTGAGGTGAGGCTGTCGGCAGTATTCACATTTCCGTAAGTTTCAAGGGTCCCTCCAAGGTATCTGATTCCACCCGAGAATATGCCCTTTCCTTTTTCCATACAATCGTCATAAAGCATGCTCATATAAAGATAGGATGCACTGGCGCCAAGGACCCTGTACTCCAATTCCTCGTGATCGGCCAAAACCTCTATAAAATATGTCACCTGCTTTTTATATGCCTCAAACAGCTGGTCAAAGGTTTTGAATTCTTTCAGTTCTCCGGTTCTCAGTCCCGATTCAAAGCCTGTGACAGGGTCCATACCATTGTGCAGCGCTACCTCGAGGGCTTTCAGAAGATTTATGGAGCCGCTGGGAGTACCGTAACTGCGGTGATTCAGAACATATTCCCCGCAGCCGAAAGGAACATAGTGTTCGGCCTCCTCAACAGGTACCTCAAAAGCCCTGCTCACTGCCGGAATGTTGACGTCATCATTGTACAGCAGGGGGAAGGTACAGCCGCTTCCTATAACGTCAATGGCCTTTTCCATAACCTTGGGATTCATTCCTTCATAAAAGCGGAGTGTCAGCTGCGGCAGTATGTTATTTATTCTCCTTGAGGCTTCCATGGCAAGAACCGCAAACCTGTCGGCATTTTCTTCATTCGGTCTTCCCTTCCCTCCAAGGATTACTCTGCCGTCAACATCGACTATGAGATCTCCGATCAGTCTCCATATGGACATTACCATCTTCAGGGCCTCATCCTCCTTTATTCTTCCGCTGTCAATATCCCTGGCGCAGAAGTCACCCAGGTAAACATCCATCCGCCCGAATTCCAGTGAACCGCATACTGTTGAGTAGAGCCAGGCCAGCTGAATTGCCTCTCTGAAAGAATCAGGCTTGTCTTTTGATATATTCTCCAGCACATCTGCCATTATCTTTAATTCAGTCTTTCGTGAACTGTCATCCGTCGCATGGGCCATTTCGAAAGCCTGTGCCTTGTAAAATCTGCATATTTCAATAAAATGCTCCAGAACCAACAGCATGCCCTCATACAGCTTGACATTTCCGCCCCCGGCAGCCGCCTTATCCCTGTATTCCCCAGCCTCGGCAATAAGCCCCGGTATACCAAGCCTCATAAGCTTTTCATAATCGATATAAACACCCGCCATCCTGTAAAGAGGTGTTGCTATTTCAGGCTCATACAGGAAAGGAAACTCTGCAATCTTCTCCTTGCAAAGCACCTTGTTCATATCCTCTGTAAAGGCAGCTTCTATCTTTCTTGTGGTAGTCTCCTTTCTCCAGAAAAGCAGCATATCCATTATTTTCTCTCTTTGTCCAGGAGTGATATTTCCTTTTTCAATAGCATCGACAATTGCAAATTCATTACAGAAATATCCAAAGCCTCCGAATTGCGGACTGAAACCCAGTGTTCCGTACTTCACCCTTCCTGCAAACAGGTCATTTTCTTTGATTTCGGTCAGTATTGCAGGAAACTGGGCTTTTATGCACATGGCTTCGCGTATTGATATATCGTCGTTTTTATACTTCCTGTAAGTTTCTGTAAAATTGATTTCCATAGAAAAATCAGATTTAGCCATATTGATTACCTCCATTTTTTAAAATTGTCTTATGATACTTTAATATTAATGCTTTACGGCATTTTCTTCTTGTATTGATTTGATAAATACTTTGTGCTATATTGACTATAAGAACATTAAGGAGAATAAATATGCCGGTACAGAAATTAAGTTTAAGTGATTATTTACGATCAGGGATGGAGTCAAGCGGAAGCTTTTTTACCTCTACAAAATTTATATCTACCGAGCATTATCATGATTTTTTTGAATTCTGTTTTATAACAGAAGGAAAAATATATCATTCCTTTAACGGAAACAGGGAAATCCTGCAGCAGGGAAACCTGATATTTATCAGACCTGAAGATATCCACTCCTTTGAAGTAATTGACAGTGAATATTTTCAGTTTATAAACCTGGCGGTTTCACCTGAAACAATTTATGACATGTTTAAATATTTGGGAAACGGTTTTAAACCTGAGCGGTTTATAAAAGCACCAAATCCCATAAAGACTGAAATCCCCAAGTCGGAAACAGAATCCCTCAAATCAAAGTTTGAGCATTTTATTCTTATGCCCCGTTATGATGAAGGAAAAATCAATTCCGATCTGAGAGCCGTTCTGGTAGAAGTTTTTACTCATTACTTCCCCATGAAATTGTGGGAGAACAAGACCTCGGTGCCCATATGGCTGGACTGGCTTTATAAGGAAATGCAAAAAAAGGAAAACTTTGTGGGCGGTATAGCCGTAATGCAGAAAATCGCCTGCAAATCACCCGAGCACCTCTGCCGGGAATTTAAAAAGCATTTTAACAAAACCCCTACGGAGTTTATTAATGATACAAGATTGAATTATGCCAGAAATCTGCTTGTTTTCAGTGACGAGAAGATCATTGATATCGCTTATTCTTCAGGTTTTCAGAATTTAAGCCACTTTTGCCATGAGTTTAAAAGGAAGTTTTTGATACCCCCTACGTCATACAGGAAACTCTACCAGAAAGTTATCGGAACCGAGCAGGCATAAAAAGTCCCGGAACCGGTATTTTTGAATACCGTCCGGGACTTGATTCCTATCAGCTCTTTCTCAACAGCTCCAGTACTTCTTCGGCATGCCCCTCGGGAGATACCTTTGGAAATACCTTTTGGATCACCATTTCTTCATCAATTATAAAGGTAGACCTTATAATACCCATATAGGTTTTTCCGTACATTTTCTTTTCTCCCCAGGCCCCGTAGGCTTCGGATATTTTGTGATCTTCGTCACTCAGGAGATAAAAAGGAAGGTTGTATTTATTCCTGAATTTATCATGGGATTTTTCACCATCCGGGCTGATTCCCACAACTACCGCACCTGCCTCGAGAATATAATCATAGACATCTCTGAAGCCGCAGGCTTCTTTGGTACAACCTGGAGTATCATCCTTGGGATAGAAATATAAAACGATCTTTTTGCCTTTGAAATCAGAGAGACTGACTTCTTTATGTTCAGCTGTTTTCAGCACAAAATCCACAGCTCTTTCTCCTGCTTTGAGCATTTGCATACACCTCCGCCAAATAATTTTCTTTTCATTTCTATTGAATATATGTACCACCCATAAGCAACAGTAAACAAAATGTGGACATTCAATAATTTCAGACAAAGATTTTTATAAATGAAATTAAGACTGTAAACAATCAAGTTATCAGAATTGAAAATGATTTAAAGCCCAAAGTTGAAACAGCTCTTGAAGGGTACAAAATCATTTATGAAAAGCTGGACTCTCTGGACAAAAAAGTTGAAATTATCACAATTTAAATACATGTAAAACATTTAATAGTGCTCCCGTACTAACATCAAAAAATGGATAGCTCACAAAGTACATGCTTGAAATTTATACGGCTCATCACAAGTATTTTTGCCGTCGCAGAACACTCAACATCCTGTTTCGGGGTTCTGCTCAAATCGGCGTCCTGCCGATTTGCCAGCAAAAACACTTGCGTTTCGCCTGTAATTTCAGGCATGTACTTTTAACAGAGCTTTCTATTTTTTGAAGTTGCACTCGCGCACTATGATGAATTGTAATACATGTAATGCAATTGTCGTTCTGCAACGGCTCTTTTGCTTTACATATGCTTTTTTACTTTCCTAAAACAACTTGGACAGTACAGCTATCCTTACCGTCCAGCAGTTGTTCCAGCGCCGCTTTAGGGATTTTTGCAGACTTGCCTCCGTCTGTATCAAAACTTATAGCACTTCCATCTATTTTAATCCCCGCAATTTTATAATCCTCATAATCCAGACCCTGCGGGTTGGAGTAAACCAATTCCACTCTCTTTCCCAGGAAGAAAGCATGTGCCGCCGCTGTTCCATTGCTGTCAAACTGCTCCTTTACCAGCTTTGGAGCCAGAACAAGATCTCCGCATTCACCTCTGAAGCCGAACATTTCGGTAAGTACGGTCATCAGCAGCCAGCTTGCGGAACCTGACAGATAGTGATACATTCCCCTGCCTTCATGGGATATGTACTCTGGTATACCCGGATATATCCCCGCCTTTTCGGTATTGTTGGGAAGTGCATAAATTGTTTTGAACACTTCATAGGCTTCCTTTATATACCCTCTTTTGTACAAACCGTTCATAAACATTACAACCATGTGGTTGAAGGTTCCGCCTGTCTCCTTTTCACCGTAGACAACCGCATAACCTCTTCCGAAGTTCAGTGTATTGGGTCCCAAAGGTGTTGTAAGTCTAAAGCCCCCCGTATCAGGGTCTTTCAAAATTGCTTTTGCAGCTTTGAAGGCCTTTTTGATCTGCTCATCTGTTGCAGCCCCCGACATAATGGCAAAGGTCTGTGCTGTCAGATTCATTCGTGTGCAGTCTTCATGGTCTCCGTCCACCCTGTTGCCGTCATTGTTGTAATAGCCGTTAAAGAAGCCGTAACCTGTCTTCGATTCAATCCATTCATTTTCCCTGACATGCTTGAGTATCCAGTTGCCCATTTCTGTCAGATCTGCTGCCAGCAAATGGATTTCTACCTCTGTCTTTTCCCCTGAGAAACCGTTATTGACGGCATAAAAATATTTTTCAAGCCTCTTCCGCTTGTCGGCTGCCGAATTGTAATCAACCCTGCCGTTCAAGCCTGTCAGCGCAATTAACTCTTTAAACAACGGAATAGTCTCTGTCTTTTTAACTTTTTTGTATTGCAGCAGGAGTTGGGCAATGGTTATGAGATTCCAACCATAGAAGGCTGAGAACGGAACTGTTTCGCCCTTTTCATTTGCCATATCCAGCAGGTCGTTCCAATCTGCGTCTTCCAGCTTCAGGTTGTTGTGATCCCCCACATTATGGAAACAGGTAAGGTGCTGAACCAATACATGTTCAAGCAGGCTGCCGCAGTAAACGTCTCCCGACACGGTTTTCTGCTGTGTTCCGTCAGCCGGCTTCCAGCTGTTGTCTCTTGCCTTTGCCCTGCTTATCTGATGGTCCTTCCAATATGGCAATTCTGTAAAGAATACCTCCACATCGCCTGTTTGATCTGCATAAAGCCTGGTTGTGTAATACGGCCATATTCCATGATCCATCCATACTCTCGAAATCTTGTTCCGGTCTGCTGCAAACCTGCCCAGGCCTTTTTCTATGATCGTCGCATTGCTGCCGTCCAATCTTACTCCGCCGAAGCTTGCTGTAAGCGTATCCTTCATCTCTTCAGGACTTTGGAGCAGCAATGCCAGGCAGTCCTGCCACAGGTCCCGCCAGCCTCTTCCGCCTCTGCCGTAGTCAAAATGCGGCAGGAAGGAATTTCCGTAAATTTTTCTCAATATAGGCTGCAAAGCCACCCAACGCATCCATTTGTTGAAACTCTCATGGCCTGTTTTGAAGGAAATCCTTTCAACTCTTCCTTTCCAGTAGTTCATGTTTTCTTCAAGAGCTCCGGCAACTTTTTCGGCACTGCCGTATCTTTCTAAGCAGCGTAATACTTCTGATTTTTCCTGAGTTACTCCTTCGATTAAAATATAACCCCTGGTTTCTCCCGGAGCCAGAACAGCTGCTTCAAACCTCATGGCGCCGATTGCCTCCATACCGTCGCGCCTGTTGGGGGGAACCTGATAAGGGGGAATATTGGCAACCACCGCCCGCGGCCATTCAAAGCTGCCTCCCTCTCCAATGAATTCAGTGACTGTCGGGAACTGGCCTACAGGTTTTTCCTTATTTTCTCCTATGGCCAAAGCAAAATAAATAGTGCTGTTAGGCTTATGACCCCTTTCATCATGCATGATAGCAGGCTTTACTTCAAGACCATAATCATTCATTTCAATTCTGTGGGCCAGTGAAGTCCAGTGATTGTGATCACGCTGACTGTCGGCAGATCTGCCGTACAGAGGCAGGGCTGTAGTAGGAGTCAATGTAATGGCTTCACCGGAAATGTTAGTGACTTTTACCCACATTATTTCAACTGCATCATCCGTTACAGGAGCAAAACTGATAATCTCGGATTTTATTCCCGCCTCCCGGTCTTCTCTTATCAATGTATGCGCAAGAAAAGTACCTTTTATTGTAACATCGGTTTTTTCATTTTCGGTAAAAAGCTCTGAAAGCTGCTTTGCAGAATTTCCGGTAAGAGAGTATGCACCTGTCCTGTCACTGTAAACCCAAAAGTTTCTTGCCGACCTGGTATTGTATAAGTCAGTCATTACCAAAGGTAATCTGAGAAAGCTGTGCTGTCCTGTGGTCGCATCACCGTGCAGTGTTGGTGTAACCGACCCCATTATTCCCGCTTCATTGCATATGGGGAAGTAAAGCTGATTAAGGGTATGTGGATTTTTCCATTCAAATGACCCCTTATCATCAGTGTAAACCCATTTTACATTTTTAATGTTGTTAGACATTTTGTTCCCTCCGCTTATTAATAGTGTTAATTCAATACGTTGCCATTTTGTTGATCAACAGGTTAATTTATTTTAAAATTAATACAGCCAAATTTTTTCAAAATACATGACCATTCATCTTTAGTCTGCCGGCTTGTATTTTCAAGCATGAGCTGCCGCCCTTCAAGGCCGATACCTGTCCCCTTTGAGATTCCAAGGTTATGGTAGGGCATTATCTCAATACCCTCCAGCAGAGGATATTTTTTTGAAAGTTCTGCAATCCCCTTCAAATGGTCCTCGGTATCATTAACCGACGGAATCAGCGGACACCGCAGAATTATCCAGGCATTTTTTTTATATAGAAAATCCAGATTTGATAAAATAAGCTCATTGGAAACACCGGTAAGTTTCTTGTGCCTGGCACTATCCGTATCCTTGTAATCAAAAAGGAAAGTATCAACATAGGGAAGAATTTTTTTATAGTTCTTTTCGGGTGCATAACCGCAGGTTTCAATACATGTATGGATACCAGCCTCCCTGCATTTTTTCAAAAGCTCCGATGCGGCCTCCGGCTGAAGCATGGGTTCCCCTCCGGACAATGTCACACCCCCGCCCGACATTGTATAGAAATCCATATCGCTTTTAACTTCATCAAAAATTGCCTCAACGTCAAGCTTTTGACCAAATATGCTCAATGCCTCATAGTAACATGCTTCAACGCACTTTCCGCATGCGATGCACAAACCGAATTTAACCATATGCCGGTCCTGTTCAATCTGATGAGCACCTGTAGGACACACACCTACACATGCCATGCAGTCCACACACTTATCCCTGTTAAAAAAAAGCTGCGGTTCACTGCTCCAGGATTCAGGGTTATGACACCACCCGCATCTTAAGGGACATCCTTTAAAGAAAACTGTTGTGCGGATACCCGGACCGTCATGTATTGATGCACGTAAAATACTGATAATTGTTGCCTTGCCGGAAAAAGACAAATATGTCACCACCTCAATAGTATAATTGTTTGAATATTGATATAGAGTTCAGGAAATGTATCCAATCAAGCAAATGAACGTTCCTTGTGATACTATTATTCTAACTGTTAACCTTGTAAAGTTCTTGTGTAGAATTGATATATGATTTGTACTGTATTGATTATTTATGATAATGCAACAAATACAAAAACCCCATTTGCCATAGCAAACGGGGTTTTTGCGATATTTAATTTCTAATATTGATTTGAAATAATATTACTTTCTGCTTGCTTTAAAGCTGTCCAGCTGTTTGTGGCATTCGGCCAGAATCTTATCCAGGCCTGCATCTTTTTGCTTTTGAATGTATTCATCCACAGCCCTGTCAATATTCTCAGCCTTTACAAGCCCATAGATCAAAGGTCTTCCAAACTCCTGGAATATCTGATCCCTTCTGGATATTTCATTTTTTATGCTGTCAGTGTTATAAAAAATACCGTCTACAGGATTATCAATATTCACAGGATTCTTTGCATAATCCGCTTCCCTCTGCCAGAAACCTTCACCGTAAGTTGCGTCAGGTCTCATAAACTGTGGCTTCCATAAAGTCCACTGACCTGGCCAGTCCATATAGTTGCTGTTTGCAGATGTCATGCCGTTTGGATATTTTGCCGTTTTTCCGTCCAACACATATGTCTTGCCTTCTATCCCATAAAATACCATATCGTAAAATTCCTGATTTGTTTCCATCATATTCATCCACATAAGCGCTCTTTCAGGATTTTTAGCATTTCTGTTAACACACATGGTGTTTCCTAAGGGTGTACGGTTGAAAAATTTGTTTTCAGGATATAATTCAGAGTAATCCTTCGTAAAAGCAGGATCTTTGAACGGTTCGGTTGCCAGGGACCATTCATGGGTGATAACCCTGCACAAGGTCTTTCCGTTGTCCCATTTATCCTGTTCATACATCTTGTCTGTCATTTCATCTTTTGAAATGATTCCGTCTTCTACCCATTTTCTTATGATTTTAACCGTATCCCTGAAGGTTTCTGTCTGCTCAATGGGAATAAGCTTTGAAACGTCTCCGTTAACATCATAATAAAAATTGTGGAATTCAGCATCCATCAATCCGTCTCTGAGCAAAGTTACCTGGAATACCTGGTTCAGGTTGTTCTGTCCCAGAGCCAGTATTGTCTGATCGGGGTAAGCCTTCTTGAACTCATGCACCACCGTGTCAATATCCTCAATGGTTTTAACAGAATTCTGTTCGATCTTTATCCCGGCCTTTTCAGCCGCATCAAATCTCCAGTCAAACCAGGGACGCAGACTCCCCGATAAAGTCCAGGGAAGGGCTACAACCTTATCTCCCACAGTTGCAGGTCTGAGGGTTCCTGTTTCCTGATATTTTTTGTACAGATCAGGTGCATATTTGGGCAGCAGCTGTGAAATGTCCATGTACGCGCCCTTGTTCTGCATCTGGGTGTAAGCCTGCCAGGGTCCGTCATAGTTCATATCCCAGTCATCACCCGAAGCTGCCATAACCATCAGCTTGTCCTTGTAATCACCAAAGGCTATCCAGTTTACTTCATAAGTACAGTTCAACTTATCTTTGAACTTTTCTGCCAGAGCGTTCCATACCTCATCTGCCGCAGATTTCTTGTCTCCCGGAAAATAAAATCTGAGATTGACAGGTTCCAAAGTCTCTGCAGTACTGCCTCCCGCATCAGAACCGGTTACCGAAGAAGTCTGACTTCCGCTGTTCCGGGCAGTCCCCCCGGAACCTCCGCATCCTGCAAGCATACTGCTGAAAATCATAAGTGCAACCGTCACAGCCAACATTTTTACCAATACCTTTTTCATAAATATCGCTCCCCTTCTTTATATTACTATAAGGCATACGCCAATACAGTCAACCCTTAACCGCTCCGACCATGATCCCTTTTACAAAATATCTCTGCACAAAAGGATACAGCAATATGATCGGACCTATTGTTACAATTGTTACGGCCATTTTTATTCCCTCTGCAGGTATGGTCGCTGAAACCTGCTGCATCATCGCCGCATTGGGAGATGATTGAAGGAAGGTGACATTGGAGACAATGGTGCGGAGCAACAGCTGCAGCGGCTGTTTCGCAGTTTCATCCACCAGCATGAGCCCAAGCCACCAGTCATTCCAGTAACCCAGTGCTGCAAACAGCCCGACCGTTGCAAGTGCAGGCTTGGCCAGGGGCAGCATTATTTTTACGAAAATTGTGAACTCTCCGGCCCCGTCTATTTTTGCAGATTCATGCATTTCATCCGGTATGGACTGGAAGAAATTCCTTAAAAGCAGAATATACCACGCATACGCCAGATATGGGATGATAAGGGCAATGATTTTATCCTTCAGGTGCAGATAATTTACACAGACTATATACCATGGAACCATGCCTCCGCTGAACAGCATTGTTATTATGGTATAAATTGAAAGAAACCTTCTGCACTTCAGTTCCTTTCTTGACAAAACATATCCTGCCATGGCATTTATCAATAAATTAAAGAAAGTACCTGCAACCGTAACAAATATTGTAACCTTGTACGCATTTAATATTCTGTTGGCATCCAGAAACAGTATTTTATAGGATATAAAGCTTATGGATTTCGGAAACAAAGTAAAGCCGTATTTAAGAATATCCTTTTCAGGGGACAGTGACCCGCTGATTACCATAAGGAACGGCAGCAGACAGAACATTGAAAACAATGTTACCAATACATATGAAGCAATAGAAAAAACACTGATTTTACCCTTTCGCATGTTAAGCCTCCTTTTTAGAATATCGCTGAATCCTTATCCATTTTACGGGCCCATAAATTAGATGAAATGACCAGTACAAAGGATATGATTGATTGAACAAAACCTGCAGCCGATGCCATGCCTATGTCTCCGGTCTGCTTAAGGCCCCGGTATACGAAAGTGTCTATAACATCCGATGAGGAAAAAATCTGTGAAGCATCTCCAACTATTGCATAAAACATTCCAAAATCAGCATTCATGATTTTTCCCACCTGAAGCAATGTCAGAATAATTATGGTAGGTCTGAGAAGAGGCAGCGTGATATATTTGATTTCATGCCATTTGGATGCACCGTCTATCTGAGCCGCCTCATAATAGGAGCTGTCTATACCGGTCAGTGTGGCAAGATACATAATGGCTCCATAGCCCGATATTTTCCACCTGTTGATCATTACCAGTATAAACGGCCAGGCTGCCGGTTTACTGTACCACTCAACTCTGGGGATTCCAAGAGAGGCCAGCAGTCCGTTAATTGTGCCATTATCGGTACTGAAAAAATTGTAGGCAAACACTCCGACAACTATCCACGACACAAAATAAGGAAGGATTGTAATGGACTGTGTTACTTTTTTAAACCGTTTATTTCCTATTTCATTCAGCAACAGTGCAAGGCTTACCTCAAAAAATACTCCAAACGCAATAAATAAACCGTTTAAAACAATTGTATTTCTAAAAGCCCTTAACGCCGAATCCGAGCTGAACAGAAAAATGAAGTTATTATAGATAGGCTGGGTCCAATCGCTCCCCCATATCCCCTGCTTGAAATTTACATCCTTAAAAGCCAGGATAAGCCCCGAAAGCGGCAGATAATTAAACAATAGAAGAAGCAGCATTGCAGGTAAAAACATCATATACAAAGATTTATGTTTTGCAATATCTTTTAATATTACCTTAAAAGCATTACCCCTTTTGTCATATACATTTTGAACCTTCATAATAAATACCCCTTAATTTTTAAATTGTTCGGGAAATACTTTAAGCAAATACGTATCCGCTTGGAACATTTTTATCATAGTATCAAGCCGTACTTTTTTATAGTCAAAACTTTTAACTTTCAGTATTAAAACTCCAAAAGTGCAGGTATAATATTTCAAAATAAGGTATAAAAATCACAACTGGAGCCTGTAGCCAGGCATCATCAGGACCGGAATACTTGCTAAAACCCGCCGTGTATTATAAAATAAAGTTGTCCAAAAATATTCAAGTGATCCATTCAAGAGAATTCTGATTTTAAGAGGTACGTGTCAAATAAAAATTTAGTTTAAATATTTTAATATTATTTCCATTTGGAGGCTATAATGCGATTTACGAAATTATTTCAGAGAGGAATTTTTTCTACCAGAAAGTATTATACCAAGGTGCTTTTATCATTTATAATAATGGCTTTCCTTATAGTTTTGTCAACTTCCCTGGTTTTTTCCTCAATGTACATGAATACCATTTATAAACAGCTTTCCATTGACTCGGTAAACGATATGGAAAAGCTGACTTCGGAATTCGATAATGTGTTCAAGCAATTTAAGGACACAAATATTTACCTGAATCAGGTGCCTGATATCAATGCATTTTTATATTCCTATTCGATTGATGATTACATGACCTTGAACAGGGCCGATATGATATCCCGCCAGATTAAAAACCTGAACAGCTACATTCATTCCATAATGCTCTACAACAAGGATGTCAAATACACACTTATGTCCGGAAATCTCAATATTGACCGGGACCAGTTTACAAGCGGTGCTTTAAACTCTCCGGATACAAAGAGCAGTCTCAACATGGTAATCAGCTCTGTTTCCGATGACAGTACCCGGAATAACCAAAAGGAAAAAACCATTTCAATACTGTTTAACGACTCTGACAAAAAGAATATTTCCTCCGACAGCACTATAGTAATGACGGTTGACAGAGCTGAACTGGAAAAGAAATTGCTGGGAAAAGCAGACGGGACCACTATTGTCACCGACAACAGCGGCCAGGTATTATTTTCCTCTGATCCTTCCCAGAATAATCCGGTTGGACAGCAAGCCTACTTTTCCAGAATAACAGCTTCTGAAAACCAGCCCGGCAGTTTCAGGATAAATATAGACAATAACAATAAAATTGTTTCGTACGCTAAAAGCATACAAACAGGTTTCTATATTATCAACATTCTGAATACCGATAATTATACGGGAATCATATTAAAAAATGAGATAACCGTTTTATCAATAAGCATAGGCATTCTGCTGGTATTTCTTTTAGCAGGTTATTTTATATCAAGAAACATATACTCCCCAATAAAAAAAGTGACCGCTCAGTTTTCGGGTTCCAAATATGTTGATCCCGGCGACACTCACTATGCTGAAATTGCTACCATTTCGCAGGTTTTCAACAATGCACTCAAACAAATTGACGAGCTTGAAATGAAAAGCGATGACAACAACCTTAAACTTAAGGAAGAGTTTTTAAGAAGGCTGTTGAGAGGTAATATTTCTGAAGAAGCCATCCTTTCCGAAGCAGGGTTGTACAAATTCGACATAGAGTTCTCAAATCTAATTATGTGTTGTATGAGAATTGACAACCATGCAAATATGGGCTGGAATAAAAAACTTGCTTATGAATCCGCCATATCAAGCATTTTCCCTGAGGTTCTCAATAAGGCTTTCAAATATGAAGTAGTCAATATGTATGAAGGCGAATTTGCCTTGCTTATCAACTTCCGGAATACTTCCGAAAATAGTCTGAACCTTGTCATTGAAGCTATGGACACCATACGCGATATTACAAAAAGAACGCTCCAGTTAACCCTGTCAATAGGAATCAGCGGAGTTTCAAACAGTATTCCTGAATGCAGCAGCTGCTATGCCAAGGCCGTTGAGCTTGTAAAGCACAGATTCATACTTGGAGGAGACCATACGATTTATCAGAGGCTTTTGGATGATATTATAACCACTAATGTCAATTACCCGGATGAAATGAATGACAAACTCTTAAAGGCAATCAGAATGAATAAAAAGGAGGATTTCGTCAATAATCTCAGGGATATCATTGAATTTTTAAAGGGTTACCCCTATTCAAAATCCATATCCATGTTATTTCAGGTAATAAGCGAATGCATCAAAACAATAGATCAGACCTCCCAGCAGGACAGTAAAAAATACTATTTGGGTCTGGATGATATAAATACCATCATCGGTTCTCTTGAAACCCTGGAACAGGCAATGGAGTGGCTCATAAACATTTTTGACAACTATCAGGAAATGATGGATAAAATTAATCTTCTTAAAAATGACAAGCATTACAAGCTGGTTGAAAAAATGCAGACATATATAAGGGAAAATTACAGGGATTGCAATATGAATGTAGAAAGTCTGGCTGATATTGCAGGGTATACCTCTTATTATTTCTCAAAGGTATTCAAGGATATAACAGGTCTCGCCGTAATAGACTACATCCGACAGGTGAGAATAAATACGGCAAAGGAACTGCTGTGCGTGGATGAAATAAAAATAAGCGATATTCCCTGTATGGTAGGTTTCTCAAATCCAAGCTACTTCTATTCTATTTTCAAAAAGGATGTAGGATTAACCCCCTCTGCATATAAAGAATATATACTCAGCAAGAATAAATCAAAATAATATGTTTATGTTTATGCAGCCTATGGCTCAAGCTAAGAAAAAATGGTTAATTTGAAGGCAAAAAAGAACCTGTCAAAAAATATTTATTTTCTTTTAACAGGTTCTTTTCTGACCGGAATATTTGATTTAATAGCTTATCTTTACAGTTTTGATTTCAAAGGGGCCAAAGGCCAAATCAAAAGTACTCCCCGCTTCTATTGCTTCCAAATTTTCTTCCAGCATGTTGGTAAGCTCAATTGCCTTTGGCTTCATACCAAGGGCTATCCTTGAACGGGTAAAGGTGCCCTCGGCTTCATACAATCTCATAATAAAGGCCTTTTGGTTGTCCTCGCACGGCTTTACGGTCTCGATTATTATATTTGAACTGTCTGCCCGGGCCAGGGAGTCAAGTTCAGCGGCACCAGGTATCACGAGAGGTTTGTAATTCAGGCCGTACGCCGGCAATATGACATTGTCGGCGCTGAAATCACCTGTATGTGGTAAAAAGGAATATACACATTCATGAATTCCCGCATCTCCTCTGGGATCAGGTCTGCATCCGCCCTTGTGCAAGGACAGCCTCATATCCGAACCCTCAACCGATATACCGTATTTGCAGTCATTTAGTATGGATACTCCATACCTCGTTTCAGAAATATCCGTAAACTTGTGGTTTACAACCTCAAACATAGCCTGTTCATAGCTGTTGTTGCGGGTAGTAGGCTTCTGGCAATGGCCGAACTGGATTTCATGCCTGGCCGTGTTGCTCACTATAGTGGTGTCAAAATCAACCTTCAGGAAGCGGTGCTTGTCGTTCCAGTCAATAACTGTCTCAAAATCCACCCTTGGAGTGGTGGAATAGAATATCATATCCTGTCTGACGGTTGATTTGCCGGTAAGTTTATAGGTACTCCGTATACGAAACTGGATTTTTCCGTCTGCAGCAATTTTTCTGTCAATCAGTCCGGCATCAGCCTGGAACTTCATCTGACAATCGGCATCAATATCCCAGTTATCCCAGGCAGTGGGCACATCCTCCGCAATCAAAAACGTGTTCAGCGGATAACCAGCCCCTCTCAGCTCCCGGTTTACACGTGTGTCAATAAATGAGCTGATTATACCGTCCTCATCAAAGGTCACTCTGGCAAACGGTGTAGTTAACACATTCCCTTTCAGTTCAAAAGGAGATTTATCCTCTACTGCTGCCGGGGCTGCTGCATTACCGGCCGGTTCAAAAGCCAGAACTCTGCTGCCCAGTGAGGGCAGTTTTATGTTTGCCACACACAGTTGTTCTTCCCCTCTCAAATTCTGAACCTGCTGAGTTTTGATATCCTTATCAGTTGCAGCTTTATCACCGAACCCGGCCAGATATATCATGCCCGGCCTTTCAAAACCTAGTGTATTTACTACTGTTACCGCATTTTTATCGGCTTTGGCTCCGGCAGTTATATCAATAAGTTCCTGGGCTTTCTCAAGGAGCCGCCCCATTTCCCGGTAACAGTCGTCATGTGCTCTTGGAATGCACGTTCCAGGCAAAATATCATGAAACTGGTTGACCAGCAAGGTTTCCATCAGGGGTCTGATATCTGTATCCGCTGCTGTTTTTTCTTCCGAGACCGCCCTGTGCACTGTAAGGAATTCAAGATCATGCAGAGCTGTTTCAGCTTTTCTGTTGTTCCGCTTGATTGTATGCTGGTTTGTCAATGTCCCCCTGTGCAGTTCAAGATACAGTTCACCCTTATATACAGGAGGGTTTACAGCCTCCTGCTCAAGCTTCTCCATAAAGCTTCCCACACTCATATGCTCAGCCCTTGGACAGCCTTCCAGGTCACGAACCCTTTTTGCCATTTCAATCATTTCAAACTGCGGGCCGCCTCCTCCGTCGCCATATCCATAGGCTATAAGACGGCTTTTTGCTACATTCTTATTTTTTAAATAATTGTCACTGCCCCTGCCGTCGATGCTCTCCAACAAAGCCTTTGGCTCAGGCCAGCAATGAGTGATGTTGAAGTGGGTAAACACCTCTGTGCCGTCGATACCTTTCCAGTAAAAGGTTTCATAGGGAAATTTGTTGGTATCGTTCCAGGACATTTTAGTTGTGAGGAAATAGTCAACCCTGCTGCCCTTCATAATCTGAGGGATTGCGGCACTGTAACCGAAGGTGTCGGGCAGCCAAAAGCAGTTTGAGGTATAGTCAAAATATTTCTGTGTGTATTTTTGTCCCCACAGGAACTGGCGGATCATTGATTCACCGGAGGTTATATTACAGTCACATTCCACCCAGACCGCCCCATTGGGTTCATATCTGCCCTCCCGTACTTTTTCCGCAAGCTTTTCAAATAATCCCGGGTAATTTTTTCTGATCATTTCAGTGTGGTATGCCGAACTCTGAATGAAACGGTACTCGGGAAACTGATTCATAAGACTGATCTCATTTGAGAAGGTCCTTGCACATTTTTTTACTGTTTCAGGTATATGCCACAGCCATGCCGTATCCATGTGGGAATGCCCCACCAAGCCTGCAAACGGCGCCGACTTCGAGTTTTTGGCTTCCAGCAGCGGTTTCATTATTTCCCTTGCTTTTGCCAGAGCCGGTCTCCATACTGATTCCTCTGCATTTTCAACCGAGTAATATACGGTTTTGTGCACCTCGGTCAAACAGTTAATTATATCGGCACGTCTGAAGCTTAAGGCATCAAGCTTTTCCGCCATCTGGTTAAAGGTTCTCAAATCGTATATGAAATCGGCTATATCCTGATTTTTAATACAAAGCCAGATTGCTTTATATTCATAGCGGTAATCACTTCTGACATTGGTTTCAAAGGGCTGAGTTCCCAATATGTAGTGGCCTGCGTAAAATTCCACGGCAAAATCAACTACTTCCTTCCTGAAGTCTCCATCTACCAGTAAATCACAATAGTGGTTGCCATGACCTGTCTGTACTATCTTTGTGGCAAAAGTACCCGAGGGTATGCCGTCAACCCACAGCATTGCCTCATACCCGCCCACTTCAGGTCTTATATAAATATTTTGGCCTTTATACTCCTGCGGAATATGTACTTTTCCCTTGAACCAGCAATACACTCCTTCACTTCCCCAGGTATCGCCCTTTTTTATGTCTTTATATAGTCCCTCTTCCTGAGGTATGCTGTGATGCTGCTCCATGGTTTCATAATATCTTGCTTCTGCTTCTGCAATATTGGAAAATATGTAGGGTTCCAGGGTTTGCTCATACCTTGCAAGCTTTTGCAGCATCCGGTTTATTTGTATATCATTCATTTTAAACTTCAGCTCCTTTATTTCAGGTTCTTTTTCTTTCATTTATTACTTTAACCCGTTGCCGGATTATAATATAGTGATGTTATTCATAATTCCCGGCCTGTTCATGATTTTCAAAATACAGATACAAATCTCCCAGGGGCTCATAATGTCTTTGACCCTCAGGTGTTCCGGATAAGGCCATACAGGCCAGTCTTTCGGCCTTGTCGATTTCTCCCCCGGCAATCAATTTCCTGATTTCAGGCAGATATTTCAGGGCATCCGGGTTATTTCTGTCCCTTGGTCCGCCATACCATTCACTGTCTTCGTTAAGTTGAATCCGTTCAGCAGCTATACCGCCAAATACCATTCCCCCCAGCCTTCCATTTCCCATAGCCAGAGCTTCATTCCATCCTGCCTGTATGTCTGCGGGCTGACCATACCAGAGTTTCAGCACATTATTTGTACCCATCAGGAAATTCTCCTCAAAAATCATTTTATTTTTCCCAGGAACATGAATGCCGGCATTTTCTATTACCCACCATATCCGAAAACCTTGAACTCTGAAACGCTCAGCGGTTTTAGAGCTACATTGGTTATAACAAGTTTGACATACCTTGCTTTCTGTTTATTAAAGCAAAGGATGACCTTGCCGTCTATAAAGGACAGTTTCTCTTCATCGGACACATTATATTTTTCCTCCCAATGCTTACCGTCCGTACTGAATAATAGCACAAAGCTTCTGGGAGTATTAAGCCTTACACTTGTATCTTCCATACGTGAATTGAATTGTAGTTTTGCTATCTCATATACAGACTTCAGATCTGCCTGAAGATACATGCCTTTTACCTGTGTTTCGGAGGACTCCCAGAAATATCCTTTTCCTTTTGTTATATTATCACACATTTCCTGATTGGAGTTAGTGATAAATTGAAACTGCTCTCCCACTATTTCCTGAAATCCTTCTGATCCCAGGGAAAACTGCAGGTCAAGGCTGTCGCTGTCCTTGCGCCTGAAAACCACAGATAACGGAGCTGCTTCGTTTACCTCTCTATTTTCCTTGATAACAAGCTTATTCCAGCCATTTTTTAAAGGCAGGGCGGCGAGAGCTATCTGTTTGCCTTCCGATATGAGAGTATTGTTCAGATATAACTCTTTCCTGTTTTTATTTCTTATCTGAACCTCCATGAGATCAGGATTTAGCAGCAGGTCTGTTCTGTCTGACGGAGAATGGATATATAGGCAATAATAGCAATACGGTTCATTTTTGCCCGAATCACTGTCCAATAAATCCAAAACTCTCCAAAACCCGGCTCCGGCTTCCTCAAACCTGTTGATTTCAGGGCTCATACTCTCCGGCTCCAAATTGTTTTTTGAACTCAGAACAAGTGCTTTAGTTACCTTGCCGTCATAGATCCCTTCATGCAGAATATTCTCAAATTCATCGGACATTTTACAGTTTACTATAAGTCCCATATTGGAGAAAAAACCGGCTTGCAAGTCTTTCAAGCTTACGGTTTGCATAGGACATATCAATCTGCCCCAGTATGACCTTCACTGTGTTGATATGAGTCTCAGCCAGGCCGTAAAGCGGAGTTTTTGTTTCCTGTTCACTCCTGAGTATTGATACTGTTTTACGGTCCTCTCCCTGAAAATTCCACATTCTCCAGTTCAAATCAGCGTTCTTTAACAGGCCTTTGACCTTCCGGTCATCTTTAATCAGGAAAGGCCTTTTGCATATCACTGTCTCCTGGCCTGCTTCAAGACCGTACAAATCCCCGGCATGAATGCCGTCAGTCAAAGCATTGTCCTTGCCGGCTTTTATCAGCTGGTACAGAGGTTTCTCAACTACTTCGATATATCCTTTGAGACTGTCAGGCAGTGTAGCCTCATCAAAATTACACAACAGGATTTGCTCTGCGTTATATGGCATTATTTCATCCAGGTAATCCAGCCTGCAGCTTCCGTCTGCCACCAGGAGTTTTACTTCCCGCAGCGACCTTATTTGGTCTCTGTTTTTAACCTCTGCCAGTGTAAAGTCTATTCCCATGTTTTCAAAGCTGCGGTGCATATCCGAATCCTTCTTCGAAACCAGGACACATTCATGGGCTTCGGTTTTACCGGTTTGAGCAGCATATGCAATCAAATTCGAGAGAAGTACCAGGGCGGCAGGTTCCTCTGCAGCCCATTTTAAAAGCGGAATGGTACTTACCAGCTGCCTTGCTTTCCCATTCTTGACATCAAGTATCAGAGGAATACCTTTTCCTGTACAAAACAGATTAAATGCACTTACACATAAATTATCCTGGAAAGTATTATTGCAAAGGTATCCGTTACCCCAATTGGACAGGTCCTCTTCCTCCAGATTTTCCATAAGCGTCCTGTCATCTACATTTAAAAACGCATTTTCAGCCGAACCATGCGAAAGCCATGATTTGAACCCATGCTTTTCGGGCAAAAGATCCAGTACAGAGCAGCATGCCCAGGTCAAGCCGGCCGCAGCCTCTTCCGTACACTCCTCAAGCAGATAAATGTCTATCCCTTGAGTAAGTCCGTCAACTGTTTCTATTCCCGATTTCTCAAAAAATTCATTGGCATCCAGCCTTGAACCTCCCAATATTCCTACTTTTCCGAAACCACCCATAAAACTGAAAATGTGGTTTTTATTATATACTTTTATACTGCAGACATCCTCAAAGACAATATTATCACGGAATTTCATTAAAATCCTGAGAGATAACCTCTCAATAGAATCTGCAGCCGGAAGATCAAATTCAATATCCAACTCCTCATAGCCGGCGGGATTTACCAGGACACTTTTATTTCCGCTCCCGAGGATTTCTCCTTTCTGTTCCATTTGCCATTCCAGTATGTATTCCTTCTCTTCAAAAGAATCATTGAAAACCGATATTTTTTTAGCTCCTGCTTCTCCGTTATAATAACGGGACCTGCCCTCTTCAAAGAAAAACCTTTCAGGAAGGTATGCCTGCCTCACCCATTCAAATACCGTATTGGGAATATATTCAGGCAGACTGTCGTCGTAGGCGGCGTTCAAGGTTGAAATATAAGGGCCGGTCCTTGTTGGTTTGACACCCGGCAGGGACAAATCCGGATAATTTATGATCCTTTCCTTAAAGGGCAGTGGTTTCAGGCCATACCATACCAGATTAAACACACATACCTGTGCGGCCCATTTTCTTTCATGCTTCAGGTTTTCAAAAAGTTCCCGGCCAATGGCTTCAAGCCTCCCGTCAAAGGACAGGTAGGTTTTTTCACCGTACTGATTGCATACACAATCCGGTGTTGCATAATAAAGACTTCCCATCTCTCCTATTGTAACAGGCTTGTTTACATTTTCAGGACCCTTTTTACCCGGGTAGTGCAGAGAATAAACATCAAGCCTCCCGCCCATATCCTGGCTTCCATCTCCGCTGACCGGACGTGTGGGGTCAAGACTCCCGGCATATTCAGCCAGTAAAAACAATCTTTCGTTCAGCTCGTTTTCGTCTTTTACCCCGTCATCCGCCGACACTCTGTACGCCATTATGCATTCGTTTTCAACACTCCAGATAATGATGCTGGGATGGTTTCTGTCACGTTCTATCATTCTTTTAATATGTTTCTTGCCATTTTCCACAAATTCCATTGAGTAGTGGAATTCACAATGGGACGCCCAGATGGATGTCTCATCTACAATCATCATTCCCATCTCATCGGCCATATCAAGGAAGAATTCAGGATAAACCTGTGCGTGGAGCCTTATGCAATTCACATTGGCGTCCCTGGCCATTTTATACCAGAGCCTTGCATACTCCTCATTCTGATATGCAAAACCCATATAGTGCCAGGAATCATTTCTTAAATTTATTGGAGTTCCATTCAGGTAAAACTGTTTTCCTCTGACCTCAAAGCTTTTGAAGCCAAATCTTGCAGTTTTGACATCTACTATCTCATTGCCGCTATGGAGAATAACATCTATGTAATATAACTCGGGGGAATCAGGCCACCACTGCCTTATCTCATCCTTTATGCCGGAATAGTCAAAAATGAATTCAACTGAATTCCCATTGACGGGCAAACCGCAGGCCAGCTTAAAACTCCTGTCACCCGACCACTCCCTCAGGACCATACCAACGGTGAAATCTTCTCCCCTGTCGGCGGCCAGATCTGCATCAACCCTTAATATATTGCTGTTGACGTCTGTCCTGACAAAAATATCCGTAATATGGTCATGCGGATATACATTCAAATATACATCCTGCCATATGCCGCCCATGGTCTTGCCCCAGAATGAACCGGTAGGATATTCTATCCTGTTTTTACCCGCTTCATTTTTATACCTGAAGGCGTCAAGCTTCTTCACACCTACTACCAGGGTATTGCTCCCGCCGTATTTTACATGATCCTGGACAGGAAATTCATGCGGCAAAAACCCATCTGCGTCGGTTGAGATCAGTTTACCGTTAATATAAAACTCACTGTAAAAAAGTACCGCATTAAATTTCAGGGTAATTACTTTTCCCCGCCATTCTTCATCAATAAACATTTCTGTTTTATACCAGCCGCTTTGGGCGTTTTCCCATGCTTTGGGGTATTCGGGATATAAATTGAATTCTCCGCCCCTGAGGAATATTTCTTCTTCCCCACAGGTCAGCTTTTCAGGACCTGCAAAAGTATTTATATTCCAGGGAGACGGAACCTTGATCTGAGTTTTGTCCCATTTCCGGGGTATCCGGTCCAATGTCCCGTTCCCGGGGCAAAAATCCCATAAACCGTTCAGACATATCTGTTTTCTGTTATTCATGCTATCAACCTCCTGGGTCATGTTATGGTTAAAGCCGTATAGCGGCCAATATTCGTTTACTCCCATATAAGCTTATATTCAATTTCACAATCCTGTAATATTTCCATCACTGTCGCAGCAGGGAATTTTTATTTTTACACTTGTTCCCATTCCCGGCCGGCTGGTTATGGACAATCCGTATTCATCACCGCAAAAAAGGTTTATCCTTTTCATTACATTGTATAAGCCAAAGCTCTTCCTATCCTTTCCGGAATCACTCATTATTTTATCAATGGTTTCCTGCTCCATACCATCACCGTTATCATTGACCTCAAATATTAAAAGATTTTCTGCCTTTTGTCCCTTAACAGTTATGAGACCTTTTTTCTCCGAATTCCTTAACCCGTGTAAAAGTGAATTTTCAACTACAGGCTGCAGGATCAGCTTAATACAGTTATATGAACAAATGTTTTCATCCACATCTATCCGGTAATCAAGATCCAGCTTGTAAATTTTCCGTATCAGATTTATATAGGCCGTAATGATATAAATTTCATCGGACACTTTGATAAAAATATTCCCTTTGCTGAGACTTGCCTTATAAAAGCCGATAAGATTTTCGGTTATTTCATATGCATCCAGATTTCCGCATTTTTTAGAGATCCATCTTATAGCCGTCAAACTGTTATAAAGCAGGTGGGGATTGATTTGTTCCTGTAACAGCTCATACTCTATTTTTTGGGAATACAGTTTAACCTTATATTCGGTTTCAATCAAATGATTAATTCGTCCTAGCATTTCATTAAACTGCTGATCCAGCTCTCCGATTTCATCATTTCCCCGTATCTCCTGCAATGGGAGCGTAGTATCCTTTTTAATCCTGTGGATTTTTGTTGTAAGATGCTTTAACCTCTTTGTGATGGTTTTGGACAATGTCAGCATTATCAGCAGCGAACCTGCAAATGACAAAAGGCTTATTGTCAGAGTGGTTACGACAATTTCGTTTGTTTTGGTTTCCACCGTATTCCCTGAATCCACCAGAACCATTTTCCAGCCTGATATTACCGAGGTTTCGTAATATACACCAGCATCTGCGCCATTCACCTTCAGATGTCCTACTCCCTTTTCACCTTTTTGAATTATATTATTGAGTGCAGTCCTGAAAGCTTCCGATCCATCTGCCAGCTGCCCGCTGCTGCAGACAAGGCTGCCCTCCTGATCCATAAGAATGGCCGAGCAGCCTTCCCGCGGAGTAATGCTGTGCAGTATATCTCCAATGGAGTCTAAGGGTATGGCAAGGCTGATAACACCCAGATTCTCCATTGTATCAAAATTATAGAACTGCCTGTTCAGGGAAATGACTTTTATTGGAGTATCACTATTCTGAACGTATTTATTTTCGGTGTATGTGGGTCTCCAGAAAAAAGAACTCTTACTGTCCTTTGCTCTTCTATACCACTGCTCGCCATCCAGCTGTTTAAAATTCAATATTCGGATATTATCATAATTATTATTCATAAATATGCTGTTTATGGAATTGTTATTTGAATAAAAGGTCAGAAATAACCCAACACCGTTTTTCAAACTGTAGCTCGAATATTTCAGATTGGAATATTTATACTCATTTAAAAGCGGCAGCACTTTTTGACTGAAGTTCGTATACATTTCCAGAAGATCACCGTATTCATTATATTTAACCGATAAAATTCTCTGCATATTGCGGTCGCTGAACAATATATCGCTCCTGTTGACCACACCCTCCATATAAAAATCCACAATGTCTCTCATTTGGCGGACGGATGAAGATAAAAAACTTTTCTCCGTTTCCACAAGATTCTGGTTTGATATGAGATACAATTTTGTACCCAGGATAATAACAGGTACAAGTGTAATTATTATATTGATTGTATATAGTTTTTTCCTGATTTCAAGATCATAGAGAAAATTGGATAACAGCTTGTATAAAAAAGTCAAAATGTATTTAAAAAAACGCAAGGTATCCTTCACCGCCTTTTCCCTTCTCTGTATTCCTTTGGTGTCACTCCTGCACAGCTTTTAAACAATGAATTAAAATATGCAGTATGTTTATACCCCACCTCCTCAACTATTTCATATAATTTCATATTTGTATTCAACAAAAGTTTTTTGGCCTTCTCCATACGGACCCGTACTATATATTGAGGAATTGTCTCGCCTGTTTCATGCTGAAAAAGAGAATTCAAATAGTTGGGACTGAAAAAAACCCTGTCTGCTATGTTCTGAACCGTAAGTTCCTGATCAAGGTACTCCTCAATATACTTCCTTACCTCTTCAACAACTTTTCTGCTTTTTAAACTGTTTTTGTCGGCAATCCAGGTTTGAGCCGAAAATAGTATGTTCTTGACCCATTGCTGGATATCCAGAATGGTTTCAAACTCTATCAGTTTTTTCCAAACCACACTTCTCTGAGTAAATATCTCCTCAAAATCCAAATTTATTTCAGCCATCACCAGTTGAATGCATATAATTATGCTGTAGGTCAGGTCTTTTACAGAATGCTCCGACATGGTGCAGTCTTTACCGGAAAAGTACTTCGCCATAAAGCTCATAACCTGGTTAGGCTGATTTGACAGTAATATCATACGTATATCCGACTTCAGCGTGTCCAGATCAATTGCTGCTGCCTCCTCGCCTTCCTTTAATTCATCGATATTAAGCAAATGTCCCTTGCCTACGAAAAATTTATGTCTCATCGCATTGAGGCATTCCTTGTACTGCAAATGGGTTTCGGTAATTCTGCCGAATGCTTTCCCCAATACCAGCGTCATTTCCGGAAGCCCGGAGCATCTGATCTGCTCCATTATTTTCCGGGACAATTGTACGGCAGTATTATCTCCGTTGATTAAAAAACCGTATACCGTAACGTTAAAAAGTATAATGAAATGAATAGCATCAACCTGGATGACAATAATTTCTTCCATTGAACTTGAATAATTTGAAAAGCACTTTTCCACAATATTTGAGACCTTTATTTCAATCAGCTGCTTTTGTTCCATGGATAAGTTACGAAGGACTTCAAGATCATCAATTTCCATGACCAGCACCTGATATATTCCTTTTTTGATAGGAATATTAAAATATTTCATCTGATTCCATAAGGCTTCCTCATCATGACTCCCTTCAAGTATAAAGCTTCTGATAAATCTCTCTTTCAGGATCGGAAAACTCTCCTGAAGCCTCTTTTTGATTTCTTCCTTTTCTTTGGCCAGCTCCGTTTCCTCATTCATTTTTGCTATGAGTGTACCAAAAACATTGGAGATTTCATCATTCTGCAAGGGTTTGGTAATATATGCCGCAACATCAAGCTTCAATGCCTCCCTTGCATATTCAAATTCACTGTAACAGCTCATGATAACCACCTTGACGCAGGGATTGATTTCTTTAGCTGCTTTGATAAATTCCATCCCGGTCATTTTAGGCATTTGAATATCGGTAAGAATAATATCAGGCTTGTATTCCTGCATTTTCTCAATAGCATCAATTGCATTGGAGAAGGTTTCAGTAACTTTAACAAAAAGCTCATCCCAGTTAACGATGGATAAGGCATCATCCCTGTCATAAAAATTATCATCAACGATTATCATCTTGTACATATTCCTGTCAGCTCCCAGTTTTATGGCTAAAGGGAATACCGCAAAACCAAAACAATTGAAATATATGCAAAAATGTCATAGTGCTCCCATAATGACTTTAATAAATGGATTGCTGACATAGTACAAGCCTGAAATTTGTATGACTCATCACAAGTATTCCAAAATACTTTGTGTTTCACCTACATTTTCAGGCATATACTATTTAATGGAACTGCCCATTTATTGAAGCTGTACTTGAGTACTATAATCAGTATTCATTTATTACAATTGCTCTATTTTGATACGGTCCCCCGGATTTTTATTACCTGGCAGATAGTATCTTATATCTCTCTCCGACCTCAGCCATAGCCTTCTTATAATCTCCGGATTTCATGTATTCATCATAAACACTGTTCCAGTTCTTTTCAAAGGTTTGGTCATCTTTTGAAAGCACTAGTTTTCCATTATTTACCTCCCAACCTTTTGACCAGAAATAATTATTGAATTTGTTGGCTTCCTCCCCAAACGCATACAGTAAAGATCCATCAGTGGAAATCATATCTGAACCGGCGACCCTCTTGATCTCTTTTATGAAATCATATTGTGACGGATAGGAAAGCTCATAGCGGCTGGGATTAACTCCTCCGTTTGCAATAAAACCCCGTACTGCAGAACTTGTATAGAAGGTCTTGGCAGGATCCCAAAGTCCGTAATATCCCGCATCTATACCGCTTGCAGTTTTATTGTTCAACTGCTTGGACTTTATAACGTTCCAGAGTTCTTCATCCTTAAATACCTTTTTGCCGTCTTTCATGTCCCAGACTCCGCCGTCTTTACCCCACATGATTATATCCTGTGCCTCATCACTGTATAACCAGTCCAGGTACTTTATGAGCTTGTCAACATCCTTGTAGTCTTTTCTGATAAGTAATCCCTGTCCTGACCCCGGATACATACCGTCACAATAAGGGGGCAGATCTTCTTTATACCTTGGTGGAGTTATATATCTTACCCTGGTATTAAGGGTGCTTTCAAGTTTTTTTACAGAGTCAATTTCATTTGGTTCTCCGCCTGTCCAGGTTGCATATTTCCCCAAGGCTATCTTGTCACCCAGCTTTTCTCTTTGCTTGCCCAGCAAATAGACATCTCTGTCTAATAAACCGTCTCTCAACCAGGTATTCAAGGTTTTATGCATATCCTTTGCAAAGGGTGCTCCGTAAAAGCCATTTACTTCTCCCTGATACTGTCTGAAGAAGTCAAATCCGAAAGAGGCACCGATTACAAATTGCGGGTCGGTTCCACCGAACGGGATAACCGTTGAACCGTCGGATGTTTTCAGGTTCAATGCCTTTATATCTTTCAGAAGCTTTTCAAAGTCGGCTATTGTTTTGATCTCCGGTTCAATTTTCAAATCCTCCGGAGTTAAACGTACTGATTTATTTTTATCGTTAAATTCCTTTTCAAGTTCATTTACAGGTTTAAACTTATATCCCAGCTTCGCAAGTATGTCCTCTCTGATTGCAATATAGTTGGTCGAAGCATGTGCATCGGTATACATATCCTTATTTGCTTCTATTTGTGCAGGATCGGACCAGTCGGGCGTCGGACTTGTGGGCCAGTATATATTTTTCTTGGTCTGCTGGGTTTTTATCAGTTCAATAGTCTTTGGAGTCAGGTATTTGCTGATATTGGGTACCTTTGATTTGTCACTTAAAATATCAGTAAAATCAACAAATTTGTCTGCAAATTTTGCTATAGAATCAACTCCGCCTGCCGGAAACTCAAATACATCGGGCAGTGTGTTGGATGCTACACAAAGGTTCAGCTTGTCACTCCAGTTTTGGCTTGATTCATAGGAGCGTTCCTTAACATTTATTTTCCACCCTTTTGCTTCAATAAGTGGTGTTACAACATCTTCCTTCGGCTCCACAAAAGGCTCATACCATTGATTGAACATTGTCAGTTCAAGAGTTTGCATTTCTACAGGCTTGTCACCTGCTGCAGATCCATTTGAAGAATTGACGACAGTACTTGCTGTGCTTTCGGCTGCTTCGTTCCCACCGCAGCCGGCTATTATTCCTGCGATAAGGAATACCACCAATAAAACAGACACCATTCTCTTAACACTGTTTACCATAAAATCCTCCTTATAAAATATATTTATATTAGCAAAATACCGTTTTGACTGATTCCGGCATTTTAACTTCAAATATGCTTTTACTAGCCCTTGACTCCGCCTATCATGATTCCTTTAACAAAATATTTCTGCAAAAAGGGATATACAAACAGGATGGGGAATACCGTAAAGCACAGTGTAGCCATTGTGATGGACTGGGTTGTAAACGTGTTTGTGTTGGCGCTGGTGGTACCATACTGGGCATTTCTAAGCAAAGTGGTTGTCTGGGTTCCCTGTATGATTTGCTGCAGCACTGCCTGAACCGGCTGGAGCTTTGCCGTATTTACATACAGGACGGCATCAAACCAGGAATTCCAATGACCCACTGCCACCAGTAATGCAATGGTTGCAATAATCGGAGTAGAAACCGGAATGACAATCCTGGTAAATATCTGAAAATCGTTGGCACCATCTATTCTTGCAGATTCTTCGATACTTTCAGGCAACTGCTTGAAATAAGTCATCATAACCAGGAAATTGAAGGTGCTGAACATTCCGGGAAAAATGTATACCCAGAAGGAATTCATCAGACCCAGCTTTGTAATCAGAATATAGCTGGGAAGGAGGCCGCCGCCGAAATACATGGGAATCAGAAAGAAAACCGTCAGAAAGTATCTTCCCTTTAGTCTCTTTTTTGAACATGCATAAGCTGCCGCACCTGTTATTACAAGGTGGAACATGGTTCCGACAACTGTTCTTGCTACGGATACCAACAGTGATTGAATCAGGAGACTGTTGTTGAATATGGCCCAGTAATTATTCAAAGTCGGACTGACAGGTAAAATATAAACTGTTCTTCCTATCATAGCTGAGCCTGTACTGAGGGATTTGGCGAAAATATTCAGGAAAGGATAAATCATTAAGACTGAAAACATAATCATTATAGCAGCCAGGACAGTTTGAAAAATCCACTCACTTCTATGCTTTTTAACCTGTAACATATGTAACCTCCTAGAATATTCCTGAATCATTGACCTTATTGGCGATCTTGTTTGCAATAAAGACAAAGGTCATGTTAATAACCGACAAAACCAGGCCCACAGAAGATGCAAAAGAATAGTTCATCCGCCGTATTCCTTCTCTGAAAATCCATATGTCCAGAACCTCTGAAGCATCTGCATTACCGGGATTACCAAGATTATACGTCCCATCAAACCCGGGTGACAGACCCGCACCCGACAATAGAGAACCTGCTTGTAAAATAAGGAGTACCGCAACTGTCGGCATAATTCCGGGAATGGTGATATGAAGGATTCTTTTCAGCCGGCTTGCCCCGTCAACAATTGCAGCTTCGTATTGCTCCTGGTCTATACTCACAATAGCTGCAAGATAAATTATTGAACCCCATCCGATCTCTTTCCAGATGGCAATTAAAACCGAAACAATCCAGAAGAGCTTTGGATCTGCTAAAAAGTCTACGGATGAACCGCCGAATATACCGATTAATTTATTCACCGCTCCGGTATTTATGTCCAGGATTTCATACATGATACCGGAAACAACAATCCAGGAAATAAAATGTGGAAGATATGAGGTTGTCTGAATGAATTTTTTTAATTTAATACTACTCATTTCATTAATAAACACAGCAAGTATAATAGGTAATGGAAAACCAAGGCAAAAACCTAATGCACTGATGCCCAAAGTATTTTTTATAACTCTTGGCAGATCCGTACTTTCAAAGATACTTCTGAAATTGTCCAATCCTACAAATGTACTGTGGAAAAAACCTTTCATAGGATCAAAATTTTGAAAGGCCATTATTATACCCGGCATAGGAAAATAATTAAATATCAATACCGTCAGGAACGCAGGTATTACAAATAAATACAGCCATCTGTTTTCCCATATATACAGCAGGGACTTCTTACCTTTATTCTTTTTGCTGGCAACCGTCATTTCAGACACATAGTGTCCCTCCCTCTAATTGAAAGTTTTGTAAAATGTTCTGTTTCAATGTGTTGAATAAACTACGCAGTTTAATTCTAACAACTGCAGTTTTTTTTAATATATATCTATTTAACTAAAAGCATCACATTTTAACTGCATGCAACGGTTGATCAAAAATGGTTGACAGAACCTTCTAAATTTTCTAAAAATTAAAATCAATACATTACAATTATGTCAATAAAATACAAGACCTCCGGAAAAGTATGTATTACTGTTTAGTCATATAAATTAATCAGGAGGAGTTAATATTATGGGTAAAAAGTTTCTCTATGTATTGATTGTTGTATTTGTAATGTCATTTGCAATAAGCAGCGGTATTCCTGTTTCGGTCAGGGCACAGCCGGCAGCATCGGGCCAATTGCAAATGGTAGGATTAAAGTCCGCAGCTACAAACAAATTTGTCTGCGCAGAGAGCGGCGGTACGGTGCCTATGCTGATAAACAGAGACGGAGTTGGCGGTGATTGGGAAAAATTCCAGAAGGAAGACCTTGGTAACGGACTGTTTTCTTTGAAATCCATGGCAAACAGCAAGTATGTAACTGTCGACACTGCTGCCAAAACCCTTATGCCAAGCAGTACTACCACAGGGGATGCCCAGAAGTTCACCATGGAGGACAGGGGCAGCGGTAAATACGCAATAAAAGCTGTAATTAACAATATGTACCTGTCCAATGATATTGCAGCCGGCAATCAGCTTCACGCCGACGCTGTAACAATAGGTCCCAATGAGGAATTTATCTGGTTCAATCTTGATCCTATCCCTTCAGCCACCTCTGATGTAGGCGTTACCATGGGGTTTACCACCACTACCTTAAACGGGGGTACACCTGAATACGCCGGAAATACCATTTATAATCTGCCATTATACATGTCGTCCTCTGATACTTCTCAATGGTGGGATAATATAGTTGAAGAAATTGCCTACAGCGGTGCAGATTTTGTGGCGCCCACCATAAGAGGTTATCTGGACTCGGTTCCGGACTACAATAACAACGGCGATCCGAGAAAACTTGCCGATATGGTTGCAGCAATGAACAGAAGAGGTGTGGCGGATAAATTCAAAATCTCCTTTCTGGATGATACTGCGGCTTCAATGGCTGATCACAAAAACCGGGACAATGGCGGAGGAGGTTATGATCCCAAATTTGACATCGGGGATACCGGCAATTACAAATATATTTGGGACTACAATATGCGGGCATTTTTTAATGCAATACCGGACAATATGAGGTACAAAATTGACGGCAGGCCTGCAATATGGGAATGGGGCATCGGTGATTATGCTTTTACCAATTACGGTAACGGAAATACCAAAGCCTTGCTGATGTACATAAGAGAAAAATGCCAGGCTGAGTTTGGCTTTAATCCGTACATCATAGTGGATCAGTCATGGGTAAAATGTGATCCCTCCGTTAACGACCCGTCAGTTATTGACGGTATTCATGGCTGGTTCATCCTGGGACCGGGTTATAGTACCGAAAACTTCAACGGAAACTCGTTCGGGGCGCTTTGTCCGGCTTTCAGAGTGGTAAACGGAAGTGCCTCCATGTTTCTTGATTCAAATCACGGCAAGACTTTCGATACAAACCTTTCGCTTACTGCAGGTAAAAAATGCCTCTCCACCCTGGTTGAGGGCTTCTCTGATTGGGAAGAGAATTGTTCGGTATGGCGCAGCAAAGATACGACATATTACGATTATCCCAACCAGCGCATAAACACACTCAGGAAATATACAAAAAATCCTTTCCCAGATGACCTGAAGGTTGAAGCAGAAGCCTGTGACAGTTATAATGATACAACCACAGGTAACTCCGGAAACTCATTCAGGGACGGCAATATTGATATACAGCGCACCTCCGATGTCAACGGAGGCTGGAATGTGTACAATACCTCGGCCGGTGAATGGCTTCAGTGGCAGGAAATTCCCCTGCAGGGGACAGTGACACTGAAAGCGCGTATTTCTACAAATACCCAAAATGCCAGGCTGCGTTTTGTAATAGACGGAACAGCAGGTCCTACCATAACACTTCCCGACACCGGCGGTTTACAGAACTGGCAGACTGTCGCTGCAGGCACTTTCACTTTTGAACAGGGAAGCTACCATACGGTAAAAATTGAATTTATCAGCGGAAATATCGGTCTGAACTACTGGACTAATTAAAAGAGTTTTATTACAGGGATGGTTAAACACCATCCCTGTAATATTTCCTATTTATCTTCAAAGCATTTATTTACTTCCTGGCTGCTAAAAATGCCTTGACCTGCTTGTTCAATTCTTCAGCAATCTTATCGGAACCTGCGTTCTTCAGTTTTGCATTCATCTCATCCACCGCTTTGTCAACATCTCTTTCAACTCCTGCCACCAGTGGTTTGCCTAATTCCGCCAATATCTGGTCCCTCTTTGCCAGTTCGGTTTTTATGTTTGTATCGTCAAAGCTCAAACCGTCGATTGGTGACTGGATATGGTTGGCAGTACTTGCAAACTCAGCTTCCCTGGTCCAGAAGCCTTCACTGTACTGTGCCGTAGGTCTCATGAACTGTGGTTTCCACAGAGCCCACTGTCCTCCCCATTCCATATAATTGCTGGTTGCACTTGTCATACCTGAAGGGAAGTCGGCAGCCTCTCCATTCAAAACATAAGTTTTGTCTTTGATTCCATACATGACCATATCATACAATTCCTGATTGCCGTTTATAAGTTCAAAGAACATCATGGTTCTTTCAGGATTTTTGGAATTTTTGCTGATTGCCATCAGATTACCCGTAGGAGAACGGTTGTAATATTTCTTCTCGGGATATAATTGTGAACTTTCAATAGCAGCGTTTGTATCTGTAAATGCCGGTTTTGCATAAGCCCACTCATGTGATGTAACCGTGTAAGGAATCATACCTTTGTTCCAGTACTGTGATGCCTCGGTTTTATCCACCATGGCATCCTTTGATATCAACCCGCTGTCGAACTGTCTCTTTATATGCTGCATGGACTCCTTGAAGAAAGGTGTCTGTTCTATAGGAACAACAGTAGAATTGGGATCGTTCATATTTATAGTCATTCCGTGGAAGTTCAAATCAAAATATTCATCCCTTACAAAATACGGAAGAATATTTGATGCAATATTGTTCATATTGGGAATAACCATTTTTAATTCCGGCATGGCCTTATGTAAGGTATCAATGAGTTTGTCCAGATCCTCTATCGTTTTGACGGAATCTTTTGGGATATCTGCTATGCCTGCCTTTTTAAGAAGGTCGGTTCTCCACACTATGAACGGATGTTCATTTCCCTTTAAGGTCCATGGAACAGCCTTGATGTTTCCGTTAACTGTCACGGCACTTAAGGAACCTGAGCTTTGCAGTTCGCTGTACAATTTGGGAGCATATTTCGGGAAAAGTTCATTCAAATCCATATATGCGCCTTTTGTCACCATTTGGTTATAGGCCATCCAGCCGCCGTCATAATTGGCATCCCAGTCATTTCCAGCCACAGACATCACCATCAGCTTATTGACATAATCACCGGCAGGTATAAAATTAATCTCAAATTTGGCATTCAATTCTTTCTGAAATTTTTCGCTGATCGCATTCCAAACTTCATCTGTGGCTGATTTCTTATCATTCATGAAATAGAATTTTAAGGTTACAGGTTCCAGTTCTGAACTCTGTGCCGCTGTTGAAACCGCCGCTCCGGTACTGCTGCCTGCCTGGGCTGTTGTCCCGGACTCAGTTCCGGCACTGCCGCAGGCTGCAGCAACACATGCTGTCATTACAACTGCAAGCATCATTGCAATGATTTTAAAACCTTTCTTTTTCATAAAATGTCTCCTTTTAAATTATTTATTACCAAACAGCGTCCGGAATGATTTAAATATCCCGCAGCTGAATTAGTCACCCCTTTACTGCGCCTACCATTATTCCTTTAACAAAAAATCTTTGAACAAATGGATAGAGGAAAATGATAGGCCCGATAGTTACAATACTGACAGCCATTTTTACTCCTTCCGAGGGAATCTGATTGACAATCCTCTGGAGTTCGGCACTGTTTGACATCTGGGACTTTATAAATTCCACATTTGTAACCACTATTCTGAGCATCATCTGCAGAGGTTGTCTATCCTGATCGTTTATCAGCATTAAACCAAGCCACCAGTCATTCCAATAGCCCAGGGCTATAAAAAGTCCAACCGTTGCCAGGGCAGGCTTCGACAGCGGCAATATTATCCTGAAAAATATTGTCACTTCCCTTGCACCGTCTATTTTGGCAGACTCGTTCAATTCCTCCGGTATTGTTTTCATAAAATTTCTCATGAGGAATATATACCAGGCATTGGCCAGATAGGGAACAATCAACGCTATCATTTTGTCGCTCAAATGGAGATATTTCACACACACAATATACCAGGGCACCATTCCGCCGCTGAACAAAATAGTAAGCAGTGTATATATTGAAACTATGTTTTTATATTTCAGTGATTTCCTTGACAGGCTGTATCCCGCCATTGTATTTATCAACAGGCCGAATATGGTCCCTGTAACTGTGACTGTTATGGATATTGCATAGGCATTGACGATTCTGTCAGATGTCATAAACAGAACTTTATAGGCCATGAAACTCACATTTCTCGGGAAAAGTCCATAGCCGTATTTTAAAGTATCGGCTTCCTGACTCAGCGAGCCGCTGATTACCATAATAAACGGAAGCAGACAGAATAAAGCAAATATGAGAGCTGCAGCATAGCAAAACACTTTAAGTAAACTTATTTTTTTTAATGTCATTTTTCAAATCCCACCTTTTTAAAATAATGCCGAATCCTTATCTGCTTTTCTGGCAGCCATATTGCTTAAAACAACCAGGACAAAAGAGAGCACCGATTGTACAAAACCCGCCGCCGATGCCATACCGATGTCTGAAGAAACTCTGAGGCTCCTGTAAACAAAAGTATCTATAACATCTGTGGTTGAATATAAGGTTGCGGCATCACCGACCACAGAAAAAAACATTCCGAAATCCGCATTAAAAATTCTGCCTATAGCCAGCAGGGTTAACACGATTACTGTCGGTCTCAGCAGGGGCAGGCTGATGAACCTGATTTGCTGCCATCTGGAAGCACCGTCTATTTCGGCAGCTTCATAATATGAGGAATCTATTCCCGATAACGTGGCCAGATATACAATAGTCCCATATCCCGTCAGTTTCCACCTGTTGATCAGTACCAATATTATTGGCCAGATGGATGCATTTGTTATGAAATCTATTTTGGGCAGTCCCAATACCGAAAGAAAATTATTCAGCGCTGCATGATCCGAAGTAAGTATATTGTATGTAAAAACTCCCACAACGATCCACGACACAAAATAGGGCAGAAAAGTAAGTGTTTGCGTTATCTTTTTAAATATTTTCGAATTGATTTCATTAAATATCAAAGCAAATCCCACTTCAAATACCAGCCCCACCGAGATGAAAAGTGCATTCAGCAGTACGGTATTTCTTATTGCCCTTATTCCATATTCGGAGCCGAACAAGAACAGGAAATTATTGAATACAGGTTTTGTCCAGGGGCTGTGGAATATTCCCATTTCAAAGTTGAATTCCTTAAAAGCGAGCACAAGTCCAAAGAGCGGCATATAGCAAAAGAGGAAAAGCAGTACAACTGCGGGGACCAGCATCATATACAGGGCCTTGTTGACATATAATTCCTTTAAAACACCCAATAAACCTGTCGAAGCAACAGCTACTCCTCTATTACGTGATAAATTATTTTGCATCGGATTTTATTTATCCCCTTCCATAAATTTTTAAAACACAGCCTTATAAGTTAAGCCGGATATGTGTGCAAACAAACTCAGTTTAACTTGCATCTATACTTTAACCCCTTGCAGCCTTATAATATAGTCAATATTTTCGATTTTTAATTTGTTTTTTCACTAATGCCCACTATGAATTCAGGATATTTAGTATGATTATTCCTTATTTGACCCATAACCACTTCCGGCTACTTGTTGTGACAGTAACTTTATTTTATACTTGAAATAGAAATTTATTTTTGACCTTCATTTTACTTCCGCTTTTTTAATCAAAATATATCCGGAGAAGAATTTTATGATTCATATAAGAAATTTATTTTTAAAAGGCCTGTCTAAAAATGCTTACTACAAAAAACAATACTTTGTAAGGCTGCTTATAACTTTTACTGTTCTGTCCTTTGTGATTGTTATATCCACCACCTCGGTATTTACCGGCATGTATATAAAAAATGTCAGTAATCAGCTGTATGTGGACTATAATTACAGTCTTTCCAGACTGGCAAATGAATTTGATAATATTTTCATACAACTGACCCAGGAATCCGTGAGCTTAAAGCAGAATTCAGATATAAACAATTATCTCTACGGCATTGATAAAGACTATGATTCAATAAGCAGAGCAGATATTTTTCTCAGCACCATGAAAAATCTCAATAATTATCTGGATTCGATTATTTTGTATAACAGGTCCAGCGATTTTGTAATATCTTCAGGTATTCTTCTTCTGCCCAACAGATTGAATGTTGATATCAACACCTTAACCAAAGGTCAATTTGCAAAATTTAACACAAAAAGCGATTTAAATATGGTATCATCCTTGATGAATCCCGATGTCCTTAAAAACAAGAAGCCTTTAAAAACAGTATCACTTATTTTTTCGGACAATTTTGACGGTGATTCCCTTAATAACGGAATTATAATGACCATCGACCCTATTGAAATCAATAAAAAATTAATGGAAAACTATGACGGTATTACATTGATAACCGACGATAAAGGAAATATTGTATTTTATCCTTATAATTATGAAGTAGAAGACAATATCAGCAGCCAGGAGTATTTTAAAAAGATAGTAACTTCTGAGGACACAAAAAACTACTTTACAATGAAGGTAGACAATGATGATAAAATTATAACCTACACTAAAAGTTACAAAACCGGATTTAATATTATTAATATGCGGTCACTGTCGGGGTACTCCGATATTCTGAGGGCCCAGTGGATTTCAATAGCGGTTATCGGTTTTATAATAATACTGTTTTTCAGTATTGCCAGCTATTTTTTATCAAGAAAGATGTATAATCCCATCAGGTCGGTGACAGAGCTGTTTTCTCATTCAGGCTTTATTTCAGCCGGTAATTGTAAAAATGAAATGGATTTGATCTCAAATGTATATCATAATGCCATTAACCGTTTAAATGAAATTGAGGTTAAGTCCAGGGACAACTGCGGCAGATTGAAGGAAGAATTTTTAAAAATTGTATTAAAATCCTGTGTGATACCGGATTCCATTAAAAATGAAATGAAAGATTATGATTTTAATGTGGAGTTTTCAAATCTCATACATGTTTGTATTGTCATCGACAACCGGAATACCATTGATGATGAGGAGATGTTTATACTGGAAACAACTCTCTGCAAGACCATCCCGGAATTATTACTGTCGGATTTCAATATGGAAATTGTAAATTTCATGAATGGAGAAATCGCCTTACTGCTCAATTTCAAAAATAATACCAATAACAGCTTTGAAACCCTGGTAAATAATATGGATAAACTCCGCAATATTTGCAGGGAAACTCTGAAGATTACTTTGACAATAGGAATAGGAGGTGCCGTAAACAGCCTTGAGGAGTGTTTCAAAGCCTACAAAAAAGCCGATGAGATGACCAGGCACAGATTTGTTCTGGGCTTTGATAAGACAATCTACGACAAGTATCTTGATGAGGTACTCACCTCAAACATAAGATATCCTGTTGAACTGGAGGATCAGATAATTTCGGCAATAAAGCTCAACAGAAAAGATCTGTTTGAAGCACATATCAAGGATTTGACAGCCCTGTTATGTTTTTATCCCTACTCGGAAACCGTAACTTTTTTATTGCAGATCATTACAGCCTGTCTAAAAACCTTCAACCAGGTCTCAATTCAGGATAACCAGAAATACAGCATAAGATTGGATGAATTCAGCAATATATTATCTAAATTTCAGACAGTTAACCAGGCCGGGGAATGGCTGCTCACGGTATTCGAAAATTATCAGCAAATGATTGTGGGCATTATGCAGCTGAAATCCAATAAGCACTTTGACCAGATACTCAAGGCACAGGAATATATAAAGAATAACTATACCGATATCAACCTGTCGGCCGACTCCATATCCGAAGTTATCGGTTATTCCCCCTATTATTTTACAAAAGTTTTCAAGGATATAACCGGTATGAATGTTAATGACTACATCCGGCAGATTCGAATTGACAATGTAAAGCAGCTGCTGAGCAATACCGATTATAAGATTAACCAGATTGCCGGAATGACCGGTTTCACCAATGCCAGTCATTTTTTTGCCGTATTTAAAAAGGATGTGGGGCTGACTCCTCTGGCATATAGAGAATATGCCCTTGAGAATAAAAAAAGTATTAACTTTTCATAAATGTTATTTATATTATCAGCATAGCTGATATATCAGAAAAAAATGAAAAATGGAATATTTTGTTTCACTCCTTAATACTATATACCAATAGGTTGTACAAATAACCTGCTGCGGTTATGGCAACCAATACTATTAAATATATTTGGTATTAGGGAGGTAAGCTATGGACAGTATAAAAAAATTTCTTGCGGGCTTCTTGAATAAAATAGCTTATGAGGCACTAAGGTATCAGCTGGCAATCTGTCTGGCCGGAATTACCGGTGTTATAACACATGCCTATGCCACTAATAACAAATATCTGCTTCCTTATACGATAATTCTGTCCCTGTCTGCCGCATTAGGCATAGGCTTTTTCTGCATTTATATATTCCGGCTGCATAATCCCGTATATAAAATTTATTTAAAAACCGATTTTAAATACGTAATACTAAAAAAGTACTGTACTTATCAATATAAAAGTTATACAACCATGGAGTATAAAAAGAGAATCAAACTCAAAGTAACCGGAAAAAATATTGACAGGTATTATGATAAATACAATTGGACCGGTTACGGAAAAGTCAGCATTACAAGCAACGTGAAAGACCATAAGATTTTAATGACTGCAAAGAGAGATGCTTTTCAGCAGCTTGAGGTTTATTTCAGCAAGAGCTATAAGAAAGGTGACATAATAGAATTTTGTCTTACCTATATGTTTGAAGATGTGGAAAACAAGGCCATACCCATACTCTCAACCACAATTGTGGAACCTACAAGCGATTTAAACCTGAAGGTTATACTTCCCAAAACATTCGGGATTACCAAGGCATCCTTCGAAGCTTTTCCCTGTATAGACAGCCGGCTGCCCCTGGTTAGCGGAGAGCTGTTTTTTGATGACAGCACCGTTGAAGATAATACGACAACAGCTGTCGAATGGTCGGTCCCGGAGCCTTTAATGCTGTTGGTCTATTCAATCAAATGGGATATGCCAAAAAATGATTTATAATTAAAAAAGCACTTATAATGTAACGAATATTGGGGAAAGATTATATAATGTACTAAAGCAAAAATTTTGCTAGAAACGAAGGGTGAGATTATGAACGATTAGTATTCGAAATCCATAAAAATCCAGAAGAGTTTTATAAAATAAAACTTTCTGGATTTTTAACTTATTTTTAATTTATTCTTCAATGAATTTTACCAGTTCATCATTGAATTTGTCGCGCTCATCATAGAAAGTCGCATGGCCGCTATACCTGAAGGGTAATAATCTAGAGTTTTTAATGCCTTGTTTTTGTATTTCTCCCAGCTGGAAGGGTACAACCCTGTCATGGATGCCATGAATGATCAAAGTCGGAACATTTATTGTCTCCAGGTCATAAAACAGCACTTCGTTCAGCCAGGTATTGGCTATAGCTGCCGTAGACCAGCTGGCCGCCTGCAGGCCCATCTGGAAGAACCATTCCGAAAGTGCCCCGGTTATACGCTGGTAAAAAAATATATCCCCGAAATCCTGAAGCATCTTTGGCCTGTCATTGTAGGTTCCTTTAATGATTTGAAGAACTACGTCCTTTTCTATTCCGTATGGAAAATTCTGCCGCTTTACAAGACTGGGGGCTGCCGCATCAAACAGTGCAAGCTTGGTTACTCCATGTCCATTATGACGGGCCATGTATCTTATTGCAATGGCTCCTCCGGTGGAATGTCCCCCCAGTGTGAAGTTTTGTAATCCCAGTGCGTCAACCACACCTTTGACATCATCAGCCAGCGTGTTATAATCATATCCGCTCCAGGGCTTATCCGAGAAGCCAAAGCCTCTTGTATCTATACCGATGCATCTGAAGCCCAGCTTTGGGAGCTGGTTGAACTGGTATTCAAACAGTCTGTTGCTTCCCGGCCAGCCGTGCAAAAACAGGATTGTCTTATTCCCCGCAGGGTTAAGGTCTTCAACATAGATCTTTACATTTGTATCAACAGTAACATAGTATCCCACAAATACCTCCTGTACAAAAACTCATTCATTGCATGAATTTATTATCTCAAGTATATAATTATGAATACTATAGTTGATTTATAACTGTTTATACGCATTCTTCAATAATAAAGCATCCTTCTCCACCACCGGCCCTTCCGAAATCACACAGCCTTTGACCTTGAAATCCTTTAAGGCTTTCAGGCAGTCCACATAGTTAAAGTCACTTTCAAACAGACGTATATGATTCCTCTCGCCCTTTTCATTGTATTGTATGCCCCCCATATGGATGTGGAGATCGTCCAGTGCGTCTCTGCCAAGCTGATCCAGAATGTTTTGTAAAATTCCGGCAAAATCATTGTAATTTTTCAGGCATCCGTTTCCCCTGGCATGAATGTGTGAGAAATCGATGCATAATTTGCAGGTCCTCACTTCCTTGCATAGGCCGATCAATTCCTCAAGCGTGCCAAACTGCGTTCCCTTCCCGGTGGTTTCAAGCCTGTAGTCTATTCCTTTGTATGGAAGTTTCGACAGGTTTTCCTTTATGGTATTGAATGTCTCCTCTTTCGAATCATTCAAATAATAGCCGGGATGGAAGACCAGACTTCTCCCCTCAACCTTTGCCAGGCCCTCCATGGCATTTTTTATCCTTTCCAGGGACTGCTCCTGCTTTTCTTTTTCATCTGCATTTAAATTTATATAATGTGATGCATGTGCCGACAAATAAAAATTATTTTCCAGTTTAGCCCTTAAGATACTCTCCTTATTGTTATCCGTTACATTGACATTTCTCACAAAAAGAAGTTCCATGGCATCCAGACCTATTGACTCTAAAAAATAAATTCCGACGGCGTAACTCATGTTCCTTAACCCGCTGTATATCGGCAAACCTGATATTCCAAACAATAATTTATCCATATTAATTATCCATGTACTTTTGATTAACTGCATAAAAAACATACCATAGATTATTGTATCTATATTGCCGGTTAATATTACAGCTGCCTGAGAATACCAAAAATTCAAAAAAGTATCCCCAAATAAACAAATTTAGCTTTTTTATTCCTGCCAATCAGTCATTTTTTAACGCGTCATCGAAAGCCACTGTGGACGGGCTGAAGTTAATGTTTTTAACAAAGCTGCAGGCCTCAGTCGCACCAAATATCCTGTCCATACCGCTGTCCTCCCATTCGACGGACAGCGGGCCCTGATAACCGGCGCCGTTTAGAACACGTATTATCTTGTCAAAATCAACATCTCCATGTCCCAGGGAAACAAAGTTCCAGCCCCTTCTCATATCACCGAAGGTCAGATGTGAACCGAGTATTCCGCTTCTTCCGTCCAGATTCACCGAAGTATCCTTCATATGTACATGATATACCCTGTCAATGAAGTCACTTAAGAAAATTGTGGGATTTACGCCCTGCCAGATGAGATGGCTGGGATCAAAGTTGATCCCCAGTGTGGGCCTGTAATTGAAAGCTTTTAAGAGCCTTTCGGTGGTATAATAATCAAAGGCTATTTCTGTGGGGTGCACCTCAAGGGCAAATTTTACGCCACACTCATCAAAGACGTCAAAAATGGGTGTCCAGAGCTCCACCTGCTCGGTATATGCATCGGCTATCATTTGTTCACTGGTCTGCGGGAAGGAATACCAGTACTTCCATACCGCCGAACCCATAAAGCCGGTGACAACATCACAGCCCATAGCTTTTGCAGCCCTGGCAGTATATTTCATCTCCTCAATGGCCCATGCTCTTATTTTTTCAGGCTGTCCTGCAAATTCCGCCGGAGCAAAGCCGTCAAGCCTCGGATCCCATAAATCACCTACACACTGTCCCGTTAAATGTGCTCCCAGTGCCTTGCAGATCAAACCATGCTTTTTGAGGGTCTCCTTTATTTCCTTTACATAACCTTCGTCACTTGCTGCCCTGCGGCAATTTATCTGTCCCCAGGTGGCTAGTTCCAAACCGTCATAGCCCATTTCCCTTGCCGTTCTGCACATCTCTTCCAGTGGCAGGTCGGCCCACTGTCCTGTAAATAATGTTACCGGTCGTCCCATTACAAGTCCTCCTTATAAATAAAATTTTTATAGTTGATTGCCAATACATTGTTGATAGTTTTAAAAATCCACCCATACATTTCCGTTGGCCGAGCTTTTAAGGCAGGCCTCAATAAACCTCACTCCGTCAACCCCGTCAACCACCGTAGGATATTCAATCATTTCTTCTGTAAATACACCGTTTCTCTGGGCGTTCAAACAATCAATATAGTTGGAATAGAAATTGCCCATAGCCTCAAACCAGCCCTCTGTGTGTCCGCTGGGCAGTCTGGTGTATTTGGCTGCGGCCTGTTTTATGGCCCCATGCCCCCTGTGTATCTCAAGCAGGGAGCCGTCCTGTTTTGCCATGTGGAAAACCTCCGGCTGCTCCTGGAACCAGGATATACTGCCCTTGCTGCCATAAATCCGTATTCTGAGTCCGTTGTCATGTCCTATGGCTATCTGTGATGCCCAGTAAACCCCGGTTGCACCGTTTTCAAATTCCAGCATCACAGTTGAATTATCGTCCAGAGTTCTTCCCGGGACCACTTTATCCATTCTGGCAAGCAATCTCTTTATTTTTAAGCCGGTCATACGGTAGACAGTATTTTCTATATGTGTACCAATATCACCCAAAGCATTGGTATTGCCCGATTGAGCCGGATCGGTCCTCCATTCCCCCTGTTTGTTGCCTTTTATATCTTCAAACGCCAGCCAGCCCTGAGGATATTCACCCATAACCGTACGGACCTGGCCTATCTCGCCCGCTGCTATGATTTCTCTGATATTCATTGCAGTTACATGTCCTGAGTATACATAAGTGACCATAAACAACAGTTTTTTCTCATTTGCAAGCTTCTCCAATTCCAGTGCCTGTTCAAGAGTGACTGTGAGCGGCTTTTCACAAACTACCGGGATGCCGGCCTTCAAGAAAGCCCTGCACGCTTCATAGTGGGCATAGTTGGTAGTCACTATGACTACAAAATCCATACCGTCTTCCCGGCCGGCTTCCTTTGCGGCCATTTCCCCATAGTTTTTATAAAGCCGTTCCTTTTCAATTCCCAGGGCCTCACCCATAGCGAAAGTATTTTCAAAGGAGCGGGAAAAACAACCTGCAACAATCCTTGCTTTTCCGTCCAAACCTATGGCTTTTCTGTGCGCATCACCAATGAATGCACCCGGTCCCCCGCCTACCATTCCATAATTCAAAACCTTGCCCATATACACTCTCCTTTTTCAATTATTTTTATTTTTCACGCTTTTGTATCATTTGCAGGCCCACAGCTACCAGCAGGATCAAACCCTTTACGGTATCATTCAGCAAAGCGTTCATACCAAGAGCCGTGATAATCTTGTCAATGATGGTAAATGCCATTGTACCGAAAATAATGCCGGCGATCCTGCCTTTTCCGCCTGACATGCTGATCCCGCCTATTACTACCGAGGCTATGGCATAGAGCTCGAAATTCTTCCCTGAAGTGGCCGGATCAAAGGAAGTGTCCTTGGCTATTTTCAAAAAGGCTGCAAGTCCTACCAGAGCACCGCTTATTGCAAATACCTTTATCCTTGTCCATATGACGTTGACACCGGCCAGTTTGGCTGCCCTCTCATTGCTTCCTATTGCGTATATATTTTTTCCGAATTTCATACAGGTTGTCATATAAATCATTGCGGCAGCTACTATCCAGAATACCACGGCCAGTTGGGGAATTGTAAGAATATTTCCGTTACCAAAGCCGAAAAGGCTCTTATAACTTTCCATTCCGGCTTCTACACGGTATCTGGTCTCTCCCATTTCATTCATCATATACTGGGAAACAGATCTGAAAATAAGCATGGAAGCCAGCGTGACAATAAATGACGGCATTTTGAATCTGCCTACCAGCACACCGTTCAAAGCTCCGCACAACAATCCCGCCGCTATGGCAAACAGCAGAGTCACAAAAATACTGCCGGTAACGTTATATATAATAATGGTCAGACCTCCGATAAAGACAAAGGAGGACCCAACCGACAGGTCTATATCTCCTGTCATAATGACCAGACCCATTCCCAGAGAGATAGTACCCAAAATGGCACTGTGCAGAAAAATATTGGTAATGCTGGTCCAGGAGGTTTCACTGCCGTTAATGATTAAAAAGGCAATAAATATCACAAGAAATATAATCACATAATTGTAATTGCTCCACAGACCCTTAAATCTCTTATTTACAGGCTGTGCAACCACAGCATTCGCTTGCATGGGACTTTCACCTTGATTGGACATTTTCCACCTCCGTATTTATTCCAGTTGCATTTATAGCATTTGTAGCATGAAGCATGACCGTTTCTTCATTGATTTCCTGACGCTTCAGTGCTACAGATATCCTTCCATGATAAAAAACAACACACCTGTCTGCAATTTTTTGGATTTCCGGAATCTCAAGAGTATTGATGATTATTGTCTTTCCGGCCTTGGATAAGTTCAGGATAAGCCGGTATATCTCACTTTTTGCACCTACATCTATTCCCTGGGTGGGATTGTCAAAAAGTATTATATCAGCCCGGGTGTTCAGCCATCTGGCAAGAATCACCTTTTGCTGGTTTCCGCCGGAAAGGCTGGTTATAGGGTCATTATGGCTATTGGCCTTGATATTTAATGTATCCTTTAAATCAGAATACTTTTTAATTTCTTTGTTTTTAAATATATGCTGCTGCCGGTTGTTGATGGTATGTTCGGATATATATGTGTTCTCGAGGATTGTCATGTCCTGGAGTATGGAGTTTTCTTTCCTGTTGGCAGCAACCATGGCCACTTTGTTCTTCATGGCGTTTTGTATGCTGTTGTTTTTTATTTCTTTTCCATGGACAAACAGCTGTCCACCCTGCGGCTCCAATACACCAAAAACCGTCTGGAGCACTTCCGAGCTGCCAGCCCCCTGTAAGCCCGTAAACCCAACGATCTCACCGCTTCTTATGGAGAAATCCACATCATAAAAACCCTTCCCGGAAAAACTTTTCAATTCCAGAATGGTATCTCCCAGTTTGCGTTCCTCGTACATTTCCTGATTTGAATAACTTTCGCCAACCATATATCTGGTTATTGCTTCGGGTGAAATCTCCCGGATGTTCCCGCTTTTAATAAATTTACCGTTTCTGAGTACGGTATATTTATCTGAAATTTTAAAAATTTCAGGCATTTTATGTGATATAAATATGAATGATTTTCCAATAGCCTTTAACCGGCCTACAATTTCAAACAAATTTTTTATTTCGGCATTATTCAGTGCAGTTGTAGGTTCATCCAGGATAAACAGCTCGGCATCCCGGTGCAGTGTCTTGGCAATTTCCAGCAGCTGTTTCTTTCCCGTGTCAAGATTATCCGCAAGTTCCAGCGGGTCAATATCCACCCCCAGGTCATGCATCAGCTTGAAGGTTTCCGAAATCATTTCTTTTTTCTTCAGCTTTCCAAAACTATTCACCGGTTCTTTCCCCAGAAACAGGTTTTCATAAACCCTTAAATTATTGAATATGTTCAGTTCCTGATGTACGAAGGCAATTCCGGCGCTTTCGGCTCCCTTTATGCTGTTGTGTACAAGTTCTTTACCGTTGAATATGATATTCCCGCTGTCACTGGCATGTACTCCGGCCAGAATATTCATCAGCGTTGATTTGCCGGCCCCATTTTCTCCGATCAGAGCATGGACCTCTCCCCTGCCGACCTCCAGTGTCACATTGTCCAAAACGGTAACACCGAAAAAGGACTTTGAAATATTGGTCATTTTCAGTAATTCCATAGAACCTCCTTCCTCAATAATTGCCACAAAGTACATGCCTGAAATTTTCAGGACTCATAATAAGTTTTTACCCGAAATTCCAGGCCTGTACCCTGATGAAGTTTTTATTGAAGTATAAACCTTCCAGAATTATTTTTCATCATAGGTTCCAAATGCTTTGTAATCGCCGACATTTGAGGAATCAACAACGTGTACCGGTATGATGTAATTTGGATCTATATTTTTTCCGCCGTTCAGTGAGTCCACAAGCACCTGGACAGCTTCCTGGATCATTGCGGGATCATATGTCACAGAAAAGATATCAAATGTCGCCGGGCGGGTTATTGTCTTGTGTTTGTCCTTGAGTACCGCGTACATTTCAGCAAGTCCTGATGAAGCCGAAAGTCCCTTGAGTTGTTTCATAAACTCGGCCTTCTTTCCCGCATCCAGGGCAGAACCGTTTATTGATTCCAATACACCCATGGCTATTTCATCATCATGTGTGTATATCCAGATTTTTTTGGAAGTGTCGCATTGTGAGCTTCCGAACCAGGATTCAAACAGTTCTTTTCCGGTGTCTCGGCTCCAGCCTGTGGCTGCTGATTTTACAACTACCTTGTTTATTTCATCCTCGGTCCAGCCCTGTTCGGTCAGATATTTCCTGAAACCCTTTGAACGGAGCTCGGGTACGGATGAATTATCTCCAATCATTTCATACACATAATCGTCTTTGCCAAGACCGTCTTTTATAAATCTCTTTGCAGTTTCATATCCGATACCCTCATTATCTCCCTTTACATTTGCCACTACCTGGGGGTCGATAATGCCGCTGGAAATAACACGGTCAAACTGTACAAAAGGAACCTTTGCGGTAGCGATTTTTTCAAGGGTGGATTGAAGTCCGTTATCATATGGCAGTATTACAATACCTGCAAGCTTGCCGGTATTGGTCAAAAGATCGTCAACCTGCTGGATCTGATCTTCAACATCTTTTGCAGAATAAACTTTTACCGAAAACTTTTCTTTGACAGCCTGATCTTCATTTAATTTATTTACCTTCTCCTGGGCGTATGTAAGTACCGCTCCCGTCCAACCGTGGTCGGCACTCGGCACCATAACAGCTATTTCCTTTACCGATGACTTCTGGGAGCATCCGGCAAAACCCAGTATGGAGGTGGCGGTTAAAGCTGCTGTCAATAACGTTGCAATTAGACGTCCTTTTTTCATACTCTTTCTCTCCTTTAAAACATTTTTTCAGTTGCCTGATAGCTCAAGTATAGCATCGCCGCTTTGTCCGAAAGGTATGTTATCATTACAATACACGTCTTTACGCAACCTCTTTCAAATCATTCCGGTATTGTCAGCTGCCTTTGGTATCTTTTGTTTTCTTAAAGGTGTCAATCTGCTTCTGCATTTCCGAAATAACCTTCTGTGAACCTGCCTGTCTCATTTTATCGACAAATTCACCGTACACCTGCTGCCAATCCTCCGAGGTACCAAGTCTCAGAGTATTGAGATATTGTTCCACCACCAGGTCGATCTTGGACATTTCAAGCACCATCATCCTTGTGTCAAGTTCAAACCCTGTCAACGGTGAAACTATGGCATTTTTATTATATTGCTCCAGCTGTTCAAATTCACCGGGGGTTTTTTCGTAATTTAAAAAAACATTTCCCAGGGTGTATTGGGACAGCTCATAAAGCGGCTTCCCCGATGCATCGGTTATCCTGTCCACCTGTCCGCTCCCCTTACTTATGAAGTGCCTGCCTTCGAAACCATTGACCAGCAGTTTGTAGGGTGCTTCACCCTTTCCGGTATTCAGCAGGTTTACTATTTCAAGGGCACGCTGAGGATTTTTTGTGGTTCTCGGAAGAGCAACCGCATTCCTGCTGCATTCAAATGAAATATATTTATAATTCTGAAGGGGTTCGTATACAGCTTCGTATTCGGTGGCAATCCTGTCGGCCACCACCCCGTGTTCCCCGTATTCATCCAGAAAAAGCACACTGCCGTTCCTCTTCCCGTCATAACTTTTGGGATTCAGCACCTCTTCAATGTTTTCACGTATGTATCCCTTCTCATACCAGTCATGAATGGTTTTAAAGAAAAGCCTGTACGAATCCAGCTCATATTTATTGTATACTTTCAAATCATTGTCAAAAATTTTGATTACGAAGGGGGAATTTGGTCCGTATATACCCTCCAGGCCCTTGTCCGCAATCTTTGATATGGTTTCGCTGGAAATACCGGTACCCAGGTTTTTTTCAGCTTTCAGGCTGGACAAATATTTTTCCAGGACCTCGTAGCACTCCTCATTTGTATAGTAATTGGCCCGGTTTACGGCACCGATTTCCTGGATGTTTCCATAGGTATTCATATGCTTTTTACTGGATACCACTGCATAATCTTTCCTGTATAACATCCCCATCAGCGGAATGCTGTAAATCTTGCCTTCACGTTTTTGCACCCGCCATATGTTTTCAGGTATTTCGGCCAGAAGCTCCTGCCCATATGTGCTCAATAAATAGTCCAGAGCCATAAAGGAACCTTTTTTTACTTCTTCGGTGTAATTGAATATGTCATTTCCTATCCAGGCTAAATCCAAATGCTCATTGGTGGCCATTTTCATATCCCACTTTTCCTTGTAAATATCGTATGGGACAATATCAAATTCAACGGTTGTATCAGGATAATACTCCTGCAGTTTTTTATTGAACTCGGAAAATACGCTTTCGGAATTTTTTGATTTCTCACCATAGATCATCCATTTCAGCACAATCTTTTCATTCGTGGTATATTCATTATTTGTCTGTACACTACTTGTCTTTTGTGTACAGGAGATATTTACCATGAACGATATTGTAATAAATAAAAATACCAGAAGTTTTATATACAATACTTTATGTTTCATTTTACAGACCATATTAACCTCCATGAGCCATATTTATGGCTTTGAGCCGCTTAGCGGCCACAAAACTGCAATGAAATTTATTCACAGGTTATCCGTTGTTTTGGGCAGAGGCAGGATCAGGGTTACCGTTGTACCGATGTTTTCTTCACTCTCTATTTCAAGTCCTGCCTCGTCTCCCATAAGCAATTTGATCCTTTGATTGACATTGCGTATCCCGATATGGTCTTCCTGGAGAATATATTTTTCACTCATATCCCTGTTGAGCCGTTCAACTTCTTCCCTGCTCATACCAATGCCGTTGTCTTTTACACGTATGACTATTTTGTCTTCAAGCTTGTCAACGCTGATGGTTATAACTCCGAGTTTTCTCAAAGGCTTGATTCCATGATAAACCGCATTTTCAATAATGGGCTGCAGGCTTACCTTGACAATCTGGTAACCGGCCGCTTTCTCATCCACTTCCCAGAGCACCTGAAGCTTGTCCTCGTACCTGAGCTGAAGTATTTTGATATAGAGTTTTGTATTTTTGATTTCCTCCTCTATACTGACCAGCTGCTGATCGCTCTCCAGACTTATTCTGAGCATTTCGGACAGGTTTAGTATTATCTGTGATACCTCATTATCCCCCCTGCAGATTTCCACTGCCCTCCACCGTATATTTTCCAGGGTATTATAAAGGAAATGGGGGCTTATCTGGGCCTGCAGTGCAGTCAGCTGAGCCTTGTCTATGATGTTTGTATAGCTTTTCATCTCTGCCTGCATCTGTTTGTTGGAATATAGATTTCTTACAATGTTAAGTGCTATTTCGTGGGTTTCATCCTTTCTGAGTCCTATATCCACAGAATAGCTCTCTTCGTATATGTCCGGGTGCTTCAACAAATTCAGAATATTTTTTACCGGAGTATAACAATACAGTGCAATGATGAACGATGCCACTATAGAAATTAAAATACAGGCCAGAAACAGCTTAAAATAGAAGCCCCTGGTGCTTTTGTTGTATTCGTCATATGCATTTAACGGCACTGTGGATATATATTTCCAATTGAATTCGTTGGAGGATGCCACCGTCACCAGTAATTCCTGATCCCCGTCATGAATTATCTGATAACCGTCAATGTCCTGAAATTTAATGTCCTTGTAATAATCCACCTTGTCGATTTTCTTCATTATATGCTTCTCATTGGAACTGAACAGTATATTATTCCGGTTGTCGACAATGGTTAATGTTTCCCTCGAATCCTTTATATTCGATACTATCAGCTCTTTCATCTTGCTGATATCAATGTTTACAATTATTCCGCCCAGAAACTGCATCTGAGTCAGGCGGAGAGGCTGTATATAAGAAATAAGGTACGGATAGGAGTTGCGTTTTACCCTGCTTATCATTCTGGCAGGCTCATATTCGCGCTCGGTCAGGTTGTCCAGCCAGGTAATGTCATCAAACTCGCTGAGTTTGCCTCCTCCTTCATTGGATACGATGTATCTGCTCTTGTTGGAATATACATATATTGTATCGATATAATTGAATACTCCCGAGTACATTTCGATCTTGGCTTTGACCTTTGCAGTCTGGTCCCTGCCGAAAAGCTCCTTTGTATCGGGCAGCAGAAACTTTTTTATATCATCATCCAGGGACAGCTGTCCCGAGATCTGAACGGCTTCTTCCATGACCACATCCACGCGGTCCCTTGTTTTTCCGAGGGAATTGACACTCATGCTGCCAACCTCCCTGGTGATGATACCGTTCATTTTGTTGGATACTGCCAGCATGATCACAGTAAATGTAAAAACCAGCAGGACCAGTATAATCGCAAAGCTTTTTACAAAAATGCTGTTGAAACGGTAGTCCTGTATGTACTTTAAAATCATGTTTTTGGGATTGCCGGACAGTTTGTTGTTATGCTTATCTTTCATCATTCAAACTCCTGCCTCTAAAGTATTCTGCAGGCGAACAACCGGCGTACTGCTTAAAAATGCGGAAGAAGTATTTTTCACTTCTGTAGCCGATCATCTGACTCACTTCATACACCTTGAACCTCCCAAGCGAAAGCAGCTCCTTCGCCTTTTCCATTCTCTGTTCTATGAGATAATCGGTAAAGGTGGTTCCGGTATACTGCTTAAAAAGTCTGCTGAAGTATGTCTGGTTGAGGAAGAATCTGTCGGCAATGCCCTCCAGCGATAAATCCTCTCCTATATGGTTTTTTATATATAGCAGCGATTGTTCCACAATGCTTCTGGAACCGGCATTCTGTTTGCTCCTTACTATATCAATGGTGGCTCTGAGCATGTTTTGGCACTTTATTTTAAGTTCTCTTAGGTTTTCTGCTTCCATGATCTGCTGGTAACTGACGGTTTTATTCATATCCTTCCAGAAATCAATTCCCATCTTGACAAATTTGCCTGAAAGCATGGAGAACATATCAATGGATATCTGTTTCACCTGATCTATGGGAAGATTTCGAAATTCCAGGAAGATATTATCAATCATATTGTCCAGTTCTTCAAAATCACCATCGTTTATGATGCCCATAAGCAATTTATACTTTTGTATCAATTGTTCATAATCTTCCGACAGCAATCCGGTATCCGGACTTTGTTCCAATTCCGCCCGGGAGGATAGTCTGCAATTGTATTCCGTCATTTCCACGAGATTTTTGAATATTTTTTCAATCTTAATATCAAATTTCAACTTCAACAGAGAGTATGCCGACTGGCATTTCTCGTCAATCTGGAGTTTCAGCCTTTTACCGAACATGTCGGCCGTCTCGTTCCGGCAGGTAGTGACAATAATTTTAAGAATATCTGCCGAAAGGAAGGTTGGATAACATTGAATTTCATCGCTTATGCCCCCGAATATATTATTGATCAGATTATGATAATTTTCACTCCGGTTATATGGCAGAAGCTCTTCATCCTCACCGGCCGGTTTGATATCCAGAATACCGCATGGCAGCTCCACATCCATATCCAGTTTAAGCAGGTTCTTCCGTTTTATAAGTTTTTCTTTTGCGCGCGGTCCCCCCACCAGCAAACTTATCCAGAACTGTTCTCTGAGTTCGGGAAGCAGCTCTTCGAAATTCCTTTGCTCTGTTATCAGCCTGTGCCCGTTCTCTTTTTTCTTATCCAGGTCTTTCCTTATTTTTGTAAATACCTCTGTTACCTCTTCCATTTTTATGGGTTTTAACAAATAGTGCTCCACACCGTACTCCACAGCCTTACGTGCATATTCGAATTCTTTATACCCGCTTATGATCACGGCCTTGGGAGGCAGCTGCCTGTCATGTATGTATTTTGCAAGCTCCAGCCCGGATACCTGGGCCATTTCGATATCTGTTAAAACAACATCCACATCATGGCTTTCAATATATTCTATGGTTTCTTTCCCGTCCTCAAAGGAAGCGGTAACCTCAAAGCCGAGGCCTCCCCAATCAATATAATTGCATATACCCTGCCTGATGGCTTTTTCATCATCGACAACAATTAATTTATACATTATTTAATCATCCTTAGTATGGTGAATTGACATCTATATATTTATCAACATTACGTTTTGTCACTTCTTCGGTAGGAATAATTGTCATCTCTTCATATTCCTCCCCCTTTATGATGCTCTCTCCTACCCGGATAGCTTTTTTGACCATTTTCGGAGAATATGTCAGGGAGAAGATTGTATACTTCTCCTCGCTTTTAATCCTTCTATACATTTCCTGAGAGCCTGCCGAACCTGCAATAGCCTTTAGCCTGTCGAAGGTCTTTGGAAAATTTTTATCCGCTTTGTAGGAATCCAGCGCATCCAGTATACCCAGTGCGATTTCGTCATCATGGGTGAAAATGGCTCCCACCCGGTCAATTTCCGCCTGGCTGTGCTTATCTACCCAGTCTTCAAACAATTTTCTGGAGTCATCCCGCCGCCATCCGGTATAGCCAACCTGTTCCTTTGTAAAATTGTCGTGGATGGTCTCATCGTAGCCGTCTGTCCGCTGCTGGGGAACCGTTGACGTGTCGCCCATGACTTCCAGTACCTTTGTGCCATCTGGAAACATGCCGTTAAAAATATCTGCGGTCTGTATCCCTATCCCTGCATTATCCCCTTTGACTGTGGCAGATGGAGCAAAATCCGGGATTTCCCTGTCGAAAATAACCAGTGGTATTCCTGCGTCCTGCACAGCCATGGCCGCAGTTTTCAGTGATGCGCCGTCCATTGGCAGCATTATGATACAACTGACTTTTTTATTAATTAAATTGATGATTTGACCGGATTGTTCATTGGCGTCGGCAGCCACCTTAAATTCATAGCTCCAGCCGTTTTCTGCCGCTATATCCTTTACTTCCTCCTCGGCGTACCAGGATACACCAACAGGCCAGTCATGAGTCTCCCCGATAACACTGACCGCTATCACAATATTTTTGTTGCCGGAAGGCTTATCCTTATTGAAGCTGCTGCAGCCTGAGGAAGATACTGCCGGTATAAAGATAATGAAGAAAATCAGAAAAATTTTTTTCCACATTTACAGTTCCTCTTCTTTCCCCATGGTTTTACCGCCTATAGAAACCGGAAGCATAATCCACTGATTATATAATATTTACTTTATATCATAAAAAACATTTTTGTTGAATCACCAAAAGTCACAAAAGTCAGTTTTAAATACTTTTGTATTGATAAGATACTTGCCCTTCCGGTTCTTGATTTGTACTAATAATAGTCTTATCACGGTTTACAAAAAGTATCAAGTATTTCCAGATGACTTTTTATAACATAATTAAAATAGTCAAAAACTGACGAACTAATTTATTTTTTGTATATTTATATATTTTATGGTAATTTATGGTACAATATGTTTAATAACCAAATTTTAAAACAGGAGGGTATTACCATGAAAAAATTTATTCGTTTCACAGGTATGGCAATTGTATTAATGCTTTTATTGTCAATAGCTCTGCCTGCCAACATGTATGCAGCATCAGCGGTTACCGTTGACTGGAATACAGCTTACCAGACCATTGACGGCTTTGGTGTATCGGAAGCTTTTCACCAGTCAAATAATATTGCTCTTTTAGGTGAAGCCAAACAAAATGAAATCTACGACCTGCTATTCTCAACCACCAATGGAGCCGGTTTTTCCATCTTCCGTTCAATACTGGGTGACGGCGGAACCTGGGGAAATGCAACCGACGGGCCCAACAGGACAATGCAGCCTTCGGAGACCACCTGGGACTGGACGGCCTCCAACGACGACCAGATACCCATGATCAAAGCCATCCAGTCAACCTATGGTATAAAAAACATACTTTATACCGTATGGAGCCCGCCGGCCTGGATGAAAACCACCGGTTCGGTTGCACGGGGATCACTCAAAACCGATAAGTACCAGGCTTATGCCACCTATTTGGCCGAGCACATTAAAAACTACAAATCAAAATTCGGAATTGACATTACACATATAGGAATATCAAATGAGCCCGACCTGGAAACGGCCTATTCTTCATGTACATGGACGGCAGCCCAGTTTAAGACATTTATGAGCAATTATCTTGTACCTACCTTTGACAGGGAAGGCATAACTGCAAAAGTTATTGTGGGTGAAAAGATGACATGTTCGGAATCCCTTGCAATAGACAGTCTCAACGATGCTGTCGCAGTGAAAAGAACAGATATCGTGGGATGTCACAATTACGGGTCAACTTATGTGCCGTTTCCTACTACAAAGGCAAAGGGGAAAGGAATCTGGCAGACCGAGATATCTGACATGAACGGCAATGATATTACAATCACAGATGGTTTGAAATGGTCCAGGGAAATTCATGATTTTATGACCGTAACTCAGGGAAATGCATGGAACTACTGGTGGGGTGCATGCTACAAAACATATAACGGAGAAGGCCTCATACAAATGGATATGAATTCCAAAACCTATAAGGTTGCCAAAAGACTCTATACCATCGGACAATATGCGAGATTTATAAGACCGGGCTGGCAGAGAATTTCTGCTACGGCCAATCCGGTATCGGGTATATATGTGACTGCATACAAAGATCCCTCTACCGGTAATTTTGCAATAGTTGCCATGAATAACAGTTCGGCCGGCCAATCCGTTACATATACCTTAAACGGCTTTTCACCCTCTTCTGTAACACCGTTTACCACCTCAGCAACTCAAAATTTAGCTGAAGGTGCAAAAATAGCCGTCAGCGGCTCCAGTTTTACCGGTACTATAGCAGCAAACTCAATAACCACTTTTGTAGGTTCAACCGGTTCAAGCCAGGAAATCTACGGAGATGTCAACGGTGACAGAGTTGTCGACGCCCTTGACTTTGCTCTTGTGAAACAGTATCTGACAGGCCAGATAAGCACCTTCCCGTCACAGGACGGAATCAGGCTGGCCGATGTAAACAGGGACAGCAGTGTGGATGCTCTTGACCTGGCAATATTAAAGAAGTACCTTCTAGGAGAAATTATAACACTGCCGGTTAATTAGTTTACCAGACCATAAAAGAATGCCGGTATATTTTACAAGCAAATGGGAATGTCTCAAAAATACCTCATTTTGAGACATTCCCATTTTAATGTTCCGTGGCATAAAAATGCAATGAAATAACTTTATTAGGCAGTAAATCTCCCCATATCATAGAGTGTATTTATTATGGCACTCACAGCAATCCTCTGGCCGTCTTGAGCCCTCTGATAGCTTCTGAAGCCGCCGGCATCCTGCACAACAGCCATTAAATCGGCAGCATTGCTTGAACCGATAACCCCTCCATTTTCAAAACCAAGTATCCCTATTCGTACAGTCTTGTCCAAACTTACAAGCGGATGTAAAATATTTTCCGAGTTCCCGCTGGAACTGAAGCCAAGCAGCAAATCTCCATTTCTAACTCCCAGATTTCTGATAATCTTTGTAAAAGCATCACTTTTTAAATATCCATTAATATATCCATTGTTTATACTCTTTGTCATATTTTTAACATAAGAGGTCACATCAAATATTCTGGCATATCCATCAGCCGGATCATTCGCCAGCTCCTTGAGCGCATCGGCAGCAAATGATGCTATGGAAGCACTTCCTCCATTTCCGAAGGCAAAAATCCGGCTGCCTTCTCTGAGCTTTTTTTCTATTACTGCTGAAATACCGGCAAGATTTTTATTGGAAAAATAACGACCCTTTAATGATCTTAAAAGCAGCTGGCAATATTCCGATAATGCTTCGGCACCCTGATCCTTAAACTCGGTATCAGTTTTAAATGCCAGATTTGCAGACAGGAAATGAAGAACGATTTGAGCTGTATCCCTTGCGACAAGTGTGTTATCCGAGTTGATAAAAATATTGATTCCGGTATACTCCGGAATCCTTTTCATATTTGAAATCAATACGTTTATTCCGCCATTTTCATAGTTATATTCAAATGCTTTCCGGAGTATCCTGTCATCTTTTTCAAACTGCACCCCTACCAGTACATCCCTTTTACCAAAATGTCTCCGCTCTAAAATATCCTTCAGCCGGTACGGACAGGGGCCTTCATTTCTGAAAGCTGTTATTTCAGGGATTCCCATGGTTATGACACTCAAATTGTTTGTTTTCAGGAAATTAAAATTTGCGTGATTTATTATGTGGTAATCCTGCCCGGTGCCAAAAAACATTATTTCATTATGCCGTGCTCTTGCCCGGACCAGCACCCTTGAAAATTCCTCTATTTCATCTATTGAGCTGCTACATAGCTCACGCAAGGCATTCCGTATTTGCTTCAAATATTGTTCTATTATACCGGCCCGTGTTTTCATATCCGGATAAAATTTTAGTCCTTCTTTCGTTTTTCCTGCTAATACCGCGTTCATATTCATATTTAATCACCCCTATCACCTCTCGAGCAAAACTTTGCCTCAAATTAATCACCTCTCTCACCAAAAACAGATTTAAAGTTTGAGAACGTATTCATAAATATTTAATAACCAGGAACATCCTTTTACATATATGGTAATTTTTACAACAGAATAACACACTATCAATTCGGTAACATTGGTAAATTTACCTAATAAATCCCTTGTTTTGCAGCTTAAATTTCTATGTCATGTCTCTGTAAAAATTTTTTTTATATTTCAAAGCTGTCACCGTACTTTATATCATAGTTAATGGATAGGTCTTCAAAATTTAGATTGGTATAGGATATTGAAATACACACATAATATCGTATAGAAAAATTGGTACGGGAGGTTGCTTATGACTAATCAGGTAATAGTATGGTCTATGCTGATTCTGCCCTGGCTGTCACTCTTCTTTATGAAGAAGGAAGAGATCAGGCGCTGGATGCCGGTTGCCCTATTCACTATGGTAACAAACACAATTATCATAGATATAGGTGTTGGCCTAAAACTGTGGGAAACCCGGGTGAATATCTTTCCACTTGATCAAATGATAAGTTTTGTCTACGGTGTTTTGCCAATAGCTGCAATGTGGATTTTCAAATTCACCTATGGACGATTTTGGCTCTATTTTGTTATTGAAATACTTCTGAGCACTCTTTTTATCCGCGTGATACATCCCTGGCTGCATAGAAGAGGAATATTTATATGGCTAAATCAGGATTTCCTCAAAGGAATCTGGATATATGTAATGACAATCACACATTATTTATTAATCTATCTCTATGGAATGTGGCAGGATGGCAAATTTGCACGGCCTCATAAAAACAGGTCATAATCCTCATCGTCCGGAATAATTTAAACAAAAAAGCAATTAAGGAACCCTGAAAGTGGGTTCCTTAATTGTTTCGATATTAATTTCGTTCTTGCTCCCTGTTCAAATACTTTTGTCTTGCTGTGATTCAGTTATAAAGTGTCCTGCATAAATTATTCCCATCAATCCCAGGATATACGTTGCCCATATTACCGCATCCCTGAAATGTACCGTTATTCCGCCGATTCCTGTTACTGCCAGAAACAGGTCTGAAATCACAAACATAAATGCTCCGGCTGCCACCAGCAGGTATTTTTTATGTATTCTTACCAGAGACCAGGAGAAGGCAGCCATTGTCGAAACCCATAGCCCGTATGCAAGTACGCCGTAAGACATAAAACTTTTGTCCTTTGGAAATACTAAAAGCCCCCATAATAAAATGGTTATTGCCCAGTACAACGCCATAAATATGTAAGAGTATTTGCAAAAAATTGTTAAGCCATGTTTTTTAACGGTTTTTGCATAAGCGAGGATGAAAGAAACATGTGCAAGGGCAAAGAATACGATACTTCCTATAATACCAACTCCAGGTATGACATCCGAATTAATAAGATCTCCGATAAAGCACAGGGACATCCCGATGGCAACATATTTTGTATAAACCTTTGTCCTGTTAAAATGCCTTATTAATAATGCCGCCAGGACAAAGGACAGGCTTAAAATCACTTTTACCGGTACAGCAAGGCCTCCTGACGGATTGGATGTATTTATAATTAAACCGATTGAATAAATGACTAACTGAATTGCAATTAAAATATAAAACATTTTAAACCTCCTTTAAAAAATTAGCAAACAATTGAAATTCAAAAGCATGTTTTTCTAAATTTTAACATAAATCAGCAGGATTTGTAATCATAAATCCTGGAATACAAGCTAAAAATAGTGCAAAAAATAAAGGCACTGTTCAATGTGCTTGTCTACAGTACCTTCTTATATTGCTTTCTTACCCAACATTCAAAATTTTATTTATTCCTTGCGGAAATCATTGCGAGGCGGTTCAGTATGCCGCTGACTTCCTCTTCCCATTCCGCGACGGTGACCGAATCGCATATCTTCAGGGCGGCGTTCAAAAGGAATATTCCCTGCATGCTGCCGTCCCCTCTCAAAACGTGGATCATACTGTTCCGCAGAATATCCTCTGCCGCATTCCTTATTGTTATGTCCCCTGAAATGATGGTCAAACGGATTTTCCCCATGCATACGCGGATCAAAATCCGGTTCGGCTTGTTCGCTGCCCAGTTCGGTTTCAAGTGTTTCAATGATACGGCTAAGGTAATCACTGAGATTTTTTTGTTCTTCTTCGCTCAAACACTCAAACAGCTTGTCAAAGCTGAATTCCTGTTCATCTGACTGGGTTGCCCTGGTGCCTTCCTCTGTGAGCTTTATATTTAGAATTCTGCGGTCAGTTTCTGACGGTGTGCGTGTGATGTATCCGTTTCTCTCCAGCTTGGCAAGAAGTTCTCCCAGGGATTGAGGCCTCATATCCAGCAGATATGACAGCTCTTTCTGGCTGATTTCAGGCTGCAGCTTGAGTATTGCCAATACCCTGCCCTGCCCTTTTCGTGTGTCTCCCATCGGTCCAAAGTGCATATGATTTTGCTGATGGCAGCGGTGAAGCAACCATTCTACCCGTGTAAACTGCCTAATCAAATCAAAATTATTTTCCGCCACTTAAAATCCCTCCAATTCATGTCATAATTATTTTCTTAAGGTACCTTATTTTATATTGTAAAGGTACCTTATTTATTTGTCAATAATTTTATTAAGGTACCTTGCATTTTTATTGAAAATAAATAACCCCACCCTTTTCATTTTCGGTCAAGGGTGGGGTTATAATTATGTAAATTTATTCTACCAGATAAAACCATAACATTTTAAAGAAATATTTCTATTAACATTTCTATTAATTTTTACTACTGAGGAAGTTTATCAATCATATTCAATAAATAGCTTTTCAAAACCGCATAATCCAGAGCATTTACTTCGCCATCGGCTTTCACGTCTGCCGCCTGCATGTTGACATTCCCCGGAGCACTTCCCATCAATATTTGCTTTAACAATGCAAAATCTATGGTGTCAATGCTTCCGTCAGAATTTATATCTCCGTAAGTAAACCCCGGTTCCTGTTTGAAAGGCTCTTCACCCCACAGGAGTACTCCGTTGTCATATACCGGTATGTAAGGGGTCATGCCCGCAAAAGATACGGCATCATAATCCGGCGGTCCATACAGGTTTTTATAGGACCAGTCATTTTCATTGGAACCGCAGTTATCCTTATACTTTATGGATACATTGGCATCCTTCTCGCATAACTCCCATTCGGCAGGCATTATCTGTGTTCCCGAGAAATCAACGGTGAAATAATAAATATTGTCCTTATATTGCTTCAGTCCAGACAGCTTGGCTCCCTGACTCTGCCCCAGTGTTATTTCCACATCCTCCAGTTTATGTCCCGACTCAAATACTTCGGTAAGATCCATATAGTAGCGTGCAGACAGCTTATCTTTCATTGCAGCAGGCCACGCTGAGCGGTTGTTGATCTGGAACATAAGGTTTAAAGTCCCATACCCCTCGTAAATTATCCAGCCCCTGACAAAATACTCGGTGAGATTATCTTCCTTCGCCCGGAAATCTTCAGGTTTAGGCCAGTTTTCCAGCGGTTCTCCGCCGTACATGTCATACATTTTGGCCAGAGCACCTGCAAAACCCGCATTGTAATCAGTGGCAACTTCATTTAATGTATAATCGGAAATGTCGTCCTTCCAACTGTCGTCAGACGTCGGCCCTCCCACCAGGGCTCCATAGAGTATATGACGGTGGAAGGCAGGTACGGTGAGCATGCTTGTCCACGAGCCGTGAGCCGTCCTGTGATGCGGGTGTTCAGGTGCATTTTTGCCAAACCCTACTACATAGCTCCCTCCCCGGGGATTATCTCCAAGTGCATAATTTATTTGACTTTCTGCAAATTTATGATATGTATCTTTTTTCGACGCTGTACCTACTGTCTTATCATCAGACCAGACAAATGCCAAAAATGCAGCGGTAGATGCATAGCGCAGGGAACCCCACTGTGAAAGCCATGCCAGACCGCCTGGAGTGTATTTGAGGCCGCCGCCCGGCATCCACCAGTCCAGATTTTTTTCCACCATGGCCGCATAACCTGTGTCATGGGTAACCTGGGCAATTTTCAACGCCGCTCCGTAGCTGACATCATCCCAGCAATGGGTATGCTGGCCTCCCAGTGATGTGACGGGCAAAACAGCTTTTGCCCTATCAAGATAATTGGTATCTCCGGTCTTTATATAAAGCCAGATTGCCCCCCAGGCCAGATCATCAACATAACTGCCCGAAGGATACAAGGTCTTGAGAGGGTTTTTCCCTCTATATTTGTCTGCAAAGCTAAAAAGCTGTTTGGCATGTGTCAGGCAGGTAGAGGCATACTGCGGATCAGTGGGTTCGAATATAATGGATGCAATGGCCAAAGCTGCGGCAGTCTGACCGGCCACATCCGAACCCGGTGTTGTAGAATCAACCTTGAAGGAAGTTCTTTTGGTTCTGTAGTCAAGAAGTTCGTGGGGTATCCATACGGAATGGTCGGATTCCTCATATCCGCACATGTAATACAATACATCGGGACTTGGATGTGCTTTAATGAAAAAATCCGTAGCCCATTTGATCTCATCCAGTATATCATCCAGCTGTCCGGATTTTTCAAATGCCTCCCTGTATTCATATACGGCCCAGCCCAACTGTCCGGCGGCATAAGACATGGGATGGGTAAATTTAATCCCGTCGCCGGCATCAGCCCAGCCTCCGGTCAGGTCAAGACCCGCATCTTTTCCATCCGTCATAGCTGCATCGGCACGATACGGCAAAATGTAATTGTCCGGTAAATCACCCAGACGGTTGGCCTTGTAAAAGAGAATTGATTTCTGCAATGCCTCGCCATAATTGTAATAAGAACCGCCTGTTCTTGGCGAAGACGCTGCCTGAACCCTCTGCTGAAAAATTAGTGTGGATAGCAGTAACGAAGTCACAAGTATTACAGCCATTATCCGGAAAAGCTTACCGGATTGCCCTCTGTTTTCACACATATAATCTCTCCTCCTATTAAATTATCAAGTGACAATTTTATATATAAAAATCGCCTTTGTTACTTAATTATACATTTTTGTAATTTATTTGTACATACCGGAATTTACGCAATTGTTCATCAAATTAAAATACATTTTCCTGATTTATAGAGCTAGTTCCGAATACTACCATTTCCATGTATTCTACTGCTTTTTTACATAATTCGTAACACCTGCTGCGGCTTAAATGAAGAATTTCAGCTATTTCCTCCATACTCTCCCCCTGTAAATAGTATTTCTCCAGCAGCGTCCTGTACTTTTCGTTTGATTCTCCAAGGGCATCAAGAGAGTCTTCAACAATGTAAACAGAATTATGAAGCCTGAATATTTCATTTCTTAAGCAGTTTATTGCTTCTCTGTACTCATTTTCACAATGAAGCCGGTAATTGTCGGCAGTTTCTTCAACGTTGTTGAGAACAGCCACTTCTTCACCTTTGACTATCGCAAGTTTTAATGTTTTGTCACTATGACCGCGGGCAAACATTTTACTTTCAATATAATCCTTATCTAATTCAGGAGTCATACGCCTTATCTGATTTTCCAGGAAACTGATTCTTTGTTTATTAACCCTGTATTCCCTTAATATTTTTTCCATTGGGATATTCTGTTTCATACGGCACCTCCAGGTCAGCTTTAACTAGTTGTCATATATAATGAAATGTAAAGCCGTTTTTTACAACCTGAAGCAATGCGAACAATGAATAAATTCAGAATAGTTCAAAATAACATGAAGAGAGACACCCTGAGCATTTACCGTTTAGAGCCTGTTCAGCAAATCCCTCATGAGCCTTTGAAGTCAGAATCTCATGTAGAGTCGCTCGTCTTAAATCTCCAATTGCGGGACTATGCCAGCAGGGAAATACATATCCCGGTGAAGATATCCCGCAAAAAATTAATGGTATACTGCATCCACCTGCAGGAATTATTTTTTTACCGGCAAAATATTCGGGTATTCTTCTTAAATACCGGGGTAAGGGTAATTTACCAGGTCTGACTTCTGAAAATTGAGCCAGTTGCTCCATTTCACTTTTCAGATCTGAAATCATTTCTAACGGTATACTAAATTCTTCTCCACGGGCTTTAAAGCTTTCCTGAGTCATCATCGTATTAGTAAAAGGGTTGATGGAGATGGAATACACGCCTATATCCTCCAATAAATATTCTGAAAAAGAACGAACAAGTTTATAGTTATACCTTGAAAGTGTAATCCCCACCATAACCTGAAGTCCGAAAATTTCAGAACTATATTCCAAAAAGCTTTGGATCGCATAGAGTGTTTTCTTAAAATTTCCCTTGCCACGAATGTGATCATTCAATTCCTCAGGCCCCTCAAGGGAAAATGTTATCATGGTAAGACCTGCTTCAAGTAGTTTTTTTACTTCGGAAGGGCCAATCAATACACCGTTAGTAGCCATGAAAACTTTTAATTTCAACGAAACTGCATAAGAAATAATATCATATATATCTTTTCGTGTCATCGGCTCTCCACCTGATAATTCCAGTGTTTCAGCTCCAAGCCCGGCAACTCCTCTGATTATTTCCTTTATTTTATCAAGAGTTAAATTCTTTTCCCCAATATTAAATTGAGGTACATCACACATCCTGCAATGCAAATTGCATACTTTGGTGACCATAAAATTAACCCTCTGCAGATGAGTATTATTTTCCATAAACTTCAACTAGTCCTTTCCAAATTCCAAGTTAATCACATTGGAGTAATCCGTTTAGGATGCTCCAGTATTTATGTCATAATAATAAAAGGTTACTTTATTTATATATCTGTATTACCCTTCTATACGGGGACTCATCAAAGCCCTTCTTATTGCCTTTGCTAATAATTCTACCTTTTGCACCTCCCGCATTGTGTATAACAGTCATCAACTCATATTTTTCATTATATATCAGATTATCTTCAATAATGAGCTTTTGGCTGTTATCAATCAGAACATAGTTATATTTATCAGGCAAAACGATTTTTTTATTTTCTGACATATTATTTATAATATAATTGAAATACAATTGATCCAGTCCAAAGAAATCCCGTCCATTGTTCAATACATATTTGCCAATTGCATCTGAAACTTTTGACATTATGTCTCTCGGCCCACAAATCATTCCTGCATTTTTTTGTCTTGTTCCCCGGAAATTTTTAGACAGTTTTTCCATTTCTTCAGTCCTTAACAGGTTTAATATCTGTTTATTCCACCAATTATTCCCAAGGTAACATTCTTCAATATAACCTATTCTTTCCTTACATAGTTCAAAAATCTCATCAATCGGTGCCTGAAACCAAATATCTCCTCCATCTATGGACATCACATGGGTGATTTCACTGGACAAGCCGCCGATTATTCCTGCCATGTCCCTAAACCTTGCTGAAAATATATGCCTGTCTTTATTGCATTTAATAATTTCAACATTCTCATCCTCGTTCTCAATACTGTTTACTGTTACAATACTCATTCCATAATCCAGTATAACAATTTTACCCTGATAGCCTGCAACCTTACGCAATGTTTTCAAGAAATCGTTTATTAAATTATCCTCAAAGTTGGAATCCATGCAAGTTAAAATTACTGTATTCTGTTCTTTTAACATAAAAGTCCGCCCTCCGGTTCTGTAAAAGAGGCCTGTTAATACTGGGCTTCTTTTAGGCTTGAAAGAAATTTTGACCTTTCTTCCGGTAAAAGCTTGCCTATTCTCCGTGATACAGGAAAGTATTTCGGAGTGCTTTTCCTCACTCCAAGAAGCGTAATCCATATATCCAGATCAGTGTCTTCACAATAATCATATACTTCAACATCCAGTTCTTCCCGATCTGACATCTGTAGGATATCTTCTTTAAGCTGGTTAAACTTTTCTCTGTTTCTAAATTCCAAAACAATTTTATTTTTTTTCTTGGTTTGTTTTCCTGCAAATCTCTCCAAATATTCATCATCCGGAATCCAAAGAACGTTCCAAATGTCTATTTCACTGGTTATAGGAAGATTTCCGGCTGCATTTGGATATTTATTTTCAAATATTGTCCTGTTCCTTTTTAACTCTTCACTTAGATTTGCACTATGCTTATGGAACTGGTGCAAGCACTCCAGCCTGCTGCTGACTACAAACTTCACATCCTTTAAAGCATGCAGCCGACAGCCAAGGTCCATATCTTCAATCCCCCAGCCTATATAATTCTCATCGAACCCATTGGTAGCTTCCAGGTATTTTCTCGGAACAGCCGAGTTGCAGGTAGAAAATAATATTCCTGGAGTTCTTACTGTACAGATATTGTAGGATAGAAAATCATATACAAAATAAGCAATATCTATTAAAGTCAGTTTCTTTCTGTTAAAGTTATATATCTGAAACAGATTATCGAAGTCTATAACAGCTCCTTTTGGAAGCATTAACCGGGTTCCCTGTACAACTATATCCTTTTCGTATGTATAGAGCCTGTCCAGTTCCGAAAGGTGCGTCGGTTTTACTATAATATCGGCATCAACAAAAACAACAATTTCACCCTGTGCCGATTTCCATCCAAAGTTTCTAGCCCTGGCGCGGCTTGAACAAGGCTCCCTTTCAAGATATATATATTGAAGATCATAATTTCTGTTTGTTCCCTTTATATAGTCCCAGGTATCATCCACTGAACCGTCATCCACTAAAATAACCTCATAATCCGAAGAAGTGTAGCCTAACTGGTTGTTTAAAGCTTCAAGAGAATACTTTAGCATAACTTTACTATTGTACGTGGGAATTACAAAACTGAATTTTTTCATATTCTCCTCCATGCGATTATATTTCTGCCATACCAAATATAAACCATATAATGCTCTCTTATAAACAAAATTCTTAGGTTCAGAGGGTGTTTCCACCCTCTTTGAATCTTAGACATCGGATATAATTCCTTTATTAACAAGCTCATCCGTAAGTTCTTTGAATTGTTTAGCTAAATCTGTATTTATATCACGTACTTTACATAATTCTTCTTTTAAACAAAGTAAATCTAGTTCAAGGCTTTCTAATGTAGTTTTTTTGTTAATTTCAATTTTCATTCTTCTATCACCTCTACACAAACTTGTGTTTTAGCATAGCCGTTTAACGTTAGCTGTATTTGATAAACTCCTATATTTGGGTTGGAATATTCTATAATTCCGTCATCAATTTCATATTCCATTCCATTTATTACTGCAATAGTGCCTTCAGGTACAAAAATAGTCGTAGTTTCATTTTGTTCTAAATAACATTTTGTAATTTGATATGGTATCGGTTCCTTTTTTATAAATACGCCATTTCTATAGTGATATTGGGAAGAATTGAATATCAAATCCAGATTGTACGGAGTTTCCACCCCTATACAGTTTTCCTGGATTGTTACCTTCTCAGCATCAGGTAAACAGCTGCTGTCAGTACAACCACCTACAATATTGCCCTGAGTGTCCACTATCATTAATTGATACATATAACCCCCCCCCTTAATTCCAAGCTATTTCAATATAATTGGCAGACCCTGAAACCCAGGTATTGTTATCGGCCAGAGCTTGGGCAGTAACCACAAGAGTAGTTTTATCAACAGAACAGACATACCCCAGTCTCGTTATATCACTTGCTACTGTGTAATAATTCGGATATGACCCCCTGGTTGCCAAGGAAATGTCAAATGAACTTCCATATGCATCAATAGAAGCAAGAGATACCATGTACTCATAATTCTGGTAACCAGGGGTTTTTTGAATTTTATTACCGTGAGAAACCACACCTGTCTTTGCAAAAAACGGTGCTGCATGTGTATGATTAACAGGAGCAAAAGCATCGGCGTGTTTGCCGTCAAGTGTGTCGGCATCTCCTGTAATGCTGGCCGGCAGCCTTGCATCGCCATTCAGTTTCAGCACCTTGTTTGCGGTGGCAGTGGACACTATGTCTGCAAGATTTGTGTCGGGTGCTTCATACCATTTGTCTTTGCCGGTGATGGCCTTGATTCTGTTGGTAATCCATGAAACCCACTGGAACAGTTTTGCAGGGCCGCTTGAAGCCGGTACAAGCGTTGGGTCTGCAGATGGTGTAAGTGCAGCATCAATATTGTCAAAATTCGTATTCAGATCGTCAACATTTACGAGATCAGTTCCTCCCGGTTTTTTAAAATCATAATTAGCTGTAAATTGCATACTGGTACCTCCTAATAATTAATAAGTTTTATTTTTGTTATTTCTTCCCAGGTTATCTTCCTTAATACATTCCAGAACCGGATATCCTCCGACCAGAGTGCAATCCCCCATGTTACCGGACTGCCCATACCGTATTTGGGCTTTTGAACTCTGAATACGTCCCATGTAAATAAACGGACTTCATCCCACAGATAACCTGAAGTCTCATACCAGATTAACCAGGTATACTCATAGCTGAAAGTCAGATGGGCAGGCTTTATCTCCTCTATGGCTTCGCTCAACTCTCTTAAATTGCTTGGAATACCCCGGATTTCAAAAAATTTGACAATGAATTTGTATTCATCATAAAGTTCGGTGACAACGGCTCTTCCGCCTGAGAATAATTCGGCCATTTCCTTTATGGTATCAGGTGCTGTAATGCCCAAACCTCTTATTTTTCCCAGAACAGCGTTTTTCCTGGTTCCCTCGGGTTTATTTGAATCAAGAGGTATACCCAGCTCGGCTTCCCACAGTTTCAGCCCCCAGGTGGCAGACTTTACAAAAAGCTGTTTCAGAGTATCCGACGTATGTTTGTCCAACTCACCCAGTTCGGCAGAAATTGAATTCTGGATGTCACTCATAATATAGTTTTCAATATAGTAACCCGGCATGTAGGACATCAAATTTTTTTCAGCCGGAATATCCGCAGCTTTACCCCCGAAATCTTCCTTCATTTAAGATACCTCCTGTTCTACAGTCTGAGCTATGTTCACCTCATTCAGAACAGGACATTCTTCAGCATCAATTTCAATATCGTCGGTACCGCCGTTTACCTTCATGCTATGGCACCTTTTAACTCCGTCGGTATCCACCAGTATTTTTCCTATCTGCAGGTAATTTACAAAATTATCAAGAAAGGTGATACTCTTTAAATAGGCAACAATTTTTGTTTTAAATTCCTGCATGATCAAATCCATGGAATGGTCTTTTTCAACTTCAACATTTGCCGCAATATTTATATCCAGCCTTCTTGCCGATTCCACCGTAACATCCGCTCCTAATGGCCTGTTATCATTAATATAGTCTCTTACTGTTTTCAGCAACTCACCCTCCGGGTTTAACGGATTTCTGTTGCTGTCAACCACAAGGACTTTTACCGTTCCTGCACCGTTCCAAAGCGAAAAAACTTTGGAATCACCTATACCCGGAACCTCGAGAGCCCATTGCCTGTAATGGTTTTTATTGCCGCTGGTGGCAGGTTTCCTGACTTTTAAAAGCAGTCTCTGTATAAAATCACTTTCGCTTTCCATGTCCCTGCCTTCGACTATGGGCCCGGTGTTTTCCACTTTTGTTATGCCGGTGAGCTGAACAGGCAGTTGGGAGATGGTTCTTGCAGGAATATTGTATTGTGTCCCTTCAGTGACTGCCCGGATATTTACGATAGCGTTACCCTGTGCAATTGTAATCTCCTTAACAGTCTCATACTGCAGACCTGCCTCTGTCTGAACCAAGGTTCCTTCAGGTACGGCCGTTCCGTCTGCCCCGTAAAATGTGACCGCTCCGTATGCACGGGTCCCCGCTTTACGGTATACACCGTATTCCTCGGCGCGTTTTTCCAGCCATTCACCATAGGATGTCTGGGCAAATGCCTTTTCCAATATACCGTTAAGTTCTATGTAGGTCTGCGCAAGCTCTATGGCTGCCGGCGCAATTGCATCAAAGGTAAAAGAGCCTTCCGATTTGTCTATATCGGTTTTGATCCTACCCAGCATCCTATTCTGAAGAAATTCTTTGGTATACATCTCATACATTTATTTTCACCTCCCCGTAATCGGTAATGACGGTAAAACTTAAGTCCAGTTTATCGCCGCTGAATGTCACATTTACATTTTTAGTACCCTTTATGCCCGAATTAACCTGCAGCGCATCTTCCAGAAGCCTCTTCACTTCATTCTGAACGGTATTTGAGGCATATCCGGCACCTATCAGCTTCTCCAGCTCACTGCCGTAGTTCCACGAATATATCAGATATCTGTACCTCTGAGTTTTCAGCATTTTACATATCCAAACCTTTAAGGCCTCGGCTCCCTCAAGAATCTTCATCTTTCCGTTCTCCAGGATGAACTGATTTTTGCCGAAATCCCAGGCAAATTCCTTTGGTATCTTTTTTTCTTCAACATATTCCTTTGGCTCCTGATAGCTGATAAAAGGAAATATATTTTCACCCATTGCTTTCACCACCTTTTCAAACACCTGTACCTATACGCTAAGCAAACGCATCTGGCCTCACCAGCCTTGCCAGAATGATATACAGCTGCATATCATAAGTTGGCATGACCGCAAGCATGTCTCCCTTTACAAGAGTATCCTTGAACCAGAGGCCGCTGGCTTCACCGCCCTTGCCTTCAATGTGATAGTCATATGTATCAGCCTCAATGGATTTCATTTTATGGGGATGAGGATGCTGACACGCATTTTGTTCAGTTTCTCCTCCCAGTTTGTCATCCTTGAATACAAGTCTTCCGTTTGCAAAGTATGCTCTTTTATAATCTTCAAGAAGGTAGTCGGCAATCAATATGTTGTTTTTGTCAACCTGTATATCGCCCAGTTTAATAATAAGCTCGGGAGGCGGCGCCAAAACCTCTGCCAGCCGGATGGACGGAGGATTGTATTTTGCTCCGTGTTCCTGTATGAGCCTAAGCATTTCAGTATATGGATTATTTGTTTTCAATTTAACCTCCATGTACCCATTCCGGGCACTATACACCCGTCCCCGCTTCGGTGCAGATTTTTTCAAAATCCAGAGTTAATTGCATTGTATGCAAGCCCTCTTTCCAGGTATGGTTATCACTGCTTATATAGAAAAGACCCTTTATACCGCTGTAGCTTTCTTTGATCTGAACCGCATTTCCAGTGATACAATCGGTGTTTCCCAGAGCTTCAATTTCACCGTTTCTCTCCATATCCTTAAGCATATTATCAGCTACAGTTGCCGCATTTTTACCGTTTTCCTTCTGATATGCCTCCTGCAAAACACCATATAATTTAACCCAGTCATCGTTTTGCCTTTTACCTGCTATATTGCCCCTGTCATCATAAATTTTGACTGTGTTGATCATGTTTTCTATACTCTCGCTGTACCGTGAACTGCTTATATTTGCCTCCGGGTCCAGCAGATAGTCAACTTTGAGATTTCCCTTTTCTGCAATGGTCAGCTTTCCTTCCTTCATTATGAAAATATACTGTTTTTTATTTTGCTTTGCGGCATTGTTATAGGCTTCGATAATTATTTCGTAGGGGGTTTTTCCGATGAATATACGGCTTTGCTTTATACCTGTGGCAGCAATAGTTCCCTGCGTTATGCCAAAGTCCCGGCATATTCTCCCCGATATCTGCTCTGCTGTCGTATCACGGAAATTATAGCTGGCTTTTGACTTTGTCAGATATATCATTGCATCATAACAAAGCACTTTTGCAATCTGGCTGCTGAAATCCTTTTCCTGCATAAATACAAATCCCTGAAATATTTCAATGTTATCATCATTAACCAGTGTAATCATACTTCCCGGCGAAATATTAACCCTGGGTATGTTTTTATCATAGGCCGATGCAATAATTTCCAGCTCAACTTTTCTTGCCGCCTGCTGAGAATCTCCGCTCCACCGCACACTGCTGCACAAGCATGTAATTTCTATTGATTTGCCGTCCTGCGGCAAATAAAACACTTTCATTTATAACACCAACCTCTGACCCGGCTGAAGTCCTTTGGGATCCTTAATGCCATTTTTAGAAGCAATTTCCTTCCAGCGTGAGCCGTCACCGTATTCCTTCTGTGCGATCATCCAGAGTGTGTCTCCCGATTTGACAATATGTGTTTTTGCAGGTTCCCTGACTTGCTGCCGTTGATTTGAGCCGCCTTTATCACTTGAGTTTGTCACGGTATTGACAATGCGGTACTCCTTCAATTCCAGGGTGTAGTATACATCACCGCTGCTATCCTTCTCCCCGTAGGAAAAGTTCTCTATACAGCAGGTAAGGTTGAAACGGGTATTCTGTACATTGAGTATCAACGGTTTTCCGTCCTTCATCCATCTGCCGAGCAATTCAACGTAATCCTGATAGGGCTGCGGGTCCTCCTTATTAACCGATGTACAGAACGGGTAGTTCTGTCCCGGAAAAAAGCTGGACAAGGTTATACATACAAGTTTAGGCTTTCCGAAAATATTCAGTTCACCCAGATTTTCAACAGTGACAACCTGGTTGTTGCTGCCTTCCTGTATGGTAAACTCCTCTGGAGAAACCGGCAGGATCAGCTTTTCATCACTGACGCTGTGTATAAGCGATATTTCCATTTAGGCCACCCCCATGTTAACAGAGTGCTGTTTTAATTTCCCGACAATTGCTGCAGCCAGCCTGTCGATATCTTCCTTTTCCCGGACTATGATACTGTCAGCCAGTTTGGGTATAGTGATATTTACAGTATCAGGAGCATTCCTGTTTGCAGCGGCTTTGTTAATTTTATTCGGCTGGCTGAGTTTCCTGTATTGCTGAATGGGAGACTCAGACGGGCGCCGTTGAGCCGCTGCGCGTATGGTATTACTTTTAACAGCTGTGCTGCTATTTATCTCCCTGCCGGACGCTTTACCGTGGATTTTCTCCCTTTCCACTGTTTTCATCTGAACTTTCCGTGCCTGATTGACATCCTCCCCCAGAGCCCAGTCGGAAATCCCTGATATTACTTTACCTGTAACATTTACCGTGCCGTCAACAGAACCGGAAATAAGCTTAAAAACAGGATTGTTTGCTATTTCATTTAAAAAACTCCTGACCCATTGAAACTTTTGCGAAAACCATTCCATTATGCCGTTCCAAACACCCATTACAGCTTCTCCAATGCTGCCGATAAAGTCTCCTATGGCATTCCATACAGTAAGGGCGGTGCTTTTTATACCATCCCAGAGATTTGTGAAAAATGCTGCAACAGCATTCCACACCGTAACCACAGCTTCCCTGATTGAATCCCAGTTGGTTCTGATAACCCGCACCAGCGCCAGTACAGCCCAGCCCACAGGACCCATTGCCAAAAGCACCGCTGTTACGGCTTTCCTCCAGTTGTCTGACAGCCAGGTACCTATCGCTGAAAAAACACCTTTAAACCATGTGATGAATCCCGAAATTGTCTGCTTTACCCTGTCCCAGTTTTTTACCAGCAATATGATGGCGGCAATGAGAGCAATTACCCCAACAACAATCCATGTAACGGGGTTGGCAAGCATTGCCGCATTAAATCCCCATTGCGCCAGTGTCGCCTTAATGGTTCCCGCTTTTGCCATATCAAGGGCTGCCGAGAAGAACACAGCCGATTTAGTCATCATGTCAAAAATCTTTGTTCCAGACTTGCTCAGAAAATCCAGGCCGGATTTTATACTGCTGATTGTATTTTTTGTTTGGTCCACCAGTTCTATGGCCGGTTTGAACACTTTTTTGTCCAGGGACATCAGTCCATCCTGGAGGAATTTAAGCTTGCTGTTATCTCCGCCTGTTATTTTGATTATGGGCCCCAGCACTTTTTTATCAAATTCCAGCATGGTTTTTTCTATACTTTTGATTTTCCCCTTGGTCTTATCAGCTATCTCTATCGCAGGAGTGAATACCTTTTTACCCATTGTTTCAAGGGTTTTCATTGTTTCCTGTACTTTAGTCCTGTTTTTCTCCAGATAACTGACTACAATGTCTATATTCCTTAAACCTATTGCTTCTTCCACAATCTCACCGCCTTTACCGATTCTACAGCAGATTCAGCAGCACATATGGGCAGAATGCCTCGGATTCGCATATTTCTCTGACTGCTTCACTTTTTTGCTCATCCTCATACCTTATAAATGCCTCGAGGACTGTTTTTTCACCTGCCGACAGATTGTATGTAGTACCCGGAAGAATACCTTTCTGCCAGTTTCTATAGCAGAGATAGGTAATCCTATCCCTGCCTACAAGTTTTTTATTTCTTCCACCTTATCTTTTCCATAACCGCTTAATTCCTGGATCTGATCATATACAGCCGAAACTTCTCCTATTAGGAACATTTTCTTAAGCAGCTCCATATGGTTTTCAGCATTGAATTTTTTCTGGAGCTCCTTATTCCTTATATCCGGACTTAAAATACATTTTGCCGCAGTTGAATATTTCATCCTTGAAGAGTCCAAATCCACTCCGTCCTTGGTTATGGTCATGCAGTCCCTTTGTATTTCCTCTTCTTCATCCGGCCTTATGGCACGGAAGGTAATAACAAACGGGTGCCTGTACAAATTGCTCAGTCTTTTGATTTCCAGTTCCCTCTCAGGCATACTGAATTCACTTATATCACTTGCCAGAAGCATTTCAGTAAGGTTCATAAATCTACACCTCCATTATTTCCAGAGCCGGAATATCAGTTTTCCGGCTGAATTATATCAAGATAATCAAAATCGGTAAAAGTAAATGGTGCCTCAACTTCTCCGTTTTTAGCAGCTTCCCAGTCGGCCAGCATCAAATCGTCAAAGCTCACATTCTTGATAACAACCCTTTCAGCTCCTGATGCATCCGGATCAGCCAGCTTTGATATTATTTTAAATCTGATATCTTTTCCATTCTTGAGCACTTCGTCTTTTATTTTAAGAGCAAGACGGGAACTGGTTTTATATAATTTCAGCGTGCCCTTTCCCTTCCATCCGGTGATTTTTGTATCCTGGGCCATTTGTCCGCACAGTTTTACATCTTCCTTCTGTATCTCTATCTTGGCCTGCAAACCTTTGCATTCGCCGACCTTATCATCATCCAGCCATACTTCGCCCCAGGTTCCGTTAATAATTCTCTTTGCATTCATTTTGATCTCCATTCTGCTGCCATGCAGCGACACAAATAGTAATAAAAGCACTAATGTTTGCTTCGCTTTTCAGCCGCATGCCTTCGCTAAAGGTTTATATTGAGGGTAATATCCTCCACCGCATCCAATGGTTTAATATTGGCAGCAAGGAATACCTTGTCCTTTGTATTTGCTTCCTTTATCTGCTGCTCATTCATGCTGCTCACATCAACACCTGTACCCTTCAGGAAATTGCTCTGGACAGGAATATCTATAAAAACCTGATTTTTACCGGGATCCAGAAGATTATCCAGTTCAAGTGCCTCAAAATATGCCTGTATGGCCGATATAAGAAGGCACTTGTTATCATAGCTGTTGGCCACCTTTCCGATATAATAGTCTTCTGCGGTTTTTGTAATATCCTGATTGATCAGATCAAGAATATCCATGATCTTTATCTTTTTAAAATCCTCACCCTTATCCTGGGTCGCAGATACAAAGCTATTGACGGCACGCGCTATCTTAACCTTTTCACCGTCATGGTACAGAATAAGTTTTCCGGCATCTATTGCTTCATTCAATTCGGTATCCTTAAGGTGCGGTACATCGGTAACCTCTGGCAGCACCTGATATGTGGCCGAGATGGTAAGCGGCATACCTGCAAGTATTCCTGCAATTCTGCCGCAGTACTGGCCTGCGGTATAAGTTTTGTCAGCAGTCCTGATACTGTCTGTAGCAAAATTTACAATCCCTTCGTTATCCGAAGCACAATCCGGCAATACGGCTTTCACCTTTTTGTTCCTGCTATTACGCAGCTGCTTGATCCAGGTTGCCACCGTCAAGGTATCCTGGGACGTTATTTCAGGAATGGCAATATAGTCCCATTTTACTGTTTCGAGATAATTCATCGCTTCATTATAGTTTTCCGAACTCATGGAAATGAAATAGGCAATGACTCTTTTAGGCGGGTTGGCTGTCCCCATCATGGCCAACTGTATCTGCTCCCGGTTGTAATCACTTATTCCTGCCGGAATCTCATCAATTTCCGACATGGTAAAAACTCCGGTTTGAGCATCATCTCTCAAAACAAGCGCCACTATGCCTCTTTCTCCCCTTTTAACAGCTGTTATACCGGCTGTTTTGAATGCAATACTGATTTTTGGCAAACCCATAACATAATCCTCCTTTTAAATGTTGCGCTGGTTGTATTCCAGCGATTTCATAATATCGTATTCCCCTTCTACATTATCTTTTTCCAAAAAGCGTTCCAGACGTACGACCAGGTACATGTCCTGCTGGTTCATACCGGCTTCCAGCCTGTTTAACTCTGCCTTGGTTCCGTCACTTACCGTAAATCCGCTGCTGAATAATCTCTTCAGTTTTACAAATTGTTCAATCTGCTTTTTCCCCTCATTTCTGTCCAGACAGCTTGAATAAAAATGTTGGGTTATTTTGAAGGATAATTTTTCAGCAGACATACCCCTATTTGCATCTGAAAACTCATACCCGGTCAGAGTCACCAGAATGCTGGGGATATCAAAGCCTGCTTCGGTTCCCGTGCAGTATATCTTTGCCTCCGGCAGGGTATTGTTGATTGAAACCTGAATACTGCTGTCTATTCCGGTAAAATAGATTTTAACACCCGGGAAAGCCTCGCTTATCAATGAACAAATGGCGTCAAACACATTCTGCATATTAACCTCCATGAGCCACATTTGCGGCCATAAAATGTAATGAAATTTGTTCACTCTTCATCCGCTATAAGGCGAATAAAGGATGTTATTTTAATATTTTTTATTGTGCGGGAATTCTTTACATTCTCTTGTACATCTTTACCTGCAGGCATTTCATACTAATTTCTGTGCAAAAAAATTTATAATTCCCGGACAATAAAAAAGCCCTTTGAATAAAAATCCAAGAGCTTTTTTACATTTCTTTACATTTTGCATTTTAACACAAATGTATTCAGGTTTCATCCCGTTTTTGTCCTGCTTTTTACGGACATTTTACTGATATTTCTTGACTCATCTGAGATAGAGTGTTATATTTATTACGATTTGGTAATATACATATTCGGATATTTTTTATTGGTAATATTTTAATCATACAGCAAAATTATTTTAAGGAGGTTTTCATTTGTTTGAATTGATAGAACTGCTTACACAGGTAAATGCCCGGATTTTAAGAGCATTGTCGCCTCTTGTAAAATCCAGCGACATATCTGTAACAGAATTGATCATACTTTGGAAAATCAATAAAAACGGCCCATGTAAAATAACAGATCTCTCGTTGAAAACGGGTGTCCCTGCCAGTACTTTGACCAGCTTGTTCGACAGATTGGAAACAAAGGATTTTTTAACAAGAATCCATGATAAAAAAGACAGGAGATGCATTCTTATACAGGGTACACCAAAATTAAAGGATATGATTGTATCCCTTGTTGAAAAAGCCGACGGTGAATTAACCACTTTGTTGGACACACTTCCCCCGGAATTCCTGAAACATTTTCTGGAGGATTTGCAGACCCTGCAGAAACACTTGATAAAAGAAACCGATAATTGAACCGGATTATTGCATTTTTGTAATATGCTTTATAGAAAGGATTGTCAAAATGACTCAAATCACTCAAACTAAAAATGATCAAAAATGGGTTCTGCCCATCCTGGCAGCTCTAATCGGCGGCTTCATGTCGATCCTGGATTCCAGTATTGTTAACGTAGCTATTTCTAAAATGATGCAGGTTTTTAATACAACGGCCAGTCAGATCGAATGGGTCGTAACAGTTTACATGCTTGCTCTGGGTGTTGTAATACCCTTTAGCAGCTGGGCCGGAGATAAATTCGGTTATAAAAAATTATACATTTTTGCATTGTCAATGTTCACTTTCGGATCGTTCTTGTGTGCTATAAGCTGGAGCGTGAATTCCCTTATTATTTCGAGAGTGATTCAAGCTTTGGGCGGAGGTCTGTTAATGCCCACCATGATGACAATGGTTAAAAAAATTGTTCCCGCTGGAAGCTTTGGAACCGCAATGGGTATTGTCGGAGTGGCCCTTCTGATTGCTCCGGCTCTGGGTCCCACCATCGGAGGCTACCTGGTTGAATATGTGGACTGGAAATGGATATTTACAATAAATATTCCCATAGGGATTATCGGTATAATTTTATCTGTTTTTTTGCTTCCCAAATTTGAAAGACTGAAGGTGGAAAAGCTGGACCTTGGAGGTGCCGTCACTGCCGTCATAATGCTTTTCAGCCTGCTGCTTGCTCTGAGCAAAGGGAGTGACTGGGGCTGGACCTCAGGTACAACAATCCTTTTACTGCTTATTAGCGTGGCTGCATTTGGAATGTTTTTATTTTTGGAATTAAGGCTTAAAAATCCTTTGCTGGATATAAGAGTTTTTAAAAACAGAAATTTTACAGCAGCAAATATAACAACCTTTATTACCACTGTAGGCTTATTTTCCGGTATATTCTTTGTACCCTTGTTTTTACAGAATATCAAAGGCTTAGGTGCTCTTGATACGGGCCTCATTATGCTTCCGGGTGCTCTGGTTTCCGGCCTGTTAATGCCGGTTATAGGCAAGCTGTATGATAAAACCGGCCCGAAACCCCTTGCGATATTCGGTATCATAAGTCTTGCCTATACCACTTACATGCTACACGGCATTGATGTCACAACAAGCAATTCCAAAATCATTTACTGGATGGTTTTAAGAGGTATAAGTATGGCCTTTGCTGCCGTATCCGCTCAGGCCGCGTCCCTGGACTCTGTTACAAATTCTGAGGTCGGTGCTGCAACCGCCATATCAAATATCATATCAAGGGTATCAGGCTCCCTTGGAATTGCAGCTTTGACCAGCATCTTAACAAGCCGCATAACCCATTATGCCGCACAAATCAGCACCGGCCTTATGTCAGCCGGAAAAACTGTTACTTCACAGGCTGCCCGGATTCAAGATGTGGCTTTTGTAAAAGGTCTCGAGGATGTTTTTTTGGCAGCATCGGTTTTAACTTTATTAGGACTAATACCGGCCCTCTTCCTGAAGAAAGCTTCCAAAGCACCTGAGGAGAAGGTATTGGATACGGACAGCATAAGTTTGGACATGTGAACACCGGGGGACAAATCCCCCCTTGCAGGTTTTATGTTTCTCGTTAACAGTTTTAAATATACCAAATACTGAAACAAAAAAAATCAGGTCTCATCTATAAACCTGATTTTTAATATGTATTAGATGTTTTCATCATTTTGATTTAGTTTTCTTTCCGCCTTTAATAACTGTTATTTCTACATCCTGCTTTTCAACTTTTGCTGAAAGATCATCTACCTTCTTTTCAACAACTGTAAGCTTTTCAAAAGTTTGCTTATACCCATCAAAAACTGCATCAAGCTTATTTTCAAACCTGATTACATCATTTTTCAGGCCTCTTATTTCTTTTTTTGTTTCTTTTCTGAATTCATTCATATCTTTTCTGAATTCCGAAAACTCATCATACATTTTTGTCACTAATTCAAACATTTTATCTTCCATTTGCTACACTCTCCATTCCTCATTTAATTTTACCAAATCATGTTCAAAAATGCCACAGGATAAAAAAGTTTTTCCAAGTTATCTAATTTATAGCTCAAAAGATTGATAAAAAGGGTGGGCTGTCAACCCGCCCTTTTCGGTCATATTCATCATAAGCAGTAATAGGTGGTATTGTTAACTTATACCATAACCCAAAATAGCCTGTACATCATCTTTTGTAACTACATCAATGGCACAGTTCTAATCCTGGTGAGTACAAGCTTTAATTCTTATTACGTACAAGCTCCCCCTTCCCAGTAATCACTTCAATCATAATCCATGTGGCAAGCTTAAAACCATACATAAACGACGCTTCAGCATGAAGAGAATCCACTTCAGAACGTAAGTCCATCAGAGCCTCAAACTCCGCAAATTCATCCTTTGAAAGCTTATTTCTCCACATGTTCATCATTTCGGATATCTTTTTACTTAATAGTGAATAGTCAGGGTCTCTTGAAATGATCAATTCATCAGGGTATATACTGCCATTAAACAGTTCCTGTAATATGGATTTCATAGGCTCACCTCTATGCTGAGGGCTCCAAGAAAGGTCAAAATTTTGCTGCTGTCTCTCATACCTTGAATATAAACTTCATCAATTTCAAAACCATGTTTTCTGGTTTCGCCTTCATAATGGCGGTGAATGGTTATAAACTCAGCTCTCTCAAAACGCTGAAACAGTTCCTCCACCATATTTTCAGTTTTCTCCTGCAATGTACATAATTCCAGATATTGTGAATTGTTTTTTAAACGACTTATTGCAATCTCTTCCCGCATATTGATGAAGGTTTTAATCATTTTGCTTTCTTCGTTTGTCATAAGCGCCATCCTTTCAGTCAGTTTTCCGGCAAGCTTGATAGGAACTTCAGCGCATGATATAATATTTACGCTGCAATTGCCTTTGGGCGGTTGTCGGTATGGGAAGTGGCGTGTATCTTTTGTGAGAGGGCGCCGCTTCCTTTCATTTTTCTTTGGACAAAAGCATTTTTAATCCCTGCCTTATCGCCTCTGTTCGAGAAATATTATGCTTTGCACAATAAGCAGTTAAAGCATTATTTATTTCCTCGTCAAAACGTACTTTGATGCTGATATTCTTGGGATTATCCGCTTTTGGCCGCCCTGTTCGTGGACTCAAAAATCATCACCTCACTTTTTGCACTCCATAAAGTCAATAGTTTTAAAATCAATAAGTATATTTTTGTAATGTACAATATGGAACAAACAGTAAAGGAGAACTTCTAAATATGGATTTTTATGGTGTGTTGGAAGATATCACCATCCAGCTCAATAAACGTGTGGATTTATTTGAAATGTCTGAATTAAGGAGAACTACCACCATCTCTTCTGTTTAGAGCAGGATGGAATTCTTTGATGTAATTCGATATATATACTGATTTATTTTTGAGCAGTTTATGGAAGATAAAAAGCATGTTCTTTTACTGTTTCTCAGATTAACGAGTTGGCGAAAGATACAGCACAATCACTCAGTAAGGCTATTACAATATTCCTTGGAAAAGCATTATAATTATATTATGCACAATTTTATGTTAGATTACTCCATTTACACAGATTACGGGACACTCCTAGCAAGTTAAATTTATAGTAATTTTATTTGAATATTTCTCTTTTGTGGGTCTAGCCCGTCAACAATGAGGACGGGCCGTGAGGGGGCAGTGAGGCAAGTTTTTTAGACATACCTCACTTCTGTACTCATAAAAGATTTGATATTTATCTGTTAAGTCATAGACATACTCTTAAATTTTCATTTAGTACTATAGTTTCCAAGTAGTACATTAATAATTATTCCCCAGAATACAAATGACCAGAAAATATCTGCAATATGTAATAGCACTTTCTTTACAATACCAAACTTTTCATTTTTAGGACTTCCAAATGTCCCAAAACTTCTTGCCACTAAAAGAAATGCGAATACCAAAAAGGGTATAGAATATATTATATAAAGCACTTTAAGTGGAACAATTATAAAATCTATTTTTCCCTGAAAATGTAAATCTCCATATAAAATGTTTAACATATTCTTCATATTTTTAACCATGTCTAGTCCACCGTAGATCATCACCTAGCATTAGCTACACCAATGCTGAAACAGTATTAGCCAAACTTCTAGCAAACCAAATGAGACCCGCTTCCTCTGTTAGTCATTTGTTTTTTAGTAATATATTTTCTATCATCATTGAAATAAATATCCATAACCCAAACGAAATAACAATTGCTGAAAAATGCAGGAGTATTTTCTCCATATTACTAGAATTATCTTTAAATGCATTACCAAATGCACCCAAACTCCTCAACGCAAGAAGTAAGGTAAACACTAGAAAAGGGAAGGTATAAATGATATAGATAAAAATAAGCGGTAAAACTATTATATCTATTTTTCTTTTGTATGCTAGTCTTCCATATAACACTTTCAACATAGCATAACACCGTTCCTTTCGAATAAATCCTTTTAATTTATTAGCCTTTCTCATTTGTAGCAACATAATTTAGATGCATTTTTCACATTAAATTGATTAACATTATCTGCCCATGTCTTAGTCCACTGTGGATCATCACCTGGCATTAACTGCACCAACGGAGGTGACAAGTGGGTAATTTTTAGTGTTTTAGCACCATTCTGTCTAGCAATCACTTATGCTCGTCAGCTTTCCTAGATTTATAGATACTCCCATTGAATATCGTCTATTTCTTAAAAAAGTTACTAAAAAAATGCTTTGAGTCTGCTTCATCAAATTCCGTTTGCCACTTGTTAATAAAAACTCTTATTTTAGTGAGTATGTCTCTTTTGTCGGAATCTGTAAACATTGTACCTTCATCACTGAGTTTATTCATTTTTTCCATGAATATTTCTGTTATCAGTTTTTCTAATATTTCATTCTGTTGAACTGAAGATAAATCAAATTCTTTACTTTTAATATACACTTTTCGATATGCTTCTTTTACATCCATAAGATCTTTTTCATCAAAATTCATATTTAACCCTCACTAATTATTTATAATTATTTATTTAATGTTTTTAATAAAACTTCAATTGCATCCCTTAAGTCTTCAGCCTCTGCACTCGCCTTAAGTTGCTCAAATACCTCTTGAGTATACTTTGCGCTTATAGTTTCTTGAGTTAAATCCTTAGTTACTGTTTTAATTGGGCTGTATCTACTAATAGTTCCAATAGCAGGATTCTGTATAAACCTTCCTGTTTCTGAATCTCGTAAAGTAGAATTTCGAATTATAATTGATACCTCTCTATTTACAGTATTGAACGTTGCTGGACTCTTTCCAATAGAAGCTGCTGCATCGCTAATTTTTGCTTCCAAAGCTGCATTATACTGCACTGCTGCCATGGAGTCAGCACCTAATGAGGCCACAAAAAGCATCGCATTTGCAATTTGCATATTTTCGTTAAAATCCCTTTGTATTACAGCATCTTTATAGTCTTTTCCAAATTCAGTCTCCAGTGTATTTAGCATTTGATTCCTTCCAGGAGCTTGTGTTAAATTATACAAACCAGAAGGTAAAAGCTGCTTTGCTGCATATGGAGTTTTATCACTCGCGAGGTTTTGATTCCAAGCACTATTAAATGATTCTTTGATTGCGTCGTCGAGGCTAACACTATTCCCCGTTCCCTGATTACCATTTTTTGAAACACTGCTACTGTTATTTGATACAGCTGGCGAAGACTTTGGAGTAACGCCGGTTATTACTACCTTACCATCTTTAACATCTGTTTTGACTACCCCTCCTGTAGCTTTCTGCAAACTAGATATTTGATTTAACGTATTATTAAATGTCGTATTTGACATTAATATCGTTTTATCGCTAATACCTCCCGTTTTTGCTTTTGATGCACTTTGTATCGCAGCTTCTTTGGCATAATCCGGGGCATTCACAGTTGCTGATGTTGATTTCAAATATGTCAATGTTTGATTGCCCACTATGCCATCTGATTTTATTTTATAATCATTTTGAAATTGCTTTATTGCTGTTTCTGTCTTTGAACCAAAAGCACCGTCTGCTTTACCCACATTATAACCAAGCTTTTGCAACATTTCCTGAATTGCAACTACTCCATCACCTTTTGAACCTACCTTCATGGTTACGTGCCCCGTCGGATCAGTATACATCAACGGCTCATTGTGACAATATGTATACAGATTCAAGCTCAACGGGTCGTTGCGGTCACCCAGATAGATATCCTCTTGCAGGAATCTGGCTGTTTTGGGATCATACATTCTGGCGTTCAGATAGTACAGTCCTGTCTCCTTGTCGTACTGGTAGCCTGCATAGGTTATGCTGTTGCTGGCACTTCCTGTTGTGTCGGTTATGTTTCCGAAGGCATCATAGTAGTAGGTCGCTGCTATCGTTCCGTCCGGCCTTAACAGGGCGGTTACGTCTGCATGTCCATTGTACATGTAGTAGTAGGTGGTTCCGTCGGCCGTTCTCATGAGCAGGTTCGTGCCATATACGTTCCTGGCCTTCTGGGTGTTTGACTGATCCACTTCCAGGACTACCTTGTCATAATCGTACAGATATCTGGTTATTGCTCCGTTTACTCTTTTTTCTATTCTGTAGCCTTCTCCGTTATAGAGGTTTTCTACAGCGCTGCCGCCTGTAACTGCCCGTATTAGCTGATTTCTGCTGTCGTAGCTGTTTGTGACGGTTACCGTGCCGTTTACGGTGGTTGTGAGCTGATTTCCGTTGTTGTCATAGGCGTATGCCGTTGTGGTTGTCAGGGTGCCGTTCTGTTTTGCGGTTACCTGCATAAGCCTGTTCTGCTCGTTATAGCTGTATGTATTGAGTGCTGTGCTGCTCTCCGACTGGATGGTTTCTGTTTCCCTGTTTCCGGCTTTGTCGAAGGTGTAGGTGGTTTTTGTACCGTTTGGTTCGCTTACTGTTTCCAGTCTGTTCAGCACATCATAGGTATAACTTGTAGTGCCTTTTGCATCGGTTTTTGTTATCTGGTTGTGAGCTGCATCGTAGGTATAGCTGTAGGTGTCTATTATACTTCCGTCTGCTTTTTTGTTTGTCAGCGTGTGCAGCAGCCCATCTGCATAGTAGGTGTAGTCTTCTCTTGCTCCTCCGCTGTATACTACACTTTCTCTTGCCCCGTTGTCCAGATAGCTGTAGGTTGTTGTTTTTCCGTCTGCTGTGACAGCTTTCAGTCTGCCTGCCCTGTCATATTCTTTTGTGGTTACGTTGCCTTTCGGATCTGTTGTGTTTTCCGCCCAACAACCCGGTTCCATGCCTGTTATTATATCATACTCATATACGCTTTTTCCAATGTTTGGCACTGTTTTTGCTGTTACCCTGTTCAGCTCATCATAGGTTCTGACGGTAGTTCCCGTGCTGTCTGTCATTGTCAGCTGGTTACCGTTGCCGTCATAGGTATAGGTTATGGTTTCAGAACCTATGGTCTGGGTCAGCAGTCTGCCATGTATATCATAGGTGTAGTTTATGGTTTTTCCGTTTCTGTCTGTTTTTGCAGCCGGTGTTCCATCTGCATTATAGGTACTGGTTTCTGTTTTTGCAGGATTATAGCTGTAATTGCCTGGCGTTCCTGTACGGCCGCCGTGGTCTATCCGTTTTGATACTTTGTTGGCTGCATTGTATTCATAGGTGGTTATGTTGCCTTTTGCGTCTTTTTGTGAAAGCAGGTTCCCGTTCAGGTCATACGAATACTCCGTACTTTCATTTTTGGCGTTTGTTACTTTATTAAGTCTGTTGTATTCGTCATATTGATAGGAGGTCTGGTTGTTTCTTCCGTCTTTCTTCGTTGCTATATTGCCCAATTCATCATAGGTCTGGCTGGTTGTATGGCCTTCGGGATCTGTTGTCGCCAGCAGTCTGTTGTTTTTGTCATAGGTGTATTGTGTAGTCTGGTTCAACGCATCATAAGCTTTTTCCTGTACATTGTTATGGTTGTATTCCAGCTTCTGTATGCTGTGGTTATAAGCATCTTTTTGCTCTATTAACCTGTTCAGGCCATCATATATGCTTGTGGTTGTATTGCCCCTCCAGTCGATTTCTGCAATCTTGTTGCCGTTGGCATCATATGTGAAGCTGGTTTCGCGTTCTACTCCCGATACCGTCTGCCTTGCTGCTATTACCTTGTTTTGGTGGTTGTATATATATTCTGTTTCATTTCCGTTTGCATCTTTGGAATACCTTACGTTTCCGTTTTTATCGTATCTTGAACCGGTGGTTATTGTATCTGAGCCGTTCTGAGCCTGCTGTATATGTGTCAGAATATCTCCCTGATTGTTATAGGTATAGGTGTCAACTGCTCCTTTTGTATCCTTCTGGATTTTCAGTCTCCCCATCACATCATATTGGCAGGTTATTTCATTTTGAGGTATTGTTGCATCCCCAGGATATACGGCTTTTCTTACTTTACCAAATGCATTGTACTGGTATGTTGTCGTATTTCCGTTTGCATCTGTTTCGGTAAGCAGGTTGCCCAATTTGTCGTAAGTGCAGGCTTTTAGTGTTGTTTCTGCCGCAGCTGAGGTTTTATTTACCGTTATTTGTGTTACGTTTCCTGCATCGTCATAATTATTGTTTGTTATGACTCCTTTTGCATTTGTTTCGGAGGTTTTACGTCCAAGTGCATCATAGGTGTTTTGGGTTGTATAACTCAGGCCTCTCTCTTTTGATACGGGATCCAGTACTGTTACAGGTTTGTTTGCCAGGTTGTAGGTGTATTCTGTTCCGTAGCCTGTGTTTATCTGTGCGTCCAGGCCGGTTTTGTCTGTTGCTGCTTCAAAGCCCAGTCCATCCAGTGCTTTTACAGGATTTCCATTGTTATCGTACTTATATGCCTCCTGTACTATTCTTACCTGCCGGGTTGTCCATTGGTGCGTGTCAGTATCCAGTCTCTTTTCCTCTCCCGCATATGTTTTGGCTTTAATCCTGTCCATCAGGTCATAGGTATATTCCACTCTGTTCATCTGATCTATTGTCTTTGATGAATCATAGGCATTTGGCGATACTTCGGCTGTTTTCCTTCCAGCCCTGTCATAATAGAAGGCTGTTGTATTATTGGCAGCATCGGTAATTTGTGTTAATAAACCCCTCTGATCATAGGTGTATTTTGTGATGTTTCCGTTTGCATCAATTTCTTCAACCGGCTGGCCCTGCCAGTCATATTTTGTTGATGAGGATATGTTCACGGAGTTGCCGTTTTCATCCATACCAGGCTGGCTTACGCCGGTCTGGTTGTTCATATTGTCATAGGTATAGGTGGTTGTAATGTTGTCCGGAGTTGTCATTGTCTCAAGGTTGCCGTTCTGATCATAAGTGTAAGCCGTTGTTACACTGACATCTTCAGTACTGTTGATATCATTGCCTTCAAGGTCCCCTGCTTTTAAGTGTTCAGTTTTTTCTGCGACCTTACCTAAGTGATTGTACCGGTAATCTGTTACAATATAGTTTTCAGTATCTGTATATACCTTTTCCTGAATTGCGTTTCCGTCTGCATCGTATTGATATTCGGTTTTTCTTCCTTCATTATCTGTAACGCTCCTTACCTTGCCGTTTTTATAGTATTCATAGGTTTTTGTTATCTGTTGGGCAGGTTTGCCATCTTTGAGGACCGTATCTTTTCCAATTGTTTCCTGTCTTATTTCTCCGGCTTTGCCATAGACCGTACTATTGTACGTAAATCTGGTACTGCCGCTGACTGTTTCAAAAGGAGTCCATTTTTCAGTCAATCTATTTAAGCCGTCATATTTATAATATGTAACATTCCCTTTTGCATCGGTGGTATAATTTACTGTGCCGTTTGCATTATATGTTGTAGAAATTGTTGTGCCGTCAGGCCTGGTTTCCGATATTTGTCTCCCGGCATAATCAAATACGCTGACAGTGACTGCCACCTCGGTGTCATTCAAATATTTTTTGTGTGTCTGCTGAGTTTTCCCTCCTGCCAGAATTTGATAGGTATTTTCTTCAAGCAATACCTGTCCTGCCGTGGAATCTTCCTGGAAATATGTTCTCAGGGGTCTGTTTAACAAATCATACTGATATGTATATTTTGCGCCGTTGGGTTTTGTTTCTGTTACAACATTTCCATATATATCATAGGTGTATGATGTTGTATTATTGTTCGGATCTGTAACTGTTCTGACCTTGCCGTTGTCGAAGTATGTATACCTGTACCCTGCATCCCCGGTATACCGGTGGTTTTGTATGTCGTCTTCCGAAGGATCGTACAATTTTGGAGATATTTCTTTTGTTTTCCGGCCTTCCGAGTCGTAGGTTATTCTGGTGGTTTCTCCTCCATCCATCACCTGCATTTCAAGGTTTCCGTTTTTGTCATATACATACCCGTTATTATTTCCATTTGGTGTGGTGGATTTTACAAGCCGGCTTGATCCATCGTACTCGTTAGTGCGCGTGTTGTTTTCGGCATCTGTTTCTGTAATGATATTTCCATAGGTATCATATGTGTATATGGTTTTATTCCCCTCAGGATCCGTTACGGATTTTAGCAGGCCCTTGGCTTTATAGCCCAATGCCGCACCTTCGGAATCTGTGTAATATTCATAGGCAGTAATGGCAAACTTCTCTGGATCGGAGCTTCCATCGGTATATTGGTCGGTTCCGTTCAGCGGCTGTACTTTTTTTGTCAGATTCCTTTTACCAGAATCGTATACATAGAAGGTCATTTTCCCGTTTTCGTCTTTGTGACTTGTAACATTATTTTTTTCGTCATAAGTCATTACCCTGGTACTGGAATCTGGATTTGTAATTTTTGTCACATTGCCGCTGGCATCTCTGTCATACTGAGTTTTATTTCCGTTGCGGTCAGTAACGGATTTTTCCTCGGAATATTTGTTTATTCCGTTTTCATCCCTGGTATATTCATATACTGTGGATTTGCCCTCAGCATCGGTTGAATTAATTATGCTGTAGGAACTATCATATTTTTGTGTTGTCACCCTTCCATTGCTGTCTGTAATGGTTGTGACACAGTTTATATTGTCATATGAGTATGTAAATTCGTTTCCGTTTGCATCTGTTCTCTTTTCAACCTTGTCCTTGTTTTCTCCGTCATGAATGTAGGTTACAGTCTCGATTGATTTATTGAAGCTGTCGCTTACCTCGGTCATGAAGCCTTCGGAGTCGTAGGTGTAGCTTGTTGCATTGCCCATTGCATCGGTTACCTTTACCAGCCTGTCGTCAAGGTATTCATAGGTTATCGTTCTGTTACCCGTATCATCCTTTATGCTTTTTATTAATCCATTTTCATATGTTACGGTAAAATACCTTCCAGCCTGATCGGTTACTCCCTGCACCCTGCCTTTGGAATCAACGCTTACGGTAACGCTGTTGCCGTTCTTGTCCTGCATTTTTACAAGATGTCCGTTTGAGTTAAAATAGAATATATCCTGCTGCTTTGATGTAAGAGTATAGGTTCCATCAGGGTTTTGTACCAGTGTGTTGTGGGAGTCATTTGCGGCAAAGGTTCCGTCACTGTTCATTTTAAAGGTCTGAACACTTCCGTCCGGCAGTCTGACTTCTTTTGTATCAGCGCTGTAGAGTGAATCCTGGACGCTGCCCTCGTAGCTGAATGCCCACCCTCTGCCGAATACTGAAGTTTTATCACTCCTGGAGTTGTAGGTTCTGCTGAAATCAATGTCATACCCCGGCGAGTCCATGGTCAGGTCGGTATAGGTGCGAGAAAAGTTTCCCGTAGCAGGATTCATACCGTTAAGACCGAAGTATTGCTCGTAGCGGTAGTCTTCTATGAGAATGTTCCAGATTTTATAGCTGTTAAAGGTATAGCCTGAGTCTATGGGTTTTGTGATTATTAGGATGTTGAATTTGGAGGAGCCAGGGTTTTGAAAGCTTACGTTCTGGATCGTATCACCGCTTAA
>NZ_AORV01000016.1 GCF_000350485.1 Ruminiclostridium cellobioparum subsp. termitidis CT1112
TCCATTTTACATTTTATCCCTGCTTATTCTTTGACGTTCAGTTTATAACTCTGGTATAATAATATGCCATTCTTCAGGCTCCACGGCAAGGCGCAGATTAAACACCTTGCTTTCCAGATATTTCATATCAAGGCCTGTGCTTTCGTAAAGAACTATTATTTTCCTATGCTGCTGTACACAGCTATTGCATCGGTAATATTAAACTGTTCCGAGTGGTTATCTCCTTTTGCACCGGCTGTAACCAAAACATATTCTTTATTACCCGCTTTAGCGAGACTTGCGAGACACAGACCAGCCTCATCAGTATATCCAGTTTTTCCTCCTAGTATTTTTCCGCCGATAATGTTTTGATCACTAAGTTCTTTAAACATGGTGCTGTAAAAAGTTGTCCCATCAGGATGTCTATTCGTAGGCCGTGTAGAATGACGTGACGACGTAAATACCTCCCGGAAAGTATCATTTTGCAAAGCATAGCTTAAAAGAACAGCCAGATCTTTGACTGTTGTGTAGTGGTCTTCATTGTGAAGTCCGGTCGAATTTTCAAAATGGGTATTTTCCATGCCAAGATTTGCCGCCTTTTGATTCATTAACTTTACAAAATTCTGCTCTGATCCCGCAATCTGATCAACAATTCCAATACAGCACTCCGCACCGCTCGGAAGCATTGCTCCGTATAACAGATCTATTGCCCTGACCTGCTCACCTGGTTGGAAACCTGCCATTGATGCATCTGCTTCGTACAGCCCCTGAAATGTAGAATTGGTAAGTTTGATTTCTTCCTTCAGGTCATGTAAACTTTCTATCGCAACAATGGCAGTCATCATTTTAGTTAAAGAAGCAGGATAGATTTTATCTTCACTATTTTTCTGCATCAGGATGGTATGATCTTTTAAACGGATCAGAATCGCATTAGGACTGTTAAGTTTGTCGAAGGATATAGAAACAGATGGATCGGGTTCTATCTTTTGCGGAGGAATGGGTGCTGTTCTATCTTCAGAAGAATCTGGTGTTATCTTTAAAGAAGAATATGACGAGGTTTTATGGTCATATTCCTTCTCAAATATTTGGTAGGTTCCTGGAGCAATGACGGATTTGTAAACAAAAGCAGCAATGGCAACCATCAACGCAAGTACCACAAATATGCGTATTCCTGACTTTTTCTTTTTTACTTTTCGTACCATAATAAAACAACTCCTTCTTCTGTGCTGATATTATTTAAGCACAGAAGAAGGAGTTATGTTGGAATTCTATCTTATGAACTTCTTAAGATTTTCTTATAACGGAAGCTTTACTGTTTTCCGGCAGAACTCTTTTTTTATGACTTCTGAATATATTCTCATAGAGGGACAATACAATACTCATAAAATTCAGTCTTGCAAAAACCAGTCTCATGGTCAAAATACCGATTGCGCCCAAACTATTCATAACCTCCAGCTGCTTGGATGCAGGAAAATACATAGGCGTTGATTTTTGCTTTCCCAATAGCTGGATCCAAATATCGAGATCTGTGTTCTCGACATGATCCTGAACAACTATTTTCAATGACTTTTTCTTTGAAAGCAACAGTATTTTGGCTTTAACCTCCTCCAGGTTATCAGTGCTGTTATAATTAATAATTACCTTTTTTCTGATTCCAGTCAAAGCACTGAATTTTGGTACAATTTGTCCCCTGAAAAATTTAATGATTACATTCTCGGGAAGCTGCAAGGCATTGGGATGTTTTTTAATAAAGTGTTCGGTATTTCTGTCAATCTCAGGAAATTTATCTTTACTGATTCTCAGGTTCCCTGATTTATCATGCTTTTGATGAAAGGTCTCAATCTTGTTGCTGATAATGATTTTGGCTCCGGACATATATAATCTATATCCCAATTCAATATCCTCAATTCCCCACCCTTTGAAATTTTCATCAAAGCCTCCCAGTTCATCCAAATATTTTTTCGGTACGGCCAGATTGCATGTATAGACCTTCAGCCACGGATAAAGTTGACATTCGGCGTTATATGAGGATTCCATGTAACTGAGATGTCTTATCTCAAACTTATTTATACTGTCCAGTTTGAATTTCTGATTTCCATAGTAACTGTTTGCAGAAATCTCCTCAAAAGACACATCTTCTGTTAGATTTATCCGGTTGCCGACTACTATTATATTGTTATTGATTACGAAGTACTTGTCCAATTCTTCAAGATAGTTATGCTTTAGAAGCATATCCCCATCCAAAAAAATTATAATTTCACCCTTGGCAGCATTAATACCGGTATTTCTGGCTCTTGACCTTGAAGACTCAGCAACTCTTTCCTGATAGATATACTTAAAATCGTACTTCTTTTCCATGTCTTTTATAACTTCACCGGTTCCATCCTTTGAACCGTCGTCGACAACAATAACTTCAATGGCATCCAACGGGAATCCTTCCAGTCTGTTAAGAGTTTCCAGAGTATTTTTAATAAGATTTTTGCACTGATACACCGGAATAACAAAACTATATCGCTTCATATTGGCCTCCCTGCTCAAGCTGTTGCCTGCCTTTTCCCTTAGCCTCAACAATGTCTGCCAACGCCTTTTTGCACTCCATCAACAAGGCAAGTATAGTTTCCTTTTTGTATTCCCTGGCATTATACTCCACCATAATCTTTAACTTTCCTTCCCAAATAGAACTTTCAATAACAAATACATATTCTCTGTCGGAATACGGACTTTTCTCGGGTACTGTTTTAAAGGCTGCAATCATGTCATTTTCTTCTGCATCAGGCATTCCGTATACACCCATGTAATTAAAGAATATCTCAGGCTGTACCGAGTATTTTTTATCAGGGAATTTTATGGGGTTTGTAATAAATCTTAATATATCATATCCAGCTCCCTTGTTAGGAATTTCTGAAAGCTCCTTCCTGACATTTTCCACCTTGTCTTCTACTGGGAGATTACGGGCTGTGTCAAGCACAAATGGATAGGATATGCTTAACCACCCCACTGTTCCGGATAAATCAAAAGTACTGAATGGCAGATCACGCCCGTTTCCGCACAGCCTCAAATGCACCTTGTCCATACTGCCCCATCTGTCCAATGCCATTCCCAGTGCTGTAAGCAGTATGGTTTCGGCATTTACCTTGTATAACTTGCAGGACTCCTTGAGGAAACTGTCTGTTTCTGTCTCATCAAGCAGTACGAGATGCTCACAGGCATTGTTGATCAGGCTCTGATCCTCACTGATGAAATCCTTTGGAAGCATGTCAACAGGAGTACTGTCAATTTTATCCCAATATTCGATTTCATGGGTTATTTCCTTACTCATGGCATATTGGTTAATAAAATCTGCCCAGGTCACAATTGAAACACTTTTTTCTGAAGCACCCATATCATTACCGCTGATTGCCTGAAAATATCCCGTTATTATTTCCTTCATAATGATGTGTATTGAGAATCCGTCAATAATAAGATGGTGCATGGTACAATAAATGTAATCACCATTGTCGGTTTTAAACAGAACAAACCTTATAAGCGGGCCTTCAGCAAGGTCCATGCTTGAAATCAGCTTGTTAAGCTCCATAAGCATTTCCTCCCTGGAAGCTTCAGTTGCTGACATATGGTACACAAACAAGTCTTCGTGAATTTCATCACAGCTTTTCAGATATTGGACATAGCTTCCGTCTTCATACCTGAAAACCAATCTGAGTGCATCATGCTGCCGCATTACTTTTAAAATGACTTTTCTCAGTATATTCTCATCGATTCCATCCTTCATATAAATCGGAACAGATTCGTTCCAGTGATTCATACTGTTAAAGTTTCTGGCAAAGAAGCATCTTTGAACAGGCAATAATTCAACTTTAGTTGTAACTTTCCGAGACATTTCAAAGCTTACATCCTCTTTAACCACATTATTGAGATTATCGGGATTATCAGAATTATCAGTTCCATGTCCAAGTTTACCGCTTATAAACCCGGCCAGCTGGCTTACTGAAGGATAAGTGAAAATGTCAGAAATGCTGATCACTTCGGGAAACTCCTTATCAATCTCCTTTAGTAATTGAGTAGCAAGAATGGAATCTCCGCCCATATCGTGGAAATTATCATACACATCAATTTCCTTTATTCCAAGAACAGAACCCCATATTAGAGCTAGTTTGTTTTCCAGGCTATTGCTGCTGTTATTACCGGCTGCACTATTTGCTGCTGCCTGGGCATTTGTATCTTTAACTTCAGCCTGGTGCTTTGTTTTGTTTTTATCAAGCAAATATTTATTTATTGAAGTCTTTATTTTACCTGACAGCTTTACGGGTAAGCTGTCGGTCACACTGGAAAGATACGGAATATTCAGTTCTCCGGTATATATTACACATCTGCCGCTTCTTAATGCATCCTCAAAAATGTTTAAAGCTTTTGAGGTCGTTAAGGCTCTGAACGGGAAATTATCATCGGTCGTATTATTATCAACAGTCATGCCTGTCTCCTTCCAGCCGGGCCAGTTGATTGAGACAGTCCGTTTACCTGCCTTGTTTCTACGCTGTGCAAATGAATTCAGGTAAGTATTGGCAGCAGTGTAATCACCTTGTCCCATACCCCCTGTAACTGATGCCATGGAAGAAAACAATACAAAAAAGTCCATTTTATCGTCAATGGTTAACCTGTCAAGAATCTGCGTTCCATTTATTTTGGGTGCCATAACGCGGCTGAATATATCAGAATCCTTTATCACTAAAAATCCATCACCGGCTACACCGGCAGCGTGAATAATCCCGTTAATGTGCCCGAACCTCTCTCTTAATGAATCAAGCGCTTCTTTTGTTTCTTCCTCATTTGATATGTCAGCTTTGCAGCAAACTACTTTTGAGCCGGATGTCTGTATATTTCTTATGCTTCTGAGTTTGTTGCACAGCCTTTCGTTGCCATTCCTTTCCAATATGTCGTCCCACTGTTCAGCATCAGGCAGTTTTGAACGGTTGATCAACGCTATATTTGTATTGCCTTTTTCAGAAATATATCTCGCAATCTCAAGGCCTAAGCCACCTGCTCCACCTGTTATGACATATACTCCTTCATTTTTTATATTCAGCTCCTCTTGAGATGTATTTAATTCAGCTATTGAAAATTCGGGAATATACCTGTTACCTTTTCTATAAGCTACCCTTTGAGCTTTACATTCTGATATGACTTCATTTATTATACAGTCCAAAGCAGTGGCCTGGTCAAAATCAATGCACTTCAATTTCAGCTTCAGGTTCTCCTGGGCAGCAACTTTTCCAAGTCCGAAGAAAGCAGCGTTATCGGGATTAATCAATGAATCCTCCTCCGTAACCTGTTCAACATTTTCTGATAACAGATCAATACTTATTTCATTGTTATATTTGTTGGCAGCAAGTGCTTTTGTCAGGTAAAACAGACTGTATATCCCTCTATTTTGCACATCATCACAACTTCTTTCAAAAGCAGGAGTGTTCATTGTATCGGAACGGCTTACAGTGGATAGATGGACGATCTTATCAATATCCCTGGTCTTTAGTTCGGTCATAAGCTTAAGATAGTCTTCCTCTGTGCCTGAAATAATGTAAGAGCTTTGACCGGTTTTCTGATAGCCCGAACCGAAGGTCACTTCAATGACTTCACTTAATATACTTCCTTTCAAGCCGGCTGTGATCACATCGGCTGCTCCGGCATCATCCCTGAATACCAAAGCGGTTTTCCATTCAGGTTTTTTTGCCTGCTTATCCAGACTTTCAATTATCCAGCCCATGTCGTAATATGAAGCTGCATTTTTATCGATACCCTGAAAACTCTTATCTGCATCACGAACCATTTTAATAGTGTAATTATTAACTTCTGCAAAAACCTTACCCCTTTCGTCCATAAGCCATATGTCGAAAGAAAAGGTTTCTGTGCTGTTGTTGGAATTGTTGAGTTTTGTGATGTAGCTGTAGAATTTCCCCGGCATTCTGTCATAAAGCTTCATACTATGATATGACAGCGGAAGATACATGGCATCATTCCCGAGACCATGCATGATCATATTGGCTGCGTTATCCATTAATGCAGGATGCAGACTGTATCTGAGAGCAGCCTCCGAAACAGACTGATCTATTTCAAGTTTTACCAATAAAGAATTGTCACCAATGTAAATCCTTTCAACATTATCCCAGGTAGTTCCAAATTTAATAGGTGACTCGGTTGTGCTTAACCTGATGGTTTTTTCTCCGTTCCCGCACTCATTTTTCAGTTGGGAAACATCAAAAGCTTTATTAACATTATCCTCCAGCATAAAGAGTTTTCCTTCTGAATGTGTAACCCATACCTGATGATCAGGCTCCTCTGAAATTTGCTTGCTTACAACAGCAAATCTCAGATAATCCTTTTCATTTATTACAATTGTCTGGACTTCTTTAACTTCACCATCATTCACCAGCATAGGTGAGACAAAAACCAGATCCCGCAGTTCCACCGGACTGTTTCCATAATATGCTCTGCCGGCTTCTCTGGCCATTTCAAGGTAGGTAGTTCCCGGCAAAATGCTTCTTCCGTTTATCCGGTGCTCGTCCAATTCCCAATGCCTGGCATTGTCAAAGTATGTAACGAAAATCTGTCTGTCAAAGGAATCAGCCAGAAGATTGTCAAACAAGGGATGTTCAATTGATTTTTCTTTTAACAATTGACTTTCCCTGCCCATGGCTTTTGGCTCTGCCCAAAAGTGTATCCTTTCTAGCGGGTAAACAGGTACACTTACTTTGTTTAGCTGGCGTCCTTTATATAACATATCCCAGTCAATATTTCCACCCTCAACATATAGTTTACATATATCATTACATAGATTTGTATTATCGCCCCTATGCTTCAGCAGCTCCTGTATTTTGAGTTTTGCTTCAGCAGAGATTTCCCACTTATGGCTTTCGGTAATTTCCCGTGCTTCTTTTACCTTTTTGCTTTCAGGTACTATTTTATGCTCGTTATAATATATACCTTGCCTGTTCAAGTTGGCAAAATCAGTTCTGCTGACTTGAAGCAGCTTTTCTTTAAAATCCTCAAAATCCTTAAGCACAAGGGCAAGCCTGCAGGTAAAATGGCCCCTCCCTGTATTGGCGGTGTAGCAGATATCTGCTAAGTCTGTAACTCCTCCCTTAATAATAAGTTCAATATATTTATTGACCATGTCCTTTAAAACAATTTCACTTCTTGCCGAAAGAGCAAGAATATATACGGGTTTATCCTTCGAAATGGTAAGACCCTTCTTTTTTGGCCTTTCAGGTGCTTCTTCCAGAACAATATGACAATTCGTACCACTGAAACCAAATGAGCTGACTCCTGCTCTTCTTGGAAAATCACCCGTATCCCATTTTGTCAGTTGATTATTTACATACACAGGACAGCTGCAGAAATCAATATATGGATTGGGAAATTCAAAATTAATGGTGGCAGGCAGCATTTTGTTTTTTAAGGAAAGAATCACTTTAATAATAGACGCCATACCTGACGCAGCAACAAGATGACCAAAATTGGTCTTTACCGAACCTATGCCGCAAAACTGATTTTTATTGGTATATCTTCTGAACGCATTTGTAAGCCCTTTTATTTCGATGGGATCTCCTAGAATTGTTCCTGTTCCGTGAGCCTCAATATAAGATATGGTTTCGGGATTGATTTTTGCTTCCTCCCAAGCACTTATGATAACTGCTTCCTGGGCTTCGGCATTTGGTGCTGTTATTCCGTTGGAGGCACCGTCATTATTGATTGCACTTCCCTTTATAACAGCATGGATATTGTCCCCATCAGCCAGAGCTTTGCTCAATTTCTTCAAAAACAGTATTCCTACCCCCTCACCCCAGACAGTACCGTTTGCACTTTTATCAAAGGTCCGGACATTGGAGTCGGCAGATTCCACCATGTCCATGGAACTCTTTTGTCCCTGTATCGAGGGCAGGTAAGTCAGATGGATACCGCCCGAGATTGCCATATCACAATCACCCTGCTGCAGCGAACGGCATGCCATATGAGTGGCTGTCAGTCCTGAAGAGCATGCAGTATCCACAACAAGACTGGGGCCGCGCAAATTGAATATATACTGGATTCTTGAGGCCATAATACCTGCCCATGAACCAGTCAGGTGCATTTGATCGGGTTCCGAGATATACTGGTACAGCGAGCCGGCCGTATGATCCCGGCCTGCAAATACACCGGTTTTTGTACCGGTAATTTTATCTCCGCCGTAACCCGCATCTTCTATTGCTTCCCAGGCTGTCTCAAGAAACAGCCTCTGCAGCGGCTCCATAAACTTTGCTTCCCTTGGCGGAATTCTGAAGAAGCCGGCGTCAAATTTATCAATCTCGTTCAGATAACCACCCTTTGAGAACTTGTCATCCAGGTCGGTATCGTCAGAAATTACCATATCAAGCATATATTTTGTAAATATTTTATTCTTATAATATTGAACACTTTGATCCCTTCTTTGCTTGGAGGGTTCCTTGATACTGTTGACACCGGATTTAAGATTGCTCCAGTATTCATCCACATTGTTTGCATCCGGGAACTTACATGCCATCCCTATTATCGCAATATCTTCATGTACTGTTTCAGGAGCAGCTTTTTCCATAAGCTCGGTCAACATTTTCTTGGTTTCTTCCTGAGTGAGCTTTTTGGATTCAAACTCTTTTAAAATGTAACTCTTTACTGATTCCATTATTTTTTCTCCCCCAATCCCAATAATTTATCTGCCTCAACTGCAGAGATTTCACCTCTGGCCATCCTGCCTAAAATTGCATCTATATCGGTTCCGCTGCCGGTCTCATGAACAGTTTCATGAACATTCTCATACTCATGAACAGTCCCATGAACGGATGTACTTTTTCGTTCAGATTTACTTTTAATATAATTTGACATGTCGGATATTGTTGGATATGTGAAAATATCCGATATATCTATAACACCTTCAAAATCCTTTTCCAATTCCTTCAACAGTCTTGTCGCCCTGACAGAATCCCCGCCCAGATCATAAAAATTATCACTGACGTCAATTTCCCTAACACCAAGGACATTTTCCCAGGCCTCGGCAAGCTTGCGCTCAATATCTGTTCCATTTCCACTGCCTGTACCGGACAAAGCCACGCCACACCTTGAACTCTCTGATATTTTCGGCTCTCTGCCAGCCGGCTGCTTTTCCCTGATTCTTGCCATGGCTTTGTCAATGTCTTCAGAAACAGCCATGGGCAAGACCCTGGCGGAGGAGGCTATAATGTCATAATTTAATTCGGCAGGAATAATTCTGGATACCGGGCTGCCAAGAAGTTCGTCCAATACGTGGATAGCCGAATAATTTGTAATCCCTCTGAACAAACCATTATCTGCAACACCAAAATCCACAGCCATGCCTGTTTCTTTCCATTGCGGCCAATTTATGGACAATGTCCTTCTTCCGGTTTTATTTCTGCAAGCAGCATAGGAATCCAGATATGCGTTGGCGGCAGTATAATCCCCCTGGCCTTGGGCACCGAATATTGACGAAATCGATGAAAACAGTACGAAGAAGTCAAGCTGATCATCCATAGTCAGATTATCCAGTATCCAGGTACCATATATTTTAGGAGATAAAACACTTTCAAATACCGGGGCCTCTTTTCCGACAAGGAAACCATCTCCGGCTATTCCGGCACAGTGGATTATACCGTCTATCTTTTGGAATCTCTGCCTGATATCCCTCAATACATAATCAATTTTCTCAATATTGGAAATATCCGCACTGTAAACAATAGCTTCGGAGCCGGAAGCCTCAATAGCCTTAATACCGGCAATACTTCTGCAGAGTTTTTTGTCCTCAGCTTTCCCCAGTATTTTGTCCCATTTTTCAACCTCGGGTAATTTTGAGCGATTGATCAGACACAGCTTCACTTTGTTTTTCTGTGACAGGTATTTACAAATTTCAAGCCCAATACCGCCAAGTCCGCCGGTTACCAGATAAACGCCGTTTTCCCTGATTTTCACTTCATTCCCGGTCAATTCAGCAGTTTCAGCCTCCCTGAACTCTTCAACAAATCGGATTCCATCTCTATACGCTGCCAGATAAAAATGCTCATTTGCTTCCGATTCAGAGAGAATATCCTGAGCAGAGGTATTTTCATCAATATCAATACATCTCACTCTGAATTTTGGATATTCCTCCGAGATTACTCTGCCAAGCCCAAAGAGGGCTGCAGCATTTGGGTTTATACGCTTTTCTCCAAGTGTGACTTCGTTAACCAGATCTGAAATCAGATAAATTTCGGTATTTTCATTTTTCCCATTGTTGAGCATAGCACGGGTCAAATAGAAAACACTAAGGACTCCTTTGTTGAGTCCGGCTTTCAGATCATTAATTTCTGTAATTTCCTTATCATAATTCATAGAGGAAAAATGATAAATACGGGAAATTGTACTGCTCTTAACAGCCCTTATCAGCTTGTCATAATCCTCCTGGCTGCTTCCCACCATATATGCCTCATCGCTTATTTTTCTGAAGTGGTCTCCAAGCTCAACTTGAATAACTCTCTTATTTAGATTGACAAGCTCTCCTGAAAACTCCCCGGAGAATCGGTGTAAATCCTTGAAAATCAGGTTTACCCCGCCGTCGGAATGACTTTTTATCTCACTTATGGCTTTCCTTGTCCAGCCAATTTTATAAATGCTGTTACGGCCTCCTGCCAGCTTTTTGAGCTCGGCCCGGTGAACCTTTTTTATTGTGAAGCCCTCTATTTCTACAAGAACCTTCCCGGCTTCATCCAGGATTGTTACATCGAATGCCGCAGTTTCCGGGTTTTCAACGTCAACAGAGCGCTTTCTCAAATAACTGTAGATGACCGCCGGAGTAGCTCCCCAAATTTTGATTTTCTTGAAGGAAAGCGGCAAATACAGTCCGTTTCCTATGCTGTGGTTTGCCATGTTAACAGCGCTGTCCATCAAAGCAGGATGTAACAAATAATCCTTCAGATCATCCGCATATGCCTCAGGTAATTCCAGGCAGGCAAGAGCTTCATTTGTTCCAATATATATTTTCTTCATATTCTTAAATCTTGGCCCGCCATCAACTCCATCGGTCTCTATATTCCTGTAATCGATTATTTTAACTTCTCCCAGGGTTTTAATAATTTCTGACAGGGCATATTCAGAGGGCCGAGTATTTTCGATGTTTTTATAAATTACTCCTTCGGCGTGCTTTATCCAGTTTTTTGATTCAGCTTCTCTGCTTACAACCTCAAATTCAATGAAATCCACTTTATTTCTAACTATAGTCTGAACTGTTCTATGTTCATCTCCATTTACAATGAGGGGGGATAGAAACAGAACATTTTTAAGTTCAATGGCCGCACCCCGGTAATACTGATTGCCGATTTCCCTTGCCAGCTCCAGATAAGTGGTACCCGGAACAACACAACTGCCGGCTACACGATGTTCCTTCAGTACCCAATGCTTGTCCACACTGTATACAGTCTCATAAATGTCTGCATCCATTGATTCAATAATGCGGCTTTCAAGCAGTGGATGCAGTATTTCCTTTTTACCAGCCAAAGGAGTTTGCTTTGCTAAATGAGACTGCTTCGGTCCTGGTTCAGATACCCAGCATCTCTTGCGTTCAAACGGATATACAGGCAGAAGGACTTTTTTTCTGGCACCGCCTTTATATAGCTCCTCCCAGCAAACCTGACCTCCATGCACGTAAATACTGCATAACTGCGCCAAACCTGCCTGACTTCTTTCAGACTGAAGCTCTTTTATGCATGAAGCCGCAGCCTGGGTAAGTTCCCTGATATCCTTTGAAGTTACGTCAAAATCAGTTCTTTTCTGTTGGGTTGAAGTAACAATTTTATGCCTTCCGAAAAACACATCCTTTGCAGGATTGCTATCAAGGCCTTTATTGATCAGCTCATTCAGCCCTTCCTGTAATTCCGGCTTGCTGCCTATAATCAATGCAAATCTGTAATTGTAATGCCCCCTGCAGGTATCTGCAGTATGGCAGATATCTGCAATGTCTGCTTGTATCCCGGCTTCAGAGTTTAAGAAGCTGCAGTAATTTTTAACCAAATCCATTAACGCAGTTTCACTCTTTGCAGATAATGCTATTACCTGTTGCCTGTTTTCTTCTTTGCTCTGCTTATCTTCCAAAGTCCTGTTTTCTTTAATAAATTCCTCTAAAATCAGATGGCAGTTGGTACCGCTCAAACCAAAGGAGCTTATGCCGCAGCGCATGGGATATGCTTCTTCCTTCCACTTGACAAGCCTGTCATTCACATATACGGGTGAGCCTGTAAAATCGATTTTCCTGTTTGGCTTTTTAAAATGCAGCGTGGGAGGAATTTCTCTGTGTTCAATCGCCATTACGGCTTTAGCCAGACCCAGTATCCCCGCGGCATGGTCGGGATGTCCCATATTTGACTTAACCGACCCTATTGCACAGAATTGCTTCCTTCTGGTATATTTTTCAAAGGCCATGCTTATTCCCTCAATTTCAATAGGGTCGCCAAGCTTTGTACCTGTTCCGTGAGCCTCGATAAAGGAGATTGTTTCAGGATTGATGCCGGCATCCTTCCAGGCTCTGATAATAACGTCCTCCTGAGCCGCTGAATTGGGTGCGGTTATACCGACGGAAGCTCCATCCTGATTTACTGCGCTTCCCTTGATAATTGCGTGAATATGGTCATTGTCTTCCAATGCCTTCTTCAGCGGCTTAAGCACAACAACTGCCGCGCCCTCGCCAAAGCCTGTACCGTCCGAGGTGTCGTCAAAAGTCTTGGCCCTGCCTTCCGAGGCCTCTATTCCCAAGCCTTCTTCCAGCCCTTTGGCGGGCAAAAGGTTAACTTTTATTCCTCCTGCTATGGCAAGCTCACATTCACCATTCCTGATCCCCTGGCATGCCAGGTGTACGGCTACAAGCGCTGATGAGCATGCCGTATCCACAGTGATACTGGGACCTTTCAGGTCTAAAATGTAGGATATCCTGCTTGCTATTATGGACTTTATATTGCCGGGCAGCGCAAGATCGGTAGCTGTGGGTTCGCATTCCCTGATAAGGTTTGCATAGCTTTCTCCAAAATCCGAGCTAAAACCTACATATATGCCTGTTCGTGAACCCGTAAGCCTGTCCCCTCCATAGCCCGCCGCTTCAACAGCCTTCCAGGTCTCCTCGAGAAATATTCTCTGGTTTGGGTCCATCAAAGCAGCCTCTTTGGGCGAAAGCCTGAAAAATCCATAGTCGAACTTGTCCACTTCATCAAAATAAGCACCCTCATAATATTGAATTTCTTCAGGACCAAGCCCTCTGCCTGTTAAAATCCGGTCTGCATCCGCCCTGCGGTATTCAGGAAACTCTTTGACACAATCCCGTCCCTGTCTCAAGTTTTCCCAGAAATCATCAACCGTTGCAGCAGAGGGGAATCTCCCTGTAATACCAATAATGGCAATGTCCCTTTTGGAAATACTGTTTATTTTTTCTTCCTTGTTCTCTTTTATGTCAGATAACCTGACAGCTTTTAAATCCAGACTTTTATTTGCCATCTAACAACCTCCCTTGTACAGCGCAACTGTTTCTTGAATTCAGGCCTCAAGTTCAAAATCCTGGAATAGCTCAAAGGTCCCGGTCTCTTCGAAAATTTGAGTAAATCTCTCAGCTTGCTCCTCGGAAGGTGTTTTCTTTGTCCTGAATACAGATCTGAGCATTTCCAAAGCGTCTTCCATTTGCTCCTTTGAAGGCTGCTTCTTTTGTTTCTCCAGCTCTTCCTGCAGTCTTTGAATTCTCTTATACGGCTCAATAACACCTTTTTGATATTCATCATTATCCCAGTTATTATTTCGGGTGCACACAGCTGTCGCAAGACATCTGGTGACCACTGTCGGCAAGTTGGGATTATAAATGCCAGCACTTCCGGCATTTTCTGAAAGCTCGTCCTTCAAAAGTGCCGCATCTTCTTCCATATCAAAAGAGTAGGTTTTCATATCAGGGGCATTTTTCTTCATAAGATTTTTTAATACATTTTTGGGACCAAGCTCCACAGCTATGCTTATACCATTTTGCTTCAGGAATATCATTGATTCGGTCCATCTCACCGGACTCACAATTTGTGCCGCTAAATTTTCAATAATAGAGGTGTGTCCGGTATAAGGCTGTGCCGTGACATTTGACAAAACCGGGTATTTAAGCTCCTTATAGGTATATTTATGAAGTTCTGCCCTCAGCCTGTCTGCAGCAGGCTGCATAAGCGGGCTGTGAAAGGGTGCACTCACTTTTAACGGTATGATATTCGCTCCCAGCTTCCTTAATCTTTCACCGGCAGCATTTACTGCCGAAGTATGCCCGGATATAACTATCTGGTCAGGTGAATTATAATTTGAAACTACGATGACTTCGTTGCTGCCGGCATATGTACTGCATTCCTTTTCAATCAGTTTCCTGTCAATCCCGCTGACAGCTGCCATTGCACCAATTCCCTGCGGAACGGCCTCCTGCATGAACCTTCCCCTTTCACGCACAATTTTTACGGCATCGGAAAAATCCATGCTTCCTGCACAGACCAGCGCTGAAATCTCCCCAAGACTATGTCCTGCCATACAGGAGGGCTCTATTTCATATTCCTCCATAAAAACTCTGAAAGCAGCTACACTTGCAGTTAACAGGGAAGGCTGTGTATTTTCCGTTTTTGTCAATTCTTCAATTGAGCCATCAAAGCAAAGTTTGCTCAATTTGAATTCCAGTGCGTCATCGGCTTCCTCAAAGGTTCTGGCTGCAGAAGTATAAATATCACAAAGTTTTTTTCCCATCCCGACATATTGAGCTCCCTGTCCGGGAAATAAAAATGCAGTTTTCTTCATTTAAATCATCCTTTCAATAAGTATTTTGATTAGATTAATATAATTTGAAAGCAGTTCCTCCACCTTTTCTTTTCTAAGCCTTTTTGAATTGTAATCACAGATTATGGAAATAACCTCACTTTTGTCATCAATCTTCATTATGATGTCGTAATTCTCCAGAAACTCTTCTTTCTCAACAGCCTGGTTTGTGAACATGGCCATAATGGAATTGTCGGTTTTATTAAGCTGCATGGAGCCTGCCAGCTTTATGGGATATGTATCTGACCCGGACGCATTTACCCGTTTTACCGAAACTGTCTTAAAAAGTTCACCAAAATCTGAAATACTCTCCATATTAATACTGAGCGGATATACAAATTCATTGCCGTTAATCATCGTTTGAACCGTTACCTGCTGCTGTCCGATGGTCTCAGATAACAGATATATGTAAATTGCCAGCAGTGCATCAATTTCTTCTATTCCAATATCGGAAGCAACTTCCTGAAGATTGTTCCATACCTCATCACAAATACCGGCCTTAAGGGCAATTTCCTCGTTTTCCTCATCCCCGTTTATAAAGAAATCAAGCGGCAGGGGCAACAGAGGCACAGTTACGCTAATATCTTCTGTACCGGTGTCTGTAACCTCTCCTTCAATATAAGCGGCCAAACCTGATATGGTGGGGTATGAGAAAAGTTTGGCAATAGTCAGCTTTCCCGGATAAATTTTCTCTATTGCCTCATGCATTCTTACCAGTCTCAGAGAATTTCCTCCAATTTCAAAAAAGTTGTCGCTTACCCCAAGCCTGTCACAGTTCAATACCTCTTTCCAGATAGTAATGAGATTTTCCTCAATTTCAGAATAACTTTCCTGCTGATTATTATTTATCTTCAGATCACTTAAGGCAATTCCAGGGTTTTTTATTACCTCCCGGAGAATATATAAATAATTCTCCTTCATACTCCGGACAATTTCTTCATTAAACCAATCGGCATTGTACTTTATAGTACCTCCAAGTGCCTGATCTATTTCCTTTAAGGATAAAACCAAAGCTTTGCCGTTGAGCCAATAATTGCCGTAAATAACCCGGGCTGTCAGATCACCGGAACTCCTTGAAAAAGCTGTCTCGGTACTAAAAAAGAACATATTCCTGCAAGCAGGACAATTCCGGGATATCCTGTCTCCTCCCGGTTCGGTTTCAGCCCACACCAGGGGGAAATCCTGATAAGTACAGGTTTCAAGTACCTCAGCCCTTACGTTGTTTAAAAGTTCTCTGAAATTCATGTTATCAGTAAAATCCATTAAAAATGCAATTTCATTTTCAAAAGGACCTACCAGCTTCTCAAGTTCCACACTGTTCCTGCTTTCGGCAAGAGTGCCGATACAAATCTCTTTTTGCCGGTCGGATTTATAAAGCAGGCAGTAGAATGCAGTCAGCAATAGTGTATACAACGTTACGTCCTCACGTCTGCACATCAATTTCAATTCTTTGAGCATATCAGGCGGCATCTGTAATGAAACCATCCCCAAAGTATTCCCATTTGCCGCCGTATTGGTACCCTCGGATGAATGTGGCTTGCATAGCGCCACTCTTTTGAGCTTTTTTCGCCAATAGTCATGTGACCTGGAGTACATGCCTTCAGACCACAGCTCTCTTTGACGGCAGGCAAAATCTCCGTATTGTACCGGTAAGTCCTCTAATTCGGTTCCCTTTCCTGTACTGTAACGCTCATAAAAACAAATCATATCATTTAGAAATATATTTATTGAGGGAACATCGAAAATCAATGGATGGGCTTTTATCAACAGAAAATATTCTCCTTCAAAAACAGCAAGTAGTCTGAACTTGACAAGCGGACCCTCTTCAAGATTCCAGGATGTATTTTTCAAATCATCGGCAATGAATCTTTCTGCAGCAAAAATCTTTTTCTCCAGGTACTTTCCCTCAATATCAGCTGATTCAATATATAATCCGGAACTTTGACTTTCAGCCTGAACATTTATATTATCATTGGAGCAAAACACATAGTTCAGTATCCTATGGCGTTTCGAAACAGCAATAATACTTTTTTCCAGGATATCAGAGTCAAGCCGTCCCTTCAGCATCACCATGCAGGTTATACTGTCCAGGGAACGCAACCCGTCATCCCAAAGTCCTTGTTGGATACCCGACAGGGGATAACAGCCGTCCCTGCTTTTGTAGGGCATTATTCTTTTATGTGTTTCAGGCTTGTTTTTGACAGCCTTTTCACTGATTTTTCTCTTTAAAAGTTCCAATTGTTCCGGAGATAAAGCTGCAGCTTTTTTCGAAAGGTCTTCCATCACAAATTCCCCCTGTCTTCAACGGATTTAAATTATCTCGTTATGCTAATTAGTTAAAATCAATTTTGTCAGTAAAAATTGTTTCTATTTATACAGGTACTTCCGTACTAACTTCATGAAATAAGGATGCCCCCAAAACAATTACGAAAATTGTTTTTAACTGTGCATCTTATTTCATGAAGCTGTACTCGCGCACCTGTATAATCAGCCTAAACTACTAGGACATTAGTTAAATTATAGACCCTACCCTGAATCCTTCATGGATTGCATCACCGATTTTACGGGGATTATTACAGTCCCCTATTGAATAAATCTCCTGAACCCTGTCACCTAATTTTTTGATCAGGTCATTCTTAGGTTTTACTCCCAGTGCAATAATGACAGTATCGGCTTTAATCTCTTTTTTCTGCCTGCTCATGTCCTCAACCAGCATGCCTTCCGTTGTAAATGCTTTGATTGTATTACCTGTAAGTATATTTATTCCGGCATCCTGCAGCAGTTTTAGTATTGTTTTCCTGCTTATGGGATTGACATCTGCTGCAACGGCAGACAGTCTTTCTACGATTGTTACTGATTTACCCTTGTGCGCCAGATATATGGCTGCCTCACACCCTTTAATCCCCCCTCCGGCAATGGCCACTGAATAGCCCGTGTCTTTTTTACCCGAGAGAAAATCAAGAATAGATATGTTTTTTTCATTTTCAATACCCGGTATTAATGGGATCACAGGAACTGCACCTGCAGCTGCAATAACCACATCCGGCTTCATCTGCTCAATGAAAGGCAGCTTGACTTCACATCCCAGCAAAACATTGACTCCTGATGTTTTAACCTGATTTACCAGATATGCCGTAAAATCAGCAATTGCCTTTTTGACCGGAATTGCAGCAGCTGCAACCAGCTGCCCCCCAAGTTCCTTTTCCTTTTCACAAAGAGTTACGTTATGTCCTCTTATTGATGCTATTCTGGCCGCTTCCATACCTGCGGGCCCTCCGCCTATGACCAGTACATTTTTAGTTTTGAGCTTTTCAGGCAATTTATAATCCGTCTCTTCTCCCAGAATAGGATTAACCGAGCAGGCTGAAACTATTTTACCCACACAATGCTCATTACAAATCAAACAGCTTCGAATGTCCTGAGTATTTCCTTCCTTTGCTTTGTTTGACCAGTCTGGATCAGCCAGAAGGCTTCTTCCAAGCCCTATAAAGTCGGCCATTTTGTCCGAAAGAATCTTTTCAGCGGTTTCAGGGCTTTTAATATTACCGACTGTTATCACCGGAATATCAACCACACTCTTTATCTTTCCGGCCAGCTCTGCATAACAGGCTTCCCCCATATATTCAGGCGGTGTCATCCATATGTTGGCATCATAGCAGCCTGCATCTATATGAAGCACATCAGCTCCAAATGCCTCAAGCTTTTTAGCAATTTCCGCCGACTCCTCTATGGTACGTCCGCCTTCAATTTTGTGTTCACCTGACAGACGAACACCGATTGGAATATCACTTCCCACTCTTTTACGTATTTCTTTGATTATTTCTTTTATAAATTTAAGCCTTTTTTCAAAGGTTCCCCCATATTCGTCAGTTCTCTTATTCCACAGCGGTGTCATGAACTGATCCGCCAAATAACCCGTATGAGCATGAATTTCTATCATATCAAAACCTGCTTTTGCAGCTCTTTCAGCTCCGTCTCCGCAGGCCTTCACAATTTTTCCTATTTCCTCCCGCGTCAGTTCCCGGCAAGTAATATCATGGTCGGTAAAGGCAGGTACCGGTGAAGGTGCGGCAGGAATTGCCATCTTATTTGCTATATAAGATTGCCTACCCTGGCCAGGTGAAAGCTGCATGGCAATTTTAGTTCCGTAACTGTGAACTGCCTCAGCCAATGCTTTTAAGCCGGGCATCACACTATCCGAATCACATGCAACAACGGGTGCTTCAGGCGGAATAATCGAAATCTCTGTCTCGGCAAGCACACTCTCTGTTATAATCAACCCAACTCCGCCTTTAGCACGCGCTTCATAATAATTTATATCTTTTTTTGAAAAACAGTGATCCTGTTGAGCGAAACCCATTGACATAGGTGCCATCACAACCCTGTTCTTAATTTCCAGCTTTCCTATTCTTCCAGGTGCAAACAGATTGGGAAACGGCTTTTTCTTCTCCATATTTACATCCTCCTGCAATTAATAAACGGGGCATATGTTACCATTACGTTACTTGTCGCCCTCAAGCAATAAGGCAAGCTGTTCGGGATCAAGTGCATCAATTTGCTTTTCAACAATTAATTCTGCCAATTCTCTGATGCTGGCCTTTTCAAAAACCTGCTTCAGTTCAATTTCAACTTCAAATTGGTTCCTTATCCGGTTAACCAGTTTAACTGCTGTAAATTCATCTCCTCCCATATCAAAGAAGTTATCTGTAGCGGCTATCTCATCCACTTCCAGCAAATGTCTCCAAATTGCAGCTATTTCCTGCTCAATTCCCAGTTTGGGTTCTGCATGGTCATTTCTCATGGATTTATCTGAAGCTGAATATTTCTTTTGCGTGGATGTGTGCTTTTTCAGCCAGTATTTCTGACGCTCAAATGGATAAGTAGGCAGCACAAGGTTCCTTCTGGTCTCGTATTGGTAATATCGGTACCAGTCGATATTTATGCCCGCCAACCAGCACTTTCCCAGTGAAGCTGTGATATATTCTGCTTCGGATACCGGACAGCTGCTATCGGGAAGTGAACAGATGATTGACCTGTTCCTGGTGTCATTCGAGAGTTTCTCTGTCCAGAAAATCTTTTTATCTTCCGCTCCTAAAACGAGAAAAATTCTGTCGGAAGCTTTGAATATTTCCTCCAGGCCCTTATTTGAAACAGGCAGGGGTTTATCCTTCCAAAAGCTCTGTTGTGTGGCTTCAGAGCTTTTTATCCAGCTCCCACTTTTATTTGAAATAAAAGGTATGACAGGAGGATTAAAGTTTATTGACCCGGCTGCCTTCCCACCATCCAGCAGCAGCTTGAGAGCATCCTCCACTGAAACAACACCTGATATACACGCCGCAGTTATTTCTCCTGTTCCGCTTCCGATAATGGCCCTGGGTTTTACACCCCATGACATCCACAACTGCGCAAGTGAGTATTCCACGGCAAAAGCAATACAACACTCTATTGTTTTATCCATATCTTTAGCAGTAGTATTATTTTTTGTATTATTCTCAGGATACAGAGCATCTAACAAATCATGTCCAGCCTTTGCCTTTACATATTCACTGCAACGGTCCATACTCTCTTTAAAAACTTTCTCAGTGCTGTAAAGCGCCCTTCCCGAATTGACGTATTTGGTGCTTTCTCCCGTGAACATAAATACAATTTCTCTATTATTTGAATTTATATTTGCATAGGACTCAGTATTAAAATCTATGGCTGAAAGCATGTCAATCACATTTTCGTTATGGCCGTAAACAGCCATAAATCTGTGATTAAATGCCTTTCTGCCCTTTTTTAGCGTATAGACCACATCCGCCATATTTATCTGCCGGTTTTCCTGCAAATAGCCAATCAAATTGGTTTTATATTTTTCAAGTGCACTAAAGGTTTTTGCCGACAGGGTAAAAAGCTGATAAGGTCTCGATGCTCCTGAAGGGGTCTGCAGTGGTGCTTCCTCCAGAATAGCATGCACATTCGTGCCTCCGATTGCGAAGTTGTTAACCCCTGCCAGACGGGGAAGCTTATCTGTCTCCCAGGCAATCAGCCTGTTATTCACATAAAACGGACTATTGTCAAAATCAATCCTTGGGTTTGGGGCTTCAAAATATATGGTAGGAGGAATAGCTTTATTCTGAAGAGCTAAAGCTGCTTTAACAATACCTGCCATACCGGATACATGATCCAGGTGTCCCAGGTTTGATTTTGAAGAGCCAATGGCACAGAATTGTTTTTCCTGGGTCTTTAATCTGAAAGCCTGGGTGAGAGCCTCCACTTCAATGGAATCGCCAAGCGGAGTTCCGGTTGCAAAGGCTTCAACGAAGCTTATGGCATCGGGACTGATTCCGGCCATCTCCTGCGCCTCAGCCACCACCTTTGCCTGCCCCTCAACACTTGGAGCCGTAAAACCTGCCTTCATTGCTCCATCGTTATTTATGGCTGAGGCTTTAATGACTGCATATATGTTATCCCCATCCCGCACCGCATCCTCCAGGCGCTTGACAACAACTACTCCTATTCCGTTGGCATGGACTGTCCCGCCGGCCTTTGCATCAAAAGGTCTGCAATGCCCATCCGGCGAAGGAAGTCCTCCTTCTTCATACAGGTACCCTATTCTTTGAGGTACTCTTATCTGCACCGCGCCGGCCAGTGCCATATCACACTCGCCGTGTATGAGGCTTTGGCAGGCAGTGTGAATTGCAACCATTGAAGTTGAGCAGGCTGTCTGGATATTCATACTGGGGCCGTTCAGCTTCAGGTGATAAGATACCCTCTGTGCTACGAAATCACTTGAATTTGCTGCCAGGAGCGCCATTCTCTCCTTATAGTTGATCATCACCCCATGAGCACTGTGCTCATCAGTCATGTTGTTTATCATATACGTACTCATGGCAGCACCACAGAATACACCGATACGCTCCTTGCAGCTCTCAGGGTCATACCCGGCCCGCTCCAGCGCTTCCCAGGAACATTCCAGCATAAACCTCAGCTGCGGATCCATGCTTTCAGCTTCCTTGGGACTGTAACCGAAAAAGCCTGCATCAAACAATTCAACATTGGCAACATCAGCTTCGGCCTTTACGAAATTGGGCATACTTAAAAGTTCTTCACTGCCTCCCGCTGCAAGAACATCTTCCTCCGAGAAGAAGGATACCGATTCTATCCCATCTCTCAGGTTCTCCCAGTATTTCTCAGGGGAATCGGCTCCGGGAAATCTAAGCGCAATACCTATGATAGCAATATCTGTATTACTGTCCCGGTTTAATGACTGCCTTCTGGTTCTGGCGCGCTGTACTCCGCTTTCCAGATCCGCTTCTGCCTCATTACCACTGTTTATAAACCTGGCAATTGCACTTACTGTGGGATATTTAAACATATCCAGCATTGTAATTTCAGCATTGAATATCTCCTTAAGCCTGGTATGAACCTGGGTCATTAGCAGGGAATGTCCCCCCAGGTCAAAGAAATTATCATTGACTCCCACCCTCTCAACCTTAAGAACTTCCTGCCATATCCCGCAAATTGTTTTTTCCGTTTCATTCTGTGGAACTGAATCAGCTCCGGCCTTTTCAGCTTTTGCAGTCTGAGGCATGGGAAGCAGCAGGCGGTTTATTTTTCCGTTGGGTGTCAGAGGCAAAACCTCCATTTTGACAAAAGCTGCCGGAAGCATATACTCAGGAAGCTCTGCTTTCAAATGATTTCTGAGCTCTCCATCTGCTATGGCAAGCGCACCGGTATTTGGGACAGTGTAATATGCAACCAGTCTTTTATCGTTTGAAGAAAACTCTTTTACTGCAACAACCACCTGATTAATGCCTGCATATTTGCTTAAAACTGCTTCAATTTCACCCGGTTCTATTCTGAAGCCTCTGATTTTTATCTGATGATCGGTCCTGCCAAGCACTTCAATTTGACCATCGGGTAAAAAGCGTGCTACATCACCTGTTCTATAGATTCTTGCAGATGTCTCCTTAAGAAAGGAGTTGGGAAGGAATTTTTCCTGCGTCAGCCCTTGCCTGTTCAAATATGCCCTTGCCAGCCCGTCACCGCCGATGAAAAGTTCCCCGGCGGCTCCTATGACAACGGGCTTCAACTCCGGATCAAGTATATACATCTGGGTATTATCAATGGGTTTACCTATTGTTATACGCTCCTGCCCGGCTTCTATTCTGCATACAGACGACCATATGGTGGTTTCGGTAGGCCCATACATATTCCACAGGGAGGAACTCCGCTTTAACAGCTGTTCTGCCAGTTCCACAGACAGGGGCTCACCGCCGCAAAGGATTTTGAGTTTTTTACTTCCCTGCCAGCCTGCTCCCAGCATCAGTCTCCATGTTGCAGGAGTAGCCTGCATGACTGTGATATCATACTTTTTAACGGCGTTAATAAGAGCGGCCCCATCCAGAACAGTTTCGCGCTCTGCAATTACAACGCAGGCACCAACGGTAATGGGAAGAAATAATTCCAATGCGGCAATGTCAAAACAAATTGTTGTTACCGACAGGAGTCTGTCATTCTCAATCATACCCGGTTCCTTACTCATGGCTTTAAGGAAATTCACAACAGCTCCATGCGGAATCTGCACACCTTTGGGTTTTCCGGTTGAGCCTGATGTGTAGATGGTATAGGCGAGATTTGATCCGGTTATTTTATTTTTCGGGTTATCTCTGCTTTCCTTGGCTATTGCCGTCCATTCTTCATCAATACACACAATTTTGGCCCCCTGACCGGAAATGGAGTCTGAAAGCCTCTGCTGCGTGATAATGAACGGCATCCGGGCATCCTGGATCATGTATAATATCCGTTCGGAGGGATATGCCGGATCTATGGGAATATATGTACTGCCGGCCTTGAGTATCCCCAGCTGGGCTACAAGCATATCTTCCGAGCGTTCCACACAAATACCGATAAAGGGTTCAGGGCCGGCACCCATTTTTATCAAGTAATGGGACAACTGATTGGCCCTATCATTCAATTCCTTATATGTAAGTTTCCGGTCACCGAAAATGACAGCGGCATTATCAGGTGTCTTAAGAACCTGCTGTTCAAACAACTGATGAACACACAGGTCTTTGGCATATTCAACGCAGGTGTCATTCCAGGCATAAAGAATCCTCTGCTTTTCCTGTTCAGTCATAACAGGTATATCGCTGATAGGAATTTGGTGGTGTTTCGGGATATTCTCCAAAAGAGTTAAGAAGTGCTCTGTAAACCTGTCTATAGTACTCTTTTCAAATAAATCAGAGGAATACTCAAAGAAACCTCTTATTATCTCGTCGGCTTTCCATAGCTGAAGCTCTATGTCAAATCTTGCAGTAGAGCTTTCCACCTCAAGAGAAGCAAGTTTCAAACCCTGCATGTGAATCTCGGGAATTGCTTCGCTCTGATAACTGAAGCATACCTGGTACAGTGGATTCCGGCTCAGATCCCTTTCGGGCTGCAATGCCTCAACTACATTTTCAAAGGGTATATCCTGATTGTCATAAGCTCCGCGTGTAGTTTCCTTAACCCTTTCCAGGAGTTCATCAAAACTTGGATTTCCTGACAGCTCGGTGCGCAGCGCAAGTGTGTTGACAAAATAACCTATAAGGCCCTCCAGTTCGGTTCTGTTACGGCCTGCAATCGGAGTGCCTACAATGATTTCACTCTGTCCGGAGTACCTTTGCAGAATTATTTTAAGTGCAGACAGCAGTACCATAAAGATAGTCGCACCCTTTTTCTGTGCAAGTTCATGTAATTCCCCTGACAGGCCGGAGGATATTTCAAAATATTTTCTTGCCCCTCTGTAGCCTTGTACGGGAGGTCTCTGATGATCTGCCGGAAGCTCAAGAACAGACTGGCAGCCTCTTAATTTTTCTGCCCAATAGTCCAATTGCCTGTTCAGGGTTTCACCCTTTACCCATTCTCTCTGCCATATTGTGTAGTCTCCGTACTGAATCGCCGGTTCCGGCATGGCAGCTGCCTGACCTGAGGCAAGTGAAGTATAAATAGCTGAGACCTCTTTCATCAATACCTGTAATGTCCAGCCATCCGATACAATATGGTGCATATTCAGACACAGCACATTTTCATCATCCCTAAGTCTGATCAGCATTACTCTCAGAAGAGGTCCATTGCTTAAATCATAAGGCTTCAGATTATCTTCGGTAATAATCTGCCGCACCTTATCCATTTGTTCAGCTCTTTTAAAACCGGTCAGCTCCTTAATGGGCAAATCGATTTTCAGTTCGGGCAAAATAACCTGAACCGGCTGACCATCAGCCATTTTAAAAACCGTTCTCAAAGCTTCATGGCGTTTAATCACAAGGTTAAAGCTGTCATTAAGGGCATCAATGTCCAATCTTCCGTTCATTATAACGGCTGACGGTATGTTATAAGCCGGACTTCCCGGATTCATCTGCTCCAAAAACCAGAGCCTCTGCTGAGCGAAGGACAAGGGTAATAAACCGGCTTCCTTCCTTTTCTGTATAGCCTGATTTTCTCCGTTGACTTCTGCCTTTTTTCTTTCCTTCATAAGCATTTCAAAAAGCATCTGCTTTTTAGCAGCCAGGCTATCCTGTTTACCTGAAATATCACTCATTGATCTATCCCCCCTAAGGTCACTCAAGATTTTTCATTCTATTCATAATTTCAGCTTCGATTTCGTCTTCTGAAAGCTGCTCAATCATTTTTAGAATTTCAGCTTCTGCTTCTCTCTCTCTGCTGTTTTTTATATCTTCAATGGCAGCAGCTGTCTCTCCAATGGTCGGTGCATTAAAGAAATCCTGCATTGGCAGCTCCACACCGAATTGGTCCCTGATCCTTGAGTTCAGCTGTGTGGCTTGAAGGGAGTCTCCTCCTATTTCAAAGAAGCTGTCATAAACACCGATTTGCGAAATACCCAGGACTTCCTGCCAGACCTTTAAAATCCTTTGCTCCGTTTCATTCTGTGGTTCCATATATGAACTTCCTAAATCAGGCCTGTCATTTACGGCATTCATATTTTCCACCTGCTTAAGCCTGCCTCTGTTTTTAAGCCATGGCCTGTTATGCTCCAGTGTAAACTGACTTACATTCCTGGGGGATATCATAATCTGATTTATATCTGTCATTGAAACTATATGCCGGAAGGCTGATATCCCATGTTCAGAGTCTATATATCCGCCATTTGTTTCTGCAGTATACTCATTTTCCTTACTCCAGCTGTCCCACTGTATCAGCTTTGCATTATTACAATTTGCCGAAAGCTTCTGTGACAGCGTGCTCATATATGGTACTAACTGTGCCAGGAAATAGCTGTCACAAGTCTGCAGCCCCCATTCATCCGGTGACATTAATGAAATAAAGTCAGGTTTCATTTTTGGAAGCACAGCTTCCAGCGAATTTAATGCAGATATATTCTGTTCAAGTTTGCTGCTTGACTCTTCAACCTCGTCATTAACCTGCTGTTGTTTTAAACCCTCTGACAATTGCAGCGGTGTGAAAATGACTCCCTGTATGCTTCCAAACAATTCCATGGCAGAATCAACGGCCTTATTTATGGAAGCTTCAGTCCAGCCGGCTGCAGATGGTGCAAAAACTTCACCGCCAAGCTGCTCAAGCTGTCTGAGCCTTTCAATTCTGAGTTTTATATCCTGCTTTTCTTTCGCTTTGACTTCAAGCAGCCATGCTTTATAATCCTCTGAGTCAAGTAACGGATTCTGCCTTGCCACAATCAATGAGTGGTCGGCATTTTCATCGCCTGCCGGGTAAAGAGTTACATCGGTATTACCCTGATCACACAATACTTTTTTCCATACCTCCGGAGCAAGCAGCGGAGAATTTGTTCTTAAAGCATTATCTGAGTAATTCCACCAGTGATCTGCCAGGCCCCATATCAGGTTTACCCAACGCCGGGGCCTGGTAGCTTCCATCATCAGCAGCAGGCCTCCCGGCATCAAAAGCTTCTCAACATTCTGAACCGCGCTGCTTATGTCGGGCTGAGCATGAACAGCATTAGTTCCCACAATAAAATCAAAGCTGTATGGAGCAAAACCCTGTTCCTCAGGTTTTTCAGAAACGTCCAGAACTCTGAATTTCATAAAGCCCCAGCCGTTTTGTACAGCTTTTTTTCGGGCATTATTTATCAAATTCTTGTTTAAAGAGGTAAAACAGTATTCTGCATCCTTATCCTTCAAAGCTTCTGCAATGTGCCAGGTAAGCCGGTCATCACCTGCGTTGATTTCCAGAAACCGCATCTTTCTGCCCTTTCCCATATTCCCAGGTTTTCTGAAATATTCAGAAATAACTCTTTGGATGTGTATTCCATTCGAGTATTTCTGTTGTACCTCATCAACAACTTCAAGAACATTCAAACCGTTATCCTGGCTGAATACAGCCATGGCCTCGGTCCTTCCAGCCAATACATCACTGTAGCTGTCAACACAGTATTTAAGAGCACTGAGGGCATTTTCAAATTCAGGAAACTTTTTCAACAGCTCTGCTGACAGGAACTCAGGTCCTGATATTTTATCCTGCTCTTTAATAAATCTTACTGTTTCTCCTTCTGTTTCAATAAAGCTTTCCTGCTCCAATACCGAGAGCATAAAACCGAAAAATTTATAATATTTAGCTGTTATTCCCAAAGCAAGCTTCAATTCATCTTCTGAATATACTACCTGCCTTTTTATATCCAGGTTTTTAGCAAAGTAACTGTATATGTACGCTGAACAAAGCCTGTCCAGCTCCGTTTCAATATCCTCCGGAACTGCTGAAGTCTCTGAGGAACCAATATTTTGTTCCCATAGCCGGTTTATTTCTGATGCACAGTCATCATTTTCAAAGGAGGATAGTGGGTATGCCGGTGCTCCGGGTGTTCTTATATCCCGGTTATCCGGTATAGCACCGCCATTGTCTATTATCCCATCCCATTCACTTTTATCAGGCAGCACACAGGGTTGTGGAAGTACAAGTCCGGCATTTACCGACTGAGCCAGATAGCGTGCGAATTCAAAGCCCATACCTGTCAAGCCGTCCATTATGAAATATGTACCCTTTTGCCTGAATTCAAATTTATCAGTACCTTGTGCTGCAGATTCATATTTAGCAGTACTTTCCGCCGTATACTCAAGTTCTTCAAAATCCGGTATCCACCTGTACCTGCCTCTGAAAGCAGCTTCAACCTCTGAATGTCCGGCGGCAATTTCAGCCAGGATATTATCAGCGGTTCTACTGATTTGAACCCCGGGCAATACATCAATGCTGCGGCAAATTATATTTTCCGAATTTCCGCTGATTGCCCTGCACATTCCCACTGCGGCTGCTTTTTCAGGTTTGACCGCCTCTTCTCCACTGATATCGGCAGTGCTGCTGGAAATAACCCATATATCCAACTTTTTGTCATTACTTATACTTTTAATAGACTGTACAAGATTCAAAACACTTAACGAACCTGAAAACCGGTACTGTTTAAAGTATTCCGCATCTCCTTCAGCCCCCGGACTTTCTGCATAATTCCACAGGTGTACCACTGCATCGGGCATCAGTTTCAGATCATTAAGCTTATTTACCAAAGCAGTAAATTCCCAGGCTCTTTCAGGCTTCAGAGTGTATGTCCGGTCGTTTTCCGCCTTGAATTCTGCTCCGGCAGTTACCGTTACCACCTCCTGGCCTGCTGCCAGCAGCCCTTGGGCTATAGCCCCTCCGAGCCCGCAAGGTTCAACGAATACAAGCCATTTTCTGCTCTTATGGGACAATGTTTCGGGTCTAAAGGAATTGAGCAGCTTGGACCGTTTCCAGGAAGGCACCAGAATCCAATTCTTTTCATCAGCTTTAAAACTTGTCTGGTGCAGCTCCGGAGATTCCACCCTGTCAACCCAGTAACGCCTGCCTTCAAAGGGGTATGTCGGCAGAGGAATTCGACGCCTGCATTCCTGTTTATTGAATTTATCCCAATCCGGGTGTTTCCCTGCAATCCAGAGCCTTCCAAGCGCTGTCAGCAAAAATGCCATATCCCCGGTTTTGTCGCTTGGATGACGTATTGTTGAGATGATACATCTTTCGATACCGTCCTTGACATTTTGTCTGGCCAGCTTTGAAAGCGTCTGCCCCGGTCCCGCCTCGATCAGTACCCGGGAAGTATCTTTCAAAATCTCACTTATTCCGTAAGAGAAAAGTACGGTTCCCCTCAGATGCTGAGCCCAGTAAGCAGGGTCCACAGCTTGGCTTTCTGTAATCCAGGTTCCTGTTACGCAGGAAATAAACGGTCTGTTTGGAGCATGCAGCTGTATAGCTGTAAATAGTTGTTTAAACGGCTCTACAACAGGTTCCAGCATACCGGAATGAAAAGCATGTGAAGTGTGCAGTTCTCTGCATTCCACCCCCATGTTAGCCAGCTTGTCTTTCAGAAGACTTATTTCTTCATAGCTGCCGGACACAACGCACTGCTCAGGTCCGTTTACGGCAGCCATTGATAAATCCTTATTCAAAAGCGGAGTAATTTCATTTTCAGCCAGTGGAATTCCCAGCATGGTTCCGCCTGGTAATTCCTGAATCAGCCTTCCCCGTGCAGAAACCAGCATTAATGCGTCTTCAAGGGTCATTACCCCTGCAAGCACCGCCGCAACATATTCCCCAATGCTGTGACCGATCATTGCATCAGGTTCCATACCCCAGCTGCACAGCATTTTTGCAGTTGCATATTCTATTACAAAAACCGCCGGCTGGGTATACCCGGTCTGGCTCAGAGTTTCCTCCGCCTGTTTTATGTCAGCGGGGCCTTCAGGGTATATGAGACTGCGCAAATCCATATCAATATACTGTTTTAATATTTCACAGCAGTTATCAACCTGTTCACGGAAAACAGGTTCCAGCTGATACAAGCCCTGACCCATGCCCGGATACTGCGAACCCTGTCCCGGGAACATGAAGGTAATTGTTTTGTTTTCATTCTCACATTCACCCGATATAATTCGCCGGGCATCCTCACCGCCCAATACATTCAGTGCATCCTCGACACTTGAACACACAAATGCTTTTCTGTATCTGAAATCCTTACGCCCCACCTGAAGGGTATATGCCATATCTGCAATATTGGCATTGCCGTTTAATTTAAGATAGTCATGGAAATTGTGCATATTGGCAGCAAGAGCATTTTCAGTTCTTCCTGAAAACAGCAGCAGCCGGCAAGGTGAATTATCTGCCGGGTTCTGACAGGGTGGTGCTTCCTCCAGTATGACATGGGCATTTGTTCCTCCAAAACCCAGTGCACTGACACCTGCTCTGCGAGGTATATCCGTTGTTTCCCATTTTTTAAGTGAAGTATTCACAAAGAATGGGCTGTTCTCAAAATCAATTTTGGGATTTGGGCTTGTGTAGTTAAGACTGGGCGGTATCATGCCATTTTTCAGAGACAATGCGGCCTTGATCAGGCCTGCTATACCGGCAGCCCTGTCCAAATGCCCCAGATTTGTTTTTACCGAACCGATGGCACAAAATTGCTTATTTTCAGTTGTGGCACCGAAGGCCTTTGTCAATGCGGCAATCTCTATCGGATCTCCCATCAGCGTACCCGTGCCGTGAGCCTCAATATATCCTATACTATCCGCTGTTATCCCTGCATTTTCAAGAGCGTTTGATATAACCTCAGACTGTCCTTCCACGCTTGGAGCGGTATAACCCACCTTCAGGGAGCCGTCATTATTGATTGCCGAACCCTTTATGACCGCAATGATGGAGTCCCTGTCTGCCAGTGCATCCTTGAGCCTTTTCAAAACAACAATTCCCACTCCGTTGCCAAACAGCATTCCATTGGCATCCTTGTCAAAAGCCCTGCAATGCCCGTCGGGTGAAAATATTCCGCCTTCATTGTACAGGTAGCCGTTTTTATGAGGAACATTTATTGTGGCACCTCCCGCCAAAGCCATATGGCACTCACCGCTCAAAAGGCTTTTGGCAGCCAGATGCACGGCTACCAGCGAGGTGGAGCAGAAGGTCTGAACCGCAATACTCGGACCCTTTAAATTCAGCTTGTAGGATACCGACGTTGTCAGAGAATCCTTGTCATTCCCTATGATAGCCTGCAGATTCCCAACTGATTCCATCAGCTTCCTGTTGGAATACAAATTGAACATATATGTACTCAGACTGGCACCGGCAAATACTCCGATAAGTCCCCTGTATTTGTCCTGGGTATACCCCGCATTCTCCAGTGATTCCCACGCACACTGCAGAAACAATCTGTGCTGAGGATCCATCATCTCGGCTTCTCTTGGATTGTAACCGAAAAATTCGGCATCAAACATATCATATCCCTCGACCATAGGTGCAGCCTTTACATAGTTGGGATTATTGAGCAGAGCGGGATCGACGCCTGCCTCAAGCAGCTCTTCATCCGAAAGCTGCGTTACCGACTCAACACCCTCGCAAAGATTTTTCCAGAATTCATCAATATTATTTGCACCGGGGAACCTGCAGGACATGCCGATAATGGCAATTTCAGAGTTTTCATCCCCGTTTGTCCCGCTATTTTCCTTTACCGGTTTCTCCGCGGATTCGTCATTATTTTCAGCCGAATCATGTCCCAGAAGTCTGGCCATGGCACTTATTGTAGGAGCCTCATAAATTACCACCGGAGCTATTTGTATATCAAATTCTCTTTTTATTTCAGCAACAAGCTGAAGTCCCGTCAGTGAATTCCCCCCCAGATCAAAGAAATTATCATTTGGCCCAAGCTTTTTGACCCCGAGAACTTTTTTCCAAATGTCAGCCACTTTATTCTGAATTTCATTCTTTGAAATGGAGCCTTTAATCTGCACTTTCCCGGCTTGATCCGCTTCATCAAAGCCTGAGCTTGTCCCATTCCCCGGGAAATTATCCTGAGAGAAGGCTTTGCTGAGCTCAATGCGTTCCTGTAAAGGTTGAGCGGAAATGATAACCTGCTGGGGCTGCGAAATTAAAACTCTCTCGAATATTTCAACGCCTTCTCTGGAGCTGATGGCTTTTGAGAGAATTTCCCGTCTCAGGGCCTTCATATTATCAGGAACCTGCGTATCGGCGGCAATACCTGTTTCCTGCCAATTATCCCAGTCCACGGAGGTAATTCTATTATGCCCTTTTGAATTCCAGCAGCCTGCGAAAGCATCCAGAAACGCATTGGCAGCACAATAGTCTGCCTGTCCCAGATCTCCCATCAGGGATTGCAGCGAGGAACAGAATATAACAAAATCCAATTCCGCCCGGCAGAAAATATCATAAAGTACCAGAGCTCCATATAATTTTGGTGCAAATACTTCCTCGGACATTTGCGGAGTTTTTTGCTGTATCATCCCGCCGCCGGCTATTCCGGCAGCATGAATTATACCGTTGACACTTCCGAATACCGACTCGGCCTCAGAAATACCCTTGCGCATTTTTTCAGCGTCGGTAACATCCGCACTTATGACAATTACCCGGGAGCCCATTTCCTCCAGTTGCCGCAGCTTTATTATTTTCATGCTGACAGAATTCTTTTCATCATGTTCTGACAGCCAATTATCCCATAAATTCTTTTCCGGCAATTCTGAACGTCCTGATAATATAAGCTTTGCCCGGGCTGTTTTTGCAAGATGCTCCGCCAGAACGAATCCTATGCCGCCTAATCCTCCGGTAATAAGGTATACTCCGTTTTTCCTTATTTTATTGTCCAGAGACCCGGTCTCCTTTAGTGCTATATCCTGTAAATAAGGTTTGAATCCATATTCCCATCGCTTTCCATCACGGTAAGCAACTATATTATCTTTTTTTAGATCATCAGACTGATTATTGATTTCAGTTAAAATAGTTTCAACAAGATTATGTTTATTTTCAACCAGATCAGTCAAAGGAATATCTATACTCCTGCACGAAATATTGCCGTATTCCTTTGGGATAACCCTGCAGGGTCCTAGTATAGTGGACTTTCCGGGTTCAATTCTTTCTTTTCCATTTACACATTGCATATTGCTGGATACCAGGCAAATATCCGCAGACCTGACATTACCATTGTTACCTATGGCCTGAGTCAGGGAAATTATACTGTCATATCCGATTTTTTTATGAAATTCAATTGTCTCTTTTAACAAATTTTCATCTGACAAATTTTCAGCACCGGTTACAGTCCAGAAGTGTAAAACCTGCAGCTTTGACTTATCTGCCGGCAAGCCTTTTTTCAACAGTTCATCAAAGTCACTGTAACTTTCAGGATTGACCATGAATTTTCTTTCATCTATATGACAGAACTGTTCTCCCTGCTCCACACTGACGACATGACAGCCTGATTTTTCGAGATATTCCGAAGTTTCTTTTCCCAGCCCGCAGCTGTCCTCAAATACAAGATAACATGTATCAGTTCCGGTCGCATGCCGTACCTCTTTTGAGGCTGACTGCAGCTCTGACTGACTCCAGACCGGCTCATAAAACCATTGGCTGATGTTCTCTGTTTTATCCAGTGTGAGTTTTAAACCTTGCTTTGAATTTACCAACCTGTCCAGAGCTTCAACCCAATAACGCTGTCTCTCAAACGGATAAGTGGGCAGTGACACACGTTTCTGCCGTTTGTTTTCATAGTACTTGTTCCAGTCGATTCCCGCTCCGCAAAGCCATAGCTTGCCAAGAGCTGTCATCAGAAATGACATATCCGATCTTTGATCTTTTGGATGGCGAAGTGAATTAAGTATTGTTGCTTCCGAGTCTTCACTTTCATTTTGACGGACAAAGGTGCTCAATGTTTGACCGGGCCCTATTTCAAGGAAGATGCTGCCTGATTCCTTCAGTAATTGCTGTATTCCAGCACTGAAGCTTACTGTACCTCTTAAATGTTTTGTCCAGTATTCAGCTTGCGTTGGTTCCAGATCCTTTATGTATTCTCCTGTTACATTCGATATATATGGTATCTTCGGTTTGTTGAACGTAATACTTTTTAAAGTGACCGCAAATTTTTCAAGTATTGGCTCTATCATTTCAGAATGAAAAGCATGGGAGGTATGCAGTCTTCTGCATTGAATATTATTTTCCTGAAGCTGTTGTTCCAGCCTGCCAACAGCTTCAAAGGTTCCTGAAACAACAGTCAATACAGGACTGTTGGCGGCAGCCATAGATATATCCTCATTGAGATATGCTTCAATTTGTTTTTCCGAAAGGCTTACCGAAAGCATTGCACCTCCCGGAAGACTCTGCATCAGCTGTCCTCTTTGAGCCACCAGCAGGAGAGCATCCTCCAGGGACAAAACTCCCGCCAGACATGCCGCAACATATTCGCCCAGGCTGTGTCCGATCATGGCCTTGGGTTTTATTCCCCACTTTATAAAAAGCTTTGCAAGCGCATATTCAACACTGAACAGAACCGGCTGTGTCATATAAGTCTGGTTTAGCTCGGCTGCTGCAGCCTCACTGACTTCTTTACCGGGGAATAATATTGAGCGGATATCTTTGCCAAGATATGGTTTCAGAATTTCAGCACACCGGTCCATATCCTTCCTGAATTCCTGCTCACTTTCATATAATTCCCTGGCCATATCCACGTATTGAGCTCCCTGTCCCGGGAACATAAATATGACGGACTTGTCACTCCTCTCCTCATAACCTGTCAAAACCTCCTGAGAATCGGGAGCTTCCAAAAGCTCAACAGCATCTGTCTTTTCTTTGCATACAACCATTTTTCTGTATCCGAAGACTTTTCTTCCAACCTTTAGTGTATATGCTATATCAGCCATACTGGATTGGGGATTCTGCTTCAAATAATCGGTCAGTCTGCAGGTTGACTCTTCCAGAGCAGCTTCCGATCTTGCTGATAACAGTAAAAGTTTACAGGGTTCTTTATCAACAACTGCCTCTGCTTTGGGTGCCTCCTCCAGAATCACATGCGCATTGGTACTTCCAAAACCAAAGGAACTGACACCTGCTCTGACAGGCAGCTTTGTATTCTTCCATTCGGAAAGCCTGGTATTCACATAAAACGGACTATTGTCAAAATCAATTTTGGGATTTGGCTTTGAGTAATTCAGACTTGGAGGAAGCATTCCGTTCTTTATGGAAAGCGCAGTTTTAATCAGGCTGGCAATACCTGAGGCTGCGTCAAGATGTCCAATATTGGTTTTTACAGAACCAATGGCACAATAGCCTTTCCTGTCGGTACTGGCGCGAAATGCGTTTGTAAGTGCGGTCAATTCAATTGGATCTCCCAGATTGGTTCCGGTACCGTGAGCTTCAACATACGAAATTGTGTCCGCCTCAACACCGGCACTTGCCATTGCCTCCAGTACAACCTTCGTCTGTCCCTCAACACCGGGCGCTGTAAAGCTTGCCTTTCTGGAGCCGTCATTATTGACCGCCGAACCTTTAATTACCGCATATATGTTGTCCCCATCATGAATCGCATCCTCCAGACGTTTTAAAACAACCGCCCCGGCGCCATTTCCAAAAACAGTTCCTCCGGCCTGGGCATCAAAAGCCCTGCAATGGCCGTCAGGAGAAGCTACTCCTCCAGGCTGGTAAAAATATCCTGTCTTGTGAGGAACATTTATTGTAACACCCCCGGCAACCGCCATCTGGCATTCTGCAATCAAAAGGCTCTGGCACGCCAGATGAACTGCCACAAGCGAAGTTGAGCATGCTGTATGAATAGCATAGCTGGGACCCTTTAAATTAAATTTGTAGGCCAGTCTTGTTGAAAGGCAGCCCAAGTCATTACCAAGAGCAACCTGCATGGTATCCAGATATTTCAAGTAATCCGGAACTGCAGCTATATTCAGCAGGTATGTATCGGTCTTTGCTCCGCTGAAGGCTCCGATTTCACCTTTATAGCTTTCGGGATTGTAGCCTGCATCTTCAAAGGCCTCCCAAACGCATTCAATAAACACCCTGTGCTGAGGATCCATGAGCTGAGCTTCCTGCGGTGAGTATCCGAAAAAGCCCGCATCGAATTTATCATAATCCTCCAGAATTGATCCTGCTTTGACATATGAGTGGTCCTTCAGAACAGTACCGTCAACCCCTGCCTTTAATAGTTCCTCATCAGTAAAGAGAGTTATGGATTCCTTACCTTCTATTAAATTGGTCCAGTATTCCCTGAGATTCTTTGCTCCCGGAAATCTGCAAGCCATTCCGATTATGGCAATTTCCGATCCATCAAGGCTTTCAATAATCTGAGAATTGTTCATCGTCCCCGCCATCCTTTTCGGTTTTACTCAGGCGCTTTCTTTGCTGTAGTTGTTTGCGCCTGTTCATTTTGTCTTTTTGGGCTTCAAATTCCGCTGCTGCTTCTTCCTGGCTTTGCAGCTCATCCTGCTGCAGCAGCTGTGCCATTCCCCTTATATTCAATGTCTGGTACAGGCTTACCGCCGGTATCTCTCTCTTCAGCAGTTTTTTTATCTGATTTACCACATGAATGGCAACCAGGGAATCACCGCCCAGATCAAAAAAGTTATCAAAAACACCTACTTTATCAAAACCAAAAGCTTTTGCCCATACCTCCGCAATAGTCTTTTCCAGATCATTTTCGGGTGCGGCGTAAGGGGTCTGGAGATTGGGACGCGTGTGGAGCTTTTCAGCTTTCAGACCGGAATCCTTCTCCTGTTCATCACCGGAATTGCTTCTGGCATTGATTTCTTCAATTCTTTCAGATAAGCCGGCAGTCGATACAATGATTTGCTCGGCTTCCGAAAGAGACAATACCATTCCGATTACCTTTTCCAGTTCTTCAGATGTCATTGCAAGCCGGGACAGGCTGGTGCTGAAGTCAGTGACAAGATCCTGCCTGCCGGCTGCTTTCCATGCATCCAGATTTATACTTGTCCAGTGTAAATTGCCATCACCGGCATTTTTATTGGCATATGCATCAATAAAAGCATTGGAGGAGGCATATGCAGCATATCCCAGGCCTCCCATAATGGTTGCAAGCGAGGATACCGCAATTGCAAAATCCGGGTTTGAGCCTTTTAAAGCATTATCCAGTAAATACAAGGCTTTTGCTTTGTACTTGAAGTGTTTTTCACATTTCTTCTTATCTGTTTCACTTATAAGACTGAAGATTTCATTTTCCTCAACCTCAGCCGCATGTATTACACCGTTTATACTTCCCAAGCCTTTAACCTCGCTGACCAATTTAATTATTTTCTCCTGGTCTGTGAAGTCAGCCGGTACTATTCTTATGTCAGGACCCTCATGTTTCAATTTCTGCAGCTCCCTGATCCTTTGACTGACAGCATCGTCGGAGGCATGTTTTTCCAGCCATTGTTCCCACTCTCTTTCATGGGGAAAGGGCAGCTCTTCAAGAATTATTATTTTTCCCTTTGTTCTTTTGGAAATATATTTCAGGAACTCAAATCCCATATTACTGGTACCGCCGGTTATTATATAAACACCCTTTTCCTTTACAGGCTCCGACTCGCCAATTTCTTCAGCTCTTATCCGTTCGAAGTCTCTTACCCATCTTTTATTCCGGCAATAAGCAATTTCCCTTTTCTCATCAACACAGGCAATTTCGCCAATCAACTTTTTGGCCAGTTCAGCAGGTTGTGACGTCATAACCTCAACATCAATAAATCTGCATGAGATATTGGCAAATTCCTGCGAAATGATCTTACAAAGTTCTGCCAGCGTATATCTCTCAGGACAATATGTACTGCCGCCTCCAATATTGAAAGAGGAATTCGAAACTGCGGCAATCTTTACAGGCTGTGATATATCAAGCTTATCCAGGGCTTGAACCAGGTACAGCATGCTGTAAAAGCCTTTGCTTTGAGCTTCTTCAAAGAAAGTGTACTCCTCCTGTCCGGCTTTACGGCTTTCATCCATACTCCATAAATGAAGGATTTCTCCGGGAAGTTCTTCCCTTGATTTCAAAGTACTGAAAAGCGTTTTATAATCCTCACTGCTTTCGAAGTTCATTTTGAAGGTATCCCGGCTTGTTTGCACGAACTCATCTCCGGCGGTAACTGTGACAACCTCACATCCATTAGCTTTAAGAATATCCGTCATCCGGGCGCCAATACCATATTCATCAACAAATATAAGCCAACGTCCGGTTCTATTTTTTTCAAACAATTTTGTAAATTTATCAGTGACAAATGAGGATTTCCATGACGGTACATAGAGCCACTCTGCCACATTGCTTATCTTCTCAACGTCTTTGCGTTTCTCATTCCGGGCATAATTCTGCACCCCCGGCTCAATCCAGTAACGCTGGAGCTCAAAGGGATATGCCGGCAGCGAAACACGGCAGCGTTCTTCGTTTTTATATATCTGTCTCCAACTTATATCCAATCCTGCCAGCCAAAGCTTGCCGAGAGCCCCAAGCAGTACGCTCATATCAGAACGGCTATCCCTGGGATGGCGTATGGTGTTAACTATGGCAATTTTACTATCACCATCCACATGCTGTTTTGCAAGTGTGCTTAAGGTTTGCCCCGGTCCAACCTCTACAAATATGGCATCCTCCTGTCTGCATAGCTCCTTCACGCCCTCCGAAAACAGTACTGCGCTGCGCAGATGCCTTGCCCAGTAATCGGGGCTTGTTGCTTCCGTTTCCTTTATCCATGTTCCGGTAAGATTTGATATATAAGGTATCTCGGGTGCTTGCAGTTCAATTCCTCTGAAGCATGCTCTGAAGTTATCCAATATTGGCTCCATCATGTACGAGTGGAATGCATGGGAGGTATGCAGCCTTGTACAGTGATTCCCCTGAGCGGATAATTCTTTCTCAAGTCCCGCTATAGCTTCGTCAGCTCCTGATAGTACACAAAGATATGGACTATTTACTGCCGCAAGAGAGATTTCGTTTCCAATATACTTTTCCATGTCTTTTACCGGAAGTGAAACCGCCAGCATGGAACCAGAAGGCAGCTGCTGCATCAGCTGCCCGCGCTTTGCCACCAGCATCAGGGCATCCTCCAGACGGAATACTCCGGCAACGCAGGCGGCCGCATATTCACCAATACTATGCCCAAGCATTGCTTTCGGTTCTATACCCCAATCCATAAGCAGCTTTGCCATTGAATACTCAACAGCAAAAAGTGCCGGCTGCGTAAAGGAAGTTTGACCCAGTTTGACTGCCATCTCCTCTGTATTTATGTCCGCCGGGAATATAACTTCTCTCAGATCCAGCCCCAAATACGGTTTAAGAATTGAACAGCATTTGTCAATATTCTCCCGGAAGACAGGTTCCTGCCGGTAAAGCTGTAAGGACATATTGACGTACTGTGAGCCCTGACCTGTGAACATGAATATTACCGGACGCTGTCTGGGTTCAAGAGAATCGTCAGCTGTAAACACTTTAGCCGGATCAACGGCCTCAAGTGCTGAAAACGCCTCCTTCAAATCACTGCAGATAACTATACGTCTATGCCTGAAAACAGTCCTTCCCACTTTTAATGTATAGGCTGCATCTGCCAGGTTGGTATCCGGGTGGTTCTTCAAATATTCGGCAAGCCTGGCAGTGGCCATGTCAAGCGCCGCCGGTGTTTTAGCAGAAAGCACCAGCAGCTGTTCCCTGCCAGTGTCGGCTGCAGGCTCAAACTCTGGCGTTTCTTCCAGAATAACATGAGCATTGGTTCCGCCTACTCCGAAGGAACTGACACCGGCTCTTCTCGGCCCGTCTGTGCTTGTCCATTTTTTGAGTGAACTGTTAACAAAAAAAGGGCTGTTTTCAAAATCTATTTTGGGATTTGGTTTTTCATAATTAATGCTGGGAGGGATCTCCCTATTCTTAAGCGCCAGTACTGTTTTTATAAAGCCTGCAACTCCGGAAGCCGAATCCAGGTGTCCAATATTGGTTTTTACCGAACCTATTGAGCAAAATCCCTTCCTGGAGGTACTTTCCGAGAATACTTTCGACAGAGCTGCAACTTCTATGGGATCTCCCAGCGATGTGCCGGTGCCATGGGCTTCAATGTAACTGACAGATTCCGGGTCAATGCCCGCAACAGCCTGAGCTTCGGCAATGACCTCAGCCTGCCCGTCAACACTTGGAGCCGTGTAGCTGACCTTGATAGATCCGTCGTTATTTATGGCACTTCCCTTAATTACCGCGTAAATATTATCTCCGTCCTCCATTGCCTCGGAAAGTCTCTTCAACACTACAATACCGGCACCGCTGCCGAATATGGTTCCCTGAGCTTTCTCATCAAAGGCCCTGCAATGTCCGTCCGGGGAGCCCAATAAGCCCTCCTGGTAATAGTAGCCTGCATTTTGCGGTACTTTTACGGTACATCCCCCTGCCAGCGCCATATCACACTCATAGTTCAGCAGGCTTAAAACAGCCATATGAATTCCCACCAGTGAACTGGAACAGGCCGTCTGAACGGTCATGCTGGGGCCTTTCAGATTTAACTTATATGCAACGCGTGTGGTCATGAAATCCTTATCGTTTGCGGTAAACACCTGAAAATCACTGCCCGGCCTGAAAAGCTCCCGATTTGAACAAAGATTGCTCAGCAGATACGTATTCCATGCAATGCTTCCGTAAACTCCTATTAAACCTTCATATGTAGAAGGGACATATCCTGCATCCTCCAGAGCCTGCCAGGACAGCTCAAGAAAAATTCTCTGCTGCGGGTCCATTATTTCAGCCTCTTTAGGTGAATATCCGAAAAAAGCCGCATCAAACTTTTCTACATCCTTTAAAACGGGAGCTGCTTTAATGTAATGACTGTCGCTTAATAATGAAGGCTCTATTCGTGATGCAATCAAATCCTCATCAGTAAAGTGAGTAACGCATTCAATACCGTTTCTCAGGTTTTTCCAGAATTTCTCCAGATCTTCTGACATGGGGAATCTGCCTGACATTCCTATAACTGCTATATCCTTCTCTCCGATTAAGTCCGGGTTGATTGGCTTCTTCATCTTCTACTCTCCTTTGACTGGATTTTTCTCCGGTTTAATGCTTCGTTCTTCTTCTCGGCACGATTTCTTGTGTGTTCAAAGGTCTGCTGATTTTTCTCGGGGCTGAGGAGCCTGGACATAAGGCTGATTGTGGGGGCTTCGAAAATACTGACTGTAGGAAGTTCCTTACCCAAAACTTTTTTAAGTTCGGACACTACCTGAATACCTGTCAGAGAAGTCCCTCCAAGCTCGAAGAAGTTATCATTGATACCTATCTGATCTATTCCGAGCACCTTCTGCCAAACACTGCCGATGGTCTGTTCCAATTCATTTCCCGGTGCAATAAATGCACTGTTGATACTAGGCCGGGCGTGAACAGGCTGGCTTATCTCAATCGAAGCTATTTCACCGGCAATTGTATCTCTGTTGAATGAATTAATACTTTCAATAACAGAGGTCAGGTCTCTTGTTGATATTACTACATTTGGCACCGTACAGCCTGAAAGTACTCTTTCAAATGCCGCTATAGCTTCTTTTGACGATAAACCTCCATCCAGCGGCCACTGTGCTTTCTCCGACAACCTTCCGTAAAGCGGATTGGCAGCGGCTATTAACCCCTCACTTTCTATTTCTTCTAGCTTGCCTTCTGCAAAAGAGTTATTCAGAGAAGCAGTAAGCTCCTGATTGACTCTTTTCATGGTAAATCCGGCAATATCAACAAGTACTGTGCCGTTTTCATCAATTATGGATATATCACAGGTTATGGTATCCTTTTGGCTTTTTGGTCCTTTATCCTTAAACCTCACATATCCGTACATTCTGGCAGCCATACTATCGTTAACAGTCAGCCTTTCATAGGCCAGAGGCAGATAATTCCCATCACCTGCAAAACGCTGAACAAAGCCTGTTGCTACATCCATTACAGCAGGATGCAGTTTCATATGCTCCATATCGCCCAGGAACTCATGAGAAAGCTCCAGCACCGTTAAGGCTTCGTTTTCACCGAAGTATATCTTTTTAAGATTATTCCACCTTGGACCGGTGCCCACAAACCTTTCAGCTTCTCCGACAATATCATTTTTATTGACTTCCATTTCCTTTATATTGCAGCGTGAAATAAGACTATCAATGTCGTACTGCTTTAAAGGCTGTTCCTCGCAGCTTCTTATCTTTCCTGCGGCATGCGGCTGCCACGACATTGTTTTTCCGTCCCGGGAAACAAGTCTGCTCATTACTTTAAACTCAAAAGCTTCACCTTTCTCATCAAGTATGGTAAGAGCTTCCCTTGTCTCATCCATATTAACAACAAGAGGTGCCATGAATGCAGTTTCGGAAATTTCAATGCCTTTGCCGACTGCATGTTTTTCAAAGGCAGCTCTTACCATTTCAAGATAGGTGGTACCCGGTACCGTCGGCTTGCCTGCAATGGTATGCTCCGATAATACCCAATGTTTTTCAACCTGGAATGAAGTGGAATAAACATCCCTGTTAAGTGTTTCAACTATACATTTGTCCAGAAGAGGATGATGAACCGGTGTAGTACTCAAAGAGCCGCCTTTCTGGTGATCATTTGTTCCTCCGGCCTGAGCAGCCATCCCCACATCTTTCCATCGGTCCCAACAGATCGATATATATCTGGTTCCTTTTCTTGCGGCTTTATTTACTGCAAATGCATCAAGAAAAGCATTCGCTGCAGTGTAATCAATTTGTCCGAAACCTCCTATAACAGAATTTATAGATGAACAGAGCACAAACAAATCAAGCTTGGTATTTTCCAGCGCTGAAGCAAGTGCGGTTAAACCCTGCACTTTTGGGAGCAAAACCCTTCCTGCAGCTTCCCGGGTTTTCAGCTGAATAATTCCGCCGCCCGGCAAACCAGCTCCATGAATAACTCCATTTAAATCACCATAGGTTTTTACTGCAAAGTCAACACAAGCTTTCATTTCTTCGGCGTTTGAAACATCGGCCGAAAGCACCGAAACCTTTCCGCCCAGCTCTTCAATCTCCTTGATTTTATTAATTTTGAGACTTGTTTCATCCTGCACATCATGCCCCGAAATCCATTGTCCCCATTCTTCTCTTTCAGGAAATACCGAACGGCCTATCAGTATAAGTCTGGCTTTCACTCTTTCAGCCAGATAACCGGCAAGCTCCAATCCAACTCCGCCAAGGCCGCCTGTTATGAGATACACTCCTTTTTCCCGCAAATTTTGAGGAATTCCGGTGCTCTCACCAATTTTAGCTGTTTCGTAGCTCTGAACCCAACGTTCGGCTCCACGGTAGGCAACTATTTCATTCTGGGGTTTTGACAACAGTTCGGCAATAATTTGTTCAGCCGCATCCTCCCGCCAACTGCAATCTGTACATGCCGTACCTATATCTATGCATCTGCAGGATACCCCCGGATATTCCTGCGGTATTACCTTCAGAGGACCTTTAAGAGCGGCCATGACAGGATAGATAATATCCCTGTTCTCAACTTTTTCCATACCGTTTGTAATAACCTCTATTCTGATAGGATTTCCGGCAGGGTATTTTCCCGCCGCCTGTGCAATATACATTAGACTGTAGAAGCCTGCATTCAAGCCCTCGTCAAGAGCACCCATAGGTACAACTTCTTCAGTAAGGCTCCAGAAATGAGCTATTGCACCGGGAAGCAGATTTTCTTTTTCCAGTTCTTCAAAGAGACTTGTGTAATCCTTCTTTTCCAGAGGATTCACTGTGTACTGTGAAGCTGATACTTTATCGAATTTATTGCCTCTTGCAACCGAGATGACATTTATATTTTTATTAATCAAAAGTGACGCAGTCTCAACGCCTAATCCCCAAGAGTCCGTGAAAATCAGCCAATTTTCAGTAGTTCTTTCAGCTTGTTCAAGTACCGGCGGCATTGTCTTTTTCCAGGACGGAATGTAGAACCAGTCGGCCATATCATTGATTTTATTCAAAGTCCTGTTGTTTTTATCGGGTTTATTTTTATTAACTTCAATATAATAGCGCTGTCGCTCAAATGGATATGCAGGCAGTGGAATTCTGTATCTTCTTTCGTTTGAGTAATAGTTTTTCCAGTCAATTTCAACTCCTGCCAGCCAGATTCTTCCTACGGCATTCAGAAAGTATTCTTCATCGGCCCGGTTCTCCCTGGGATGGCGTATTGAGGAAAGTATCGCATGTGTATTTCCTGAACCGGGCTGCTGCCTTGCCAGAGTGCAAAGGGTTTGTCCGGGGCCGGCCTCCAGCAATATTCCATCCGGCTGCTGCAAGAGCTTTCTTATGCCGTCAGCAAAGCGCACAGTACCGCGTAAATGACCTGCCCAGTATTCAGGATCAACAGCATCGCTATCTGATATCCAATCACCTTTCAGATTTGAAATGAACGGAATTTCAGGTGAATTCATTTTTATCCGGGAAACTATTTGTCTGAATTCATCCAAAACCGGCTCCATCATGACTGAATGGAATGCATGGGATGTATGCAGGCGCTTACAGGCTGTATCAAGTTGAGCAAGCTGCTGCTCAAGTTCATTAATACTCTCATGGGTCCCGGATACCACACATAATGAAGGGCTGTTGACTGCAGCAATAGAAAGCCCTTCCCTCAAATATTGAATTACCTTTTCTTCCGGCAGTGGCACTGCCAGCATTGAACCCGGAGCCGCAGACTGCATCAGTCTCCCTCTGGCTGCCACCAGCTTGAGTGCATCCTCCAGTGAAAAAACCCCTGCAATGCACGCTGCAACATATTCTCCTATACTGTGGCCTATCATTGAAGCCGGATATATTCCAAGCGACATGAAAAGCGCTGCTGCAGCGTACTCAATTACAAACAGAACCGGTTGGGTTATAGCTGTTTGCTGAAGTTTTTCCCCATGAATTCCAGTATCGGCTTCTTCCGGATAAATCAATTCCAAAAGATCAAAGCCAAGAATAGGTTTTAAAATTATACAGCATCTGTCAACTGTTTCCTTGAAGACAGGTTCGCTTTGATATAATCCATGTGCCATATTGACATACTGGGCACCCTGGCCCGGAAACATAAAGGTAATTGCCGGATTCCTGACGCTTGAATTTCCATTAATCACTCTTTGAGGGTCAAGCGCTTCCAAAACAGCAGCTGCATCCTCCGTATCACGGCAAACGGCAAACCTTCTACACTGCATTGACTTTCGTCCTGTCTGGAGAGTGAAAGCAGCATCTGCCAGTTCAACCTCTGCATTCTTTTTTAAATAATTGGAAAGGTTCAAGGAAGCAGTCTCCAATGCGGTTTCGGTTCTGGCAGAAAGCATAAGAAGTTTCCAGGGCCTGACTTCTCCGGATTTTATAATATCAGGACCCTCCTCCAGTATAATGTGTGCATTGGTTCCGCCAATACCAAAGGAACTGACACCTGCCCTGCGCGGGTTGCCGGTTTCGCTTGCAGTCCAGTCCGACAGCCTGTCATTTATACAAAATGGACTGTCTTCCAAACCCAGCTGTGGATTTGGTGATTTAAAATTCAAACTCGGAGGTATGGCTTTATGCTTCAAGGCCAGAGTTGTTTTGATAATTCCCGCCACTCCGGCAGCTGTATCAAGATGACCGATATTCGTTTTGACCGAACCTACCCTGCATTGCTGCTTAAGCTTTACATCTCTGTAAGCTTCTTTTAAAGCTGAGATTTCAATGGGATCTCCCAGAGGCGTACCGGTACCATGTGCCTCAATATATCCTATGGTATCGGCAGTTACACCCGCGTTTATTAATGCCTCGGCAATAACCTCCGACTGGCCGACCACACTTGGCGCGGTATACCCTATTTTCGAGGAACCGTCATTATTAATGGCCGTTCCTTTAATGACTGCATGAATATAATCGCCATCCGAGATTGCAGCCTCCAGACGCTTCAATACTACAATGCCAACTCCGTTGCCAAACACCGTCCCCTGTGCTTCTGCGTCAAATGCTCTGCAGTGCCCGTCCGGTGACGGAATGCCTCCCTTTTGGTATATATAGCCCTCGGTCTGCGGCGTCTTTACTGAAACACCGCCGGCCAGCACCATATCGCATTCTCCGCTTATGAGGCTTTGCTTCGCCAGGTGGATGGCAACCAGTGAACTTGAACAGGCGGTTTGCACATTTATGCTTGGCCCCTTCAGGTTAAGCTTGTAGGAAACTCTTGTGGGAACAAAATCCTTATCATTGCCAATAAAGGTCTGATAAGTACCCAGTGAGTCAATAAGTCCGTTTTCCGAATACAAGTTCAGTAAATAGTGGTTAAGTCCCACCCCGGCGTACACTCCTATTTTTCCTTCAAAACGGTCTGGGTTGTAGCCGGCATTTTCAAGTGCCTCCCATGCACATTCCAGGAACAGCCGGTGCTGTGGATCAAGGATTTCTGCTTCCCTGGGACTGAAGCCAAAGAATGCGGCATCAAAGTATTCGGCCTTATCAAGTATAGCTCTTGCCTTTACATAATCGGGATTATTCAGTAAAGCTGCATCAACCTCTGCTTTACTAAGCTCTTCATCATTAAAGAAGGATACGGCTTCGACTCCCTTTGACAGGTTGTCCCAAAATTCCTCCACATCTTTTGCCCCCGGAAATCTTCCCGACATACCGACAATGGCGATGTCCTCCTTTTTAGTTCCATAGGAAAGCTTGATCTTTGAATTATTTGAATCCTTTTTATCCTGTTTTCCATCAGTGTCCAAAAATCCTGCCAATGACTGAACTGTTGGATATTTGAACATGTCAACCATTGTTATCTCCTTGTTGACTTGTTTCTTAAGGAGATTATAAACCCTTGACAGGAGCAGGGAATGGCCTCCGATATCAAAGAAGTTATCTTCAGTTCCGATATTTTCTATGTGAAGTACTTCCCTCCAGATTTCAACAATCATTTTTTCAATGCTGCTCCGCGGATTAGTATTTCTTTTTTCAACGTTATCTGCTACAACAGCTGTAACAGCACCTGCTAAAGCTTCGGGCACCGGAAGTGACAGCCGGTCTACCTTCCCGTTGGGAGTTAAGGGCAAAGCAGTCATTTTGACAAAGGCAGACGGAATCATATACGAGGGAAGGTCCTGTTTCAACAGGTTTCTGAGTTCAATATCAGCCGGTACCGTCTCATTCCCGCAGGTGTAATAGGCTATAAGCTGCCTGTCACCTCTATTTACCTCTTTTGCTGCCACCACTGCTTCATGTATATCAGGATGTCTTGCCAACAACGCTTCAATTTCGCCCAGTTCTATGCGGAAACCTCTGATTTTAACCTGATTGTCGACTCTTCCTAATGCTTCAATGTTTCCATCAGGCAAATACCGTCCTAAATCGCCTGTACGGTACATTTTATAATTCCGGCCGTTTTTGAAAGGATTATCAACGAATCTTTCAGAGGTCAGTTCGGGTCTGTTCAAATATCCATCGGCCAGTCCATGGCCTCCGATGTAGATTTCACCGGTAACACCAATGGGCACGGGTTCCATATTGCTGTCCAGGATATATATTTGAGTATTTAAAATGGGGCGTCCGATTGATATTTGCCCTCTACCTGATTTTACATTCATTATTGTGGACCAGATTGTAGTCTCTGTCGGGCCGTACATATTCCAAAGACATCCGCATCTTTTCAGCAGTTGATCTGCAAGCTCCCTTGGCATTGCCTCGCCCCCGCACAGAATCTTTAGTTTACCATTGCCATTCCATCCGGCATCAATAAGCATTCTCCATGTTGCAGGGGTAGCCTGCATAACAGTAATATTATTCCTGCTGATTTCGCTGATCAGTTCATCGGCATCATATACTGCCTCTTTGCTTGCAATAACCAGACCTGCCCCAGCAGACAGCGGTAAATACAGCTCCAAACCGGCAATATCAAAGGATAAGGTAGTTACTGAGAGTAAATTATCCCCTTGTGTCAGTCCGGGTTCCTTCTGCATGGAAATAATGAAATTCACCAGTGCTCTGTGTGATATCTGTACACCTTTGGGCTTGCCTGTCGAGCCCGAAGTGTAAATAACATATGCGGCATTATCCTGCGATACATCATTTTCGGGATTCTCTGAGTTCTCATCTGATACTTGTACACATAAAGCATCAAGGTCAGTAATTTTCACAGGAATGTCCGATGCAAAGGCAGAAAGGTCACTACCTGTCAATAACAATGGCAGCTTTGAATCCTGAACCATATAAGCCAGCCGCTCAGCCGGATATGACGGATCCAACGGTACATAGGTTCCTCCGGCCTTAAGTATGGCCAATAGTCCCATAAGCATATTTAACGACCTGTTTATGCAAAGCCCCACTAATGTACCCGGACCAACCCCCTGTTTTCTTAAATAATGTGCCAGCTGGTTGGATTTTTTATTCAACTCCAGATATGTAAGCCTTTCATTCTTAAAAGTTACTGCAGTTTTATCGGGAGTCTTTCTCACCTGTTCTTCAATCATCTGATGAATGCAGGATTGCGGATAGTCACCTTCAGTTTTATTCCAGTCTGTAAGAACCTTTTCCCGTTCCTTTTCATTGATTATCTGCAATTTTGAAACAACTTTATCCGGATTGTTTGAAATATCCATAATCAGAACTTCAAAGTTCCCTGCAATTCTCTCCACTGTTGAAGGGTAGAACAAATCCGAGTTATATTCCAATGTAGCCGCCAGACCATCCTCTGTTTCAGCAAAAGCTGCAGTCAAATCAAACTGGGAGGTTTTTTGACTGATTTCCGCAGATCTGAGCGTAAGATCCCCCAGCTGCATCTGTACATCAGGCATTCCAAGAGCAAATGGGGTAAGTCCTTTATCATTAAGTACATGTGCCTTCTGCAGCACAAACATAGCCTGAAATACAGGAGAATAGGCGGTTTCTCTTTGCGGTTGAAGCCTTTCCACCAGCGTAGGGAACGGAAAACGCTGATTACTGAATGCTTCCAATACCGTTTTCCGTGTTGCTGAGAGAAATTCTGAAAACTTTTGATTATCAGCATATTCAGATTTAAGAACTACCGGATTTATAAAATATCCGACTACCTCCGAGAAGGCAGCATCCTCTCTTCCTGACGTGGGTGATCCGACCAAAACCTGGTGTTGGCCTGAATAGCGGTGCAGCAGTATCTCATATGCAGCAAGCAGAACCATGTAAAGTGTGGCACCGTTCCTTTTGGCAATTTCTTTAAGTTTTCCGGCAATTTCATTGTTGATTTTAAATGATATGGTTTGTCCCTTATAGGTTTGTACCGGCGGCCTCTGTTTGTCGGTTGGAAGATTTAGTACGGGCAGCTCCCCACCAAGCTGATTTTTCCAGTATTTCCATAAACGTTTTCCCTCTTCTCCCTGTAGGATTTTTTCCTGTTGTTCCACAAATTCAAAATAGTCGTATTTAATTGGAGCAAGTTCAGTCTTAACACCGCTTTTTTCCTCATTGTAAAATACCGCCATATCGTTTAATATTATTGATAACGACCAGAAATCAGTAATTATATGATGAACAGATATGAGCATCAAATGCCTGTTTTCTGAAGCTGTAAATAAACATACTTTGAAAAGCGGGCCTTTTTCGAGATCAAAAGGTTTGTTGGATTCCTCGAATATTCTTTTTTCCAAATAATCCTGATTCCAAGCCGAAGCATCCTCAACCCTAAATAAATTTCCCGGTATGTCATAGATATGTTGAACCGGTTCACCGTCCCTATCATGGAAGGTGGTTCTTAAAATGGAATGGCGTTCTGCCAATCTGTTGAAAGTCCTCTCAAGCGCATGAACATCAAGACCTGTATCAATCCATACCGCTCTTGTTATATTGTAAACTATATTATCCGGCTGCACCTGCTGCAAGAACCAAAGAGCTTTTTGCCCTCTTGACAGCGGCCTTTCAATAAACCTGTTCTGTTTGGGAATGACATTGACATTCCCAACGTTAGAAGCTGTATCTCCAGGAAGTTCCAATGCTGCTTTTTGAGCAGCAATATTTGAAACCATTTCGTTAAAACTTAAGTCAAAGAAGCTGCTAAAGGTAATTTGTATTCCAAATAAAGCCTCAATATTGTGCATAAGTTCAACTACCTGAAGAGAATCCAAACCGTAGTTGGCTATGGGCTGATCTTCATACAGCATTTCGTTTTGAATCCCAAGTTTTGCTGAAATCATTTGCCTTAATAAGGACTTTATATCATTACTGCTTTCATTATAATTATAATCCTGATATTCAGATTCATGTACCGAACTAAGCTCGGATCTCCATTCACAAACAAGACTTAGCTCATTTGATAAAAATGCCGCTTTATTTGCACGGCGCTGTATTTTGCCGCTTGAGGTTTTCAGGATACTCCCGGGCATTATCAGTTCAATAGCATAAACCTGCAGTTCATGATTTTCAGAAATATTTCTCCTGATTGCAGCTAAAACCTCATCCAAATTTTTATTGCGGTACTGTCTTTCAACCTCCTGAACAATTACAAGCCTCTCTTCCCCGCCGGCATCAATTGAAAACGCGGCGCCTCCCGCTTGCCGGCATGCCTCATGACATTCTTCCACTGTGAATTCTATATCCTGGGGATAATGATTTCTGCCTCTGATAATAATCAGATCCTTCAATCTGCCTGTGATGAACAGTTCACCCTGTCTGAGAAAACCCAAATCACCGGTTCTTAAAAAGGGGCCCCGGCCATCCTTCAAATATGCTTTAAAGGTATAATCCGATTCTTCTTTTCTGTTCCAATAACCTTTTGCCACGCTGGGGCCGGATAGCATTATCTCCCCGACCAGATTTTCAGGGCGTTCCTCAAACCTTTCCGGGTCTGAAATTACTATTTCCTGTTCCAGCCAGACATGCCCGCAGCTGACGAACTCCTGTCTATTTTCATTATCTGATTCGGTTTCAATAATATTGTTTTCTGCAAGGGCTTTTGAATCAACACCAACAATCACTGGCGGGCTATTTCTCAAAAGCCCTGTAACAAACAGAGTCGCTTCTGCAAGTCCATAGCAGGGATAAAAATTATTTTCATTAAAACCGCGTTCTTTAAATATTTTGGCAAATGAGGCAAGAGTTGAACTCCTGACAGGCTCGGCGCCGCTGTAGGCTACTGTCCAGCTGCTTAAATCAATTGTCTGCAGCTGTTCGGGAGTTATGGTCTTAACGCACAGGTCATAACAGAAATTTGGCCCTCCGGTGGTATTTGCCTTATAATCCGATATTGCTTTGAGCCACCTGTAAGGTTTTTGCAGAAAGGCTGCCGGAGCCATAGTTATACATGTGGTTCCAAGATAAACAGTCTGAATTACGTTACCGATCAGACCCATGTCATGAAATAGCGGCAGCCAGCTTAAATATATTGTATTTTCAGTGTGATTGTACGCTTTTTTTATCATTCTTTGGTTATGAATGAGATTACCATGACTTACCATAACACCTTTGGGCGCCCCGGTTGATCCCGAGGTATATTGAAGAAATGCAATGGTTTCGCTGTTTATTTCAGGATTTACCCAGTTATCTGCGAGGTCTTCTCTGACCTGGTCGGTAACAATCCATTTCATAAGTTTCAAATCGGGCGCCATCTCAAACCTTTTTTCCATGCCTGAATATACTGCTTCCTCAGTTAAGACTGCAGCTGCGCAGGAATCGGATATAATGGACTGCAGTCTGGGCATTGGCCGGTTAACTTTAGGCGGATACGCGGGTACGGCCATCACTCCGGCATAAAGACAGCCAAAAAATGCTTCAATAAACGCCAATCCAGGCTGATAAAGCAGGAGCACCCTGTCACCCTTCTGTGTACATGCCTGCAGTTCAGCACCAATAGCTCTTGACTGTTTGTCAAGCTGCTGATATGTAAAGCTCGGCCCCTCAACTTCCCCGTCTTCGAGAAAAATAAATGCTTTCTTATCTATCTGCTTTTTGGCCCGGTATTGCAGCAGTTCAACCAAATCAGAAAAATCAAATCCTGCTTCTTTTTCAGATAAGCTCATTACAACCTCCATTTCGCCGCAATTGCGGCGTCACAAATAGGAATGAAAATCCGCTTGTGGATTTTTGTGCGTGAAATTTCAGTATGTAAACACAAATTTATCTTTCACGCTGGCCCCTCCTTAATAAAGAACGACTCCTCAAATTGATTACCAATCAACAGCTACTTTATGATATGTAGGTGCGTTAGCCCACATTTTGGTTTTGGGATGAAAAGATATTTCCAATAAAAATGTAGCGGGTTCAAAAATAATAGACTGGTTTGTCAATCTGTTATAAAGATGACCGCTGTCATTGAAGGTTCCTGGTGAACCTTTTCCGAAGGATATAACATCTTTGAGCTCGTCCAGTGTGACACTGTCACCCTTGGCCTGCAGCTGTTCCCTCATATTATTCCATCTCTTGGTATTATACTTGTTATCGGTATGGTTATCGCTATTACCTTTCAGAACAAATGAGTTTACACTGCCCACTGCGTTTTGAATTCCCCAAGTTATACCTTTGTTTAATGTTGAACTGTCGCTCCTGAGCTCACGTTTTACACGTTCATCATCAGGTCCCGAACCGCTGAAGTTATTCTCCAGCACCTTACTTTCCTTAGAATCGGAAAGAGCTACAATATGATTAAATGTATAAAGTTTGGCAGGTGCTTTCATATAATCCGCAACACCGGTCAATGTTTTCTCATTTTCAAGTGCAAGCCTCAAATCAAAAACATAAGATATTCTTCCCTGGGAGGTATACACTGAACCCGATGCAGAATCCAGAATTGCTGCAAAAACCCCCTCACCATTAAATCCGGTCAGAATTCCCATAAAACCCAAATACCCAACCGAACATATGCGGTTTGAAGAATTATTTATAAATGTCACTGCCGGAAACCTGGATATTTGCATTTGTGAGCCGCCATACCAATCCAGATTTCTTCCTGAAATTGTATTTCCATTAGAGGAGCGGCTGCCGAAAACCGATACAAAAGTGCATTGTGTGGCTCTCAGAATATCCGGAAATAAGTTGTACATATAAAATTCATCAATAGAAACCTTGTCGTCTCCTCTTACATTTTGACTTCCTCCTGAAAAATTGGAAGCCATTCCTTCTATTTCATCTCTGAACTGCTGAGGTATCTGGGGCTTCAAATCCTCAATTCTTCTCAGCATTTCATCATAGGTGTCCTGATTGCTGAATATCTCTTCAAGATATGTATCAACCAACATTTCAAAATCCGGCACCATTTTCAGAATACCTTCGGAATAATCCTTACCTATTTGCATGTGGCTTGACATTTTTGAAAAATCAAGCTCAACCCGGAAATAATCGCCTTCATTTATTATTTTTACATTTTCAGCCGAATAGGTATCCTGACCCTTAATAACAGGTAGTGTTGCTTCTCCGCATGCTGAAAGCAGAAGTGATATAATTATCATAAACATACAACACAATTTTTTAAACATTGGATACCTCCAATAATTGATTTTGTTCTATCTTATCAATGATTTATTTATGAGGTCTAAAACATTTTCCATCTGAGAATGAATAAAGAAATGTCCTCCGTTAAATTGACAGCAGTTAAATTCGTTGCCGGCATACTTCTTCCATTCCAGCATCTCATCGAAAGGTGTTCCTTCATCGTCACTTCCGCTGAGTGCAGTTATCGGACAACTGAACCTGTAATCTCTGTCAGGATTATATACATATTCTTCAACGATTTTGTAATCAGCTTTTAACACCGGAATAAATATATTACATAATTCTGTTGATTCAAATATTTCTTTGGAGGTTCCGCCGATGCCCAGTATGCATTCCTTGAATTCTTCATCAGGAAGCAAATGCAGCTTGGACTCGTTCTTTACTATATGTGGCGGACACCTTCCTGAAAAGAAAATGTGTACGGGTTCCCGGCAGCCCAGCTTCATCAGTTTATTAACCAGCTCATATGCCAAAAGGTTGCCCATACTATGCCCAAAAACAGCATAAGGAGAATTATTTATTTTTTCATAAACCGCTTTTGTGATATCGTCAACCGCCTCATCAACATCCTTGTAAAAAGGCTGATTAAATCTTTTACCCCTGCCTGCCAGTTCTACCGGTTCAATCTGAATATTTTCCGCGATTAATTTTTTCCATTTGAAATAAACCGTTGCCGAACCTCCGGCATATGGTAAACAAATTAGTTTAATTTTTTCCATATATAACTTCCTTTACGGTTGCAGATGAATTTTATTTATTTTAATTGTATGTATAGACTGATTTTCGTAAAACGCAATTGATATGTCAGACACCGACCAGGTCGAGCTGTAAATTATTGATTTCTCCAACATATCCGGTTATTTTACCTCTTTCCATTTTTATGACCTTATCGGCCAAATCAAAGTAACGGTCATCATGTGTTATTGCAATAACACACTTTCCTCTATCTTTCAGTTCTTTAATCAGCTGATTATAAAACAGTTCTCTAAACTCAGGATCCTGATCGGCAGCCCATTCATCAAAAAGACATATGGGCCTGTCCTCAAGATAGCAAAGCATCAATGCCAGTCTTTTCCTTTGACCGGTCGAAAGTTTGGTAGTGCTGAACATACCATCAATAACCTCAACCTTGTCTTGTAAACGTAATTCTTTCAACCGGGCTTTTATTTCATCGCTCCTGCTTTCGCTGTCTATTCCATATAATTTTTCAAAGAGGTGGAAATCACTGAATATAGTGGAGGAGTACTTTCCCAGATCAACAGGCTCAATTTTGCTTCCATTAAGAATAGTATCACCCGCTTTGGGACTGTACAACCCTGTAATCAGCTTGGCAAGAGTGGATTTTCCGCTGCCGTTTCCACCGGTAATAAATGTGACTTCACCGGCTTTAAAGCTGCAATTGACAGGACCTACAGAAAACATTTTGTTCTCTTCCCCTTCTTCACTCCTGTACTCGTAAACTATATCCTTTAAAACCAATTCTATACTGCCGGAACTGCAGGCATCCGAAAGATTCTGCCGGGATTTTTTTTCATAGGAAATTGAATTAAGAATTTGGTTTATTCTTTTCCAGCTGATTGATATTCTAACAATATTAGGCATTGCATTTAATAAAACATTGACTGCCCCTGACATGTATAAGTAGATGAAAACGTAGCTGTTCAATGTTGCATTATCAACATTATTAAAGATTAATGGAAATACAAAAACAACAACTCCAATGACAGATGTAAATAACAATTCTCCCATCACAGTAACATTGGCAAACCTGAAATCACCTTTTGAACGGCTCTCTTTATAGTCCTGGCAAGTATTCTGCATATCCATTCTGAATTCAGATTTCTTGCTGCTATTCAAATAAAGCTCTTTAAATCCGCTGATTAATTCATCTATATATTTAAAAAATTTATTCTGTATATCCCTTGTTTTTTCCCAAAATTTGTTTACAGACATTCCGGCCATATAAAAAATACTTGCTGCAAGCAATATGGTTACAACCGAAAAGAATAGACCGTAAATGTTTAGATTTCCAAGGTAGATCAGACAGCAAACAAGTGATATAACTGATGTTAATCCGCTGATTATTATATTGACCGAGCTGCTGATCGTTTCTGTATCATTATTGAGAGCAGCCTGTATACTACCCTGTTCAAACGCCTCGAACTCCTCATACGGCATATGCAGAATTTTATCTGTAATCTGCATTCTTTTATTAAAGACAAGCTGGTTGGTATAAACAACCAACTTATTTCTTGACATTACCGAGCATGCGGCAAATACAACAAGTCCAATGATAAGGTATAAATATAATCCGCTATCTACTCTGTCATTTCTATTGACCGCACTGTTAATTGTAAAAATCAGAAGAGTGTTTCCAAGACCGCCAATAATACTTAACCCCGTCAAAGTAAAATACGGGATTTCTTCAGAATTGACAAAATAAATGGAAAAAATCAGATATATGTAAAAAACAGGTACTACTATTGCCAGAGACAGACCGGCATATATAACACTTATGGGCCCCTCAACCATTAAAAACGGCCATGTGCCGCTGGCTAACAAAATATCGGGCATGTGGTAAATGCAATACATAACTGCAAGAAATAAAACCACTGAGAATATGAAACCGATAAGCCCTTTTATACTAAAACCGATGAATTTTGTTTTCCTGCTGAATATTCCCCAAATTCCTTTTATAAAGAAAAACAGTGTTGCTATTAAAAATAAAACTGAAATGCATATAATAGATATTGCTGCTACACTCACTTGGAGCATCCCCTTCCATGCCAATGATTAACAAATTGCTATTTATTAAACTGTTTTACAAATATCGGGGTTATTTTACATATTTATACTCATTATAACATTTTTATTTTAAAATACAACATTTTTCCATTTTTTTGATTTATATTTTTTTGCTTTTGGATTATTTTTTAATACCAATCTCTTTGAGCCATTCAATTATATCTTTTTTAACATTGTCCTTTTTACTTAACTGATTTTTTGTAAAACTTATACTCTTGAGCAGCTCTGCATCTGAACATTCGTTTTCAAACTGTTTGAAGAAATCTCCATAGTCGCTCCCACATGTACAAAATGGTACAACTTTTTTACCTTTTAATTCATATTGAGACAGAAATGACATAACTGGAGGAGGAACAGAAAACCACCAAACTGGTGCTCCGACAAAAATCAAATCATATTGATCAATATTGTGTAATGAACTTGTCAGTTTTGGCTTATAGCCTTCACTTAAATGTTTTTTTACTACTTCTTCCACATCTTTGCGATAGTAATCAAATTCTGACTTGATTTCAAAAATATCAGCTCCGGTCTCATTCTTAATAATATTTGCTATGTCTTTTGTGTTTCCTGTTAATGAATAATAAACTACCAGTATTTTTTCATTGCCGGCTTTGGATGATTGGGTTGATTCTGCATTTGAACTTTCAGGTGAATTCGACATTGTGTTCGTCGAAGCGTTTGCGCTTGAGGCTAATCGGGAATTGGAATAGGCATTTTCCATAGATTCTGCCGAGCAGCCTCCCGGAATAAGCAAAACTGAAGTAAGCAGCAATATCAGTATTGAAATTTGTCTTACCATTGTAAACCCTCACTTTCGAAAAAGCATATATCAGACAGCCTATATGGTATTATCAGTTATTTATGTTGTTTTATAGTAATTTATTATATATTACCACTAAAATACTTATATGTCGATAATAGCCAATTATTTATAACATTTATTTTATAAAAATTTAATAATTTATCCTGTTTATTTAAATCATACTTTGCCTTCGTCGACAATTTATTGCAATTGTTTTTAATCGTTTATCCTCGTATTATCATTAACTCAGAGCTTCAGAAAACCGGAATTGAAAATAACAAAAGACCTGTAGAACATTCCACTGTCCTGCAGGTCTTTTCGAAACATGTTTAATAACAACTTCCTTGTTTTAAGACGGCTGTTTTATATTGTAATCATTCCCCCAGATAGGTATTTACTCTATCCTGAATCAGCCTTGTTGTCTCTTCCGCGGATTTTTCACCCGAGAAGAAGGCCTTTGTTTCATCAACTATAATGCTGTTGATATTTTCATCTGCATTTGCAAATTTATTCAGTTTTGATATGAATCCGTCAATATAGTCAATATCCGACTGTGACATTGCCGCGGGACTTAGAGAAATATTTCCGTTGGGACCTTTCATCATCATTCTCGTTTTTCCTCCTGCCGATGCATCTATGGCCTGTTGGGCCTTCTTCAACTGGGCAGCCCTGTTTATTGAAAAGCCTCCGGCATTTCCATTTCCTTTTGACTGGGTCATTCCACTCTGGGTGCTCTGTGCCTGTACTTCTTCCGAAATAAGTGTCTTTAGCAGTTCCCAACTCTCAGCCTTATATTTGGAATTATTATTTATGGCATATAAAGAACTTGAGGTAAAGGTTTTGCCATTGGAAGCTCCCTCGGAAGGAAGCTCATAAAGACTTAATTTCTCTTTATAAGCGGACTTCATTAATGCGTACATATTATAATCCGTGATAGTATACGGATAAAATACCAGTGCTCCTCTGCCTGCGGCATCCAGTACCGAAACCATATCCGTTTTAATACTGCTGTCGGCCAGGCTGCTGTCGGTGAACGACTTGACTGTGGTAAGGAGTTCAGTAAACTCCTTTGATGTAAAGGCGGCATTCTTCTTTTGTGAATCTATATAATTGCTGTAGCTGCCGCCGGTGAAAAGATTTAAAAGCTCCATAGGGCCTACTGCCGGCAATGCAGCCCTGCTGCCGCCGTCCCCGCTGTTTTGTGTGACTTTTCCGGCTATCGACTTAAAATCTTCCCAGGTCCATTTGGTACTGTCTATTTTGATTGACTCCTGATCAAGTACTTCCTGGTTTGCCATTAAAATATTGAAGGAGAATTCTGTGGGAAGTACATACAGTTTATTATCCGACTTTAATGCATCCATGATATTTGTATAATAATTGTTTATATCAAAATCTTTATCATTGTCCATAATATCACTTATATTTGCAAGAATATTTTTGGATACATAGTTTTCATAGGGTAAGCCTGCAGCTGAAATTATATCCGGCCCATTACCCGAGAGTATCTGTGTATTCAGATTTTTAACGTAAGTCTCATAATCACTGCCGCTATTGTCCTGGCCTGGATAGGTCTGAACATCGATGCGGTACCCGGGATGCTCCTTCTGATACTTACCTGCGGCCATTTCAAGTGCTCTGTTTGACTGCGGGACTGAAACAGTGATAGTTTTCTTTTCCTTTATTGAACTGCTGCCGCTGTCTTTTGAATACCTGTATATTTCATATTTAATCTCCCCGCCGGTCACAATAACTTTTCCGTCTTTTGCTCCTCCGGTTACAGTTTTTCCAGAGGGAGCGCCATCTCCTGCCTTATCCGGGCTTCCGCCATCAGCGGGTGTTATCTTACCTCCGCCGGAAGGTGCCGAACTTGAAGTTACAAATATATTTCCTGCAGCATCCATACAAAGATCAATAATGTTGTATCCAGCGGCCAAAATGGTATAATCTTTGAAATCAATAGCTGTTTCAATTAATTTACCGGTGGAATCATATCTGGTAATATTCTGGCTGCTCATATGATAAATGGATTTGTCAGCTTTCGAATACCTTATTTTATCTGAACCTATCATATACATTCCTGAATTTTGAGACGGCAAATCAACCGCCCAGATGCTTTTACCCGTGGCTGCATCAAGTTTCTCGATGGTTTTCTTACCCATGCCGAAATTGCCCGCTATTATATTGCCATCAGCATCGATATCCAGACTTTCATACTGCAGGCTGCCAAGTGTTCTTAACTTCTGTCCGTCCTTTCCCAGTACCTGAATATTTTTTGTGGGATCTGTCAAATAAATATTGCCGGCTGAATCTACGGCAATATCTGAATAACCTGCGGCAGCCATTGCACCATCCCCCGGTCTGCTGAGAACGTCCAGTTCAAAATTCTGTTTGACCTCTCCTCCGGAGCCCAGCACTGTGAGGTTTTGAACAATATTATTCTGCTGCTGTTCACTTGAGAGCACATAGATATTATCCTGTGCGTCAAGGGCAAAGGCTCTTACATTTCCTGCAAGGCTGCAGCTGAATTCGGTTCCGGGCACCCCATCCGGACTTAAAGTTACAAATCTGCCGGCTTCTCCGACTCCCCTGTCAAAAAACACAAGCTGGTTTTCTGAATTGACCCTGCTGCTTACAGGCCACTTCAAACCTGAACTGCCGCCGATCTCCGTTTCAATATACCTTGCTGCATTTTCCTCCTGTGACTGCCTGCTGCTTTTGTCATTTCCGCAGGCTGAAACACTTACAGTAAGTGCCAATGCCAAAAATATACCTAGAATCCTTTTAAACATTTAAATACCACTTTCCTCTCTCTTTGAATTAAATAAAATTTTTATGTATATAAAGGCCCACACCACCAGAATACTTTTTATATCCGGCATAAAGGGCAGGTCTGCAAAAAACGCCGTCATAGCCAGAATTGCCAGTGAAACAGCCATAAGTACGGCAAAAACTGCCGTCATTCCCTTGATATCAATGCTTAAATAGCTCGACTCGCGAAATCCCGCATATAAAAACACGGCTCCCAACACAGCTGAAATAAAAACAATAAAATCCAACAGAATATTTGAAGTATTCACAAGCAGTTCCGGACGTGAGGCTATATATCCCATATTCTGCACGCTTCCCTGAATTGCGGCTTTAAGCAGGTCTTGATAATACGAAATATTTATCAGCTCATCGGGAATATAATTTGGAGGAATGTAAAGTTCAAACCTGATACCGAGCCATAAAAGAACAATGCCGGCAGCAGACAGGAGCATTTCAAGTAAGCAGGCTCCAATGTAAGCAAGGCTGGATTTTACAACATTTAATATATAATCGGTTCTGCAGCCGGCGCTTATGTGTGAGTACAGCCTTGACAGAGTTTTTTTCAGGTACAGCGTTAAAGCAATTATGGATACTGCTCCCAGGACAAACGGATATAGCTTGGGCAATTGCTTCATTAAGGCAAGTTTTATATTATAATCGCTTAAGCTGTAGTTTGAAGGATTTTTCCCTATCTGCCTCAAGGCCGATGAAATACTGTTCCTGTTCTGATCCAGAGTGGAGGCATCTCCGGTCCTGATCTGAAGAGTCTCTATACCTGCCGTGCAGTCCAGTTCCAGCATTACTCCAACCGGTATGTAAACCTGGGAAATACCGCTGTCGGTCAGTTTTCCCATAAGAGAGTCATCTTTTTTGACAACTCCCGTAATTATGAAAACAGCTCCGAAAATTTCGAGTTTCTGACCAGTCACATTTGCTGTTTTAAATATATCCAATGCCAGATCATAATCTATTACTGCAACCATTGCTCCTTCTTCTTCCTGTCTGGAAGTTATAAAACTGCCTTTTTCAAGTGATACATCAGTAAACTTTGGATATCTGCTGTCAACACCGTTTATACTTGCAGGATAAACTATACTGTTGAAGGACACGGAATTATTGATCAGGCCCGACCGGGCGGCAGCACTGATATCCTTGTTTGAAAGCTCTTTTTCAAGCCTGGTGACCTCATCCATTGTAAATGTATTTAACCCCTTGGGGTCCAGCTGTTTTTTCACAGCTACCATCACCTTTTGCAGGGAGTAATCCCCATTAAGCTCCAGGCATTTCTCAATAAGTCCTCCTCCAAGGACAATACCTGAAAGTGTAAATAGTACACCGAAGAAAGATAACAACCATAGTGCTTTGCTTTTTTTCATAATAATCTCTGCTCCTATTCGGCTATTCTTACACGCGATCCGTCGGACAGGGGTTTATCGCTGTCTGAAACAATCTTATCTGCAGAGGTCACTCCACTTAGAACAGCAGTCTTTACGTTATCGGAATCGCCAATATTTACAATTACTTTTTCAACATAAAACTCATTTCCCAGAGTACCTTTTCGTTCCTTGAGCACATATACAAAATTCCCGTCATTATCCTGTCCCACTGCCGAATTTGAAACAAGTGTCCTATATGAACCCATACCCTTCTTAATATTTGCCGTGCCGCTTTCACCCCCCATTAAATCTTCTGCGCTTATATCAATGAGAACGTTCTTTTTTACTCCCATTTGCTGTTGATTATCCTTAAGCTGGCTGACCACACCCTTAATGGTTCTGTTCCCCGAGCTTATTGTCAGCTCGGCTTCATCACCCGGCTCTATATATTCTGCGGCACTTATGTCAACGGCGGCAGTGAATTGGAAGCCGCCTTTTGCATCGGCGATTTTGTACAAGGGCTGGGATGAATTGGCAGTCATGCCTTCGGAATAATATAGTTCTGTTATTATTCCGTCGCAGGGAGCCGACACCGTACTCATACCGGCCTGCTTCCGAAGTTCATCTATTTTCCGCTGCGCAATGCTGATATTCAGTCTGGTAGTTTCAATGTCTCTTTTATTGTTTTCAATATCTCTTTTGTTGTCCGATAAGGCTTTTTCCCTGTTATTCTTCGCTATTTCAAATTCGGTATTTGCGTTTTCACAGGCTGTTTTTGCATCGGCCAGTTCATTGGCGGCAGCAGCTCCCATTTCATACAGGCTTTTGCTGTCTTCGTAGTTTCTGCCTGCTTTTTCAACACTCTGCCTTGCAAGTTCAACTGCCTTGTCAAGATTTAAAAGACTTTGGGGCGACCCTGCCTCTTTCAGCTTTTCACCGGTGTCGAGAAGCTTTTCCAGACTTAACTCCAGCTGGGCAAACTTATCCTGTTCATCTTTTATTTGATTTTCCAGCTCCGAGGTATCAAGGGTCAGAAGCTTTTGTCCCTGCTTTACGGTGTCTCCGACCTTAACCGTGATTTCGGTCACTTTCATACTGGATTTAACATACAGGTCATGAAAGGATTTTGCCTCAACCTTTCCTGTCCCCGAAACCTCTTTTATCAACGCACCGCTGGCAGCGGTTTCATAAGTCACTTTGGGAAGAGTAAAGCTGTTTATTGAATTTGAAAAAAATGTCAAAAGCAGTATTACTGCCAGAAATATTACCGTAGCTTTTCCCATAAGCCTTCTGCGGCCTGTTTTTTCATTCTCTTCTAATGCATTCATGTTTTGTTCTACCTCCACGTCAATGTTTTTTTATAACGCAATGGCCCCGTTATAATTTTTGCGAATTGCTGAAGTAAATTGACAGAATCTCTGCAATTCCCGGATTAACCCTTAAGGCCCGAAAGCTGAATCCCCTGTACCAGATAGTTCTCCCCGTAAAGGAATACCAGCAGCATGGGCAGCATGTATATCGTGGAGGCTGCAAAGGCTATGCCCCGTTCACCTTCGTTTATGCTGGACAGATAGATCGAGAGGGGATGCTTGTTTACATCCTGTAAAAATACAAGGGGCTGCTCAACCATATTCCAGTTATCTATGAAAACCAGAATTGCCAGAGCCGCCAGTCCGGTTTTTGACATGGGAAGGATAATGCTGCAGAAAATCCTGAACTGATTGGCTCCATCCACTTTGGCAGATTCTATATAGGCATCGGGTATGTACATCATGAACTGCCTCATTAAAAATACTCCAAATGTACTGAATATGCCGGGAAGTATAATGGACAAATAGTTTCCCATAAGGCCCAATTTACCGACCATGATATAATTGGGAACCAGAGTAACCTGAAAAGGCATCATCATGATGATGATATACGCAAAGAACAATTTGTCCCGGAAAATGAACTTTTGTTTTGAAAAGGCATATGCTGCCATTGATGCCACCAGCAGCTGGCCCAATATTATGGGTGCTGCCAGAAACACCGAATTCCAGAACTTGATGAGAAACTGCGTTTCTTTTATTAGGACATAGTAATATTGCTTTATAGTCACCATGGAAGGGATTAATTTAACATCGGCATATTTACCTGCAAAAGAATTCTTTTCCGGTACCTGATCTTTTACTGCGACCATGCTGTAGCTGTCAGTTATTTCCTGCTCACTCATAAAGGAATTTGTAACAGTAAGCAGCAGCGGAAATAAAATGATTATGGCCATGACAAACAAAAAAACCGACAATATTGTTTTTTCAAGCTCTTTATAAAACTGGCGCCTGGTACCCATACTTTCTACCCTCCGATTGTACTGCCGATTTTTCTTTCAAGGTTAAACACTATCAAAACCAGCATGTAAATGAACACTGCCATGATAAAAGCCGCCGAAGTAAGTTTCTGGTAATCCAGGGATGAGAACATATTGTTCATATAATGCTGCAGCATATATATGCTGTTTTGAGGATACGCACCCGAAATCAGGTAGGTCTCCCTGAATACCTTGAAGGAGTTGATAATGGACATTACAAATATGAAAAATGCGGCAGGAGTAAGATATACCAGTGTAATATTGGTGAACTTGCGCCAGCTGCCGGCGCCGTCAATATCGGCCACTTCGTAGTATTCCCGGGGTATATTCTGCAAACTTGCAAGGAATAGCACCATGTTGTATCCAATATTCTTCCAGAGATATACAATTATTACTACAAGCCTTGCATAATCGGTTTTCATCCAGTCAATGGGCGAAAAACCAAGGGAGGATATCAGACTGTTTATGGAACCGTTAATATCAAACAATATCTGCCAAACCAGGACCACAGAGGCCACAGGAACCACAAGCGGTACAATGAAGGCGGTGCGCAGAAGGTTTTTCCGGTATATATCCCTGTTCAGCAAAAGCGCCAGCCCCAGGGAAAGTAAAATGTTAAGGGGCACGCTGACTGCCGTAAAAGTCAGAGTATTGTAACCTGCTCTTAAAAAAACGGGATTTTTCAGAAGCTCAATATAGTTTTTCAACCCCACAAAACTGCCCCCTACCGGGCTGTCTACAAATGAATAGTATAATCCGCCCACAAACGGTATGAAATAAAAAATTGAAAAACCAACAATACTTGGTGCCAGAAATAAAACCGGCGTAATGTTTTTTGGCTTTGGCATCAATATCCTCCTCTATAGCTTATTTATCAACTGGTAGTCCGCAGCCTAACTACCACAATAGTCACGTTCGAAATAATACTACTGCAATAGTCATTCTTTGTCAATTGACTATTGGAATAGTTAATAATTAGTTAATAATTAGTTTACAAATTTTGAATTATGGGGCATATAAAAAAGGTTATGGTCAGATTTCTTTAATCTGTCCATAACCTTTTAATAAAACCGGCTGAAACCAGGTCTTTAAGAGGCTTGTTTTTTATCCTGGATCAAAAGTCTTGTAACCCTGTTATTATTTACAACCACGCTCCCCACTATGGTGCCGTCGGCGTCCTTTAAAGCTATGTATGCATCGCTGCCTGCCGGATCTGTGGTACCTGCATTATCTGTGGTACCTGTAGCAATTATTTGACCATCTGCATCCTTTACGGTAACTTTTCCGTTTTGGCCGATTTCGGCACGGTACAAGGGGGGCCTGGCAACCTTCCCGTATTTCAGAATTTCAGGAACGGCAACATCCAGCTTCTTAATGATATTTCCGTCGGCATCGGTCAAATCAGCCTTGCCGTCACTGCCAAGAACTGCTGTGCTTACCACTTTACCCCCGGCATTTTTCACGGTAATTTTTCCATTTTCATCAAGCTGGTAACTGTACCTGCCGCCTTCTACAGTACTGAATTCTCCGTTTAACTTGAAAATGAAATTCGCCGTGCTCTTTATAAAAACAGAGGCCGCACCTGTAATCAGCAGCAGGGATAATACAATGCTTATTACTGAGGTCTTCCGGAATTTCATAATTGAAATTATTCTTTCCTCTGTGGCATTTCTGCTAAAATTGCTGTAAAGCGGAGTAAAGCCGGATTTCCTTTGGGCCATTTCAATTAATGACATGGCGTAGTCCGTTTTTTTATTCTTACCATATATCCTAATTACCTTTTCATCGCAGGCAATCTCCATATCTCTGTTCGACAGTACATACATAACCCATACCAAAGGGTTGAACCAGTGAAAGCAAAGCGTAAAAACAAGTACAAATTTCCACAGGGCATCAAACCGCCTGATATGCACCAGTTCATGGGTGAGTATAAAATTTAGCTGTGCTTCATTATCAAAGTCCATCTGCTTTGGAAGTATGATCCTGGGCTTTATAACTCCATAAGTAAGAGGTGTTGATATTTTATCGGATACTAAGATTCTTATTTTCCGCTTAAGCTTTTGCTTACTCAGCCACTTATCAATCAAAAACTTATCCCTGGCAGGAAGGGCGGTTCTTACCTCCCTGTGGCCCCTGTAAAGGAAAAAGGCGAATATAGCGGCTGTAATGGCTACTCCCGCCATCCACACAAATATATATGAATCAAACAGTACAGCGGTATTAATACCAAAATGCTCGGTACCCTGGAAAAAAAACACCCTTTTAATCTGATCTCCATCTGGCAATGCAGTCGGCTTAATCAAAAATCCGGTCAGATATTTTTTTAATATATTATTAATACCAAAATTCAAAGGAATTGAAAAAGGGATCATCAGCCTCAGCAAAGCTATGCCCCAGAGTATTATGAACATGGTTTTCGGCAGTCTGTTAATGGCAAACAGCCTGATTAAAACTATTGATATAATAAGAATTCCGGCCGAAGCACTCATTTGCAGTATATCCATAAATAACCTCACTTCAGCTTCTCAACAAGCTGCTTTAGCTTGTCGATCTGTTCCTTGGTAAAGTTTTTGCTGTTTATAAAGGTTGAAAAGAATAATTCAGGAGAGCCGGAAAACATTTTATTTATTAATTCGGCGGTTTCCTGTTCCTGAACTTCTTCCTGGGTAATCAGGGCCCTGCATGTGAAATTTGGCTCCAGCCTTTCAATGGCTCCTTTATCTATACACTTCTTTATCACAGTATATGTTGTGTTCCTGTTCCAGCCTGTTTCTTCCTTTAAAACCAGCGCAAGCTGCCCGGCGGTTAGATTGCCTTCTCTCCACAGTACTTCCATAACTTTTAATTCTGAATCAAAGAGTTTTATTTTCATAAAATAATCTCCGCATGACTATCGTAATAGTTTATTTATAAATAATATATCTTTAGCTATAGGCTGTCAATGGCTAATTGAGCAGTTTGGCTTCAAAACATATGAATATTCTTTCATATGTCTGTTGACATTTTTAAAGGAGGAACATATAATAATATATGAACATTTATTCATATATTCATTCTACTTAACTAAAAAAAGTAACCGGGAAAGAGGGGATTTTAAAATGTCTGCAACAATAAAGAAAGAACTGCTGCTGGAGGGACTGGACTGTGCAAACTGCGCTGCCAAAATTGAACATAAGGTTAAAAGTCTTGATTCGGTAAGCACTGCTACGATGAATTTCATGACCAAGACCCTGACAATTGAAACGGCAGCCACAGCAGAAGTTCATGATATCATAAATGAAGCCGTATCCATTATAAAAAAGCTCGAACCGGATGTTACGGTGAAAGAAAAAAGAATGGCAAATGCCGAAAAGAAAACCTTGATGCTGAACGGACTGGACTGCTCCAACTGCGCTGCCAAAATTGAAAAGGAAGTCGGTAATATTTCCGGTGTGAAATCTGCAAATGTGGATTTTGTTTCAAAAAGACTGATTATAGAGTTTAACAGCAAGCATGATGAAAAAAGGATTGTTGATGAGGTTTCGAAAATTGCCAGGCGCATCGAATCAGGTATAAAAGTTGCCGAGGAGGATAAAAATAGCAAAAAAGGAGATGAATATGGTATCAACAGGTTGGAAATAGTCAAGCTTGCAATAGGAGCCCTCTTTTTCGGAGTGGGAGTGATATTCAGCTTCCCCTTTTGGGCAGAGCTTTCCCTGTTTTTGATAAGCTATGTGCTGGTGGGCGGCCAGGTTGTATTAAAGGCTGTAAAGAATATAATACGAGGCCAGGTGTTTGACGAGAACTTTTTAATGGGTGTAGCTACCATCGGAGCCTTTGCCATCCGGGAATTTCCCGAAGGTGTGGCCGTTATGCTGTTTTACCAGATTGGAGAACTGTTTCAGAATATTGCTGTAAACCGTTCCAGAAGGTCCATTAAAGCGTTGATGGACATCCGCCCCGACTATGCCAATCTGAAAGTCGGCAGTGAAGAAAAGACAGTATCCCCCGAAGAAGTGAAAATCGGTGATATTATCATAATAAAACCCGGTGAAAGGGTTCCTCTGGACGGCAAGGTACTGGAAGGCAAATCCATGCTGGATACCTCGGCCCTTACCGGTGAGTCGGTCCCACGGGAGGTGGAAGCAGGCAGCGACATATTATCCGGTTTTATCAATAAGAATGGTTTGCTCACAGTAGAGGTTACAAAAGAATTCGGTGAATCCACAGTAGCCAAAATCCTTGATCTGGTGCAGAATGCCAGCAGCAAAAAAGCTCCTACCGAAAACTTCATAACCAGATTTGCAAGATATTATACCCCTGTGGTGGTTTTTGCGGCACTTGCACTGTCAGTAATTCCCCCGCTTATAATTTCCGGAGCAACTTTTTCAGACTGGATTTACCGCGCCCTGGTATTCCTGGTTATCTCCTGCCCCTGTGCATTGGTTATATCAATCCCCCTTGGGTTTTTCGGAGGAATTGGCGGAGCTTCAAAAAACGGTATACTGATCAAGGGAAGCAACTATCTTGAGGCACTGAACGCCGTGGATACCGTGGTGTTTGACAAAACCGGCACACTTACAAAGGGTGTATTCAAGGTAACAAAAGTTACCGACCACGGCATTATACCGGATATGACCATTTTGGAAGCTGCCGCCTATGCCGAGAGCTATTCAAACCACCCCATTTCCCAGTCCATTCTTCAGGCCTACAATAATGCCTATGATAAGGAAATCAACAAGGATGAGATAGAAAATTATGAGGAAATTTCAGGACACGGCATCAGTGTTAAAGTCCGGGATCGCATAATTCTGGCAGGCAATGCCGGATTAATGAGAAAGGAAGCTATCGCTTATGAGGAAGTTGACGCTGCCGGAACTGTCGTCCATGTTGCTGTAGACGGTAAATACGCAGGACATATGGTTATCTCAGACGAAGTCAAGGACGATGCGGCAAATGCATTGAAGTCATTAAAAACCATCGGGATCAAAAAGCTGGTTATGCTGACCGGAGACAGCAAGGCTGTGGGTACAAAGGTAGGCCAGACCCTCGGATTGGATGAAGTTCACGCCGAGCTCCTCCCCCATCAAAAGGTTGAAAAGCTGGAGGAACTTGAAAAAAACAAGTCACCTAAAGGGAAGCTTGTATTCGTAGGTGACGGCATAAATGATGCCCCGGTACTTGCCAGAGCGGATATCGGCGTAGCAATGGGCGGACTGGGTTCGGACGCGGCCATTGAAGCGGCAGACGTGGTCTTGATGACCGACGAGCCCGCCAAGCTTGTCACTGCCATAAAGATTGCCAGAAGAACCAGGGTTATTGTATGGCAAAACATCATCTTCGCACTGGGAGTAAAAGGAATTGTGCTCCTGCTTGGTGCGGGAGGCATAGCCACCATGTGGGAAGCGGTTTTTGCCGATGTAGGTGTGGCAGTTATTGCCATACTCAATGCCATGCGGGTTATGAAGGCTGAAAAGCTTTGATTCCCCCTCCCTGATCACTTTATTGTTGACAGCCGCAGTATTAAACAATATAATAATTATTTAAAATACACGCTTAGGAGGGATCGAATGGATAGTAATTACCGGGATGATGATAATCAGAATATAGTCAGATGTGATTGCAACATTATTCACAATGATATTGTCGATAGGGTAAAAGAAATTATCCCCCAGGAAGAAACCCTTTATGATCTGGCAGAGCTTTTTAAAACCTTTGGTGATACAACCCGGATAAAGATCCTCTATGCCCTGTTTGCTTCTGAAATGTGTGTGTGCGATATTGCAGCACTTCTCAACATGACACAGTCGGCAATCTCCCACCAGCTCAGAGTTTTAAAGCAGGCAAGGCTTGTTAAATTCAGGAAGGACGGAAAGGTTGTCTACTATTCACTTGATGATGAACATGTAAAACACATATTCGATCAGGGTCTTCATCACATTTCAGAATAATGGTTTTCACACGTCAATTGAGTAAATTTATCATTGACAATTGAAAAATAAGGAATATAATAATAGTTGAATGATAAATCAACTATTCAACCAACGGAGGAAATATATGTGTGCATACACCGCCGATAATGACAGATGCGACTGTAATATCATACATGAGGCAGTAGTCAACGATGTGAGAGAACATATGCCCGATGAGGATAATCTTATCGATCTTTCCGACCTATTTAAAGTATTTGGTGACTCCACAAGGGTTAAAATTCTCTGCGCATTATTGCGTGCAGATATGTGTGTATGTGATATAGCCGTACTTTTAGGAATGACCAAATCTTCAATTTCTCATCAGCTTAGGGTGCTTAAGCAATCCAAACTTGTAAAAAACCGCAAGGACGGGAAAATCGTATACTACTCCCTTGCAGATGACCATGTAAAAACTATTTTTGATCAGGGTCTGCTGCACATTACCGAAAAATAGGTTTCACTTTATATTTTTTTGTCTTGATAGTTGAGCGATAAAACAACTGTTCAACTAAAGCTTGAACAGCAAAATTATATTTGAGAAGAGGAGAATAATTTATGGGAACAATTACAAAACAATACACACTGGAAGGACTTTGCTGCGGTAATTGTGCTGCAAAAATAAAAAAGGACGTAAGTCTCCTGAACGGAGTCAGAAGCGCAGATGTAAACACAGACACTGCCCTTCTTTCATTAGAAATCGATTCCGGCTGGAATCCGGATGTACTGTCTGGGGAAATCACACGAATCGCAGCTGCACATGATGAAGACATTATTGTTAAAGAAGCTTTGGCATAAGCATTCAAAAAAGGCGGGAATCATAAATGGATACAGCTATTAAAAAAGAATTTATTTTAGAAGGACTTTGCTGTGGGAACTGCGCCTCAAAAATCCAGCGGGATGTGAGCAGGCTTGAGGGTGTATCCTCTGCTGCCGTGGATTTTGTTTCAAAAACCCTGACCATGGAAATTACAGACCGTGAAAAAGCTGAAAGCCTCACAGCCCAGGCCGATTCCATCATAAAACGGCATGATCCGGATGTTGTAATGAATGAAAAGGAACAGCTTCAGCCCGGCAAAAAAGTGATTTATCTGCTTGGTCTCTGCTGTGCCGACTGTGCTCAGAAAATTGAAAAACAGGTTAACCGGATAGACGGTGTCAAATCAGCAGGAATTGATTTTGTTTCTCAAAAGCTTACCATTGAAGTCCTGGACAAAAAGAATTTACCTGCCGTTATCCGGCAGGCATCTCAAATTGCCACCGGTATTGAACCGGCAATTCAAATTTCATACACCGGTACAAATAGCACTCAGGCTTCTTCTTTAAACCTGAAGAAGTGGCTGCACCGTATCACCCTGTATGCAGGTGCCGCAATCTTTGTCACAGGCATGCTTTTTGATTTTGGCACTTACATAGAGTTTGCCCTGTTTCTGATCAGCTACCTTTTTGTGGGCGGTGAGGTTGTATTCAGGGCGCTGAAAAACATTACCAAAGGCCAGCTTTTTGATGAAAACTTCCTTATGAGTGTGGCTACCATAGGAGCCTTTTCCATTGGAGAATATCCCGAAGGTGTGGCTGTAATGCTCTTCTACCAGATCGGAGAAGCAATTCAGCGCCTTGCGGTTAACAGATCGCGTAAATCAATATCATCTCTTATGGACATACGGCCCGATTATGCCAATTTAATAATTGGAGATGAAATACGGAAAGTTACCCCGTACGAGGTTGGTATAGGTGACCTGATCGTTGTAAAACCGGGAGAAAAAATTCCGCTGGACGGCCGTATCGTTGAAGGGCGGTCCACCCTGGACACTTCCGCATTGACCGGAGAATCCCTCCCCCGTGATGTTGAACCCGGCAATGAAGTGTTATCGGGCTCCATCAATAAAAACGGCATGCTCACAATTGAGGTTTTAAAAGAGTTCGGAGAGTCAACAATTTCAACAATATTGGACCTGGTACAAAACGCCAGCAGCAAAAAAGCCCCTACAGAAAACTTTATAACAAAATTCGCAAGATACTATACCCCACTTGTCTCTCTTGCCGCACTGACACTTGCAGTAATACCTCCCTTGGTAGTACCTGGCGCTGCTTTTTCAGACTGGCTGCACCGTGCGCTGGTATTTTTGGTTGTCTCCTGCCCATGTGCGCTGGTTATTTCCATACCCCTCAGCTTTTTCGGAGGAATAGGCGGAGCGTCCAAAAACGGTATACTTGTAAAAGGCAGCAACTATCTGGAAGCACTTAATAATGTGGATACAGTTGTATTTGATAAAACAGGTACGCTGACAAAAGGGATTTTCAAGGTAACACAAATCGTCAGTACAAACGGGTGGTCCCAGCAGGAACTCCTTTCCCATGCCGCTCACGCCGAGAGCTTTTCCAACCATCCTATAGCCGTTTCGGTACAAAAGGCATACAATCAGGTAATTGATACCCTCAAGCTTAGCGAGCACGAGGAAATACCCGGCCAGGGAATCCGGGTCAAGGTGGACGGCAGGCTTGTGCTGGCCGGCAGCAGCAAGCTGATGGAAGCCTTTGGTATAGCCTTCAAACCAGCCGAAGTATTGGGCAGCATAGTATATATAGCCATTGACGGAAGCTTTGCAGGATATATCATTATTTCCGATGAGTTAAAACCCGACAGTAAAGAGGCAATTCATAATTTAAAAAACATGGGTGTAAAAACCACAGCAATGCTCACAGGAGACAGTAAAGCAGCCGGAGAAAAAATCGCCGGTGAAATCGGGCTGGATATGGTTTATACGGATTTGCTGCCTCACCAGAAGGTCGAACAGCTTGAGGCTCTGGAGAAAAAGAAGCAGACGAAAGGCGGCAAGCTGGTATTTGTGGGTGACGGCATCAACGATGCACCGGTTCTGGCACGTGCCGATATCGGTATCGCCATGGGAGCACTGGGTTCGGATGCAGCTATTGAAGCTGCCGATGTGGTCCTAATGACCGATGAGCCTTCGAAGCTTGTTTCTGCAATAGGGATAGCCAAAAAAACAAAAAGCATAGTATGGCAGAATATTGTATTTGCATTGGGCATTAAAGCTGTTATTCTTGTATTGGGTGCCATGGGTATAGCTACCATGTGGGAAGCCGTATTCGGTGATGTGGGAGTAACGGTTGTCGCAATTCTCAATGCCATGAGAGCTATGAGAGTTGTAAAATAAAAATGAGTATCTCCATTCAAACGCAGAATTCAACGGCTGATCATAAATTATTTGATCCTAACCGCAGCAGCCTCCTGCTCCGGCCGGAGGTGTATAATTTTCAACTTCACCTTTTACCTCCTCCAGGTCAACATTATTTATGTCATCAACCACCTTTACATAGCCATGAAGCATTCCCATCCAGCATTGGAAGGTAAAATCCTGTTCAGGCGTCAATAAGGGAGTCTCCTTCTGATTCTGCAGATCAAGCTGCCCCTGGTACTCAGGAAATACTACAACGTTATTGCAGGAATTTAACTGTTCGGTTTTGAATTTAATTTTTGCGGGAACACCCTTTTGTAAAATTACAACTGCCGGGGAATATCCATAGTCATTTACGGTAACTGTTACTTCCTGCCGGTTATCGGTTATTTTTGCAAGCTGTATATCGTCAGTGGGGATTTTCCCTCCTGCAAACTTTGTAGCTTTGGAACCGGCAGCACAGCATCCGCCGCCCCCCAAGGCTCCCAGGGAATTATCACCGGCTGCAATATCACTTGCATCTGCACCCGAGATATCACTGACTACCTTTATGTTGCTGGTGATCATACCCATCCAGCAGGTATAAACAAAGGTGCCCTCCTTGTCGGGTGTGAACTCTATAACATTTTCTCCTGCAACAAGCTTCTTATTTTCAATGCCGTATTCCGGAATGTTTATGCTGTTATTGCAACCGTTCAGTTCACTTTGAGCCGCAGAAATTGTCCATTTTACGGGTATGCCTTTCTGAACGATTATGGGGGCGTACCGTCCTGATTCAAGCTGGGTATTCACTATCTGCACATCGCCTTCCAGCTTTGCTATCCCACCGGTGGCAGGCGTTGCTCCAAAAACGATGTTTGTATTGAAGCCCGAAAGCGCCAGGCCCCTGTTCAGCATTACAATTCCCAATATCAGCACAAGAGCTGCGCTCACTTTCATCATTCTGTGCGTAAACTTGCCGCTCAAAAATGAACTGACTGCTCCGAAGCCGAACATGAGCGGAACCGTTCCAAGGCTGAACAGGAACATTGACAAAGCGCCTGCCATTATGCTGCCTGTGCCGAGGGCATATATCTGCATGGCCTGCAGCGGTCCGCAGGGCATCAGTCCATTCAGCAGTCCAACTACCAGCGGACCGCGGCTCCCGCTGTTTTCGTGAACCTTTTTGGCAAATATCTTTGGCATTCTGGGGTTCAGTTTTCTGAGCGCAGGGAAAATATTCAGCATATTCAAACCCATGATAACCATAAAAACACCTGACAATATGGCAACTATACCCTTGGCTGTCCCCGAAAAGCTGATAACAGAACCAAGGCCGCCCACAATACCGCCTACCAGGGTATAAGATATTACCCTGCCTGCATTGTACAATAAACTTGGTTTTAGTTTTGCATATTTGGAATCCCCGCCTGAAGCCTTATACTGGACACAGACAGACAGGTTAATGCCCCCGCACATGGCTACACAGTGCAGAGAGGTCAGCAGCCCTATAAAAAACAATATGCCGTATCCCATGGATTGGTCAACCTGTGGGATAAAATTAAAACCAACGGTATTCTTAACAAGCATGTATAAAGCAAAAATAATTACTACAATACCGGCCATTTGCCCAATTCCCGTTTTGTCGGTGTTTTTGCCCGGCACTTTGGCACCTGCGGTATTTATAGTAATATCCTCCGGCTTGTTTTTTACACTGTAATCCAGTTTTTCAACAGCCTCGATTATTTTATTTAAATTGGTTATATTCAGATCATAAGTAACATACACGTTTGAACTGCTGTAAATAGCTTTTACATCAACTATTCCGTCAAGTTTTTTCAAGGTATTTTCTATCCTTGTTTCACAACCTGTACAAGTCATACCGCCAACTTGAAGAATCTTCCGCATTGTCTTTTGTTCCATACGGTACCTCCATTCCTTCCTGCTTACTTTAACTGTAATTATTTTAGCACTAAGTTATGAAGATTTTATGGAGAGAAAAGAATTTCAGTTTATTTAATCATAGTTTTCTCATCTGCTGCAGTACCATGTCCGCCTTCATTCTTTTTCCCATTTTTGTGACCTTTCAGCATCATAGGGATCATAAACACCATCATGACAGGACATATAAATGGTGCAATTGCTCCCAGAGGCTTTGCAATTGCAGAACCGCCGTTATTCATCAGAAACGGTACTATTGACAGAATTATGATAGGTGCTCCGCAGCAAAGCGCCATCATCAGCATATGGGAAAAATGGCTCTTTTGTTTCTTGTTTTGCTTATTATTGTTATCATGGGTTCCGTGGCAATTCATAAAATTCTCCTTTTATTTTAAGATTTAATTGATGCAGAAATCTTATCATAAATATATGGAGTTTTCATGAAGACAGCTACAATTCCTTGAATAAAGCCGCACCTCTTCCTTTTAAATAACTGAAAGCCGCCGCATCTGCCGCCGCAACCGCAATAAACCAAAGAACCTGGAAAACAACCGGGTTTGCCGGATTTAACATTGCAAAAATACCGATTGGCAGCATTATTGACAAAAAACCTGCCGCCAATGCCAGCATAACACTGGCGCTTTGCTTCACCGCTGCAACCTGAGTGTTCCATTCCAGCTTCGGAAAGTGAAGATTGATTATAAGTCCGGCAACTGCTATGAATACACAATAGCTGCAGCCCACGGCAACTATGAGCAGGTACTCCAAAATGGTAAATCCCAATACTGCCGTAAGCACTGTCGAGCAGATTACCAGTATTGGCGCCGTTATAACCAGATTCAGCAATATTTTGCTCCTGAATATATCCATAGCCTTTAACGGCAGTGATTTGACAATCCACAGGTTTTTTCCCTCCAGTGAGATTGAAGGAGCAGTTGTACAGGTAAGCGCCACACAAAACACCATTGCCATGGTCACTATGAGATCCATGGACATGTTAACCGGCAGCGCTGCTGTTAATTCATTGAGCTTTGATCTGCTAGAAAATAAACATTACCAGTATAAGCACCATCATTACAGCTCCAAAACCTGTATTTATCACATATATATAAGATAGAGAAATATAAACTCACTTCTTTTTTAAACAATGCCATGGCGGTGGTCCGTACCTGCAAATCAGTCATTTTATAATCGGAGGCTTTATATTTCTCCTGCATTTGTGAGTTTACCGCTTTAAAACTCCGCGCAAACAGCCAGACAAATATTATAAAAACTATAATTGAAATCACGGCAAATACCAGAATTGAAATAATGTCCATGTGCAGGGCGGCAGTTATTAATCCAAAGGGATAATAAATTGCCTTTAATGAGCTGATAATGCTTACCATGTTCTCAATATTGGCAGTTGTCAATGAATTGAGTGAAAACATTCCTCCCATAAACGATATGAGCAGAACAAAGGTTCCGACAATTAAAAAAAGATTTGTATGTCTGGATCTGGAGGATACCCTGCCAATGAACAGCGACAGGACTGCTCCTGCAATTACCGGGATCAGGCTGGCTAAAATCAGCAGCAATAGTGCTGCAAAATAATAAGCCACTCCCACCGAAGTTTTTATTCCATATACCATCAGATACGGAAAACCTAAAAGTACGGCTAATCCGGCATTTCTTGAAACTATCATAAACAGTTTGCTGACTAATACTGCCCCCTGTGATACCGGCAGTGACATGAGCATGTCAAAATCCCTGAATGCAAACAAATATCCCGGTGCCTTGTATATGGACATAAAGAGGCAAACCAGCATGGACAGGGCCGTACCTGCAATAATCAGTATATCCAGAGCACCCTTCCCGGCCAGGAAGTCCGACATTACCCAGGCATACATACTCATTTGCACAAAAATCATGAGTATTACAAAAATTATCAATCCCGACAAAAGACCTGCCTTCAGCTTTTCACCCTTTGTGGAGCTTTTCAGCAGTTTATTTATGCCTGATGAATTTATTAATTGTGCTTTAATAAGAAGTATTGTCTTATTCATTGTCAATCAACTCCATAAATATTTCTTCCAGTGTGCTGTCCCCTTTTACTTCGGCTGTATCTCCGCAGGCTATGAGCCTTCCGGCCTTGATAATGGCTATTTTATTGCATAGCTTTTCGGCCACTTCAAGTACATGTGTGGAAAAGAATACTGCTCCGCCATTGTCGCAGAGCTCTTTCAGAAATCCTTTCAAGGTGTGGGATGCCTTTGGGTCAAGACCTACGAAGGGTTCATCCAGAACAAGCAAGCCTGGCCTGTGAATAAATGCTGATATCAAAGCCAGCTTCTGCTTCATGCCATGGGAATAGGCCGATATGATATCCCCAAGGCTTGAGGTTATCTCAAAGGCATCGGCATATTCTTTAATTGCCTTTTCCCTTTCCGTTTTGGAAACGGTAAAAATATCCGCAATAAAGTTCAGATACTGGATTCCTGTCATATTTTCGTACAGGTCGGGATTGTCGGGTATAAATGCCATTGTCTTCTTGCACTCCAAATCCTCGGTTTTAATTGATTTGCCGTTGATGAAGATTTCCCCTTCACTGAAGTCCAGAAGGCCTGTTGCACATTTTAGAGTTGTGGTCTTGCCTGCGCCGTTATGTCCTATGAACCCGAATATATCACCCGGCTTCACTTCAAGAGACAGGTTATCTACAGCCTTCTTTCCGTTTTTATATATCTTTGAAAGCTTTTCTATCCTAAGCATTTTTACTTTCCTTTCTATCTCGTCTGATGACTGCAAAATAATAGACTATAAGCGGTGTCGGAAAGTTGGATATACCCCAAATTCCCCAAAGCCAGGGAAACCTTCCTCTTTTCTGCGCGTCTCTGAAAATCCAGATCCCCTGGAAGAAAACAAATAAAACTATTAACAATATCACCCATAAGGGGGGATTATTAAAAAAATCATGCCAGTTCATCTCTTCCCCTCCTCTTTATAATAAGCAGTATCGTAGGTACTGTGAAGAACAATCCCTGGATCAATGCAAATAACAGGGCAGACAGCTGATAAAGCATTATCAGAGCTGCTATAACTGCAAGTGCGATACAGCTGAACAAGGCTAGCTGTCTGTTGTTTTTTGACGCCAGCCTGGCCTGTTCATCCGAAACAAAGTCAGCCATGGTCATCAAATCAGGTGCCCCCAGGTCCAGTTCATCAATCTTTTTTGAAACTTCCTTTAAGCTTTCTAATCCTTCGGCATTACTTTCATCCCTGTCCATAACCTTCCAGCTCCTTTCCAATACTCCTTATTGCATTTGAAAGCCTTGATTTTACAGTTCCTACCGGCACCCCAAGAGTTTTTGCTATGGCCTCATAGGAATAGTCAAAGTTGTATTTCAGCACTACAGGTGCCTTAAGCTTTGGAGAAAGCCTGTTGACCGCCTGTATCAAATCATCATTATCAAACAGATTATCTATTTTATTGTCATAGTCTTCGGAAACAGCAAGTGTGCTGCAGTAGCTCTCAAACAGCCGCTTCCTTCTGAGCCCTGTCAGCCATATATTCTTTGCTATTGTTATCAGCCAGGTACTGAAGGCCGCCCTGCTCTCATTATAAAGCCTGATTTTTTCAACAGCCCTGGCCATTGCTTCCTGGGTGATATCCTGGGCATACTCTTTGTTCAGGGTGAGTTTCAGGCAGTATTTGTAAACTATTGCGTAATTCTCCTGCAGCAGTTGAGCCATTGCATGCCTGTTACCCTTCCTGGCATTTTCCACAAGGTATTCGGATGGGTCCCCCAAGTTTTTTCACCACTCTTTTCGAACGTTCTATTAATTGTACCTTTATCATATGGGTTTTGTTCACTTTTTAAAAGATATATTTTTTCCTGTACGGGTATATCAGAGATATAACGAATTTTTAGGACATTTATCGACGCAAACTTTACATCTTATACAGTCCGGGTTTGTAACAACGCCTTCATCCTTATACTTCCATACATCAATCCCCATGGGACAGTTCCTTGAACATATTTTACAATTGATACAGGTGTTGGGCTTGAAGCTCACATGCTTTATTTTATTTTTTACCTTTGTGATTCCTGCCGCATAGGAAGCCAGAGTCCCCATCGGACAAATCCTGCACCAGGTTCTTTGATTATAAACTGTTCCTAAAATGATTGTCAGAGCTGTTGTTATAATAATCATTCTTACGAATACCATTCCAACAACATTTATATTTCCCCATGACATAAAAATCTGAATTGCAAATCCTCCCAAAAGCAGGCATAGAAATAGCAGTCTGAACCATTTCATTCTTAAAAGCTCCGGAATGCGGAGTTTCCTGCTGATTTTGGAAATTATCATATCGTTCATACTTCCCCTGGGACAAAAATTTCCGCACCAATACCTGCCTTTAAAAAAGGACATAATAATCGGAGCCAGCATGCATATAATTGCTGCCATCCCCACCGCCGGAAAGAATACACCTGCTATGCAAAAAACAAGTAAAATGGTCCAGGACCACTTATGAACAAACTTACTCAAATCAATCATTTACAACCTCCTCTTCTTAATATACCCCCTGCAGGTATATCGACATTATAAATTTTGGAATTATATTTGTCAATCCTAATATTACAATATATGAATATATCATAATATTAGTACCTGTTTTGAATTCCTTATATAATGAAAAACTCGAAAAAGCCACGAAGAAAACCTTTAATAAGGCCTTCTTCGTGGCTTGATTCACCTATTTTACATTGATATGGTTTTTAGAAACACTGTAAAAACAGTAATTTTAATGTCCGCATTCATCAGCATGCTGATGTTCATGACAAACTGAACCGCTGGATTTCAGCTTACCCTCTATATAGTTCCTGGCAGCAGTTTCTGCATCGCCTGCCGCTCCGGTGATGACTTCTATATTCTTTTCGTCGAATATTTCAATGGCGCCGGCGCCCATACCGCCTGAAATTATTACGTTTACACCTTTATCGTTTAAAAAGTTGGGTAAGAATCCCGGTTTATGCCCCGGATTTGGAATGAACTCACTGCTTACGATTTGTTTGTTCTGCTCATTAAAAATAGTGAAGCCCTCACAATGTCCAAAATGTTCTGTTACCATTTTACCATCACTGGCTATTGCAATCCTCATTTTCTTTCACTCCTTTTATTATTAAAATAAAATACTTTCAATCACTCCTGAAGCATCTGCCAGATAATCATTGCTGAATTTTTCAAATTCACCCTTGTCGCATAGCCTCGCCATATCCGGATCCACCGGAAGCCGCCCCAACACACATAAGCCCGATTCCCCTGCAGTTTTGTCCAGCCTGCTTTCCCCGTACAGCTTTATCTCTTTGCCGCAATCGGGACATTTAATATAACTCATGTTCTCAATGACTCCTAAAACAGGTATATTCATTTGTGCTGCCATGTTATATGCCTTTTTAACTATTAAGGAGACAAGCTCCTGGGGTGAGGTCACGATTACTATCCCATCCAGAGGAATTGACTGGAACACCGTCAACGGAACATCTCCCGTGCCGGGCGGCATATCGATGAACATCACATCCAGATTCCCCCAGACCACATCCGTCCAAAACTGTTTTACCGCACCTGCAATCATCGGCCCCCGCCATATAACAGGTGCATCCTCCTGATCCAGCAAAATATTCATGGACATTATATTGATGCCGTTATGTGTTTTTTCCGGAAAAATTCCCAATTCATTTCCCTGAGCTTTTCCGGTAATACCGAACATTTTGGGAATGGATGGCCCTGTAATATCGGCATCCAGTATTCCAACATTATACCCCTTCCTTCTCATTAAAACCGCTAACATGGAAGTAACCAAGGATTTACCCACACCGCCTTTTCCGCTTGCAACTCCAATTACCTTTTTTATTGAATTGAGTTCATGGGATTTTTCAATAAAATCTGTCATTGTTTCATCTCCCGGGTTTGTTATTTAATTATGGGCTTATGCTCACAATTTTTATTTTAGTACCATTATGGGCATATGTCAATATCTATACGCATGAATAGAATAAAAAATAAGATCAGGAGAATGACACTCCTGACCTTTTAAGCTAATCTATGTTTCTTCCATGGCGCCGGCAATTTTTCCGGCATAATTTTTGCTTACAGTTGGGTTCACAGATAATTTTTTCCGACCCGCAAACCGAACATGTAAAAGCTCCGCTTTTTATGGCTTCCAGGTTTTCTATACTTTCAGTCCATTCTTTACCGCACTCCGCACATTTTACCGGGCATATATTACGGGTGAATTTTCCGCCTTCTATATGAATAGTCTTACCGTTTATCAAACTGTCAGCTATTTTTTCCCGTGCCGATAACAATATCCTTTGAAAGGTTGGCCGGGACACCTCCATCTTTTGGGCACATTCCCCCTGCTCCAGGCCCTCCAGATCTTTGAGCCGGATGGCTTCCAGTTCTTCCAGCTTCAATATGTTCTCAGGAACTTCGGCCACATCTGTTTCAGATGGTATAAAATACGGTATGGTAGGAATGTTCTCAATTTTTCTCCACTTTATGGGTCTTGCCAATAATATCACTCCGTTTGCCAGCAGTCTGTAACATCTTTCTTAATCCTACAGCAAGTATATAAATATTAACTGCATATGTCAACAAACTCATTGGTCGGATTTATTCTGTATTATATTAAAAAAAGGAAGAATACAAGGGTTGATTGTATCCTTCCTTTATGGAAGTTATGGAATTATGGGGTTGTAATGATGCTTTTGTATTTTTATCAAGCGTGGATAAGTCTATCAATAGTTGCCTGGTCAAAACCAACTATGATACTCCCGTTAATATCAATAACAGGAACACCCCTCTGACCTGACTTCTTTACCATTTCATACGCCGCTTCCCTGTTTTTGGAGACATCCACCTCCTCAAACTTTACATTTTTAGATGTTAAATACTTTTTTGCAACCGTGCACCATGGGCAGGTTGGAGTTGAATATACCTTTACCGGCATTGGCAAAGCCTCCTTTTAATTTAATCATTTTTTAATTTAGTTTTAAATCCTTCTGCTTTATATATACCCCATAGGGGTATATATAAACAATTAAAAAATAATTCTTTACCCTGCCGGCAAATCTCACAGGCTCAATACCTTTCAACCCTATCCCACTTTTCTGCCCAGTTTCTTGTTTATAAATCTATATCCTTCTTTTCTGACACATTCAATATAGCAGTATTCATTATCCAATTCACACAATTTACGGCGTATATATCTTATATGCACGTCAACCGTTCTTGTTCCTTCGAAAGAATCAGAGCCCCATATCTTCTCAAACAGGTACTCTCTGGATAGTATCTTTCCTATATTTGAAATCATAAACATTAAAAGTTCAAACTCTTTTTTAGGGAATTTAATTTCCACATCACCCCTGTATATGGTTCTTCCCTGAACATCAAACTTTAAATCATTCAATTTTATATCATCAGACTGGTTTTTTTGAGAGAGTTTTGTTCTTCTGATCAGAGCTTTGATTCTGGACTGAAGCTCCCGGAAACTGAATGGTTTGACCATATAGTCGTCGGCTCCCACCTCAAGTCCCAGGACAATATCAAACTCCTCCTTTTTATCTGTAAGAAACAATATGGGTATTTCTCTTGTATTGTGCTCCTGTCTCAGCCTGCGGCAAACCTCCAGTCCGTCTATGCCATGGAGACTGATATCCATAATCAGTAAATCCGGTTTTAGTTTGTTGATTTCCCAAACCAGCTTTTCACCATTGTCAAAGGTTTTTGTTTTATAGCAGGAAGCTTCCAGATTCTGCTTTAAATATTGTTTTACATTCATATCCATGTCAGCAATATAAATAATTCTGTCATTCATTACAAGCACCTCAGTCGGTAGTAAAAGAACTTTTAATTTGTCCGAATTTTGTAGCAACATTTAATATGTTCTCAGAGTTTAGTATAACATCACCGGATATGCTATGGTGCCTTTCAACCTCTACCGCCATTTCCTGCGAGCTTGAGGCCATGTGGTTTATTTTATCTATGATTTTGTCAGAATTTTTTTCAAACAATTTTATATTGTCGGTAATTTGTTGAGCTTTTTCTGATATATCCATTACATTTTTATGTGTAAGTGTTACTTTATTTAATATTTCATTAAATGCATTATTGGTGGTTTCGGCCATTTCCATGCCCTTATGCGAGATATGCCTGCCCCGTTCAGCCACCTTGAGGGCAGCCTCGGTACTGGATTGCATATCTTTAATTATATCTTCAACCTCAACGGCAGAATTTGCAGAGTTGTATGCCAGATTCTGTATTTCCTGTGCAACCACCATAAAACCCTGACCGTATTCACCGGCTCTTGCCGCCTCTATGGACGCATTTAATGAAAGAAGCTTCGTTTGTCCCGATATATTTTTAATAGTACTGGTTATTTTAGTTATATCACTTGATCTTTTGTCTAAAATATTTACAAATTCCACCGTTTTATCGGAAACTTTCCCTATTTCAGAGATAAATTCACCCAGTTCCTTTAATGTATTCATACCCTCGCAAGCGGCATTAATCATCACTTCACTGAGCTCGGTGGTAAAATTCACTTTCTGGGTTACATTTTCTATGGTATCTATAAGCTGCCCTGCTGATTCTGCCATCTGGAAAGCAAAAGTATTCTGCTCTTCAGAGTCTTCCGACATCCTTTTAGTCAACCCATAGACGTAGGATGTACTGTCGTCTGTTTTTCTGGCAATTTCATTCAGCTTATTGCTTGAAGCCGTCAACTCTTCAATTGACACACTAATTTCCGAAAGCAGCTTTTGAAAGCTTGAAAGCATTAAATTTAAACTTTGTGACAAATTAGTTATTTCAGGACCTCCCTGATTTGCTCCCGAACGGATTGAAAGCTTTCCCCTGCCTGCCAGTGTGACTGTGGCATTTATTTCCCTGATGGAGTTAATTATTCCCCTGGTACCCAGCATGCTCAGGACCAGTGCCAGAATAATGCAAACAACACCTGAAATTATTGAAGCCATCTGTTGTTTATAAAGCAGTTTCAGATACGATGCCTTTGTTACTGCAACGGCATAAATCCAATCCTTCTCTATAACATATCCATAGGCAATGGTAACACTCTGACCCTTTAAGTCGGCTCCCACAGTTCCTTTTTTCTGCTTTAACATTTGGTCTATAATGCCGTCGGACAAATCCGACTTCTCATCTGTTTCTTTATTTACATTGTCTCTGTCAACAACTGTTCCGTCAGATTTCAATAAATATATTTGTGCATCAAAGCCGGCCTGTTTATAGCTGGATGCATCTTCGGTAAGAATATACTTTAATTTTCCGGAAAACTCCTTTGAGCTGTATGCACTGGTTAAGAGTGAAATCTGACGGACCAATGAATGGACTGAATTATCCAATTGGCTGGAAATTAAATTTTCAAGATTGCTTTTACCGATTGAATAAGTAATTCCTGTTGTGATGGAAATTGCTGCTGTTATGATTATCAAAAACAAAGCAAGTATTCTTGTTCTGATCTTAATCGACTTGTATTTTTTTATAAAGAAAGCTATTAAATTTATTTTTGTAGATTTAAGATACATATTGGGAATCACCAGCCTATTTTAATTTTTTGAGCCTGAAAACCTTACATTGAGCACTCTTCCTAAAAAACGGGATATTATATTGAATAAAAAAACTGAAATAATCAATATTGACGAAGCTCCGTCGGCAATTTGCCTGCTGTCGGGAGCCAAACCTTCAGAGTTGACCTTCCAAATATAAACGGCCAGAGTTTCAGCAGGTCTGAAAGGATTTAACGGGGATCTGGCATGAAATGGATTTAAATCATGAAAATTAAGATTCGGACTGCTCATACCGGCTGTATACAGTAAAGCCGCAGCTTCTCCAAATACTCTTCCTGAAGTCATGATAAGCCCCGTAACAAGACCTGGCAATGCCGTCGGCAATATTACCCTGTAGATTGTCTGCCAGTGTGTGGCTCCCAGTGCCAGACTTGCTTCCTTTACTGTTTGCGGAACATTTCTGATTGCGTCTTCGCTTATTCTTGTAATGACCGGAAGGTTCAGAACTGCAACAGCCAATGCTCCGGAAAACAGTGTATACCCCCATCCTGTCATGGTGACAAAAACAAGGAGACCAAATAAGCCTATTACGATTGAAGGAAGAGAAGCCAACGCTTCAATACAAAAACGCACCATATTGGTTATACGTCCTGGTTTGGCATATTCAGCCAGGTAGATTCCGGCTGATAATCCTATAGGAACAGTTATAAGCATGGATAAAAATACAAGATAAAGTGAATTGAACAGTTGAGGACCAATGCCGCCGCCTTCCTTCATAAATGTCGGGGCAGAGGTTATAAAATGTAAATTCAAGCGGTCTCTTCCCTGATATATGATATATCCTACAAATAACATCAGCAATAAAATGAATCCTGTAGCTATTATATAAAAAACAACCGTGGCTAACTTATCTGCTGTTTTTGATTTCATAATTATTTACTGCCTCCCTTGTTTCCTATTCTGTGAATTAAAACAATAAACAAAAATGACATTATCAAAAGCAGTAACGCCATAGACCATAAGGCATTATTCCACACAGTCCCCATAGCTGTATTTCCCATATCCATTGTTATAATACTTGTCATATTTATTGTTGAATCCAGCGGCGAGCGCGGAATTCTTATGGTATTGCCCAGGACCATCTGAACCGCCAGGGCTTCACCGAACGCACGCGCCAAACCAAGTACAATTCCGGTCAAAATACCAGGAGTAGCAGAAGGAATAATTACTCTTCTGATTGTCTGCCAGCGCGTAGCCCCCAATGCAAGTGAAGCTTCATAATAGTCCCTGGGAATCGCTCTTATAGCATCTGCAGAAACGCTGGCAATGGTGGGAAATATCATTATGCACAGGACAAGTGAACCGGCAAGCAGACTGAAGCCAAGTCCGCCAAGGTTTTGCCTGATAAACGGTACCAGAACGCTTAAGCCGACCCAGCCATAAACTACCGATGGAATTCCGACAAATACCTCAATGGCCGGCTGTAATAACTTTTTACCTAATTTTGGCGATATCTCAGTCATAAATATGGCAACTGCCACACTGAAGGGTGTGCTCATCAACAAAGCAAGCATGGACACCAAAACAGAGCCTGTTATAAAAATCAGCGCACCGATGGCCGGACCTCCATTTGCAGGAGCTCTGTCAGGTTTCCATACCGTTGAAAATAAAAATTCTATCGGTGAAAAATGATTGTTAAAGAACGTGGCCAATCCTTTTGTTGCTATGAACACAACAAGACAAAGCGTCAGTATGATCAGAAACATCCCAAAAAAAGTTACTGCAAATTTACCGGAATATTCATGCTTGAAATAGTAATACCTGGATTTCATGTTTTTATTTTTCAACATATATAATCATCCTTAACTGGATAGTTGTTTGGTTAATATAAAAGGAAGCCGGTTAAAGCAACCAGTCTCCTTTTATATTTAATGTATTATTAATCTGGATTCCTAGTTATCTCTGGATACTTTCATTTCGGAATTTGGAATATATCCGAGTTCAGTTATTGTCGGCTTGAATTCATCACTTGTCATAAAGTCGAGGAATGCTTTCACAACACCGGTTGGCTCGCCTTTTGTATACATATGTTCATAAGCCCAGATTGGATAACTGCCGCTGGTAATATTCTCAACCTTAGGTTCAATTCCTTCATATTTAAGTGCTTTAACAGTGGAATCAACATATGATAATGCAAGATAGGAAATTGCTCCGTCAGTATCGGCTATTGCCTTTTTAACCGTACCGGACTGGTCTTCTGTCAATGCCATACCTTCTGCTTCCTCAGCACCATCCAGGGCATATTTCTTAAAGGTTGCTCTGGTACCCGAAGAACTTGGTCTGTTTACGATAACAATTTTCATGTCATCTCCGCCGGCATCTTTCCAATTTGTGATTTTTCCTGTAAAGATATCAATCAACTGCTGCTTTGTTAAGTTGTCTACCTTTACCTTTGGGTTTACAACTGTTGCAAAACCTACAACACATACTTTGTGATCAACCAGTGCTTTTGCCTGATCTTCAGGAAGCTTCTCAGCTGCATACACGTCCGAATTTCCAATATCTGCTCCGCCTTCGGAAACCTGCTTCAATCCGGTGCCGCTTCCGCCGCCCTGAACTTGAATATTTGCTTCCTTGTTTGTTTCCATAAAAATCTGAGCTGCTTTTTCTGCCAGAGGCTGGAGTGCTGATGATCCAACTGCCGTAGCTGATCCTGAGACACCTGCTGTTGATGATGGTGCTGCTTCGGTACTGCTGCTTGCCGAAGACTCAACCTGAGTTGATCCTGAAGCTGAGGAATCTGCGGCAGTTTCATTATTTGAGCCACAGCCGACCAAAGCCGTAGAAAGACTCATTGTTAATGCCAAAGATAAGATCACAGATTTCATAAGTTTTTTCATTTTTACTGACCCTCCAAATAGAAGTTATTTTGTTTACAAGATTCATTCTAATTTTTATTGATTAATTACAAATTAATGATGTGTAAAATCGAAGTTAACTCTTATTCATATTGGTTAAATATTTTTAATAAAAATTTTTTTAACATAAAATATTTAATATCATTTATCAAAATCCTTCTTGCAAATCCGGTCTAATCATGATAGACTGTATCCAGTCTAATAAGTTTAGATTGGAGAGAATGCCATGACTAAAAACATAACGCTTACTGACGCAGAAGAAAAACTCGCGGCTTTGGTTTGGCGGGATGCGCCGTTGACCTCTCCGGAGTTGGTCGCGCTTGCGGAGCGAGAAATGGGTTGGAAAAAATCAACGACTTACACGGTGTTAAAGAAACTTTGCGACAAGGGCGTATTCAAAAACGAAAACGCAAATGTGTCTGTTGTGCTTACTCGTGACGAGCAAATAGCCCGCCAAAGCCGCCGCTATGTAGAAGATACTTTCGGCGGGTCGTTGCCGAAGTTCATCACTTCATTTTTCGGCGGCAGGAAACTAACGCCGGAACAAGCGGCAGAATTAAAACGTCTGATAGAAGAATATGAAGGGGGCGGTAATAATGGATAAACTGTTCCTCACAATTCTAAATATGAGCCTAACCGGGGCATTTGTTATCGGGGCAATATGCCTTGCACGGCTTCCACTTAAAAAAGCCCCTAAAATAATTTCTTACTGCCTGTGGGCGGTAGCAGGATTTAGACTCGTTTTCCCGTTTTCCATTGAGAGCATATTTAGCTTGATTCCATTCAAGGCGCATACAATACCGACGGATATAGTCATGCAGCCTGTGCCGCGCATTGACAGCGGCATATCCTTTGTAAATAATGCTGTCAGCAGTATTCTTCCCGCGGCCAAACCAACCGCGAGTGTAAACCCTTTGCAGATATGGATGGCGACTGGCGCGTGGCTTTGGTTTGGCGGCGTAGCCGTATTGTTCATTTACGGCGTGGTGTCTTTCTTTATCCTTAAACGGAATATGAGGGAAGCAGCCCACATCGAGGCCAATATCTACGAAGCGGAAAATATTAAATCGCCTTGTGTGTTGGGCGTTTTCAAACCGAAAATCTATCTGCCCATTGGCTTATCCGGGCAAGAAAAAATCTATATTGTCTTGCATGAACAGACACATATTCGGCGGCATGACCATATCATAAAATTCGTGGCGTATTTCATTTTGTGTGTGCATTGGTTTAATCCGCTGGCATGGGTGGCGTTCCTACTGATGGGCGTGGATATGGAAATGTCCTGTGACGAGCGTGTATTGAAAGAAATGGGTGGAGAAATAAAAAAGGATTATTCGCTGTCGCTGTTATCGTTGGCAACGGAACGGCGTATCATTGGCGGCAGTCCTCTTGCTTTCGGAGAGGGCGGTGTGAAAGGGAGAATAAAAAACGTACTGAATTTTAAGAAACCGTCCCGGATGATTATCGTTGTGTCAGTTGCGTTGGTTGCAGTATTGAGCGCGGGGTTTGCGGTTAATCGTGCAACGGATGGAAATATATTAAATTCATTCATACCAATGTCCATGAAAAATGTTGATAAAGAGCCGCATTTTGCCGGGACTGTAACCGAAGTGCATGATAATGCCATCCTTGTAAGTGTCAATGAGGGCGAGGACGCACGCAGAAGCAGCGACCTGATCAGTGTTTCTCTCAACGTGAAATTGAAAGACAGCATGACCCATTTTACCGTTGGCGATAAGGTTATTGTCTATTATAACGGCGAAATCGCGGAGTCCTATCCGGCACAGGTAAATACCGTTTATGCCATTATACTGACAAGCCCGGATATGCAGATAACGTCATCGGATGAGAATATCTCTGACATTGCTCAAAGAGTCGAAGATGGTCTGTTTGTTATAATGTCATCGCCACTTAGTTCATCCAATCCTCAGGACTATATCAACGAGCACTGGGAGGAGTATGAGAACCTTACGATGAAATATCCGGACGGTGTTTTGGAGTACCTGCTTTCTCAATTTGAAGCGGGCAATTTCAGCGGTCTGCGCGGGCAGATTATGATGCGTATGTGCAAAGATATGCTGGGTGTCCAAAATAACGTAACCGATGAATCACTTTCGCCGCAAGAATGGTATCGACAGTTATCCATCATCAGCGAAATAAAACTCCCTGATTTTAAACCGGAAAATCCTTCTGGTGTCTATGATGGAGAGGTTGATGGTAAAGTATACGGCGGCATTTTCAATTCAGCTATCTTGCAGCAATACGGCGGTTCCGAGAGCGGGTTTCTTATGTATGCACCCACTATTTATGACGCTTTTGAGGAATCCGGCAAGCTAAAAGTGTTTGTCACGGTATATTATGAGTATTACCGTTTATACGGTAGTACCTTGGAGAGCACAGGCGGCGCTGTGATTCCGGGTGCAATCATATTTCGGAGCGGCGATTACAGCAGCGGATGGGAATTTGAGGAATTTCTCGAAGTCGGTTCTGCAAATTTACCGGACGGCGCATATTTTGGCGACTCCATCCGTAAACTTTGTGTAATGCCAGTTTCGGGAAATGAAATAAAAGGACTCGCAGAAAAAATGACCTCTGATTATGCAAATGACGCTCGGCGAGAATTGCTTATGCAGAGTTTGAAAGAACATTTAACAGCACATGGGCAGACTGGCATATCTCTGAAAAAGCCGGACGGCAGTATGATTGAATTGAATTAATGAGTAGTCGGGGAGTGCCACTTTGCCTCCCCGACTACTCATTAATTGCTTTTTATTATAATTCCATTTTTATAAAAACATAATTTACTTTCATTCCAATTACTTCATAAAGGTTTGCATAGTCCTGGTAAGCTCATTTAAAGCCTTTTCCTTATCTTCAGATGATACAATATTTTCCAGGCATTTTAAGGAATGCTTTTCCAGTACGATACTTCCAACCTTATTTATGGCAGCCCTTACAGCGGCAATCTGAGTTAAAATATCGCCGCAGTTTTTATCTTCATCTATCATCTTGTGAATGCCTTTTACCTGTCCCTCAATACGATTAAGCCGTTTAAGGATATCCTGCTTTGATTCTGAATTTCCTCCGGTCATAAAAAACCTCCTGTAAATCTGATAAAGGTATTATAATTATACCCTATGAAAATTCAATTTACAATTTAACGAGCTTCTGAAGCCATGAACATCCGAATATCTTCATCCACGGTGCCAATGCCCGCAATCCCGAAATTATCCGCAAGCACCTTTGTAACATTTGGTGAGAGGAAAGCCGGAAGTGTGGGTCCCAGGTGAATGTTCCTGACGCCCAGGTATAAAAGTGCCAGAAGCACCAAAACCGCTTTCTGCTCATACCATGAAATATTGTAGACAATCGGAAGCTCATTTATATCATTAAGTTCAAACACCTCCTTTAATTTAAGCGCAATCATTACAAGTGAATACGAGTCATTGCACTGCCCTGCATCAAGTACTCTTGGAATACCGCCTATGCTGCCCAGATCAAGCTTGTTATACCGGTATTTTGCACAGCCTGCCGTTAAAATCACAGTATCCTTCGGAAGCTTTTTTGCAAATTGTGTGTAATACATTCTGCTTTCCATTCTTCCATCGCAGCCCGCCATGACAAAAAACTTTTTGATGGCTCCGGATTTGACTGCAGCCGCCACCTTGTCCGCCAGTGCAAAAACCTGTGCATGTGCAAAGCCCCCGACTATCTTCCCTGTTTCGATTTCTTCCGGAGCTTTCAGGGTTTTAGCCAGCCGGATGATTTTTGAAAAGTCCTTTCTGCCCTCCGGGTCTGTTCCAATATGAACACAACCCGGATATCCCGTAACCCCGGTGGTAAAGATCCTCGATCTCACCTCTTCGCTTACAGGGGGAACGATGCAGTTTGTGGTGAAGAGGACGGGGCCGTTAAAGGACACAAATTCCTCCTCCTGCTTCCACCATGCATTACCGTAATTTCCTGCCAGATTGTCATATTTTTTAAAGGCCGGGTAGTAATGTCCCGGCAGCATTTCGCTGTGGGTATAAACATCAACTCCGGTACCTCTGGTCTGTTCTAGGAGTTCCTCAAGGTCGGTCAGATCATGTCCGGATATGAGTATGGCAGGATTATTCCTGACCCCTGTGCTTACCTGAGTGATCTCCGGGTCACCGTACCTGGCGGTGTTCGCTTCGTCAAGCAGTGCCATTGCCTTGACCCCCATTTCTCCGGTCTTCATGGCGAGCAGAAAAAGTTCCTCCACCGAGAGCCCGGTATCAAGTGTTGCTGCCAGAGCTTCATATATGAAAGAGTATATCTCCTCCATTTCTTTTTCAAGGTTGAGGGCATGATATTTGTATGCTGCCAGCCCTTTTATACCAAAGATAATCAGTTGTTTTATAGATCTGGCATCTTCATTGTCCCTGGGTATCATACCGACATAGGAGGCCTTATATACCATATCTGACGTGGTTCTGATTTCAAAGACAGCCGCATCATGGAGTTCTTCGGCCAGTGCTTTTTTTCTTAAATCATCCCTCATGGAAATCATCTGTTTTATTTTTGCTATAATAGGCTCATCATCAAAATTGGCATTGGTTATTGTCATGAACAAGCTCCTGACAACCTCATGATTTACATCCTCCAGCTGCTTAATATCAAGCCTTCCTTTTATTACTATTTCCGATATGCCTTTAAGAGTATATATTAAGAGATCCTGTAGATCCGCAAGCTCTTCACTTTTCCCGCAAACACCGCCAAATTCACATCCCCTGTTTCTCGCAGTCTCCTGACATTGATAACAAAACATGCCCATAAAAAGTCCTCCCCAGTGACAGTTAAGCCATACGCTTAACTTGTATTTACCGCAAAATTTTAAAACTATCTTATAATAATAATAATACAGGGGAATCTTATTTTGTGTTGTTGCAAATGCAACATTAGTAAAATTTTTAGTTTAATACCGGCAATTTCAACCTTTCATCGGTGTTTGGTAACTGTCGTAAAAGCAATGTCATAAGCCCTTTTAAAGCCTTGAAATGACAGAATGATTAAAATAGGATAGACGGGATAAATATATCTGGACTTTATCTCCCAGATTATATAAAAGGCAATAACCCCCAGGATAATTAAAACCAAAAGCAGCCCTTCAAACTTACCTGCTTTTACTCTTTCTATCAATCCAAATAAAATAAATAGGTACATTAAAAAATTAATTACATATAGTATCCAGTTCATTGCACTTCTGTACATGGAATCATCCTTGAATAAATTGGTGGCAAAGGTCCTGTACTCGTATCCCCCATGCCTTGGATATTTTTTTGCCGATGTGTCCATATCATTTCCAAAACCATATCTTTCGATCTGATAGGTGCCTTCTGTCCATGTCCAGATAAGTTTTCTATAATAATGCGATAACAGTCCTCCAACAGTTGAATTCGAAATTTTTTCCTTAATATCCTCTTTAAATAATTTAATACTTAACTGCTTATTGTGATTTGCATCAATTTGGTATATATTATAACTTTTAAAATCGTCCCAGAACCCGAGCTTTTCGAAATTCATTCCCATATTCAGCCACATGTGGATGGGAGCCGAGTTGTCCTTAACAGATCCGCTTATAATATTTGACTTATGCAAATAATAATTTTGGGACAGGCCCGGGATATTTGACGCAAGGATGAGAATAAATACCGAAGCTGCCACCAGTCCGGCCTTCAGCACATTCATATTTAAAACAATATAAATAATAGCTGCTATTAAAAATATCAAACCAATATTTCTGAAATAATTGCCTGTGGATAAAAAAAATGCTGAGGCCAACAGGTCTTTAACAGCCCTCTTCCTGATAAATTTTATCAGGAAATATACCGAACAGGTGAAAAAGGCTGTGGCCATCACATCGTTATAAATAAAATTGCTCATGAATATTCCCGGAATGTACGTTGCTGCGAAAAATAATATTCCGTAATCCTTATGAGCAGATTTGCAGTCAAGTAATCTATTTATTTTATATATCATTAGTGTTATAACAAGAGAAAACAATATGTTAAAGCTTTTAATAACCACATAGCTGTCGGGAAACAGCTTCAGTAATGCCATGATATACAGCACTGTGCCGTAATTAAAGGGAAACATGTGAAGGTAGCCCCCTTCCCCGAAGGAGGAATAATCCTTGTGGTAGAACATATTTAATGCCAGTGTATAAACAGTTTTGGAGTCATCGGTAGGCAGTCTTGGAAATGCAAAAATAAAGCCTGTTTGCAGTAAAAATGAAATTAGGATGGAGATGGGCAAAATCAAGTTTTTATCATATCTGTCAAGTTTAAGAGATATTTTATAAAACAGGAAACCCATTGGCAATATAATAAAAATGAGTATGAAAAATATGGCGGGTTTTTGTTTTGCCAATATGGGCCTGTCCCCGTAGATAAAATAATTATACTTTGCCCTGACAAAGAATGAAGAAAATATAAAAAGCGCTGTAAAAAGCATTAATATTATATAAATTGTTTTTTTAACGTTCTTCAGCATGGCCCTCTCCTTAACATTTTTCTAATATGCGTTGATTTAAAAATTAAATTCAAAGAATTTTAAGGAAAAATGCTGAACTCCATGCTTCAGATAAAAAAAT
>NZ_AORV01000017.1 GCF_000350485.1 Ruminiclostridium cellobioparum subsp. termitidis CT1112
GATTATACAGGTACGCGAGTACAACTTCATGAAATAGGATGCTATGAAGTTAGTACGGAAGTACCTGTATAATCAAAAACAATTTTCACTTACAAAATTGAGATAATCAACTGACACAAACGCGTCAGGTTATACCTGTAATACCACTCTATCAGCACATCCCACATGGTTTATTCAAAATATAGATGTATTGCCTGACCTCAAACTTCTGAATTTTAGATATGGATTTTACTGAAAAATAAAGACACTTCTTAAATTTAAACTTCAAAATTTTTCAATTCTTAATTACAATTATGCTGTGATCTACCGTCATGAACACGAGATTAATTTTTGGTATAAAACAGTCACAGAAAAATCCAACTGAAAAGGAGCAGAAATCGTGGAGTCCCAATTATATCTTAAGCAAAACAGAGAACCGTTCAGATCCCGCAATAAATTCCTGAAGGATTTAAATACCCACAAATGGCTGTGGTTGATGGCCCTTCCGGGAATCGCCATCGTTTTTGTTTTCAACTATCTCCCCATGTTTGGTGTAATCCTGGCCTTCAAAGATTATAAAATTGCCGATGGAATTCTGGGAAGCAAATGGGTGGGCTTTGACAACTTCAAATATCTTTTTTCTACCCGGGATGCCTGGAACATTACATATAATACATTATTTTTAAACAGTTTGTTTATTTTGACCGGAACCGTCGGAGGAATCCTGATAGCACTCCTGGTCAACGAAGTAAATAATAAATGGCTGGTTAAATTTTATCAGTCTGCCATGTTTCTTCCCTATTTTATTTCCTGGGTCATTGTTTCATACTTCGTTTATTCTCTGCTGAGCTATGATATGGGTATGATCAATTCAATACTGTCCTCCTTCGGTATGGAGCCGGTACAATGGTACAATGAGCCCCAGCTGTGGCCTGCCATCCTTACCATAGTGAACCTCTGGAAGGGCGTGGGCTACGGAAGCGTCATATATCTGGCCGGAATTATGGGTATTGACGGAGAGCTTTATGAGGCTGCTACCATCGATGGGGCAAGCAAGTTTCAGCAGGTCACAAGGATAACCCTTCCGCTTTTGTCTCCGCTGATCATAACACTTACCTTAATGTCAATAGGACGTATTTTCTTTGCCGATTTCGGCCTGTTCTACAATGTAACTCTTGATAACGGCGGTCTGTACAGCACAACCAACGTCATAGATACATATGTTTTCAGAGCTCTGAAATTTTCAGGAGATGTTGGAATGGCCTCGGCAGCCGGGTTTTATCAGGCATTTGTAGGCTTCCTGCTGGTATTGGCAAGCAACCTGTTCGTAAGAAAAATAAATCCTGAACGAGCATTATTCTGATAGGAGGGTATCCATGAAAAGCAGAGAAGGCAGTGTAATACCAAAAATTTTTATTAATATATTTTTATCCGTATTTTCCGTATGTTGCCTCATTCCATTTCTAATAGTCGTCTCTTCCTCATTTACCGAAGAACAGATGATTATCGAAAACGGATATTCCATATTTCCAAGAGATTTCACACTATTGGCCTACAAGTATATAATGGCTGATCCCACACAAATTGCAAGGGCTTACGGAGTCACAATCGTAGTGACTCTGATCGGCACCGTAGTAAGTCTGGTCATATCTTCCTGTTTGGCATATGTATTGTCAAGAAAGGACTTTCCCCACAGAGGTAAAATCTCCCTGTATTTGTTCTTTACCATGCTGTTTAACGGAGGACTTGTACCCAGCTACATAATTGTAGCCCAGGTACTGAACCTGAAGGACAACATTTTCGCCCTCATACTTCCTTATTTGATCATTCCCTTTTACGTCCTGCTGCTGAGAACTTATTTCTCAGAAATACCTTTCTCACTGGTGGAAAGTGCCAAAATTGAAGGGGCAAGTGAAATAAATGTTTTATTCAAGATCATACTCCCCCTGTCACTGCCTGCTATGGCAACGGTAGGTCTCTTTATTGTATTGCAGTACTGGAATGACTGGTGGCTGGCATTACTGTATATTGACAACGCCAATCTGAACCCCCTTCAATATATGCTTTACCTTATAATGCAAAATCTTAACGCCATGCGCTTAAGTCCTCTGCAGGGGCAAATATCCACAGCCGCCCTCCCGGGAGAGAACGCCCGTATGGCGATGGCAGTCCTGGCAATAGGCCCCATTATTTTTGCATTCATGTTTGTCCAGAAGTATTTTGTGTCGGGACTGACCGTCGGAGCTGTCAAAGGTTAGGTTTATTAACTGATTTTATTCAGTTATTATATAAAAATATATTATTTAGAGGAGGTACATTTAAATGTACAAGGCGAAAAAGGTAATAAGTCTTGCTCTTGGTCTGGCACTTTCGGTATCATTATTCGCAGGCTGCGGAGACTCTGGCCGTTCGGCTTCAAATACCGCTTCCGGTTCGGCCGCTTCGGCGACAGAGACCGCCTCCGGCAGTGCTGCCGATACTTCAAAACCTGTTTTGGAGCCTGTGACGCTTTCCTGGTATATCGTAGGAACTCCCGAAAAAGATACGGCACTGGTCGAAGACGCGGTTGCCGATTATTTGAAGGACAGCCTGAACTGCAGAGTAAAAATAAACTATCTCGACTGGGGTGCATACGAGCAGAAAATGAACGTAATGATAGCAACAGGGGATGAATTTGACCTATGTTTTACTGCCAACTGGCAGGTTAACTTTATTCAGAATGCCGGCAAGGGTGCCTGGGCCGACATTACCGGTCTGATAGATCAATATGCTCCCAAGGTTAAAGAGAAATATGCAAAATACCTTGATGCCTGCAAGGTCAATGGAAAGCTCTACGGCATTCCTTACAATATGAGTGGCTTTGGTGCGCAGGGTGCCGTATACCTGAGGCAGGATCTTGTGGATAAATACAAACTTGATGTAAATTCCCTTAAAAAATATGAAGACCTTGAACCATTCTTTGACCAGATACTGGCTAATGAAAAGGGTATAACTCCTCTGTGCATGGCCGGCGGGAACGGAACGGTGGGTCTGTTCAACTACTGGTTCGACCAGCCTGACGTAAGTGTTCCGTCATTGGGCGTCAAGTTTGACGACCAGAGCTGCACAGTTGTAAATACCGATGATCAGCCTGAAAGCATACATGACCGTGAACTCCTCCGCCAATGGAACCAGAAGGGCTACATAAGGAAGGATGCTGTTTCCATCAAGGACGACGACCCTGAAATGATGACCAAGAAATATGCCGCAGAAATCGGCGGCTATGTCCCCGGCTGGCTGGAAGACTATGAAAAGAAATTCAAATTTGATATGGTGGCTGTTCCTCTCGGCTCCAAGCCCCTCCTTAACACAACAAATATTACCCAGAGCTGTGTTGCGGTAAGCAGTACTTCAAAAAATCCCGAGAGGGCGGTTATGCTGCTTGAGCAGTGCAATACCGATCCTAAATTGCTCAACCTGCTGGGCTTTGGTATTGAAGGCAAGCACTATGTGGTTGTTGATGATAAGGACCCAATTATAAAAATCATCAAGAATCCGGACGGTGTAACAGATGAGACCAATGGCTACAGGACCAACATGGAATGGATGTTCGGAGATCCCTGGATGCTTTACAGCAACCTGCCTGAAAGGCCTGCACTGGTTGAAGCGCAGAAAAAGGCAACAGACAACTGTGTAGTTTCACCTATAAACGGATTCACCTTTGACAACAGCCCCGTTAAAACCCAGATAGCCCAATTGACAGCTATTTTCAACGAATATAAGAGCATATGGAATACAGGCAATATGGACCTCGCCAAGTTCCCCGCCTATCAGGAAAGACTGAAGAAAGCCGGTCTTGAAGATGTACAGAAGGAAATGCAGAAGCAGATAAGTGAGTGGAAAGCCAAGTAGGATTACTTTTCATTTTAGCAGTATTCATTTAGTATCCATTCAATAGAGATGGTACTTGCAGTTTATGCCGGTACCATCTCTATTTATTAGTTTTTACAATTCCGGAGGGTGATTGATAAATAGATTGAAGCTTGCCCTTCAATGCTATATAATTAACTAATAATGAGAGTTTATTTCTTATTTTCCAGCTTATAGGCGTTTATTGAGGTAGAATCATGAATCTTAGGATATATAAGCATTCTTTTTATAAAAAAATGTTTTTGTATATAACCATTCTTGTTTTAGTAATAATATTAACCTTATCCTTTGTATTTTATTTTAACTTTGAAAATGTTGGACTGAAAATGCAGTATGAAGCTAATAAAAACATATTATCCGAAATAAGCTACAGCGCCACCTACCTTGATGATACTGCCAGAAACACTGCTGCATATATCTATTCGAATACCGACTATTCGGTATTGAGATACGGCAGATACACCAGTTCGGAAGATGCCTATCAGGTAATAACGGGCCTTGAAGCTCTGGCTATCCAGTCCAGCAATGTACATTCAATCTACATATACAACAGGGAAATCAACACCTTTTATTCCACCTGGTGGCGCTTTTACAGCTCCTCCGACGACTTTATCGATTCTGATATCGTAGATACAATCAAAAACAACAAAATCCCCGGCGGGGAAATCTTCACATCAACTCCGCTGTTACGTAAAATACCGGTGGATTTTGACAACAGCCCCGACAAAACATATATGAATGTACTTACCTATATTATGGCTGACTACTCCCTTGACGGCAAGGAGATCCTGAGTGCCATAATAATCAATTTGAGTTCACAGTATCTGGACGGTTTGATCAACACCCTGAACACAAAGGGGGCCTTGACCGGCGGCGATACGGTCATCATAAACAGTTCGGGCTATGTTATTGCAAGCTCCAATCCCGGCACGGCCTTCAGTGATTTAAAAGCCAAGACCTACGTCAGCAAAATCCTAAACAGCAAAGCTAAAAATGGCTGCTTTATCGACACGGCTGACGGCAGGAAAGTAGTTGTCACTTATGTCGCTTCCGATGTACTGGATTGGAAATTTGTCAATATAACACCCTACGATCAGATTTTCAAAGATATCAACAAAATGAAAACAAATCTGTATATACTTTGTGTTGCAATACTTGTATTCGGCTTTCTAATGTCCTATTTCCTCTCAAAGTATTTGTATCATCCAATTAACAGTATGCTTGGAAAGGTTCAGCAGCTTTCCGATGTGAAAATGGAAAAGACCAAGAATGAACTTGATTTCCTGACCGACATTTTTACAGAGACCCTTGAAAAAACCAGAAATATGCAGTCGGTCAGCTATGAGAATTACATTATTAAAAGAACAGACTTTCTCAGAGGACTTCTGGTCGATGAGTCGGTAGACAGGGCTGAAGCCGAAGAGGTATTCGGGAAGTACAAAATAAATCTTAATACGGGCGGTAATTTTCTGCTTTGCAATTTCAGCATTGATCACTATGCCTCCTTCTCCCAGAATCTGACGGTAGAGGATCAGAAACTGTTCAGATTTGCCATCTGCAACGTGGCGGGTGAGCTTGCCCAGAAGTATTTTGGAAATGAATGTTTTGAGCTGGATGATAAAAATATCATGCTTTTAATGGAGGCGGACAATTCAGAGCCCGATACGCGCAAATCAAATGTACTTGAAATTGTCAGGGAGATTCAGGACTGGTGCCATTCAAACCTCAATATCAGTTTGTCGGCCGCCCTGCATATTGAACCGGTCAATCTGGCGGATTTACCGGAGAGCTGCAGGTTCACGCTGCTGCTCTCCAGGTACAGGCTGGTTTACGGGTATAAATGCCTGTTGCTGCCTGAGGTTATTTTCAGGCTCAAATCCAATGCCTTCGAACATCCCATTCACCTTGAACAAAAGCTGGATGAAGCTTTGAACAACGGCAAGCTGGGAGATTCAACCGAAGCCTATGGAAGGATAATTGAATACATAACCGATTATTCCTATGAAACAATAAACTCCTATGTCCTGTACCTCTCCTATCTTATTATCAAAAAATTCAACGATCTGGAGGCCAGGGGATATGAGAAGATCACCTTTGATTCAAACCGCTATATAAGTGAAATTATCACACTTGAAACCCTGAACGAAATAAACGAAAGAGTGGTTAATCTCTTCAGGGCAATCACCGATACCATTGAAAACAAGCGTTTTAAGAAAAAGAGCAGCATGGTTGAAAAAGTAAAATACATTATTGAGACTGAATATATGGACAAATGTCTCTGCCAGGATGCGGTTGCCAACAGACTTCATATCTCCAGGGATTACCTTGGAAAAATGTTCAGAGAAGCCTATTCCAAATCTTTTGCAGACTATCTTACCGAGGTAAGACTTCAAAAAGCTGTGGAGTATATGGACAACAGCAGGATGAGCATAACAGGGATACTGGATGAAATAGGCTGGGAAAACAAAAACTATTTTTATACAACCTTTAAATTAAAATATGGAATAACCACATCCCAGTACCGGAATATGAATACCAATAATTTGTAAAATAGTCGTTAAAAAGCAGGCAGCTGGCCATTGAACGCCTGTTTTTATGTCGAAAATTCTGTGCACTTTTTGTCGAACAATTGTCGAATTTTTTCGGTTTTTGCTGTTAAATTCCCAGTATTATTTTTCAAGCTTTGTAATTTTATTTTATTAATAAAATGTTCATAAAAATGTAATATAAGTGCTTTTAGCAGGGTTATTCCTCCAAACCCTCTGTTCATCACTGTTTTTGAAATTGTATAACTTTAAAATTTTTTTAATTTTTTACAAAATGATCGTTGACGTTTATTGGAATTTATGGTATTATAATAACGAAGTTTGTCGAAATATGAAGTGTATTAATGAGGAGGTCATTATTATGAAATCTACAGGAATTGTAAGAAAAGTTGACGAATTGGGAAGGGTTGTTCTCCCTATTGAATTGCGCAGAACTTTTGATATTGCCGAAAAGGATGCTTTGGAAATCTACGTTGATGAATCTACTATCATATTAAAGAAATACGAGCCAGCCTGTATTTTCTGCGGAAATGCCAAAGACGTTCAAGTTTACAAAGGTAAGAACATCTGTCCTGACTGTATGAAAGAATTAAAGAAATAATTAATTACAAAAATACTTACACGAAAAAGAGCCTGAAAGGCTCTTTTTTTTGTGCGTGCAATTATTTCTTCATTACAAGATTATAGACATCCCTTTTATTCAAGCCCCTGTCCTCTGCCGCCCTTTTGACAGCTTCCTTTTTGGGGAGTCCTTCTTTCACATACCTTTCAACATGCTCCTCTATACTGATATCGGAATACTTGTCTCTTTCCAGCTCCTGAAGCACCTCCTGGTCCTGCCCTTCAATGACAACCACAAACTCTCCCTTCGGTGTTTCAACCTGATATCTTTCGGCCGCCTCGGACAAATTGCACCGTATCACTTCTTCATACCGCTTGGTAAGTTCCCTGGCAAGAGCTATTCTTCTTTCTCCCCAGGCATTATACATATCCTTTAGGGTATAGGGCAGCTTATGAGGGGCCTCGTAGAAAATTATGGTCCTGGTTTCATCCTTCAGCTGTTTCAGCCTCTCCTGCCTGGTCCTCTTATTCATGGGCAAAAAGCCTTCAAAAACAAACCTTCCCGTAGGCAGTCCCGATATAACCATCCCTGTTACCGCCGCCACCGGGCCGGGTATCATGGTAACCGTTATCTCATTTTCTATGCAAAGCCTGACCAGATCCTCTCCGGGGTCCGATATCCCCGGAGTTCCGGCATCAGAAACAAGTGCGATATCCTTTCCCTGCTGCAGCTGCTCAATCAGGTAATTCCCTTTTACTATCTTGTTGTGCTCATAGTAACTCACCATAGGCTTTTTGATCTCGAAGTGGTTGAGCAGCTTTATGGTTTGCCTGGTGTCCTCGGCAGCTATGAGCTCTACCTCCTTCAGAGTGTTTATTGCCCTTAGGGTTATATCCTGAAGATTGCCTATCGGTGTTGCAACAAGATACAGAGTTCCTTTTTTCATTTTGCCTCCTAAGCCATGTTATGGTTAAGCCGCCCGGCGGCCAGATTTTTGTTTTAAATATAATTTGTTTGTAATTACCTATCTGCCGTAAATTCTGTTTATTTCCTCAGAGTAGGTTCCATCTTCATTATATACATACAACGGGTCCATTACCTTGAGTTCAGGATTTCCTCCCCTGCTGCCCTTGATCAGAATCATGGTTGGTTTCTTAAAGGGCCTGGGGTGCACCATCCTCAGATACTTGGGTTCCACACCGCAATCTCTCATACAGCATATGATATCAGCAAGCCTTTCAGGCCTGTGCACCATGGCAAGCTGTCCTCCCGGTGCCAGCAGATCAGCCGCGGCCCCTACTACATCCTCAAGGGTGCACAGTATTTCGTGTCTTGAAATGGCCTTGTTGTCATGGGGGTTCACAAGACCGCAGCCCTTATTGGTATACGGAGGGTTTGAAACAACCACGTCAAAGCAGGCTTTGCCAAAATACCGTCTGTATTCTTTTATATCTCCGTTTACTATGCTTACTCTATCCTCAAGTCCATTGAGTCTTATACTCCGGGAAGCCATTTCAGCCATTTCGGCCTGTATCTCCAGTCCCACTATTGACCCGGCTTTTGTTTTACCTGACAGCAGAACGGGTATTATACCCGTTCCGGTCCCTATATCAAGAACCTTATGACCCTTTTTTACATCCGCAAAATCGGACAGCAAAACGGCATCCACCCCAAAACAAAAAGAACGGGGGTTTTGTATCAGCCTTAGCCCGTTCAGCTGTAAATCATCTATACGTTCATTTTCCTTTAGCTCCACCATGCAATATTATTTCCTTATAAAAAAGTTTATCAAAATTCCTATACGCCGAAAAAAGGGCCAAATAAAGGCACTTCCGCCTTTATCTGACCCTCATTACCCTAAAACTATTGCTGTTGAGGAGCATCAACAGGACATACATTTGCACAAGCGCCGCATTCGATGCAAGCATCAGCGTCTATTACATATACGCTATCACCAGCAGCTATGCATGATACCGGACATTCTGATTCGCATGCTCCACAGCTGATGCATGATTCAGTAATAAAATATGCCATTTAAAAACACCTCCTAATAATTAAGGAAAAACAAGCATTTGAAATATGTTTTTCGCTCTTATTTTACCATCATTTTTGTCAAATGACAAATTAAATTATAAAATTTTTTAAACTTTAAATTTAAGCAAAATCCCCTTAACCAATGGTATTTTTACGCATTTCGGATTTCACTGAAAACTAGTCCTCAAGCTGTTTCAAGACTTCCAGGTCTATATCCAGGTCATCGTTGGCAGCAGCATTCTTGATCAGCTTTACTTCGCCTTCCTTGTAATTGTAAACCCTCAGCTCCGTTTCCTTGCCAATGTCCAGCTTTATCTTCAAAATTTCCTTGAGCAGATTCACTTCAACCACAGTTCCCTGTCCTTCGGGAGTTTCAACTATTGCACCCACCTTGGGCACCCTGTCCAGCAAATCCTCATAGGCTTCCTGCTCGTATTTCAGGCAGCACATAAGTCTTCCGCAGGTGCCTGAAATCTTTGTGGGATTAAGGGAAAGCGACTGTTCCTTTGCCATCTTTATTGATACCGGCTGGAATTCACCAAGGAAGGAGTTACAGCAGAGCACTCTCCCGCAGATACCTATTCCGCCCATCATCTTCGATTCATCGCGTACACCTATCTGCCTCAGTTCTATTCTTGTCTTGAATACTGCGGCCAGATCCTTGACCAGCTCTCTGAAATCCACTCTTCCGTCGGCTGTGAAATAAAACAGCACTTTATTGTTGTCAAAGGTATATTCTACGTCTATGAGCTTCATATCCAGCTTGTGGTCATTTATTTTTTGCAGGCATATATCGTATGCCTCTTTTTCCTTTTTATCGTTCTCGGCAGCATGAGCTATATCTTCATCAGTGGCTATCCGTATGACCTTTTTGAGGGGAGCCACAATTTCCGACTCTTCAACTTCCCTGTTTGGCACTACAACAAGTCCGAATTCGATTCCTCTCGCTGTTTCAACTATTACATTCCTGTTTAAATCTATAATCAGTTCTCCGGGATCGAAATAGTAAATTTTCCCGGCAGTTTTAAATCTGACACCTACAACTTTTACCATCAAAAAATTTCCTTTCTATCAATAAACATAAGAATCTTTGATTTTCATAAGCATAACTTCAATCGCCAGTTGAAAGTTGGCATTGTACTCCAGGCTCCTTTTGGCACTCCAGACCGCATTAATGCATTTCAGCATGGCCGAGAGTTTTGCACCGGCGTTCTCAATAATCATATCTTTTTTATCGGAATTAATCAATATGTTATAGTTTGAGGTCTGATTATATATTATTATGTCCCTAAAAAACAGAAGCATTATTCTTAACATAAATTCTGTTCTGTCATTATTTTTTTCAAACAGCTCATATATTTTAAACACATCACTGTCTCCCGGCTTAAGCAGTTGGTCTGCAGCCCGGATCACTTCATCCCTTGTCTCCAGGTACCCGGGGGATTCAACAAGCTCAAGAGCGGTACCTACCACGCCGTCGGAATAGGAAACAATAAAGTCCCATTCCGGTTTCCTCCGGCCATACCTTTCTTCAAGTATCTGCATTATTTCCTCATCCCGGAGTTTTTCAAATAAAATTCTCTGACATCTGGACTTTACCGTAGGTGTTACCGCCGCCCCCGACTGCACCGTCAATATGAAAACCACATAGGGGGGCGGTTCCTCCAGGGACTTTAAAAGCGCATTCTGAGCCTGTACAGTCATACTGTCGGCATCATTGATTATTATTATTTTATATCTGGAATAAAGGGGTCTGATGACCAGCCCCCTTAATACATTTCTTATGTCGTCAACGCTTATACTTTTATCTGCCGAATAAATCTCCTGAAAATCAGGATTTGAACCTTCTGCAAAGAGCCTGCAGGATTTGCATTCGCCGCAGGGAGCCTGCTCTCTTTCGCACATCAGCATTGCCGCAAAGGACAGCGCCGTTTCTCTTCTGCCGATTCCGTCAGGTCCCTCAAATATATAAGCATGACCTACATTGTCATTTTTAATTATCTCCTGTAAGCTGGCCAGTATCTTCCGGTGACCTAACACTTTAACCTCCATGTCCCATGTGCAGGGTCAATTGAATTGATCCCCCGGGCTCTTCAAAAAGTATTTTCAATACTCTCCGTCATAACAGCAGGTCCAATATCAGACCTCTGATATCGTCGAGTTTCTTCAATATGCTCAGATTGTCCTGTTCTGATTTCAGCACCTCATTTGTAAGCTCAATAAGTTCTTCATTGATCTTTTTTATTAAGGCATATACCCTATGCCTGCCGCGTCTGTCCAAAAAACTCTTTTTTGTGAAGCTGTGCGAATGGGAAACCGCTTCATCCAGAAATTCGGAAATAAGCTGCTTGTAGATCTTCAGATCACGAATATCGGCTTTTTTCTCAAGCTTTTTACCCTGACTCTGGATCTTGTCAGCCAGAACCTTTATTCTCTCCTCATAATTCTTAAATTCCATCTTTTTTAGAGAGGCCGAAAAAGCAGTATCTCTTTCATTTCTTATGGTTCTTTCATCCCTTCCAGGGATTGCGTTGATACCTGAAGGATTTTTGGTTGTATCCTGTATCTTAATGGCAAACACATCCTATCCTGACTATTTTCACAGCTTCAGAATTAATTGTCATGCTGTACGACTACGCTTTGTGGAATCTTTCAACATCCACAACAAATACTGTAGCTCCGCCGACAGTCACTTCAACAGGGTACGGCATGTACATTCCGTTCATTCCGTTCATGCCTCCCGGTGTTGCAGGGGTATTTATAACCTGTTTCCTGCTCTTTGATTTCTTTTCAATTATGGCTATTACTTCGTCCAGTTTTTCTTCTTCAACACCCACTAAAAGTGTTGTGTTTCCCGCCTTGAGGAAACCTCCGGAAGAGCACATTTTTGTGACTCCGAAACCGTTTTTGTTCAGTTCTTCCATAACCTTGTGGCCATCCTCATCATGAACAATTGCAAATACCAGTTTCATAGCAAAGCCTCCTTTTTAAAATAATTCATCAATATAATCTCTTACTTGAGAGGAAATCTCCTCAATGGATTTTGCAGCATCAATTGTCTTTATTCTTTCGGGATACAGAATGGACAGCTTCTTATAGCCGTCATATACGCGTCTGTGGAAGTCCAGTTTTTCCTGCTCGATCCTGTCGGCCCCGGTGGAATTTATCCTCCGTCTTACTGATATTTCAGGGTCTATATCCAGAAAAAAAGTTATGTCCGGCACTGTTCCATTAACGGCAATCCTGTTCACATCCGCTATGATTTTCAGATCCATGCCTCTTCCTCCGCCCTGGTATGCATAGCTTGAATCCACATATCTGTCACAAATGACAATCTTGCCCTTTTCAACTGCCGGCTCTATGACTTCTGCCACGTGCTGCGCTCTCGATGCGGCATACAGAATCATTTCGGTCAAAGGGACAATCTCCTTGTTCCGGGGATCCAATACCAGATCACGTATTATTTCACTTATTCTGGTTCCGCCGGGTTCACGGGATAAAACCACCTCATAGCCCTTTCCCTGCATATACTCCTCAAGTAATTTTATCTGTGTCGTCTTTCCCGATCCGTCAGTACCTTCAAAAGTAATAAATAAGCCTTTGTTCATTCGCCTGCATCCTTTCAAGCCATTATCCTTTGTAATAAATCATTTTTTAATATACTTTATTATAACATAACATCATTTAATCTCTTTAATATTTTTTTAGGCAAAAACGGTAAGTTATCATTTATCCTCTTCTATTACCCGGATACCGTCATTGCCGGTAATTCCGTTTACCTTGCCTCCGGCGGCAATTATACCGGCAATATATTGTATGCAGGCACCGGTTATTATTTCCCCGGGGTACAGGAGAGGGATTCCCGGAGGATATGGAGTTATGATATCAGCACTTATCCTTCCCGCGCTTTCCATCAGTGAAATTTCCTCCCTTTTTGAATAAAAGGCCTGCCAGGGAAGCAGCTTTAAACTCCCGTCCTCTTCTCCCGTTCCCATTCCCTTTAATATACTGCGCAGTTTCTCGGCCTTATACTCCCGGCCGGGCCGGAATTCGTCACCGGCTAAAGCTTTTAATGCCTTCAGCAGCTCTGTCATGCTCTCCCTTGTGTCAGCCACCGTAGTGATTATTACCAAATTTTCATAGTCGGCCATCTCTATCTGCGTCCGGTACTTTTCCCTTAAAAGCTTCTCAGCAAGGTAGCCGCTTATCCCAAGAGCCTTAAGATTTATTACAAGTCTGGTGGGATCCTGTATAGCTTTTATACCCATTTTTGCGGCCGGCAAAACCTTGTATACACCGGTTTTTTCTATTTCCCTCCCAAACCAGCTGTTGATATCCAGCAGTTCCTCCAGCTTTGTCCTGCCCTCCCGCTCCATCAGTTCCCTGGCTATATCGAGGTAGGCCATTATGATATATGAAGGGCTTGAGGTCTGAAGCATGGCCAAATTGAGTGCTAGTCTGTCCATATCAACCCTGTTTCCCTTCACATGGAGGTATGCCCCCTGTGTAACTGCCGGCAAAGTTTTATGCGCGCTTTGAATACATATATCTGCGCCGTGCTCCAGCGCCGGAGGAGGCAGCCTGTCACTGAAGGCCAGATGTGCGCCGTGTGCCTCATCCACTATCAATATCTTTCCATATGAATGCACCAGGCTGCATATTTTTTCAATATCGCTGCATATGCCGTAATAGTTGGGCCTGGTTATGAGCACGGCGGTGGCATCCGGATTGGCGCGCAGCGCATTCTCCACGCTTTCCGGTTTTATTTCGGCAGACAGGGCGAATTCCTCATTAAACCCCGGCCGGACAAAAACAGGTTCTGCCCCCGAAAGGATAAGGCCTGACGCTACAGCTCTATGGGAGTCCCTTCCCACAATGATTTTTTGACCCCGGGCGCAGACACTCATCACAGCCGCCTGCACCCCGCAGGTAGACCCGTTCACAAGAAAGAAGGTCTTATCTGCACCAAATGCCTTTGCAGCCTTCTCCTGAGCCTCCTTTATAATGCCTTCGGGATAGTGGAGATTATCTGTGCCCTCCACCTCGGTGACGTCCAGCTGCAGCAGGTCCTGCGCAAGCTGTCCCGGAACTCCCCTGCCCAGCTTGTGTCCCGGCATATGAAAAATATTTATATTCTCTTCCGCGTACTTGCGCAGATAATTGTATATTGGAGTGTTATAGGCTTTAATTTTTATCACCTGCTTTTATATTAATATCCATTATAGTTTTTATTACAGCGTTCAAACCACTGGCTTCATTGGCTTTATTAAAGCCCAATTACATTATTGACCATAAGCAGGGAGGTGTCAACAATCCCTATTGACAATTATTAGTATTAGTCATACTATAATATTGAACAAATGTTCAATGAACTTTTGTTCAATATTAATTAAAATGTCATGTAATAAAAATTATAATTTCCAATAGTCTGTAAATAACGTTCAAGGAGGGTTTTATGAGTAAAAAAGTTTTGATTATCGGTGCCGGCCTGGCGGGCATAAGTACAGGAATCTATTTGCAAAAACAGGGAATCCAGACCGAGATCTTTGAAATATCCGGGCAGGCCGGCGGCATGTGCATAGCCTGGGAACGCCGGGGCTACAGGTTTGACGGCTGCATTCACTGGATGGTTGGAACAAAGGCCGGTACTCCGTTTTATAATTTATACCGCGAAGTACACGCACTGGAGGAAGACACAGTAATCTACAATGCCCGAAGTATCAAAACCGAATTTGACGGAATAACCTATGAAATTCCAATGACCTTGAAACCCTTTAAGAACTTTTTGATATCAGTCTCCCCGGAAGACAGTGCCAAAATCGAGGCCCTTTGTGCCGAGATAGAGACTATGATAACCACCAATATGCCAGCCGGGAGACCCACAGGGTTTCTGGAACTGCTGGATATTCTGAAAAACAGCCGGGGCTTTTTGAATCTGGCAAGAAAATATGTGGGAATACATATGCGGGACTATGTGGAAGCCCTGAAAAATTCCACATTGAAGTCAATTTTATATTATCTGATGCCTCCCCAGTATTCCTTTTTCGGCCTGATAATGATGCTGGGTACCCGCATGTGCGGTAATGCGGGTTATCCTCTGGGAGGCGCCCATGACGTTATAAACAGGATGGAAGGATACTACAGGGAATTGGGCGGCAACATTCATTTTTCGTCCAAAGTGGATAAAATCGTATTGGAAGACGGAAAGGCCGCAGCTCTGGAATCCGGGGGCCGGCTTTACCAGGCAGACGCCATAGTGGCGGCCTGTGATATGTATGATGTCCTCAAGAACATGCTGGGCGGCAGGTTTGCCCACAAGCAGCTGGACCCCCTGCTTGAGTCGGCCGAGCTGTTTCCTCCCATAACTGTGGCGTCCTTCGGACTTAATAAAAAATTCAATCTGCCATTTTCACATAACTTTGAGTGCCCGGAGGGAATCAAAATTGATTCCGAGAAAGTTTCCCACTACTTAAATATCCGCTCCTTTGAATTCGACCCGTCCTCCGCCCCCGAGAACTGTAGCAGTGTCATGGTGGTACTGGAGTCAACACTTGAATACTGGCAGGCTTTGCGCCGGGAAAACCCTGAAAACTACCGCACAAGGAAGGAGGAACTGGCCCGGGAAGTAATTTCAGCTCTGGACAAACGGATCCCCGGATTTAAAGATGCCGTGGAAGTAACCGATATAGCCACTCCCGCCACATATATCCGGTATGCAAATCTGTACAGGGGTTCCTGGGAAGGCTTCGCTCCAACTCCCTCCTCCTTTAAATACAGCATAAAGAAGAAAATCGCTGGAATTGATGGCCTCTTTCTCTGCGGACAGTGGACAACTGTGGGCGGAGGGATATGTACGGCAGTGGAGAGCGGTAAGGAAGCTTCCAGAGCCGCGGCAAAATATCTGAAATAATATATGGCCCCCAGGCCTCAGCCACGGTATAATATTAGAAATAATAAATGACAGAGGTACTTATGAACAAAAGAGAACAGCAGCGTCTTGACCGCAGAAACCAGATACTCAATTGCAGTCTTGATATGATCATCAGCCGGGGTTATGCCGCCACAACCATAAGAGACATAGCTAAAAAATTAAATATAAGCACGGGCTTGTTCTTCAACTACTTTGATTCCAAGGAAAGTGTCTATGAAGAGCTGGTAAGATACGGAATGTCAGGGCCCCAGACTGTACTCCAGGTACTTGAGAACAGCAGCGGCTCACCTGTGGGCTGCTTCGAACAACTCACGGCAGGAATTTTTAAAGCTCTGAAGACTGACTCAATGACGGCAAAAATGTTTCTTCTCATGCCCCAGGCAATGAATTCCGAGGGAGTTCCCCAAAACATAAAACAAATAGTCGCCGAATTTGATCCCATGTCGCCCGTCCTTCCTTTTATCCTGAAGGGACAGGAGCTGGGAGAAATAAAACAGGGAAATCCCGAGGCACTGGCCCTTGCTTATTGGAGTGCCATACAGGGGATTGCCGAATGTGTTGTTCTCCACCCTCAGATACCAATGCCGGAAAGCAGCTGGATAGTTGATATCCTGAGGGCGAAACCCGACGAATAAAAAATGAATTATTCATACATAGTGATCAAGGCCGGTGAACGCCCCACTGACGTACACCGGCCCCTTTTTCTCTTACACTATATTTACTTTAGCCTGACAGCTTGCATCTGTGCTTTGACACAAAGTTCGGCCGCCTTAAAGGCATGTTCCTGGGTCATGGCATTTTCGGTCCTGTTCATGCAATCGAGGATAAGCTGTCCGAAGTAAGGGTAGCCCACTTTTCCCCGTATGTCATAAGCTTTTTCTTCTTTCCGGTTGGCCAGGAAAACCGTACCTCCCCCATTATTTACTGCTATATTTACATATTTGCGGAGCTCGATATAGCCTTCCGTCCCAAGGATAAAGGTCCTTCCATCCCCCCAGGTGGAGAGCCCGTCGGGAGTAAACCAGTCCACCCGGAAGTACCCCGAAGCACCGTTATCGGCTACAAGGGTCGCGTCACCGAAGTCATCCAGCTCGGGATATTCGGGATGTGCATAGTTTGCTATCTGGCTGCGTACCACGGCTGCATCCCTTGCCCCTGTATAATAAAGGAACTGTTCTATCTGATGGCTCCCGATATCGCAGAGGATACCTCCGTATTTTTCCTTGAGGAAAAACCACCCGGGCCTTGCCGGAGCACTCAACCTGTGAGGGCCCATTCCAATTGTCTGGATAACCTTTCCTATGGCTCCCTGTTCTATGAGCTGTCCCGCAAATATTGCGTCTTCCACATGCAGGCGCTCACTGTAATAAACCGCATATTTCCTTCCGGTAGCCTTAACCTTTGCCTTTGCCGCTTCAAGCTGCTCAAGGGTTGTCAAAGGGGCCTTGTCGGTAAAGTAATCCTTGCCGGCCTCCATAACACGCAGCCCTAAAGCACAGCGTTCCGAGGTAACGGCCGCACCGGCCACAAGTTTTATTTCGGGATCGGACAATACCTCTTCCTCACTTCCTGCACGTCTTGCCTGTGGAAACAAGCTGCCGTATCTGTCCATCTTTCCGGGATCGGAATCGTAAATCCATTTTAAGGTTCCGCCTGCTTCTATAAGGCCGTTGCACATGCCGCCTATGTGCGCATGATCCAGGCATACGGCCGCAAACATGAATTCACCCGGCTTCACCACGGGGTTTGGCTTTCCCTTTGGCATATAGTTCATTCCTTCCACTCTTTCCATAGCCACCATCTCCTTTTCCGGCTCCCGCCGTCATTGCCCGCCGGCTTTCCAGCCATTTATTTATTTTTATAGTCACTGCCCACTGTTATTTCCTGACCGCTGCCCAGATTAACAACAGAAGACTTTTTTTCATGGAAATGTATAGCATTTTCCCGTATCCCTTTTACCGTGTAATACGGATCATCCTTTGCAATAGGAAGGTCTATGGTTTTCCTCTCAAAGCCCGACTTGTAAATGGCTGTTATGATTTCAATGGTGAGGCTCCCGCTCCGGCCTGTAATAAGCGGCTGTCCTCCCGTCTCCACGGCTGTCAGCACATCGTCTATTTCGCCCTTGTGATCAATATATTTCAGCTTTGGAAGACTGTTGTAATAATCGTTCAATTCTTTCTCCAACTGAGGGTTGTTCTCAGGGAATCCGTTGCTTTTGGAAACCATTGCACTTACCTTCCACGGAGCCGAGATTCTGGCCCTTTCCCCCTGGAAGATCACCTGCTGTTCCTCACCGTGGTGTATGACAGAGCTGGTGATTTGGGCCACTGCACCGCCGGGATATTGCAAAGCCGCTATTGATATGTCCTCGACCTCTGCATTATCATGGGAGGTATTGCTCAGAAGTGCCTGAACACTCAAAGGCCTGCCCATCATCCATGCCAGCATATCTATATGGTGTACGGCATGGTTCAGGGTACAGCCTCCCCCTTCCTTTTCCCAGGTTCCGCGCCACCACAGGTCATAATAGCAGTGTCCCCTCCACCAGAAGGAGTCCACCTGTGCATGCACTATCCTGCCGATTTTTCCACTGTCCAATACTCTTTTCAGATTCATAACGGGATCCTTGAACCTGTTTTGGGCCACAACCGCCAAAACCTTTCCGCTCTTACCGGCCGCTTCCAGCATACGGTCACATTCCTCCAGAGAAGCAGCCATGGGCTTCTCAACAATTACATGCTTTCCGGCATTCAAAAATTCTACAGCTATCTCCGCATGGCAGAAAGGCGGCGTGCAAATGCTTATCAGATCAATGTCACTTCTCCCAAGCAGTTCTTTGTGGGAATCAAAGATTTCAACATCAAGCCCGAATTCTCCGGCTTTTTCCCTGCACTTTTCGGGATATATGTCCGCAAATGCCACTATCCGGCATCTATCGGGGAAAGCCAGATAGGAGCTTATATGCAGCCTTGATATATTGCCGGTTCCAATAACAGCCACTCTGATCATATTAACCTCCATGAGCCGCAGCGCGGCCACAAAATGTTATGATATTTCTTTATTGCCCTCTTGTTACAAGCTATAGTCATTTTATATTTTCAGCCCATATAATTCCATAGAGAAAACTAAACTTATTTATAAAAATTAAAGATTTTTTGTAATAGACTTCTTGACATTCCCGGGCAGGGATGATATTCTTTCGCTAAAAACCGAGGTTCCTATGAATAATGTCACTTTTCCTTCAATGATATATTTTGTTGAAAAAGAATGTACTCCCTCCTGGAAAATCATTAATCAGAAAATTCCCTTCTATGATCTGGTCTTTGTGCTTGAAGGCAGCGCAGACTACATTATAGACGGGATTCAATACCATATTGAAAAAGGTGATATTTTATTTATAAAGCGTGGCAGTACACGTACAGCCTCAACCACCGGCATGCAATGCGTCTCCATCGACTTCCAGCTGAGGGACGGGGAAGAAATCCTCATCCCCACTGTTTCCAGCATGACCGACCTGAATGAATTTTACCATCTTTTCCGTGAGCTGAAATATGAATGGCTGCAGCAATCCCAAGGTTACCAGCTCAAGTGCCAGGCTGTTTTTGCTCTCCTCCTGCACAAACTGCTCTTTATGAACGGAGAGAATAACGGCAACCGGCATGTCCGTTCAATTAAACGTTACATCATTGAACATTACACCGAGGAAATAACCGTTTCCCTCCTGGCAGACAAATTAAATATCAACAGGGTCTATTGCGGGGCTTTATTCAAGAAGTCAGAGGGAATGACTATACACAGTTTCCTGATGAAGGTGAGGATAAACAAAGCAGCTATCCTTTTGCAGTCAGGTGAATACAACATAGGCGAAGTTGCCGAACTCACAGGCTTTAAGGACGTGTATTACTTCAGCAACACCTTCCGTAGGCTCATGCTGCTTTCCCCTTCCGAGTATAGAAGCAGTTGTTTATAGTTAGAACCAAAGCATAATTCCTGGATAATCACCCCATAATTTTTTAACCTTTAAGCGACAACTTCTCCAGTCTGTTCGCAATCGCCAGTGCAGGGTCCAATGGAACCGGCACGGCTTCCGTCCCCTCAGATGTTTCTATTATTTCGATCTTTTCCAAAAACTTGCCTTTAAATTGCGGAAGCCACTTTTCTTCTGCCTTAAACATTTCAATAACCATATCCCTGATTTCCTTTAAGGATAAAACCGATGATGTCAGAGGGTCCATTGCTATGGCCCAGAACACCATTTCCGGGTCGCCTTTCAGCGCTGCTTCCACAGCAATTGACTGTACTGTAATGTTTGACTGGTTCATAGCTGCGAGATGGGCAGGCAAATTCCCTATTACTACCGGATTGAGACCTGATTTATCAACAAATATCGGAACCTCGACACAGGCATCCTGCGGAAGATTAGTTATGTAACCTTTATTCATTACATTGCCGTTAAGTTTGAATATTTTTCCTGTCTCCAATGCCTCAATAATATACGAACAGTATTCTTTACTGCGCGGTTCCAGTTCACCACTTTCCATTGCAAAAGGATCATTGTTCCTAAAATTCCCGGCCACGGTCTCGCAGTATTTGTAATACGCCCCCGAAGCACCTCCAAAATCCGGCTGATCACAATATAGCTCCAATACCCTTTTATTTTTCCTGAACCATGGCAGATATTCTGAAAGGTGTCCTGTGGATTCGGTCATAAAGTATCCGCAATGCCGCATGACTTCACCACGTACTTTTTCGTTTATATAATATTGCGGTTTTTGCATGTTTGCCCTAAATAATGGGTAAAGGTCTTTCCCATTCCTTTCAAGTTTAAGAAACCACGCCATGTGGTTAATTCCTGCACATAAATAATCAATTTCATCCTTACTGCAGTTTGTGTACCCGGCGATGAGATCAAGCGTTGTTTGAACCCCATGGCACAGACCCACAAAATTTATATGTGTACCACGGCCCATATAGGTACACACTGCCCCCATTGGATTAACATAATTTAGCACAAAGGCTCCTGGACACAACTCTTCTATCTCAATGCCTATATCATTAAGAACAGGAGCCGATCTCAATAGCCGGAATACACCTCCAGGTCCCAGGGAATCTCCGATGCACTGGTCAACTCCAAATTTTAAAGGGATTTCATAGTCATACTTAAAAGCCTCAACTCCTCCTATCTGGAACATAAGTATTACGTATTGGGCATTCTCCAATGCCGCCCTTCTGTCGGTAGTGGAAAACACCGTACTCTTGAGCTTATTTTTTTCTATGATTTTACCTGCATAAGCTTCCATTCCTTTAAGTTTTAAAAGCGTAGGTCCCATCAAAGCAATCTCTGCCCCGTCAAGTGCAGGTGTGGCAAAAATATCATTTAGAAGTGTTTTGCAGAAAACTATACTTCCCGCGCCTATTATTGCAATTTTTGTCATACAAAATCCTCCCGATTTAAATATAATTTAAATTAGAAATTAAGTCTGTTTATAAAAAATTTTCTATATCATTTTTATAAAAATTATGATATAATCAAAAAAACTAACATCTTAAAGTTCTGATACTTTTCATTACACATAACAACTGGTTCCTGATTAAGTCATTTACTCCAAAACTTGCTATTCAAATAAAACATGCAAAGGTGGTAGTCTTTCATGATTGTAAAACCTGCAACAAATAGTGAATGGGTATTTACTCCTGATATTTGCAGCAATTATGTTTCTGATGATGTATATTCATTATCCTCTTCCTCTGAATTGTTTAAATTGATTGTTGATATTATTCAGGATGGTATCAGCGTTTTAGACTCGACTTTAACTATTAAATATGCCAATACCGTAATGAAGCATTGGTATCATAATAAATCGGAATCAACTTCTGAAAAGTGCTATCAACGTTTCCATGATATTAATACTCCCTGTGAGGTATGTCCCTGCATAAAGGCACTGGAAACAAAGCAGCCTCAAGTGGAAGTGGTTAAATACCAGCTGGATAATAAGGACCTGGGATGGCAGCAGGTTTTTGCAGTTCCGCTTCTCAACAAGGACAACGAAGTCAGTTTGATTATTGAGTATGTAAGGGATATAACACTCCGGAAAATTGCCGAGGACAACTTCCGCGATCTGGAGGAACAAAAAAGCATTTTGGTAAATACGTTGAAAAACCGTGAACACAGCAGGGACGAGTTGGAAAAAATTATTGTAAACAATGTCGAACGGTATGTAAAGCCATCTCTAAACTATCTTAAGAAAGTAGTAAAGGAAGAAGATATCCATATGGTAAGCGGTATTATTGATGAAATCATTTTCCCGCTGACAAAAACACGTCCATCTCAGGTAAGCACCTTAACACCCAGAGAATTGCAGGTAGCTTCGCTCATTAAACAAAATTGCCCCAGCAAGGAAATTGCAGACAGACTGTGTATCACTAAAAAAGCTGTTGATTATCATCGTGCCAATATCAGAAAAAAATTGAATTTAAAACGTGAGGACAATCTGCAGGTATATCTGGAAACACATCTGTAATCGGGACTGCATTATAGGAATAATAAATGTAAAGCTGCTATTATGCTCTAGCTCATATTTTTTGCGTTTTATTTAATTTTATATTTTCTGCGCTGTTCAATAGGGAGATACTATTGCATGGATAGTCTATATTCAGTGATTCAATGTCACACTCAAAGATAATACCGGCTAATTCACATAAATATACCCGTTTATCTGTTTGCCGGTCATTATCCTTAATAATCTTAAGATAGTTGCAATACTTGCAATACAGCATAACACTTCCCTCCAATCCGTACTTTGCTTTTACCGCATCCACGGCTTATAGGCAAGATATTATCAAATAGAAGCTGCATCGTCCTTACCGGCATTTTTGAATATGCCGGCAAGGACAGTTGCGCTATTAACCGTTACTTGCTCTTGGCACCATTCAGATCCAGCATTTCGCTCCAATCAGGATCCGTTGGACCGCTGTCCTTCAATTTCATTATGTCAATGCCTGTTTTTCCTGCTTTGGACATTTCAACATAATTTTTGGAATCCAGCCACGGGAGAATTGAAGCGGTTTCAACATTGTTTTTAACAACCGGAACATAGATATTTTTCAAATATACCGGATATGTTTCACCCTTGAATTTTGCCTTAACCTGCTGGAATACCATCTCTCCTTCGCTTGAAGGGGGAATCGAGACCGTAGCCTCTACGGTTCCTTCCTTAATCTGCTGGATTGTAGTTTCCTTTCCATTTATGGCGTATACGGGATATGTCTTGCCGGTACTCTTTATTGCTTTCAGTACACCATCCATCATCGCTTCATTATGAACATAAACCAGATCAAAATTTCCGCCGGTCTTAGATATTGCATCCTGCATTACTGTCTGGGCCTTATCGGTCATAAAACCACCTGTCTGGTTATAAACAATATTATCATCAAAAACCTGCTTCGGTGTTTTTCCCCAGGCTTCGGCAAGCGCATCCAGGAAGCCCATTCTATGAAGTTCTGCTATAGCCTGTCCGTATCCGCCTTCAACAGTTACTATTTTCGCAGTTGCGGGATAATTTTTACCCACGAGAACACCTATTTCGTATCCGCCTTCATACCATGGACCTGAAACGCATCCGTCAGGCTTTCCAGGGCCCTTCGGATCGGGAATAGATGTGATGTAGAATATGGGAATGCCTGCTTTATTGGCTATTTCTCCGGCTTTGGAACCATTTGATGAATTGACTGTACACAAAACAATTGCATCGACTTTTTTGGCTACCATATCCTGAACATTGTTTGTTTCCTTTTTGGGATCATAGTCTGATGTGGTTTTGGTCACCTTCCAGCCCTCTTCCCCGGCAAGTGCCTCAAAAACTTCGTAGCCCTTCTGATAATAGATATCAGAACCTGCCAGTATAAATCCTATATTCTTTCCTTTTTCCCCAGATGAAACGGTACTGCCGGATGCTGCCGTACCCGGACTTGATTCCTTGCTTTGGACAGCCGTGTTTGCGCCATTGCTGCCGCAACCGGCTGCTGCAGTTAATAGCAGAACAACTGCCAGGACCAGAGTTAATACTTTTTTCATGATGATTTTCCCCCTGTTATTTTTTTATTTTTATGACCACTGTCACAAATTTCGAATTAATTTGGGTTTATGCCACCTTGTATCTCAAATTATTAACGAATACCGCTACAACAATGATTCCTCCCGTGACCACATACTGCCAGAACGCAGATACGCCTATAACGTTCAAGGAGTTGGAGATTATGCCCATCCATATGGTTCCCAACAGTGTTCCAACAATATTTCCCTTGCCCCCTGATAACGCAGTACCTCCGACAACAGCGGACGCAATAGCTCTCATTTCAAGGTCCGTTCCAAGGTAGGGATTTCCAACTTCATTTCTTGAAAGCATTAAGATAGTAGCTAATGCAACAACCAGTCCGTTGATAACATAAACAGAAAGCTTAAAATTTCTGACACTTATTCCTGCAAGAAACGACGCTTCTTCATTATCGCCCACTGCATAAAGCCAGCGTCCGAATTTCGTATATCTTAGAAGCAGTGCAAATATTATGTATACCAATATCATTATGTATACCATTAGGGGAAGGTTGAAAAATCTTATATTGGTTGCAAAACCGAATTTCCCGGGAATGGGGTATTCAGCGCCATTTGTGGTTATTAACGCAAATCCCTTATAAATAATCATTGCTCCCACCGATACGATAAATGGTTCCAGAGAAGTCCGCGACAGCAGCAGACCCATGAGAAAATTACAGACTACACAAATCAATACACCGACAATGACCGCAATTACAACCGGTGTGCCTCCATATATCAGCCAGGCCATGGAACATGCAGCAAAGGAAAGCAGCGTACCCACTGACAGGTCAATTCCCCCCGAGATCATTAACACACACATCCCCACTGAAAGGATTCCAGGGACAGCCAGCTGTTCAAGCACAATACTTACATTATAGCCGGTGGCAAAATTAGGGGCTATTATTGAACAGACTATTATGTATATAATTAACCCTAAAAACAAAAAAATATTATCATTTGCGAATAATCTTTTCCTGACAGATGTATTTACAAATGCTGATTTTTCAATTTGGCTGTTACTCATATTTTACATCCTCCCAGTGCATACGATAGTATTGTCTCTGAATCAGCATCCTCTTTTGAAAGCTCTGCAAGAATGCTCCCATCTTTCATAACCATTACCCTGTCACTCATTGCGATGACCTCGGGCATATCGGAGGATATCATGATAATAGATTTACCCTGCCTGCACAGCTCCACCATTACCTTATAAATCTCCTCCTTTGCTCCAATATCCACTCCCCGTGTCGGTTCATCGAAAATGTAAATGCTTCCGTCTGAATGAAACCACTTGGATAGGATTACTTTCTGCTGGTTTCCCCCTGACAGAAAACGCACTTGCTGATCAGGTCCCTTGCATTTTATTTTTAGCTTTTCAATATATTCACAGCAGGTTTCTTTATCCCTGTCCGGATGCATGAATCTGACCGGAAATTTCGCCGAATGCGCCAAAATCGTGTTAAGAGAGTTTTTCTGTCTTGTAAATAAACCGGTAAGCTGCCTGTCTTCAGTTATCATGCATAATCCGGCCTTTATAGCGTCTTTTGGCGCTTTGAATCTGACTTTTTCTCCTGAAATCATGATTTCACCTGATTCAGGAATTTTCTTTCCGAATAACAGTTCGGCCATCTCTGTGCGTCCTGCTCCTACCAAACCTGCGAACCCCAAAACTTCACCTTTCCGCAGTGAAAAAGATATGTCTTTCACTCCACCACCCGAAAGATTTTGTACTTCCATAACAGTTTCGCCTATTCCGGCTGCTTCTCTGCTATAAAACATGGAGGCATCCCGGCCTACCATATCTCTTATTATGGAAGCCTCATCAATCTCAGTTCTGTCATATGTCCTTATTTTTCTTCCGTCACGTATTACTGTGACCTTATCTGCAATACGGAATACCTCTTCAAGGTGATGTGAAATATATATAATGCCTACTCCTTTTTCTTTAAGCGCCTGGATAACACTCATCAGCTGTTCTATTTCATGACAGCCGAAGGATGCGGTTGGTTCATCCATTATAATGACCCTGGCCTCCTGTACAAATGCTTTTGCAATTTCAACAAACTTTTGTTGAGCAGTGCCCAGCAGTCTTACAGGTATTTGAGGATCCAGGCCTGTTACACCGATCTTGGCCAGAACGTCAAGAGTTTCTTTGTACATTTGTCTGCGGTCTAAAACAAGTCTTTTTGTTACCTCTTTTCCGATAAAGAGATTTTCCATAACACTCATATTTTGCATAAGAGTATGTTCCTGGTATATTGTCTGAATACCCAATTTCATACACAATGCCGGATTTAGTTTTCCTTGCAGCGGATTTCCCTCTATATTGATTTCACCGCTGTCCCTTTGATGCGCTCCTGCTAAAATTTTAATAAAGGTGGATTTCCCCGCCCCATTTTCTCCGCACAAGCAGTGGACTTCTCCCTCGTAAACCTGAAAATCAAAATCAGAAAATACAGTTACCCCGGAGAATTGTTTTGATATTCCTTGAATGTCGAGTAAACATCTTTTTTCAGGCATTAATTAATTGCCCCCTTTATCCCTTCTAAATACTGGCAAAAACTCTACTAACACTTTTTTTGTCCATGATACTTCTGATAAAACCAACCCAAAACTTCAAAAAAAAGCATAAGAAGACCAATTAGGTAGGTTTGAATTGCTTGATACAAATCTCCAATGGGGTCAAATCTTATGCCAGGGTTAAAAAGACAAGGTGCTGCCATGATATAAGTATACATAAAGTATCTATTTCTTCAGATTTAATGAGTTATATAAATCAGTTCGTGATATACGATAGCATTAACAACACCTTATTTTAGATATTATTGTGCTGCTATTTTGAAATTGCACTTACAGGGCATTGTGATTCACATAATGCACAATCAATACATGTATCCGTTCCTATCTCATATTGGGAATTACCCTTTGATATTGCACTCACAGGACATTCTGTCTCACATAGGCCACAGGAGATACAGTCACTGCTTATAACGTATGCCATATTCCAACCACCTTTCATAAGCCGTCAAAACATTAAGTGTGCTTTTCTTTGATTCCGCCTTTTGTCTTAATCATATTTACATACTCATCAGTATATTTCCTGTCAAAGGTCGCACATCCTACTTTTGTCTGCGAAATCAGCATCTCTACGCAGTGGTCGCAAAGAGTACACCACTTAATGGATGCATCATCGCTTTTCTCCATCTTTGCCGGGAGAAAAGGATCTGCATAAGATTGACGTCCAATTGCTATAGCGTCAACAATACCGTCACTTATGTTCTTCTCTCCCCAGAAGCGAAGCGTATTATTTTCCCTCTTAACTGCATGGAAGCCTTTTCTTCCATCCCTGTATATTGAATAGCCGGAACCTATTACTGCTGTTTCGGGCTTCAAATTTTCGCGGCATACCTTCTGCAGATAGAAGTGAATATAAGCATAGTCGGGAGTACGTACGTCAGGGTGGGCCAGATCCAGAGTAATGGAAGGCGAACCCGCCGACTGCAGTACGAAGTTTGCTCCATGAGCCTCCAATGTTTTTATCAGGTCTATTGATTCTGTGAGATCCATACATGCACTGTTTGCATTCAAGGTCCCGCAGCCGCCCGGAAATCCTTCATAAATTGAAATTTTTGAACCAATTATGAAATTCGGGTCGGGAATAGCCGCACGTACACCATCGTAAATATTAATTGCAAACTGCTTGCGGTTTTCCCAGCTGCCTCCGTATTTCCAGTTCTCTTTGTTGTAAGGCCTGAGAATCTGAGAACCCAGGTAGCCATGGCAGAGCTTGAGATCTACTCCGTCAGCTCCAACTTCATAAGCGTATTTTGCCCCCTGTATATAAAGAGCAATTACTTCATCGATTTCCTTTTCTCCTACAAGCTTTGCATCCTCATAGCCGGGAAGCGGTTCTTTGGTAACGCGTATTCTGGTTGAAAACTCAGGATTGCTTATTTCACCTGAATGTGTGATCTGAAATAATAAAATAGTTTCAGGGTTTATTTTTTTAAGGTGTGCAACAAACTTTTTCAGCGCCGGTATATTGTGCTCTCTGATTGAAAGCTGGTCTTTACGGGATCTATGCTCGTACTGGGGGGTGATAGCCTCTAAAACAACAATACCGGCTTTCCCTTCAAACAGTCTTTCATAACGTGCATAAGTTTCCGGACTCGGATCACCATTCGGTAAAGCATCACAGCATTCCATAGCATTGATAACTATACGGTTTGGGGCTACCCTGCTGCCAATCTTCAAGGGTTTAAAAAGCGGACTTAATTCACTCATTTTTGAAACACTCCTTTAGAAATTATTTGGTTTTATGCGAATGAGCTCATCTGATGCTTATAGTTTAAACCAAATGAGAAAAAGAACAACGCCTATAAAATGACTGTAAAATACTAATAAAAAACTAGTGTTGTTAGTCATCAGGAAAATTTGCCCAAAGGATGTGCCCTGAATATACAGAATATTATACTAGGTTTATATTAGAATTAATCAAGTATTATTCAGGAATTATAAATACCGGATTTGTATTATAACATTAGAGGGTATAAGGCTTTTAATAACTATTAATCTAAAGGAGGCTATATAATGGGCAGAATGGTAACATTATTTACAGGGCAGTGGGCTGATCTGGAATTTGATACTATGTGTCAAAAGGCCGGACAAATGGGCTATGAAGGCTTGGAAATCGCATGCTGGGGCAATCATTTAAATCCATCAAAGGCAGCAAAGGATGAAAGTTACGTGCAATACATTCTGGATACTTTAAAAAAGTATGATTTGAAATGTGAAGCAATCGGGGCACATATTATAGGCCAATGTGTAGGAGACGGGCCTGACACAAGACTGAACAACTTCGCTCCCAAGGAATACTGGAACAATCCTGAGGGAATCAGGGCCTGGGCTACCCAGGAAATGAAGTATTGCGCAATTGCTGCAAAACGGCTTGGCGCAAAGGTTGTCACAGGCTTTACCGGATCTCCCATATGGAAATACCTTTACTCCTTCCCTCAGACAACCGAAGCAATGGTTGAGGAAGGTTTTGACGAAATTGTCCGCCTGTGGACTCCAATACTGGACGTGTTTAAGGAAAACGGCATTAAATTTGCCTTGGAAGTTCATCCCGGTGAAATCGCATTTGATTACTATACCACCGAAAAACTCCTTCAAAAATTTGCCGGCCGTGAAGAATTCGGACTGAACTTTGATCCAAGCCACCTTATATGGCAGGGAATCAAGCCCCATATCTTCCTGAATGATTTCATTCACAAAGTATATCACGTGCATATGAAGGATGCGGCAGTAACCCTGGATGGAAAATCCGGATTACTGGGTTCACATGTTGATTTCGGAGATTTGAGAAGAGGATGGAATTTCCGCTCTTTAGGGCATGGGGATGTGAATTTTGAAGAAATAATCCGCGTTTTAAACCGATATAATTACCAGGGTCCTTTGTCAGTGGAATGGGAAGACAGCGGTATGGAGAGAGAGTATGGCGGAGCGGAGGCAGCGGCATTTGTAAAAAAGGTGGATTTCGCTCCTTCAAATGTAAAGTTTGATGATGCAATTAAAAGCTGAGGAGGTTGTAAAATGAAGCGCAGTATTGTTCGTTATGGCATGGTTGGCGGAAGTTTAAATTCTTTTATCGGAAGAGTTCATAAAAACGCTCTTAATTTTGAAATTAATGCCGAACTGTCGGCAGGATGCTTCAGTTCAAACAGTCAAAACAATCTTGACACCGGAAGTTACTATGGCCTGCCATCAGACAGGGTTTATCCCGATTACAGGGAAATGGCCCAGAGAGAAAGTCTGAGGAATGATAAAATTGATTTTGTTTGTATTGTCACCCCCAATTGCTCGCATTATGATATTGCAAAAGAATTTTTGCTCCATGATATCAACGTGGTATGCGAAAAACCACTCTGTTCTGAAATAAGCAATGCGGAGGAATTGCAAAAAATTGCCCGTGAAAGAGGACTGCTTTTTGCGGTCACATACGCCTATTCAGGCTATGGCATGGTGAAACAGGCCAAGCAGCTTATAGAGGAAGGTGCAATAGGCAGGATAATCAATGTTAATGCGGAATATCTGCAGGAATGGCTTATAGACTCCATCGGCAGCAGTGCTTCCCAAACTGCCAAGCTGTCTGGTTGGAGGACAGATCCTAAAGTTTCGGGGATATCCAATTGTGTGGGGGATATTGGCACTCACATTGAAAATACCGTTGCATATATGACCGGATTGAAAATCAAGCGCGTTGCAGCCAAACTGGATTACTTCAACCAGCCTCTGGACTTGAATGCAAACATACTTATAGACTTTGACAATGGCGCCGGCGGAGTTTATTCCTGCTCACAGGTAGCCGTAGGCTATGCAAACGGCTTAACTGTGAGGATCTTTGGCACTAAAGGTGCAATCGAATGGAGGCAGGAGCAGCCAAATCAGCTAAAGGTTACACTTAAAGGACAGCCATCAGCCGTTTATGAAAGAGGTACAGGATATATCACCGGAAGAGCCGCCCAATTAAACCGCATACCCAGCGGACATCCTGAGGGCTACTATGAAGCCTTCGCCAATATTTACAAAACTTATTTAAGTGCCGTTCTGAAAACAATTAACGGAGAAAAGCTATTAAAAGAAGATATGGATTTCCCCAAAATTGAAGATGGGGTTGAAGGTGTCAGGTTCATTCATGCCGTGGTCAAGAGTGCAAAAAATGACTCTGTTTGGACTGCACCGGATGAGATCAGCTGAAGAAGTAAAAAAAAAGCGGATCTCAAACATATTTTTTGAATAAATAAAAAGTATATAAAAAGCAGGAATCCTCCAAATTTGTATACAAATCTTGGAGATTCCTGCTTTTGCAGTTCACAGAGCTTTATATTACATATTGCTTATAATTTTTACGGGTTCTTACTCACTTTTCACAAATGGTTTCAACAGCATTGTGGTATGGAACCGCTGTGCGTTAAGCCTGTATTTTTCTATCAATTCCGGTCCGCAGCTGTTGGAGCCTATGCCGCTCTGGGCATAATCCAGGCAGAGAACGGTACTGCCGCTCTTTTCAAGTTCAAAATTATGCAGCTTGCTGGTTAATTCCTCCTGAGTATAGTAAGAAGCATTAAAACCAAAAGGCTCATCATCCAAAACCAGCAGACCAAGACCGGAATCCGAGCTGACTTTTACATAATGGCAGCCCCAGTGGCTTCCGTTTTCCTGCGGTTTGATATAGTCCTCGTGCAAATTGTCCACCCTGGCTGTAAACCTGTCAATATATGAGGCTCTGCGCTTGTCGGCATAGCTTTCATAGGGCCCGAAGCCAAAGTATTCAACCTTGTTGATTTCCTGAGGCAGGAACAGTCTGAGGCCGAAACGCGGCAGGTATGGTGTCTCCATATTCTTTTCCACCTGCATATTCACCGATATTGTACCGTCGCCGGCAATATTCCATTCCGTACTTATATCCAGTATTCTCTGAATATGGACAGCGGTAACGGATAGCTCTGTTATTATTCTGATGTTGCTGTCCTCCATGGATACCTGTGTGGAATAAGCTCTTGAGAAAGCCCGGTCATAACCGCATTCCTCCCATTTTCCCCGCACATTCCTGTCATTGTCGGTAGGCGCTCTCCAGATATTATAGTTCATGGGCTTTTCAAGGAGCACATTATTATCGTAGACCATCCTTTCAAAAGCACCTGTCAGTTTATTGTAGGTGTACTTGAAGTTAACCCCCGATACGAATATATATCTGTCAGTCTCACTAAAGGACATTTCGCCCTTTGGAGAATCATATTCCCCCAGCAGGCTTTTGATTCTGTCCTCCTTCAGCCCAATCCTGTCAACTGCCGCTTTAACCTGGTCAAAGCCCAGGAGATGTCCCCTCTTTGTTAAAGCAAGATCGTTTTTTTGGTGATAATCAAATTTAATATAGCAATCCCCTTCAATAGGCTGGTCAAATGTCAGATAAATAACTTTTTCCTCATGGGGCTTGATATTCAGGATACTTTCATCCTCTATAATTCCCCGGGCAATCACTTCACCGTTCCTTGCCACACTGTAGGATACATACAGGTAATCCCCTGTATTCACAAAGTCCAGCATATTCTGGAATGTGAATTTCCCCTCTTTTGGGTTCTCCTTTACCAGCCTCAGCGGCCTGATCACATTCTTATACTCCAGCAGACCCGTATGGATTCTTCTGTCGGGGTAAACAAGCCCATCCATACAAAAATTTCCGTCATGGGGGAATTCTCCGAAATCACCCCCATAGTAATACTTTTCCCTTCCGTCTTCAGTTCTGCCCATATAGACGGCATGATCGCACAATTCCCACACAAAGCCGCCGCAGAAGCCGTCATATTTTTGAATCAAATCATGATAGTCTTCAATATCTCCCGGCCCATTGCCCATTGCATGAATATATTCACATTGTATGAACGGCTTATCTCCTCTGACTTCTTCAAAATATTTTTTAATATATTCTATTGAGGCATACATGCAGCTGAATAAGTCCAAATTGCTGAAATCACATTTATAGCCTTCGGGAGTGTAATGAGCGCTCTCGTAATGGGTCAGTCTGCTGGTATCATAGCCCTTTATCCATCTCAATGCACTTTCGAAGTTTCTGCCGAAGCCCGACTCATTGCCAAGAGACCAGATTACAACACACGCATGATTCTTATCCCTGATCACATTTTTCCTAACCCGGTCCAGTATTGAAGCCTCATAATCCGGATCGTGAGCCAGCATCGGAAAGGCTTTGCCATCCTGTCCCCCGCCGAAAATAGTTGTTGTGCCGTGGGTTTCAATATCAGCCTCAGCAATAACATAAAAACCGTATTTGTCACAAAATTCGGTAAACACAGGCGCATTGGGGTAGTGGCTGGTACGTATTGCATTTATGTTGTGCTGCTTCATCAGTGTGAGGTCCTTCAGCATATCCTCTACTGTCACGGCAGGGCCTGTGACCGGATTGCTGTCGTGCCTGTTCACTCCTCTGAATTTGATTTTTTCTCCATTCAGGTACACAACACCGTCAATTATTTTTATCTCCCTGATGCCAACCCTTATGGCTATGGCTTCCTGGGCCGTATTCAAAACCAGGGTATATAAATTCGGCTGTTCGGCATTCCAGAGCCGGGGATTTTCCAGATTTATACGGAAGTCCCCCTCCTGCACAGTTCCTCTTCCCAACTCGGTTCTTGCATCGGCAGCCAGGAGCACATAGTCTGCCGGCACCGGCTTCCCATCCAGGTATTCAAGTTCAACCGTAATGTCTGCCTTTTTATAGTTATCCGACAGTGCTGTCTTTACGAAGAAATCCCGTATGTGTTCCTGAGGACGATAGAGTATATAGACATCACGGAAAATACCCGAGGTCCTGAATTTGTCCTGATCCTCCAAATAGCTCCCGTCACACCATTTTAAAACAAGCACCGCAATGGTGTTTGTACCTTCCCTGACGAAATCCGTTATGTCAAATTCGCTTGTGGAGTGTGAAACCTGGCTGTAGCCCACGAATACGCCGTTTATCCAGAGATAGTAGCAGGAATCCACACCCTCAAAATTGATGTATTTTCTCATATCTTCATTGCCTGCAGCTATTTCAAATTGTCTCACATAAGCTCCGCATGGATTTTCCACCGGCACATAAGGGGGATCGAAAGGAAAGGGATATTTGATATTTGTGTATTGGTGCCTGTCATAGCCATGATTTTGCCAGACTGAAGGAACCGGTATTTTATTAAAACCCTCCATGTCGCAGCCTTCCAGATAAAACTCCTCCGTTATATCGTAAATGCTGTTGAAATATTTGAAGTTCCACTCTCCGTTAAGGAGCTGAAACCGTTTCGATGTATTTCTGTCCCCGGACATGGCCCCGGCCTGATGAGGATAAGGAATATAATACGCTCTATCCTCCATAGTACCAACATGAAGAGTTTTTGTATCTTCAAAATAATTTTTAACCAACATATTGTCATCACCACTTTCGAATTAATAAGTGCATATCTTAATTTAAATTATACCTTCCGGTTATACCCGATTCCATTAATAAAATAGAATAAAACCTGCACAAAATTAAACAGACACATTTGTGCTGCCGGTGTAAATAGTATAATATATAGATATAATCCATTAAAAATCGGTATTAACAAATCAAATTTGTATTCGAAATATAGTATGTGTAAATAAATCTCTTTTTAATAATTACAATAAAACTAAACGGAGTAAGCAAAAGGAGTAAAAATATGATAAATATATCGGGCTATATTAATGATGCAGACGAGGATATTGTTGACAGCAAGAACTTTTTTTCTGTAAACAGCTGCGGTTATTACAGGCTGGTAAAACAGGCATCCTTTGAAACAAGCCGGTCCGAAGGAAGACCGGATTATCAGCTCCTTTATGTGGCCAAAGGTACCGCAGATTTTAAAATTGAAGGAGAGCTTATGACAGTAGAAGAAGGCTCTGCTGTTATTTATCTGCCTCGTCAACCCCAATATTACATATATCATCTGGAAAACAACCCCGAAGTGTATTGGCTTCACTTTTCAGGAGCACAGGCCGGAACTTATCTTAATAATTTGGACTTTAAAGGCGGCTCTCTGTTCAATGTTGGAATGAAGAATAATTATATACCAATATTCGAGAAAATAATAAGAGAACTGCAGCTGAGGAGAAAACAATTTTTCGAGCTGTCAAACCTTTATGCCCTGGAGCTTCTGTCCCTTATGTCCAGAAACATGTCCGAAGGAAGCTCCAACATCCACCGGATAAATGAACAACTGCAGAATATTATTGAACTTATGAATAAAAATTTTACGCAAAAGCAAAGTGTAACGGAGTATGCAAAAATGTGCAATATGAGTACCTGTTGGTTTATCAACTGTTTTAAGACTTACACAGGCATGACTCCGCAGCAGTATATAACCGATATCAGAGTAGCAAAAGCAAAGGAGCTTTTACCAAGCTCCTCATTCAACATTTCTGAAATATCATCCATTGTAGGCTATGACAACCCCTTCTATTTCAGCAGGATTTTTAAGAAAAATACCGGACAGTCTCCCAGGGAATATAAAAACAGACTGGAAACACAGGCGTAAATCCATTCGTTGTGCAAATTGGTTGACCAATTTTGCGAGTAAGAAATGTTACTAATTGTACCGGTACTTCCATACTAACTTCAAGCAATGCTGGCACACAAAGCGCTTACTTGAAATAGTACGGCTAAAATACTTGTTGTTCACCTACAAATTTCAGCAAGCACTTTTACCGTGCTCACCATTGCTTGAAGTTGTACTCGCGTACCGGTTAATCAGCACAAACTGTGGAACTGCAAAGTCGAGAATCAACTTAACAGCACAACGAGTTAAATTATACAAGTATGTTTATCAGTACTCAAGCTCCAGCCTGTTGCCTGCCAGTTCAAAGCTTCCCCTGGCCGTTTTGTTCCCGGTCAGCTCCAGGCTTCTCCTGTCGGGCTGGCATCCGGATACGTATACATTAAACCTGCCCGGCTCCAGAATACACCCGCCGTCATTATCTATGAGGGCCATTTGCCTTGGAGTAACAGTAAAGGATACCTCAGTTGTCTCCCCCGGCAAAAGGTGTACTCTTTTTATGCCTGAGAGCTGCCACCTGGGCACTTCTACACTTGCCTCCACATCCTCCAGGTAAAGCTGGACTATCTCATCGGCTTCATATTTGCCGGTATTCTTAAGGGTAACACGGCAGCTGAATTCCTCACCCGTATTGAGCTTACTCCTGTCAATCTGCAATTCGCCGTACTCAAAATTGGAATAGCTTAATCCGTAGCCGAAGGGATACAGAGCTTCATTCTCCATATATCTGTATGTCCGGTTTCTCATGGAATAATCGCAGAAGTCGGGCAGTTCTTCCGAAGTTCTGTAAAAGGTAACCGGCAGCCTTCCGCTGGGGCTGAATTCACCAAAGAGCAGTGATGCTACGGCTTTTCCGCCTTCGGCACCCGGATACCAGGCCTGTACTATGGCCTGCACATGTTCATGGGCCCAGTTTACCGCAAGCGCACTGCCTGACAGCAGTACCAGTATGACGGGTTTTCCTGTTTTGCAAATGGTTTCGAGAAGTTCCTGCTGATGCCCGGGCAAATTCAGGTCTGACTTGTCTCCGCCCGCATACTCATTGGATACATCCCCCTGTTCACCCTCCAGTGTGGCATCAAGTCCAAGGCATAATACCACCGCATCGGACCGTTGGGCCATTGCAACTGCTTCGCCGAAAAAGTTTTTGGGAGCTGCAAGTCCGGGCTTCTCTTTAAATAAGTGGCAGCCCGCCGAATAATATACCCTTGTACCCGGCTTAACAGCATTTTGAATCCCTTCCAACACTGTGGTATAACGTGAGGCAGTTCCGGAATAATTGCCTGCCAGGGCATTCCTGCTGTCTGCATTAGGGCCTATGACTGCAATTGTTTTTACCCTTTCCCTGTCCATAGGAAGGGTATTGCTGGCATTTTTCAGTAATACAAGCGACTTTTTGGCCAGCTCAAGCGAGAACTCCCTGTGCCGGTCACAGTCGTTAAGCTCAAAGGGAATTGAGGCATAGGGCACATCTTTGTCGTCATCAAACATGCCAAGCTTCATTCTCGCGGTCATCAGCCTGACAACCGACTGATCTATCTGTGCTTCGGTCACAAGTCCTTCCTTGTGGGCAATCAGAAGATTGATATACATATTCCCGCAGTTGAGATCACAGCCGTTGTTAACGGCCAGGGCCGCAGATTCAGGTGCAGTCTTTGTAACCATGTGATTTTCGTGGAAATCCTTTATTGCCCAACAGTCAGAGGTCACATGGCCCTTGAAGCCCCATTGGTCCCTGAGAATATCCTTCAGCAGGGTTTTGCTTCCGCAGCAGGGCTCCCCGTTGGTTCTGTTGTATGCACCCATGACAGCTTCAACCCCCGCTTTTTTGACACATTCCTTAAAGGCCGGAAGGTAGGTTTCATACATGTCCTTCCTGGAAACTACGGCGTTGAAGCTGTGGCGTTCTCCCTCGGGGCCGCTGTGCACTGCAAAGTGCTTGGTGCAGGCAGCTGTTTTCAGGTATTTATCATCATTTCCCTGAAGTCCTTTCACAAAAGCCACCCCCAGCTTTCCTGCCAGGTAAGGATCCTCTCCGTAGGTTTCATGTCCGCGGCCCCATCTGGGGTCTCTGAATATATTCACATTGGGAGCCCAGAAGGTCAACCCCTTGTAAATATCCGTGTCGTCATGCTTCAGCGCTTCATGGTATTTTGCCCTGCCTTCGGTTGATATTATATCGGCTGCCTTATACAGGAGCTCTTCATCAAAGGTTGCGGCCATGCCTATTGCCTGGGGAAACATTGTAGCGGTCCCCGCCCTTGCAACTCCATGGAGTGCTTCATTCCACCAGTTGTACGCCCTCACGCCCAGACGGGGGATCGCCGGAGCGCTGTGAAGCATCTGCGTTACTTTTTCCTCAAGGGTCATCCTTGAGACCAGATCCTTTGCCCTGGCCTCAAAACTCAAATCTTTATTCAAATAATCAGGAATATTGTCCATAAAATCTCCAAATTGATTTAGCTCTAATATATTTTTCTGCCCAGCTCATCAGGTATTCCGGTCTTTCTGAAGAAATAGGTGTTGATAATGTCCCTCCACTCTTTTGAGTGTGTTATTTGTCCTTCCAGCCTCTCCATTACATGGCCGAATACATCCTCCTCTACCTTATCCTTCAGGCTTTCCCACTTCCGCTTTAACTCCTCTGCCTGTTCAACGCCTTCAAAATGAGTGTTATAGATGTATTGTATCAAGGTCTCCCCTGATTTCAACCTGTAGTCATAAGGGATGTAGTGGAAGAACAGCAGTAATTCCTCCGGGCATGTCTCAACATTTTCATAGAGACGGGCCACCTCCTTATGATATTGCCCCGCATAGCCGGTTCCGTTCCTGACATTTCTGTCCACGCCGATACCTTTGTGGTCTGCCCGGTGGTAGGTTCCCCACTTGTCATACTCATAGCCGTCGACATTTGGGCCGTAATGATGGTTCGGATTGACCATCCAGCCGATGCCCAGAGGTGACGTGTAGTTTTCATAAGTCCTCCAGGAGCCCAGGAGCATATCCTTTATGGTGTCGACCAGAATTCTGTCATTTGAATAGGTAAGCCTTATCCAGCTTTCGGCAATCTCTTCCGAGGTCAGTTCGGGGTCCCAGGCCAGCCGCGCATACCCAAAGGTATTTGCCTGGGCCATCTGGTGCCCTGTCCAGTTGGTGTCGTCACCGATGTTGGTAACAGTGGCAAACCCGCCGTATTTGTTTTTGAACACCTCACGGCTTATAATTTTCTTTACACTTGTGCCCCGCCCTTTTGCGCAGGTGTCAAAATCCAATACCTCTTTCCACATAGGCACCAGATAGCATAAATGTTTTTGCTGTCCCGTATACTCCTGGGTTGTTTGAAGCTCCAGCACCTGATTTGTTTTTTCCAGGCCGCCTATGAGCGGGGAAACAGGTTCACGCACCTGGAAATCCATGGGCCCGTTCTTTATTTGAAGCAATACATTTTCCGCGAAGGCTCCGTCCAGCGGCATAAAGTGGTCATAAGCAGCTTTTGCCCTGTCAATGGTACGGTCTCTCCAATCCTGCAGGCAGTTGTAGACGAAGCATCTCCAGATAACAAGGCCGCCGTGCGGTTTCAAGGCTTCAGCCAGCATATTTGCTCCATCTGCGTGAGTACGCCCGTAGGTGAACGGACCCGGCCTGCCTTCTGAATCAGCCTTTACAAGAAAACCTCCAAAATCGGGCATATACGCGTAAATAAATTCCGCCCTGTTTTTCCACCACTTCCGTACCTCTTTATCCAGGGGATCAGCAGTAAAAAGCTCTCCTGTGGACAGGGGACTGGCAAAGTTTATACTCAGGAAGAGCTTGATTCCATAGCTGCGGAATATTTCATTCAGCTTTGCTGCATCCTTTATATATCTGTCGGTTATCAGCAGGGTTTCAAATTTATGCACATTAACGTTATTTATGGCTATGGCATTTATGCCCACCGAGGCCAGCATTCTTGCGTAGTCGCTTATCCTTGCGAGGTTCCCTGTTATTTTATTGTTTTTGTAGAATATCGACTTTCCTGCGTAGCCTCTTTCGATACTTCTGTCCATATTGTCCCAATGGTTTACCATTCTCAGCTGATTTACGGGATTTTCAATTCTTGGCAGTCCATCCAACCCGGTTCCTGTCTGAATGAGTCTCAGCAGGCTGAATACACCGTATAACAGCCCTCTGTCGGTTTTTCCGGCAACCAGAAGCTGCTTTTGTTCATTCTCTGTCAGGAGCTTTATTATAAAACCCTCTTCTCCCAGGTTTTGCTTTTCCCTGCCCAGCAGCCCGGCAATACTCTTATTCCCTGAAAGAGTTCCAAGCATCAGAAAAGCCGGTTTTGCCGGTTCCTCAGAAATCTCGGGCCTGATTCCCAGAATCCCGGCCAGGCCCCTTTTCAACTCATTTACCGCACTTTGTGTAATCGCCGTATTCTCTTTAATCACAATGCTTTTCAAGAGATTTTTATATTCACCGGACAATTTTTTATTTTCAAGCTTGTAATATTTAAGCCAGCACTTGTACATGGAAGTACTTTTCGGATTGCCTGCAACCACAAAATTACTCATCAGTTTCCTCCCTGACTTCTTCGAATTTATATTTTAATTGTTACTGCGAGTTGCTATATATAATACATTAATACTTTTTATTTACTCTGAAGTTTTTTCATTTTTCCAATAGCTTCCCAAAGTCCGTTCAGATAAGCAATTCCCAAAGCCCTGTCATACAGACCATATCCCGGCCTTGCCTTTTCACTCCAGATCATCCTGCCGTGGTCCGGTCTGATATACCCTGTAAAATTTATATCATGATAAGCTTTCATTATTTCAAACAAATCCAGCGAACCGTCCCCGGACAGATGTGAGGTCTCATGGAATACCCTGTCACCGATGAACTTTACATTTCTTACATGCCCGAAATGGATTCTTCCCATACCTCCAAAATGTCTGATGATCTCGGGTATGTTATTTTCCGGATTTGCACCCAGCGAACCGCTGCAAAGGGTCAAGCCGTTATATGGGCTGTCCACCAGCTTCACAAGCCTGTCAAGGTTCTCCCTGCAGGTTACTATTCTTGGCAGTCCGAAAAGTGACCATGGCGGATCATCCGGATGTATTGCCATTTTTACGTCTGCTTCCTCACATACAGGTATTATTCCATCAAGAAAATATTTAAGATTTTCAAACAGCTTCTCTTCATCCACACTTTTGTACTTTTCCAGTGTATCCTTCAATTCGGCCAATCTCTCGGGTTCCCAGCCCGGCAATGCAAATCCGTTTGAATTTGTGGCCATATCCTCTACCAGCTTGACCGGATCTATATCCTTTACAACATTGTGGTCATAATAGAGAACCTCCGAACCGTCGGGCAGTTTGTGGGCAAGTTCTGATCTAAGCCAGTCAAATACCGGCATAAAATTGTAGCAAATAACCCTGACTCCCGCTTTTCCAAGATTTCTGATACACTGCCTGTAATTTTCTATATACTGATCTCTGGAAGGAAGGCCCAGTTTAATATCTTCATGGATATTGACACTTTCTATTACCTCCAGCTCCAATCCTTCTTTTTTCACTGAATTTTTTAGTGACAGAATTTTTTCCATGGGCCATACATCACCCACAGGCACATCGTACAATGCGCCCACCACTCCGGTGACGGCCGGTATCTGCCTGATTTGTTCCAGAGTTATGCTATCGTCCTTTTCTCCAAACCATCTGAATGTAATTTTCAAAAAATCATCTCCTCATATAACATACTTTTCAAGAACTTTTCTGACAGCATTCCTGCCTTCCAGCATTTCGCAGAAGAAGCCTTCAATTTTGCCTCCCAGGCCGGCCTGATACAAATCCAATCCGAAAATCCTTTCGTTGGAAAGCAGGGGCCTAAGACAGTTTCCGGCAGTATCGGCGCTCCCCAGCTTTACTCCCTGGATATACGTTCTGAGTTCATCCAGCATGGGATCTGGACTTAGCTCCATCTCATCGCCCGAATCATCTATTCCTATAAGATAACGGCACCAGCCGGCTATAACAAGAGGTATAAACGTCAATTTTCCAGCATCCAGTGTGGAATGATTAACATATGTTTTAATGGTCTCCCCGAAGCGTACCGGAATTTTTTGCGAGGTATCGCAGGCAATTCTCTGCGGTGTATCGGGAATAAACGGATTTGGCAGCCTTTGCTTCAAAACCTCATCAATAAATCCGGCAGGATCAATTATACCGGGATTGACAACAACAGGCATTCCTTCCTCATACCCCATTCTTTCCACAAGTCTCTTCAACTGCTTATCCTTCATCTCGTCGGCTATGAGCCTGTATCCCAGAAGGCATCCGAAAATAGCCAGGGCTGTATGTAATGGATTCAGACAGGTTGTAACCTTCATTTTTTCAACCTTGTCTACGGTGGCTTTGTCTGTGAAATAGACTCCCGCCTCCTCCAAAGGAGGGCGGCCATTTGGGAACTTATCCTCAACAACGAGATATTGAGGCTTTTCTGCATTTACAAATTGGGATAGATATGAATTTTTTGCAGTGCAAATTATTTTGGTGCCCTGGATCCCCAGTTCCTGCAAAGTTTTATCCACCGCCTCCGAAGGCCTGGGGGTTATTTTATCCACCATTGTGCAGGGAAAAGCCACCTTCTCCGGATTATCAATGTAATAAAGGTAGCCCTCCTCAACAAACCCGCCTTTAAGCCAATAAGCAGCCATAGTTTTTATTGACTCTTTAAGGATATCTCCATTGTGAGAGCAATTATCCATGCTTACCAGTGCTATGGGCAATTCTCCCGCCCTATACCTGAGGTAAAGCAGCGAAGCAATTTTTGCCGCAAGGCTTCTGGGACTTTCAGGACCGTTCTGTATATCCTCTTTGACTGAGGTTAAAAAATCCCCCGATATATCTGTCAGCCCATAGCCCTTTTCAGTGACAGTGAAACTTACAAGCTGCAGCGAGGACTTGCAGAAAATTTCACTCAGCCGCTGCCAGTCGGCAGTTACCTCGGTATTTCCCACAAGACTTTCAGATACACTGGCTATGATCTTTTTCTCCAGAGTGCCGTCAGGAAGAAGATGTACCAAAATAGTCAGATTGTCCGACGGCTTATATATCTCTTCAATTATCATATTATCATTAGGAGCTACCGCAATTATACCCTTTTCCGCTTTTCCGTCCTCCAGCAGCTTCTGCTGAAGTGCGGCAATAAAACCTCTGAAGATATTCCCTGCTCCAAAATGAACCCATACCGGCGCTTCGTATGTTTTATCCAGCATCTGTTCCATATCAAACTTCGGTATTTCAAAACCTGCCTGCTGCCAAAAGCTGTTCTCCAAACTTTTTCTGTTCAACTCCATGTTTATCTCCAAATTAATTTTTTAGCAATTCTTATATTCCACCCGGTTTTAAGGGTCAATAGCGGCATTATCATCTGTCTGTGCGGAAGGGCGATGCCGGCAGTCCTTCTTCATTTATCAAATTGGCAGCTTCCGGATTGTCGGCCCAGGCATATCTCACCGCTTTGGGCATTGAGATGCTGTCATTCCACACTACTACCGTGTTACCTTCGATCCTGGCTTCAGCCCATTTAAATATCTCATCGTCACCTGCTATGGCAAAATGTTTCAACTCCTTGCCATTTCCGGCCTTTAATCCACTTCCTATATTGAAAAATTCAATTGTTATCCTGTTGTTTTTTATTTTCATATCCTTAAATATTGGGCCGGAAGAAATTATTTCTTCACCATATGCCTCACTCCGGGCAGCCAGTGCAAGCCTTTCTCCCACATCTTTTTTACGCAGCGGGTGCATATCATTCCACTCACCCAGGTCAATAGCAACAGCCATGGCAGTGCCGGGTATCTGCAGTGAATCAAGCTGGGCTTCGCGAAGCTGGGCCCACTGGCTTTCAGAGGGCAGTATATCGGCTGTTCCGTAGTTGGGTAGCTGTACAAATATGAATGGAAGATTACTTTGCTTCCATTCCTGTCTCCAGTTTTCAATCATGGTCTTCATAAGGCTGAAGTACTCCGACGGCCTTGAGGTATTTGACTCACCCTGATACCACAGCGCACCCTTGACGGTATAATTTGTAAGAGGGGCCAGCATCCCGTTATACAAAGCCGTTGGCTGCCATTGAATGAAAGTGGCTTCGGGCAAAGGACCGCAAACTGCTCCCACCCTGTATTTCCATTGACCGGTCAAATCAATGATATGACCTCCGGCTGTCAGCATATATGGCTTGCCGGAAATAAATTCACCATTTCCATTGTTGCTTGTGACCCTTACCGTGATGGTATTCTTGCCTTTTCGCAGCAAATCTGCCGGGATATCATACTTTCTCGGGGGATACTGGTACGTTATTTCCCCGACAAACTTTCCGTTTACATAGGTTTTGTCACTGTCAACTATCCTGCCCAGCCAGAGCCTGGCCGGCTTATTCAGCATATTTTCCGGAACCTCTATTTCTTTTCTGAACCATACGGCTCCATTTAATCCCTCAAGACCTTCATTTTCAAACCTGGCCGGTAAATCCATGTCTTCCCACCCACTTGTGTCCACTTCATCGGAATACCAGGGAAATTCGCCGGAAGTCATACCTGCATCATGCTTATCCAGATTTGCATACCATGAATTGGTGGCTTTTTCATCACTTGTCAGAACTTCTTTTATGTAATCCCCGTCTTTATATGGAAGAAGCCTTTCCAAAACTTCAGGATATGATTTTAATGCCGCCTCACTTACCCATGACTCAATTGGAGAGCCTCCGATGGCTGCCTTTATAAAACCCACAGGTACCTGATACTTTTCATGGATGGCCCTGGCAAAGAAATAGCCCACAGCCGAAAATCCCCTGATGGTTTCCGGACTTGCCGCCTCCCAGCTCCCTTCTGCAAGATCGGTATGGGGTGTATTAAATTCATACCTCAGTGCTACATTAAAGTGCCGTATCTGCGGGTAATCGCAATTGACCATATCGGCGGGATATTGATCCTTTACTCTTTCCATGGGCAGTTCCATATTGGACTGACCTGAACAAACCCAAACTTCTCCCACTAAGACATCCCTTACCCTTATGGCTGTGGAAGCCTTGATTTCCATGTCGTACGGGCCTCCGGCCTTTAAATCCTCCAGAAAGATCTCCCAGCAGCCTTCCTCATCGGCCCGGCTTTTGTAACACTTGCCGATAAATTCAACTCTTACGTCTTCACCGGCCCCGGCCCACCCCCATATCCTTACGGCAGTTCCTCTTTGCAGAACCATGCCGTCACTTATCAAACGCGGGAGTTTAAGCCTTCTGTCTTTACTCCCTGTATCCTGTGTTTTATCCATATTAACCTCTCCTAAATGAGCACTTTTTGCCAATGTCTTTTCCGGGCGTTTTTATTGTCCATTAAAACCCAGTCAATATATAAACCACTCCAGAATGAAAGCCTTCACGCTTTTCCTTACATAAATTATACTAATGACTACTTGCTACTAATATGTTTATATTGCCGTTTGACTTGCAATAATTGCTATGATAGAATTATATTATAATACATAGGCTATATGGAAAATTTTCCGGCTGCCGAAAGATTTTCTTACCTTAAAGTAAAGTTAGAGGTGCATATGAAAAAGCGGTATCACGATTATCAAACCCGTCAGCAAATGCATGCAAAGGACTATGAAATATTTTATTATTCAGATTCAACCATTGAAAAGGTTTCTCTGCATCACCACGATTTTTACGAGTGCTTCTATTTTATTTCAGGCAATGTAAGTTATTACATTGAAGGCAAAACCTATGCCTTGAAACCCGGGGATATTGTTCCCGTCAATACCACCGAGCTCCACCAGCTCATTGTTAAAGACCATACCGTTCCCTATGAAAGAATTGTTTTATGGATAGATAAAAACTTTCTGAACAGTCTTTCAACCGATAAAACTGACTTGGCCGAATGTTTTTATAACAAAAAGGATTATGTTATCAGATTGTCTCTTGACCTTCAGCAGAATATAAGGTCAATTTTTCATAAAATCATTTCAATTGAAAACTATGAAGGTATAGGAAGCGATATTCTTTACAAAGCATATTTTGTGGAATTATTCGTCCAGATCAGCATGGCTCTGCAACACAACAGCATAAGACCTGATGCCGATGTTAAAAAAAGTAATATGATTACCGATATTATTGAATATATAAATAATCACATTGAGGAAGAGTTGACCATAGACGCTCTTTCGGAGCACGTATTCCTCAGTAAGTATCACCTGTTGAGAGAATTCAAGAAACATTCGGGTACTACCATTCATAAATACATAATTCAAAAAAAGCTGATTCTCGCCAAAGAGCTGATCCTCAAGGGCATACCCATAACAGAGGTTTTTAAGCAATGCGGGTTCGGAGACTATTCAAACTTTTTCAGGGCCTTCAAAAAGGAATACGGTGTTACCCCAAAGTATTTTTATTCCAACTTCAGACAGGATTTATAAGAAGTACACAACTCCGCCGGTAAAACACAATAAGCTATGATTTCAAATTTCTAAACAAAAGAGCTGCTTCACAACAATTCTCCTTATGTGAAGCAGCTCTTTTATTTTTTATCTCATAGTAAAATATAAGAATTATTTACCGTAGTACTTTTCATATTTTGCTGCACGTTCATCTATTATAGCCTGAGCGCCTGAAGTAAGGAAATCCTTAAATGCGTTGTCATATATGGAGTCAAATTTGTCCGGCTTTGCAGTTACGGCCTGAGTCAGCATATTATCACGTTTTTCCTTAAGTGCCGGACCCATTCCTTCTTCTGCCTTGATCTCGCCTACATTGATATGTTTACTGATAACAGCATCTTTGCTGGTGAGTTCATATGCTTTTGTAACATATTTCGCATCTACTCCGGCGTAGCCCAGAGCAACGGATTTCATTGTCAAATCGGGATCGCCAAGATCCAGACCGTTTATTGTCATAGTGTAATCGATATTATTAGGAGAATTCATGTATTTATCTCCAGTAGTAGCTATTGTCCTTATTAAGCCGTCCGGAGTCTTTTCATGAGTAACACCCTCTTCTCCGATCTGGAGGAACTTGCGGTTGTCGAGTTTGCTTATCCAGTTGAGATACAGCAATGATGCAACAGGTTCTTTATTTGTTGCCGGGAAGAAGATTTTACGGTCAATCGGAGGGCTGAGCAATTTTCTGTATACCCCTGCGTCATTCTTGAAGGGCTCTACTGCGATAAATGCCGCATCAGGTCCAACTGTCTTCTTCATATTTGCAATAATACTGTCATCTCCGCCGCGGTACGGATAATCCCAGTTATGTATCATTGCTCCGACATATCCGGCTTTCATCTGGTTGTCTATATTCTTGTCTCCGGCAGGATACAAGGGGAAATCCTTCCAGATCAAACCTGCATTGTACCATTCGTTGAGCTTCTTGATTCCGTTCTTATAGCCCGGAGCCAATAAGTGTCTGTCGTCAAAACCGTTAATATAATAATCCTTATCTGAGTTTACAAAGCTGTCAGGGATATAGGATGTTATTAAATGATCAGCATTCCAGCCTACATCTACGCTGAGGAGGAAAGGAATTATCTTGTCGGCGTTAGCTCCGAGTAATGTTTTAGCATTGCTCTGGAAGGCCTTCAGCATTGCTTCAAACTCTTCAATAGTTGTCGGCTCTTTTATGTTCAGTTTGTTCAGCCAATCTTCACGAACAAAAGTGTTGATACGTTTGTTCTGGAAAAGCATGGACTCAATAGCCCAAATTGTTCCCTTGTCAGGGTCCTTATCCCAGGTCATGTTCTCTTCACCAACCAGAGAGTACAGGTCGGGGAGTAATTGCTTATTGCTTTCGAGAAGCGGTGCCAGGTCAAGTATACCGCCCATGTTTGCATAGGTCTGTACAGTTGGATAACTGTAGGTAAGGCAAACATCAGGTGCATTGTTGGCAGCAAGGAGATTGTTCATCTGTTCCTGCTCGGTCCAACGGGGTACCGGAATAAATTTAACTTCAACGTTATAGTCGCGAAGCATTCCTTCTTTAATCCAATTGGTATAGAAGTTATCTTCTGCCTTTGTTCCACCATCTACAGCACGGTCAAATACTTCAACAGTGATGGATTTCTTTTCCGCAAATCTTCCAGGCAGGCCTTCAGCACCTGCCGCCGAGCCGTCTGCGGTACTGCTCACAGCCGCTGATGAACCGGCGGTTGATGTAGCTGTGGAATCACTGGAACCGCAGGCTGCCAAACTGGTAATCACAAGAAGGCAGGCCAATAAAACTAAAAGTACTCTTTTCATATAAAATCCTCCTTTAATTTATCATAATTAGACATATTATGTCTAAATACAAACTAACCCTTTACTGCTCCTATGGTCACACCGGTGATAAAATACCTTTGAAGCCATGGATATACCAGCAGGATGGGTACTGTGGCAAATATGACCGTCGCCGCTTTAATGCCGTCCGAGAGACCCGGGTTGGCAAAGCCCTCCTGAGCTGAAACCTCGATATTGTTAATGCTATTGATGATGTTGTACAGCAGAAGCTGAATCGGATAATATTTTCTGTTACCCATATATATCAGTGCATCTGAAAAACCATTCCAGCGTCCCACCGCATAGAAAAGTGAGAGAGTTGCTATTACCGAGGTAGACAGAGGCAAATAGATGCTGACAAGGGTGCGTATGGGCCCTGCACCGTCTATCTCTGCAGATTCGCGCAGGCTGTCGGGTATCCCATACAGGAAGCTGCGCATTATGATCATATTGAATACACTCAGACAGCTTGGAATTATTAACACCAGAGGCTTGTTAATGAGATCCAGATCCTTCATCAGCAGATAGTTCGGTATTGTACCTGCATTAAAATACATGGTAAAGATAATCAAGGTGTTGATTACTTTCCGTCCTTTGAGCTTGTCATAAGTGAGCGGGTAGGCACATATGGTTGTCATAACCATGGATACCACCGTACAAATAAATGTTAATATTGCAGTCCAGCCAAGTGACCAGACGTATTTGCTGTCGTTGAACACCAATTTATAGGCATTGGTATTGAAGCCTTTCGGCCATAGTGTGACCTCTCCTTTGATCAAGGCTTCCGATGCACTGAGAGAACGCGCCGCAATGTTAACCAGCGGTAAAAGACAAACTAAAATAACCAGGAAGCATATGAAAGCTATTATCCAGTCACCTAATTTGGTACTTCTTGATTTAATCATTCTGTATATCCTCCTTCAAATATTATGCTATACCTTACCAAATACCGCGTTCACCGAATTTCTTGGCAAGTGAGTTCGCCCCGATGAGGAAAATAACACAGACTACAGACTGAAACAGTCCCACCGCAGTAGTTAAAGAGAATTGAAGGCCACGGATACCGTTAGTATATACGAAAGTTGAGATAACATTGGATACGTTGTCAACCAGAGCATTTCTTAAAGCATATGGTCTATCAAACTCACTGCCCAGAATACGTCCCAGATTCATAATAAGCAGAACGATGATAGTAGGACGCAGGCCCGGCAGTGTTACATACCACATTTTTTTGAAGCGTCCCGCTCCGTCGATTGAAGCAGCCTCATACAGTTCGGGATTGATTCCCGTAAGTGCGGCCAGGTATATGATGGAGTTCCAGCCCACACTTTGCCATACTCCCAGCAATATGTAAGTCGCTACCCAATACTTCGGATCATTGAGGAAGGGAATGGATTCAACCCCCAGATGATTCAGCATGATATTCAGAAGACCCGTACTTGGTGCAAATAACTGCAATGCCATACCCGAGATGATGATCCATGAAAGAAAGTGAGGCATGTATGCAACAGTTTGGGTAACCCGTTTGAACTTTGCAAAGGTCAGCTCGTTGAGCAGCAATGCCAGTATAATGGGAGCCGGAAATCCAATCACCAGATCCAGCAGGTTGAGTAAAATCGTATTGCGCAATGCAAAAATGAAGTCCCTGTTTGCAAAGGCCTTTATAAAGTACTCGAAACCATGGTTGCCCGCCCAGGGCATTTCCCAGGGACTCTGCACTATACTGTATTTCTTGAATGCTATCTGGATGTAAGTCATCGGTACATAACGGAACACAAGAAAATATACGATAGGCACGACAAGCAGAAGATATAGTGTCCAGTAACGTTTTAAATAGTTTTTGAGTTTTTGTGTATTTCCAGACAAAGGTGCACCCCTTTTCTTTATTTTTTAATTAACAGAGAGTGGAAACTTGTACTCCCGGAGGCCGGTTGTACAAATAAGCTTCATAAAATAATACATAAAAATATTGCATAAAATTTCTTCTATTTTCCTGCTGCAAGATAGCAATAATAATCATAAACCTGAGCATCTTTTGCAAATTTATGGTTTTGCCCCTGCGCAATTGCACATATCAGCACAAAACTTTCTTCAAGCGATTTAACACCCCCAGAGATAGCTTACAATTAGTCACCTATATTCAGATAATAACAATTTCGTGTAATAAATAATATGCTTATATTGTCATTTGACTTGCAAAAGTTGCTATGTTGTTATATTGATAATTTTTGAAGATGTTTTGGCTTTTATTTGACAGCCCTTTTCATATTTAATAAGTTTTTAATACAAAATCATAAGCGTGTTCGTTTCTATTCTCAAACCCGTACCACAATATGGCACAGGTTTTTTAAAACAATTCACATTTTGCCATATTATTTTTACTTGTCAATACAACTATTTGTAAATCAAATATCCTATAATTTGCGGTCATTGGCCATTTTAACTGGCATCCCTCTCCGACATTCTCTTTACTTGCACTTCAACAAAACTATTAGTTGTAATTACAACAATATAGTACTTGTATTTATAATAAATGATACTTTATAATAGAAATATTAAATTAACTTGTTGTGCTATTTGAAAATTACAGGAATAAAAGGGAGGAACCTATGATTTACACCCCCAAGTATATGGAAATTGTTGAGTGGACAGTTGAACAGATTTCCACCGAAGCATTCAAGCCAAATGATAAATTTCTGTCCGAGACCGAGCTTGGAGAAAAGTTCGGCTTTTCCCGTCAAACCGTGCGCCGGGCACTGGAGGTATTGGAGCAGCGTGGTTATATCTCCCGGATCCAGGGCAGCGGTACCTACGTCTCCTCCCGCAAACCTAACCCGCCTTCCCTTGATAGGGAACGTACCATGACGGTTGGCATAATTTCTACATATCTGGACAATTATATTTTTCCAAGTATCGTGCGCGGCATAGAAGGTGTTCTCTCCTCCTGCGGCTATGCCGTCCAGTTGGCATCTACCAACAACTCTGTGGAAACCGAGGCCAGGGCTCTGCAGCTTATGGCTGAAAGGCGTGTTGACGGCCTGATCATCGTTCCCACAAGGAGTGCCTTGCCCTGTGCAAATCTTGATTTGTACAATTCTCTAATACAAGCGGGAACGCCTATGGTTTTTATTGATTCGTTCTACTCCGAGCTGTCCATTCCATATGTAAGCCTGGATGATGTTATGGCGGGATATTCAGCGGCAAAGCACCTTATAAGTATGGGGCACCGCAATATTTCGGGCATATTCTCACACATCAACAGGCAGGGGCACCTGCGCTACCTGGGCTATGTCAGGGCACTGAAGGAGCATGGCATTCCGATCCGGGAGGACCGGATTTTCTGGTATTCAAAGGAGAGTGTACAGCAGCTGCTGCACGGGAGCCGATTTCTGGATCAGCTGGCCGGGTGCACCGCAGCTCTGTGTTTTAACGACCATATGGCCTTAAGGCTTATTGACTATCTGCGTCAAAACGGCAGAAATATCCCCGAAGATCTCTCTGTGGTGGGAATCGATAATTCGGAGCCGGCCAAGATCGCCTCACTCACCAGCATTAACCATCCTTCGGAGGAATTGGGCCAGGCTGCCGCAAAACTTCTATTGTCTTTAATTAACGGATCGGAGGGAAAGAACGTCCTGTTCTCGCCGCAGCTGCAAATACGCGGTTCCGTCCGGCAATTGGAGAAAGAAAATGTGACTGAATAACATTGTTCGCCTTATAGCGGATGAGGGAGTGAAAGGATTTCATTACATTTTGTAGCCGCAATGCGGCTCAAAGCCATAATATGGCTCATGGAGGTTAACATGAAATTATTTAATGATGGCTGGATGTTTGCCAAAGGCCAGCCCAAAAACTTCATACCCGTGGAAATACCCCACGATTGGTTGATTTATGATGTAAACAATTTGTATGAAAACGGTCTGGGCTGGTACAGGCGTGAATTCGACACCAGCTTTCTCCAGGACGGGCAGAGACTGTTCCTCCGTTTTGACGGTGTCTATATGGACATCACGCTGTTTGTAAACGACCGGCAGGTGGGGGAATGGAAGTACGGCTATACCGCCTTTGAATACGATATAACCGATTTCTTACGTTCAGAAGGAAATAATACAATTCTGCTGAAGGTGGACTATAAGTCCCCCAATTCCCGTTGGTACACAGGTGCCGGCATATACAGGGATGTGTTTTTAAAGGTTAAAAATGCCAGCCATTTTGTTTCGGACGGTATATATATTACTACCGGCAAACGGGATAACCAATGGTTTTTCGAGGCTGATGCCGAGGTGGAAACCTGCGGCAGGCCATATGAGGTCAGGCACACTTTGCTGGATGCAGGAGACGATATCCTGCCATGGGACATTGATAATCCGCAGCTGTATACCTTGCGCTCCGAATTACTGGTGGACGGCGTTATCACCGATGTGGAGCATACCCGTTTCGGCTTCCGCACCATTGACTATACAAGCGATAAGGGCTTTTTCCTCAACGGGAGGCCTGTTAAGTTTAAAGGTGTATGCCTGCATCACGATCTGGGTTCGCTGGGATCGGCGGTGCACCCGGATGCCATACGCAGGCAGCTGACTCTGCTTCGCAGCATGGGTGTGAATGCGCTGCGTACCGCGCACAATCCTCCTGCCAAAGTATTTATGGATATTGCCGATGAAATGGGCTTTCTGGTCATGTCGGAAATTCTGGACATGTGGAAACAACCCAAGAATACCTATGATTATGCAAGGTTCTTTGATGGCTGGATTGAAAAAGATGTGGCATCCTGGATACGCCGGGACAGAAATCATCCTTCGATCATCCTGTGGAGCATCGGCAATGAGATTCACGATACCCATCTGGATGCCCGGGCCGGAGCCGAAACCATGAACCGCCTGATTGAGCTTGTAAGGAAGCACGACCACAAGGGGCATGCGCCTGTGACTCTTTGCTCCAATTATATGCCCTGGGAGAATACCCAGAAATGCGCCGATATAATTAAACTCATCGGTTACAACTACGGTGAGACGCTTTATGATAATCATCACACACAACATCCCGATTGGATCATCTATGGCAGCGAAACCTGCTCCACCGTGCAAAGCCGTGGAGTTTATCACTTCCCGCTCAACAAGTCCATTTTAGCCGACGATGACCTGCAGTGTTCGGCTCTGGGCAACAGTTCAACCAGTTGGGGAGCCAGAAGCGTTGAAGCCTGTGTAAAATTTGACCTGGATACGCCGTATTCACTGGGGCATTTCGTATGGGTAGGACAGGACCATCTCGGCGAGCCCACTCCATATCACACAAAGAACTCTTACCTTGGACACATTGACACGGCAGGTTTCCCCAAAGATTCCTATTATTTGTTCCAGGCAGCCTGGACCGACTATAGGAAAGCGCCCATGGTACATCTCCTCCCCTATTGGGATTTTTCACCGGGGCAAATCATAGATGTACAGGTTTACTCAAATGCACCGGAGATCGAGCTGTTTTTCAACAATGCAAGTCTGGGTGCGGTAACCCTCAAAGACCGTTTTTCAGCCAGCTGGCAAATGGCTTACCAGCCCGGAACCTTGCGGGCGGTGGCCTATGATGAACAGGGCAATGTAATTGCAGAAGAGTGCAGAAGCTCCTTTGGTGACGCGGAAAGTCTTCAAATCCAGCGTGAAAGGTTTGGAGAGCTTGAATTTATAACCATTACGGCTGCAGACAGGAACGGTAACTGTGTGGAGAATGCCAACTGCAGGGTCCGCATCTCGGTAAAGGGAGGGGAACTTCTGACCCTGGACAACGGCGACTCCACAGATTACGACCAATACCGCACGGACAGCAGGCGGTTGTTTAACGGTAGGCTTCTAGCTGTCGTGAAGTGTGAAAATGACGACCCGCCTCACATATCTGCGGCAATGAATGACAATGATATTCCCATACGGAAAATCGAACTGTCGGTACATGACTACACTGTTACCGCACGGATTTTCCCTGAGAATGCAACATACGGCGACCTGTACTGGCGGTTGACCGATGTGGGTGGTATAGACAGTCCTCTGGCCACCCTCAAGGCTGCCGGGGACGGCAAAAGCGCAACAGTAATTCCAAAGGGCGACGGCAGGGTCTATGTACGCTGCGCTGCCAGAAACGGGCGCGGACATGTGACAATAATATCACAGCAGGTGATCAATATTACAGGTATGGGTAAAGCGTTCCTGGATCCTTACGGCTTTGTGTCGGCAGGGCTATGCAACTGCAGCAATGCCGAACTCACCAACGGCAACGAGCGTGGTATTGCAACCCTGCGCAGCGGTGAAAGTCACGTGGGCTTCAAAGATGTGGACTTTGGAGATTACGGCTCGGATGAAATCACCTTGCCGTTATTTCCTCTTGGAAAAGAGCCGTTTACTTTCGAAATTTGGGAAGGGATGCCTTCCGAAGGCGGTGAATTGCTTTATACGGCAGCCTACGACAAGGGTTCTGTCTGGAACACCTACCAGGAAGTGACTTATAAGCTTCCCAGGCGTTTGCGAGGCGTAACCACCCTGTGTTTGGTATTCAGGGAAAAGGTCCATATCAAGGGCTTTTCCTTTAAAAAGTACATAAAAGCTTTTCAAAAACTTTCTGCCGCGGAATACGATACTATTTACGGGGATTCTTTCAGGGTCAATGCCGGTACGGTTGAGAATATCGGAAACAATGTTTCCATCATATATGAAAATATGGACTTTGGTGATACCGGCGCAAGCAGTGTCGCCCTGAGCTGGAGATCGGAATTACCAAGCAATTCCATTCAAATTGTATTTACCGGTGAAGAAGAAAAATTTCAAAAAGTGATATTTGCGGATGGTTCCGAGGATTACACAAGCGCAGTATTTCCACTGGGAGATACGGTTACCGGTAAAAAGACGGTATCCCTGATTTTCCTTCCCGGCAACAGCATCGACCTTGCCTGGCTGCAGTTCCACAGGTAGGCTGAATTCTAAAGCACCCTGATTATCAGGCTTTTAACAGCAGTATTCCCGGAGGGCAACTAAACAAACCCGCCGGGAATACTTTTCAAAAGCGTATGTGTTATAAACAAAGTTTATCTATTTATGCAACGCCCACAGTGATCAGTATATTGGCAAACACCCTCTTTTCACCTGTTGAAACTGCTATTTTAACATTATCCTGTTTGCATGCTTCATAAAATTCATACCGGTCAAGCTTTCCCGGTACTACATCCCCGGTAAGGATACTCCTGAACTCACCGAATATCTCCGGTTCCTCTCCCGACCCGGGAACCATTACCTCTGCGGCTTCAATGGCAAGAGTTTTATCAATGACCTCCAAAACCTGAGTCACAGTAGGAACACCATGTGTCAATCCAAGATATACCTTTTTGGTATTCCCTCCCGTGTTTGATTCCAAAGGATAGTTTCCGTCGGCTATCAAAATTTTATCCCCATGCCCGCATGCTGCCAGAAGTCCTGCCAGCCCGGGATTTATACAAGCTGTTTTAAGCATAGTCCGCTCCTTTATTTGTCCTTTTCATCTTCTCTCAGCTGTCCCAGAGTTCCTCCCGGATGCCACTTAACGTACTGCTGGGGCGTAATATTTTTTTCACACTGCAGCAGCAGGCTCAATATCTGAAGCACGAACACTTCTGCCAGTATTGACGCCCTGGGAGCCCTGTTCAGGGGATCGCCCTCATTTTCAACCCCCGCATACAGGAAGGCATCGGCATTTCTGACCAGCCAGGAGTCCCTTTTACCGGTAACCGCAATAATTTTTGCCCCATTGTTCTTCAGTGTCATCACAGTAGCTTTAAGCTCGGAGGTTTCACCGCTGTTTGATATTGCAATCACGACGTCTCCCGGCCTTACCTGGCCCGAGGAACCGTGAACTGCTTCGGTACCGTGGAGCTCATAAGCAGGAGTGCCGGTAGACGACAGCAGGGAGGCTACATAGCCCGCCACATGCCCCGGCTTTCCGATTCCCGTGATATGTACCCTGCTCCCATGCTCTTCGGCATCCATTATGAGCTCCATGGCCTTTTTATAAACCTCAAGGCTTATATCCTTCTTTAAGGCTTCTATCTCACTTATGGAAATGTCAACAAAATTTTTTAATACGTCATCCAATGTCTGATCCATAATCACACCCCCCGTTTTCCAATGTAATTATCCTTTTTCATTAAATCCCTTACCTCCTGAATAACCGGCAGAGAGGTTATTGCCCCCATTCTCGAAACCGTAATGGTGGCAGTATAGTTGGCAAAATCAAGGGCTTCTTCCATAGTCATGCCCATACACACCGCCGAACAGAATGCTCCCGTAAAGGAATCCCCCGCTGCCGTGGGATCAACTACCTTTACAATGTCCACACAGGGTTTGACAATGAACATATCCCTGTTCATAAATGCCACACCATTGCTGCCAAGTGTTATTATCACATTTTTGACACCCTTGTTCAGCAGAACCTTGGCGGCCATTTCAACCTTGCTTATATCTATTCCGCCATCCCCGTCGGTAGTTTTAATTCCTGTCAAACCATACGCCTCATGCTCATTGGGCGAAATATATGTCAGTTTGGAGAGAAGGTCGTCGTCAAGAGGCTGATACGGAGCAGAGTTGAGCATTACCGGCACTCCTTTTTCATATGCGTAATCAATGACCTTTTTATTTACCTCCAATGGTATTTCCAATTGCAGGATTACCATATCATACCGTGAAATTTTATCCTTTAAGAATTCCACATCACTTACAGTCAGTGACATATTGGCACCGGGTACGACTATTATCCTGTTTTTGGCTTTTTTGCCCGGCACCACTTCCAATACCACATTACTTACCGCCGATGAACAGGAGGGGTCTCTGATAACCCCTTCGGCGTTTATACCGGCACTTTCAACAGCTTTCAGAAGCTCATCCCCAAACATGTCCTGTCCCAGCTTGCCCACCATGGTCACATCCATGCCAAGCCTGGCGGCCTGAACAGCCTGGTTTGCACCTTTTCCCCCAGGTGCCGAAGCAAACGATAGTCCGTCATTTACCGTCTCACCCTCACCGGGAACCTTTGAAGTACTGTATATCAAATCCATTACAAAGCTTCCCACTACCAGTATCCTGGGTATCTTCATATAATTCCCCCCTGCCTTGCCTTATAATTTTTTAGATATTGTGAATAAATTTATCCTAAAAAACCGGCCCAAAAGAATATTCCTTCAGGCGCTTAATTTAGGAGTATTTATGAATTTCATGTATTGCATCCGGTACTACTTATAATATTGGTCCATAACTTCCTTTTTTGTAATACACTTGTCACGTCTGCTCATGTATTTTTTTACGCACTCTGTGGCATGGGCTTCCTCTTTAGCCTTCTTTTCTTCATCACGCCAAACCGATGCTCCAAACTCAACCAGCTTTTGCTGTACTTCCTTTACATCTATATTCCTTGGTTCCACACCCTTCACGGCACATAAGCCCGCAACGACTCCGGATGCCTGACCGATTCCCATAATACCGCCCTGGGTACGGTATGAACCGTGAGCTTCGCTTGTTCCTGAAATACATCTTCCGCTTAAAACCATTCCATCCAGCTTTTCAGGTATCAGACACCTGATGGGAATATCATAGGTATCCTTCAAATCCACCCAGCAGCCACCGCTATTACCTTCGGTATAGCCGGTTACGCCGTCCGGATTATGGATGTCCATGGGGAAATACCCTCTGGAAACCACGTCCTCAAATTTTCTGCCTTCTCCGGCATCCTCGGCGGTCAAAATATACAGGCCTTTTATATGCCTTGTTTCACGTACGCCTACTTCGTTGCTTGTAACACTTACATATGCCTTTTCAAAGCCGGGAACATACTTGATCATAAATTCCGAAACAGACTCTATCTGCCTTCTTCCTTCAATTTCACTAATGGATTTTTCAACAGGGTCTGCAGAATTATAGCCCGTCACTCTTGTGGCATTAAAGTGGATGCTGCCGGGATGGATACCGTTCAACACTATTACACTGTCTCTTCCGAAGCACAGATCTCCTGCTTCAACAGCCTTTTTAACCAGCTTTTTAAATCCCTGGGCTACAAAATAGTGCTGCTTTAACCTGTCGCTGTACTCCCTTACCGGAACCAGATCGGATTTCCATTCAAAGTCCCCGGGATTCTGATAAATATATTCATATACCCTGTCGGTGTCCACGTCCACCATTTCAAACATTGATGAACCGGGCTGTGCCTTGCCGGTTTGGGCATTTCCGTACACATAGCCGGCTCCGGCCATAACAGCCACATCCCCGTCCCCGCTTGCATCAACAATAATTTTGGCGCCGAATTTTTTGGTGCCTGCTTTTGTTATGGCAGTAACTCCCGTAATCCTGTCACCCTCTTTTTGCACTTCGCTGATGAAAGCATGAAAGAATATATCCACTCCTGCCTTAACAAGCATTTCTTCAGCCACATATTTGTATTTTTCCCTGTCGTAAAAACCAAGATATGCTCCGCTGCCATATGCGTCCAGCGCTTTTAAATGTCCGGTGCTGCCGTGGACCTTGACCAGCTCTTCTATGAATTCCTGCGGAATTCCATTTATAACCTGCTCATCACCAAAATGAAACGGAGATATAGGGCCTAAAACGGAATTAGTAGCAGCACCACCCAAAAAACCGTTTCTTTCAATTATCAACGTGCTGGCTCCAACCCTGGCCGAAGCCAGACCTGCCATGATTCCCGCCGGGCCGCCTCCTACTACTATTACATCATAATTCTCTTTATAATTCATATTCACACTTCCCCAGCTTCCATTAATATTTTATTTCCTGGGAATGCACTTACACTTTCCCGTATAAGTGCATTCCCGGACCAACTTATTTATTATTTTTGCTGTTATACCAATTTGCAGCATTGTCCAGTTCCGTCTTTGAATCCTTGCCGCCGAATATGACATTCTGCGCTGCCTGAACCAGTTTCACCGACAACTCGGAATAATCTGCCGGGTAGAACTCAACTTTTCCTTTGCTTGCATATTCATTCCAGGTAAGCAATTCATCATAGTTTGCCATGCCCTTGACTTCCTGGTCGTCATATACCGTCTTAAGCGCCGGAAGAACCTTTGCCTTCAACCAGTCAACCTGGCTTTCCTTGGTGAAGAATGCTTTTATGAAATCAAATGAGGCTTCGGGGTTCTTTGAGAACTTTCCAATACCCAAACTCTGTCCTGCAACCACTGCCGGACTTGGTTCATTATCCTTGAAACCCAGCATAGGTGCCGATACAATTTTGTCGTTGAGCTCGGATGCTCTTATAGCAGCCGCTCTTTGTGTTCCTGCATTGCAGGAGAGTATTGTTCCTGCCTTGAATGCATCTATTATCTCATCAACTCCCAGACTTAATGTCGACTTGTCCATTGCCTTGGAGTCCACCAGACTCTTTACATAATCCAGAGCCTGTACGCCTGCATCACTGTTGAATACCGCTTTGCCCGAATCATCAAATAATGTACCTCCGGCCGAGCGAATGAATGGAACAAAGGATTCCATAAAGCTCGCACCTTTTGAACCATCCGACAGCCCTATGACAAAACCCTGTGCCAGAGCTGTTGATTGTGCACCTGCCAGTTTGGACAGACCTGAGAGAGATGTGGGCACTTCCTTGAATATGTCATTTCTGTACCAGAATACAAAGGTTCTGCTCTCCCATGGCAGCGAATATATTTCATTATTGATTTTCAAACTGTCTGCAGAATAAGTATATCCTTCCAGGGTGGGTATGAATTCCTCGGCGTACTTTGTCATTGGCTGGATGGTTCCGCCTGCGATATGCTGTTTCAGCATATCGGTGTACACGTTGATTATGTCGGGTCCGGTGCCTGCTGCCGCCGCCTGGATAGCCTGAGCTTCAAACTTGCTGTAATGAATACTCTCAACCTTAACGGTATTCTTCATGGCATTATTCTTATTGTAGTTGTCAACTATGTTTTTTAAAACAACATTTCTTGGATCCTCCTGGGATTCGGGATTCAAGAAAATCCAAAGAGTTAAATCCGACCCTTCTGCCACGGCAGAACCTGACGAACTTTGTTCAGAACCTGTCTTGCTGCTTTCAGCGTTTCCGTTTGAGTTTCCTCCGCATGCAGCCAGACTAAAGACCAGCACTAATACGAGTATTACACTAACTAATCTTTTCATTTTTTATTCTCCTTTGCCCTTTAAATTATAATTAAAGCATCCAGCCTTAATTCACACTCAAAAGTCTGTTTAATATCCCATTGCGCTCGTCATTTTGGTGCGAAATCCAATCAAAATGCCAAACACAAGCTGACATGAAACAGGTTCTAACCCTTGACTGCCCCGGCAGCCATTCCATCCACGAACTTTTTCTGCAGTAAAACAAACAGAATAATTATCGGAATGATTGTTATCATGACCGCAGACAGAAGTTCTCCCCATTGGACCCCATACTGCGTAATATAGGAATAAAGACCAACCGACACGGTTCGAAGCTTTTCATTCGTTACAAAACTGAAGGATACAAGAAAATCATTCCACACATAAACCGCTGTAAGTAATGCGCTTGACACAATTCCAGGCTGTGACATCGGAATGACGATAGTATAAAAAGTTCTGAGCCGCGAACAGCCATCGATCATTGCCGCTTCTTCAATTGCCAGCGGTACCGAGTCAAAGAACCCTTTCAGTATCCATGTCAGCATTGGTGTTCTCCAGGAAGTGTATACCAGTACCAGCATAAACCTGGTGTTGTAAATTCCGGTTTTTACGCCCATTATATAGAGCGGAATCAGCAGTGCCACAGCAGGAACCATACTGGTCATCAGTATTCCAAACATCAGCTGGTTTTTAAACCTTATATTGAAACGGGAAATTGCATATGCTGCATGCCCGGCTATGACTGTTGAGACAAAAACACATAGAACCGTTACAAGTACGCTGTTTTTAAAGTAGGTTGTAAAATTTGATAAAAACAATACTTTATAATAATTTGTCGTATCCAGTACACTTGGAATAATTGTGGGCGGAAATCTGTTAATCTCTCCGGTCCCTTTCAAGGATGTCATTAATCCCCAGAAAATAGGAATTATCATGACAAAAATAAACAACAGCAAAACTATATATGTAACTATAGTTGATATGCTGAACTTTTCCTTTCCCATGGTTGAGTAACCTTTTGCCATCTTCTGTTCCCTTCTTTCATCACTAGTCTTTTTTTCTGAGGATTTTCATGTAAAAAATGCTGAATAGCATGTTGAGACAAAGTATTATGATACTGCTGGCAGAGCCATACCCCAGGTGCCAGTAGTCAAAGCCTTCCTTAAATGCCAGTACACTCACGGTTTGAGTGGCATCGAAGGGTCCGCCCGATGTCAGGGTATATATCAGAGTAACCATGTTGAAATACTCCATGCTTTGAAGCACAACCGCCGTCAGTATTGTAGGCTTCAGCAGCGGCAGCGTTATTTTGAAGAATGTCTGCAGTTTGGTTGAACCGTCCACCTGGGCCGCCTCATAAATTTCAGAGGATATTGATTGCAGGGCAGCCAGTATCAGGATTAAAACAATGGGGAAGGAATTCCACACATTGGCTAATACAACAGTAAACTTGGCTGCCAGAGGTGTATTAAAGAAGTCGACCTTCTGGCCTGTGATGGAATAATATATATAGCTTACAGGACCATAGTTGCTGTTGAGCAGCCATTTCCACAGCAGAGCCGTAACCGTCTGCGACAATACCCAGGGTATGATCACCAGTGTCCGGATGATTGTCCTCCCTGCAATCTTTTTGTTCAGCAATACTGCACTGATTGTTCCCAAAGGAATAACCAGGATCAAGGACATTAAAACATACGTAACCGAATTGAATATGGAATACCATCCTTTTGCCGACCCCAGTATTTCCTTGTAGTACTGCAGGCCGATAAACTCTTTTATCTGCGCATACTCCGTTGCATGCAGGCTGGTATTGATTGCGTAGAAGATAGGTGCTACAGTCATACATAATATCAAAATCAATGCCGGCGCTAAAAATACAACTGCCAATATTTTTTCTTCATTTAGTTTTTTATTTGCTTTAACTGCCCCGCTCATATTTATACCTTCCCCCCTATATAGCCTTTTGCAGCCTTTTAATCCACATACTTGACAATAAGGTTTTTTGAAATCCTATTCAGTGCTGAAATTTCCTTTTTAAAGGTTTCAGTAAGTCCATCTTCCTCCTTTACCCTGCACACCGTCGTCATGGACAGGTTTTCAAAGGTTTTAAGATAGTATTTTGCATTTACCGGATAATACTGACGCTCAATCAGTGATGTAATTGTAAGCAGATCCGAAAGGTCTTCGGCGCTGATTTTTTCATAATTTTTACAGAGCCAGGCATACAATGACGGATGAAAGTTGGCCATTACTCCGCTGTATCCGGTAGCTCCGTCCTTCAAGGACTCAAGCAGCGTGGAGCTGTTGGCATTATACAGTTTCAAATTACTGCCCTCTATTGCCTTCAGCTTTTTCCGGATTTCCCCGGTATCACAGCAAGTATCCTTCAGAAAGAAAAACCTGCCGGTATCGGCACACCACTTTATATTTTCAACAGATATAAGTCTTTTATACGGATAAGGACATTCGTAGAAGCCTAACGGTATGTCCGGGTCTATTTTTTCCAGAAGTCTTTTGCAATTTTCCAGCCATATTTCATCACTTTCATCTTCCCCTGCCAGGCGGTTGGTTATTAAAATCACCGCATCCACACCTGTTTTCGCTATTTCATTGATTTCTGTCACCTGATCCTCAAAGGAATCGGATACATGACCTGAAGCTATAACCGGGACCCTGCCTGCCGCAGCTTTTACAACTTCTTTAGACAGTTTGATCCTCTCCTCAAGACTCAAATAAAACATCTCGCTCGACTGACAAACTGCAAACAGCCCTGATACACCTTCCTTTATGTACCAATCAACAAGTTGCTCCAGCGCATTATAGTCAATTTCTTGCTTTTCATTGTAAGGAGTCAGCATGACCGGCCAAACCCCACCCGGAAATTTATTTTCCACTATAACTTCACTCCATTTCTGTATAATATATACCAATTATTCATTTTGTTCCACATTGTAGAACTCTGTTCTCAATTGTGTTGTTAAGGAAAACTTAGATAAATATACCTAAGTTTTAGCCCTTCTGGATTTAAAGCGAAATATTCTATTTTTTAATTGATCAAATCCTTATTTCTATTTTTTGAATATATCTCTTTGTAAGCTCAGCTACTTCCTGTATGAAGCTCTCTGTGAATTTCAAGGAAGCTCCGCTTACACTCATGGCGGCAACCACCTGGTGCTTGGAGTCGAATATGGGCAATGCCACACACTTGACACCAAATTCATGTTCCATGTTATCTATTGCATAACCTCTGACTTTTGTGACCTGCAGTTCTTCCTTCAGAATCTTTTTATCCACTATGGTATTCCCGGTAAAGGGCACGAAATCCTGTTCCAGATAGCTTGAGATAAATTCCTCTGACATGTTGGCAAGCATTGCCTTGCCGATTCCCGTGCAGTACATTCCGGCCCGTTCACCGAAAAGAGAACGCATCAAATGAGTTGCCTGCGCAGGGTAGGTAGCCTCGAGATAAAGCACCTCTCCCCGGTGGGGAACTGCGAGGTAAACGTTCTCGTTTGTAATGTTGGCCAGTTCCTGCATGTAGGGCTGGGCTATTTTGGTAATCGCAAAAGTATCCCCCAGAGCCCTGCTCAGGTTAAAAATACCGATACCCAGACTGTATTTTCCTGTTTCCTCATCCTGCTCTATATATCCCATTTGCTTGTATGTATCCAATATATTATGAACATTGCTTTTATAAAGGCCAAGCATTTCACTGATCTCGGTAACACCCAGATTAGGCTTCTTGACAAAGCAGTTTAAAACCTCGATTGCTTTGCTCAAACTTTTGATCTTAACTTCACCAGTATCGTATACCATTGCGCGCCCCCTAGTTCTATAATATAGAACGACGTTCTTTATTTCTATGAATTAATTGTATCATACCTCTTTTTCTAATGCAATAAGGAAAAAATAAAAATAAACCGCTCCAAAAAACCGGAACGGCTCAAAAACTTACCCAATACTTCCTCAAATACCGGCTATTAATATATCAGGGGTTGAAATCATCCGGCAATAATGCCAAATTTCACCTGGACGCTGTTTTCTCCGTCCCCCATATCCACGTCGGCCACACAGGCAATTTCGTCTGCAGTGATCTGGTAAAGGCTGGTCCAGGCCTTTATGTTACGGTTCCAGGGAGACAGGCTGTTTATGTGCCAGGATGAACCATTATCATAACTGAAGGAAAGCTTTCCTTCACTGGATGAAACCACAAGGGTATTGTCCTCAAGCTTCAGTACATACGGCGCTCCTCTCTGTTCCGGTATATATGTACCGTTCCCCTCACTCCACGAAACACCATCGTCCGATATTTTGTAATGAATATCCGCATTGCCCAGCCCTACTATCTCAAATACCACAATATACCTTCCGTCACCCATTCTTGTAAAAACCGGCATCCCCGGACGTAAATCAGGAGTATTGCCGTCCCAGGCAACCCAGATTTCCTCTCCCCATGTATGTCCGCCATCGGAGGAAATCCTTTCAGAAACGATCTGTGAGTATGCAGGACTGCCGGTAACATGCTTTTCATTGGCATAGAATACTGCAATCCTCCCATCATCCAGAAAGCCCATATGCGGTTCATACAACCCTTTGTCGGGATTTCCAAGTGTACCTGCCACTCCTTCTGCCGAGTCTATTGTACTGATTTTTGTCCAGCTCTGTCCCAGATCGGTGCTTTTAAACACATCCAGCCTGTATGACCGGAACCATATTACCGAACGGTCTGCCAGCAGGATATCTCCATTGGGTAACTGGAGCATCTGCCCGTTTTCAAGGTCGCGTCCTTCCTCCGAAAGGGTGGAAATAACCGCCCAGGTCCGGCAGTTATCATTACTCCTGGCTATTTGCAGGATTCCATTTTCCGAATAGGTGGAATAAACCGATAGCCAGCTTCCATCAGCCAGAGGCAAAAGCCTGCCGTATTCGGCTCCCTGCTTGCTGGCAAGGTTGGTTGTATCGGTATCCCAAATGGTGTACGGCTTTGAGTACGAAGTTACAAGGTTTTCCCGCCAATTGGTCCGCGGCAGTATTTTTTCAATATCTGATGTCAGCATTTATTATTCCTCCCGTCACCTGACTCTCTCGCAGTCTTTCCCAAAACATCCCGGCCACTCCGGCCCGGCGTCAGGCTTCCTTCATCCAGACCTGCATTCCTCCCGGTCCCCTGTTATTCCATGCATAATAGGGAACCGCCGTATAGGTCTTTTCTCCGCATTGCACATGTATTACAACGACACCGCCCAGAAAACCGGGCCTGTACTCTGTAAAAAATTTCACATCAGAACCCAGCACTATGTCATCCAGCCCCTTTGAATTATCCAGCTCTTCAAAGCAGTATACCAGGGGCCCTCTCTGTATGGCCGTTCTCCCTTGATTTGCCTTTACTCTTGGATCGGCATGTACCATCTCTACCGGCATATCAAATTCAAGGGTGACCGAATCTCCTGATGCCCATTCCCTTTCCAGGGATATGTAGCCATTCCGGAATTTAATATCATGTACAATAGTATTATTGATCTTTACCGAGCAACTCCTGCACCAGCCCGGAAAACGCAGCTTCATGCCAAAACCGGTAATATCCAGCGGTTCCACTGTAATATTTACAGAACCCTCCCATGGATACCGTGTATTCTGGGTAAGTTTTACACGGCCATTTCCAAGGGCAATGTCCGCTGTTCCCGATATGTAAAGATTTGTATATATGCTGTTATCATCTGCTGCATAGACATAGTTTCCTATGGATGGAATAAATCTCGAAATTTGAGTGGGGCAGCAGGAACAATCATACCATTCCTGACGGTTATGCTCCCCCTTGACCATAAGGGGATTGACATAAAAGAATTTTTTCCCATCCAACGATACCCCGGCCAGCGCTCCATTGTACATGGATCTTTCCAGAACATCGGCATATATGCCCTTCCTGTGCAAAAGGTTCATCCTGTGGTTCCAATATACCATTCCTACTGAAGCACAGGTTTCACAATAGGCTGAATCATTAGGCAAATCATAGTCTTCTGTAAACCCTTCATTTTCTTTTGATGAACCAATGCCTCCGGTGATATACATATTTCTATTCACCGTGCTGGACCACAGTCTGTCCAGAGCCTCAATATATCTTCTATCTCCCGTGACCGCCGCAACATCTGCCATTCCGGTATACATATAGACAGCCCTTACAGCATGTCCTCCAATATCCGACATCTCGCCGACCGGTTTGTCATCCTGACAGTATTTCGGCCCCCATTCCGTCTTGCCCCATATACCTTCACCTACACCGTATCCGCGGCCTCTCTCCTCAAGGAACCACCAGGCCAGCTGCAAATACCGCTCATCACCGGACACATGATACAGTTTAACCAGTGCCAGTTCCGGCTCCTGATGCCCTACCACCCAATGCCTTTTGCCCTCAATAAAAACATTATACATATGGTCGGAAAGCCTGCAAGCCACATCTAAAAACTTTCTTTTTCCAGTGGCCTTATAATATGCAACAGCCGCTTCAATCAAATGTCCGGCGCAATAATCCTCATGTCTTTCCATATCCGTCCACCTCTTATCCGGGGCAACCAGTGTAAAATAAGTGTTCAGATACCCGTCGTCCTGCTGGGCGGCAGCAATTTTATCTATAATTTCATCGGCATAGCTTTCCAACTCGTGATCGGGATTATGCATAAGTGAGTAAGCTGCTCCCTCCAGGACTTTATAAACATCGGAGTCGTTGAAATATATTCCTGAGAACTCACCGTCCATCCTTCCCGCCGCCTTGTCAAAGTTCGATATGCGTCCGGTTTTCTCACACATATCCAGGCACGCTTTTATGGTTACATCCTTACTTATCTGAAGCCTGGGTGACCAAAAACCGTCCTCGATATGAATCCTGTTAAAAGATACTCCTGTCAAAACCTTCAAGTTTCCATGCTGTTCATTCCTTTTATTATTCATTTTATTATTCATTGGTTCATTCGGCTGTTCGTTCATTTACTATTCCTCCCCTTGACTTAATTGGCCCTTGCTGCACAAAAGCCTCCTATCCTTTCAGCCCCGACATTGTAATACCTTCCAAAAAGTACTTCTGACCTATTATGAAAATTAAAACACAGGGAAGGATAATTGAGGTGGAGGCTGCCATCAGCTCCTCCCATCTGGTGTTATAGGCGCCCTGGAACATTTGGAGACCGATTGCCAATGTGTATTTTGATTCATCTGTAAGATATATAAGCGGCCCCATGAAGTCATTCCAGTAAAACATAAAGGAAAAAATGGCTATTACAATAATTGCCGATCTGCTCAGAGGCAGTATGATACTGGTATAAATCCTAAAAAAGGAAGCCCCATCCACAATAGCCGCTTCATCCAATTCCAGCGGGATACTCATGTAGAACTGCCGCAGGAGAAATATATTGAAGGCGCCTCCCCCAAAAAATGCCGGAACAATCAGGGGGACAAAGCTGCCCACCATTCCCAGCGCATTCCAGCCAAGAAACTGGGGTATCAGCGTCACAGCCCCCGGAAGCATCATACTGGTCAATATTACCTTAAACCAGAAATCTCTTCCCTTCCACCTCAGGCGCGCAAAGCTGTATGCACTTAGGGTACTGGTAATCAAGGTACCCACCATTCCCAATATTAAAATAATCATTGTATTTTTAAAATATAATGCGAAGGGAACAATGGTCAACGCATGTATATAATTTTCCAGTTTTACAGGATTGGGAATCCACTGGGGCGGCATGATAAAAATCTGCTGCAATTCCATCAGGGAGCTTCTGAGCATCCAAATAAAAGGCAGAATGAAAGTGATTGAGAGCAATCCTATGATTATATAGATAAGCGCTTTCTTAAATGTATTTGTTTTTTTCATGAATTTTTTCTCTCCCCTTCATAATAGACTAAGGAATTGGAGGATCGGAATGTAAGCATTGTAAGCAGGAGAATTATTATGAACAATATCCATGCCAGCGCTGATGCGTAACCCATCCTGGTATTCTTAAACCCTTCGCGCCAGAGCAGAAATACGTAAAACAAGCTGGCATTGTTAGGTCCGCCCTGGGTCAGTATGTATGCCTGCGTAAACACCTGGAAGGAGCTGATAATTGCCATGATGGTGTTAAAAAATATCGTAGGCGAAACCATTGGGAGTGTAACATTGAAGAATTTATGAAAGCTGTTTCCTCCATCAATCTCCACAGCTTCATAATATACAGTAGGAATTCCGCTCAAGCCTGCAAGAAATATTACCATTGTACCGCCCGTGGTCCACAACCCGGTCAATACTACAGAGGGTATTACCGACTTCTCTGCAAAAAGCCACTGGCTGGTGGGCAGGTGCAGGGCTGACAGAATATTATTAACCAATCCCAAATCCGGATTGAGCAGCCACATCCAAATCATAGCTGAAGCAACAGCCGGTACAATTGAGGGCAAATAAAATATAGCCCTGAATAATGGTCTTCCTTTTATTTCATTGTTAAGCAAAAGAGCTATAAAAAATGAAAATATTATTGTTGCCGGAACATTTAATAATACATAATAAAATGTTACCAATAATGATTTGTAAAAAAAAGGATCAGTTCCCGAAAAAAAATCTTTATAATTTTGCAACCCTATAAATGTGGGTTTATTAAATAATGAATAATCTGTAAAACTGTAAATCAAACTTGCAATCATGGGACCCAAAACAAAAATCAGGAAACCCAGTATTGCCGGAAGAGCAAATAATATCCCGAAAAACTGCTCATTGCTTTTGACTTTTTTATTGCGTATGGTTTGTTTACCTGATATAACATCTCCGGATAATCCGCTCATAGCCATACCCCTTTCGATTATATAAAAGGGCAGGACTTTTGTCCCGCCCCTTTTAATTATTGAACAATACTAGTCTCTTCTGCCCTGTACCTGAGCCTGCGCTTTTTCTTCAATAGCTTTCATGGCATCAGCCGCACTCTGCTGTCCCAGCCATACCTTATCCAGCGCAGGATTGGCAATATCCATAATCTTGTTATAGTTTTTCACGTAGAATGTCGGCCCTGTAATACTGTGATTCAGCATCATGTCTATTGCTGCATCCTTGTATCCCTCAGGACGTGCCGTTCCCGTAGCCCATTTGTCAATTAGTTCGGGCTCAGTATAGTAACTCTTCAAAGATGGCATCCATGCACCGCCCTTATTTAATTCCATTGTGCTTTCAGGATCAATAAGTGCCTTTATTAACGCCCATGATTCATCAGGATACTTTGTCGATTTAAATACAGAGAACATTCCACATACGACCATAGTTGTCGTATTTTCCTTTAACTTGGGCAATACACCAACACCATAGTTAACCTTTGCCATTGCAATTGATAAGTTACTCCATTGTCCGTCCAATACCATTGCAACTTTTTTGGTAAGAAGTGCCTGATCTGATCCGGGCATGGATTTTAACTGAACGGGGCCAGGATGAACATGATACACATTCACCAGGTCGGCTATTTTTTGGAGCGCTTCTGTTGCCTCAGGCTGACTCAATCCAAATTTTCCGTCCTTGGTTACAAAATCTCCTCCATTCCCATATATGAAATTACCCCATGCTCCCCACCAGCCTGTAAAACCGTTGACTCCGTACTGCTTTATTTTCTTAGGATCGAACCCTTCCTGTGTCGCATTTTTACCACTCTGATCTATTGTAAGCTTCTTTGCTATCTCAACAAACTCATCCCATGTCCATGCATCAGAGTATTTAGAGGGAGGGGGTTCTACACCTGCTGCCTGGAACATATCCTTGTTGTAATATAATAAAAACATTTCAGGACCCGGTGCTATGCCAATGAGATTATCCTTATCCGACCAATATGTAATATTAGGAACCAGAGTATCAAAATTAACTGAAGAATCCTTGTCTGTAAATTGTTTAAGATTCATCAGCTTTCCTTGTTCTGCAAGCGGAAAAGTAATTGTTGCCGACTCCATCATTGCAACGTCTGGTGCATTATTTCCGGCAATCATTGCAGTAAGCTTGGTATCGTAATCGGATGGGATGCATTGGGAATCAATTGTCACACGGCCGTTTGTGCTGTCTGCATACTTTTTTGCTGCTGCATCATAAATTTTTTTCTCATCGGGACTAGCCCAGTAAGTAAATTTAAGTTTTACAGGTTCAGAATTCTGTGCTTTTTCGGGTGAACTTGCAGCAGCCTGTGCCGTTTCACTTGCTGCAGCCTTGTCATCCATTGATGAAGCATTATTACCACAACCGGTCAATAAAACATTGAATACAATGAAAATCATCAAAATTGCCGATATCAATCTGAAAGCCTTTTTCATATTACTTCCTCCTAAAATTTAGTTTGTTGCGGCAGCTGCAGCCATAATTTAAGTATAAATAAAAAATCACAAAACAAAATTATAAATATTTTATATTGGTAGACAATTTTCATTTTTTAGAGTCTAATTTTTTTTGAAAATTCCATATAATTATAATTAAGAATGCTCATTTATTAAGATGTCCCTTATTGAGTTGCTCATTTTGGCTGTTAATTGGTATACGGATTTCTACTATAGTGCCCTTTCCCAATTGAGACTTTATTTTTACACCATATTTCCCTCCGTATAAAAGACGTATTCTCTTATCAACATTTTTTACACCTATTGAACTTGTCTCCAGATTCATAACCTCCTCTATCCTTTCTTCACTCATGCCTGTACCGTTATCCTCAATATAAAATACGGCTTCGTTATTTTCCTTTCTCCCCACAATCCGTATTCTGCAGTCCTCCTCTACATATTCAAAACCATGTATAATGGCATTTTCAACAAAAGGCTGCAAAAATAATTTGGGTACGTCAATTAAATCAAGCTCGGGATCAATGTCTGTTTGGACCTGGAATTTATCATCAAATCTGCATGAGATAATATGAAGGTATCCCTTAAGCCATTCAAAATCATCCTTAAATGTTGAGATGTCTCCTTTGTGCCTTAATGTATAAACAAGCATATTACACAATTCCATAATAATGCTGCTTATCTTTTCCTGTTTGGCTTCTATTGCCATCCAGTTAATCAGGTTCAGCGTGTTATATAAAAAGTGGGGGTCCATTTGAAGATTTAATGCCATGATTTCGGTTTCTTTTTCCCGAAGCTTAACTTCATAGTTTTCTTCTATCAGCAGTCGTATTTTATCATTTAATTGATTGAATTTTTCAACGAAAAACCCAAGTTCATCTTTTCTTGTAACAGGTATTTTTGTCTCAAAGTTTCCCTCTCCCATTTTCTTCATTGCTGCCAGCAGTTTTTTGATGGGACTGAAAATCAGGCCTGACAGGAGATATATGAAGGGTATTGAAATAATGAAACATATGCAGGTAATCAATAGTGTATATGTCTTAATGGCAGGCGTAACACCGCTCATAAGTTCTTCATACGGAATGACCGCAGCTGAGATCCACCTGGTTGTCCCTGAGGTATCAAAACATGCAATGTACTTTTTATTATCAACAGTGAATGTATATGATCCGCTGCCTTTCTCGACTGCCCGCTTAAGCCAGGGAGTTTCGACCACCTCCGTAAGTTCACCCTTGTCGCTGCTTGAAACCACATGACCCGCCCGGGTAACAATCAAATATTTTGTACCTTTAATAGGTACACTGTTATTGTAAACATCACTGAGAACGGTCTCACTGAAATTAATAATCAATGTAGGACGTTCAATGCTGCTATCAAGAACATTGAATATGAAGCTGTCAAGATAATAGCTGTTTATAACCCGTACTGCCGAAAATATATACTTTATATCAGAGCTTAATCTAAGTTCAGGATTGTTGTACATCAGGGTAAAGTCATAGGTTGGCTCCCATATCATACTGCCTTTTGCTTTTATGGCATCCATATATATTTGTGATTTTTTATAATTGTCACTTGAGATATAGACATCATTATTCCCAAAGGTATAGTAACTGGTTGCCAGCACCGTAGATTTAATATCGGGCGAGGATGCAAAATATTTGGATATCACTTTTGAAACCTGTCTGTCCATGTTTATAATATTCATATTTTCTACATCCTGGACTTCATTGAAAATTTTAAACAGATCATAATCATTGACCAGAGAAAGAGAGGTCTCTTCAATTTTTGAAAGCTTGGTATCAATAATCCGGTTATTTTTTTTTACGATTTCCAGTGCATTCTTACGTGCAAGCTCTGAAATTACTTCGGAGCTGTTGTTGAAATACAGCACCCCAAGCACGGAGACAGGAATAACAATAATCAGTCCAAATGAGACAAGGAGCTTTGTCCTCAGTTTAAGATCAGCAAATCGGGTAATTATTTTTTTAAAGGCCGGCATAACCCCTCCTAGATATTATTGCTTCGTCTGTATTCATCAGGTGATACTCCATATTCTTTTTTGAATACCTTGTTGAAATATTTAACGTTTTGATAGCCGACTTTTTCAGCTACTTCATACACTCTCAGGTTATGCTTCCGAAGCAGTTCCCCTGCCTTTTCCATGCGGATTTTCTGGAGATAGTCCGAAAAATTCATACCTGCATTATTTTTAAAGTAGCTGCTAAAATAGCTTGGGTTGAAGAAAAACCTTTCTGCAATAGTTTCCAGAGAAATATCCTTCATATAATTTTCATGGACGTATTTCTCACAGGCCTTTATTATCTTATCATTCTTACTGGCCTTCAAGCCTTTTAAACAAGTAAAGATATGGTCTGCCGCCTGCTTGAGTTCACCGGGATTCTCAGCTTGGGCAAAACTTCTCCTTGTATCTGAAATGAGTTTTACTTTCTGTTCGGCATATATCTGGTTCTGAAATTGTTTTATAAAATCAATAACCAAATCCCCTATCAATTCTTTAAGCTGTTGGGGAGGCATGATCCCATTGGCACTCTCACACAATATATATATAAGTTCGGATGCTTTCTGGAAATCGGAAATCAGCAGCGCCTCCCTGACTTTGCCCGTTAATTCGTTCACCTTGGCATGGTCCCACTTGGAATAATCCTTGTAGTGCTCAAACAGTAAAACTCTCTTTTTATCTTCATAAAACTTATAATTAAGGGCTAGAAGTGCTTCGTCAAAAGATTGTCTTATGGAGTTGAATATATCCTCATATATGGAGCCTATTCCTATAAAGGCGTCCAGTCGGTAACTGGCCTTTAGATTATTTACAAACGAGTTGAGCATATATGGATCCTCCCTTGTAACTGTCCCACAAATGGTATTGGTATTTAGGATTGTGATCATAATATTTCTATTGCTTTCCAGAAAAAAAGAAATAGTATGCCCCGCAGTATTAAGAGTTTCTTTGATCCATTGCTTTACATTCAGCTTCATTTCATATATTTCATCACTGTTATAGTCTTTCAGTATATCGTTTAACCGTACCAATTCGGTAGCAATGACAAATCCTTTTCCCCTGTATGGGAATATTGTCTCGATTTCCTTAATGCCATCCGCATTCAGGTATCCATTGACCAATCCGTTGAAAAGTTGGTCAATATATGCCGGGAAAGCCGTATTAAGCTGTTTTTCAATCTGAATTTTATGCTGCTGTTCTTTTATTTCCTTTTCTATGGCATCTTCTACTTTAATAAGTATCTCTAATATCTTTTTCTGATTTACAGGCTTCAGCACATAATCGAATGCTCCAAGAGACAAAGCTTTTTGAGCATATTCAAAGTAGGCAAACCCGCTAAGAATTATTACCTTTGTACCTTTCATACTCAGATTAATTGCTTCCATGAAAGAAATTCCATCCATTATGGGCATGCGTATATCAGTAATGACCACGTCCATCCTTTCGGAATCAATAAGCTCCAGAGCCTCTTTTCCATTTTTAGCCTCATATACCTTGTACTCAGGTCTTAAATCCTCTATCATCTGAGCCAGGCATCTGCGATGCTTGGGTTCATCATCAACAACCAAAAGTTTGTACACATTAACCTCCCCGAGCCATGCAACGGCTGCTAAACGTATATGAATTGTATCCCCCTGTTCAGGCGGATACAGGAGGTTAAGCATTTTTATATCTAATGCAGCTGGTAATATACATAATATATTATACCTATTTTATTTCTTTATTTGGGGTATGATTTTTATAGAATGGTCCATTTTCTTTATATTTAGAGGTAACTACAAAAAAACAAGCTGACCATGTTATGGAAACATTGTCAGCTTGTTTAAACGATATTGTTCTAAAATCAATAACTTCTTAGAAAGATTACCTTCTTGCAACTCCGGTCTTTCTGGCTGCTTCTGCAACTGCTTCTGCAACTGTTTTTGATACTCTCGGATCGAAAGGAGCAGGAATAACATACTCAGCATTTCTTTCAGCATCACTAACAAGGCTGGCTATTGCGTATGCTGCAGCTATCTTCATTTCGTCATTTATTTCACGTGCTCCTACATCAAAAGTACCTCTGAAGATACCAGGGAATGCAAGAACGTTGTTAACCTGGTTGGGATAGTCTGAACGGCCTGTTCCAACAACAGCAGCACCAGCTTCAAGAGCTTCCTCAGGCATGATTTCAGGAGTCGGGTTAGCCTGTGCAAATATGATCGGATCCTTTGCCATTGACTTGACCATTTCCTTTGTAACCTGGTTAGCAGCTGAAACTCCGATGAATACATCAGCTCCTACCATAACATCCTTTAATAAACCTCTCTTGCCTTCAAGGTTGGTGATCTTTGCCATCTCAGCCTTGATTGGATTGAGGTTGTCTCTGCCTTCATATATAACACCCTTGGTATCGCAGAGAACAACTTTTCTGAGGCCCATTGAGAAGAGAAGCTTTGTTATAGCTATGGCAGCCGCGCCTGCACCGTTAACAACTATTGAAATGTCTTCCATTTTCTTTCCAACAACCTTTAATGCATTGATAAGACCTGCTGCTGTAACTATTGCAGTACCGTGCTGGTCATCGTGGAATATTGGAATATCTGTTTCCTTCTTCAATCTTTCTTCTATTTCAAAGCATCTCGGAGCAGCTATATCTTCCAGATTTACACCGCCGAAGCTACCGGAGAGCAACTTGACAGTTTCAACTATTGTATCAACATCCTTTGATTTGATACAAAGCGGGAATGCATCAACATCTCCGAAAGTTTTGAAAAGACAGCATTTACCTTCCATTACAGGCATACCTGCTTCCGGACCGATATCACCCAAACCAAGAACAGCCGTACCGTCGGTGATAACTGCTACCATGTTGTGTCTTCTTGTGTATTTGTATGAGTTCTCAACGTCCTTCTGTATTTCAAGGCATGGTTGAGCTACTCCAGGTGAATAAGCTAATGAAAGATCTCTCTTGTCCTTTAAGGGAGCTTTGCATACTACTTCTATTTTGCCTGCCCATTCTTCGTGCGCCTTAAGTGAATCTTCATAAATAGTTCCCATTTGATAATCCTCCAAACGTTAATTTAATCGATTTTTTCTTATTGCCATAAGGAACAAACAACCAATAATTCCCAGCAGCCGCCGGATTTTACTGTTATTTGTCCCTTATCTATTCTACACTATTGTGAAATCTTTCACAACCTCTTTTTTAAATTTAACCATAAAAAACTAAGCTTATCCTAATTTTTTACAAAATTAAATATCTTTTACTTCATTGATAACTTCTCTTACCTTTTCAGCCGAATCTCTCAAAAGTTGTAATTCAGCATCTGTGATGTTTAATTCAAGAACCTTTTCAGCTCCGCTGCCGCCAACTATTGTGGGAACGTTCAACAATACATCCTTAACACCGTATTGTCCGTCAAGAACAGTACCAACAGGCATTATTGTGTTGAAATCCTTCAGTATTGATTCAACTATTCTGTTGATCGAAAGAGCTATACCGTAGTAAGTTGCTCCCTTGTTTTTGATGATTGTAGCGCCGGCTGCCTTTACTTCACTAAACAACTCGTCCTTATTTATGTTTAAGCCGTTAGCCTTTACATAGTCGTCAAATTGTGTTCCTGCAATATGAGTCTGGCTCCATACAGGAAGCTGTGAATCTCCGTGCTCACCCATGATATAGCCATGAACGTTGGCAATATCCACATTCAACGCCTGGCTGATATGTGTTCTGAATCTTGCACTGTCAAGAACAGTACCTGAACCGATAACCTTGCTTGCAGGCAAGCCTGACCACTTCTGTGTCATATATGCCAATACGTCAACAGGGTTTGATACACTTACTATTACACCCTTGTTGTAGTATTTCATAAGCTCAGTGACAATACTCTTCATTATTGCAGTGTTTTTCTTTGCAAGGTCCAAACGTGTTTCGCCCGGTTTTCTTGCAGCACCCGCAGTTACAACGATTACATCACAATCCTTAACATCGGCATAATCACCTGAATAAACATTCATATGACCTGCGAATGATAAGCCGTGGCTAATGTCAAGAGCTTCTCCGTAAGCCTTTTCCCTGTTTACATCGATTAAAACCAACTCAGATACCAAATTGTTAATAGACATCGCATAAGCTGCTGAAGCTCCAACGAATCCTGCGCCAATTATAGCTACTTTATATCCCATACAAATTCCCTCCATTTTTTTCGCAATTGTTATAAGCGTATCACAACTTGTATTAACTTACAAACATAAATAACATGATATTCTATTATTTTCTTAGCAAAAATCGCTGAATTCCGAGATTACATTTCATATTGTAGCTTAATCTCAAGTTTTTATGCATTTCCATTTAACTTGTATACAATGTTTTCTTTTTGGCCCAGATGTATACATACAATGCAGATTTGCGGATGATTGAGCAAAATTTAACAAGGTGAATATTTATAACTTTGTTAAAAAAATAGCGCTTACAATAAAAGTGCTTACTGAAATTTGCAGGTAAAATATTTGCTGAACCTGTTTATTTCATGTAAGCACCTCTGTGTGCATCCATCGATTGAAGTTAGTGAAGTTAATATGGAAGCGATGGTACAATATGTTAATCAATTTCGATTTCTTTCGTATACTATTCTGAGCCCTTCCAGTGTCAGTGTCGGATTTACGTGGTCAATTGTCCTGGATTCCTCGGAGAAAAATCTTGCCAGGCCCCCGGTAGCTATTACCTTTATATTATCTTCCTGCATTTCCTGTTTCATCCGCTTAACTATATATTCAACCTGTCCGATATATCCGTAAAATATTCCCGACTGCATACTGGATACGGTGTTTTTGCCAATGACACCTTCCGGTTTTACCAGATCTATCCTTGGGAGCTTGGCCGCCTTTTGGAACAGCGCCTCCAGACTGATCTTGACTCCGGGACAGATAACACCGCCCAGATATTCCCCCCTGCCCGATATGGCGCAAAAAGTGGTAGCGGTTCCCATATCTACTATTATAAGCGGTCCGCCATATATTTCAAAGGCTGCAACAGCGTTTACTATCCTGTCTGTTCCCACTTCCTTCGGATTCTGACACCTGATGTTTATACCAGTTTTGGTACCCGGGCCGATGATCATGGGTTCCAGCTTGAAATACTTTTTGATTGAATGCTCCAAAGTATACATTATGGGCGGAACAACTGATGCTATGATAACCGCTTCGATTTCACCGGCTTTTAAACCGGCATGTCCAAATAAATTGAGCATAAACATCCCCAATTCATCCGCGGTCCTCTCCTTGTCGGTTTTCAGCCGCCAACTGGCCAGAAGCTCCGCGTTCCCGTAAACACCAAGCACAATATGCGTATTTCCAACATCTACTACTAGAATCATATTCCTCCACCATTCTTAACCAGTAATCCGTAACAGCTAAATTCAATTTATGTATTGCCGGACAATACACGTTTTAGATTTTGCAGGCTACGAGAAATATAAAAATATTATACTCCAAGTCTCATAGTGCGAATTTCCTTTAATTCCAGGTCAATTTCTTTTTCTATTCTGACTATATCCGCTGAAATATCCGCCACTGTCTCTTCAGCGCGCGGCTTAATAGGTCTCTGGAAATGCTGTCTAACATTTTCCCTGTTTTCCTTTTGATTGTCCCTATGAAAATTTCTCTGATAATTTTCCTTGTGCTGGTTTTGTCCGTTTTCCCGTGAAGAGTTTTCCCTGACCTGATTGTCCCGGTTTTCTCTTCTCTGTGTATCCCTTTGCTGGTTAAAATCCCTTTGGTTATTATTTTCCCTCTGCTGATTGTCTCTGTCTCTTGGAGGCCTGTTGTTTCTTACATTATGGTTGTCTTTGTGAGATACATCTGAATCCTTTTGAAAGGATTTCTGCTGTGAATTTTGATTGGCAGGCGCACCTGTTTGAACTCCATCCTTTGAAAAGTTTTTTCTTGGGTAATCATTCTTTTTAACCACTTTTTTATTCCTCCTAAGCTTTCTGTTCAGCTAAATATAATCAATTTTAAAATATAATCCAGCCTTTGTTATCATAGCACATATACCCTCTATTGACAATGTACAACACGCCTCACGCCGGCTATTTTGCCACTTTTCTTTGTCGTCGTACTTGGCTTGCGACAAGGCAAAGACGTGCAGTAAAGCGTTGTGCAGTGTACTCTCGATAGACGGCTTAATTTTTTATACATATCCCAGCAGACCTCTGACCTGAACCTCTCCCGCCGAAATCTCCCTTACAGTGCCATCCTTACATTTTACAACAAGTTTTCCATCCGGAGCAACGGATTGTGCAGTGGCAATGTATTCCATATCCCTGCTTACAATCTTCACTTCCCTGTCTAGGGTAACCGAGTATTTATTCCATCTGTCAATAATATCTTTTGTATTTTTCTCAAGCACTTTATTATACATTTCTTCAAAGCAGGTCAATATGCCCGCAAGCAGCTTTACTCTGGAGATTTTTTTGCCTGCGTGTATCTGCAGAGAGGTGGCCTTGTCCTGAATATCAGCATCGAATTCGCTGAAACTCTGATTTACATTAATGCCGATCCCGACCACTACATAATTTACATGTCCCGGCTCGGCACTCAGCTCGGTAAGTATTCCGCACAGCTTGCTGTTCCCCAATATTATATCATTGGGCCATTTGATTCCGCAATTTATTCCCAGATCACGGAATATTCCCTCAACAACGGCAACAGATGCCGCAAGAGTGATTATCTGAACCTGCTCGGGCTCCAGATCTGGTCTGAGGACAATTGAAAACCACAGTCCCTGGTTGTTGTCAGACTGCCAGAGTCTCCCGACGCGGCCTCTTCCCAAGGTCTGCCTTTCGGCAACCACCACTGTCCCGTGAGGACAGCCGTCATTAGCAATTTTTTTTGCATGGTTATTGGTAGAATCTATTTCATCAAAATGTATAAGTTCTCTTCCGATATGCTGTCCTTCAGGGACATAGAGTTCTCTTTCATCAAGTATGTCCGGCAACTCTATAAGTCTGTATCCTTTTCTTGAAGAAGACTCTATATTATAGCCTTCTTTTCTCAGTTCATTTATATGCTTCCATACTGCGGTACGCGAAACCCCCAGACTGTTGCTGAGTTCCTCACCCGACACGTATTCCCGCTTTTCCTTAAGCCTATGTAAAATAAGATTTTTCAAATTGCTGGTCACCATCCCTTATAACAATAAATCATGTTATATTAATTATTTGATCCGCCTCACACCGTTCATTAAGTCGGTCCAACTCAGGGAATTGATCCTGCCGGGGTCTTTTTATACAATATGTTTTCCCTGCCGGAGTTCTGAACACCGCTGTTCTATTCTGAGGATTCTCCAGTTTTTCCAGATAGTTTCCTTCTGCAAGTTTATCAAAGAAGTAATACAGTAGAAAATCATCAGATTCTGCAAGCTGTTCCCTCAATTCCTGCAAAATATTGTTTATATATAGTTCTTCCGAATTTGAATAAATAACCGGCGAATCCATTCTTTTATCAAGCACTGCCGCCTCTCCGGGGAGAATTGTGGTAGTTATCAGACATTCCGGCAGCCTGTAAGTCCCGAAAATATATTTTTTTACAGGTATGATCGATTTGTAATACAAATCCATATTATAATCAGTATCCGACGCATTTTCAAATAGAAATCTGTCTGCTACAAAACATTTCTCGCTTTTCACCTGTATTTTCAGACATGTAAAATCAGAGGATCTGTATAAATCCAGATTGTCTTTGGGATTTAACAGACCCGAGAAGCACCTTACCTTCTCCGGGCCTATTAAAACTTCCCTGTTATGGCAAGCAGACAGTTTTAATCCGCACTCCAATATATTCGACACATTTTCCGTTTTGACATAATAATAGACCTCTACCATTAACACACCCCATGAATCCGCCTCATTTCTTTCATTATATTACAATTCTCTGAATTCCACCATATCGGGTTTTGTCAAAATACTGTTTAAAAGTATTGGAGCAACCTCCGTTTTGTCCTTTGTCATATCCTTCAGACTGTTCTCAAGTACCTGATTCACTTCTTCCTGTTCTTTCTTGAATTTGGTTATCACCTGTACGGCCGGATCAAATTCCTCATAAAACAATGCTATCAAATCGCCCGGCTGGCCGTCCAGCATGGCCTTTTCGAGTGCACCGGTTTCGCTTAATATTATCTCGATATTTTCTTTTTTAAATCCTGCACCTAATATACTTGACTCAAATAATTCCGCAATTTCGCCTTTTTTCCTGCCTCTTAAGTCCTTATCTTCCTTGATGTAAATTTTATCGAAAGATCTCCCGCACAGCTCGCCAACTTCCTTTATATTTGCATCCATCCTGTCTCCTGGCATTCCCACAATTCCCACCAGCCGCTTTGCCTTTGTTTTCCTCATGAATCTTATAACCGCCGAGTAACCTGCTATGTTGTGGCTGTAATCTATCATTACCTTAAAGGTTCCCATGTCAAAGATGTTAAACCTTCCCGGATTCAATTCGATATCAGGCCGGAATGTACTCATACCTTTTTTTATTACATCCAAGGATATATCAAGCCCGATCAATGCGGAAATTGCAGCCAGAGAGTTTTCTATATTGCAGTCCACCAAACCTCCGTAGGTTATGGGGATATCTTCCAGACTGATAACAGGCTCCCTTTTTCCGTTTCTGAGTATCCAGATGTAATTATCTCTCACAAATACGGCGATATTTTCCGGATTCTTACTGTGCTTCTTTATAAGCGGGTTTGACATAGTCCTTCCGAACAATATTACCCTGCTCCTCACCCTGTTCAAAACATAGGGTGTCATGCTGTCATCGGCGTTAAGAACCGCATAGCCCTCTGGCTTGACCGCTTCTATTACCAGGGCTTTTGTTTTTGCCAGATCCTCCAGGGTATTGATTCCGTCAATACCGAGATGATCGTCGCTGATATTTACCAGCACTGCCACATCAGCCAGATCATACCCCAAACCTTTTCTGATAATCCCGCCTCTGGCTGTTTCCAGTACAGCGGCTTCGACTTTCTTATTGGCCAGTACCACGTTGGCGCTCACCGGACCGGTAGTATCACCTTTCTGGATACATTCATTTCCTACATATATCCCACTGGTGCAGGTCATACCCACTGTCAGTCCGGTCAGCGCCAGAGTGTGCCTGATCAGCCTGGTGGTGGTAGTCTTGCCGTTTGTACCCGTGACTGCCACTATTGGAATGCTCCAGCTGCTGTCGGGATACATCATATCAATAATATCGTTTGCAACATCCACAGGCTTTCCCTCAGAGGGATACAGGTGCATCCGAAGCCCCGGAGCCGCGTTTACTTCAATAATTGCACCGGCATTCATATCCAGCGGTATGGAGATATCTTCAGAAGCAAAATCAATCCCTGCAACATCAAGTCCTACCGCACGCGCAGCTGCTATTGCATACTGTGCATTCTTGGGGTGGATATCTTCGGTACAGTTTCTGGCAGTACCGCCTGTGCTGATATTTCCATTATGCCTCAGTCTTACAATTCTTCCAATCTCCGGAATACTTTTCAGGGTCAAACCCTGTGACTTCAGACATTTTTCTGCAATATCATCAAGTTTTATATACGTCAGAGGTTTTTCGTGATCCTCCCCTCTCAGGGGGTTCTGATTTTCCTGTTCAACAAGCTGTTCCACAGTACTTCTGCCGTCTCCGGTCACCTCAGGAGGCCTTCTCTCCGCCACTGCGCTTACGCGCCCCCCTATCACAAGCACCCTGTAGTCCTTTCCGTTTATATACCTTTCCACAATAACTTTTTTTGAATATTTTTTTGCTTCTGCAAATGCCTCCCCCAGCTGGTCACCGGATGTTATATTGACTGTGACACCTTTTCCCTGATTGGAATCCAGAGGCTTCAGCACCAGGGGATAACCTACTTTTTGTGCCGCCTCCTCCACTTCCTCGATACTCTTGGCTGCTGCACCGTAAGGCACGGGAATATTGCAGTCGGCTAATATTTTCTTGGTAAGCTGCTTGTCCGACACCATATCTACCGATATGCAGCTGGCATTATCAGTCAGCGATGCCTGTATTGTCCTTATACCCTTTCCGTAGCCCATCCTCAGCATACTGCCGTTACCAAGCCTGACCACCGGGATCCCCCTGTCTACAGCGGCGGTATAAATGGCTTTTGTGCTTGGTCCCATATCGGTTTCCAGGGACAATTTCTTCAGCGCGTTCATTATTTTCCAGATTTCAATATCTTTTCCGGCTGCAAAGCCTTTGAGAATTTCTATAGCCTTTTTGCCGCATTCTACGGCAAGTGTTTCATTTATATATTCATATATGATATAGTACTTCGAGGTCGTACCGATCTGCCTGGTCTTTCCATGATTCACGTTATACCCGAGTTTATTTTGCAGCTCTATGATCAAGTGTTCTGCAACATGTCCCATGTAAGTGCCTTCGGCCAGACGTTCGCCAAAGCCTCCCGCATAACCGACTCCGCAGGTATGTTCAGCCAATTCGGGAAAATTTTCTAACAATTTTTCATTAAAGCCCGGTATATCCTTTGTTGGTCCTGACTCAAAAATCCCAATATCAACAATCATTCTTACTACAGGTTTGTGACTATATATATTTCTGCCTTGAAAGCAATAAATGCTTTGAATTTGCACCGTAAAACCCTCCTAATATTGTTACTATGCAATATGAATATTGATTCATTTTGTTAGTTTTTGTTAGTTTGAAGTTATGAATTTTTCTTCTGAACACACCTCCGGCCAAGATCAAAGCCATAGCCATTGGGCAATACATGAATTGTAACATTTGACAGTGCTATTATATCTTCGGAATTCAATTCCGAAACATTTGAGTTCTGAATGGTTCTGCCGTCAATAACCGTAACGCAGTTGGTGCCCACAACTTCAAAGGAAGCATTGGCATGAACCTTAATTGCGGTATCCTCATCAATGCCGATGCCAAGAATAGACGGATTCTGGGCAACACCTACAAGAAGTCTCCCCAGCCTGCCTCTCTGCTCAAAATGCTGATCCAGTATAACCTGTTCCATCAGTCCGAGTCCGGGTGACATTCCCAATGTGCATTTCCTTGCAGCCGAATTACTGTTGCCATCGACAATCATAACACTGCTCATGGCAGATGCACCTGCACTGGTTCCTATAATCGGCACTCCCTTTCTATATAAGTCCAGAAGTACACCAAAGGTTTTCGTTCCGCCTAATATGCTTGTTATTCTTAACTGATCTCCTCCTGTAAAAAAAACTCCTGCTGCACCTGATATCCTTTGTGCTACAGAGTCGTCATTTGCATCGCTTCTATTGTCAATATTTAAAACATCTATGTTCTGTACTCCCAGCCTGGAAAAAACATTCCTGTATTCTTCTCCAACCTCCTGGGGCTTTTGTGTTGCTGTTGTCAAAACAGTTATTTTGGCTTCGGGTCCTCCGCACATTTCTATAGCATGCTTAAGGACACTGCTCTGTCCCCACTTATCTTCAGCTCCCCCTATGATCAATAAGTTACCGTTAACTAGCTCACCCATTATTTTCCTCCAATTTAAATAAAAATAAATCCACCCTTTTGAGATGGTGCGCTCCTCCGGGACTATATCATAAGCGGAAGCTGTAAACCCGCCACTGATAATATATTTAATACATCTTTGGCCAAACCAAGAAACTTACTGCTAAAAGCAAGACCCAACCCCATAAGAACAATGGAAGTTACTACAAGGAAAACTCCAAGCCTGCTTTTATTATTTTTGGTTGCAAGAATTCCTGAAATAACACCAATCATTCCAAATACAAAGGGATAAAAGAATAGTGATAAAATAGCTGACATCCAACCGATAAAAAGAAATAGTATTCTTTTTACGTTTTCATAATGATTTGTAATTCCCTGAACATTATCCATAATGTACTCCTCATAAAACCTTGCACTATCTGTTTTATTTCTGTTTCATAGCGTATTATTTACAGTTTATACAGTTAATATTCACTTTTAAAAACAGTTGAAATCAAGGATTCTGCAAGTGCAGCTGCCAAAACTTTCATTAAATATATGCTTGCTGACCCGGGAAAACATCATAGAAATCATATATTCTCTTGATATACTTTTCGTGATGTGAGAAAATTATACCTTAAAGACATTAATATGGGGATTTTGTAAAATGAATAGAGATAGAAAAAACAATAAATTATTCGCTTTGATGGCTATTACTGCTACAGTAATATTTTGGGGTTATTCATTCGTAAGTACAAAAATTTTACTCAATGACCTTCCGCCCGTCACCATTGCATTTTTCCGTCAGGTAATAGCCGCCGTCGTACTCGCTGTCATATTATACATAAAAAAGCTGTTTGTGAGAATGCCGGCAAAAGATGTTTTTCTCCTGTTTGCCTCCTCTTTTTTCGGAATAGTTTTATATTTTTTATTTGAAAATATGGGTTTAAAATATACAACTGCCTCAAACGGTTCGATTATTGTCGCTGCTGTACCAATTTTTACTTTAATAACAGAATCGCTGTTTTACAAGTTTAAAATAACCTCCAGGGTAATTGTCTGCGTCATCATTTCAATAATCGGGGTCTTCCTGGTTATTTTCGAGAAGGGTCTGGATTTTTCCTCGGGCTATACCAAGGGAAATCTTCTGATGATCGGTGCCATGGTTACCTGGGTCATATATACCATTATCTGCAAAAGCCTGACAGGCAAATATAACGGTATCGTAATAACCGCCTATCAAATGGCAGCAGCCTCTGTGCTTTTTATACCCCTTATCATACCTGAATTTAAACAATGGCAAAGCCTGTCGGCCTATTCTCTGGCCAACCTGCTGTATTTGGCCCTGTTTTGCTCAGCATTGGCATATTATCTGTACAATGTTGCAGTTAAAGGCCTTGGGGCTACTGTTTCATCGATGTTCCTGAATCTGATTCCCGTGGTGTCTATTATAGGAGGTGTACTGGTGCTTGGTGAAACCGTTTCATTTATACAAATCGGCGGCATGCTGCTGATAATGTTCAGTTTAATATTCGTCAGGCAGAAGTATTGAAAGCTGAAGAAGTTGCTATAAATACTTACCGGCTCTTTTAAACTCCATATCATGAACCCTCGTGGGCAATATAAGGATAAATGTAAAATTTCCAGGTTAATAATTAAAATCTGGTAAATCTACATATATTAATAATATCTTTTTGTCCTACTAAAGTTTATTATGGAGGAAACTAAAATTGAAAAAAGCCGCTTGCGTAGTTGTTCTCAGTATATTCTTTGTCGGCTGCACAAACCTCTCCCAGCCAAATGTCATAGATGACAAAACAGAACTGATGGCTTTGCCTGAAAATGCTACCGATAATACCGGGACACATAATGTATCCGATGCCAAAAGTTCCGGGGCAGCGCAGGCTCCCGACATGTTTGAAGTTATTGAAAAACCGCGCTCTGAAAGTTTCAATCCGCTCTATAAAATTACAGGCGGCCAAAAGCCTGTTAACATATTTGGCCGGAATAATAACGTATATATCACATCTCATGAGCTTAATGAAATAAACCTGAAAGCTTTAAAACAAATAGAAACAGATAATACCGCCGGCAGCAAACTTCTGGTCAATCAGGACAATCCCCTTCCTGAAAATTTTATACCGCAAAATCTGGTCAATATCGACTCCGGCAAGGTAAAGCTGGAGTACCCGGAACTCAAACTGCTGCCTGTTACTCTCAAAGCCCTGTATTCCATGGTAGAAGCTGCAAAAGAGGCTGGTGTAAAAGGTTTTATAATAAACAGTGCTTACAGGAGCCTCACAACTCAGCAGCAAATATTTGACGCCAACCTGAGCGGTTTTAAGAAAAGCTCCAAAACTTATGAAGAAGCCTACGCAAAAACAAGACAGCTGGTGGCACTCCCGGGTAATTCCGAACACCACACCGGACTGGCCGCCGACATATTCAGTGTGAACGGACGCCACAGGAACGATTTTAAAGGCACAAAGGAACAAGTCTGGCTCAATACCAATCTCCAGAAATACGGCTTTATAATCAGGTATCCGCAGGACAAGACAAAGGAGACCAATGCTGTCTATGAACCCTGGCATATAAGGTATGTGGGTATTCCCTTAAGCATATATATGAAAGAAAAAAACCTCTGTCTCGAAGAATTTTACAGTAAAATATTTTCAGGTGAGGTCTTAGGAGACAGTAAAAGTGCATTTATGGGAATTAAGAAGGCACAGCAGGTATTTACCGATGAAGCACTTATGTCTAAAGTTTCCCTGGAGAAAATCAATGAGAATAATGTACTGCTGACTTTACAGCTGGGGTAGCAGGTGCTTTTCGTAGCTTGAAATTGTGGTAATTGAAATTTTGTTTTTGCTTTACGGATAGATTTAAATAAGTATCAACTGGTACGCGAGTATAACTTCATGAAATAAGATGCACGGTTAAAAACAATTGCGTAAATTGTCGACGACGGTAAAACCGCTTTAAATAAGTCGATACAATTTTCGCAATTGTTTTGGGTGCGTCCTTATCTTATGAAGTTAGTACGGGAGTTCCCAGTTGATATAAAAATATTACCTTAGTAAAGTATAAATTAAATTAACTAGTACTGCAGGTTAAATTAATTTATACCTTTGAAGCAATTCTTCCACGATTGTTCCCGAAACCTTCTTGAGTGCCCTCTTCTCCACAAGGCTGGCAATGAATGGAAGCTTTATATCGGTGAGCTTCTTACCATCCATCATTTTGGAGGTTGAGTCCAGGAGCACCCTCACGTCATAGCAGGAGTTGAAAACCTCCGGAACCCCCCGGTCCACGTCCAGAAGCGTGTATACTGCTTCCATTGCAGTTCTGACAGAATATTCTGTTGTAAATACCGTATCACGTACCGTATCTGCAAACTGTCCAATAAACGCAAAGTTTACGCTGCCCTCAGGAACTACCTTTGGCCTGTCCCCTTTTGTCCTTGGCATAAAGAATGCAGTTATATACGGCATCATGCATGGAATACAGTGTGCCCCCGTCCTGGCCATTTCAGGGATTTCATGTTCGGGCACACCCATATGGTAGAGCCATTCCTGCACGATCTCATTACCGGTACACTCCCTCATGGGCTTCTTTATAAAGTCCCCCGGAACATCGGTATACAGTCCGTAAACCCATACCACCAGCTGACCCTTGGGCTGCTCCCTGAAGTGCGGCTGGCGGTTAAGAGTATAGCTCATAAGCCAGCTGGAATCTTTCACGGTAATAATACCTCCGGTGACAACTTTCCCTGAAAACGGATCCCGCTTGCACATTTTCTCAATGTATTTGGGAATTCTGTCATCAAGTGTTGTTACCGTTGCAGATTCCCAGTTGGTGGCACCGATGTCCGAACAAAATTTTCCCGGCCGCCCGAAAGCCGGGTCCTGCGCCGCGATATTCTTCCACAGCTGCCAGCAGCCCCCTTCACCCGGATTGGTATTCATTTCGGGTGCATGGTCATCATCCCCCAGAGTAGAATTTTCAGTACAGCTTCCATTGGTTACAAATACCAAATCGTCCTCTACAAGATCAATGGTTTCATTTCTGCCTTCGTGTACAAGAACAAGCTGCTTTGCAACCTTTTTATTTCCCCTGATGTCAAAGATGACATTGGTAACCTGCGTGTCATACTGGAAGTGTACTCCATGTGCTTCCAAATATTTCATCATAGGCAGGATAAGTGATTCGTACTGGTTGTATTTTGTAAATTTCAGTGCTGAGAAATCCGGCAGTCCTCCGATATGATGTATGAAGCGCTGCAAATACAATTTCATTTCAAGGGCACTGTGCCATTTCTCAAAAGCAAACATTGTTTGCCAGTAAAGCCAGAAGTTTGAGGAATAAAATTCATTGTCAAAAACATCATTAATTGTTTTATCGTACAAATCCTCATCCTTTGTCATAAACAACTTTATTATCTGCATTGAAGCCTTTTCCGACAGCGTAAATTTTCCGTCGGTGTGTGCATCCTGCCCGCGGTTTACCGATGCGCGCATGAGTGAATAGTTCGGATCATGCTTATTGAGCCTGTAAAATTCATCAAGGACCGATATCCCTTCGGTCTCCGTGGATGGAATGGACCGGAACAGATCCCAGAGGCATTCGAAATGGTTTTCCATCTCTCTCCCACCCCGGATTATAAAACCCTTTTGGTCATCCCTTATACCGTCACAGGCACCGCCGGGAAGCTTCATTTCCTCAAAGATATGAATATGTTCGCCTTTCATTTGTCCGTCCCGGACCAGGAAACATGCCGCTGCCAAAGCAGCCAGACCGCTTCCTACAAGATAAGCAGATTTTTTATCAACGTCCTTCGGTTTTTCAGGACGTGCAAAGGCTTCATAGTTACCGTTTGAATAATACATAATTACCGACCTCCCATAATCAATTGAAATCATACTTATACTATAATTATTGCCGGCAATAAAATGAATAGACAAAAAAGCCGTTGTGCCTAAAACTTTGACACAGCGGTGATATTGTTTAAAATTTATACATAACGGTATGTTTGTCAGGTCCTGTATTTCTCCAGTGCCCGCTTTATGTCTCCCTGGATGAGTGTGCTTATATGCTCTACTATCTTTTCAGGGTCGTCCTTCATACCTCTTCTGATCCAGTCAAGCATCAAGCCCACAAAGGCAAATTTGTAAAAATCGGCAATGAATTTTTTATCGTTATCTCTTACAGCCATTCCCGCCGCCTGCTCCTCAACAACTCCTATGAGCAGATTGTACGTAACATCATAGAGATAACGCTCCAATTGATCACGGCTTATGGAATGATATGTGTTTATAACTAAATTTTTATTTTCAAGTGCATATTCAAACACCTGCAAAAAACCCTGCTGCCAGGTATCATAGGTCTTTTTCCCGTTCAGAGCCGCAGCAGCCCCCGTCAGGAACATCCATTCCACCAGGTCGTAAATATCCTGAAAATGATAATAAAAAGTCTGCCTGTTTACTTCACAGTCCTCTACAATATCAATTACTGTGATCTTGTCAAGCGGCTTCTGTGAAAGAAGTTTTTTTAAAGAGGCTGCCAGAGCCTTTTTTGTTATTTGTGACATAATTCTCCTTAAATTTCCGAGTAGTACCGTCAGGTTAAGTTTATTATATCATTTTAGTTTCAGGCAGACATACTCCTTTTATGTCGCAAGAAATTTACTGTTTGAAATTTTCTGGTGTACACATTCAAACTCAGTATTACAAGTGTATCAACGCCGTTCCAATAAATTCCTATCCTCTAAAACAAAAACACAGCTGTGTACCGGGACAGATCGGTCTCCCAGTGCATATGCTGCGTTTTTTGAATTCCAGCACGCTTTTAGTTGCGCGCTAATTTCCTATAAATATGACATAAAAAATATATAATGCTATCTTTATTAAAGCTCAGCCCTGATGATTCTTCCCATTTCCCTGGTTCCCACCACATTAGTTCCGGCTGAGGCAATATCCCCCGTTCTAAAGCCTTTATCCAGCACCCGTACAACCGCACTTTCAATAGCGTCGGCTTCAGCAGGCAGGTCCAGAGAATATCTGAACATCATAGCCAGGGAAAGTATGGTAGCAATAGGATTTGCCTTATCCTGTCCCGCAATGTCGGGTGCAGAACCGTGTATCGGTTCATATAGGCCAAGCCTGGTGGCACCCAGACTTGCCGAAGGCAGCATGCCTATTGACCCTGTGATCATTGAGGCTTCATCCGATAAAATATCACCGAATATATTACTGGTGAGTATCACATCAAACTGTGCGGGATTTCTGACCAGCTGCATTGCAGCATTGTCAACATACATATGGCTTAAGGCCACTTCCGGATAGTCCTTTGCAACTTCTTCCACCACCTGCCTCCACAGTCTTGAGCTTTCAAGCACATTGGCCTTGTCCACAGACATCAGCTTCCTGCCCCGCTTCATGGCTGTTTCAAAACCCACTTTTGCAATCCTCACTATTTCAGCCCTGCTATACATTTCAGTGTCATAAGCGGCCTCTCCGCCTTCAGTATCAAGTCTGCCTCTCTTACCGAAGTAGATTCCGCCCGTGAGTTCCCGTATAACCATTATATCAATGCCGTTGCTTATTATTTCCGACTTGAGCGGGGATGCCTCTTTAAGAGCACCGTATATAATTGCAGGTCTGAGATTTGCATAAAGTCCCAGTGCTGCCCTGATTCCCAGAAGCCCTGCTTCAGGCCTCAAATGCCCCGGAAGCGTGTCCCACTTGGGTCCGCCTACCGCACCCAGCAAAACTGCATCGCCGCCTTTGCAGGCGTCTATTGTGGACTGTGGCAGCGGTACTCCATGCTTATCTATTGCAACTCCGCCCATATCGGCTTCAGTCAGCTGAAAGCTGTGTCCAAATTTGCCGCCTATCAGCTTAAGTACTTCCAAAGCCTCCCCTATAATATCAGGACCTATTCCGTCTCCCGGAAGCACAGTAATTTTAAAATTCATGATCTCATCTCCTCTTTACTTAAGCTGCTGCCGAAACTATTTCGCCAATGACTTCTTAATATATTCAACCAGGCCGTTTGCAGCAATCAATTCCTGCATGAACTCAGGGAAAGGCTGTCCTTGATAGGTCTTCCCTGTTGTAAGATTTTTGATTACACCTTTATCAAAATCTATCTCTACCTCATCCCCGTCTTTGATGTTCTGGGCCGCCTCAGGGCACTCCAGGATAGGAAGCCCGATATTTATGGCGTTTCTGTAAAATATTCTGGCGAAGGTTTCGGCTATGACACAGGATATTCCCGATGCCTTGATGGCAATAGGAGCATGTTCCCTTGAAGAACCGCAGCCAAAATTTTTGCCGGCAACCATTACATCTCCTTTTTGCACTCTTGCGGTGAATTTTTCATCAAGATCCTCCATGCAGTGGCTTGCAAGTTCGGCAGGATCTGTTGTATTCAAATACCTTGCAGGTATGATTACATCAGTATCAACATTGTTTCCATATTTGATGACTTTACCTTTAGCGTTCATAATTTCACTCCATTTCCGGCGTACCGCCCGCAGCATATAATAATTTTCAATAGAATTTGTCGTAATATTTTAAATTGCCGTTAAATCTCATCGGGACCGGCAATTTTGCCTGCTACCGCCGATGCCGCTGCAATTGCCGGTCCGGCAAGATATACTTCGCTTTCCGGGTGGCCCATACGGCCTACAAAGTTTCTGTTTGTGGTGGCTACTGCTCTTTCACCCTTTGCAAGGATTCCCATATGTCCTCCCAGGCAAGGTCCGCAGGTAGGTGTGCTCACTGCTGCTCCGGCTTCGATAAATATGTCGAACAAGCCTTCATTCATGGCCTGTTTCCAAATCTTCTGAGTTGCAGGAATAATAATGCAGCGCACATCCTCATGTACTTTCCTGCCCTTTAAGACTGCCGCTGCAACCCTCATATCCTCTATACGGCCGTTTGTGCAGGAACCGATCACAACCTGGTCTATCCTGACGTCACCTACATTATCGATGGTACGTGCATTTTCAGGCAGATGCGGGAAGGCAACAGTGGGTTTGATCGCTGCCAGGTCAATTTCGTATACCTCTGAATAAACTGCATCCTCATCTGCTTTAAATACTTCATATGATCTCAAGGAATGTTCCCTGACATATTCCACAGTCTTTTCATCCACTTCGAATATACCATTCTTACCGCCGGCTTCTATAGCCATGTTTGCCATTGAAAACCTGTCGTCCATGGACAGTGCACTGACTCCGTCACCTGTGAATTCCATGGATTTGTACAGTGCTCCATCCACACCAATCATGCCGATAATGTGCAGAATTACATCCTTACCTCCAACCCACTTCTGAGGTTTTCCACTGAGTACAAATTTTATTGCTTCAGGCACCTTGAACCAGGCTTCACCGGTGGCCATACCCGCTGCCATATCCGTGCTTCCGATACCTGTGGAGAAGGCCCCCAGTGCACCGTAGGTACAGGTATGCGAATCGGCCCCTATCACCACGTCTCCCGGAACTACCAGGCCCTTCTCGGGAAGGAGTGCGTGTTCAACTCCCATCTGGCCAACTTCAAAGAAGTTCACTATGCCCATTTTTTTTGAAAACTCTCTGCAAACCTTAACCTGCTCGGCTGATTTGATATCCTTGTTAGGAGTAAAGTGATCAGGAACTATAGCGATTTTATTCCCGTCAAATACCCTGTCCAGGCCAACCTTTTCAAATTCCTTTATAGCAACAGGTGATGTTATATCATTTCCCAATACCATATCCAGTTTAGCCTTTATCAGCTGTCCTGCCGCTACCGAATCCAAGCCGGCATGAGCTGCAAGGATTTTTTGTGTCATTGTCATACCCATATTAACGAACCTCCCCATATCCATAATTGACTTTGGTAAATTATATTGACTTTGTAAAATATAAATTAGTAATTACTAATTAGCTTTATTAATCTTAATTTTTATATCGGATACCTTTCTATGCTTACAAACGGCTAAAAGACAAGAACACTTTTTAACCTTGGCTTAAATTCATTATACAATAAGGCTAAAAAGTGTTCTTCATGATATTTACCGTTATCTTTTCTAATTATGAATGTTTTTTGACGAATTACGGTACTGCATGGGTGTCATATTTATCTGTTTTTTAAACATGTCATTAAACCGCTGCTGGTTGGAAAAGCCCACGCTGTGAGCAATTTCGCCGACCTTCATATCGGTCTCCTCCAAAAGCTCGCAGGCACGTTTTATTCTGATATTCAAAAGATACTGCATTGGGCTCAAACCGGTAACCTCCTTAAATGCCCTCGTAAAATAGCTGGGGCTGAGGAAGACATATTTTGCTATATCGGTTATTGAAATCTCTCTTTCAAAATTATTGTGTACAAACTGAATTGCCGAATGCATAAGTTCCTTTATTTTCGGGCTTTTATTCTTTATGCTGTTTTCCCATTCGGCCTTCAGTGCCCTGGATATGAGAACAAACAGTTCCATCAGCATAAGATAGTCCAGCAATTCACTTCCCAGCTGGTCACTTGCTTTTTCCTTAAGTATTCTGTTCAGAAGTATTATTATGTCATTTTTCTGACTCACCTTAAGTTTTATAAAAGCACCGGACTCCCTTCCGCTGACAAAGTTTATAAAATCTTCGAGTGAAGCCTCCGACATAGCCAGATTTGACTGGTTCATAAACTTAAAATACAGGACTATGAAGTCACATCCTCCGTCCGAGGTAACCTCCAGCTTGTGGTGCTGATGCGGCTTTATGATAACTATATCGTTTGATCCTACAGTTACCGCCTGGTCTCCTATTTCAAACAGACCTCCACCCGATTTAATGTATACCATTTCAAAGGTTTCGTGGATACTAAGCCCTTTCGACCATTCGGCATTCCGATACCGCTCTATGGCCTTTATGCTGGTTACAGGTATAAAACTTGCCGCTCCCAGAACGCCTTCCCATGCTTTTGGAATTGACGTAGATTTCATATTACCCCGCCCCCCTTTGGACTTTTGCTTCACTTTAAACTTTTACTACGCTTTGTACTGTTTTCACTTTGTACTATTTTTCTGCCTGCCTCTTTACTGCTTCTTTTCCCTCTCTTGAGCCTTCTGCGGCTTACGCTCCCATGGTTTGAGATTTTTGGGAGGCTTTCCTACGAACTTTATCCCGGCCTGCTTTCTATCTTTGCCCGGGCCGCCACCCCTTTTGTCGTCCCGCCCGAATTTTTTACCAGGCTTATCATTGCCAAATTTCTTATGGTCAGCCGGCTTACTGTCCTTGCCGAACCTTTTTTCCCCTCTGTCATCGCCGCTATATCCAGATGCCGGTTTACTGCTGTCTTTCTTGAACCTGGCAGTCCCTCTGTCATCGCGGCTGTGTCCGGCTGCCGGTTTATTGCCGTCTTTTTTGAACCTGGCAGTTGACTTTTCATCACGGTTAAACTTTGATCCCGTCTTGTCTCCTTCATGCCTGGACCCTGAGTCCGTTCTCTCATCCCTGTTAAATTTATTATCGGACTTACCACCGACCTTAAACTTCGTACCCCCGAAAGGTGTCTTTTTACCACTTTTGTCTGACCGGCTTCCATCTCTGCCGCCCTTTTTATGATCAGCTCCAGCCTTGTCTTTGCCAGGTTGCCTGTACTTTCTTTCAGGCCGGTCCTTATCAAATTTCTTTACAGGCCTGTCGCCCTGTCCATGCCCGGAGGCAGTTTTCTCACCGGCGTCGCCGACCTCGGTTTCACTCTTGCTACCGTTATGCTTGCTTAACCTCTGACCATATTCACTGGTGGTATCGAATTTCTTCCTTTCCTTCCTGTATTCCACTATTGTCCCGTTGTACATTGATTTGGGAATTATGGAAATTCTCAATTCATTTTCATATTGCTTTATAAAGGGTATCTCGTTTTCAGTAACAATGGAAATTGCCACACCTTCATTGCCGTTCCTGCCTGTTCTGCCGGCCCTGTGCAAATACTCCATGGATCTCTCGGGAATGTTTACATTAAAAATATGTGTAACACCTTCTATATCCAGTCCCCTGGCAGCAATATCCGAAGCTATCAGCAACTGCAGCCTGCCCGATTTGAAATCATCCATTGTCTTTTTTCTGTCGCTTTTTACATTGGAACCATGAAGGCCGTCGGCCCGTAATTTATGGTATCTCAGCTTTTCAGCAGCCTCAGCTATATCTTCGGCATTGCCAAAGAAGGCAATAGCCTTTGGCGGATTGATTATTCTGACCAGCTTGCGGAGCACATCGATTTTATCTCTCTGCTCTGCCACAAAATATATATGGTCAATTGTGTCCGGAACTTCAATGACATTCTTGCTCTTAATAACCCCGGGGGCCTTCATCAACAGCTTTGCTCTTTCAATTGTACGCACCGACATGGAGGCGGAGCACATCATTATCTGCCTTTCCTTAAGTGTTGTCTTGACAACGGCCTTTATGCCCTCTATATTGCTATCATCCAGGAGCCGGTCTGCTTCGTCGATGATTATGGTTTTTATTGTATGCGCCGAAATCTTCTTTTTTTGAATCAGTTCAAGTATTCTTCCGGCAGTACCCACAATAATATGCGGCTTGGTTCTGAGCTTGTCAACCTGCCTTGTTATATTTACATCACCGATTACCGGTGTTGAAGATACCTTCAGCTCAGAATTAAGGGATAACATTTCTATTACCCTTATAACCTGTATGGCAAGTTCGTGAGTCGGTACGAGAATGAGCGCCTGCATTTCTTTTTTTTCAGTATCTATCTTTTCAAAAAGCGGCAGAAGATAAGCAAGAGTTTTACCTGTTCCGGTCTCAGACTGAAAAATCAGGTCATTGCTTTTCTGCGCCTCGGGTATTACCTTTTGCTGTATTTCGGTAGGCACTGTGATATCTACCAGTTTAAGTGCCTCGACAAGTGACCTGTTCAGGTGCATGCCTTCAAATGTTTGTTCCATTTGTTCTCCTTTATAAAGTTCATATATTTAATTAAAAATTTTATTAATTAATCTTTATTTTTGCTCTTTTCAATCTTTTCGGCCAGCTCGTATAAATACGTCCAGCGCTCCATGAGATACTCAAGCTCCTCCTCCAGCCTCTGCTGTTTTTCCAGAAGTTCCTGGAGCAGTGTATAATCACTTGAGGCCTGATCTATCCCAATTTTATTTTTCTCGATTTCACTTTCCTTATCAGCTACTTTATTATCAATTTCCTCAAATTCCTTCTGTTCCTTGAAGGTAAATTTCAGAGGCCGTTCCTTTGACTGATTATTTTTTTCTACGGACTGGCTTGCTTGTTTTTTATTTTCCGGCTTGCCCGAATTCCGACCGGCCTGTTCCTTAAGTGCTGCTTCCTCGTAATATGCTTCTCTGTACGCAGTATAGTTTCCTGCATATTTATTAATAAATCCATCTCCCTCAAAGGAAAAAATACGCTCGGCAATCCGGTCAAGAAAATATCTGTCATGGGATACGGTAATCACCGCCCCCGGGAACTCGTCCAGATAGCTTTCCAGTATGGTCAGAGTCTGGATATCCAGATCATTGGTAGGCTCATCCAATAACAGTATGTTTGGTGCACTCATTAGAATGCTGAGCAGATACAGCCTCCTCTTTTCTCCGCCCGACAGTTTTGCTATGGGTGTCCACTGAACACCCAGCGGGAACAGGAAGCGTTCCAGCATCTGTGAAGCACTGAGGCTGCCTTTTTTAGTTTCGATATGCTCTGCAACCTGCCTGATATATTCTATAACACGCAGGTTCTGATCCATACCTGTATTTTCCTGTGTAAAGAAGCCAATCTTAACAGTTTCACCAATTTCCACATTTCCTTTGTCAGGCTTGATTTCCCCGGTTATAATCCGGAGAAGTGTTGATTTTCCAATACCATTGGGGCCTACAATTCCTATCCTGTCATCCCGGAGCAGGATATAGCTGAAATCCTTTATGAGTACTTTATCCCCAAATGATTTATCTATATTTTCCAGCTCAATTATTTTTCTTCCCAGCCTTGAGGAACCAACCTGTATCTCAACATTATCCTCCTGCTTTGGAGCCTCGGTTTCCTGGAGCTTCTCAAATCTCTCTATTCTGGCTTTTTGCTTTGTGGATCTGGCCTGCGCACCTCTTCTGATCCATTCCAGCTCACTTCGCAGAAGACTCTGGCGTTTCCTCTCCGAGGCCTGTTCCATTTCCTCCCGTTCGGCTTTCATTTCAAGAAACTTGCTGTAATTTGCCTGATAACTATAGAGTTTCCCATTATCAAGCTCTATAATTCTATTTGCCACCCTTTCAAGAAAATATCTGTCATGGGTCACCATCAACAGTGCGCCTTTTCTCGTATTTAAATATTTTTCAAGCCAGTCAACAGAGTCATTGTCTATATGATTTGTAGGTTCATCCATTATCAGCAGTTCCGTTGGATTTATCAGGGCTCCCGCCATGGCAATACGTTTTCTCTGTCCGCCCGAAAGTTCTGCCACATCAGTATCATAATTGCTTATACCAAGCCTGGTGAGAATTGTTTTGGCCTCACTTTCCATGGTCCAGGCACTCATGTTATCCATTTTCTGCATCATCTCCAGCAGCCTTTTTTCCAGCTGCTTATCCTCAGGAGCTGCCTGGCATCTCTTAATTACATACTCATATTCCCTCAGCAGTTCCATTACAGGAGAGTGTCCGGTAAATACCTGTTGAAGGACAGTTGTACCTGTCTCAAAGTTTGGAGTCTGCTCAAGATAACCCACCCGCACATTGTTTGCTTTGATTACCCTGCCTGTATCAGGCTGCTCCAAGCCGGCCAGCACTTTCAGCAGCGTACTTTTACCGGTTCCGTTTATGCCTATGAGACCGATTTTGTCTTCTTCTCCTATTCCCAACCATATATCATTAAAAAGGATTTTTTCACTGTAGCTTTTGGATATGCCCTCTGCGGATAAAATGTTCAATTACAGATCTCCTTCATTCCTTAAGAAATATTTTCTAAAATATTATTATACCATTTATGCAGGAAAATTTGCTACGTCCAGTTTTACCGTTTATGGCGCTCCGCATATCCGCATCTTCTGCATAAATCTTCAACCGCCGTGCGGGCGGTAAAACCGTCATACATCCTGCACGCCCTCGGGGAGGCAAGTATATCCTTGAGAGGCTGCTCGAATATATTGCCTAAGGGTATATTGCCCTCACTGTCCAGGCAGCAGGGAACCACAGTGCCGTCGGCCAGAATGCCGAACTGATCCCTCAGGCCATAGCAAAACACAGCCTCAGTTGGATCAGCACGTTCCAAATCAGGCCACTCAAACTTCTGCGCCAAATGCAAAAATACCCTGTCGGCCAGTTTTATGTTTTGGCGCAGCACTGACCCCTCATACATGGCAGATTCCAGGTCGGCTTGAGAGTTTACCCCTCCGGAAGTAAAAGCCAGGTTCAGTGCCTCTAATATGTCTCCGTTCAAGCTGTTTTCAGCCGTTGTACCTGCTCCTTCCGCATTCCAGAGCCGGAATTCACAAATTATTCCCCGGGCACTTGCTTCCTTTACAAAATTTACAGTGTCTCCAAGGTATTCCTCTAAAGCAATCCTTTCACGGTTTGCCTCGAAACTGTGCAGGGATATGCTGACCTTTCTTAGACCAGGAGTATCTAGAAGGATTGACCTATTCTTTTTTAAGAGGGTTCCGTTTGTTGTCAAATTTACTTTGATATCATTAGCAGCACAAATTGAAATAAAGCTTTCAATCCCCGGATTCAGCAGTGGCTCTCCCATTAAATGAAAGTAGACATAATCCGTGCAGGGTTTTATTTCTTTGATAACATGCAGAAATTCTTCTTTTGACATGTATTTGGATTGTCTTTTTGAACCGGGGCAGAAAGAACATTCCAGGTTGCAGATATTGGTTATTTCTATATAAACCTTTTTATATTTTTTCATTGCTCACTCCGTATGTTGTTTTAAAAACTTCTCCAGTAGTATGTAACATTTAAAACGTGTATTGTCCGGACTTTAACCGCCGGCAATATATGAATTTAGATGTTACAGACTACTAGTTTATATTAATTTACATTTTTCAAAAATTGAATCATAAAATTGCAATATATTATTAATCCCGATAAGTTAAAGCCTTATCGGGATATGTTATTTAATTTATTTGGCAGCTCTGGTCAATAATTCAAATGTGTCATCAGCCATTTTTCATCATGCTCCTTTCAAATATTATATCATGATTTCTCAAGAAAGCATGATATAATTTCCAAGGTAAACACTTAAATCTTTATTTATTTTTCTTGTTGACATACGAGCCATGTATTTTATATAATTTAATTGTATTCAATTCAATTATATAAAATACATGGATAAATAAAATAAGGATTGGGAGGATGCATTAATGAACATTTACGATTTTAAAGTCCTGGACGCACAGCATAATGAGATACAAATGGATATGTATAAGGGCAAAATCCTTCTGATAGTCAACACTGCTACCGGATGCGGTTTTACACCTCAGTACGAGGGTCTGCAAATGCTATACGATAAATACAAGGATAAAGGCTTTGAAATTCTGGATTTCCCATGTAATCAATTTCTTAACCAGGCACCGGGTTCAGATTCCGAAATAGTCAGCTTCTGCCAGACAAAATTCGGAGTTACCTTTAAAACTTTTTCAAAAATAGATGTGAACGGGAAAAATGCCGAACCCCTGTATAATTATTTAAAGTCCGTAACCCCTGATGAACAGCAAAACAGTAAAAAATCTGCTATCGTAAAGGGTCTTGCTGCCATAGGACAAAATCTGCTGGGAACCAATATTAAATGGAATTTCACAAAGTTCCTGGTAGACCGGAACGGCAAGGTTGTTGCAAGGTATTCACCCATGCACAAACCTGAGGATATTGAATCACAAATTATTGCCTTACTTGAGGGAGGATATCAAAATGTCACATGAGTTTTACCCTGAGGGAGTATGTCCCCTGCAAATAACTTTTGATCTTGAAGGAGACATTGTAAAAAACGTAGTTTTCAAAGGTGGCTGTGACGGAAATCTTAAAGCCATTAGCAGAGTTGTAGAAGGGATGTCGGTAGATAAAATAGAAGAATTTTTCAAAGGAATACAATGCGGACACAAAACAAGTTCCTGTACCGATCAGCTTGCCAGAGCCGTCAGGGCAGCATATGAAGAAGATGTGTAGAATGTAACGCTTTATTGTGAGATTTCATTGTGCTATGGAGGTTATATGAATTACGACTCATTAAAATTGGGAAATCAATTATGCTTTCCGTTATATGCCTGTTCAAAGGAAATTATCCGGAAATACAAACCGTTTCTGGATCCTCTGGGATTGACATATACTCAATATATAGCTCTGATGGCATTATGGGAAGAAGATAATTTAACTGTAAAAGCTCTGGGTGAAAGGCTTTATCTGGATTCCGGAACCCTTACTCCTCTGTTGAAGAAAATGGAAGGTCAAAAATTAATTAAGCGCATAAGAAGTTCGGAGGATGAAAGAAATGTTTATATCAAATTAACTGAAGACGGCAATCTCCTGAAGGATAAAGCCGCAGCTGTCCCTGAGCAAATAGGCAGATGCTTTTCTTTATCAAATGAAGAAGTGCTTTTTTTACACCAAACGCTGCACAAAATTTTAAAACAAATCTAGTGGCCTCTTTCAAGTTTTGCTCCTGCAAAGCTTGAAAGGCTAATTTTTCTTTTCGAAATCAATCCTTTTATTTCTATATCACTTATTACTGCAAACAAATATGTTCCCTTTTCAACCATATTTGTTCTTGGATTTCCGTTGATATAAATGCCTGTCTTGTCACTATCCGGCCACAAACGGGAAAGGGCCGTGTTTATGATATTTTCCAGTTCTGACGGTTCTTTAATTTCTCCCTGTTCAAAGGTGCTGCCATTGGCATGAATGGTGTATTTTAGGCTGCCATTTGTCAATGTTGTGGAACATAATAGCAGGTTATTATTTATACTGATACTTGATAAGCTTACATTCCTATAAAATATTTCATTGAAAGCAGCACTTGCCGTACTCATATTAATTTCAACACCTTCCAGCAGCTTTTTTCCGGAGGTATCTGAAAAGCCCTTAGACATTTCTTCAAGATGCTCTGCCTTAATTTGTTGTGAAGCAGCTGTAACAGCATAATCCATTGCCTTTGAAACTTCATTGCGCTTGTAGGTATAAAGAGAATAGTCGGCAATATTTATAAAAATCATCAGTATTAGTAATATCACTGATAATCCTATAAATAACGTACCCAGTCCGCCGCCTTCCTCATTTATTGGCAGATTACTTATTATACGGCTTATTTTTTTACTCATCGGTTTTCTTTTTTTCAACCCTGCAGATTGCTTTTGCCCTGTAATACAACTTTCCGTTTTCAACCGCAGAATTTCCTTCTATCCTTGAAGTTAAGCTCTCATTTTTTGATTGCACTTTAATGCTGAAGACTTCTCCCCTGTCAAGAATCCCTCCTGTCGTATAGGGAAACAGCCCTGCTACCGACCCGTTTGAGTTTATTGAACCGGATTCAAGTATGACACTTTCTTCCGTGAAGTCACCTAATTTATTCAGATCTGTAATTAATTCTTCTTTGTCTCCTTTGGTCAAAACACCTGTTATCATTACCTTGTGGGCTGCAGTATCTATGGTGTTCTTTATATACCTTTGCTTTGTGTCAAATTCATAGAAGGCCAGGGCCTTAAAAAAGAGCAGTGCAATGACAGGTATAATTATCAGGAAAGCATATATTTTATTCAAAATCTCAAACCTCCGTTTTATACAGAAAAGTTTTTACTTAATATTTTCACTTAGATCCTGTACTGTTTTGTATATTTCTCCGCCGGTATCCGAGATAAGTTCCGTAACCGGAAGCACAGTGCCTATAACCAGCGCGATGCACAATGCAAACATAATTATTGCAATTAATATATTTTTCATTGGCTACCTCGTGATGGCCGTGGATAGTGAGCTGACTTTTGTATCCACGGAATCCATCTGTATCTCAACCTTTTGTCCATTTTCTCTGCCATGCTCGGCAAGTGGCAATATTACAGCTATCAGCAGTGCCATTGCTATAGCGAACATAGCTATTGATAATATAATTTTTTTCATATTTCCTGGCTCCTTTTATTTTTTAAATGATTTTTAATTCCCTGTAATTGATTGCTTAAAGTTTGTTTTATTCAACCGGGTTTTTATATTCGCTACCTGATCACTTCAGTTAGCCTGGATTTGACTATTTCTCCCTGTAAAACTGCTTTTTGGCCTGCAGCTGTCCCGTGTTCGAACAACGGTATTATGACTCCTATAATAAGAGCCAATGCAATGGCCAATAATACAATAGATATAATTATCTGCTTAATCTCCAACCACCTCCTGCTAGATATAATCAAAGGCCTTATAAACTATGTCAAGCATAGGATCCAGCATTAGTCTGGCCAATTCATAAACCAGCGGCACTATACTCAAAAATGCTGCCAGATCAATAAAATCCACAGTTTCATCAGCTGTCATGATAATAGCCTCATCTCTCTCAATAATTTCCCGCTCAAGGATCTGAAGAGCAATTTCCTTGTCTGTCCGACTGTATATCTCTAAAATGTTGGCTATTTTTGTAAGACTTTTTATGTTTCTGTTCTTCAAAAAGTTAAAGGCCTTGACCTTATCGTATTTAAAAAGATGGGAGAATTCCCGGAAGAATTTTGAATATATTTTTGAAGACCTCTCCAGTTGATTGATAATATCAAGGGTTTTAATACCCTCCACTTTTGAAAGAAGTTCAAAAACATATTCAAGTTTGATTATTTCTCTTTTGTATACAGAGCCTTTTATAAGCCATCCTATAATAAAAAATATATCGGGTATAAATGAAGAAGGAATCATTACTATGAGGTGTTTAAGGTGAAAGGTTTCGATTAACTTTACTTTTTGCCAGGTGTCCAGAAACCATTTTGTTTTTTCGTCCAGAAGATGTCTATCCGACGTATTTAATTGTTCTGCCATTACCTCTTCAACCATATTGTATTTCTCTGAATAAATGCTGCCCGACAGCTTTCTGGAATCAATATTCTCCAATATTTGCTTGTAAAGCTGGTATTTAGTATGATCTACCGTTTCTGAACTGCCAAAGAGGATTTGATCAGGACCTGACGTCTCAACTATTATTTTGGCTTGATAGGCTGTGTTGCTGTACAAAATCGCCAGAAATAAACCCGTAAAGAATAGCAAACAAAGGAATTTTAAAAAATAAAACTGCGAAAGGCTTATTCCTGCTTCACTAAGTTCAAGTATTTTAGTCAGATACCTGTTCACCAACATTTTTTTGTTCTTTGATATAAAATTTAGCGGGGCAGATATGATTTTATGTTTTGTAACCCTTTCCAATAAAAATAATAAGGGTGTCTTGCCCTCCTTTTCCCTCTCAATATATACCGAAGGTCTTACTGCTTTATATAAAACCCCGGATGCAATCAGCAGGGCTCCCAGCAAATCGGCAAAAATCATCAGCCCTTTAATCATGTTGTTCTCCTTATATTCTTCTCAGTATTCTTACCATCAATAGTGCACCCAGTGAAAATACGGCAATTTTAGCAAATGAAGCAGTCACATTATAATAAAGCCCTGTATTTGTACCTAATATGGTTTTATTTAGAAGCAATATGACCGGAAGACTCAAAATACTCGCGCCCACTGTAAAAACCTCATACCATATGAGTCTCTTATTTTTCTTTTTCTCAATATTGTTGTACCTGGTAATAGTCCGGTTTAGCTTGTAAAGCTGGCCTATAAGTTCACCTCCGTTCTCACGGTAATTTACCAGCAGCAAAACAAAAATATTGAACCAGGTATCATTAATCCTGTCCCTCACTTCGCAAAGACTGTTGTTCAAATCACTGCAATCGGAAGCCCTTGATATGATCCTGCCCAACGACCGGTCCATGTTCCTGCCGCACTCCAGAAGTGCCGGTTTAATTCTGCAGTGCAGCATGAATGAACTCCTGAACCCATCGATTAAGCCGGGTATTTTCATTCTAAGGCTATACCTCATATAATCAACGATTAACGTAAATACATAATACGGAACCATCATGCACAGAAGAAAAGTTACAAGTTTGGTATACCAGAGATTTAAAACCCCATTCAAGGCCAGGTACATAAGACTCCCAACAATAGGTAAGCCCAGGGTAAAAGCCGCTGCTATACTTCTTTCGGCTAAATCGTCCAATAAAAAGTATGATATGGAATTTGAAAGTTTACGGGATAATATTTTCAAGGGAAACCTGTTTGTGAAAAGTTCAACGAAATAAAGATATTTGACTTTCTTTATGTTTTTGATATTTTTATAATTTAATGGAGCAACTTTGTATACCGATACGTATATTCCGGCTAAAACCAGCAGCAGCCCCGCCAGAAGAAATGAAAGAAAAGGATTGAAATGATGCAGCACACCTATTACTGAATCCAGCATATTATTCCCCTCCGGATATTCTTTCCGGCTCAGGACCGAACAAACCTTTAAGTTCCTCTATATCCGAATTTGACATTTCATACTCCATGCATGACAATATCTGTTCCCTGGACAAGCCCTTCTGATTGACCCAATACTGTCCTTTTTCCCTGTCAAATACAAACAGGTCATTTATTTGAAAGGACATGCCTTCTTCATTTGCAATAACCTCAGAGACCTTATACACGTATCTTTGTCCGGTTTCCCTGTCAAGCTTGATATGTACCACAAGATCGACTGCGTCAGCCACATCGAACTGGGCTTCCCTGTAGTCGGTATAATACCCTGTCTGCATTAAAAGCTGTCTGAGATCATGTATCATTCGTCTTGTACTTGAAGAATGGAAGGTAAAAAGGCTTCCCCTGGCCTGTCTTAACATGGCTTTTATCATTTCAAAAGCTTCATAGGAGTTCCTTACCTCTCCATAGATAACTATATCTCTGTTTAACCTGAAGAAGATTTCTGTAATGTCGGAAGGTTTAAAATCTTTTGTATACTGCAGTTCCACAATGTTTTTCTCGGGATAGTTGGTTGAAATATTCAGCTCATGTATATTCTCTGCCAATCCGATGCTTATATCGGGATCCAGCTGTTTGATAATCAGTTCATCTGCGGCAGTAGTCTTGCCTGAGCCCTGTTCTCCTATGATTGCAACATTTCTTCTGCCTTTTCCCGCCAGCAGCTCAATGATTCTTGCTATCCTGTCCTCTACAAATTTACTCCGGTATTTCATCAACTGGGCTTTTGAGGCAAAAAGTCTCACATTTACGACATAATACTTGGACAGCGGCGGTCTTAAAGCAGTGACTCTGGAACCATTTTTCAATATGGCATTTACCAGCGGATATCCTGAATTTATCTCTTCCTTTGCTGTGGATGTAAGCCTGTTCTCTATGACTTTACGGTAGCTCTCTTCATTCTTAAAAATGAAGTTTGAATTGGGGATATGCCTTTTTATTCCATTGTATTGAAGCCATATGTAATCTCTTCTGGTACAGGCAATTTCATTTAACATGGGATCAAATACAAGCTCGTCCAATATTCCATAACCATATATCTCTTGATAAATAATCTGTGTCAGCTTTAGAAGTTTGGTATCAAATTCGTCAAGCTCACTTATGGAATATTTACTCAGATAGCTGCTTATTTCATTGTCTATGGGTTTTACAGCCTCTTTGGCTCCGGTATAAATATTTTCATAATAGTTTATATGATACTCTTGCAATAGTTGATCAATGTTATCGGAGTTTATAAGCTCGGACTTCTCGATTAAAATAAAGTAAATGCTGTTTTGGATAAATTCCCGCGCCTGTACACTACCATCTATAGCCAGGAGCTTCTGAGTCTGCCTGATCGCTTCAAGATAACCGGCGCCTCCCTCGTGTATCTCGCTTATACCTGCAAAACCATTAATACGGAGTTCTTCCTCAATATAATTCATAAGCTCTGCCAAACATAATCTTTGTAGTATTCTCATTTTAAACTCCATTTCTGTTTTGTATAAAGGGATTTTGCTCCCGCTATGCCAAACCGTCTGAGAAACCGCCCAAATATACCGCGGCCATTGGTCAGCCCGTCACTGGGCGTAATGTTACCGGCTTTACCGTCGCCAGTCACACCGTTTTCTGCTGCAATCCCCAGTTCCTGAAGCATATAGCCTGATATTTTTTCAACGGATTTATTACAGGCGGTTTCTCTCTGTAGATACAGGTGGAGGCTATTACGGTTTTTCATTTCCTGAAGTGTTTCACAGTACTCATGTGTAAAAACTTTATTTATACCAAATCTACGCTTCAAATCAGATACCTTTGGATAAATATTACGGTATTTGGATATCAAATGAACTGTTTCCTTATTTGCAGAAACTTTCTTTTCTGACGGTTTCAATCCGTTTATGCACTCAATATCCTGACAATACAGTTTTAAAATCATATCTGCCTGGTGAAGCACAAGTTTAGACAGGATATTCTCACTTTCCGAAACAGTGTCAACGATTATTAAATCAAATAAATTTTTCAGCATCTCAAACAAATCTGCAAATTTTTCAGCATTTTTAACAGCATAGCTGTTGGTCATTTTATAACTTCCAAGGAAGCAAATATCTCCGTACCTTGGTATAATTCCTTGAATTATTTCTTCCTTCATATTTTCAAAAAATTTATAGTTTATCAGGTCTTCAAGTCCGGTGTCCGATGAATCAATTCCAAACAATCTATACAGCGAACTGTGCCTTAAATTTAAACAGCAGACCAATACCTTTAATTTTTTATTACCGGACATTTGATTTGCAAGCATATATGTAACTACCGATTTGCCTGATTGTTTGGAGTCCGACCAAACTGCAAGTATTTTCCCCATATTAACCTCCATGAGCCACATTCGTGGCCACAAAATGTTATGCAAGTAATTATCCTTTATCGCAATGTGGCGAATAAAGGAGGTTAATTGGCCATGTGCGCTTTCAAAGTATTGGTAAATACTTTGAATATTTCGCACGGCCATAAGTTCACAGGTTTGCCTGGAAGACGAACGCAAGTGAAGTCTTTCAAGCTAACCTCCATGAGCCGCTTAGCGGCCACAAAACTGTAATGAAATCTCTTTACTACTATCATGAATTCTTTTACTGCTGTGACTCATTACAGTACAATTCATATATCAGCTTACCTTCTGTTATTGCAGCGTACACCTTACGGCGTTCATCCTCTCCAAGCACAAGCTCCATGTAAGCGGTCCTTGAATTGATACCTGTTATAGAATCAATTGAGTTCCCATTTTCATCAAGCATGTCGGTAACCATAACTTTTTTCAAAATTGTTTCTATTACCTGACCTGTATCCTTTTTTAACCGGATATCAATGTATGAACCCTTTCGGATTAAATTTGCAAGTCTTTCCTCAACACTGGCAGGAAGAATAATTATCCTCTCATCCTGCTCATACCAATTATTTTTATCAAGCAGGTCATACCCTCTGAAGTAGTCACTTTTTGCTATTCTCCCGACAGTCTTTTTACCGATAACATTCCCAATATCAGTTTCCATTGCTTCACTAAGAGCGGATTTCTGAATCTGCTTTGTTCTTACATGTTTACTCTCAATGACCGTCCCCGGATCAATGTCCGCTGCTGCGATAACAGCGGGCACATACTGCTCGGTATCCAGGGGATATTTCTTAAAAATATAGGCCAAAGTTACTGAGTTCAGTATCAGAAATACCCCGATACATATCAGCGTTGTTTTAATAATAATTCTTTTTCCCATATTAACCTCCATGAGCCGCAATAGCGGCCACAAAACTGCAATGAAATCTCTTTACTCCCTCATCCGCTGTAAGGCGAATAAAGGAGGTTAATTGGCCATGTGCGCTTTCAAAGTATTGGTAAATACTTTGAATATTTCGCACGGCCATAAATTCACAGGTTTGCTTGGAAGACGAACGCAAGTGAAGTCTTTCAAGCTAACCTCCAAAGCCATGTTATGGCTTTGAGCCGCATAGCGGACACAAAATAATAATGAAATTTGTTCACTCCTCTACAGCTATAAGGCGAATAAAGGAGGTTACCTCCAGCTTTTTATTAATTGCTTTAATTTCATATGCGGCCTTGCCCCGGGAGGTTGGATGATTTCTGTGACAATGCAGGAAATAGCTTTTTCCAGCCTGTCCGAAAGCAACCTCCCGAATTTCAAGGGTTCTCCAAAGCCGCTGTACATCCATTCGAGGTATATCCTCTGATCATACGGAACCTCAAATTTTCTTGAAAGAGAAATAAGTTTTTGTAAATGTTCTTCATTACCCTTGCTTTGAAAAATGCTTTGAAGAAGATCGTACGAACTTAATTCTCCTTTATAGAATTTGTTGATTATAAAAGATGCTCCTGAAATGAGGTCTGAAGCCATTACTTCGACATCAAGCCGCGCTCCGAGCCCTGATATGTTATACGGATTCATATCGCATACCAGAAAAATGTGATTTACGAAATGCTCAATAAACTTGAGAATTGAAAGCTCAGCATCAACAAAAATGGAGGAAAATTGAGTCTGAAGCTTTGAGAAGTGTTTATAAAGGATTAAAGGATCAGTATGATCATCAGGATACGTTTTTAACTTGGATTTCAGATTTCCAAGATTGAGATAATACAGGTCTGCCGTAATCTTTACAGGTTCGGCAGAATCAGTGGTGCCCCTCACAGCCAGACTTTTCTCCAGTGTATGGTTCTCACTTAAATCAACAATACATACAGGTTGTGAGCCCTTTGCCATAAACGCTGCCACAGCTGCTGTTATGGTGGATACTCCCGCACCTCCCATGCCGGCAAAGGCAAAGATTCTGGTAAGATAAGTACTTCGCTTATCATATACAATACCAGGCGGCTTATTAATATTATTAAGTTTTAAATCCTGTAATTCTTTCATCAACTGGTCTGCTCTTTGATATCTGAGCTCCGGACTGGACTGAATACATTTATGCAATATCCGGAACAGACCGGGTGACATATATTCTTTATATTCATCATTGTAATAAGATTGGATGGAGTTCAGAGGGTTTATATCTGAGATCAGTTGTATAAGTGTTATTCCAAGTGAATATATATCTGTACCTGGGCTGACATAAGTTCCAAGATACTGTTCGGGAGCAGCATATCCCTTCGTACCGATAAAGATTGTCTCGGCAGGCAGTGTTTTGTCAGCCTCCGCATCGGTATCATCATTTTTTAAAAAGGATGATACCCCAAAGTCTATCAGCTTCACAAAACCATCCTTCGTAAGAATAATATTATGGGGTTTCATATCTCCATATATTATTGGATAGGGCTTCTGCCCATGCAGGTAAGCCAGGACACTGCACAATTGAATCCCTAACTCTATTATTTCATGTTCTTCGAACTTTCCTTTGCGTTCAAGTTCCTGAAGCAAACATACACCTTCAATGTAATCTTCGATTATGTATATTTTAGCTTCATCTTCATAAACATCGCATATTCTGGGCAGAGCCGGGTGGTTCAAACGTTTTAGTATCTCGGGCTCAATGTAGCCGCTAACCGAAGTTTTCCGGTCCTTTGGTATCTCTTTGACAGCCCAGTGATTTCTCAGGTTTTTGTTTTCTGCAAGGTATACCTCACCACACCCACCCTTACCCAAGGATTTTATGTATTTATATTTTTGAAAAAATAAATTGTCCTGCATGATAGCTCCTCATAGAAAATAGCTGAAATGAAATCTTTGAACAAATATTGACTAAGCTTATTAGCAATATTACAGATATGAAAAACAAGAAATTTACTCCGCTCAGTTTAATTAATAATTACACTAAATTTAAAAAATTATAAATCCCCATATTCTAAAAAATTTTGAAATTAATTTTCGAAGACTCTTGATTTGAATTTACAGGAAAATGATTTCATGTAAATGACTGTCAGTAATGTAAATTATAAACCAATTTAATCCATAATGCAACATTTATTTTGTAATTTTTCAAATATTTTTCAAAAAAGGTCTAAATATTATACTCCTTCAAGATTAAAATCAGGAATGTACTGCGTGTCAGAGGATTGCCTTTCCTGGACGTAGCCTTCCTCCAACCCCAGTTTATATAAGTGATCAACAACCTTTCCATATTCTCTTCTGGTAATGGGTCTGTTGATTTCAGGATGTTTTTCGGCAGCATAAAACGGTGTATACTGGCTCATTAAAGATACATACACACTTTTGGGAAGGTTCTCATTGATCCAATCCAGTATGCTAATACTTTCTTTTGCATGCCCGGGAAGAATGAGATGTCTGATAATCAAACCCTTTCGGATTATTCCGTTAGTGTCCAGAATTGGGCTTTCTACCTGCCTGAACATTTCGAGAATAGCTTTTTTACAGACCTCAGGGTAATCCTTAGCTCTGGAATATTTGAAAGAGGAAGCGTCAGTGGAATATTTCATATCCGGAAGATAAACATCAACCAGACCTTCCATTGTTTGCAGTGTCTCAACCGTTTCATAGCCATTGGAATTGTATACTACGGGAACCGTAAGGTCGTTGGCTTCTTTTAATGAAATCAGGGCCTGCTTTATAGGGCCGGTATAATGAGACGGATTTACCAAATTGATATTATGCGCACCTATATTTATGAGCTCTTTAATTATTTCCTGAAGTCTCTCGACAGTTATCACTTTTCCAAAGTTGTCCTGGCTTATCCGGTAATTCTGACAGTATACACATTTGAGGTTGCAGCCTGAGAAAAAAATAGTTCCTGAGCCTCTTGTTCCGCTGATACAAGGCTCTTCCCACATATGCAAAAATGACCTTGCCACTTTTGGCTGTTCAGGCACTCCGCAATAGCCGGCAGAGGTTTTTCTTTCCATATTGCAATTTCTCGGGCATTGACTGCAAAATTGATTCATATGATCTTCTCCATTAAGCATATATTGCCAGATTTATTCATATTGGCGCAACACATGGTCTTTAGACATTATCAATAATTTTACGTAAAATATACTGTATTTACATT
>NZ_AORV01000018.1 GCF_000350485.1 Ruminiclostridium cellobioparum subsp. termitidis CT1112
GGTATTATGAATAAACGAGAACGAATTAAAACAGCCTTTTTGTATGGTGCTTTCATTTGCTACATACTCTTGTTAATGAAAATATTGCTCTTATCAAGAATTTCGATTTTGGGGCTGTTTAATAATGAAAGGACTTTATTTAGGTCGATCAATCTCATTCCATTTTATAGTATAATGGAATATATATCTGGCAGCCCTGCAATTACGAATGCACTTGCTTTTGCTAATGTGGCTGGCAATATCGTTATTTTTATTCCCCTTGGTATATACTTGCCTTTATTCAAAAATGATAAAAGAGCAATAACCAATCTGCTGTTTATATTGATAGTGAGTTTATTTGTTGAAATCACCCAGGGGCTTTTAGGCATCGGAGCATCAGACATTGATGATGTAATTCTAAATTGTTTGGGTGGATGGATTGGTATTTTAGGGTACAAGTTTTCATTATTTATATTGCGAGATGAGAAAATAGTGCACACTGCAATTACAATACTATCTGTAATCATAGGATTACCTGTTACATTATATTTTTTATTCATAATTAAAATGAGATTCTGAATATTTATTGTATATTCCAGAAGATACCCTGCAACCTGTAGGGGATGTTTAAACCGGACAAACGTGTTGATAGCAATGATAAGAAGCAGAAAGGATACACCATGATATTCAAAGAAACTCCGAATAAACAGATGCCCACAATAATTTTGCTACATGGGGGCGGACTATCCTCCTGGTCGTTAAACAGTATTGTAGAACAGCTGCAATCTGATTTCCATATCATTACGCCTATTATTGACGGTCATGGAGAGGATGGTGATGAAGAATTCATATCCATTCAGGATTGCGCAAGGAAACTCATAGAATATATTGATACAAATTGCAATTCTCAGGTGTTTGCTATGGGTGGATTGTCAATTGGAGCACAGATTGTAACAGAGGTTCTATCTCAAAGGGAAAAAATTACAGATTATGCAATTATCGAAAGCGTATTGGTTTATCCGATCAGGGGAACGACAGCTTTGACTGTACCCGTATACAAGCTCTTTTACGGTCTGATTAAGAAAAAATGGTTTGCCGGAATGCAGGCAAAAACACTATGTGTCCCTCTGGATATGTTTGAACAGTATTATCAGGACAGTCTGAAAATATCAAGGCAATCGCTGATTAATATCACACTGAGCAATGGTAACTATAACTTAAATGAATGTATTGCAGACACAAAAACAAAAGTCTTGATTATTGTAGGGGAGAATGAAGTCGGAATTATGAAAAAATCCGCTCGTCTATTGCATGATAAGATACCGGGAAGTGTACTTTATACTGCGCCTGGAATGAAACATGGTGAATTGAGTTTAAAGTACCCTTTAAAATATGTTGATTTATTAAAATCATTTTTTTGTAAATAAGAAGATTACAAATGTTTATGATGCTTAGAAAGATTCTGTGGCTCTACCGGAGAAATCCTATGAAAAAGCTGTTTTGTACATTATTCATGTTGATGACTTTTTAGATTAGTTTTAGATTAGTAATGTTATAATCCAGATAAACATTTGTCGGATAATGTAAAGAGCAGAAAATTTATATTAGGTTAAATAGACCGGATCTGAAAGAATATATATTAAATATATCAGCAGAATTTGAGAAACTAGAAAATAATAAAGGAACAAATAATATAGAAGGAGCACTACAAATGGAAATGTGCACTTTTTCTAAACCAATATGGCATTACGGACTTGGGTGTTAAGTCCTGTGAAAAATGAGATTGAATTGCTGGATATTTGCATTAATAGACCGCATACAAAATGCGAAAAAATGTATCTGGAAATGATGGAATTTGCATTAGGTAAGATGACTTATGAGAAGTTTGTGGAGAAATCAGGAACAATGTGGAGTGATTGAACTGATAGACAAATACCAATTTTTATAGGTGATTAGCTCGTAACTTTTTAATATAATGAATTTTATTAAAAATAACAATAAATCAGAATTTGCCGCTGTGTTTATATATTGAATTTCCACGGTTTTGGGCAATGTAAAGTCAAGTTGCGTAATTGTAAAGTTGATGTGGTGGCATCAGAATGAGTTTTCTACTACAATGAAATCATCAAATCAAAGGAGGATTTCATATGAAATTAGCAGATAAAATATTAAATATTAGAAAGACGTATGGAATGTCACAGGATGATTTGGCTGAGAAGCTGAATGTTTCCAGACAGGCAATTTCTCGTTGGGAAATGGGGACAGCACAGCCTGACACACCTAATGTGTTGCAGTTAAGCAAGCTCTTTGGTGTTACAACTGATTACCTGTTGAATGATGATTATGAAAGTGACCGTGATGTGCCGGTTGTGAAAGAAACCGAAATCACAACAAAGGCCGAAGCCAGTCGACAATCAGCATTTATTCTTCTAACGGGTCTAAATGTTATGATTTTATTTCATCAGTTGATTGCTTGCTTTGTCCTTCAAAATGCCATTTTCTCTTTAGCTGGAACGATGCTTAGTATCGCTGCAGTTGTCGGCTTTGAATTTGGATATAGATATCGTAAAATTGCACCTGAGCCGGAGAGTGCAAAGAAATACTACTACAAATTCTACGTTATAGCCTTTTGGCTTGCAGCATATTTTCCTATTAGACTACTGGCGAATGTAGCAATGATGCTGTATCCTCGTTCATACTCTGGTCTCGTATTTGAGATTATTGTGGTGTTGGTATATTTGTTAGTCTCAATTCTTGCTACGCAGTTGATTAAGAAAAAAGCAAAGTAAAAGCCAACGTGCAAAATCCAATTTGCAGCAGAGGTGTAATTGTTGATTTACAATCTTCATTTGATCAAAAACACTTAAAATGCCTATTAATATCCTTATCCGAAGTTCAAATACATCTAATAAACATAATATGTATACAAGTAGTATTTTACCAAAATTTAATTATGAACTTAAAGCCGTTGGATGCTATGTACCTCCCCTCCAATTACGCGAAATTATTATTTCGCGTAATTGGGTAGGCCTGACTGTCGGGGGGTATCTGAATAAAAAATGTTATAGATTATCCCTTATCGCAGTAAATTAGCATAGTATCATATTTTCTATAACTATTAAAAATTGAAAAGTTATAGAAAAAGCATAAATATTCGTAATTAGTCTACTTATACGTATAAAGATGTAACTACTTACCACTATAATTGCATCTTTTTGCTTGCTCTCAATAGCGTGATTCTACTAATACCAGTAATGTTAGCTATTTCTTGAAATGTGTATTGATCTCGAAGTTTCAAGGCTTCACTTAACTGCTTTTTAGTGTATTTTACGGGTTTTCCGGAAGGAATTGTATTATCTAATTGATGGTTTGTCTTAGAAATTAAATGTCCAATACAGATTTTTTCATACTTGGTATCTTCTTCAAACACTTTTAATGCATTAATCCAGTTTTCGTTTGATATTATGTTAGTCTTCGGTATTATTTCACCTAAATCAAGTACTTTTAAATTAATCTGAAACTTCATTCTGATAAATATTTGTAATTCCTTGATTTTTTAGGAATTCAAGCTGTCTATTCTTGCTAATATCTCTTTCTGGTGAACAATTCTCTATAATACAACGGCAATTATATCCCAACCATTGCTGCTAATGACGATGCTTAATCATAGACCATATCATCCTTTCCCTTGCCCCCGCCTACTATGGATACTAAGCAGCGGTTGGGCTTTTCCTCCTGCAACCCACCCCAAGGTTACCCCTGACGCAGTTTCGGATGGGAATATTCCTACTACTGGAACATCAGACGCTTGTCTGCACTAACCTTTCAAGAAGAAGCCGCTTCTTGTCGCACTCCCATTATTATCCTAATGGGAAACTGGTAATTCCTACACTTGTTTTCTTTCATTCAATCTTCTTTAAATGATTGATTCAATATCAGTAATACTCTATTCACCATACTTAATCTCCATGGGTTTTGCAGAGTTAATAATTATCTCTTCTGCAATAGCACGTATCAAAGGTATTTCTTTTGAAAGATCTTTATCGTGCTTAAAAGGTTCATATCGTAATTTTTCTCCTTCCTTACTATGAACAATGGCATTTCTGACAGAATAAACCCTATTGCGAATAGCTACGTAAATCACATCCGATATATCATCGAAATTGATTATCTTTCCTTCATCCGCAAATAAGACATTATTATTTTTATAGTAATCAATTGCCGATGAATCAATTGCATGGATAGCATTTTTCAAGACTTCAACATTAGGGATAAACTTTTTCAAACAAAGTAGCAAGCCTGTCTTTTCATCCCAAACACCATCTTCTCTTTGATCTCTCATCTTCTTTTTTATTTTATTATAAAACAATCTAATATCTTCTTTTTTATAAGGCGAAAACGATGGACGAGTTATAAAACTCTCTATTTCCTGAAACGCCTCTTGTTCAGCAATTGTTTGGAAAAAGAACTCTGCAACATGATAGAATGCCAAGTACTGGGTAAATGGGATATCAGTTGAGGCGCCTTGATAGTAATACTTGACTAATTCTGCGTTATATGATTTATATGGGAAAAGTTGACCTCCTCGTCGTACACTACGTCTCATAGGTTGTCGATTTTCAGATAAATCTACGACAGAAAATACTATATTTCTGTTATATGATATATTGAACAAGTATGACTGAAGCATTCTTTTGAATTCAGATAATGAACATTCTACTGGTGCAGCTATTTTTGCGGTCATAATTCTAAACAAATCGCTTAGCTCCTCGAGAGACTTAAATATACCATCTCGCATCATAGTACGATACAATGGCGGTAAATCCAAATTGATATCAGAGTGTGATGATGAAAAACACATTAAAGCAATTATGTATTGAGAGCTTGCCTTGGTAATAAGAAGTTCGTAATTATGTTCTGAGACCAAAAATTGGTCTCGATCAAAAAATCTATATGAGGGTATTTTCATACGATCTTGTGCTTTAATTGCCACTTCAAAACCCACTTTTTTATACAATATATAGTCATTAAAAGTGGTTCCATTAGTAACATCATCGACAACAGCCTGTATTTCTGTAAGAGGTATTTCTCCTAATAGTTCGTTTTGACCTTGAGCAAATCCGCCATCCATTGCAAATCTTGAGATTAACAATTTATTCTCATTCACTATGACCTGTATGTTATGAAAAGCATTTTGTAATCCTCTAATAAAATTCTCTGTAGTAAACATTAATATTCTCCTTTTTTAAAAAAGCCTATTTACCTTCCCATTATTGCTAAAACATTCAGCTACGCGAACATCCGATTTTTAGCCAGACTAGAATGTATATCTAAACTTTTATAGCATCTTTTTTCTTAATTTTATTAATTGCATCCTGTAACTTATATCTCTTGTTTATAGAAATTGTAACACCAAAATGGAAATAATGATTTAAATAGCCCAGCAACTGTTTATTAGCCTTATAGATACCAAACTTAATTATATGCCTGAGTACTCATAAATAGGCATTTCAATTACAGTATCAACGGAGACAGTATCTTTTGCTTTATCGATTTGAGCAAAAGGAAACTGTTGTTTAGCAGCAAATGGTGCAATTATTTTCATGGCAATACATAGAGCATCCGAACAACAATTTTTATATTTTTTAGAACTCTTACAAGGGCAGCTATCATTTCTTCCAATATTTTTGTATCTATCCCATTCATAAGGAGCAATTTCTGTTATTAACTTCCACGCCTTTTTATCCCTTATGAAAAAGAATACTTCTTTTTTTAAAGTTGTTCCCATATGTATCCCGTTTCCACCTGCCATTGTGGCAGAAGGAGATTTATACTCAAATTTAATTAAAATACGTTGTAAAGAATCTTGGCGATAACTTATACATTTAGTATATGAGTTATTAATTATAGCTTCGTTTATCTCATCAACTTGGAATTGGTTTAGAATATTTACTTTATTACTTAATATGTACTTTGGGGTAAAACCATTTGAAAACACAGCATAATACTTCCCAGACAATGGAATTAAAAGCATCATATCCCGTAGACCTATATGTCTATTACTTATATTAAAAAATCTATTTTTAATCCCTAGAGCCACTGATGCAAGATATTGGTCACTTAGTATGAACTCATTATTTTCACTTTTAATTACTGAAAAGTTATAGTAATTAATGACTGTCTTGCTTAATTCACGTATGTAAGGAGAATTCATAACTTTTTTCAACATTACAAAAACTCTATCTGCTTTAATTTTTCTTTCAAATTCAAATTCGGTAAGTAAAGCGCCGCTTCTATAATAAAATATTATAAACTCACGCATATATTGCGATAATGCCTTTTTTACTTCTGAAAATGGGCATTCGCCAATTTCATGTTTTTCGATGGTATCAATTATTCTTTGAACAGCATCGCCAATATAACTCTCAATTTTATGAAAATACTTTTCAACTATATTTCTTTCCAACGCTGGATGCTCATAAGTAAATCTTTCAACCATTGAGTTTTTATAATTTGTTGAATATACTTTGCCTGATTCTACAAGTGCCTCAAATACTTGATCTTTTGAATTAGCAAAGAATTTTAATAAACACTGTGCAATATAATGTTGATTTTTTACATACTGTTCTGCCATAATAAATTATGCTCCTCGATTATCCATTAACCAAACTTCCCATTATAGCCATAATATTTATACAAGTAGTATTTTACCATAATTTAATATAAATTGTTAAAAATTCAAACAAATATAGAAAATTATATATAAATTAAAAAAAGCCGCAAATGCGACTTTTTTTATAATTATACATTTTTTATAAATCAACTTTATCTAATATTCTATAACATTATAGAATATCTATAATACAAATAAGTACTGACTTTGGAGGTATAATGAATACCAAAAATAATTTTCTATAATTTCATTCAGATATAAAATATAGTATCTTAATAAATGTCCATTGACACTATCATATATGGAGACATTATTGTCTCTTTGTACTATTTTCTGCTTTATTATATAATCACTGGGATTCATTTACTTATAAAAAACTTAATGACAGCACCTCCACAAGATAAGCTTTCTACTGCGCTAAAAGTTCCAAAATTAATACGAAAATGAAATAGCAATAACCATAGCTCCAAGGATAAATCTATAGACTGTGAATATTCCAAGCCCTTTATTCTTTAGATACTCAAGCAGGAACTTAATGCCTATGATGCCAACTACTGCTGCTGTTATCATGGCAGTAAAAAATGGCACCTTGTCAATAGATGTATGAATTAGATCCTTTGCATGATATAAACCATCTCCCAGAATAATCGGAGTTGACATTAAAAACGTGAATCTGGCAATACTCTCTCTGGTCATACCTAATGCACGTCCGACAGTCATAGTGATACCAGAACGGGATACTCCAGGAATTATTGCAAAAACCTGTGAAAGGCCTATAAGTAAGCTTCGTTTAGTACCTGTCTCTTTAATATCAATTACTTTTTTCCCATATTTATCTGCGACATATAACAGGATACCCATGATAATCAGCATAATACCGATCAATGCCGCATTCCTGAACATCTCCATATATTTGTCCAGCAAAACACCGAATAAAGCACCCGGAATTGTTGCCAGCACCAAAAGCCAGAACAGCTTTCCATCCTGCGTTTTAGGCTTTGTAAAACCTGCACCGATTAAATTCAGCCAATCTTTAAAGAAATATAAAATAACGGCCGCTGCAGTTCCCAGATGTAATGCCACATCAAATGCAACACCAGGATCTTGCCATCCAAATAGCCATGGTGCTAATATTAAATGCGCGGTACTTGATATAGGTAAAAATTCTGCGATTCCCTGCAAAATTCCGTAAATAACTGCTTGAAATATGTTCATTAACCAACCTCCTTACGGGTTTATGAGTATTTTTCCATATAAGATTTATAAGGGTTACTTAAAACTTAATTTTTATTAGTATTCATCCAGTTCTCTGGGAAATTTCTACAAAATTATTCATCGACAGCAGCAAATTTATTTTCTTTTCCCGAAGCCTGAATTTCGGTCGCATGATTCATTTAAGTACTGCTAATGATGCATTCAAAGCAGCTTTGCATGCTGGAGCATCCTGATGTCTGGCGCGTAGTTGCGATAATACTTCGTCGATGGTGTTGTCGATCTCAGTCCACTTTGCCTTATTCATTGATTTGAGACGGGCCGTAGCATTGTCCCAGGCTACTTCCAATTCATCAACGCGTGATTTAGCGCCAGACAAATCGCCTGCCTCTACCAGACTTAGCGTATCTTCCTCGATTTTCGTAAAGTTTGACAAATCACCTAATGGTTCAGTTTGTGTAACATTACCAGCCATCTCCCCTTGAGATGAGACTTCATTTTGAAGCGTAGTTTGGCTCCATAAAAATCCTGTTCCGACCAGGATAACCAGTAAGAACGCAACGATTCCAAGTTGCCATTTGACAGTAAATGGTTTTGAAACAGTTTCTTCTTTTATTGGTGTTCTAGCGATCAAATCTTTCTTTATGACAGCAAGGAAAATTACTGTCGCCATAATCGCTAACAGAAATATTGCACTTGTGACAGCTACACCTAATCCTACCCCCCCATACGTCGATGGTTGTGAAAGGTAATCCCCTAATGAGGCACCCAGAGGCCGGGTCATAATGTAGACAAGCCAGAATGCCAGTATAGGGTCCATCTTGAATCGCCAGGCAGCTGCCACCACGGCAATCACTGCAGCAATTAAGATCCCTGTAACAAGGTAACCAAAGCCCAGGCTCTCTGCCATAAGGTCTCCGGTTGCCGTACCCAACGCAAAGGTAAAAAGATTGATGTTCAGGAAATCCGATGCCGTCTCACCGACCGTGGTACATAAGACTTTAATGATCCAGAAGAAAATGGTTACCTCAGGGACTTTGCATCTTTTTCATCTCATTTGTTTTGATTACTTCCATTCTTCCATCTCCTATTATATAAATTTTCTCTCGTATTATTCCGCTGTATCATGAAATCTTCATATACCGCAGCAAAACAATCATATAAAGCTTTTCTTAAAAGCCAATTAAAATCAGATTAGAATAGGATTAGAAAATTTAGGCCACTACACTTAAAATCATTAAAGAACTTGATTTTAAGCAATGAATAGTTTGTCTGTTTAAATACGGTCCCATCAAAAAGCCTCCTTGCTCTGGCAAAATTGGAGTAGCCTTTTTGTCTTAAATAAACCAAATTATTCGAACTTTACAAATATTACAGCACTTCCTATAAACTTTCCTATGAGAATGGATGTAAGCAGGACGCAATTCAATGAAATTCCTCCACATGTCGAATATTCTTTGACGGAAAAGGGCCAGGCCTTGCGCCCGATTTTAACCTCTATAGTCGAATGGAGCCAGAAATATATAAGCAAAGTATAGCTTTGCGGTTGGCCTATTCCATATCCAACACAACTTTAATGGCACAGGCCGGCTTTGTTGCGGTTTCAAACGCTTCTGCAGCATCTTCCAACGGGAATTTATGCGTAATGATTTCAGGAATTTTTGTATTCTTCTTTGCCAGATTCGAGATGACTTCCTTTATATCTTCCGGCTCATACCCACGGGAGCCCATAATTGAACACTGCGTGCTCATAATCTCGTGGAATCGGATGGGAAGCTCCCCCTTATGGAGCGCTATGCAGCAAAATCTGGCTTTCTGCTTCGCGTGCTTCATGAATTCATCTACGAACATGGGGATTCCCGCGCAATCTATGACAACATCAATGTTCAGTACGGAGTTGGGTTCAACCGTCATTTTCCCGTTTTCCATACCAAGCCGGTGATTTGTATTATCCTGAACACCGAAATATTCTTCCAGAAATTTCACCATTGCTTCTGTTCCCGCTTTTGTGTTAAGGCCAATACCACCAAGCTTTTCGACAATTTTTAGGCGGTTGTCGTCAATAAAGGCGTCCACAGCCATAGCCCCGAATACAGCAGCGTGATATTTCCATCTGATATCAAATTATTTGCCTTCAGGTGATAGTCGATGATACTGAAATTGACAAATTATCCCGTTTAATTTTGTGGTAGGCGTAAACCACCAAAGCATCAAAAGAATAAATGGCACAATAGGCCATTTGTAACCTAACTGGTATTCCGGGATTCCATTTTTACTTATATAGCTGATACGTAACCGTTATATTTTCCGGGATGACAATAAATCTACTAAAACAGTAATAGCATTGTCCCGGATACAACCAGCAGCACACCGGCAAAGGCTTTTTTCGTAAGCTTTTCTTTGAGAAATATATAGGAAAAAGCAATGGCAACGACGATACTCAATTTATCAATGGGTACAACCAGACTGGCCTTTCCCTCCTGTAGCGCACGGTAATAGCAAAGCCATGAGAGACCCGTTGCCAGGCCAGAGAGCATGATAAATATCCAGCTTTTCCTGTCAATATCTCTTATGAGAACAAACTTTTTTTGAAACAATACGATTCCCCAAGACATAACCAATACTACAATCGTACGGATTGCCGTCCCTAAATTTGATTCGATTCCCTGAATTCCGATCTTGCCAAGGATAGAGGTCAACGCGGCAAAGACTGCAGACAGAACGGCATAGAAAAGCCATGACTTGCTCTTGACGTTTAAGGCTTCCGATTCCCGTCTTTGTATCATAAGGTAGGTCCCGGCAGCAAGCAGTACGATTCCAAATCCCATCCACATGGTAGGTATTTCCCCTAAAAATAAAAACGCAAGAAGGATGGTCAATATTGTACTGCTCTTGTCAATGGGAGTCACCTTATTTACATTTCCGAGCTGCAAAGCTTTAAAATAGCATAGCCAGGATGCACCAGTTGCGCCGCCTGAAAGAATCAGGAATATAAGGCTGCAGGTAGAAATCATACCGATGGTATGCTGTGAACCTACAACGAAAACCATCAGCCATGAAAACAAAAGCACAACGATTGTGCGGAGTGCCGTGGCCAGGTTGGAATCGGTACTTTTAATCCCGATTTTCGCTAAAATAGTTGTCATTCCTGCTAACAACGCCGAGACAAAAGCATATAGAAGCCACATTGACATCCCTCCATGAATCACAAATTTTTCAGGTTAAACGGCTAATTAAGAGGATTTTGTCTTTTGATTGGCTTCCAGTTTGGAATCCTCGCGCAGATCCCAAAAGATTTTAAATTCCAGTTTTTCAACTTCTCTTTGCTGCTTATAACTAATACGAAGTGTGGCCTCCTGCGGGATGGTGATATCCCTGTCCAGCTCTCTCAATAAGGTTTTGATATTATTGTTATTCTCTCCTAGCGTAGACAAGGCTTCATTGATTTTGCCAAACAAGGCGGACGATGTGCCGGGTACATCTTCGGAAACCATATATCGATCATTCTGATTGATATAATTGATGGAATCTCCGGAAGCAAGCCAGCGAAGCAGGGCCTCCCTGCTGAACCGCCACTCCCGGCCAATTTTGCGGGCAGGAATGTGTTCTGCACGGAGCAGTTTAATAATCGTTTTTTCACTGACCCCTAAAAATTCAATTGCTTGCTCAAGATTTAGAATATCATCTGTCATTACAAAAACCCCCTTATAACTAAATATAATTATACGGCAACAAAATGTAAATATCAACAATAAGCAGAATTTAATATCCAATTAACAGTAAATAATATGAAGATAACATGATATTGTTTTTATTGTGACGAGATGTATACGAGATCACCTTCATTGCTTGAATTATAAAACCAACTTTGCACTTTTGGGGGATCTATCTTGTTTATTTTAGGAAATTAGTCCGCGTTGGGTAATCACAACCGGCCTTTTATACGATCTAAGGTTAACATTGAAACTTCATAATGGAGCTTGTTCTTCATCAAGTTACTTTATATCCGCTGGTATCTGACATTAGTTTTGATTTTTTAGTTCGAATTTTGACCCTATCAGATATTTTTTTAAAATATTTACCCAATGTTACATCAGCTGTATTACTTATGAACTATTTTCATGTGTAGCAGGCGTTCTATCCCATCCGCAGTAATTATGGCAATAAAGTTTTAGCCAGAAAAGGCTGCTGAAGCTTAAACATAGTCTTATTTTTTAATTGTAACCGAATCCTTTAAAGCATTTTTGCTGTCATATGCATTGATTACCATTTCGGTATCGGAGACTGTAACCGCAAGATACATTTGTGTTTTCAGCTGCAGGCCCACTTCCTGCCATGAACGTGATTTTTGTGGATAGAATTTCACACCGCCGCTGTTACCCACCATATATATCGTACCCTTTCCAGGCTTGACCACAGCTCCCTTTTTCAAAGGATAGGAGCGTACGTAGTTATGGTCATGGCCCTGCAAAACCAGGTCGATGCCAAGCTCATCAAATACAGGAACCCAAGCCTTTCTGATGTCTGTAGTGTTATAGGTGGCACCGTAAGGCCCCCTGTGCAGGGCGACAATCTTCCACGGCTTGTCCGATTTTGCCATATCTTTTCGAAGCCAATCCCCCTGGCTTTTGAAATTTTTACTGCCGCATTCCGTATTCATGACAGCGATATGTGTATTACCATAGTCAAAGGAGTAAAACGTACCGGCAGGGGCACCCGTATTCTGTTCTGCCGGCAGATTAAACCTGTCGGTAAAGTTCTTTGCATTCGAATTGGTTCGGTTTTTATTAAGGACATCGTGATTTCCAACAACCGGAGCGATGGGAAGATTCATCAGCTCGCTTTTTGCCGCACTTGCAAAATTATCCCACTGATTTGTTTTGTCTCCATTATCCACTATATCTCCCGTATGTACCAGAAAGCGTGTGCTTGGAAACTTCTCCAGCGCTTTGTCAAGTATATTCTTCCATTTAGCATAGTCCCCGACCGTTACACCTTGCGTATCCGTAATATTGATAAAAGTAAAACTCTTCAAATCGCTTTCTGCGGTTTTGAACGTTCCTTTTTCGCAGTAGCCGCCGGTATCTCCAATACGGTATACATATTCCGTTCCGGATTTCAAATTTTTCAGTTCAGCTTTATGTATCATCCTCTTGTCCAGGTCGTTTTTCACTTCGTAACTCCTGGCTGTCGCTCTGCTGATATTGCTTTTGTCAAAACCCTTGAATTCATCCTTGATGCAGTATTCTACAACACTTTTTTTTACTGCTGTTGAGGTATTCCAAGTAAAACAGCGTCCGGTTGTTGGATCTTTCCCGAAAGTATTGATAATGCTTTTCGGTATGGCAGTCTGCGCAGATGCCGCTCCGGATACACAAGCAAGCAGAGAGAACAAAATACACAGAACTACAATTCCAATTACTGTCTTTAAGAATATCCTTTTCATACGCACACTCTCTTTCTATCCACTATTTTACTTTAGAAGATACGATATCATTGTACAAAATGGTCTTCTTTTATATCAACGATCTCAATACTTTATCTCCCTTGTCAGGGATCATAACCTGATTCGGATCTTCTACGACCTTTTCCACTATTAGTTTATTCTTGCAAAAAAATCAAATGAAACAGTATTTCACCCAATCTTTTGTTAATGTTCACATCATAACTCCCTTTCCTAAAGTGTGGTCTGGGGCAGCATAATGGCTACGACTGTACCTTCACCTATCGTGCTCTCAGCCCGGATGCTCCCTCCATGGGCATCCACAATCCATTTTACAATGGACAACCCCAGTCCGCTCCCTCCGGATTCCTTCGACCTCGCCTTGTCAACGCGGTAAAACCGGTTGAAAATATTATTGACCTCATCATCTGGAATACCTATGCCGGTATCTTCTACGACAATATTTACGGTATTATTTCCCCTCCCGGCGTGAACGGTTATTTTCCCATCGGTTGGTGTAAATTTAAAGCTGTTGTCAATGAGTGCCCTCAGCGCTTGTTTAATCATTTTTCTATCCGCTGTAAGAGCAATCTCTCCGGCCACATCACAATGCAAATCATGTATCGATGAAATAAGGTGACTTTCCTTACACACTTCCTCCATCAGCTCATTTAGGCTAAATTGAATTTTTTGCAGCTTTTGATTTCCACTGTCTCCTCGGGCAAGAAAAAGAAGCTTTTCAATCAAATCCGTCATCCCAGACGTTTCATTTTTTATTGCATCAATTGACTCCTGGAGAACACTTTTATCTTCCTTACCCCAACGGTCTATTAAACCGATATACCCCTGGATGACAGATATAGGTGTCCTTAACTCATGGGAAGCGTCGGAAACGAATTGGTTTTGCTTGTCAAAAGACTGTTTCAATCGGTCAATCATCTCATTAAAGGTTTCTGCGAGCCTTGATAACTCATCATCGGCTTGACTTACCTCAATCCGGCGGCTCAGATTATTTATGCCTATGCTCTGGGCTGCCTTGGTGATTCTGTCAATGGGTAAAAGCATTCTTCTACTGATCAGATAACCCGCAAGAAGGGAAATTGCAATGCCTACCGCATCGGCACATGCCATTAAAATGAATAAGACTTTAAGAAACATGTACTCATTTTCCATGTTAACCGCGACCTGGAGATATGCTTTCGTCTTACCGTCTGCTAAAACCTGCCTGTTTGCAATCGCTAAATGCATTTCATCCGACTCTGTTTTCCTCACAGAATCAAGTGATGAGGAGAAAGGTATCTTCTTCAAATGAAAGCTGTCCTCCGAATTTACAAGGATACCCTCGGGATTTGCTATTCTAACGCTGACTGTGGCGTCGGTGCGGGCTTCTCCGATCAGTTCAGGGTCCTCCAACGACATTTTTTCCTCCGTTGGTCCCACAATTCTTTCCGCTATTGTATTGCTTATGTTCTTGACTTTTTGCAGGGACTGGTTCACAAGATAGAATTTAATGCCGTAGAGTACGGAAGCACTTAAAAGGATCAACACCAGAGAAAATATGGATGCATAAAGAAGGGTCAGCTTCCAGGATATTTTCGTGAATTTGAAAAAGTTCATTCTCATCCCTTTTCCTCCCTCAGAATATATCCTACGCCACGTACTGTCTGTATCAGCTTTGTATCGTGTTCATCATCAATCTTACTTCTTAAATACCGGATATATACATCGACAACATTGGTATCTCCTGCATAGTCATACCCCCATACGTTTTCCAGTATCTGATCACGGGTTAAAACAATTCCCTTGTTCCTGAGCAGGTATTCCAGCAGATCATATTCCTTCTTTGTGAGGTCGATACTTTCATCCCCTCTGAATACTTGCCGCTTTGCCAGGTCCATTCTTAAGTCACCTGCAGCAAGACTTTTCTGCGGTTGCTTGGACTGATTTCTATTTCTCAGCACGGCCCTGATCCGTGCCAGGAGTTCTTCAATCACAAAGGGTTTTGTTACATAGTCATTGGCGCCTATATCCAGTCCCATTACTTTATCTGTCGTTTCATCTTTGGCTGTGAGCATAATAACAGGCACCTCTGAAAATTGCCTGATTCTCCTGCATACTTCCATACCGTTAATGCCTGGCAGCATAATGTCCAGGAGAATCAGGTCAGGCTCATTCTCTTCCGCTTTTCTGAGGCCCCCCCTGCCATCGTATTCAATTTCAACAGCATAGCCCTCGTGCTTTAGTTCAAGCTCCAGGAATCTTGCTATTTGTTTTTCATCTTCAACGATTAATATTGTTGTTGGAACCATCGAAACATTCTCCTCATTTATATATAAATACATTCTGCCAAAGTAAAGAAATTCATGCAGGTCGTAAAACCATATGATTCAGCTTACCGGATTAAGATTAGAATTCCATTAGAGAAAGATTAGAGCAGGATTAGAAAGTAAAAAGGGGGCCAAAACTTTGCTCCTGATCAAAAAAAGTTATCCGGTACCGGCTCTTTTGCGCAATGTTCGGTTGACTTTTTTAATATCATATACATTTAACCGGGCCATTTTGATATAGCAGAATGCAGCCGGAACAAAAAATATCTGAAACAGGGTTAATGTGATGATATAGCTGTTGGGTTCATTAGTAAAATTGGACACGAAAGCGAGAACAATTCCTACCCCGACATTGCCTATTGTCCTTCCTATGCCGCCTATAAGATTTGCCAGGCTGAAAACCGTAGCCCTATGCTCCGGAAGATTTACATCCGTTATCAGCGCCAGCCAGTTTGGAGTATTGGCCGACTGGGCTGCCGTGGCGAGAAAAGCTAATATAAACATCAGCATAGTCCATGGGTTTAGGACTATCTCTTTCAATAAGTATAGCAAAATAGAAATTGGACTGTTATCGTCAGGCAGCCGCAGATGATTCATTGGTATTGCGAACATTGCCGTATATATCGGTGCAGCCAGGAAAACGACAAGCGCTGTAAGGTACGCTCTTCCTTTATATGTTTTGCGCTGGAAAACATCTCCGAGATACCCGAAATAGGAGGAGGTCAAGCCTCCTATTTGAAGCAATGCAAAAAGATATCCTGCTGCAACAATGGACGTCTGTGTACTGTAGCCTGAATGCTCAATTTTTGATATATACAAGGTAGGGAGCCATATCAATGTACCCGTCGTTATGTTCATAAAAAAGCCCTGCTGCAGCAGCCATATGTTACTGGACTTTGAAACAATGCCGTATAGATGCTTCATTTCAATTCTATAATTATATTCCTGTCCATTTCTGACGAACTCTTTTAATTCCGGCTCCGATTCACCCATGCTTGGTTCTCTTATAAATACATACAGGAACAAAAGAAAAAAGCCTATTACACTTACAATTCCAAAGGGAGTCCGCCAGCTTGAAGCGGTCGCAATAAGGGATGCCATCAATGCTCCGGCAATTCCGCCAAAACCCTGTGCCATCCCCCAGAGGCTTAAAAGCATTCCTCTATATTTGTGAGGAATATAATCCGTCAGAACACTATAGCCGATTGATGCTATACAGCCTAATCCAATCCCCGTAAAAACCTGCAGGACAAAAAGCTGTATGTAATTTTTACAAACCGATGTCAGGAAGACAGAGGCGGCCCATATAACCGTTCCAATAATGATGTATTTTTTACGATTTCCTTTCCCTGCCAGGTACCCCCAATAGACTGAAGATAAGGAAGTAACCAAAATATTCACTGCCGATATGATCCCTAAAGAGGAAATATGAACGTTGAAATCTTTTGCGATCAGTGAAAAAAGCGGCGGAAAAAGCCCGATGACAATATTGTCAAAGGCAGCAAGGACAATAAAAACAAATATGGTATAAACTATTCTTATTTTTTGCGTATTAATTACCATCTAAATCTCCATTTTAATATCCAGACCCAAAATGAAATTTACAATATTTTTTGCCGTATCCGGATTGGTAAACTGTTCTTGGGACTTTTTTATCTGATTCAATTTAAGCGCATTGTCAGAAAGCAACTCACTGATCGTCTTCTGTAAATTCTTCAGATCCTCACAGACCACACCCAAATTATATTTTGAAGCAAATTCAGGGTTTCCCTGCTCCTGTCCGGGTAATGCTCCTGTAATCACCAGGGGGACATTACAGGACACAGCCTCCATGATAACATTCGGACTTCCTCTCGTAAATGCTATATCAGAAGACATCATCAACTCTTGAATGTTATTTACAAACCCGTATATTTCTACTTTTTGTCCGAATTTTCCGTACAAGGTATTCTCTAATTTCCTTTTTGCTGCCTTATTCCTGCCCGCCACAATTTTTACCGTGCAGTTGAAATTTTCCAGCAGTATCGAAGCTATTTTACTCATGTTCCCCGAGCCCTCTCCGCCACTCATGATTAAACACTTCAAGGGTATATCCTGTCTGTATCTATCATCTTTATCCGGATAGCCTATCCGATGATTATAAAATCTGGAACGCACCGGGAACCCCAGAATTTTAACCTTTTCTTCCGGGAATTTAAAGTATACGCATTTGTTTTTTGCTTCATACGTAGGGCTGATAATCCAATCTGCCTTTGGATTAGTCCAATGAGGACTTATACTTACCAAGTCGGCAATCAGTGTAACAAAAGGTATCCGGATTCCAGACTTCTCCATAATATTTAACACGGAACCATTGAAATTTGGATGTACCGATAAAATCAAATCCGGCTTTACCTGTTCCAGTACATTTAAAAGGTTATCTTTAATAATGATCTCTACCGCTTCATCGATCAGCTGCGGTTTGGTCAAAGATATTTTCCAGATCAGCTTCCACAGTTCTTTAGCATTTCTAGTGATTGGTCCATAGGATTTCCCCACCTGTATCATGGCTTTCCCGCCAAGAGAAAATCCGTCAATAACTTTTACATTGATGTCTTCGTACTGTGAAAATTTTTCGCACAAAGCTTCGGTTATGCTTTTATGTCCATGACCAGTATAGTCAGAAGATATAATCAATATATTTTTTATCATGACAAAAACTCCATATCATTTGTTATTTAAATAAATACCGCTTACGCTCATATGCAGTAAAATAAAACCGACGTTGCAGTTGCAAGTACCATACCGGCAATTACATCGGACAGGTAATGCACTCCCAGGTAAACTCTGGATAGCCCAACCATCAGGGCTGCTGGGAGAACAAGAAAAGCCAGCAGCGGCATATAAAGGGATACCGTCACAGCGATTGAAAATATAGCTGTTGAATGTCCCGATGGAAAGGAGTATAAATCAATGGGCACATTGAAAACATTAATTTCTTCAAGCATGTCTTTAGGACGCTTTCGGCAGACATTTCTCTTTACTATTTCTACGATGATATGGCTGACAGTAAGTGACACCAACGCCGTAATTCCTGCATTCCTTACCTTTGCGCTTCCAATCCCAATAAGCAGAAAGCAAATTGAGACTGTTGCTGCCGCGCTTCCTATATAGGTTAAGACAGGCAAAAATTTAATCTAAAAACTTGCATTTAAGCTTTATATTAAAAAAGAATGTCAACTGCACATCCTTATTTAAAATTTTGCTTTTTAATTCTTCCATGGCAAGACCTCCCATGAATGACAATACCAAAGGTCTTTCGGTGCTTTGTCCTTAAATATTCACTTTAACAAAGCACCGGAAAACCTTGACCAGTTATTTGGAACTTATGTCATTCAACATTTTAAGTACTACATCCTTTATCATGCTAGACATCCCGCGTTCGTCATCTTCTCCCCCGCTACGCTCAAATCTGCCTTCTGATTCGTCTCTGTGCCTTCCGTACCCTTCCTTGTCCTTTATATTCGTCTCATTGCTGGTACCATTCAGCAGTGCATAATACTGCTAAGGCGTAAGCTGCGTATATATACTTTTTTCGAGGTCTGAAATGGCAGTCTTGCCCGTTGTGGTGGATAGCTTGATTGTTTTGAGTTTTTCCAAAACCTTCATTTTATCATCCCTTTCAATTTTATTTTCTGTCCTATCCTTATTTTACAGAATCAACCTTTGAAACACCTTAAGTGATTATTAAGTAATTACTTAAGGTAATTTAAAGGCAAATTTGGTATGATAAACGATATGGAGGTATTTTTATGAGACTCTTATTAATTGAGGATGACCAGAGACTATCCGATGCTCTCATTAATATATTTGAAGATAACAGCTACTCCGTGGATACGGCATATGACGGAGAAAATGGGCAGGATTTGGCTGAAACCGGAATTCATGATGTAATCATACTTGACAGGATGCTTCCACTTAAAGATGGCTTACAGGTTTTAAAAGAATTACGAAGCAAGAATATAAAAACTCCGGTACTGCTGTTAACCGCAAAAGACACCATTGAAGATAAGGTTGAAGGACTTGATACCGGTGCTGACGATTATCTTATAAAGCCCTTTTCAACCAAGGAGCTTCTCGCGCGTATCCGCGCACTATCAAGAAGACAGCCGGAACAGCTCCAGCCAGATATACTCAAAGCCGGGTCCCTTTCACTTGATATATACCGTTGCGAGGCTTCAAACAGAAATGGCGTAATAAGGCTAACCTATAAGGAAGCACAGTTACTGGAGCTTTTTATGAGAAAAAAGGGCCAGGTTATATCGAAAGAGCACATTTTAGACAAAGTATGGGGGATGTCCTCCGATGTGGAAATGAACAATATTGAAATATATATTCATTATCTCCGTAAAAAATTGAATCCCGAAGCGTGTGGTATTCAGATTGAAACCATTAGAAACGTTGGCTATTGCCTGAAGGAGGATTGAAATGTTCAATAAACTCCGGTTTAGACTTACACTTACGAACGTTATTGTCGTAAGTGTTATTTTCATCGTATTTGTTTTAAGTATATTTTTGGTAATGAATAAAATAGTGAATGATCAGACAGAGCAATTGGTCAATCTGATTGCTTCCAATGCAGGAGTGAGCAATCTCCCGGAAAAAAACGGCTATGATAAGCATGAAGAGCATCAATACCGTTACTTTTATATAAGGTTGGATTCTTCTGGTAAGATCATAACTACATCCACCAATTTGAATTTGCAAAACAGCCCACATCTATCTGAAATGATCTCCGAAGCCTTTGCAGCTAAAAGGAGCAACGGTGTTGTTGACATTGATGAAGAAACTTATCAATTTTTTAAAAGCTCAGTTGGCAGCAATGAAACCTTTATTGCCTTTGTGAATACGCATGCGGAACATGAAATGCTTGGTGAACTGCTCATTGTGCTTATGCTTGCAGGCTTAGGTGGTCTTGTTCTTGTTTTTTTCGCAAGTTTGTATATGGCTAACAGATCACTCATTCCAATAAAAGAAGCATGGAACAGGCAAAAGGCCTTCGTAGCTGATGCTTCCCACGAACTCCGCACCCCATTATCTGTCATAGAAACAACCATTGATCTCCTTTCCAACAGAAAGGAAAAAACAATTGCCAGCCAGATAAAATGGCTTGAAAACATTCAAACGGAAAACAAGCGTATGACAAAGCTTGTATCCGACCTGTTGCTTCTTGCCAGAGCGGACTCTGATCAGGATACTCTTGAGCTTCAAAGTTTTCCTCTTCATACGGCACTTCTTGAAGCTTATATACCTTTTGAAGCTGTTGCTATGCAAAAAGGCATATATTTGCAGGCTTTTAACGGAAACCCCATCGAATTTTACGGAGATGAAGCGAAAATCAAGCAGTTAGCCGTAATTCTCGTTGATAATGGTATTAAATATACACCTTCCGGTGGAACAGTAGGAATGACACTAAAAGACATTGGCGACTCTGTAGAAATTTGTGTTACAGACAGCGGAGAGGGCATCTCCGAAGAGCATTCAGGTAAAATATTCCAAAGATTTTACAGAGTTGATAAATCGCGTTCAAGAAAAGATGGCAGTGTCGGCCTTGGCCTGTCTATTGCAGAATGGATTGTTAAACAACACTCTGGACATATAAATGTGGATAGCATTAAGGGCAAAGGCAGTATTTTCCACATCTACCTGCCTAAACAAAAATAGTTATCGTTAAACTATCATTTATTTTTTCAATATTCTATTGGATTGGCTAGCAGCTCCTTGCGAAATGTTTTGGCTTGAGTCTCTCCGATCAATATTGGATAAATCCGGAGGAACAGTCACTTGAATGAGAGAAGATTAATTTTTTTAACAATACCTTTTCTACCGAAATCCCGGTTTTTCCTGTGACATTGAATGTCCAAAAAGTTTTTTATAAACACTGTAAAGATAATGCCAATCCGAATATCCCACTTTTTCGGCTATTTCATATATCTTCATATCTGTATTTATATAAAGATTCCGGGCCTTTTCTACACGGAGTCTGGTTATATATTCAATAAAATTAACACCCATGGTTTGTTTAAAAATTTTACAAAAGTAATTCCTGCTTAAACCTACATGGTCGGCTACCATCTGGAGTGACAGGTTTTTATCTCCCAATTTATTCTTTATATAATCCAGTGCAATTTTCATTTCCTTATTTAAAGAAATATTACCTTTAAATTCCCAGGCATACGATATGTTCCCGCTTCCCAAACTTCCTTTGGATGCTTCAAAAGTAGCCTCCAGATATAATTTTGATAAATCGGTAAAAGTAGTGGACACATTACTTATTCCTATAGAAAAATCCAGTTTAAAATTAGTATTCATAAATTCTATAATCAGATGGATTTTTTTCTCAACATTATCAGTGAATTCCTTATTAGTGAGATTTTCCCCATCCCAGGAAACAAGTATATATTCATAAAAATTACTGCTTATAAATTGATGAATTGCTCCTTGTCCCAAAATATCATTAGCAGCTTCACAAACAGCTGCTTTTAAAAGATTTATATTGTTCTCAAATTTTTCGACTAAGCTCTCCTGGTAAAAATTCAATTTAAACACCGAAACAACTATTTTGTTTATATTTCCATTCAAATTGAACCTTTCCAATCCCTGAAGATACCGGTCTTGTTCAATCCCGGAGCCATTCAGCAGTTCAAAAAAGAATGTTCCCCTGTCCTGCGGATGGTTATGTCCCTCAATTTTGTTAGTTACGGACTTTGACTTTGATATTCTGTCCTTTTGACGGACAAAAGCTTTTTTTACTACCTCCAGAATATCATTTGGCAGCATAGCAGGTTTGAAAAGATAATCAAAAGCACCAAGCTGAAGAGCCTGCCTTACTAAATCGAACTCATTATAGCTGCTTAAAATTATTACTTCTGTTTCAATTTTCAACCTTCTTATTTCAGTCAGCAATTCCATACCGCTCATACCAGGCATTTTAATATCGGTCATAATGATATCAATATCTTCTGCTGACAAAACCTTCAACGCCTCATCACCGTTTGAAGCGGTAAATACCTGAATTGTATTATCTGCTGCTTTAATACTGTCTTCTATAGCTGTTCTGGCAAATGCCTCATCATCTACTATCAATATTTTCTGCATCAGATACCTCCTGCCTTTTTATTATAGGAATTGTCACAGTAACACAGGTTCCTTCCCCTATTTCACTTTCCAGCGTAAGTTTATATTTATCGCCATAATTCAGTCTGATTCTATCTTGTATGTTATGGAGTCCTATACCTGTCAGCTTGTCAAAGCCCATGAAATTAAAACCTTTTCCGTTATCTCTGATCTGAATTCTTATGAAGTCCTCATACAATTGACCTCGTATGGTAATGCGGTTATCACTGCTGCCATCTCCAAAGCCGTGAAGAATTACATTTTCCACAATGGGCTGCAATAGTATTTTCAAAATCATAAAATCGTCCAGTTCCTTATCCATAAAATAATCAATATGAACTGAATTATTATATCTGACTTCCTGAATATACACATAATCTTTAATAAACTGAATTTCCTGAGGAATTGGTACCAGTGTATCAACTTGCCTGCAGCTGTATTCCAGCATATTAACCAGGGATACAACCATTTTTGCTATATCTTCGGCACCTATCCTCACAGCCATCCACTTTACGGCGTTTAGAGTATTATACAGAAAATGAGAATTGATCTGGGAATTTAAAGCTATATGCTCCATAGTCATTCTTTCCCGCTCTTTATGGATATTTTCCTTCATCAGTTTATCCACTTCAGAAATCATGATATTGAAACTATCAACAAGTTCTGAAAGATCTTTATCGGCTACAGTATCAACTTTAATATTAAAGTCACCCCTGCTTACCTTTTTCATATTCCTTATAATACTTGTAATTGGCTTGGTAATACTTAAAGACAGGCTTAAAGCAATAACTCCTGCTGCCAGCATACATATAACAGCTATTGTCACCCAAATGTCTCTGAATTTAGCCAGCTCCTGCCTGAGCATCTGATCACTGTTTATCTGTATAATATTCCAGTTGCTGCCTTTTATTGCACACCTTCTTATGGTCATGCTATCTATATTTACCTTATCATGATTACCGGCTTTTTGCAAAATGGTATCCAGTGACTTATCGGCAATTGATATCTGTTCAGCAGATTTCCCTGCCTGCTGTTTATCGGGGGCATATATGACTTTACCGTCATTATCTACAATAAAGACCATATCTTTATCTGTCACTTCCATAAAATCCATTGCGTCTTTTATCTTCTGATAACTTACGTCGATCTGAATCAGCCGTATAACACTGTTTCCGTTATATTTATTTAAATAGGTCACAAAGCTGGCAACAAGCGGAGGATTTGAACCTGCACTCAAATATTTGTAGGCTGCCGTATGAGTTGGTATTGTTACCGTCCCTCCCGCCTGCCGCTTTTCATCATCCTCAGTCCAGTCACTTTTCAGAAATTCTTCCTTATTCCACTCTTTATTTGAGGTGTAGTAATTGCCGTCAAAGGTAACCATATAAATATTGTCTACTGAATCATTAGATACACGTATATTGGATAATAATGAATTCACATTCCGGAGTAAAATCAGCTTCTCATAAGAATTCATCTCGTTATAATTATTAAACATGGAAGAACTGACGGCCAGTCCCAATACCTGTTCCGATACAGTTCTTCCTTTGTTGATGGTATCCTCTATGTGCGATTTCATCATGTTAAGAGTATTTACCTGATATATTTCAATTCTATCTCTGTAGAAATTGTTAATGTTTCCGAAATAGATTAAAGATAAAAGTATCCCGGGAATAAGCGCCATGAAAATCATAGCCAGAGTAAAGCGGAAACGAAGAGAAGTACGGCTTCTGATTACCACATCATTTCCGCTGTTGCCGTTATATGCCTTTCTATTCCGCATTATCTTCCCTCCATTGTCTCACAACAATTACCATATTCATTATTTTGTATAAATGGCTTTACACTTGGTACTTTTTCATAATTCACAGGCTCATCAGCCAGATCTCTTTTGCCTTTTGCAAATAGTCTTTAAGCTCCATCCTGACAGGAATAATCTTGCAGCTGTATTCTTTCTTTATCATCCCATAAATCGATTCATAATCCTCATCAGCATCAGGGTACCTGTCCGAAGTAGACAGGCGTGTTAATTTTCCTTTCATAAACTCTAAAATACAGTTGAAATACAATTTGTCATTGTCTGTCAGCCATATAAAAACCACAGCATTATCAATTTCACCTTTAAGACAGGCTTTGAGCCTTTCCATATAACATCTCATTGTCTGGCTGTTTCTTTTGTATATCTTTATTCCGGCTCCGTTCTCCTGAGCATGGTAAAGACCAATAAAGTAATCATCTATATCCTGCTTATAAACAGTAGCTTTCTGTATTTCACCGTAGTAGCTTATCAGCCCCTCAGGAGTGTAAACTCTGATTTCTATTATATCAGAAAATTCGACAAAAATATCATCTATGCTGAGTACCTGTCCTTTGACATATGCTTCCAGTGAAAAGTTCTGATGGTCTGAGGTCTGAGCTTTATATACTCCTGATCCCTGATCCAGGATATGAAGTATCTTTCCTGTATTTATAAGTGGAGCAAGAACAGTTCCAAGGTTTGTCCATATTTCAGGTTTTAAAAACTCTATTTTGATTCTGCCGTCAATCATTTGCTGCTTCCTCCATTTCTACCTTCCAGATCTGAACAGTATGTGCGGGTATATCAATCACAAGGCTGCTATCCTTTGCCGAACCGCTGCTCCTCCACACGGCCGAAAATATGCAGACACCTTTGAACTCCAACAGTGCTGTTTGTTCTTCAACTGCTTTATTTGCTATATAAAGCAGCTGGATTTTAGGATTAACATGGTTTTTATGGACAGAAACTTCTATATTGGGGTTTTCGCATGAAACAATGTTATTTACAAGGCTTTTCGTATTTATCATACTTATATCAAAAGCTTCCGGATCCTTTAAAGGAATTATCTGCCCGTTGGAATGCTTCTTGATTTCTTCCTCCAGAAGGCTGCAGTTGTTGAAATCACGGTCCAAATATGGAGTATATGGCCCAAGTATTAAGCGCTTGTCCTTTGTTTGAGAAAATTGTAAAAGCTGCTCCTGAACCTTTTTATCCATAAAATCATATGAAGAAGCAATAATGACATCGTACTCTGTCCACTTTTCTGCAGGCAGATAGTGATCCGAATAATTGTAGTCATAGTGCTTTGAGTCCAAAATTCCGGAAATCTGCTCCACCCATTTTTCATCACTGTAATTTCCCGGTGTATAATCCAGGTTCAACTGTAAATCTACCTCTGGAATAAATAGTTCATGGGGAATATCCAAACCGTTTATAAAGCAGTTTGATGATAGTGTATTTAAATCCATAATGGAATACAACGCTCTGAATCTGCCCATATCATAATTCCTCATAATAAGAATTTTCGGTTTTCTCTTATATTGATGCAGATTGTGCTCTTTCATCATTTTTACCATATCACTGAACATATTATAATAATTCAACCGTTTCCGTCCGTCATTTGTGACAGGGCAGCCGCTCCAACGGTCACGCTCCACCAGCATATAAAAGTTAACAGCCTTCAGACCGTTCATTATGGAATATAAATAGCCGAATTCCTCTTCTTCCGCCGTAAGGAGTACTTCTCTGTCAAACCATGAACCCGATCCGAATTCAGGTACAAAAGGAAGTCTGCTGCTGCCCGCCAAATATCGTATTCGCCTGCGAAGCATGGCAGTATCACCGGGTTCAGGATATGCATCAATGCCTGCGACCTCCAGTTTATTAATCATTTCGGCCCGCTGGACCGAAATCGGAGTGTAATCCTGATAAGCACAATTATGGAAAACAGGAATGCCCAGCTCTAATTTTTCCAATATTGCAATTATCCTTTTCAAGGTATCAAGTATCTGATATTCCTTATATTCAACCCAATCAAAGTAATGGGGCAAATCCTCCCTGACCGTTCCCTTAAACCCCCACGGAGCTTTAATTTCCACGAAATCATCATATGTACTGCGGTATACCTGGTTTAATTCACTTATACTATTGTACTTTTCTGTCAGAAACCTGTGATACAAATCGGTTGAGGCAGATGAATAATCCATGATATAAGGCCTGTCTCTAAAAAAGTTGCAGGTTTCATTATCAGCCTGGATTAAAATTATACATCCCTTTTCATGAATATGTTTCTTTAAAACAGGTGCCAGCTTTTTAAAATAAATTTCTGTCTTTTCATATAATTTTTCACTTGAATAGGAGGGTATGGGAAACTGCTTTGCTGCATATGGATATACTACAGTTGAGCCCCATGGGGTTCTTGCCTGGATATCCTCATCCATAAGTATCCATTCAGGATATCCGAAAAAGGTCATTTCGGCGTTTATATGCGGCCCTGGACGAACTATAACATGGAGTCCCTTTTCTTCACATAAACTTAAGAACCCATCCAAGTCCTTGTTACTTTCTATTTCACCAAAATCAAATTTTCCTTCTTCATACTCATGAACAGACCATGGAATATAGGTTTCAATGATTTCAAAGCCCATATTGCATATATGTTCCAAAATGGTATCCCATTTTTCCCTGTCACTTCTCCAATAGTGTATTGAACCGCTGTATAATGGTTTTTCAATGCCATGAATCATAACCCCGGTTTCGGTAAATTTTATCATCCAGTCCTCCCCCGCAAGCCAGTTGCCTATCAGCTTTATAACCTGCGTCAATAATTGTAATATTAAATAAAATAATTTTTACATAACTCATATTTTTATCTGTACCGCCTCGTGCCGAGTTTATCCTTTGACTGCTCCTGCTGTCATACCTGCTATTACCTGCTTTTGGAACAGCAGATACATAATGACTACGGGTGCAATTGATATTGCAAAACCGGCGCAGAGCAAGCCGTATTGAGTCAGGTATGATCCTTTTAAAACCGATATTGCAACGGATAATGTCCGTTTAGCGGGTGTTGAGATTACTACCAGGCCCAGCAAAAGGTCATTCCAGCAATTCAGGAAAGCTAATGTTGCTACTGTGGCCAGGCCCGGTTTTGCTATGGGTAATAATATCTGAAAGAAAACCCTTGCTTTTCCGCAGCCGTCAATAGTTGCCGCTTCGTCAATCTCTTTTGGAATGCTTTTCAGAAATCCGTTCATTATAAACATGCTGAAGGAAATATTTACTGCGGTATATACCAGAATAAGACTAAATAAATTATCTGTTAGCTTTAAATATTTAAAGATTAATACCGATGGAATCAATAAAGCATGTATGGGTATCATAAGTCCCAGAGAAAAATATGTGGATAACAGCTTACTTTTAGCCACTCTGGTCAATATATAGCTTCCCATGGATGTAATTACCGCCAGAATTACCAAAGCTATCATACATACAAATAAGCTGTTAAAAAATGATCTTCCTGCATTGGCACTCTTCCAGGCCTCGGAGTAATTCTCCCATCTGAATATGCGCGGAAGCCCAAAGGAATTACCATAGATATCATTATTATCCTTCAATGACGTAATCAATACCCAAACGAAAGGATACAGAGAAATGACCGACACTAAAAGGAGAAAAATATACTTTACTGTTCCTTGAATCTTGTATTTCAGCGGCTTATCAAAAAAATTACGCATCTGTACCTCCTAATTTTCACTCCCGGATGCAGCGAACCTGTTAAATAATAATGTTATAGTCAAAGAAATTAGAATAATTGTTATTGTTATGGCACTTCCCATTCCGAAATCGGAATTGCCGAAGGCTGTTTTATACATGAATACTCCCAGATATGCCGAACGTACCCCGGGACCGCCGTTCGTCATGATATAGGAATGGTCAAAGGCTTTAAGTGAACCTGTGACGCATAAAACTATGCATATGTTAAGGAAAACAGATAACTGAGGCAGAACAACATGAAAGAATGTTTTGACTTCTCCTGCTCCATCAATCTGGGCGCTTTCTATCAAATCTTCCGGGATTGACTGCAGGGCTCCTAAAAAAATAGTAACATATAAGCCTATATACTGCCACACCTGAGGTGCCATTACAGCATACAGCAAAGTTTTCGGGTTTGACAGCCAGTTGGTTTGAATCATGTCCAAACCAACTGCAGAAAGAATTTTGTTAAAAATCCCGATCTCGCTGTTATAAAATAGTGAAAACATTAATCCGATGGCCACAGGAGCGATAACGACAGGCAGGAAAAATACTGTTCTGAAAATTTTCATTCCCCTGGTTATTGTATAAAGTAGATATGCCAGCAGCAGTCCAAAGGAAATCTGAACTATTAATGAGACAGCTGTTAATTTAAGGGTGTTAAAAAAAGTTATCCAATAATCGTTATTTTTGAGCAGCTCTTTATAATTTCCCAATCCGATAAACACTTTTTCTGAAACTCCGTTCCATTGGGTAAGACTGTAGTAGCTTGTCTGAAGCATGGGTACAAAGAGAAACGTTGTATAGATCAGAAATACAGGAGCCAGAAACAAAACCGGTAAGGTTAGTTTATTAATTTTATTTTTCATTAGAGTCCCTTTCTGAAAAGAAGGCCATCTCAATATTTTATTTTGAGACAGCCTTTACATTTTCATTCTATACAGTAAATAAACCTTAACCTATTTACTGTTTTTATCCAGAACTGCTTGTATTTTGTCAACAAAAGCCTGTGGTTCCAGAGCCTTGATAAACAATTCATCCAGGCTGCTGTCGAACATGTTGAGGGCGTCAAGACTTGGCATGGTTGAGAAATGAACCTGTATCAATTTCTTGTCAGCTGCATAAGCCATCATCTTCTGATAGATCACTTTTTGACCGTTCATATCCACATTGACCTTCTTGGCAGGAATCATACCGCTTTTTGAAAGGTTGACTGAAAGCTCATCCGATGCGAGAAAATCACAAAGTTTTATCATTGCATCATGTTTTTCAGGATCATTAAAGGTTGCCTTATTTATCTCAAAACCATAAACTGTGAAACCTGACATAATTGCAGCAGGATCTATATCTGCATCAGGGAGTTTGGGAATCGGAACAACTTCGCTGATCTTTTGTATTTCTTCAGGAATGGACTCAAACATCCATGGATAAGTATATGTCATAGCTGCCTTTTTATCTGTATACAGCTGCAGGCATGCTGCCCAGCCGCCGTTTGCCACAGTGTCCTTGGGGAACATTTTATTATTGATCATATCCTGTATGTTTGCAGCTACTTTTACAGCATTGGCAGTATTGAATTTTCTTGATGCAGTGAGGTTTTTAAGTTCATCTGCCGCACCATTGTATTGATTGTACAATTCACTGAAGAAGAACTCGGACGGTGTTCCACCGCTGCTTGCCATTGCTATGGGAATAATTCCTTTATCATTAAGTACTTTTGATACCTGTTTTAATTCATCATATGTTTTAGGTACTGTGAGACCATTTTGTTTAAATATTTCAGTATTTACAAGGAAAACTCCGCGGGTTGATTCAAGAGGAACACCGTAAGTCTTTCCATCTGCAGCCGTATAGTAGCTAAAGGAAGAAGGTTCAAAATTTTCTCTCTTCACAGTTTGACTGGCTTTAAAATATTCATCAATATCCAAAAGCAGACCTGCTTCAACCATAACATTCATCATGGCTCCACCCCAGTAGGTAAACGCATCGGGTAAATTTCCAGATGAAATCTGAGTCTTTATTTTTGTCTTGTAATCCTCAGTGCTGTATGTTTCAAAGGATATATCCATAGAGTCCTTGTTCGCATTCTGGAATTCCTGGAATTTAGGATAAAAATAATTGTATTTTGAGTCCCCTTCACCCCAGTTTGTCGACAGTACCAGTGAAACCTTCTTTTGAGCAGTATCAGCAGTACTTACGGCTGCTGTCGAATTTGCAGTCTGACTAGAAGATGTATTATCAGATGAATCCTTGCTTCCGCATGCAGCCATACTAACTGTTAAAACAGCTGTCACGGCCAATGCAAATGCCTTTTTACTAAAATTTTTCATGGTCATCCTCCTGTTATTATATATTTCTTCCTGATAGTTATAACATGCGCAAGTTGTAACTTTATATAAAGGTTTTCCCTTATGTGAAAATTGTATAGGATTAAGCACAAAAGATAAATACGATAAAATTCAGTAATATGTTATAAAATATTACGCTTTACATGCAAAAGGCTGCAGTAAACTAAATCGATTATTAGTTTACTGCAGCCTTTTGAAGCAGGAACGGAGATTTCCCACCCCTGCTTATCATTTCTCTTTATAAATTAAAATTTGTTCTCCATGCTTAGGATTTGAATATCGAAATCTTAGAAAGCTTCTTTCTCAAATTAAATGCATCCCAGGGCAGATGTTCCGCATTGTTCATGTTCCTCATAAATGTCAATGCTTCATTGTATAATTCTTTATCATGTGGTTCATCCAGAAGGTGCTTAAATTCACCTTATTAAATCAATTCCTTTTTGTAAGGTTTTTTCATCAATACCCCCTTGAACCCCTGTCACAATATAGCCGTCCTTATCAATAAAGATTGTTGTAGGTATGGACGCAATACCGTATTTATCGGCCGCATCCTGCTTGGTGTCAAAATAAACAGGAAACGAAAAATCCTCGTCCTTTACATACTGTGCACCTTTTTCTTGTGTTTCACGCTGCCCGTCCACAAGATCTATCATTATAAATGTGATGTCCTGTCCAACTTCCTCATATACCTTATTGAATTCGGGCATTTCACTTTTACATGGAGGGCACCAGCTTGCCCAAAAGTTCAGTACAATTGGTTTGCCGAATAATTCTGACAGTTTCACATTATTTCCGGCCGCATCTAAAACCGTAAAATCAGGTGCTTTCATTTTTTCTGTTACCTGCTCCTGGTTGTCTTGAGACACCTGACCATTTTTTTGAGAAATGTCAATATTATTTTGCGGTGATACCCTTTGGCTGAGTATGTTGTACACACAAGCAGCCAGGACAACAAACAAGGCAAATGCTGCTATCAGGATGATTGTTTTTGTTTTCTTGTTCATAAATATGCCCCCTAAAAAGTTAAAAGTGAAAGAAAATATCCCATGTATCCGGTTGCCATAAGTATACCGATAATGATGAGCAGTCCGCCGGATATAAAATTGATGATTTTATAATTTCTCTTAATAAAATTGAATGCACCTTTAAGCTGGTCAATTAATAGAGCACTTGCGACAAATGGAATCCCCAGCCCTAATGAAAAGGTAAGCAGCATGGAAATTCCTTGCAGTGATGATCCTCCCAGAGATGCCATCAGCAGAGCAGAACCCAGAAATGCCCCCACACAGGGTGTCCAGCTAATGGAAAACACAAGCCCAAAGAGCATGGATGAAAAAAATCCAAGATTTTTAACAACAGCATTTTTATTGCTTATACGGTTTAAAAATCCGATTTTTATAACTCCTAAAAAATTCAGACCAAATACAATTACAATTAGTCCTGTTACAACATTAAGTATTGTTGTGTAATCACGTATAACTCTTCCAATAATCCCCGCAAAAGCACCCATTGTAATAAAGACGACGGTAAACCCCAAAACAAATCCAATTGCATTCATGAGTGTTTTTCTTCCATTTACTTCATTTGCTGCAAAATACGATATGTATATAGGCAGCATGGGCAAAAGGCAGGGAGATATGAATGTAATAATGCCTTCTAAAAACAAAAGAATATATTGCATACTGATATACCTTTCAAATGTACTATACCTTTATTTGTTTATACTAAAACAATAAAATTATTATCTAATCATCACAATAATATTTTCTCAGCGTTTGGATAATTTCCTCAACCCTGTGGTCGGCGATTGAATAAGTTATATTTTGGCCATTTTTAGTAAAGTCCAGTATCCCATGTGCTTTCAAGAGCGCCAGGTGCTGTGATAATGCCGACTGTGTAATATTGGGAACTTTCTCGGCGATCCTGCTGACAGTTTTGGGCTCTTTCATCAACACACACAAAATCATCAAACGGTTTTCATTTGCCAATACTTTTAAAAGCTCTGCCAGCTGTTTCGCTTTTTTTTCCATAAACTTATCCCCTCTCTTTGTTTTTATGTTGAAATTGCTTTTGTCAATGTTTACATATCATTAATTAAGTAATTTCTAATATTCTACTATACAAATAAAGATTAATCAAGTGTAATACCGGAATGAAGACATTGGTTTTCCCAATTCTTTAAGACAAAAAAAGAGGGTATCTTCGTTAGAAAATACTCTCTTCTAAATTATCTTGCCATGCCGGCTGTGGCTGCTTATGCAGCAGGTTCAAACTGGCTGTTGTAAAGGTCGGCATAGAAGCCGCCCTTCGCCAGCAGTTCCAGATGGCTGCCGCTTTCGATGATATCCCCGTCCTTCATTACCAAAATCAAATCGGCGTTTTTTATGGTTGAAAGCCGGTGGGCAATCACAAAGGATGTGCGGCCTTGGGTCAGCTTATCCATTGCTTCCTGAATCAGCAGTTCAGTACGGGTATCCACGCTGCTGGTCGCCTCGTCCAAAATCAGCATTGGCGCATTCTGAATCATGGCTCTGGCAATAGTAACAAGCTGTTTTTGCCCCTGTGAAAGGTTGGCCTTATCATTCAACGGTGTGTCATACCCGTGCGGCAGTGTCTTGATAAAGTGGTGCAGTCCCACTGCCTTGCACGCGGCAATTACCTGTCCGTCTGTCACACCTTGCTTGCAATAGATGATGTTTTCCTTGATAGTGCCCTCGAAAAGCCATGTATCCTGCAACACCATACCGAACTGCTCATGCACGTTTTCACGCCGGACCTGGCTTTCGGGTATGTCATCCAACAGGATTTCACCGCTGTCCAGCTCATAGAAGCGCATAAGCAGGTTGACCATTGTGGTTTTTCCCGCGCCGGTGGGCCCCACTATTGCCACTTTCTGTCCGGCCCTGATTTTAGCCGAGAAGTCGTGAATGATAGTCTTATCCGGTGTATACCCAAACTTTACATGGCGGAATTCTACATCACCTTTTACGTTTTCCAGCCGCTTTGCTTTTTGGCTCTCGTCGGACAGTTCTTCTTCATCAAAGAACTCGAATACGCGCTCACTGGCAGCAGCAGTTCTTTGCAGGTTTTGAAAGGCCTGTGCGATTTGAGACAGGGGTTGGGTGAACAGGCGGATATATATCATAAATGCGACTATCACCCCGAAGCTAATGGTTCCGTTCATGGCCAGAGCTGCTCCCACCACGCAGACGGCCACATAGCCGAAGTTGCCGATAAACGCCATAAACGGCATCATCATACCGGACATAAACTGGCTTTTCCAGCCGCTGTCAAACAGATTTTGATTTACATTTTCAAAAACCTTCTTGGCTTCCTTGCCGCCGTTATATGCTTTTACCACGTTATGACCGGAGTAAACCTCCTCCACATGACCATTGGCCGCACCCAAATCATTTTGCTGCCGGACGAAGTATTTTTGAGATTTCATCATGATAATGCTCATGAAGGCAAACCCGAAAATGCTCGATCCAATGGCGGTCAGTGCCATAATCCAGTTGTTATAAAACATCATAATGGCAGAGCCCACAAACATGGTAATGGATGTGACCAGGTTTCCGATGCTTTGGTTCATGGTCATGCCAATGGTGTCCACATCGTTGGTTACACGGCTGAGAACATCACCATAGCTGACCTTGTCAAAATATTTTAAGGGCATCCTGTTGATTTTTTGGGATATGCCGGTACGCATATTTTTGCTGATTTTCTGCGTTATCGTTGCCATCATGTAGCTTTGAATAAAACTGAGAACGGTAGAACCTGCGTAAAAAGCAACCAGCAGGAACGCGATGCTTTTTACTGCGGATAAGTCTATTGTACCAAGAATCTGTTTGCCGTTTACCAGCGCGGGCAGCCCCTTCATGATTTCATTGGTTATTTCCTTCAACTTATCGGGTCCGACTATTTGAAGCACCGTTCCGATTGCCGCCAAAACGAGAGCGACAACCACCGCGGGCATATAATTCTTACAATAGGCAATCAACTTGCCCCAGGTTTCCTTAAAGTTTTTCGGCTTTTCTGCCACGCCGCCCATAGGCCCCGGCCCCATCGGCCCTCCGGCAGGTCTGCCATGCGGTTTGTTTCTTGTTTGCGCACTCATGATACAAGTTCCTCCTCACTTAATTGGCTCATGGCAATTTGCCTGTATACCTCACAGGTTTGCAGCAAATCCCTGTGTCTGCCCTTCCCAACAACCCGGCCCTCATTCAGCACGACAATCTGGTCGGCATCCATAATAGTACCGATACGCTGCGCCACAATCATACTGGTCACTCCGGCAGTTTCTTTTTTCAGCACACTGCGCAGAACCCGGTCGGTTTTGTAGTCCAGCGCAGAAAAGGAATCATCGAAGATATAAATTTCCGGCTTCCGGCAGACTGCGCGGGCAATGGCGAGCCGCTGTTTTTGGCCGCCCGACACATTTGATCCGCCTTGAGAGATGTCGGCGTCATAACCACCGTCCATGCGCTCCACAAAATCCGAGCCCTGTGCAATAGCAACAGCTTTTTTAACTTCATCTGCTGAATATCCACCCTGTCCGTTATCGCCGTATGCCACATTAGAGGAAACTGTACCCCTGAATATGACCGCCTTCTGCGGCACATAGCCGATTTTGTTGTGCAATGCTTCCTGCGTATATTCCCGGATATTTACGCCGTCAATCAGAATTTCGCCCTCGGTGGCATCAAAAAATCGTGGGACAAGATTAATGAGGGTTGACTTGCCGCTGCCTGTGGAACCGATAAAGGCGATGGTTTCACCCTGTTTTACCGTGAAATTCACATCCTTCAGCACATAGTCAGCCGCACCCGGGTATTTAAAGCTCACATGCTTGAACGTTACCTCTCCGGCCAAACCCGGAATGCTTTCTGTCCGGGTTCCGTCCAATATCGTGGGTTTGGTGTCCAGCACCTCGTTGATACGTTTTGCGGAAACACTGGCCCGTGGAAGCATGATAAAAATCATGACCAGCATCATAAAGGACATGATAACCTGCATGGCATAACTGGAAAATACCACCATGTTCGAAAACAGTGTCAGTTTATCCGTCATCTCGGCAGCATTAATCAAGTATGCGCCTATCCAATATATAGAGAGGGACAAACCGCTCATAATCATGCTCATAACAGGCAGCATAATTGCCATAGCCCGGCTGGTGAAAAGCTGGGTAGCAGTTAATTCGTCATTGGCCTGCTCAAATCTTTTTTCCTGGTAATCCTCGGCATTATAGGCCCTTACCACACGCAAGCCCGTCAGATTTTCGCGGGTAACACGGTTCATATTGTCAGTCAAGGTTTGCATCTTTTTGAATTTTGGTATGACGAATATCATCAGGAAACCGATCATCACAATCAAAATCACTACTGCAGCTCCTGTCGTCAATGTCCATTCGAAGCCCTTTCCAGCAATTTTGGTAATAGCCCATACAGCTGTAATAGGCGCTTTAATGATAAGCTGCAGCCCCATTGTAATCAACATTTGAACCTGCGTAATGTCATTTGTGGAACGGGTAATGAGGCTGTCAGTGGAGAAACGGTTGATTTCCTCCATGGAAAAGGCTTCCACCTTGTTAAAAAGCAGACTGCGCAGCTGCTTTGAAAACGTGGCGGCAATTCGTGCAGCAAAAAAACCAACAATAATGGCAGATATCAAGCTGCCAAGCGTGCAAAGCAGCATTTTGCCGCCTGCTATCCAAATGTCACTCATGGCACTGCCGGGTGTTTGTACCAACATTGTGATTTTAGACATATAATCCGGCGATTTTAAATCCAGCCAGACCTGTATCACCACAAAAAACAAGCTGATGAATGCCATCAGCCATTCTCTTGGCTTGAGGTATTTAAAAATTCGAATCATGAAAAAGACTCCCCCTTGTTATCCGTGTTAATATTGAACGCCGTTAGCGTTCGAGGTTTTTTAATGCAGACATATTGCAGCCTGCATTCTTAATTTTACTTTATTTCATTTCTGGTTGCTTGGGACATTCACCCGACGGGCATTTTCTACTCGGTAATATCCGGCATGGTTCGCTGGGCAATCTCAAAGAACCGTTCCATAAGCCGGACAAACTCCTTTGCGTCCTTCTCTCCCATTTCGGTCAGTACACAAATCATATGGTTCCTCATTTGCTGCATAAATGTATGAATTCGTTCACGCCCTGCATCTGTGATCGTGACCAGAATATTGCGGCGGTTGGACGTATCGATCTCACGATGGATCTGCCCTTTTTTTTCAAGGGTTCCGAGAGCTACTGAAATTCGTGCCGTGCTGCTTCGCAGTGCTTCACTCAACTCGGAGGGAAGCGCAGGTGAAGCCTTTTCAAAAAGATACTTCAGAATAAAAAGCTCGCCTTTCCCTGAACGATGAAAATCTTCCATAAATTTACCGCGGGCCATCAAAGCATCTAATGCATTAACCGCTTCTTCAATAGCGTTCAATTTATTCATCTCCTTTTATAATTTGTAGCATTAATGATTAATACTGTTAATAGTATACGCTGTTTGTTTTAATTTATCAATAGGGTTCTGAAAAAATTTAACTGTTCTTTTTTAAATTATCAGTGTTTAGGGAGTTTTTAGCAGTGCATGAAATTATTTGAATAAACCGGATAAGAAGCCGCTTTGCATTTCCTCGTCTGAAATTAAGCAGCCGTGCTGCCCAATTGAAATTGACGGCTTGGTTTTACCATGATAATCACTGCCGCAAGTAACAAGTATATTATTATTTATTGCTGCTTTATAGAATTTAAAGGCCGCTGACGGTGAATGGTAGCTGCTGAAGGCCTCTATACCGTCAATTCCTTTTGAAATAATATCATTCAGTATTTTACCATTGTCTTTCAGAGAAGCACCGGGATGTGCGAGAATGGCCTTTCCCCCGTTTTCATGAATGATTTCAACAATGTGCTCCAAGGTTGGGTAAAGCATTTCAACATAGCAGGGTTTCCCCTGGGAATAAAAATCCCAGTAGAAATTAACATACGGATTATCACTTCTGGACTCACCGGGACGATAAGGCAGAAGTAATTTATGATTTTTATACTCATGTTTATTTAACAGTACTTCCGCAAACATTTCCCCGGTCCATCTGTCATTCCAATACATATTTTCAGTCAAAGAGGACATATCGTCTCTGCTGATACCGAACCCTAACTTTTGAGTGGCAAGCAGCATTTTGTAAGACACTTCGGAACTTTGTTTTGTTATATCGTTCTCGATTATTTCAAAATCAGGACTGTTATAATCGATTCCATATCCCAATATGTGAAGATTGGTACCATTAAAAGTGCAGTCAATCTCTACAGCGGGAATATAAGTTATTCCTGCTGCCAATGCCATGCTTTGTGCCTCCCCATTTGCTCTTACACAATTGTGGTCGGCAATTGCCATAATTTGAATATCATTATTTTTGCATTTTATAACAAGTTCCTGGGGGCTGACTTCCCCATCATCACTATAGCAAGAGTGCAAATGCAAATCAATGGCACTTTTCACAAAACAGTCCCTCCTTTATTATTTATAGATAATCCTGTACATCAAATTTTTTATTTCCAACCAGGCTTTGTAAGGCAGTTCTGCAAACATTCTGTCTTTTTGCTTCATATAAATTTGCAGCCTTTCCATATAGCTTATAATTTATAAATTAAGGTATAGTGTATCAATTATTTTAAGAGCTATCTGTCTGATTCCTGCTTCGAAATCAGTATTTAAATCCGTTGATGTAATAATTTCCGGAAGCATGATTTTTTCTGCGGCCGACAGACTTTTTTCATGGCTGATCCAAGCTATTGAATCAGCTGATTTTTCTCCATAAAGGACAATGGTATCCGGATTGAACATACACTGAAATGCCTGTATGGTTTTTATCTTTATATTTTCCATATCTGCAGGGTTGTAATCAAAGGATTCCCAGTCTATACCAAATGGGAGATATTTTATTTCTCCGGCCAAACCGTTTCTCCCCTTGTAAATATCACCGTTCAGGTGGATTCCGGCTCCAGGTGGGTATTTGCCGGGAAAGTAGAGTCCAATGACACATTTATTGCTGGGGATATTATTCTGACGGCAGTAGCCAATTACAGCCGCATTTATATCATTTTCTATATGGGCGGGCAGATGAAATTTTTCATGTATATGTCCTGAGAGGGATTGTTCCTTCAATTCCTCATAATCGCTTATGACAAGCCTTTGATTCACCTCTTCACCCGGAATACCAAAACATATTGCTTTGATTTGAGGATATTTGGAAATAAGATATTCTATAATGGAGTCGAAGCTGTCAATACTAACGTTGGATAAATTTTGTTCGATTCTTTCTATCACCCCTCCCCTCAAATCGGTAACACAATAAAAAGCTGTATCCTGCCCCTTGTATTCATGCATAAAAATTGTCAAAGCCAGGCGGAATTTACTGTTATATCTGAATGATGCCGCCGGACGTCCACCGTCGGAATTCAATATTGTGTCGGTATGCAGCTCGCCTGTATCCAACAAGGTATTTACCAGGGAATTTACGGTTACCACACTGAGACCTGTAATTTCGGCTAGCTGGGGTTTGGTGGCAGTACCGGCATCTTTTAGGGCACTGCGCACTTTATTTAAATTAATTTCTTTTATTATATTGCCGTTACCTTTTTGATTCATATTTAGCTCCTCTACAGTATAATAAAGGTACTTTATAAATAGAGTTTATAAAGTACCTTTATTATATTTCTTTTCAAAAACATTGTCAACATGACGGGAATTCCTAATACAAATACTATTGCTTTCAATTTTAGGTTCGGTTACCATAGATATATAATTGATTGCAAGGCCTGATAGATAAGAATGTTGAGGGGATGGATTTTAATGACAATAAAAAAGCAGTATCAATCCGATATTGATAAAATTATGGTCAAACGTTATGACAACGGCGATGATTATTGGACCACTCCCGACAGACGTCTGATAAAAGGAAGTCCGTTTTCTACCCTTAACTGCGCATATATGTTGTCAGAACTGGGAATGGATGGTTTCGAACCTGTATTGAAAGAGACAGCCGACCTGATCTTAAGTTCATGGCGTGAAGACGGACGATTCAAGCTGACCCCTCAAGGTGCAATATATCCCTGCCATACTATTAATGCAGCCAGAACCCTCAGCCATTTGGGATATTCTTCTGACGGCAGGCTCAAGAAAACCTTTGAGCATCTCCTGGAAATTCAGCACAGCGACGGCGGCTGGCGGTGCAATAAGTTCAGCTTCGGCAGAGGCCCTGAGACGGAGTTTTCAAATCCTGGTCCGACGTTGGCGGCGCTGGATGCTTTCAGATTTACTCATTATTTAAACTCGGCTGAAGCTCTTGATAGAGCTGTAGAATTTCTGCTTGAGCATTGGGAAACCCGTATACCGCTCGGCCCTTGCCACTATGGAATCGGTACGCTTTTTATGCAGGTTACCTATCCGTTTTTCAGTTATAACCTTTTTTTCTATGTTTACGTTCTATCTTTTTATAACAGGGCAAAAAAGGACGGAAGATACCTCGAGGCACTGGGAGTTTTGCAATCCAGATTAAAAAGCGGCAGTATTGTAGTGGAACGGCCCAATCAGAAGCTGGCAGGGCTCACCTTCTGCAAAAAAGGGGAACCGAGTGACCTGGGGACTGAGCGTTACCACGAAATATTAAAAAACCTTGAACATAAATATGATTGAGATAATGTTTTCAATCAATCAGCTTAATTTTTTCAGTGAAGCTGTCTTTGGTGTCTTCAAAAAAATTATACTTATTCTTGTATGGTGAATATGTGACCACTTGGAGTAATCCTGATTCGGGGTGAAAATTGAGATATCTTAAATATCCGTCTCCTCCATGCGGTGCTTTTTGATAATCCGACAGTATTTCTATTACCTTTCTGGTGCTTCCATCGGTATTTATAACAGTTTTTATTCTTCTGACAGCACAATGGTTATGCCCGCATAAAACCATAATCACATTGCTGTTTTTTGAAATTATGCGGTTGAATACGTTGTGAGCAACGTAAGTCAGGGAGGAATTGCAGTTGAGATATTCGTGCATGGCTAATATGGCGGTCCGGCCGGAATATTTTTTCAGAATATTATTTGACCATTTGATGGTTTCTTCAGTAATATTTGTACTATAGTCCAGATAAAGAATAATAAAATCATGGCCGCCAAGGGTTATTAAGTCATAATGGTTGAGATTGTTACTCATGTTTCCTCCGTACCATGATTTGGCTTTAAAGCGTGATTTTCCAAAATATTTATTGTACATTTCATAATTCAATCCATTAATTGACACGTCATGATTTCCTGCAAGGACGCCGTAAGGAACATTTGCAGTATCAAGCTTTTTAAAATTGCGGTCGGCAACCTCCCATTGCCTGATATCGCTCGCAACATTTACCAGATCGCCGGTATTGATTACATAACCAAAAGAACCTTTCTTATATTCTTTGACAAGCCAGTCACCCAGGAAATCGAATATTTCAGGATAGGACTCGGCGTAATATTGCGTGTCGGTAAACCATACCATTGAAAAAGGTTTTTCATTAATTATTCTTTTTCCCTGTTCTGCTGTTTGACTATTACTTTTAACACCGCGGATATCACTTATCTGTGCAAATGTGATGTTGGAGTAATTGTTCATCATTAGGAAAACAGCCGTTAAAACAGCAAGCAACCGCCTTTTCATTTCCTCACCCACCTATAATATACTTAATTAATTGTCACTATTATTTTGAGTAATATTATTGGCGGCATACTTGAAATTAATAGAAAAATTTTTACATTCCTTGTTATCTTTATGCGCTTGCGCTTATTGCCACGGTAAAGATTTTTTCAATCAGGGACAGTGCACCTTTATACCCCACATACGATCTTGAAAGAACTACTTCATACGAGGACGGAAAGCCTATTTCAACTATATTACCCTTTAATTCTTTTGCGATATCCCTGTCCCAGGTAGTTCCAAAGATAATGGCGGGCTTTTCGGCTGCTGTACGCAGTGCTTCTTCAATCAGATAGCCGTCTTCCAGAAATTCAACCTCCAGATTCACATCGTGGTCAATATGTCTGAACTCTTCACGGATTTGTTCCTTATATTCCTCGGGAGTGTTTTCAGTTATGATTTGTTTTACTGAAATAAGCCCCAGCTGCTTTACAAGAAATTTTGTGATGGATAAGCTGTAGATACTGTCGCTGACGACGGCAAACCTGGCAGGTACACCCCACCAGTATTCGGAATAGAAATCGGAGAAATCCTCCACATATTTGTAATAGCTCTCTTCCTCTTTAGCGATAAATTCTTCTGTTGATTTGGAATTCAGACCGGCGAACTTTGATACCTTGCGCAGGAATTCAGAGGTCTCCAAAGCGCCTATGGGAATGGCAGGAATATGCAGGTACGGTTGATTGTACTTATTCTGAAGATGTTCCGCAATTCCGAGCCCTACCCAGGGCGATATTACCAGGTTGAAAGCCGCTTTGGGAATATCCAGCCATTCAGTGACACCTTTGGAGTCGTGCCCGAATAAAATATTTACCTTCAGTCCGATTCCTTTCAGGATTCGTTTGATCTCGCCCAGATCGCCGCGCCAGTATGTATTTTGATAGGGCACCTCTGTCCAGACATTTACGGTGTTTTTAATTTTATTTCCCGAATAGTCGCCTATAAATTGATCTATAATAGCACGCACCACAGTTTCATGACCAACCAGGTTGTTTCCGTGAAAACCGCCGGTTTCGGCATAAACGATGGGCACACCTTTCTGCTGGAACTCACTGACGACAGAAGGTATATCATCCCCAACTATGTCCGGAATACAGCCGGTAAGCACAACAAACAGGTCGGCAGCCATGATTTTGGTGGAAGCCTGTATCAGCTCTCTCAGCCTGTTGTCTCCTCCGAATACCACTTCGTTTTCAGAAATATTTGCGCTTGGGGGCACTGCTCCGCCGCTGTAGCCTCCGCCCTGAAAACCGTTATAAAATGCAAGACTCACATACTGCTTATCGGCACAGCCGGGCCCGCAATGGGTTATGGGTATCACCCCTGGTATGGCGGCAGCAGTATGTGTTGCTCCTATGGCGCAGCCGTAGCGCGGCCGGCTTATGGAATTTGTTTTTGTATCCTCAAGTAAAGACATCTGATTTCCTCCATTTCATATAAATAATGCCTGTTATAAAATCAATCCCGTTCATAAAATAAAACTCGTGCATAATCTGCATGTAATGTAATCTTGTATATAATCAATCCTGATAGATCAGCTGGGGGTTTCTTGCGACAATATAGGGATCTGTCTGCTCAAGCCACCACTTGGTATAGGGCAGTTTGACATGTTTTGAAAGATCCTCATGAAACTTTCTGCGCTGCAGGATTTCCAGGATGGCATTGCCAAGATTCACAATTCCGTCATAACCTACGGCAATATGCTCATCGCCCAGCGGAGCAGCAGGGATTCCCAGCCGTGAGGCAAGGGGAGCAAGCCCGTTGTGCCTTATGAGTATAAAGTCCGGATTTACCCTTTTTAGAAGAGCATAAAATTGGTGCTGCTGTCTGTTGCTGACACTGAAATTTTCTACATCTCCGTAGTTATCCACCAAAAAGGCCAGGGAGTCCTGAGCGGGGTCTTCACTGTCATAGATAGGATCATGATGGAATACCAGGGAGCCGTTTACCTCAATCCCCAGTTCTCTCATAACGGCTATCAGACCGTGGGAATATGCGGAACCTGTGGCTACATAGCCCTTTTTACCCTTCAGCTTGAGCTTTAGAGCAGCTATGAGGGGCTTGATCCGTGCATGTTCCTTTTTTATATATCTTTCGGCCGGTTCTTCACGGTGAGTCAGCTTTGCAAGTCCCCGGAGCCATGCATCGGTGCCTGCGATTCCATAGGGCTGCGGAGCCTTTAACTCCGGCACGCCGAAATTCTGCTCCAGCCCCTGGGCAAGATAGGAGGATAACGTGTTGCAGAAGCCGACTGTGGCAGCAGCCTCCGACATTTGTGCCAGATCCTCCACCGTTGCCATATCAATTACATAATTCACGCGCAAGTTCAATTCCTTCAGCATTGGGGTAAAAACGTCCGAACCCCAGAGATTGATCACATTGACCAGATCTTCCTGCTTTTTTGGATTTTTTCTCACTATATCCCTTAAAATCCCATGCTGTGTGGAATCAAATCCTGTACTCCAATGTTTTGACCTGAAACCCTCGCAGTGGAGCGGCACAACCGGAAGCCGGTGCTGCTCGGTATATTCGGCGGCTACACTGTCTATGTCGTCACCGATAATACCAGTGGAACATGAAGTTCCGATAAAGATAGCTTTTGGATTGTAACGTTCAATAACATCATCCAGAGTTTGCTTAAGCTTTTCAATACCACCAAAGACCATATCCTGTTCAAGGAGGTTGGTCGATACTATTTTCAGATTTTCCACCGGCAGATTCCTCATGGCAAGTCCGTTCCTGTAAATGGAGTTGTATATGGTCTGGCTGACGGCACAACCAATTGGAGAATGTTGTATGAGCACCGCATCACGGACGTTTCCGGCCTGACATTCAACCATCTGCTCACTGCAGACCGAGCCCTGTGTAAAGGGTCCTCTCACCTCACACAGCTCACATGCCTTCCCCTTTCTTCCGGTACATTTTCTTGCATACCCCGATTCTTCGGCGAGACTGTCGGCATTGCCGTCCCAGCCTATGATGGTACCAAGCCGCTGTTCGCGGCTTTCTACAGCGGTTGCAGCTAAATTGATTCTTTTCACTAAAATTCACTCCTTACATTTTAAGAATAGTTTTTCCAGTAAATAAAAAAGACTGTTTATAAGTACTTGATATACTTAAAACAGTCTCTGATAAATTCAGTCAACTTCATTATTGAATTTTTGCAGTTCAATAACACCAATTTACATTTTCATTTAAATTCTAGTAAAGTGTAATAACGTTTTTATAATTCAAAATATATTATGCATATATATTTAATATGTTAATATTAGCATACAATGTATTTTTTGTAAATCCAAAAATTTTTAATAAGCATTATTAACGTAAAACTCAATCAGCTGTGGGATAGCCGAATACAATCCTGTCAACCTTACTTTCTTTTATCAGTAAAACCAATGCCTGTGCTTTTACCGGTTCATCAGATTTATGCGGATCTGCATAGATTATCATGGCTTTTTGATAATTATTATACATATCAGCAGGTTTATGGCTGGTCAAAATATGTTTTATATCATTTAATTCATAGGTATCTTCAATCTTTTTTTCGGTATCCTTTTCCTCAGCTCCGAGGTTGTAGATATTGCGGTCTCCGAATCGGTCCGTCACTTCCTTGACAGTCATTCCCACTTTCAGGCCGCAGTCAAGTGCCTGACCATTACCTGTTAAATCAAATCTAAAGGTTGTATCGGTTTCGGAAGGCTGTTTTTTAGGTTGGTAACCTGAATAGAATTCCAATTCCATACCGGGATATTCTGCAATATGGTAGTATTCAAATGTATCCGGGCCGTCGGCAGGAGAATTTATTTTGCAGGTCCGCATATGGGCCGGAAGTCCAAACGATTGCACCAGCTTTTTATATGTAATATTCAGTAAAGGTTTTTTGCTGCTGCAAATATCGGACATTGCAAAACCCCATTTGACTGTTCCGTCAGGCGCATCAGATACCTGTGCCTGACCGGCAGTGTTCTTCCCTTTAACAGGCCGGTATTGCAGCTCGGAAGAATAGATCATCTTGACAGGAAACTTTTCATTTTTTCTGAAAAGGACAATGCTGTCATCACGGCCGGTGCTGTAGCTCCAGATGCCACCAATAGAGCCAGGCTGCGGGCTTTCATCAGTGCACCCGACTTCATTTGATTTGTTAATAAGGGCTTCATTGATGCTGTATACTTTCAGGCTTTCCTGCTCTTTGGTTAAAACATAGCTCAAATCCAAAGCATTATGTTCTATGGTTATTATTTCTCCTTTCGCAGGGAAACTCTCCAGCGGGTAATCAAAAACTACCGTATTGCTCGAGAATTCTATTTTTCTTATCCTGTTTTCCCTGCTGTTAACTTGGTATAGGTATAAACGGTTTTTTTCCTTATTTGTGGAATTATCATCATATGCGTAGCCGGATAGAGTTTTCCAATTTCCAGTTTTTCGCTCTTCAATCAATTTCAGAGTATCATTTTCAATTAAATAGACTGTGTCACCGGTGGACAGGAGGGTTTTTAAGGTACCTCCCCCGATATATCCGAACAGCACTTTTACATTTTTAAGAGAAAATTGAGGTTTCCACTGTACCGCATTGATTATGGTTTCAGTATCGTTTTCATTTTTTATATTCAGTAAAATGTTCTTTTCATCATCTATCAGCAAGCCGCGGCTGGTCAAAGAGCCCTGTATACTGTCTTCAACAGCTGTAAATCTGAGATTGGAGCTGAGACCCTGGGGCATATCATAGTAATTTATCTCAATGGTGTCAAAATCCGATTCATAGCTCTCCAGGTCAGGTAAAACATACTGCAGCAGAATTCTTGGTTTGGAACATACCAGCCCGCCGTAGCCCGAGGAATAGCTTATTTTTGCGAAGGCTATGGGATTCCTGATTATTTCCAGGAATTCTTTTTGTGTTACGGTTTTCTTTTTTTCATTTAATTTAACCCCTTGCAGTTCTGGCAAAGGAGAGTAATTTTCAGCTGAAAACAGGGTTTCTTCAATTGCATTCCCGGGAGCAGCAGTCATTCCCCGGTTGTTTGGCGGGGTGCTGTCCTTTTTACCAATTTCAACAAATTTATTTTTTTCTTTGTCGATTCTGAAATTATCTTGTCCGCAGCCTGTCATGCCGGCTAATATAAATATTAATAAAAACAAAAATAAAAATCTTTTCAATTTTACAGCCTCATTTCAATTTATTAGGCAATTATTATTTCCCTTAAATGTATACTAATGGAAATATTATATTATACAGGTATAAAAAAATCTATTATTTTACAAGAAAATTTGCTGCGCTCATTTTTTAGTGCTTATTGACTCTTATAAAAGTTATAAATTCATATACGCAAAAAAGTACCAGCCTGAATATAAAACGGCTGGCATTTTCAAAATCATATAAAATCAAATAACATATAATATAAACAATATAAATAGAAAAAATGGAGTGAATTTTTCTATTTTTTGAGTTGAGCGGGTTTGACAGGCATATTCTTAAATACCGGTTTTTTGTTCAGGGCTGTTTTCATCCTGCTTGTATGAAGCAAAATCAGGTCTGCATATGTAGTTGAATAATTTTTTGATAGCTGCCGAATATCCGCCGTCCCAGTCGCTGAAGGTACCTTCACTGGCAAGGTTCAAGCTGCTCTTGCCGGCCTGGCTGACCTTGACGGAGGCTTTGTGGGGGCCCTTGCTTCCACTGGAATGTGCATACAGGATGGTGTCTCCGGAAACCTCGTACACTATACCAATATGTCCCCCTCCATCAAAGCGTATGTAATCCCCGGGACGTACTTCTGAAAAGGTTGCTATTTTTTTGCTGCATTGGGTGGAAGTCATATTCGCTGCACTGACTCCCCAGTGAAGTACATTGTCAGTAGGAATTTTAAACACCTTTTTGTAATATTGTACTGCCAGGCCGTTGGTAGCAGCGTTTATAACCTGTAATACAAAGCCGGAACAATCAATCCCGGCCGCCTGGGGATTTGCCGATACTTTTTCCTGAAGTTTGGGATCGTCGGCAGTCAATCCAAGCTTTTGCATATTTTTATTCATTTCTTCCACAGACCATTTTCCCTTGCCGGAATCCCCTCCCCATTGATAGGGCAGCTGTATCTTCTTACTTTCCTTGCCGGACTTGTCGGTATACTTGAAATCAATATAGCTGCTGATCTTATCTTTTAGCATATCAATGTTTATTGCTCCGTTATCGCTGTTTTTTTCCTGAACTTTGTCCTGGGCTTTGTCCTGAGTCTTGTTCTGAACTTTATGGGGCTGAGGTGAACTTTTGTCAGGTGCCGGTATTTTCAGCTTTTGGCCCGGATATATACGGTTTATATCCTTAATGTTATTCAGGTTCTTAAAAGTTTCAACAGTGGTATGATATTTTTCTGCGATTTCACCAAGTGTGTCACCGCTCTTTACTGTGTATAAACTTTGACTTTCCTGAAGTTCCTTTAAAAATTGGCTTGTTGCACTGTTGCCGATGGTCTTCTGCAGTAAATTAATATCGTTGTATGTAAGAGAACCCGGGTTAGTGCGGAGCCTTTGTATAATTTCAAAGGGGTTGGTCTGCTTTACAATTGTTTTGCTGGAGGAGGCAGTCTTTTGGGGCGGCTTCTTGGCTCCTTCAGCCCGGGTTTGTTCATTTTCTTTGGAATGTAAACTTGTATACATATCAAAGCCTCCTTTAATTAAGCTTTCAAATAATAAGTAATATTAAAAGGGAGTTATACAACCTATATGTTTGTCAATGAACAAAAAGGCAGTGTGAAATAAAAAGAAGTATAATTCTGTCTTTGACAAAATTATACTTCGGATGTTTGGAACTATATAAATTTGAAGCTAATCCAATCTCAATTAAAAGACTTTAAATTCGGAGAAGCTGGCCCAACAACCGTCCTCCAGGCCTGTTACCGTTACTTTGACATATCTGATGTTACTTATGTTAAAGCTGTCTTTTTTTGTCTGTACAGCCGTGTTATTTCCTGTATTGTCTACGGCTGCCGTCCAGTTTGTGCCGTCGGCCGAAACTTCAATCCGGTACTTGTATACCTTGTTCTTTTCCCATGTGATTTCAGTACCTGTCAGGTCCAGGTTGCTTCCAAGATCTACCTGCCACCAGTGATTAACATTTCCGTCTGCTGCACACCACCGTGTGTCAAGGTTTCCGTCATTTCCGTTTTGAGCGGAGTTGCCGTTTTCCTCACTGTCCGAAACAGCACTCCTGCCCAGAGCTAAATTATCTATTGACGGCTGCTGTGTGGAAATTGTCACAGGCAGGGACTGGGGTGAATTGTTTCCAGCAGCATCATATGCCGATACTGTATAGGTATATGATGTATTTGCGGCAAGACCCGTATCGGTATAAGTTGTGCCGGAGGTCACAGTTTGAATCAGACTGCCGTTCCGGTATATCCTGTAACCGGCTACACCTGTGTTATCTGTAGAAGCTCTCCAGTTTAAAACCACCTGGCTGGATGAAACGGCTGAAGCACGCAGAGTGTCCGGAGTTGAAGGCGCCTGTGTATCAACATCGGTGCAATACAATTGACTCTTGGGAACAATTTGCTTTGTCTGGCTGGGGCTTGACCAGAAGAGTTTTGCCTCTGCTTCGTTGGTCTTATCGAAATATTCATATTTTATATCATATTTCTGTCCGGCTGTAAGTGTAATAGTACCGCTGCTTTCAGCAGAACTGTGTTCCCTCCAGTCGTCTATTATCCTGGTTCCGTTTATCCATAGCCTTGCACCGTCGTCAGAAACCGTAGTGAATGTGTATGTTTCCGAATACAAGGGCTGTATTTGTCCTGTCCAGCGGACAGAAAACTCATCTGCGCCCATTGAGGGTATGGGGGCATTTTTCCACCAGTTAAAGTTGATATTTTCATCCACTCTTTCCTTTATCAGGTTGGTGAAATCAATATTGTCATAGTACTCACCTTTGAGTCCATTGCCTGTACCCAGCGGGACCTGAGGTGTGGAGGTGCGGGTTGTTGCCGCTGCACTTGAGCTCTTGTTTGAGCTGTTACCCTCAGCATCAAAGGCTGCAACCTGGTAGGTGTATGTTGTATTTGCAGCCAGGCCGGTATCTGTAAAAGTCGTTGTGTTATTTACCGTTCCTGCCAGGACACCGTTTCTGTAAATCCTGTATCCTGCAACACCTGTATTATCTGATGAGGCATTCCAGGTCAAAGTGATTTGATTTGCAGAGACAGCCGAGGCCCTGAGACGTTCAGGAACTGTGGGCGCCTGTGTGTCTGTGCCGGAAGTTGTTCCGGAAGAATAAAGCTGGCTTTTAGGAACGATTTGTTTTGATTGACTGGAGCTTGACCATTTAAGATTAATTCTTCCTATATCACAATTATTATAGTACTCCAGTTTTATGTCATACTTCTGTCCCGCAGTCAGATTAATGTTTCCATTATTCTCCGTTTCGCTATGGTCACACCAATTGTCGATAAGTTTTACGCCATTAACCCATAATCTGACGCCGTCGTCTGATGTTGTGTAAAATGTATATGTTTCTGAATACAGTGGTTGAATTTGTCCAGACCACCTGATGGAAAATGTCTCTTTATCTATTCTTGAGTCAGGTGAGCTATTTTTCCAGTAATTATCTACTGTATCGTCGGTACGTGTAAATTTTAGGTCGGTTAAATCCTTATTGTTGTAATATTCGGCCTTCAGACCGTTTCCGTTTCCATACCAGGAATCACCGCCGTTTGAGTTCGGAGTTGTCACATAGGCAAATTCACTGTGATTTGAATAATTGCCTGCCGCATCGTAGGCGACTATGGAGTATACATAGGTGGTGCCTGCTGCCAATCCTCTATCCCTGTAAGAGGTGCCCTTTGATATATCGGCTACCTCGTAGCCGTTTCTGTATATTTTATAGCCTGCTATTCCCACATTATCATAAGAGGCATTCCAGTTCAAAGCAACTTCGCTGGGGACCGGAGCGGTTATTTTAAGGCTGGTGGGAGCTGTAGGAGCTTTTGTATCAACATTGGTATTTGTGCCTCCACTGCCAAATACCTTGAATTCGGAGAAACTTGCCCAACAGCCTGATTCCAGGCCTGTAACGGTAATCCTTACATACCTGGCCGAATTTGCACTGAAGCTGTCTGATTGAACCTGCTGCTTGCTGTAACTGTTGGTCTTATTAGCTTTAAGAGTCCAGTTGTAGTTATCGGGAGAAACTTCTATTTTGTACTTATATGCCTTATTTGGCTTTTCCCATGTTACCTGTGAACCGTTGATGTTGTAGAGGGCTCCCAGATCTACAGTCCACCAGTGGTTTATGGAACTGTCGGATGCACTCCAACGGGTTGAAGTATTTCCGTCATTACCCTTGTAGGCCGGATTTTCAGATTGCTGGCTGTCGGAAAAGACGCTTTTGTTTAATGCTATATTGCTTTGAGCGGCATCAGTTGAAAAAATAGTTGCTCTGTCGGCTGTAACATTAGTTCCTTTGGATTTGCTGTTTTTAGTTCCTGTAACGCGCACCTTCAGTGTATGCTGGCCTGGTTTCAAAACAGGACTTGTGTATACTAAAACATTGTCCGCTCTCTTGGAAGAGTAAAAATCAACATTGGTTTCCCGTCCGTTGTCGATTGAAACAGCGGCAATACCGTGATTATTCGAGGTTGCTCCATAAAGCTTTATCTGTGTGCCTTCAAATTTTACCTTATAATAAGCATTGCGGCTTGAGGACCAGTGATTATCCTCCAGATATGCATTTGCCTGTGTTCCGTAATTCCATTTTCCGCTGTAATTAAACTGGCCCAAGCCATTGCCTTTAGTATTGTCATTAATGCTGGTGCTTCCGTCATCATCAATGATAATGGCACCGGCACCTTCGTTAATTTCGGCATTCTTTCCCAGTACTTCGGCTATAAATTTTATCAATACTATTGTTTGATTTTTCTTGTTGCTTGTCAGAACACTGTTTTTGATTTCAAAACCGTTAACCTTTATTTTATTGTTGTCAAGATTCATAACCAGAGTAATGTTACCGTCTGTTATTGTAACAATGTGTGTTTTGCTGTTCCAGTTGACATTTGCCCCAAGGCCCTCCTGAACAGGTTTTACGGGTAATACAAAATTTTTGTATTTAATGGTATCCCCATCGTTGACAGAGTACTCCCGGCCGTTGATAAAAATTGATGTGGACCCATCCTTGTACTTTTGTTTTAACTTTAATATCTGATTAATAATTTCCTGGATATATTGCTGATCATAATAATCATAGTTCCTGTCATCTCTGCTGTAGTTATTAAGTATTGCCTGTAATGCGTTTATGGCATTTTCATACTCGTCGTTATAATTATTAAACTTTTTGTCATTGCCATTTCCGTTACCGTTAGTGGCAAAAACCGCTGTTGATGACAATAACAGCACGCATGCCAATAAGATACACAAAAATTTCTTCATAATTTTTAACCTCCAAATAAAATAAAAAAATATAATTCAGACTTAAATTTAAATCCTGTTGATTTTATTATATTCTATTTTCATTGTTAAATAATGGAGGTTAATTAAATATAATACTATTGTAAGTTTTTTGTAATAGTACTTACATTTTACATCGGACAAAAAAGTGATGAAACCCGGATTTTATGCAATACTCCAGCCTTCAGCCTGCTTTCTTATGGCATGGAACCGGCTATATATGCCATCTTCTGTCAAAAGCTGCTCATGTGTTCCCTGTTGAACTATTCTGCCTCCGTCCAGTACCAGAATCTGATCGGCATTCTCTATGGTCGCCAACCTGTGAGCTATGACTATGATGGTTTTCCCATGGGTTAAAGCACTGATGGCCTCCTGGATATAATGCTCATTTTCGGGATCGACACTTGCAGTTGCTTCGTCCAGTATGACAACAGGTGCATTTTTCAGGATTGCGCGGGCGATGGAGATACGCTGCTTTTCACCTCCCGACAGAGTCGAGCCTCCTTCGCCCACCATGGTATTATAACCATCCGGTAAATCGGTAATGAAGTCATGACAACGTGCCTTCCTGGCAGCTTCAATAATTTCCTCCATGGCAGCGTCAGGTTTTCCGAATTTGATATTATTAACAATCGTGTCATTAAAGAGATATACATTCTGAAATACCATGCTTATGTTTTTCAGCAGACTGTCACAGCCCATTTCCCTCACATCGGTGCCTCCGATGGATACGCTCCCCGAGTCCACATCATAGAATCTTGCAATGAGGCTGCAGATGGTGGTTTTACCGCTTCCGGACGGCCCAACTATTGCGGTTGTCGTATTTTGGGGTACGTTAAAGGTGACGTTATCAAGTATGGTACGTTTATCATAGGAAAATCTGACGTCCTTCATTTCAATGCTAAAATTCTTAACTTCAATGTCTTTTCCCTTGCTGTCAATAAATTTTGCCTGCTTGATTTTGTCCAGTTTGTCCAGAGTAGGCCCGATAACCTGCAGTACATGAGTGGCATTATTTATTTTTTCCACATGCCCGAAAACTACGAATGAAAATATTGCCAGCATGAGGAAAACAGGAATGGTCAGGCTTCCATCCGCTGCCAGGTATGCGGATACCGAAGCTATGGCAACCGAAGCCAGTTTCAGGGAAATCAGGTGCAGGCAGTTACAGGGTACATAATTTTTTTCAATCCTCACATTGATATTCCGGTGCTTTTTATAGGCCTGTCTGATGCTTTCGGTAGATGCTCCCTCCTGTCCGTAGGCCTTTACTACAGGTATTCCCCTGATATATTCCAATGTGGCAGTAATAATATCGTTTTGGGCCTGCTGATGGACGGGCGCATTGCGATGGCTGAACCAGCCCATAAGTCTTAAGGCCAGCGCCGACAAAATAATTCCCAGGACTGAAAAAGCCGCTGCCTGCCAGCAATAAAAGGAGAGGCATAAAATCATTGCAAAAGCACTGATGTATCCTCCGATCACTGTGTCTATCATGTTCATCGCAAACATTTCAACAAAAGAAAGGTCGGTGGTAACCGCACCTACAAGATCTCCCGTGTGGTTCCTGTCAAAAAACCCCAGGGAGACCCGCTTTAGGATACCGCCTATTCTCATGCGTTCCTCAGCTGTTATCTCAAAACCTATGCTATCCTGGTATACTGCACGGAGATAGGAAAATAAGAACCGGCCCAATATCATTAATACCATGAAAACAAGCATATACAGTGCCCATACCGGTGTCAGCCTTCTAATGCCGGCCTGGTCCTCCAGCATAAGGTTCAAGGTGTGGGCAGCACCTATTATGGGCATGGCTGTAAATACAGCACTGAGGAAGGACCAGAGAAATCCCAGGTACAGCCGGGATTTATGCTCTCCTGCCCAGATTATGATACGTTTAATTGTTTTAAGCATGAACTCGCCCCCCTTTTCTTCCGTTGTTTGCAGACCAGACTTTTGAACCTATATGGGCCTGCCACATATGGTGATAGAGCAAGCTTGTTTCTAAAAGCTCCTCATGTGTTCCTTTAGCTGATATTTTCCCTTTTTCCAATAAGACTATCTGGTCTGCATTTTTTACTGTGGAAAGCCTGTGAGCAATGACCAACAGTGTTTTACCTTTTGTAAGAGCCGCTATGGAGCGCTGGAGCTTATCCTCGTTTTCCGGGTCTGTAAATGCAGTTGCTTCATCAAGAATTACTATCGGAGCATTTTTCAGTATGGCTCTTGCGATTGCCAGACGCTGCCGCTCGCCGCCCGAAAGCTTTCCTCCGGCTTCTCCGGCCGGGGTTTTCCAACCGTTGTCCAGCCGTAGGACAAATTCCTCGCACCGGGCGGCTCTGGCTGCTGCATAGACTTCTTCATCACTTGCCGCAGGTTTCCCCAGTCTGATATTTTCCAGGATAGAGCAATTGAACAGAAAATTATCCTGGGCAACATAACTTACCATCTGGGACAGCTGTGAAAGAGGAATACTGCGGATATCTGCTTTTCCTATGGTAACAGCCCCTTTTCCCACGTCCCAGAATCTGGCGAGCAACCGTGCCACAGTGGATTTGCCTCCTCCGGACGGTCCCACCAGAGCGGTAAAGCTTCCCTGGGGCAGCACCAGGTTTATATCATGGAGGATGTCGCCGTCTGTTTTATTATAGGCAAAGCTTACATCCTTCAGTGCTATATCAAAGGTATCAAGGGAAACATCAGCTTTCGCATCAGGCAGCTCGGGAAGTTCCAGCAGCTGATTTACATCTTTTATTGCATACTCAATGGATTTCCAATCGTTTACGGCAACCGTGAACCAGGTTACCGGAGCCACGATGCTCAGGGAAAGAATCATACACAGGGTAAGCTGGGCAGGATTCAGACTTCCATCGATATACAGAAGTATTCCCACCGGAAGAATTCCCAGCAGGGTGGACGGCAGCAGTGCATTTCCAAGATTCATCAGCTTCCACGTGCTGCGGAACCATGCAAGGGTAAATTCCTTAAAGGATTTCACCGCCCCTGCAAATTTTTCATAGGAACCGGAGGAACGGTTAAAGGCTTTGATGACCTGTATGCCTTCAATGTATTCTACAATTACGCTGTTTACATGGCTGCCTGCCTCCATGTACGCTGCATACTGCTGGTTGTAATTTTTCATCATTACGGCAAAAACTATGGCACCAAGGAATACACATACCAGAGATGACAGTGCTATGCGCCAGTCAATATGCAGCATATATGCAAAAACGGCCGCCGGGAGCAGGAGATTTGAAATACCTTCAGGTATCATGTGGGCAAGCGGCAGCTCAATGGTCTCGACCCGGTCCACAACAATGCTTTTAAGTTTGCCGGCCGTATTGGACAGAATCTCACCCAGGGGAGCCTTCATAAGTTTCCTGCTTATGGCAAGCCTGATACTTTCCAGTATCTGATAAGCAGACGAATGTGACAGGGTTGTTGATATACCGTAGAACAGCATTTTAATAACATAACCCCCTGAACAAATTAACGTCCAGAAAAATATTTCCCCGGCAGTGCGGGACTCACTGAAAAACAGCAGTATGAGCCGGTAAACTCCCCAGTAAGGGACCAAGCCGCCTGCCACGCTTATTATGGCGGTTAAAATGGAAAGCAGCATTTTTCCCCTGCATTCCTGTGCAAAATAATAAATAGTACCCAGAGTACTTTTACGCCTGGTTTTCATAATTCAACTCCTTTTCGGCTTTGGTTGCAAAGCCATTTTTAATTAATCTGAAATTGCCGGTATATTTGTGATATCGACTATACTGATACTTTCAGCATCGATAAAACATAAATTTACACAAAAAAGAATGATCAGTATTAACCAACCATTCTTATGATAGTACCTTTAACTGTTCTTCACTACTCCATAAAGGAGATAAGCCCTCCATTCAGACAATGGATTTCCGGTAATCTGCCGGAGTTGTTCCAATAACCGATTTGAAAGCGGCAGAAAATTTGCTGGCATTTTCGTAGCCCATTTGCATGGCTATTGAAGTAACACTGTCCTTTGTCCTTCGGAGCAATACGGCAGCCGCATTCATGCGGTAATCCTTCATATAGGCGTAAATGGACGTTCCGTATACCCCTTTGAAGCAGTTCTTCATGGAGGTGACGGGAAAATCAAACCTTTTGGACAGTTCCTCAAGAGTATAATGCCGCTGCGGCTCTCCGGTGATAAGCTCCATTATGGCTTTGACTTTTTCAACATGGGTTTTGCAAAAGTAAGGGCGCTCTCCCAAGTCTGGCGAAACATTCAGTGAATTCAGAAACAGCAGCAGCTCCAAAACCTTTATCTTGAAAAACATGTTGCGTATTGACTCGGGTACGGTATAAAGCTCCGAAAATATATGTTCTATACTGGCTCCGGCCCTCATGATAAAGGGCTGCTTTCCTGAACAGAATTTATCCCTGAGTGAACAGACGTCTACCGAAAAACCCTCAAGTATTCCCGGAAGTACAGCTTCTGCTTCTTTTACACAAATTGAAACGGTGATACCATGATAATGTCTGAGGGGAAAATAAAACATTCTGGAATGTTGAGCACGGGAATTCATTTGCAGATCTCCCGCTTCCATATACATGCAGCTGCCGTCGTCCATCTCCCATTCCAGACGGCCTTCACGGCAGTGATCAATGCAAAATATTTCGGTGCCTGGCTGAAAATAGGACTTGCATTTTTCTATATGGAAATCATGGTAAAAAAGACTGACACCCGGAAAGACCGAATATCCGGTCATGATTCCTTCACCGGAATTATCCTGCAGCTTGTAAACTGTACAGGTACTGTCACTGCATACTACTGATACGTTTTTACCCAAATAGACCGATCCGTCAAGCAACAATATCTACACCACCTTTTGTTTACGTTTACTGTCAGCCTGTTCTCTTGGGGCATCAAGGAAATAACCAAGCATTTTTTCAATCCCGCATTCATCCAGAGGATAATTTTCTGCAATTTGTCCTTTTTCAACCTGTATGATATGGGTGCAGCAGGACAGAATAAATTCCGGATCATGTGTTACAATAAACAGGCTGTTTCCCCTTTCAGACAGACTGCGGAGGTTACGGGCCACCTCTTTCATGTGCTGCAGATCCAAACCGCTTGTAGGCTCGTCAAAAATGATTATCCTTCTTGAAGATGCTACTGCCGATGCAATTGCAACTCTTTGTTTCTGACCTCCTGACAGTGACATGGGATGGACCTCCTTGAACTGGAGCAAATCCAGACCTTCAAGGATTTCTTCAGCCAGATTCTGCTCCTCCTGTTCCATGGATATAAGGACTTCATCCAACACACTTTCAGTGAACAGCTGATGATTTACATCCTGCATTACCATGTAGCAGTTTTTCAGGCGCTGCTTTTGCAGGAGAGTCTGACCATTTATTTTTACACTTCCCCGGCATTTTTTCTCGAGACCGCACAAGCAGCGGGCAAAAGTTGATTTTCCGGCGCCGTTGTGTCCTATAACCGCTACTGCGGCTCCTTCAGGAACTGCGGCCTTATGTATATCCAGCACCTCCGAACCGTTGGGATATGTAAAATAAAAATCGGAAAAACTTAAAAAACTGCTGCTTTTATTGGTTTGTCCAATGGCTAATTTTCGAAGCTCCTCCAGTGACAGCACACGCAGCCCAAGATCATACAGGTCGCTTCTTTTCATGGCGGAAAAATCCCTTCCGCTGAATTCTTTGCAAATCTGTCCGTTTTCCATATATATCACACGGTCTGCCAGTTCATGGAGGTAATACAGACGGTGTTCCGCAATGACTACGGTTTTGCCCTGGGCTTTCCAATATGCCAGAAGGGCGCGTAGATCCTCGACTGCAAAGACATCAAGGTTGGAAGAGGGCTCATCCATAACATATATGTGCGGCTCCAGTGCCGCAACCGAACCGCAGGCTATCTTTTGCTTCTCACCGCCTGAGAGGGCAAAAATACTGCGGTTCAGCAAGGGATTTAAACCAAGCTCGGCTGAAGTCCTGGTGACCCTCCTGTTTATTTCATCGGCAGGCAACCCCAGATTCTCACAGCCAAAGGCCAGTTCGCCGGTGGTATCTACATTAAAAAACTGGCTGCGGGGATTCTGAAAAACCGAGCCTACTATACCTGCCATATCATACAGGGGAACACCGGAGACATTGATGCCGTCCACCAGCACCGAACCTTCCAGCCTTCCTTCATAATAGTTTGGAATCAATCCGTTAATCAACCTGGTAAGCGTGGTTTTTCCGCAGCCTGAGCTTCCGCAGAACAAAACGAATTCGCCATCCCTTATGGTGAGATTTATGTTGCTCAGGCCGCTTTCTCTCCCGCCGCTCTCATATGTAAAAGAAACCTGTTTGAATTCAATCATTTTAGTATAATCAGCCTTTCATTATTAATTTTACGCGTTATGCCAGTTCAATTTATGGTGATATCAATTGTAATTGCCCGTCCAGCCAATTTAAAATACAGCCCAGAGAAGCAGAGCACAGGTTGTAACAACAAGAAAGAAACAGTCAGCAGCTCCAAAGCCTATACTGCATATATTTGTCCGTTTGACAGGTTTGCCCAGTCCCCTGGTCAAAGCCGCCGCTGAAAGCTCTTCACCAATTTTGACGGTACACATCAGCAGAGGAACCAACCGGTATTCCAGCAAGGCTCCCGGTCTTTTCCCTCCCGCTTGAATGCCCCTCATGCGCATGGCATCGCTTATGGCTGAATTTTCTGCCCTGACAGTGGGAAAAAAACGGAGCATCACTGAAAAAGGGATGATGATGCTTTGAGGCAAATGAAGCCGCTCCATGGCTGCAATAAATTCAGCTATTTTTGTGGTGCTAACTACATAGTAACCCATGACCAGGCCGGGTACAAAACGGGTATTTAATCCCGAGAATATCACCAGAAGGAGGTTTAAAAGGCCTTGCGTTCTTCCCACGAGAAAACCTTCACAGGACAGGGCGGCTCCTATAAAAATGAAATACATTACCGATTTTCCATATTTTTTCTCCGAAAGCAGCAGGATAAACGGAAGAAATGCCAGCATGGGACGGATAATTACCGAAATACCGCTAAAGCCTCCGCCCAGCAGAACGATGTTTACTGCCAAAAGCATGACCAGTTTGGTTCTGGGATCAAGGGGAATGCGGGCGGCTGTATTTTTACCCGGGGCAGCAGTATCCATCAGACGATTCCCGCCCTTTTAAAATGCTTTTTAAGGGCTGCTTTCCCAAGGTATGCTCCGAGAATGGCTCCGGCGGCAGCAAGCACAATAAATACACCCAACAGCCAGGCAGGAGTAATTGCCATCAGGGTATCGGCATAGGTATCTCCGTATCCGCTTCTTATAGAAGCAAAATATGTATCGCGCATAATAAATAAAGGAATCATAAGACCCACTATCCACTGGCTGAATACGGCATATCCGGCGCATAGGGATATCCACTTTCGGTAGCCTCCCGATTTCATGATCAGATCGCCTGCCAGGGAGAAAAATATACCCGTCAGCAGGCATACCCAGGGATGGCCGGTAAGCATCATCAACAGGCTGAGGATGATGCCCATAATGGATACCATGCCGAACTTCCGTACCCGGGTGAGAAAAAGCATAAAGGGAATTCCCGCTGCAAGAGGGCATAAAAACGGCAGTGCAAGCAGCATAACCGGTATATAGCCTGTCATTCCGGTCGCAAAAAACACGACAAAATAAATAGCGGTGAAAATTCCTATGTTAATGAGATCTTTTGCGTTCAATTTCTTGTCCATATTTTGTCTCCTTATTGTGAGTTAGCAGTGGCTAACTATATTTTTAAATAAAAGCGCCGGCCTGGCGCTTTTATTTAATCATGAATAATTTATCAGAAACCGTTTTAAAAATCCACTCCATTCGGATAAAACTACTCCGATGAGACAATAAATGTATATTAATTATATAAATATTGTTAAATTTCCCATCCCACCGACTGGGACTGAATTGTCCATAATTTCTTAAACAGACCGCTTTTCTCAATTAATGTTTCAAAGGTACCTTCCTCCGATACTCTTCCAGCGTCCATTACAATAATATGGTCTGCGTTTTTAATGGTTTTTAATCTGTGGGCAATAACAATGACTGTCCTGCCTGCAATCAGTTCTCCTATTGCCTTCTGGACCTCCACTTCGTTTTCGGGATCCAGTGAAGCGGTTGCCTCGTCCAGAAGGATGACCGGAGCATTTTTCAGCATGGCACGGGCTATGGAAATACGCTGCTTCTCTCCTCCGGACAGAGTGCAGCCCCCTTCCCCCACCATTGTGTCAAAGCCTTTCGGCAGCTTCATTATGAAATCGTAGCAGCAGGCTTTCCTGGCGGCGGCAATGACCTCCTCCTGGGAGGCATTCTCCTTGCCGAACCGGATATTATTGCCTATGGTATCCTGAAACAGATAGACATCCTGGAATACCATGGATATTTTCTGCATCAGCCTTTCAGGGTCCATGGAAGCTTCGTCAACACCTCCAAAGGTGACTTTTCCGCTGCCGGGATCATAAAATCTTGCGCAAAGCTTGAGCACAGTACTTTTACCGCTGCCCGACGGACCGACCAGAGCTGTCATTGTCCCCTGCTTCATGGCAAGTGACACATTGTGGAGGACATCTTTTTCGCCATACCCGAAAGAGACATTCTGAAAAACAATATCGGTGCCTCCCTTGGGAAAGTTTGTCCCTCCCATTTCAGGCTCGTTCATCAGGTTGAGAATCCTTTCACCGGCCCTCTCGTCATAGCGGAGTTCTGCAAATTTCATAAGAGCCGAGCTGAGAGGATCGTATACACGTGAACCGATTACGAGAAACATTACAAAGGTCAGCAGATCAAGTTCTCCGCCTATCAGAAGATAGGAACCGGTCAGTATCATCAGAGTGAGCCCTGCGCGGATCAAGGTAATTGTCAAAAGCAGAACGGGACCGGACAGCGCTTCAAAACGGATACTCTCTTTCATCTGTTTGCGGAAGGAAGCTTCGAGACGTTCAAACTTTTCACCTATCATGTTATAGGCCTTCATTACGCGGATTCCCAGAAGATATTCCTGCAAACGGTTTCCTGCATCCAGCTTTGACTTCATCTGCCTGTCGGCCATACGCTTGTTGACCTTGGTATTGAGCCAGAGAATCACTATTGCCGCAGGCAGGGCAATAAACATTGCCAAAGACATCTGCCAATTGATAAAAAGCAGTGAAACGAATGCCAGTACCGGCATGACAAGTGCACCGAAAAGCTGCGGGACTATATGGGATACTCCTGTCTCAACCAGTGTAAAGTCCCCCATCATCATATTTGCGAGATCGCCGGGGTCACGTGAGGTTATGTATCCCAGCGGCAGCTTTCTGAGATGCTCGGCAAGATTTGCCCTGCCTGAGGCCGAAATGTCGTAGGCATCCCGGTAACTGTGGCGGTAGGCAGGTTTTTCGGCAAAGAACATAATTATCATATATGCGAAAAGTGTACCGATAATTATCCAGAGCCTGACCGTATCAAGGCCTTTCTCGGGATAAGCAAACGAATCGAAAATTATTCTTACTGTTTCTATTGAAAGCATAAAAGGGATTACGTTCACAATATTGGACAGGAGTGTGAAACCTATGGGCTTTATTAATTTTCCGGGCTGTCCTACGGTAATATTACGGAATATTTTCATGCCTTGACACCTCCGATGTTTAATGACCACTCATAGGCGCTGTTATAGGCATTCCACATGCGCCTGTAAAGACCGTCCTTTTCCACCAGTTCGGAATGAACACCCGTCTGGTTGATCCTGCCGTTCTCCAGGACTATTATCTGGTTTGCATTTTTAATAGAAGAGAGCCTGTGAGCTATCATAATTACTGTTTTATCCTTGATAAGCTCTTTAAGAGCTATCTGCATTTTATATTCATTTTCCGGATCGGCAAAAGCCGTGGCTTCATCCAATACGAGAATGGGTGCATTTTTTAATATTGCTCTTGCTACTGAAACACGCTGTTCCTCACCGCCTGAAAGAAATACTCCGCCTTCTCCTATCAGGGTGTTATAACCGTCGGGAAGACTCTGAATGAACTCGTGGCACTGGGCGGCTCTGGCTGCTGCGTATACCTGCTCGTCAGTGGCATTTGGATTTCCTACTCTGATATTTTCAAATAATGTATCATAAAACAGGAAGGTATCCTGAAAAACAAAGGATACGGTGTTCATTAACTCTTCAGTGGGAATATCCTTTATATTTACACCGCCGATTTTGATCTCACCCTCGGTTACATCCCAGAACCTGGGAATAAGATTCGCAACAGTGGATTTACCGCCTCCGGAAGGCCCTACAAGAGCCGTGATCTGTCCCGCTTTTGCCGTAAAGCTGATATTTGACAAAGCTTCTACCCGTGTTGTCTCTGCCTTGTTCTCATAGGCAAAGCTCACATTTTCAAACATGATGTCATGACCCCGGGGTCTTTTGGGAGAAGACGCTTCCTTTATGGGCTCCTGGCTGTAAATGGCATCCAGACGGCTCACTCCCTCGAATATTTCTCTTGTTCCGGAGGCCAGCATTGTAAACTTGTAAAGCGGTGCCGACGCACCGGGTACCATGATGATAAAGAAAAGGTAGACCAGCGCAAATGCCATGTTGCCGGGATCTTTACTGAGTGTCAGAAGCCCCACCGGCAGTATGAAGGTCAGAAAGGAATTTAAAACCACCGTGAAAACAGCCATGCCGTTTTCAAATTTATCGCAATAATTCACTGCCCAGTTTCTATATTCATACAAATCATCATTGAAACGCTTGAAGGAATGAACTGTCTGTCCGAAAATCTTTACAACGGGAATACCCCTGACATACTGTATGGCAGAAGCATGTATCCTTTCGAGAGAATCAAAATATGCCTTCATAGTCCCCTGTGCTTTCTTTCCAAACATCATGGTCATCTGCAGGCCTGTTCCGAGAAAAAATGCAATAATAACTGTAAGAGCCATCCAGCCGTTCAATCTGAAGAATATTATAAACATTATGACAACCGTTGCAGCTGCGTTAACCAGATCGGGAATGGTATGTGCCACAAACAGCTCCACCCTGTCCACATCCTGCTCAAGATTCTTTTTGACTGTACCAGTTGCCGTATTGTTTAAAAATCCAAGGGGAAGCTTGCCTATATGTCTTGCCAGACCCATTTTTATGCCGTATAAAATCCTGAAGGCTGCAACATGGGAAAATATAATGGAAGCATATAGAATCAGCAGGCCTCCGATGAGGCCCAGAAAGGCTATCCATCCCCAATGTATCATATAGTCCCTGTTGACTGCAGAGAGATTTCCCGCATTCTTCAAAAGCTCTTCAAGTATCCTGTAAACTGATAAAAATGGAACCAGCATGCAGGCTGCACTGATTGATGACAATATTCCTGAAATTATCAGCAGGCCTTTTTTTTTGCCCGCTATTTGAAAAAGACGTGACAGGCCTGTTTTTTGCTTTTTATGTTGTTCCATAAAGTACTCCTTTCGAAAATATATGGTGGTTAGCACATGCTAACCACCATATATTATAAATCCTGCGCTTCATTTTCTCTGCTCCGGTTGGGTCAAATATACTCCAAAAAGACAAAAATCAGCTTGCAGTGTTGTTTCTGTATTCCAAAGGACTCATTCCGATGACTTCCTTAAATGCGGCTGCAAATTTGCTGGAATTTACATATCCCACTTTTCCTGCAATTGAGGATATGCTCTCTCCGCTCCGGCGCAGCATTGAGGCAGCGGCTTGCATCCTGTAGGAACGGATAAAGGCATAGACGGAGGTTCCATATACCCCCTTAAAGCACAGCTTCATTGCCGTCAGGGGAATATCAAAGCGGACGGACAGCTCCTCCAATGTATAATGGTATTCAAGATTTGATATCATATATTCTTTAATTGCTTTTATGCTGTCAACCTGACTTTTTTGAAAATACCGGCGCCGTTCAAGAATGTCAGACACGTCCACAACGCTGAGAAATAACAGCAGCTCCAGCACCTTTAGCTTGAAATATCCTTTTTTTATCTGATCTGGTACTTTATACAGCTCTGAAAAAATATGCTCCACCGTATCGGTGGCCCGCATTATAAAACACCGGTTATTGGCACACAACCTGTCACGCAGGTCGTACAGATCAATGGAGATGTCGCTTAAGACTCGTGAAATTGAACGGGCTGCCTCGGGAAGCTCTATGACCACTGAAACGCCATGGTAGTGCTCCAGGGGAAAGCAGGAATTTCTTGCCTTGACTCCCAGCATATTTACCGAAAGGTCCCCTTCCTCCAGATAGACGCAGGAACCGTCGCAGAAATCGCATTCAAAGCGGCCCTGCCTGCAGTGATTGATTTCCATTATGTCTTCGCAGGTGTGTGTATTATGAAAACAGTCGTCGGTATGAAAATCGTTATATATGAGTTCTACGCCCGGAAAAACCTGATAACAGGTCATTATGCCGTCTCCGTAATCACCTGACATTTTGTATACCGAGCAATCCCCGGATTGGGATACCAGTGATATTTCCGAACTGTAGTAATCTTTTTCCCTGGTAAGGATACTCATATTGACCTCCCTGTATTTTCATCCCCTTGGCATACACTGAAATTCCAGCGGCTACCCTGTGGTTAGCAATAACTAACTACTTTTTAATGTTATCATCCCTGCGAATCATTGTCAATCGGGGGTGCTGTCAACAGGAGATACTGTCAATAGGGGTATACATAGTCGTATTCAGGTTTTTGGGCATTGGAAACATTATCTGCGATTATTATTGCAGTCTGCTCCCCTTTATAATCGATGATTTTAATAGTTCCCTCAACCTTCACCCAGCTGTCCTGTTTTAATTCCGGTGCATTTTTATACCTGCACAGCAAGCCGACAGGCTGCAAATCGGCAGTACAGCAGGCCATCATCAGCCGGGCCGGATAAAATTCGTTTTTGGAAAGCTCCTTGCCTTTTAACACAAAGCCTATGACCTGAATCTTCTTTCCCTGGTACTTTTGCTTATTGTCATAAAGCTCCTGCAGCCATTTGACAAAATTATTGTCATCCATAACTATGGTGTCGCCATCCAGCTTTAATTGGGATGAATATGCATCATCGTCCGGCTGCTCCTGTGTTAAAGGAATGCTTGTATCCTGGGCCTGCCATGTACTATCGGTGCCGGCAGCGGCCGCGTTTGAAGCATTGTTTACATTTTTACCGGTACCGGCTTGCTGGGATAAATTAACATCGCCCAGGGCTATTGATTTTGTGTCCAGAGGTTTTGCCTGGATGACAAATGCCGATACCAGCGGTATCAGAAAGAATAGGTAAATACCGATATTGGCCTTTCGTTGGGGCTTTAAGACATCGGGTATATAAAAAAGGGCAATTACCACCAGTGCAGCAATACCGAATTTAACATATGGAATTATACGTGGATTTACGTATAACAGCGCTTTCCCCGTTGCGATAATCATTGAAAAGAAAAACGCAAACCCCAGCAGAATTACCAATTTAAAAAGTGCTTCAATATTTATTTTATTTGATCTGACTATTAGCATATTAACCTCCCAAGCCATTATTATGGCTTTGAGCCGCAGCGCGGCCACAAAACTGTAATGAAATCTCTTCACTCCCTTATCCGCTGTAAGGCGAATAAAGGAGGTTAATTGGCCGTCATAAACCGAAGAACACTATTGAAAAAAATGACAGGATTATAAATGTAAAACTGAATATCAGAAAAACAAGCTTGGCTACAAATCTTTTTTTAAAATTGCCAAGAAGCATTAAAACATTTTTAATATCTATCATTGGCCCCAATACCATAAAACCCATGACCGATGCCATGGGAAACTGGTTGACAAAGGTTCTGGCAATAAAGGCATCCGAGGTGGAGCAGACCGACAGTACAAATGCCGAAAGCAGCATAATGATTATCGAAGCTGCCGCCCCTCCGCCTATCTTTAATAGTATATCCTTGGGCAGAAAGGTTTGAACAAGACTTGATAAAAATGCCCCCACGATAATAAAACGTCCCACTTCAAAAAATTCCGAGCCGGCATGCTTGAATACAGCCTCAATTTTCGAAGCGGGTTTATTGGAAATCCCGGTGTTGCAGTAGCCGCATTTGCAGTTAACTGCAGCAAGCCTGTTTAAGGTTATTTGTTTTTCTTCGGGAAAAATCCAGAAGGTCAGCCCCACTATTACTGAAATAATAATTCCAAGAATAACTCTGTAAATTGCGACCGATGGCTGCCCGGGAAATGCATAAAAGGTGGATGCTATGGAAAGCGGACTCATAAGAGGAGCTGCCAGCATAAAGGCCACAACGGTAGGGACCGGAACCCCTTTTTTCTCAAGTCTTGCTGCAACAGGGACAACAGCACAGTCGCACACCGGAAAAAGTAAACCCGCAAAAATTGCTGCAACAAAACCCAGTCCCATTTTCTTAGGAAACAGTTTGACAATTGTTTCATTTGATACCAAAACCTGGATTACAGAGGATACTATTACACCGAACAATATAAAGGGAAAAGCCTGGATGAGTATGCTTATAAATATGGTATTCAGTGCTTGAAACCTTGAAAGGTTAATATTTATCAATTCAAAGTTGACAGCCTTCAGAACCGATATCGACAAATAACAAAGCACAAGCATGCAGAATGTAAAGAATGCCACATCTGAGAGCTTTAGCTGCTTAGTCTGTTTTTCAATATATAATCCTTCGTTTCCTTCTGGGGCGCCTGATCCGGTATCACCGACGGTTCTTGCAATTTTGGCGGCGGGATTGACAGTTTTCAGGAGCTTTTCCATAGCCTTAAGCCGGCTTTTGGTAAAATCCGATGAATTATTTACAACAATCACATCTGAGCTGGCAATCTGTTCTGTCAGGATTGCTCCCATATTATCGATGAAAACTTCAAAAGTCTGGGCATCAATGGTATGCACAATATTATGTATGACACAATTTTTTTGTATTACCGGTTTCTGCAGATCCTCCAGCAGCTTTTCGGTACTTTCCGTGCCGTTATGCTCGATTATTATGCTGTGAGGCCGGTATTTTTTAAGAATATCTTCAATTAATTTAAGTACTGATTTTTTTGTTCTTTCCCATTTGATTATATGTACATTGCTATTGCATTCAAAAGCATTGTCAATTTCCGATTCTCCCTGTTCACACTGGATTATGACAACTTTTTCATCGGATAAATTCAGGTTGTCCAGCAGACCGTTTATATATGTAGTTTTACCTGAACCCAAAAAACCAGTTATAATGTACAGTTGAGTTTTCATGATTATCTCCGCTTATGTATTGATATTGAAAAGGCTGTCTAGTTCCTTCCTGTTCAGTTCCCTTCCGATGACACACAATCTTCCCGTGTAGTCGGCCCCCGAGTCCTTTATTTCAAACTCTCCGGGGACATAATCGAATTGCACCCATTTACTCCTGTCCGATTGAATAATTCCCTTTGCTCTTAAAATATTGCCGTAGCGTCCGGTGCTGCCCAGGCTCTCCAGTATTTTTTTCAAAGTGGCAGCATCATATGTTTCAGGTGTTTCGGCTCCCCATACTTCAAAGAATTCGTCCGCATTATGATGGGTATGCTGTGTTCCTTTACAGCCGCATTTACAGCCTTCCGGGTGAACATGTCTTTTCAGGACAACCTTTTTTATTTGCTGTTCCAGTGCTGCTGACCCATTCTGCTCGGCGGCCGATATAATCTGCCCGGCATTGAGTTCTTCCCAGGGAGTGGTAATTATATTTGCTTTGGGATTCAATTTACCGATCTCACCTGTAAATTTCACAAGCTTATCAGCCTCAGCCTTCTGTGAACGGCTGAGAATAATTGTTTTTGCATGCTTTATCTGATTCTCATAAAATTCTCCGAAATTCAGGATATACATTTTATATTTAAGGATATCGACTACTGTGATCACCATATTTATAGTTAACAGGTCTTTTGAGCTCAAGCTGTCACAGGCCTTTAAAATATCCGACAGTTTGCCGACACCCGAAGGTTCGATGATTATTCTGTCAGGCTTGTACTTATGCAGGACTTCCTCGATGGATTTTCCGAAATCACCAACCAGGGTACAACATATACACCCGGAGTTTATTTCCTTAACTTCTATTCCCGATTCTTTTAGTATACTTCCGTCTATTCCAATTTCTCCGAACTCGTTTTCAATGATTACCAGCTTTTCATCATGCAGTTTTTCTGCCATAAGCTTTTTTATCAGTGTAGTTTTTCCTGAACCTAAAAAGCCCGATATAATATCTACTTTTGTCTTCATTATTACCTCCTGCGAACGTTGATCTCACTAATCGGGACAACAGCTGCTTTTACTATTCTATGACAGCCTGTACGGACAATATGTAATATGGTGCATATGCTCTGTTTGATTATGAATGTTAATAAATGCGAATGATTCCCATCAGCATATATATTAATATAAATTATTTCTTTCAATATTTCAAGAAAATATTTTTTAAGCATTGTTATATATTTTTTAATTTGAATTGTAACTCTTTAAATTCATAATACATAAGTTAGTGTAGGGAAACTTTTTTGTTCACAGCTAACGGAGATTATATAAACCATATACATAATCAAGTATTGGAGGTTCAGTTATGGGAGAAAAATATATTCAGTTAAATTCCCTGCCTTTAGGAAAAAAAGGTAAAGTAAAAGTACTTACGTCGGAAGGAACCATCCGCAGAAGGATGTTGGATTTGGGACTGATTGCAGATACCGAAGTTGAAGCGCTTCAAAAAAGTCCGTCCGGTGATCCTGTGGCCTATCATATAAGAGGGGCTGTCATAGCTCTTCGCTCTGAGGAAGCATCACAAATATTTATCGAAGCTCTCTAGTCAGACCTGCGGTTTAATTTTTCCACGGGCGGCTAAAACTCTGCCCGTGGCTAAAATATTTTTCAAAAATATAAATGAGGAGGTTAATTCAATGGGTTTAACAAGCCAATCCACAGGGACGGGGATACTGACAGATGTACTGGCAAGTGAAATTTACATCAGCCGTACACATCCTGATGATAAAGTGATTGCCCTTGCAGGTAATCCCAATGTCGGAAAAAGCACTGTGTTTAACAGCCTGACCGGTCTTAACCAGCATACGGGCAACTGGCCGGGAAAAACAGTTACCAATGCACAGGGAAAATACAGGCATAAAGATAAAAATTTCATAATGGTGGACATTCCCGGTACATATTCCTTAATGGCAAATTCGGCCGAAGAAGAGATTGCCAGGGATTTTGTCTGCTTTGGAATGCCCGATGCAACAGTTGTTGTAGCAGATGCCACCTGTCTTGAGAGAAACCTGAATCTGATATTGCAAACACTGGAGATAACCGATAGGGTTGTAGTATGTGTAAACCTTATTGATGAAGCAAAAAGGAAGAAAATCCACATTAAATATGACAGGCTTTCAAAGCTCCTGGGTGTACCTGTCATACCTACTAATGCCCGAAGCAATAAAGGCCTTGATGAATTGATGGATGCGGTATACGATGTGGCAAACAGGCGCATGGCCACAAACCCCATTCAAATTACTTATGACGCAGTAATTGAAGAAGCTGTAAGTATGATCCAGCCTAAAATATGGGAACTGGTTGACGGTAAAATAAACAACCGCTGGGTAGCATTCAAGCTGCTGGACGGAGATACAACCCTGCTGAAAACATTGGACGAATATCTTGGTTTTGACCTGATGGAAAATTCGGAATTACAGGAGCTGCTTGCGGAGGCAAGAAAATACATGACTGAAAACGGCATCGGAACGGACCGGTTAAGGGATAAAATTGTATCCAGGCTTGTAGGCACTGCAGAAGAAATAAGCAGCGAGTCGGTTACTTTTGAAAATAAGCAATACAACCGTACCGACAGAAATATAGACCGTATTCTCACATCAAGAATTTTTGGCATTCCCATCATGCTGGGTATGCTGGCCATTATATTCTGGATCACCATAGCAGGTGCAAATGTGCCCTCGGGACTGCTTTCGGACATGTTTTTCCGGATTGAGGCAAAGCTCACCGAATTCTTTATGTGGGCAGGTTCGCCAGATTGGCTGCATGGGATTCTGGTCCTTGGTATATACCGGACGCTTGCCTGGGTTGTATCCGTTATGCTGCCTCCCATGGCTATATTCTTTCCCCTGTTCACTCTTTTGGAGGATTTGGGTTACCTGCCCCGAGTTGCTTTTAATCTTGATAATTTCTTTAAAAAAGCATGTGCGCATGGAAAGCAGGCTTTGACCATGTGCATGGGATTTGGCTGTAATGCCGCCGGTGTAATAGGCTGCAGAATTATTGATTCTCCCAGGGAAAGATTAATAGCCATCATCACAAATGTATTCGTACCCTGTAACGGCCGGTTTCCCACCCTTATAGCCATAGGTACTATTTTTATAGGCGGGACATTCGGGGGCGCTTTTGAATCGGTGGCTTCCACATTGGCTCTTACAGGAGTTGTTTTGATAGGAATATTTATGACCCTGCTTGTATCCAGGATATTATCGAAAACCATACTGAAAGGCCTTCCCTCCTCCTTTACGCTGGAACTGCCTCCATACCGGAAGCCGCAGGTGGGACGTATTATCGTACGATCCATACTGGACAGGACTCTTTTTGTTCTGGGCCGTGCGGTTGTCATTGCGGCGCCTGCAGGCCTGGTCATATGGCTGATGGCTAACATTAGTATAGGAGATTTGAGCCTCCTGTCACACGCCGCCGTTTTTCTTGACCCCTTCGCCAGGCTGCTGGGAATGGACGGATATATACTGATGGCCTTTGTACTTGGCCTGCCGGCCAACGAAATAGTCATACCCATCCTCATAATGAGCTATATGGCCTCGGGTTCCATGCTGGAGCTCGAGCAGTTATCCGACCTGAAACAGCTTTTTGTTGCCAATGGTTGGACCTGGCTTACCGGCGTCTGTGTAATGCTGTTTTCTCTTATGCACTTTCCCTGCGGTACAACCCTATGGACCATACGGAAGGAAAGCCGGAGCTGGAGGTGGACACTGGCCTCCTTTGCCATACCCACCGCAGCCGGTATTATAGTATGCTTTGCTGTTGCCAATGCGGCAAGGCTGCTGGGCTTGGTATAAATTGAGAATTAGTTTAATAAACAATGTTGATTATATATTTTCAAAAAATTGAGGAAATAATTTCTGAAAACAAATATAAGTACTATAAAAAAATAACAAATTCATATGTTAATAAAAAGTTTCTTAAAAATACAAAGGAGATCAGTATGAAAAGCTTTTTAAAAACCGTTGCTTATTTGATTTTTATATTTTTATCCATACTGTTTATTTATTATGGAAACAGATATGTATGCCATAATCAGTATAATAAGGGAATTAACTATGAAAGAGAGGAAGAATTGAATTACCTGGTTTTTGCAGAGGTGAAAACCATTGATAAAATAATAAAAGACACATCCGATCCCTCCAGCCAGAAAATATATTTTAAAGCAGAAATATTCGGGGATAAAAACTATAATAACAATTTAGTAATTGGAACACAAATTCTGGATGATACAGATAAGAATGTTGCACAAGTCTCCCCCGGAGACAAGGTGGTGCTGCTGCCCATGGATGACGATTTGATTTTTCAGTATTATTACCGTTTTGATAAAATCGTTATTTTAGGAGTTGTTTTTGCAGCATTGGTAATAGTGTTGGGTGGAATAAAAGGAATAAAAACAATCCTTGCACTTGCTATGACATGCCTGTCAATATTTTTTGTATTCATACCGGCTATCGGCAGAGGTTATAATATTTACTTTTCATCCTGCATCATATGTCTGTATATTATTATCACCACTTTTATAATTGTCTACGGCTATAACAGGAAAAGCATGGTAGCAGCCATAAGCTGTCTCACAGGGGTGGTGTTTTCAGTGATAATCACATTTTTAATGGACAGCTGGATGAAGCTGACAGGATATATCAATGATGAAACCTATATGCTGGGAAATATATTCGGTATTAAAGATCTGGATGTTAAAGCCATTATATTTTCAATGATCACCATAGGTGCAATGGGGGCAATCATGGATGTCTCAATGTCAATAACCACCTCCTTATATGAAATCAAGTCAAGTAAGACAAATGCCACTGCAATGTCTCTTTTAAAGTCAGGAATCTCCATAGGCAGGGATATAATGGGCACAATGACAAATACGCTCATACTTGCCTATATCGGCAGTTCACTGATTGTTGTTCTGATTTATGCGGGCTCCAATTATTCTTTGTTGAGTCTGGTGAACAAGGAGGAATTAATATTTGAGTTCCTGCAGTCACTTGTAGGCAGTTTGAGTATTTTACTGACAATTCCCATTACTGCTGTCATATCCTCAGTCTTTTTTACAGATGTGAATAAATACCCTGAAGGTCGAAGCAAGCTGAGAAAACTTCCGGCAGGATCGGGCCGTTCTGAAAAAATTCAACATCATTGAACCATTATACAATTTCCAAAAGGCAGCTGTGTCATAAGCACCCAGTGTATGATTTTTTCTTCATTTCCACCTATTGACTTTTTTAAAATACATGCAATAATATATATGTTGTGTTTAAAATTCAATCGATACACAATATATAGTATATGGATTGAATTCCGAGCATAAGCATAAAGTAAGGATAAATATCAATCCATTTGCAAAGGAGATAAAAACAGCTATGATAAAGCAGATTGTTAAAAGGGATCGATCTACCGTACCCTTTAAAAAGGAAAAAATAACTATTGCAATATTCAAGGCTGCCAATGCCGTTGGAGGCAATGATTTTTCCATAGCCGAAGCCTTGAGCTCGGAGGTGGTCGATATTGCCGGACAGAAATACCCCGAAGGAATTGCAGAGGTGGAAGGCATCCAGGATATTGTTGAAAAGGTTCTTATTGAGACAGGACATGCGAAAACGGCAAAGGCTTACATACTTTACCGCGAGAAAAGGCGTTCGGCCAGAGAGACAAATGCTTTGATAGGTGCAACAATCAATATGTTTTCAGAATACCTTAACGACAGGGACTGGCAGATAAACGAAAATGCCAATACGCAAAAGTCCATAAACGGACTGAATAACTATGTACGGGAAGCTTTTACAAAAAACTACTGGCTCCATGAGATTTATCCGGATGATATCAGACAGGCACATTTGTCAGGAGATATACATTTGCATGATCTGGGATTTTTCGGGCCTTACTGTGCCGGCTGGGATCTCCGTCAAATACTGATGAACGGCTTTGGAGGTGTCGGCGGAAAAGTCGAATCAAAACCGCCGAAACACCTTCGTTCCTTTCTGGGACAGATAGTAAACTCCACGTTCACCACACAGGGCGAAACCGCCGGTGCACAGGCCTGGTCATCTATTGATACCTATTGCGCTCCCTTTATACGGTATGACCGGCTGGACTATAAAGCAGTAAAGCAGGCATTGCAGGAATTTATATTTAATTTGAATGTTCCAACCAGGGTTGGTTTCCAGTGCCCTTTTTCAAACCTGACCTTTGATATCATTCCCCCAGGCACTTTAAAGGATGAAAGTGTAATTATAGGTGGGAAGCTCCTGCCCGAAAAATACGGTGATTTTCAGGAAGAAATGAACATATTCAACATGGCCTTTTGTGATGTCATGATGGAGGGGGATTCAAAGGGCAGAGTTTTTACCTTCCCCATTCCTACCATAAACGTAACAAAAGACTTTGACTGGAACAGTCCTGTAACCGGGAAGTTCATGGAAATAACCTGCAAGTACGGTATCCCCTATTTCTCAAACTATATTAATTCCGATTTATCACCGGAGGATGCACTTTCCATGTGCTGCCGTCTGAGACTTGATACCTCCGAACTGCGAAAAAGGGGCGGCGGTCTTTTCGGCTCCAACCCGCTTACGGGTTCTATCGGTGTTGTAACCATTAATCTTCCCCGCCTTGCATATATATCAAAAAGTGAGTCGGAATTTTTCACACGTCTGTGGCAGCAGATAAATCTGGCTAAAAACAGCCTTGAAATCAAGAGAAAAGTTATCGAGGAACAGACAGCCAAAGGCTTATACCCGTATTCCGCCAACTATTTGAAAGATGTTAAGCAAAGAACAGATTTCTATTGGTTTAACCATTTCAATACCATAGGTATAATTGGAATGAATGAAGCCTGCCTGAACCTGCTAGGTAACGGATCAGACCTGACAACACCTCAGGGTCAGGAGTTCGCAGTCAAAACTCTTAATTATATGAGGAGCCTTATTAAGGAAATACAGGAGGAGACTGGACACTATTACAATCTGGAGGCGACTCCGGCCGAAGGCACCAGCTACCGTCTTGCAAAAAAGGATAAAGAACGGTATCCGGACATTATAACCGCAGGTGGCGCAGTTCCCTATTACACCAATTCAAGCCAGCTGCCCGTCGGCTGCACCGACGATATTTTTGAGACACTGGAACTCCAGGATGAGCTGCAGTCTTTGTATACAGGAGGTACAGTCCTTCACCTGTATCTGGGTGAAGAAATAAAAGATACCGGCTCTGCCAAAAATCTGATAAGGAAGATATTTACCAATTATAAATTGCCGTATATTTCGTTGACTCCGACTTTTTCCATATGCAATAACCATGGGTACCTCACGGGAGAGCAGTTCTTCTGTCCTGAATGCGGTGAGGAAACCGAAGTCTGGAGCCGAGTGGTGGGGTATCTCAGACCTGTAAAAAATTATAATGAAGGAAAACGTGAGGAATACAGATTAAGAAAGAAATATGTCATAAAGGAGTAATGGGATATGATGATCGCAGGTATGGTCAAGAGTTCGCTGGTGGATTATCCGGGTATGGTCTCCTGTGTATTGTTTACGCCCGGCTGCAATTTCGACTGTTTTTACTGCCATAACCGTTCCATACTGGAGGGAACTCATGAGGTACTTTCAGCCGGATATGTCGAGAGTTTTCTCCGCAGGCGGGCGGGCTTACTGGACGGAGTTGTTATTTCAGGCGGCGAACCCACTTTACAGCCCGACCTGATTCCGTTCATAAGAAAAATTAAAAAATCAGGGTACAAAATAAAGCTGGATACAAACGGTTCTTCCCCCTCAACCGTTAAACAAATACTTGATAATGGGTTCTGCGATTATTTTGCTGTGGATTACAAAGCCCCTGCCGCCAAATATGAAGAGATTTGCGGCAGAGGTGCCGGCGCCGGGACTGTAAAGGAAACAATACAGCTGTTGGTGGACGCCGGGGTTGATTTTGAGGTCAGGACTACCGTCATTCCACAGCTTGGAAAGGATGACCTGATAAGTATGTCCAAAGAGCTTCCGGCAGTTCCAAAATATGTCCTGAACCGCTACAGGCCCCCTGAAAATTATAAGGAATATGACAGGTCAAGGATCATGGAAAAACCATATTCCCAGGAAGAAATCAAGTCATTTGCCGGACTAATGAAAGAATATCAACCCAATACCGTTTGTTAGCGGCTTCAATGACAAAATCATCTTATAAAACTTTCTTTGTTGACTGGACTGAGTATATTGTGATATATTGTTTTGGAAACAAGGTCACGAAGGCCTTAAATTTTACCATTGTTCCGTTTAATAGTTTTTATAAAAATCAAACCATGAAGGGATGCTATCAGGAATAGCTCTGTTTGTGGTTTTTTTATTTCACCTGCAACCATGAAGGCTGCCGAATTTTGGAGCTTTAATGGTTGTTTTTATTTAAATGCGAAAGGGGTTTTTTTAATGAAAAAGAAATCAGTAAGGGAATTGATTTTATCGGGTTTATCTATCGCAATAGGACTGCTGCTGCCAATGATTTTTCACGCCTTCGGCCTGGGCTCTGCTTTTCTCCCCATGCACATCCCGGTTCTTATTGCAGGCTTTGCCGTCAGTTTGCCCTTTGCAGTTATTGTAGGGGTACTGACACCTCTCTTAAGTGCCTTACTCACCGGGATGCCGCCGCTGTTCCCCGTCCTGCCTTTTATGATATTTGAGCTGGCGGCCTACGGAGCGGTAGCAAGCCTTCTGTACAGGAAATTCAGGCTGAATGTATACATATCATTGATTGCAAGCATGATAGCAGGAAGAATTGTATCAGGAATGGCAGTGTGGGTGCTTGCCGCATTGTTCGGGGCAAAACTTCCGGGTCCGGCTGCCTTTGTTGCCGGCAGTATAACAGGAAGTATACCGGGTATTGTCATACAGATTGTATTTATACCTGCATTAGTTATAATACTTGACAGAAATAGATTATTAAGAAAAGAGGGATTGTCAGGTGAATCATAAGGAGTTCTTCAATTCAATGGCTGAAAACTGGGATAATATCTGCTGGCATGATGAGAAAAAAATTAACGAAATACTTGATTTAATCGATCTCAAAGAGGGTTCAAAGATTATTGACGTGGGAACGGGTACAGGGGTTATGCTTCCCTTCCTTTCTTCCCGCATAGGAGGTACAGGCCGGATCGCTGCGGTAGATAACGCAGAAAAAATGATTGAGGTGGCAAGAAGTAAGTATGCCGATCCTAAAATAACGTTTATAGCAGGGGACATATTTGAACTGGAATTACCTCATGAACAGTATGACTTGATAATGTGCTACTCGGTATTTCCCCATTTTGAATATAAGGCGACTGCTGCTGAAAGGTTGGGCAGATTCCTTAAACCCGGCGGTAAAATTGCTGTTTGTCACTCTCAAAGCAGGGATGAAATTAATTCACATCATAAAACTGCTGCGGCTGAGGTTTCCGGAGACTATCTGCCTGAAGCTGAAATTATAAAGGGTTATTTTAATAATTCCGGCTTCAGGACTGTAGTTGAAATAGATGATGGAAGAATGTTTGCAGTGGTAGGCGAGAAAATTTAACCGCCGGCAATATATGAATTTAGATGTTACAGACTACTAAGCCTATACTGTAATTTTATAAACGGACGTTCTGGCTGCGATATACAATATGTTTCGGTTTTCTCCTCCGAAGGCTATTGTTGAAGGTCTCTCAGGAACCTTTATCCTCTCTTTCGGGAAACCGTTACTGTCGTATACCAGAATTTGTCCGTCACATATGTACAGGTTGCCCTGATCAGGTCATATTGGTGGGGAATAATTGTAACTCTGTCCAGCCCCATAAAACACTCATTATGTCTGGCTGTAATGACGTCTTTATAACTTGCGATTTCACACATTCTATTCCCGGGATACAGCACTTTTTTTGGTTTCCCCGCCTGGCTGCGTTTTACCTTTGGCAAAACCGCAATGGTCTCCTCGGGGTATAGTGATTATCAGGGCAATTAAACAGGTATTAAATTTTAAATGGGTTCGCTATTTTTAGAAATTTTAATGAATCAGGATGAGTTGTGTCTGCCGCTGGGTAAAATATAAGCCGCAAATCAGAAACAACTGATTTGCAGCTTATAAAAATTTAATCAATGCATAATGAAATTCAAAATAAATTTACTTGATAACTCTTTTAGCACCAATATAAGTACCTCTGTATTCCGATAGTTTTTGTATCCGTACTGCACCATTTGAGGATGATGCATGGATAAAGCTGTCTCCGCCCATATAGATTCCTGCATGATCTATTCTGCCTGACGCTTTGCGCGAGGATGCATCAAAAAACAGTATGTCTCCTGCTTCCAGCTGGCTCTTTGACACCTTTATTCCGTTTGAATACATAGCTTCTGCCGATCTGTTCAGGTTAATTCCGAACTTTTTGAAAACATAACCGATAAACCCTGAGCAGTCAAAACCGGTTTGAGGGGTATTTCCGCCGTATAAGTACCTGACACCGTTGAATTGCTTTGCATATGATATGATCTGTTCATTGATCGAAGGTGCTTCCTCAACTGCTGCATCTGCTGCTGCCAAAGCAACGGTATTTACAGAACGTGATACTTTGTCGGCAGTTTTTAATGCAATTGCTGAAGCACTTGTAGTTGTGGCGGATTTGACTGCAGCGGCTTTAACAGAAGCCGTTTGAACCGGAGAGTTGGCTACAAAATTGGAGGCTACATACCCAATCTTTGTTCCGATTTTAACTTTGTTCCACCCGTTTGCAGTATCAAGAATAACCACACCTGTGTTCTTATTGAGAGTAGTTATTTTTTTAGTACTGGTACTCGGGCCTGTTCTGAAATTAACTCCATTTGCATTTATGGTTCCATTTGCAGATACTAATTTCAAATAGTCTTCGCTTACCCAGCCTGTCTTTTGGTTATAAGACACCTTGTACCAGCCATTGGACTTATCAATGACCGTTACATCCGAGTTGGTCAGTTTTGAAATTATTGAAGCTGATGTTGTGGGATTCTTTCTTAAATTTACATCGGTGCCTGCAATTTCCCCGGGTACTGTAGCCGCCATCGCAATTGAGGATACAAATGCGAGAGAAATAACTAAAAAACAGCCTGCCAGTACCTTGTTTACCTTGTTTGTCATTAGTCCTCCTATAGTGTGCTTCCGAAGTTAGCTGTCGGGTTCGGGTAATAGGATCACCCTACCATATAAATGGATTAACCCCCTGTTTCCTGGTTCCTCCGTACCTCAATATTGAGGATTCAGCAAATTTTTGTTTCCTGTTTCAGCTTACTATAAAAGTTTGATGGCATCGCCTCCTTTCGCAGGTATTATTTATGAAATGAGTTAACAATTAGTTAACATAATTCATAATACTACAATATTCGATATTATTGAACCCTTTAATGGGGTGTGGGATAAATTGGATGGAATAAAGTATCCATTATCAACTGTACCTGATATAAACTTTTGATAATTAATATACCACTGTCAGGTGAAGAAATTATGAAGATAATGTGACAAATACATTTTTATTTGTTTATTGGTTTTACTTCGAATTGTTTTAGCAGCCTGAGAAAATGATTTGCCTCACGCAGGGTATGATCACCTAAAAGCGGAATGATTATGGATTTTATTTTGCACTCAAGCAGACCCTTTGTACCCTGCTCCTTGAAGTCACGTATTCTTTGCACTGCATTCAAGCTGTCTTCAGTTACCTTTTCAAGAGGAATGGTCATATCCACCGCAGCCTTTGCCTCCGTTGTCAACTGATCGAACTCATTTCCGAAGTCATGGGCGGTATTAATAAGCTGGTCCTCAGTGGGGTCAAGCAGTCCCCTAATAAATTTTGAGTGCTCTGCCATTATCCTGTTCCAGAACAGCTCCTGCTGCAGAGCTTCTTTTTCAATGCTCATTTCTTCCCTGCTTTGAAGCTGCTGGACCATCTGAACATACAACCTGGCTTCCCGCATGATATGGTCAATTAACAGAGGGTAATTGAGAGTGAACATTTTACAGGACAGAACATTGCTCAGAATAGTTTCCTTAAAGGTAATCAATGCTTTTATCAGACCGATGGCCCTATTATTAACAGAAACAACCCTTTGTTCCAGAAACGGATTTATTGTGACGGTTTCTCCACCCATTAAGTTAATCTCTGCCTGGGTTATATTTATTGGTATTCTAACTCCGGAATAGTACGAAGATACTGTTTCAGCATCAAGTGTATAGGGTGTAAAGACTTCACCCGAATGGATGACCGATTGACTGACAATGCCGTTGGATATTGAAACAACATCAATTAAGAGCCTGTCGAATTCCATTCTGAATTCATCGGCCTTTCTGGTGAAACTGTTATCTCTTGTTGTAAAGCCTGCTTCGAGGAAAAAAGAATGTTCTTTCATAATCCTGGCGAAAAAAAGATGTAACTCCAGAGATTGGCGGACAAAATCAAAACTTGACAGCATAAAAACCAACCTTTCATAAACTTCACTATGTTAGCATATTATGTTAACAAAATTTTGGTTGTTACAATTTTGTACAATCTCTCTTAATATAAAAAAGAGGCATATGATACTGAGACAATTGCAATATATTTTTCACATATATTTTCAATTGTTTCAGTTTTTCATATGTCTCTTATACTATATAAATACTATAAAATAGTTTTCAAAAATCAAAACTCCACGTATAATTCCTTTTTTGCTCCGCATATAGGACATTTGTCGGGAGCCTCATCAAGTATGGTGTGACCGCAAACCGGACAGATATGTACCGATTTCAGCTGGATATCCCTACCCTCTTTTACTGCGTCCTGCGCCTGCTTGAAAAGTTGTGCATGAATTTTTTCGGCCTCCAGGGCAAAATGGAATGAACGCTGCGCTCCGGTTTCGTTCTGGAATTGTGCAGCATTGAGATAAACGGGATACATTTGCTCTACCTCATGCAGCTCACCATTTATACCTCCCTGAAGATTGTCGTAGGTTTTTCCGTTACCAAATACAGCTCCTGCTGTCACAGTGGCATCGGCTGTGTTTCCCCCGATTTCCCTGAAATGGTTTGTGGCGTGTACCCTTTCTGCATAGGAAATGGCTTCAAACAGTTTTGCAACATTGGGATAGCCTTCTTTCCTGGCTATGTCACCCCAAGCCAGATAACGCATGTGAGCCATGCTTTCTCCTCCGTAGGCCGAGTGCAGAAAATCGGATGTCATTGCATTTTTTACAGACATTTTATAAATCCTCCCTATCAATTTAATTTATTAAATAATAAGAACTGCTAATTTAGCCTTCATGATAATGATTAACGCTTTTATTCGAATACAACGATTGCTTTCCTTCGCTTTATTCTAAGTAATGCCGTTTCCAATATTCTGAAGCTGTGATTTAAATCCTTCTGCTCCAGATAGGCTGTTGAAATGTCCTGTCCGATCACCAGATCCATGTTTCTGGGCTCGGAGCACACGAGAGCTGCCCTGCCCTTTCCAAGGACCGGACTTTTATATACGCGGCCCTCCAGCAATTTACTGACCCTGTCTATTTCCAACAGGCCTGTTCCTTCCTGTATCCGCTGCATCTGCATATAGAGATCGGGACTGACAGTCAGGGAATAGGCACCGTAAATGGCTTCTGAAGCCAGCAGTTCAATTGCAGCTGCCACATCTGTAAATGCATTTTCACCTGCCGACCAGTCCTTCCTTTTTAATTTGTTTGTTCCTGCAGCTGTAAAGAGTCCCTCATAACCTGCGGTCTCATTTCCGAAGAAAATGAGTTTATCCTCCTTCAAGGCACAGGCCTGGGCGGAATCCATGGCTTTGGAGAGATCAGCCGGATAGCCTGACTTTTCATGGATTTCAATGTCTCTGCCCAGCAGTGTAAAGTCATCATATATGACCGGAAGCTCCGAGAACTTCCTTCCCTTCGTGGTAATGAAGCCATCGTCAGCTTCTTCAGTGACATTGTCGGCATCATCTATATTTATGCTGCCGACACCTAGACCAACAGGGCCGAAAATATGCAGAAAACGCCTGCCGGTCAAAACACTGCGGGCAGTTTTAACGACCGCTTTATCGATCTGTTCCCAGAGTTCCTCCGAAACAGGAGAACCTTCTCTTGATAGATAATTCATATACTCCACCTCCTGATTTATTTAACATTTACTCATTTATTTACTTACTCATTTATTCATCTGCTTGCTTATTACATTACTTATCCATTATCCTTTTCATTTAACAGACTTCCTATGGTTAATGGAGAGGCAGAAGGAGTATTTGGCTCTGCCGGCGGCTGTGAAATACCCAGATCCTCCAGCATTTCCCTGACTTCTGATTCCCCCTCCGAAAATAATTCCGCCTCCCGGGGATCAAGTATCCTCAAAAGCGTCATCAATTCTCCTACATGGGCCTTTTCTTCATCGCGTATGTCGCTGATGATTTTTTTTGCAATTTCATTGTCGGTGGCCTGGACGTGTGCATCATAAACATAGATGGCTTCCAGTTCCCCGGCTATGTCCAGACGTATTGCCTGGATCAGTTCCTCTTTTGTCAATTTCCGGTCTACATTCCCCTGAAAGGGATTTGCAAAAGCTGGCATAAGTTTAACCTCCTGAATTTAAATTTTAATATTATTAATATGATCAAATAAAGTCTTTTAAATACCCTTTGATCTTGTCCACAGGTGTTGTTTTATCAATAAGCGGTTTATCACCATTAAGAAAATCGAATTTTTCGGTAAAGGTCTGCTTTTCGTTTTTATACAGTATACCTATGGGAATACGGTCACCCCATTCCATGGACCTTTCCATGGCCTTTAATCTGTCTGTGGCGTCATATCCGTCCTCTATCTTGTAAACCCGTTTACTGTACCACTGGAATGTATTTATTTTATTAAAGCTTACACAAGGCTGGAGGATATCTACAAGAGCATAGCCTTTATATTTGATGGCTTCCACCATTATGGAAGTAAGGTGCTCCCTGTCTCCGCTGAAGGCTCTGGCAACAAAGCCGGCGCCCAGGGCCAGTGCCACCAGAAGCGGATTCATAGGCTCATTCATTGAGCCTGCCGTCTGTATTCCGGTTATATGCCCGACACCTGTGGTAGGAGAAGCCTGGCCTTTTGTCAGGCCATAAATTTGATTGTCATGTACAAAATGTGTTATGTCCACATTTCTTCTGATATTGTGCAGAAAGTGGTTTCCGCCTTCTCCGTAGGAATCGCCGTCACCTGTATTCACCACTACTGTGAGGTCCTTGTTTACAATTTTAGCTGCCACGGCAGGCGGCAGGGATCTTCCGTGAAGGCCGCAAAAGCCGTTTGTGTTAATGTACTGGGGAGTTTTTGCGGCCTGGCCGATTCCTCCCACCACCAATACTTCATGGGGCTTTTTCCCTGTCTGCTCCAATGCCGCCTTAAGACATTCGATTATGTTCAAATCACCACAGCCTGGACACCATGCTGTTTCTGAAATACAATATTTTACATCGCACATAGTTATTCATTCCCCCTGATTTTCTCAATTATAAATCCGGAACTCATGGGTCTGCCGTCATATTTAAGCACACTGCTGTCGCAGAATATTCCGGTGACCTCTGAAACTATAGAGGCAAGCTGTCCTGTTGCGTTCTGCTCCACATTTATTATCCTCTTTGCCTTTTTTGCCTTCTCAACCAGCAGCCTGACGGGTAAAGGCCAGATATCGCCAAATACAAGAGCTCCATATTTTGTATCAGAATTGCTGTTCAGAATGTTTACCGCTTCAGTCACCGGCCCCCAGGTTGAGCCCCAGGCAAGCAGCAGTACATCACAATCGGCAGCACCGGTAAATTCAGGCTCAAGAAGTTCCTCCTCCAAATGTTGAAGCTTTCGGAGCCTCTTTTCCACCATCTGATTTCTGACCTGGGCAGATTCTGTTATATGACCCGATTCATCATGCTCATCACTGTCCACCAGCACAGCTGCTCCGGGATTTTTCCCCGGAATTATTCTCGGTGAAATTCCGGTGGGGGTGATTTCATATCTTTTATAGGGTTTGGCTTCATCAAACTGATAGCCGGATATATAATTATTTATTTCAACCCGCTCAAAATCAAAAGGTTTTACTGTTACAGTGGTATCGGCCAGATACTGGTCACTGAGGAGAATGACCGGAAGCTGGTATTTATCGGCCAGGTTGAAAGCTCTGACAGTCTGATAAAAAGCGTCTTCGGGGTTTCTCAGAGCTATTACCATCCTGGGGAATTCACCCTGTGATGCCGAAATGACAAATTTAAGGTCACTCTGCTCGGTCCTTGTAGGAAGCCCAGTGGTGGGTCCGGGACGCTGCACTTCAGCAATTACCAGAGGGACCTCCAGCATACCTGACAGGCCCAGAGCCTCGACCTTAAGTGCAAAGCCTCCGCCCGAAGTACCGGTCATTGCCCTTGCACCGGCATAGGAAGCACCTATTGCCATATTGATTGCAGCAATTTCATCTTCGGCCTGCTCCACAACTATTTCGGCATCCAGCATTTTTGATGCCAGGTAATCCATTATGCTGGTAGAGGGTGTCATGGGATAGGCTGAATAAAATTTACAGCCGGCTGCCAATGCACCCAGTGCAACAGCCTCATTTCCATTGATTATTATATTGTTATCCTGTGCTGCCGTAATAACCTCATATCTTCTTACAGCCAGCTTTCTTCCTCCCTGGACAGCTTTGAAATTCAATGCTGCAAGTTCGGAGTTAAAGAAAGCGTTAAGAACGTCTTCTGTTTCCCGGTCATCAATTCCCAGCAGCTCCAAAACCGCACCGACAGCCACACTTCCCATTGTTCTGGTATTTCCCGTACCCGAAGCGGTTTGTTTAAGGGGCAGTCTGATACATCTCAAATCCTGGTTTTTTATTTCTTCATCGCAAATAATAAAACCGTCGGCTTTTAAATTTTCAGCATGATATTCGACAGTTTCACCATTCATGGCAATAATGCCGTCCAATTCCTCTGAATGGGACAATAGTTTCTCACTGCTGAAACGTATCTGAATAAAATTATGTCCGCCTCTTACTCTTGACATGTAATCTCTGATTGTGAATACTTCAAAACCCTGTCTTTTCAGAATTCTTTCAAATATGGCCGAGAGAGTTTCAATGCCCTGCCCTGCCGCACCTCCGATTAAAATGTTATAATTCACAACGCCACCTCTTTTATTTAATGTGTAAATACCTTCTAGCTATAGAACAATTTAAAAATCTAAGCTTAGGTTATTAGATACCACTTTAATTTTGCTGTTAAACATGAAATTATATTTAATTTACCAATTTTGTAGAACACTTTAAGAAAAATTCCAGGAAGGAATCCAAAAAAAAGTGATACGAGCCCTTTGGTTAATTGTTCAAAAGGCGCTCATACCACTTGCTTGCAGTATAAAAATCAAAGACTTACGGCACTGCCATTTCAAAGGCAACACAGTAATTGGGCTGTGCAATTCCGGTGGTACTTCCTTTAAAGGTATCGGAATCCTTAAGCAGTCCCCACCTAACAGTTCCGTTTGTTCTTTTTGTCCCGCCTGTGTTATTTGCATAACCTACCTTGACACCTGAAGACGGAAGATCACTGGCACATGTGATTTTTACAGCATTACCGGATATTTCAACCGAACTGATTGTAATACGTCCGCTGGCTGTACTCACTTCAAAGCCTTTTCCGTTTCTCCACTCCGTCAGGGTGCTTTGATTTGGAGCAGGCAGGGTTGTATCCCATACCAGAGGTGCTACAGGTACATGGAAATTGACTGTGATGACCCTTCCGCTTTTGCTCACACTTGTGGGCTGGAGCGGCTGCCAGTCTTTGCCAAGTACTACCTTTTCATAATATATCTCACCCAATTTTTCACCCAGCTGCTGGTAACCGCTTGCTACCAGATGAACTCCGTCACTGTAGTAAGGGTACTGGTATTTGGGACCGGTACAGATGATATCTCCCGGATGGTCCAATCCAACTCTCCACTGCTGCAGAGTTCCCGCCGAAGTCCCGCTGTTGCTCGGGTATGCATGCTGCTGTGAAACAAACAGAGGAATGCTTTGAGATTGTCCGGTTATTGCCCTGATATCCTGATTGTAGTCCGACCACAACTTGTACAGGTCGTTTCCGTAGGTAGAACTTCCGGAATCGGTCTCACCGTGAGTGATAATTATTGCACCCACTCCGTAGGTTTTTCCTTCAGCGGCTGCCAGCCGCTTGATTGCATTTACTTCGAAAATGGAAGCAGCATAGGCACGGCCCACAGAACCCGTATCTGTTGCGCCTTTCTTTATTGCAACCATTCCCTGCCCCGATTCGCCGACAACCGTATGTGCCGTTATGTAATCCTTGCTGAAATTTGACTGAACCAGAGCTGTTATTTGATTGGCCATAACGGTATGAGGAGTTTCACCGTAAATATTTCCCGGGTAAGGTCCCGGATAACCCGTAGCATAACTGCGTATGGGTTCTACCAACGGTACCATCCTGAGTGAAGTACTGTTTGGATTGAAAGGAGGCACCGTCGTGTTTCCAAGGGAAAGCTTGAGATTGTGATAGGGCTGGGTGGTAGTCACGGCAGGATTGGCCTGTGCACCCACCGAAAGGCTCTGCCCCGTTCCGATGACTCCTGCCCAGTTCCAGGGAATGTTTACCGGATTGGACTGGTCAACAGGGAATTTGTCTATCAGCCCCAGCAAAAACTGTTTAAGCAGGCTGAGATCGATTGCTGTTACCGAATCCTTTCCATCCAGATCGGCAATTATCTCTCCATCCGTTACCGGGAAGGAATCAATAGTTTTCAGCAAATACATTTTAAACAGTGAAAAATCAAGTGCATCAATACTTCCATCTCCATTTACATCACCGTATTTGTAATTTGCGGCTGCATTAGCCTCTGAAGCATATGTGATTCCAGAAGTGAGAAAAAATGAAATTGCAAAAACTAAAACCAATAAAATGAGAAGACTCCTTCCAGAGGCTTTTTTACCTGGGCTGTCAATTATTTTACGCATATTAACCTCCATGAGCCACATTTGTGGCCACAAAATGTAATGAAAACTTATATCCTTTATCGCAATGTAGCGAATAAAGGAGGTTAATTGGCCATGTGCGCTTTCAAACTAACCTCCTCCTTATACCTTCATATAATGATATGATAATGTTTTAGCCATTGAGTACTTTGGCTTTCAGAAGTGCAAAATCGATGGAGTTTATTTCCCCGTCATTATTCATATCTGCATTCTGTTTGTTGATTATTGTGTCGGGGTTCAAAATGTACTGTTTAATTAAGGCACAGTCCAGCATATCGACTAATCCGTCGTCATTTGCATCTCCGGTTAATACAACAGGATTTTGTGTACCGTAATACTGCCCCAGTGAAATTCCGTTTGAACCAAGGGGTACCTGATGGTCAAGCCCGATGAACTTTCCGTTAGACTGCCATAGTGCCGGCTTTAACAATCCATATTTGGCCTCATCCCAGGTTGACCAGTCATTGCCGAGCAATCCTCCGGTATCACCGGAATTAGGGTTGATACACCAGAATGTATGGTTTATACGGTTCTTGATCATATAGTCCCGCAGTAAAGTCATCCATTTCTGATTTTTACCGCCATCCATAAAGCCACCCCATTCTCCGATCAGAAGCGGCGCGATTTTCTGGTCGTCAATATATGCCCAGGTGTCATACCAGTAATCATCCAGCAGGGTCTGGGTGGTAAAATCCTTATCAAACCAGGACTGATTGTATACCGAAGGCCCGTAGTCATGGGGAGAGTATACCACCTGGCTGTTCAGGGAACCTAAATTTATAGGGTAATCTTTGACTCCCCGCAGGTTTCCGCCCCACCAGCCGCCGTTCCAGGGCGCAGCATCACCGGTGGCACCCCAGACATCAGGGGTATCATAAGTATATCCTTTTTCAGTTTTGGGATATTGTTCAACGCCTTCGATGACAACCAGGAGTTTCGGATTTGCCGACAGGATAGCCCTTGAACACCGCTCGGCAGCATATTTCCAATTATTTTCATCGGTAGAATTATCCCATTTTGCAATATCAGTAGGTGTTTCCTTGGCATAGCCGCGTTTTCCGTGTGGTTCGTTTTTCAAGTCCATGGCCAGAATGGTATCATCGTTTTTGTATTTGTTGGTCAGCCATACCAAAGTATCTATCCATTTATCGGTGGTTATTGTTCCTGCCGTGGAGGTGCTCAGACCATACCAGAGAGGATACATATGCCCCGAATTGTTTGCATCCGGACTGTGTACGTCTATCATCACCTTTACTCCAAGTTCCTTGCAGTAGCCCATAATTATGTCGAAAATCTCCATGCTGTTTTTGGTTTTGCCGGTGGCAGAGTCGTAGAAATCCGGATTGCATACATGATAGGGCGGATTATTTGACGCCGTAACACTTGAAACCTTGTTAGGGTTACCGGACATCCAGCTGTATAAAAGTTCGGTTGAAATGGGTATTCTTAACAGCCCGATTCCTCTGTTTGCCACGCTGGTCAAAATGGTTTTAACATCATACCAGGCCCCGTGAAATACATTTTCACTGCAGTTGAAACCAAACCAGTTGGCACCGGTCAGCCAGACTTCATTACCATTCATATCATAAATTTTATCACCTGAGCAGTGCAGCCAGTCGTCGTTATTGCTGGCGGCGGCATACACCTGGCTGGTATTTGCAAAACCCAGCGTAATAATAATGGCAAATGTGCAAAGCAGAGAAATTACTTTTTTTAGTTTATTCATAATTATCCAAACTCCTTTCACAAAAGAAAATTATTTTGTAAAAAGCCGGAGCAGTATTTGATTATTTGTTTATAAGACAAAAACTGCTCCGGCCGTCATATTACATCAAAGCTTTCTTTAAAAGTGCAAAGTCAATGGAATCCACAATACCGTCACTGTTCATGTCGGCATTTGAAAGATTTATGCCATTGCCGTCCTGTGTCAGCAAGTACTTTTTAAGACTTGCCAGATCGAGAGCATCAACATTTTTATCATTATTCAGGTCTCCTTTTAATACAGGAGGTACCACTCCTCCGAAAAACCTGAGGGAGCCTGCCAATGCTCCTACCAGACCTGCATTGTAGTCTATGGCCACTTCTGTATACTGATACTGGGAAGCGTCGTCCAGGAATCTGTCACTCTGATCGGGGCCGCCCACCAGAGCACCTGTAAGCAGGTGTTTTGCAGGTTTAAGGTTGTCACCGTTGGCATATGTGTAGCCGTTGGCCGCCCTGTGGTGCGGATGGGTGCACCATTTGTTTCCGAAACCGATGATATAGGACATATTTGCAGGATTATTACCCAGTATGTAATCAATCTGACTTTTGGCCATATTGAGCAGTGACTGGTCAGGATTCTGCTTGCAGTATATCAGCATTACCATTGATTCGGCAGCTGCGTAACGCAGTACACCCCAGTTGGTAAGATATTTCAAACCGCCGGGTGTTGTGGTCAGCTGATTTTTCCAATAGTTGAAATTAAACTGCACAGCATCCTTGTATATCTGCTTGTCGGTTATCTGCGCCAGCCTGAAAGCTGCCGGCAGGTACATGTCATCCCAGCACATGGTCCATTTATCCTGCAGTTTGTTTTCGTTCATGGTGTTTCCTATGGTGATAAACTGCTCGGCGTCAGCTATATAGCTGCTGTCATTGGTTGCGGTATAAAGCCATGTGGCCCCCCAGGCCAGGTCATCCCCATAACTGGTGGATTGATAGAAGGACTGCCCGTTGCCTACGCCTTTATTGGCCTTTCCCATGGCATACAGTTCTTTTGCGGCTGTCAGGCACTTATTTGCATAGGCAGAGTCAATATTTTTGTAATTCAGGTACATAAGAGCAAGCGCTGCAGTTGTCTCGCCCAGAATATCCGAAGCGGGACTGCCTGCATCGGCTTTGTACAATGTCTGTCTGTTTCCCGGCTGCTGCTCAGGTGCGCCCCAATAGGTATGATCCTCATTCCCCTCACCTATCTGGTAATAAAAAGTATTTGCATTTGGATGGCATTTCAGGAAATAGTCTGTAAAATATTTCAGCTGTCCCAGCATTTTTGCAGTATTTCCCGTTGAATCGAATACGTCCTTGAATTCGTAAAACGACCAGCCCAGGACAGCAGCTGAATATCCCTGGGGAAGTCCGAACTTCACATGATCTCCCGCATCATGATAGCCGCCTGTCAGATCCAGGCCCACATCACTGCCGTCATGGGTATGGCAGGCGCCCCTCCAATCAAAGAAATTGTTTACTCCTGCATCATTACCGCATTTATTGGCATCGTAGAAAATTATTGAATCCTTGAAGGCAGTTGAATAGTCAGGATTTGCTGCTGCAAAAACACTGCCGGCCGGAAGCAGCGAAGTTGATACTAAAACTCCGCTCAGAATTAACGCACCTAATTTAGTAAATTTATTTTTCAATTTTAACACTCCCTCGTATTTTGATATTACCGTACAACATCTGAATGCTCTCTTCCAAAATCTATGAAGTCATTCCCGATATAAGGTTTGCAGTCATAGGCTCCATCGTTCCAGGACCACAGCAGATATCCGGCATAGCCGTTCTTATAAATGGCGTCCAGTACCTGTTTATGGGTCATTCCCAGGGATGAGCTCTTAGCATCCGGCATCATTTCGCCTATAATTACGGGCTTGTCCAGGTTCAGACTTGATGCAGGAGTTGTGGTCGGGTTAAAGTATGGGGTTGCCCAGTCATACCAGTGGAAATCATAGAAGTCGAGACCCAAATCGTCCCACAGATCATATTGAGCACCCAGCCACTTCATATTGGCACTTCCGAAGCTGACAGGCTGCTTTGCATATTGATGTATGTAGGCACATGTAGTTTTAATATAATTTCTCATTGCCGAGAGGGGGAAGCTTTCGCCTTTTCCGTTGGGTTCGCCGTTATCGGCCTTGTTTACTATCCACTCAGGTTCATTGATGATATCCCAGCCCATTACACCCTGGTGATCTCCCAATTTCTGAAGAATGGGTTTCATTGCGTTATCAAGGAAGCTCTGAAGAACCACAGGATTATCAATGATATCGTCATGATCAACGGAGTCATCATTTCTGGCACAGTCAAAGCTTGTAATTGTCCAGTAAATTTTTACGTTCTTTGAAAGGGCATAGTCACAGGTCTCTTTCATATGGTCCACCCATTTGTCAGGAAGGCCGGTGCACAGGCTGCCTTCATTTGCACCAGACCAGATAGGGCCGTAAGCCAGATCTGGGAATACCCACCACCTGAGCGCACGGACACCCTTGGTGGACATTGTATCAATATCGCTCTTTATCCTTGCAAAATTTGATGCCCAGTTGTTGTCCGAAAACTCATAGGACCAGTTGTACCATGCGTAATTGACCCCAACAGGATATAATTTCTTTCCGTCCATCCAGGTAATTCCGATGCCTGTTTGCTGCTGCTCCCCGGAAAACCTTGTAATTTTTCCTAGCAAATATTGTTTTATTTCGGCAAAGTCCAATGCCTCGACTTCTCCATTGGCATTGACATCAGCAGCTATGTACGCATTTCCGGTAAGTACGGATGTGCCTAATAAATGCTGTTTTACAGCTGCCAGATCGAGAGCCGAAACCTGATTATCATTGTCCACGTCACCAAGTTTTACTGTTCCTGCCGCCGAAACTGACGATGGAATAGCCGTAAGGATTATAAGTACTGCTGAGAGCACCAAACCGATACATTTTTTCATAACTATACCTCCTCGTTAAAATTTGTAGTTTACGAATTAGCAAGTAAAAGTCTCATCAATGCTATGAGATCAAGTGAGTTTATTTCCGAATCCTTATTCAGATCCCATACACTTAAATCAACCTCGGTAGTGGGATCAAGCAGGTATCTCTTTAATAATGCATAGTCAAGAGCATCAACATTTCCGTCTTTATTCAAATCCCCGGGCTTTATTTCTGTTCCTCCGGAGGAAGGCTCCTGCCCAAACATTTTTACGCCGCCCTTAAAGACTGATATTCTCTCATTTACAGCATAGGTCTTTGTAATATCTTTTCTGCTCCAGTCGTTGGTTGTATCCCAGTGAGTCTTCCAATTGGAGTCCTGAGCGGCAACCAATGCAAATTGAAATTCCCTGTCGCCGTAGAAAGAATTCCCGCTCCAGTCGATTTCGATATAGTAATCTCCGTTGGCTTCATTCCATGCAAAGGGTCCCTTTATTGCCGCAGCTTTTCCGTCAATGACACCGGCTTCGTCATACATGACCTGAACATCCACATTCTTTATTGTTTGGCCTGCACTGAGCATTTCGGAGATATTAAAGAAATATCTCAGCTTTAAGCCGTCGACGAATTGAGGAGGTCTGCTGGTTTCATTATGGATATTAACAGTAATCTGCGTTCTCTCGGCATTCTCCTGTTCCAGCTTTGATTCTGCATAGAAATCCACGCTGTCAGGCTCCTTGGGAGGGAAATCTGCCAGAGGTTTCTGGCCCTGGCCGTAATATTTATACAGCCCTGCCAGTGCACCCACGAAGCCTGCATTGTAGTCAATGGCAACCTCGTTATATACAAAGTCTGTGGTCTCGTCCACATGTTTATCGGTGGCATCAGGACCACCTACCAGCGCCCCCCACAAAGTATGCCTGTGTTCCTTGGGATCCAGCATGCTGAGTGTTTTTGAACCATGTGCTGCCCGGTGGTGCGGGTGTTTTGCAGAAATGTCCGAATATCCTACTTCATAACTCCTGCCCATGGGGTTATCCCCCAATATGTAATCCATCTGGGTCTTGGCCCAGTCGGATACATCCTGTTTTCCGGCATATTTGGTATATACCACTGCGCATAACTGCGCTGCGGCATTATATCTTGCCGAGCCCCAGGTATTTATAACCTTGAAGCCGGCTGGAGTACCTGCCATGAAAGTTCCGTCACTGGGATTTTCATGCTGTATTCCCGACCAGTATTCAAGGTTCCATCTGAAGAAATACCAGTCTCTCTGGGTATTTGTGATGGGGGCTAATTTTGCGAAAACACCGCCCCAGACCGTATCCCATGAATGGACCCAAATATTCTGCCAGTTATCTTCAGGTGCATTTATAATCTTTTTCAAATATCCCGTATAACGTCTGTCGCTGCCCACAGCCGTGATGTCATTTATGTAAGCTTGATCTCCGGTGGCGATATTCAGCCATACGGCTGCCCAGGACATTTCGTCGTCATCGTAGGACGAATTGTAAAAACCGCCTGAATATCCGCAGCCACGGTATTTAACCGCAAATTTGTACAGGGCCTTCGCAGTGTCCAGACACTTCTTTGCGTATGCCGGCTCTGTGTCCTTGAAATTCAGATAGTTGACTGCAAGTGCGGCAGCAGCTCCCGAACACTGGTCACTTGCGGGATTTTCGGAAGTTGCAAAATATGCGGGGCGCTGAACCTTCTCCTTTTGATTCAGTTCGGGGGGCTGCCACCAGTTGTGGTCTATGTTTCCTTCTCCAACCTGGTAGCAGAAGGCCACCACTTCACCATTCTTGTCAAGAAAGGTTGAACGGAGCAAATAGTCATTTCCCCATTTGAGGATATCAATCATATGTTCTTCTTCATTTATCTGTTTGAAGGAATCCCTGAACTCATAGAAACCCCAGCCCAGAGTCGAAATGGTATATGATTGCGGCAATCCGAACTTGACATGATCTCCCGCATCATGAAATCCCCCGTGGAGATCCAGTGTTCCATCGCCGTCAGGGTCAAGAACCGCCCTGTTTTTGTCGATAAATGCCTGGGAAAGGTTGGTGCCCACAGAATCCTTGTTTTTAGGAATCAAGGGGACCTGGCTGTCTTCAACATGGCAGTCGCCCCGCCACTCAAGCTTTCCTCCCGTTATTCCGGGACCGCACTTTTCAGCATCATAGAAATATAATGATTTTTGCAGTGCTTCGGCATAATTGAAAGGAGGAGTCGAAGACGCGGCATAAACACCTGTGCCTGTGAACAAAGTGGCGGTAATGGCCACTGTGGTGGCAAAACTTATTGTCTTTTGAAGATATTTTTTTAATGTCAAGATAATCACTCCTTTGCTGCTATATATTTGGACCTGAAACATAACGCCCTGTTATGTTTCTTTATTTGATCAATTTAATCTGTCTGATTTATATAAATGCATTTATCACGGAATTTTTCCTGAAAGGATGAACACATTACTTCCCCAGCAGCAGCTGTTTGAGAAGTATCATATCGATAGCATCAATGCTGCCGTCGCTGTTCATGTCTGCTGCTGATCTATCAATAGATGTGCTGCCCCCCAGCAAATACATTTTCAAGACTGCCAGATCCAGAGCATTTACATTTCCGTCGCTGTTAACATCTCCTGTTTGGATTTCAGAACCGGCACCCACATGTGTACCGGTTTTTCCAAGGTTGATTTTATGATCAAGTCCTATAAACTTGCCGTTTGTATTCTTCCACAGGGAACGCTGGACCAGGGCCAGCTTTTCCATGTCTATTTCATTAAATTCATTTCCGAGGAAAATCCCGCCGGTATCGGCAGAGTTGGAATTCAGGCACCAGAAAGTATGGCTGATTCCGGTATCTTCTATAAAGTCAGTCAATGCAGTCATCCATTTTTCATTGATCCCCTTGTCCATTCTGCCTCCCCATTCTCCAACCAGTACAGGAGCAATATTTTCCCCGTTGATATAGTACCAATTGGGACCCCATACATCTCTCAGCAGGGTATCCTTGTTAAAATCACCCTGGAACCAGGACTGCATCCAGACACTTGGCCCGTAATCATGGGGGGAGTAAACCAGCTGGCTCTGACGGGAACCCAGGTTGACGGGATAATCCCTTACACCCCGGAGATTGCCTCCCCACCAGGTATAATAGTATTTGTGTTCATCCTTTTCCGCATAGGTATAACCCTCATATGGATATGTTTCAACACCCTCAACTACAATAAGCAGATTTGGATTGATATCCAGGATGGCCTTTCCAACCTTTTCGGCTTCGTATTTCCAATTATTTTTATCCGTTGAACCGTCCCATTTTGCACCATCGGCTGCAGTTGGCTTCCCATACGGTTCATTGAATAGATCCATCGCGATAACGGTGTCGTCGTTTTTATAGTGTTCTGCCAGCCACTTCCAGCTGGCTTCAAAATCCTCAGCTGTGAAGGAATTCCCATACCAGAGACCGGTTTGATATGAATTGGTCGTTCTATGCATATCCAGCATTACCTTTAGTCCTATTTTTTTACAGTAGGCAATGGATGCGTCAAGAATTTCAAGGGTATTCAGGCCTTCCAGGCCGGGATTGTAAAAAATGTTGACAGCTGTTGTTTGAGGATATATTCCCTTACGCCATTGGTTCACCAGTTGTAAGGATAATGGCACCCTCAGCAGATTGAAGCCGTTATCTGCCGCCGTATCAAGTATAAACTCCATTTTTTGACTCCAAATTCCGTGATAACACTCATTTGGAGTCTCAAAGCCAAACCATGCTATACCGGTTAACCTTACCTGGTTACCATATTTGTCAAAGATTTTGTTTCCGCTGACATGCAGATAATCGTCAGAGTTGTCAGCCGCATCCTGGGCTGAAACCATTTGAACCTGTAATATAAAAGCTATTGCAAGGATAAATGTGAAAATTATAATAATTTTTCTCTTTTTTGCCGAGAAAGACATTTATACCACCTGCCTTTAAATTTAAAGTGGTTTAATCAACTTTTATTCCGCCTTCTTTAAATACGGCATTTATCCTGTTAAATGCCGTATCCCCGAACGCACCGGAGGTATCGCTGGCTATTGCGGCTACTCCTTTTTTGGCGTTCTCTTTAATCTTAAAACTTAAATTTGTAATAACTCCCGGTTTTGTCACCGAGTCCTTTCCGTTATTGCTGCACGCAAAAAGAAAAGTGACGGTACCGGTTTCATTGTTGATTGTATAATCAAAATCAGCTTCACTTACAAGCGCAGCACCTGGTTTCACTTCAACGGCTTCAAGGATGCCGGTGTCATATTTGATATTGAAATTAAAACTTCCGATACCTTTTTCAGGAACAGTATTCACACTTACGGGAATGGTTACGGTAGAACCGCCTGTTCCGTTTCCTGAACCGATCTCAATCTCCGATTCTCCTCCTGAAGCCTGGATAACGGTTGTGGCTGCCTGATTTGCACTAACATCCGAAACCTTTGCCGTTTCCGATGCAGACATGTAATTGACCCCGAAGATTGTTATAACGCAAATACAAATTATTATCACAATTCCTAATAATATTTTTTTCATATTGACCTCCAAAGCCATATTATGGCTTTGAGCCGCAATAGCGGCCACAAATAGTTATGAAATATGTTAATCGATTTCCATATAGCTTCTAATGTTTTTTGTAATGAAGGACAAGAACTATAGAAGCCCAAATACACAAGAACTTCTATAGTTCAATATCCTTACCCGAAACTAGCCTTCTGCAGGGAATTTGGTGATCATACCCAGCAGATACTGCTTATATATTGCAAAGTCAACTGCGTCAATGGATTTGTCTGCATTCAGATCAGCTGCTGCAAGATCTATTCCTGTTGAATCCTGAGTCAGCAAATACTTCTTTAATGCTGCGAAATCCAGAGCATCCTTTGCTCCGTCCTTATTCAAGTCACCGAGACTTATTGTTACAACAGAACCTATATTCGGTCCCTGTTCATCCAGATATGCGCTCATCCATGCGAGAGGAGCATTCCAGTTGATAGTTATTTCGTTTGTTGACCACGATTCAATATTATCCATAAAGCATTTTTCAGCGGGTCTTACTCCCGGCTTCCAGCCCGAACCCTTAACCCATGGATCCTGCAAACCGGAATTTGGACCACCTGACAGACATCCTGGAGGTGCTTTTGGGAAAGTATTATCGGCCTGATATGCCCAGAAACGGTGGTGAGGATTTTCCAACGGGTTATCCCCGTAACCTGTTACATAGCTCTGGACATTGGGGTTACGTCCCAGAATATAGTCCATGGCAGTAACCGCGCCGTTGATATACTTGGCATTTTGTCTGTTGCTGAATTCATAAGCATAGGACATTACAATAGCCTCATTGACAACAAAGGAGTTTGACCCCCATGGGAAACCGGTGACAGTTGAACCGTCGAAAGGAGAAGAAATTACTTTTTCTTCGATAGGCACACCGTAACCCTGAGCATTTTCTATGGAAATAAACTTATCTGCCGCAGCCTGTATATTGGCTTTGGCTGTAGCAACATCAGATGCAGGGAGACTGCTGGGTACAAGAGCAAGTGTTATTGTGCCCAAGCCTGCCGTATTTCCCCAGTCAAATGCACCTGTAAGGCCATTGTCTTCACCGCCCACCAATTCGGTTGGCATTTGGAGATAGTGAGGAGAACTCTTAATATAATCCAAATACTTGGCGCTTCCGGTAGTGGCATACAATTCACAGGCTGCCCAGTAGAAATCGTCCAGAACATAATTATCTCCGTAGGCACCGCCGCCCGGTCCCTGTTCCATACTTGCATAGATTGCAGGATGAGCTACAGCTGCGTTCCATGCTGTTTCGGCAGCAGTAAGACATTTGCTTGCAAAAGCGGCATCATACTGCTTCCAGAGACGTGAACCCTGTGCAGCTATTGCGGCCAGATTTAACGTAGCAGCAGTACTTGGCGGCTGCAGATAACGTTTCATGGTATCCTGGTCGGGACGTACTGCAAGAGCTGTCCAGCGCTCGTCATGTGCTTTATGATGTGCCATACCTGCCAGTTCATTTCCGGCCGGTACCTGCATATTCAATAAAGTCTTCAGATTGTAACGTGTTTCGTCAAGTATGTCCGGCCAGCCGTTTCCGCTTTCAGGTATGTTTAAGGTACCGTCTGCGAAAGGAGCGACAGCTGTATTGCCATTTAAGTATAAAGCGCGTTCATAGGAATTCATTACGGTCCAGGTTGATATACCGCCGTTTACAACATATTTACCGTGGTCGCCTGCATCGTACCAACCTCCGGTAACGTCAAGTGAATAATTTGCCTTGTAATCCTTTGTGGGATCAGGCTGGAGGATATCACTGGGATGTCCTGCAGGACGGGCCCATTGCGCCTGGTCACAGTACGGCAGCTTTATTTCTATGGCGCTTCTGTTATGGTAGAAATATTTCATTGCATCATATTTCATCTTGGTATAGATGTCATTGCCGATGGTAAACGGCATACTTTCTGCCGGGGTCACATCAGCTGTGGCTGCTCTCAGCTTATAGCCGGTGCCCGGAGTAGTATAGGATGAAAAATCAATAACGTGCACCTTGTCACCGGATGCGTGATCAGCACCCTTTACAGTCGATTGACCCTGTGCGACAACAGTACCCTGGCTGTTAACCAGCGTCCAGTTCACAGGAGTTGTCGAACTGGATACCAAAGTTGCAACCTTTGCTGAGTTGGGATAAAATCCTTCCTGGTTTAAACGGACAGCATTGGTGGGTTCTGGAATCTCATCCGGATACCCCTTGAATTGAGGATCCTTTACATAAATATCATCAAATGTAAAAGTAGTAGCCTGGTAATTTTCAGGTGATACAGTATTTTTTTCAGGAGCAAGGTGGAATGCAAATTCACAATTGCTCTTTGTGCCCTTATTCATTGTAAAGGTCTGGGTTACGGTTTTTGGTGTGTTGGCTCTTAATTCCAGGAAATGCCATTGCTGATCCAAATTCCAATATTCATCATATGGATCTCCCTGATCACCTATTTTGGGGTAAATCTTGCAATCCCTGTTGGCTGTGACAGTAAACTGTACAGTGTAAGTATGTCCCTGCTCGATGGTAAGACCCCTGTGACGGAATTGTAAATCCCATCTCTCCCCTGTTCCCATGGGCCCTATTTTTTCGCATTTTATTACATACTTGCCCTGATCTGTGATTTCGAAACTTGCCTTGGCGGGGTATGATTCGACCACATGCCATGGAAGGCCTATGTTGTTGTCGAAGGTGTGGTTTCTGATAATATCTCCTGCACCTACCACTGCAAATGCAGAGGAACTAAAAAAAACAGACAGCAGAATTACCAGTGCGAGAACCATCGCAACCTTGTTGAAAAACCTCATTGTCTTTACCTCCTCGTTTTTGTATTTTTTGGGCCTGACCCGGCATAAATTGCGCAGGCCAGGCTTTAAAACTTATTTTTTACATTCAGCTTGCAAGCAATTTTTGCTTAAGCAGAGCAATGTCCAGGGCATCCACATTTCCATCCTGGTTCATATCGGCAGCTTTCAGGTCGATACTTTGACCGCCGAACAACAAGTATGACTTCAGGGCGGCAAAATCTAACGCGTCCACATTTTTATCCCCGTTGACATCGCCCGGTATGAATTCTCCGCCGCTTCCCTTTGGAGGTTCATTACCGAAAATCTTCACGCCATTGTCATAAATAGGTATATTTTGAACGGTGTCCACAGTACTGCTGGAGGGCAAGTCCTTATATGAAAAGTCATTTTTAGGATCCCAATAGCTGGTACCCTGCGGTGCTGAAATTCTGAACTGTACTTCTCTTCTGCAGGCCGACTGTCCGCCCGGATATATGTTTTCACCCGCCAGATCAACATTTACATAATAGATATGTTTAGCCGTATCCCAGGGCAGAACTTTTGAGACCTTTATGTTACCCTCCGCATAATTGGAGTTGGTTGCAAGGCTCAATGGATCTATGTTGGCTGCAACAATCTCAGACAAATCCATAAAATATTTGAAGGATAATTTGTCTGTCACCCTTGCAGGCCATCCGGTCTGATTGTATACGAGTGCTTTGATTTCGGTGTAATTCGGGCCGCTGGAGTTCACACCGGCCTTTATAATGACCTCATCGTTGGTTTTTGTTTCAATGGCCTTGAAATTTGCAATGGGAGTTCCTCCATATTGCTTATACAGTTTTGCAAGAGCACCTGTAAAACCTGAATTATAGTCACAAGCCACCTCATTATTTACATAATTGCTGATTTCATCGGTATAACCGTCACTGCTGTCAGGTCCCCCCACAAGTGCTCCATAGAGGGTATGCCTGTGGTAGGTAGGAGAATTCATCTGATCGGTCCATGAACTGTGAGCTGTTCTATGGTGCGGATGCTGAGGCGGATTCTGGCCAAAGCCCACAACATAGCTTCTTCCGGTACTGCCAAGGGCATAGTCTACCTGCTTTTTCAGGAAGTCCTTGTATACAGCTGCTTTTGATGCCGTACAGCCTTCCCACTCAGCATAGACACCAGCTAAAAAAGCCTGGGTTGTTGAGTGTCTCAGGGAACCCCATTGGGTCAGCCATGCGAGACCTTTAGGTGAATATGTGATTTTTTGGCCGTTTACTCCGGTTGTCCAAAAATCCAGATTCATTTCAATGCTGTCCTTGTAGATCTGCTTATTTGTGATCCTTGCAAGCAGAAGTTCCGCACCGTAATGAACATCATCCCAGCACTGTCCCCATTTATATGAGATGGTATCTGTCTGGGGTTCTTTTCCCCAGCTTGGAACATAGGATTCTGCCTTGTCCAGATATGAACTGTCTTTTGAAGCAAGATAGATCCATACTGCCGCCCAGGACAGGTCGTCGTAAAAGCTTCCGGAAGTATAGAAACCGGATGCGGCTGTATAGCCGGCATCACTTCTTGTTCTGTCAGCCAGCGCAAACAACTCTTTTGCATGCTTCAGGCACTTTTCGGCATAGGCAGGATCGCTGTCCTTGAATACTACCGCCGCAGATGCCAGAGAAGCCGCTGTTTCGGCACACACGGCCGAGCCGGGTTTTGAAGCGTCCACTCTGAATGAAGGCCTGGCCATCTGCATTACTTCTGCCGGACCCCACCAGGCATGATCCCTGCCTCCGTCGCCGACCTGATAGTAATATACATCTGCCGACGGATGGCATTTAATAAAGTAGTCATTTGCCCATTTTATGGCATCCATTATATATTTTGTCTGGCCGCTGCTGTCATAGGCATCCTTATCTTCATATACCGACCATGCGAGCATTGAAGCCGTATACGACATGGGCAGATTGAACTTTACATGGTCACCGGCGTCAAACCAGCCTCCTGTGAGATCTACTCCCACATCAGAGCCATCCTTCAGCGCAGAATCACCTCTCCAGTTATCTCTCTTGTCGGCCGGAAGGACTCCGGAACGTTGAAATTCGTAAAACATGATTGACTTCTGGAGAGCCTCCCCGTAATTATAGGTTGGAGCCGCGAAGGTAACGTTTAGCGGTATTACCGAAGCCATTACAGAAAATGTCAGGGCAAGCCCTGCCAATCTTCTCAGTTTTCTTTTAATATTAATCATATTTATCACTCCTAGAAAAGTTTAAAGCCATTAATTAAGAAGCTTTAGTTTCAGCAGTGCAATATCAATTGCGTCTATGCTGCCGTCACTGTTCATATCAGCATTTGAAACATTTATATTAGTGAACACCTGTGTGAGAACGGCCTTCTTTAATTCGGCAAAATCCAATGCGTCAACGGTATTATCATTGTTGACATCACCTTTTAATTCTTGTTGAGGGGTATATTTATATAAGTTTGGGAAGTTACCTGTAGTATACAGAAGTGCCATCAATCTCAGCGAATTTCCATAATAAGTGTAGTTACCGCTGTCTTTGACTCTTATACACTCATTATAAATATTTCTGGCATAGGTGGCATCCTCGCCTGTCAACGCTGATGCGGCACAACAGCTGACAAAGGTTGCCGAATGGTTGGAACTTATCTGGCTTCCTGAAATTGTGTACCCATCCTTTATGTTTGAAACACCGATGTTCTTAAAAAAGTTGGATATCTGATCACAATTTGTTTTGGCTTTTTGAGTTCCATACCAGCTGTAATCTATGGCAGTCCTCCATTGGTAGCGGATGGCATCATATTTAAAATCGAAACCCCGTCCGCTTGCCTGTGTACCGTTTGCAGTGCACCAGTCAGGAACAAGACCTGTATTGCTGTTCTTTGCCCTGTCCACAATCTCATAGCACTTGTCGGCCACGTTATTCCACGCAGTGTTGCCTGTAAAATCGGCAAAGATTCTATACCAGGCAGGGGCAAAATAGGATGGATTGGTACAGTTTGAACCCCCGAAAGTGTCTCCGGGCTTCAATACGTAAGTACCCTGTTCAACCATTTTAGTAAAGATCTTGCTTATGTAGTTCTTTGCTTCGGATTCATACTGTATTGACCCGTTTGATCCCCATTTTTTATGTGCAAATACAAGGGCTATGGCAATATCCTCGTCCGCATCGGTTGCAGCTCCGATACCATCCGTGCCCACAATATTTCCGCTGGAGTCAATATGCCAGGACATCAAGCCGTTTGAGTTCAAAAACAATTTTACATATCTGTATAAATCGTCAAACAAAGGTTGCTCCCCGAAGTAAACTGCAAGAATCATACCATATCCAAGACCTTCCGAAACGGTATCAAAGCTTGTGGAGGCATCCCGTTGAACCCTTTTGTAACCTTTTGCTCCACTTGTTGTTATCCTCTCATTCTTCCACTGCTCCCATTCAGTCAGCAACAGTTGATCGGCAGTTGACTGGTTGTCAGCCAAAGAACTGAAAGTACCGTAGGGATATTTGGAATCATAGGGAAAAGGCATATTATCAGCCGCTGCACTTGCCGGCAGGCATGCCGAAAATATATTGAGTGAGAACAGTGAAGCAATAACAAGAGTTTTAATTCTTTTATACTTAAATTTTCTGATCATGTCTTATACCTTAAACCTTTATTTATTTGTTTTTCTGTAACCCATAAGCCCGGATAGTACAGGAAATCAACTTCACATACATGTCCGGACTTAATGGGTACAGTTTAGCTATTTACCGGTTAATTAAATTAATTACCTGCGTTTAACAGCTTTATCTTTAATTGGGCATAATCAATAGCATCAACAACTCCATCACTATTCATGTCGGAATTCTCTACGTTGATTGTTGCTGATCCATCCAGCAGGAATTTTTTCAACACTGCCAGATCAAGAGCGTCTACAGACTTGTCGTTATTTACGTCACCCTTTAAAACATCGACTGCTGCCGGGAACAAGACTGCATAAACACCATTTGCTATTGCAAATTCGCTCTGGGCCCAGAAGCGGTGGTAAACCATTGTAGGATTGACTCCGGCTTTCAGGTCGGCTTCAACTCTCTGCCAGTCAGGATCCTGCTTGTATTTGGAACGGATATCTATAAACTTGATGCCGGGCTGAATCTTGTCACCGTTGGCCATAGTTCCGGACCAACCCTGGGGAACATATACTTCCTGGTCAAGTAAACGATGGTAATCGGAACGGCTTTCAGGCACTGAGATACCCTTGCTGTCCTGATAGTTATTCCACATGCTGTCCAAAAGCTTCTTGGCATTGTTCTGCGAGGTTGTATCTCCTGATGCGGCTGCATAATATGCAAGAGTATTTGCAAGTGAGGATGCACATCCAAGGTCGGTACCGTAGCTTACTACTGATACGTGAAGATTTGGATTTCCTGTGTATGTGCCGTTCCAGGTATCGGGCTGACCCTGCCAGCCAATCTCGTTAGGAATCTGGAATGTGCCGTCAGAGTTAAACCTTATAACGGAATTAGCCCATTTTGCCCACTTGTCCAGTAAATTCTTAACTTTTACATCTTTTGTCTGATAATAGTACTCAGCCATACGCTGCATTGACCATACCTGCATTCCAAACCAGGTGTTGCTTCCTGGGTCGGCGTATACGGGATTATCTTCATAGCCCATTCCATAGAAGGTTGAAACATTGGAAGGCCAGGTCTCATAGCGTCCATTATATGAATTGCTGGCACCACCGGCTATTGCGCCTTCTGCAGACTGCAGCCACTGGTAGAATTCAATTTGTCTGGATAAGCTCTTTGACCAGTCGCTTGCACCGTTGGTTGACTTTGGCTTAAATGCTGCATCATTTGAAAGTACCCAGGCAGTCAGAGGATTCTGATAGCCAAAGTGGTTGTGGCTGCAGCCTATTATCCATGCCCAGTCGGAGCCTACTCCTCCGCCCCATGCATAGTACCAGGAAAGGAGATAATGTGCGGCATCGTAGCCTGTACCGGCGGTAGACGGCGAACCTATCTTTCTGAAGTACTTGTCAAACATGGAATATCTAAGGTAGTCACCCATTTTTGATGCCTTGCTGACATATTGGCTGACATCCTTGCCCTGATCCTTTGCCCACAGGTTTGCCCAGTAGGTTGCCTGTACTGCGCGGGCATCGGCATCGGGAGCATTGGTATATTTAAATTGTTTTGAATAGGAATTATCACCTGTAAACAGGTCAAGGAATCCGTTTTTACCTCCGAAGTTCATAGCGTCCCAACAGGGTTGAGGTATGGTTTCCCAGGTTGACTCCTGTTCACCTCTTTGGAATGTATTGATATATGAAGGTTTGCTCTTTCCGTCGGCTCTTTGTCCGTAGCCGTACCAGTTATCGGCATCCAGAAGCCAGTGCATTCCATATATCATATTGTTGCCGTATGCTGAAACCAGTTCTCTGTTTATAGGATCTCTTCCTACCGGTGCACCTGTATCCAGTCTTGCCGGATATTGACTTGGCAATTCCCATTCAGGAGCATATGTTGCCGGCTTGTTGGCATCGTATTTGCTCATGCTGGTATTGGGTTGATCCTGAGCTGATGGAATTATGTATTTTTCAGCTATGTCCCAGGACTTTCCGAAGCCTGAGAAATCACCGGTAAATCTTCCATTCATAGCTTCCAGCCACATGTAATAGCTAAAGGCTTCACTTGTGGTGACATGTCCGTAATCAGGTGCTTCAACCAGCAATGTTTCAATGGAATGGTAAGGAACACCTTCAGGACTGAAATATTTATTTGCAGGATCCTTGATTTTTTGATACATGGTTTGAAAACGATTTTGATATTCGGTATTAACCGGACCGGCAGCTGCAGAGATGCTTGTAGTTGCCATCACCGACAGGGTCATGACAGCTGCAATAGCCGCAGAGCCAAATTTTTTTATTCTTTTTCTCATTTCTTTCACCTTCCTTAATAATGTGTTTGATTACAGGCGGTTCAGTTTTGCCTGAATCAGCCTGTAGTTTTTTCCCTGCTGTATGCCTTTGTATACAGCAGGGCTGTTCATAATTTAAGAAACCGGATTAGAATTTAACACTTCCGTTTACATATGTAACGTCTGTGATCTTTGACATACTGCCGTTACCAAAAGCTCCGCCCGTCTTGAAGTTAACAGGTGTTGTCTGGCTGGTAGTTCCTTTTATTTTGAAAGTGATTGTTACAATATCGCCGTCGCTTGTTATCAGCTCGTTTCCGATTGTGTTGTCAAGGAATACTACGCTGATAGTGCCGGTGCTGCTGTTAATGGCACTTGACAGGTTAACGGCGGGATTCTTTACTATATTTCCGGCCGAAACTGTTGTAGCTTCCAGCAGATTCGGATCATAGGTTATATAGAAATTACATGTTCCAACATTTCCAACCTTTGATACATTTGTCAGTGTAACAGGTACTGATACAGTATCCCCGGTTTTGCCGGCAGCTGTGCCTATGGTTACACCCAGGCCGGTGAACTGTGGCTTGGAATCCTTGATTGTTAATGTCAATACAGGATTGGCTGTTACTCCGAAATCAAAGGTAAGTGTTTTTGTGCCTATTGCAAGAGTATTGAGATAGTTCTTTGAAATAACTACAGTATTACCCGATACAGTGTAGTCGGTACCCTGTACCAAACCGGTTATCCCCTTGAAGGTATTTCCGTTCGGTGTCAGTGTTACTGTGACATCAGCGGGCACATACTTGTCAAAGGCAGCAGCTGCAGGAGTTATTGCAGGTGTACCTACTGACGAGGTTACGGTAATAGTTAAATTAGGATTGGATGCTACACCAAAATCAAAAGTAAGTCACCTTTGTACCTGCTGTAAGAGTGTTGAGGTAATTCTTTGAAATCACTACGGTATTACCCGATACAGTATAATTGGTACCCTGTACCAGACCGGTTATTCCCTTGAAGGTATTGCCGTTAGGAGTGAGGGTTACAGTTATATCGGCCGCTGCACCCTGAACAAAAGTTGAGGTTACAGGAGTAATGCTTGGATTTAAGGTACTGGGAACTGAAATGGTAACGCTGCCGTCTGTCTTGGTGACATTATTTATCTTGTTCATAGCGCCGTCGCCAAAAGCTCCGCCCGTCTTATGGGTTACAGGTGTTGTGACATTCTGTGCTGTGCTCTTTAAATTAAACTTAATATTTGCGAACACA
>NZ_AORV01000019.1 GCF_000350485.1 Ruminiclostridium cellobioparum subsp. termitidis CT1112
TATATATATATATATATATATATAATAATATATATATNTNTNTTTTTTTTATAATGAGGATTTTATTTTTTGTTGCTTAAAAATCTCATCTATAAGATGAAATGACAGCCCATCATTCCATCATAAGTAATTAACCTATCCTGAATACCCTTTTTAATATGTTTCCGAAAAATTTAGGCATCTTGACAACTACTATTTTCATTCCAATTACACTCCCCCCAATATGGCTCCTCACTATCTATCATATTCCCGCATTTTTGTTTTCGTGAATATTATTGGAAAAATCTTTTGATTTTTACTGTCTAATTTTAATACAAGCCGAATAAATATATAGTACAAGTATTGATTTTTATAGCGGAGTGATTTTATGAATATAATCATTATTTCAAATTATAAACGAAAATTACTGATAGTTATCACTGTTGTTACATTATGGATTCTTTTTATAATTGCGGCAGGACATCTATATTACAGTAAGGTTCAATATACCTTATACATTAACAGTAATGTTTCCCTTTCCTACCCTTCAACCATCAGCATCAAAAATGTATACTCCAAGTACAGTGACTCTGCTCCGTATATACAGGCCAGCAATACCAACTACAAAAACTTTATTGAGTTCAAATCCCAGGAGGAAGGTTTTGAATTCAGCTACCCGTCCATATTCAAATTGAATCAGCAAAGCTTCCCCGGAAGTGAAATTTTATACCATATTGATTTTCAAAACAAGGAAGACAGGAAATTTTATGGCTTTGTTCAGGTCTGGAATATGCCCCAGACACTTGAACAATTCCTTGAGGCCTCAAAAGAAGCGGCCACGACCGAGTTTGTCAACTTTACCTCTAAAAAGGTCAAAGTAAATGGATTAAGCGGTTACTTCTGGGAATATACAGTAGACAGTGCAGATGAAAAATACAAGGCCCTTGAGGTCTTTCTTGCAAAGGGCTCCAGGTTCTACAGGATCAGTTATTATATGCCTGAAAAGGATTATGGAAAAAATGATTATGATATGTTCTGGAGGATGGTTGAATCATTTAAAATTGGATAGTTAATTTCTTCCTTTATAAGCAGGTGCGGCTACTTTGAAACAGTTTCTCCCGCACTCCTTGGCTTTGTACAGTGCATTGTCGGCATCCCGTATGAGTTCCACCTGGTTCACCGAAATATCAGGGAAACATGAAATACCAAAGCTTGCTGTTACAGATACTGCAATGAGATTGTCCTTTATAATGTTGTTTTCAATTTTCAAACGCAGGTCTTCAACCTTTTCAATACCTTCCTCAATAGAAGTCCGGGGCAGCAATATGACGAATTCTTCCCCCCCAAATCTCGCTATTGTATCTGTGGACCTGAGATTATTTTTGACGGTCTGGGCCACACTCTTTAAGACCACATCACCAAACAGATGCCCGTATGTATCATTGAATTTCTTGAATTTATCAATATCCAGGATAACCAGTGTCAAATCATAACCAAGTGTCCTGGCTGCATTGAACTCCTCCTCGAATTTCTGGTGGAAATAAACCCTGTTGTGTACGCCTGTAAGTCCGTCTATGGTAGCCAAATCCTGCAAATTGGCATATAGCTCGGCATTTTCTATAGCCATACTGACCTGTTTGCCGATAGTTGTCAGAAGCCGGAGATTATCTTCATCAAAGGTATTGATATTCTTATGTTCGATTAAGGTCAATCCAAATTTTCTGGACTTCGAACTAAACGGCAGACATATGAAGGAACCGATTTTACGGGTTCTGATAAAATCAAATTTCTCAGGTATTACCGAGTTTTCCATGACGGGTTTGCCGTTTTCCAATATATCAAGCAGCAACTTACAGTTTATATTATCGTTTAAGACTGCCAGATCCTCTTTATTCCGAATATTGGTAAACTGGACCTTAAGTCGGTTTTTTCTGTGATCCAGCAGAACTATCGTTGAGTAATTAACCCCCATGACACCGATTATTACGTCATTGACAAAGTTTAGAAGATCGTTTATATCCAGAATGGAACCTATTGCCTCACTGATCTGCTGAAGAGTATAGAATTCGGCAATGCTTGAAGTAAGCCGCCGGTTGGTATCCTCAAGCTTATGATTGGTTTCCATAAGCCTATGATACTGATTTTTGATCTCGTCCTGTGCAACTTCAAGCTGTTCATATTTTTCGCCCAATTCAATAACCAGCCTGGCATTTTCCATCTCATTGCGGATACTGCTGTTATATACCGCCGAACTCATCCTGAGCATAACCGCAAGTATGAAATACAGACAGGTTATTTTAAACAGATCATAAGCAAACAACCTGTAATCAGGGATCGAGCTCTTCAGCCAAATGAAATCGGTAATAAGATACGCAATTTTTATGACCGCACTGAAGGCTAAAAGTGTGTAACCGGCCTTGATACCCCTGTGGAGTGTCAAAAATATAAGAGGGATCAACAATATTGCAGCTTCAATTCCCTCATAAAAATTTATTGTTACAATATTCAAAATTACAGCTTCTGTATATCTGAAAATCATAAACAACTTTTCCGAATACAAATTTGAACTGTTTATAATGGTTGTCTTTATAACATTGAATAAAAATAAAATTATTATGGAAATATTCAGCATCAAACCTTGTTTGATCAATATGATAGATCCGATATCAAAAATATCCCTGAGGACATAACCTGTTATAAGCAATATAATAAATACCCAACCAAGGTTAACTAAAACCTTTTCAAATTTGTGTATCTTATTCATAGTTCCTCCATGAGCTACACGGCAGTCATTTATTTCAGAATGCTAAATCTTAAATTTCTCCCAGAATATTTCAATTACGTCGCCCGGCACTATGCTGTCAGTAAAATTTGCTACTTTTCCGTTAAGTTTTAATATTATATTTCCTTTCGGAGAAGTCAGGTCGAAATCTATGTAACTGAATACATCCACAAAAATGTATTGCTTCCCCTCATTCAACTTGACTTTTTCACCATTAACAGTTATGACAAAACCTTCGTCCTTCAGATCATTTTCCACTGCTTTCCCGGCCAAAGCCAGGCTCTCTTCAGCTGAATCCGTCAGCTTTTGGGTTTCCTTTTCAATGCCGGTACAGGATATGCTGTCATTTTCGGCCAGACAATAATCCATTTCTTTCTGTTCACCGTTCACAGTCAGAACATTATTTGCCGGATCCAGATTAAATTCTGCCGCAAACTGTCCCAGGGTCACAATTTCTTTAACTGTCACATCATCCCCGTCATTTATGTCGGTATGCGGATTCCTGTTTTCCCCATTGACCGCTGCCTGCGGTACCAGCTTCAGAGTATCCTTATTAAGACTTACTTTAAGTCCATTTGGGTTAATAATATATTCCCTGAGCTGTTTGACGGCATCTCTTCCGTTTACGGCAGCTTTGACCGTAATATTGTCACCCACGTTAATAATGGTATCAAGGCTTGCAGGAGCCTCATTTACCAGGATCTCGGCTGCCTCACCATGCTCTCCCTTAATTAGCACAGGCTTTCCGTTATAGTTGAATTTTAAGGATTTACCCGTTCTACCTATGAGTTTGTTGGGATTGAAACCCACCAGTATCAAAGCATCTGCAACTGTGAGCTTCTTGGAGTTCAAAAGCTGTATCTTTTCCCCATTTACACTGACTGATAAAAAATCCTGTCCTTTTGTAGAATGAGCCATCATTGCAATTCCAAAGGGTGTTATTGACTCCGGTCCGGACAGTTTCCTCAGTTTGGTTTTTATATTATGTATAACATCCCTGCCCCTCACAGCCACTCTGTCACTATTAATTCCAAGCCTCCCGGCAATTTTGCCTGTAAGACCGGAAATCTGGCTTCCTCCGCCTATGAGGAATACGGCATTTGGTGCCTTCTGATTAAATTCAAGTATTTTATCCGCAATACTGTTTGCAAGAACTTCTATTGCAGGCTGAAGTGCCTCTAAAGCCTGCGCGTTGTCAACTTCTCTTTTATTGCCTAATATGTCGGTGTATTTAATGGATTCAACCCCTGATGTTATTGATATCTTTATTTTCTCAGCAGCATTAAAATCTACAAGAAATTCCTGTGCGATTTTTTCAGTGATTTCATCACCGGCAATGGGCACCATACCATATGCAACAACTGAACCATCCTTTGTAATTGCAATATCCGAAGTTCCTGCCCCAATATCTACCAGTACCAGATTTAACAGTCTCAGATCCTTGGGTATTGTTACACTGATCGCTGCAATAGGTTCCAGTGTGAGACCGGCAACTTTAAGCCCCACCTTCTCCATAACGGTATAAAGGCTGTCCACTACCACATGGGGTAAAAAGGTTGCCAAGACCTCGACCCCTATTTTTTTTCCTTTATGCCCTATAAGTGATGAGATGGTATAACCGTTGAGAAAGTAGTTGACAACACTGTAGCCCACGCAGTAAAAAGGGACTTTCTCTTCTGCAGAAAGCTCATTGTCAAGCTGTATCTGGGCATTTTGGATGGCATCCACCTCCATACTTCCTACAATGTCGGGTGTTATTTCCCTGCCCTGTTCAATTTCGTATTCCAATTTGGTCTGGCTGGTTTTTAAAACCCTTCCCGCCGCTGCAATGGCAACCTTTGTCAATTTCAGCCCCAGAGCTGTCTCAAGTCTTTCCTTAACTTCACTTACAACCTCCGCAACCTTATTTATATCATGTATCTGGCCGTCAAGCATGGCCCGGCTTCGGTGTTCATATACCTCGGCCGCTATAACCTTAAAATACTCATTTTCATAAAACCCGACAATGCCCACTACTGTTCTTGTTCCGATATCCAGGGCAAAAATAAGATCTTCCCGGCTATAATTTTCTTTTATTTCAACTTTTTTAGCTGTCTTTGGTTTATTTGGCATGTAATATCCCCACTTTGATAGTAGTTTTAACCGCTAATGCTTATTATAGTAGTCACATAGGCTATTAATCCTGCAATTTTCACAATCCGGCTTTCTTGCATTACAAACTTCCCTTCCATGATAGACAAGCTTGTGGCAAAAATCCGCCCAGCTTTCCTTTGGTACGATTTTTTGCAAATCGTACTCTATCTTTTCGGGCTCCTGGTTTTTAGTCAATCCAATACGATTTGAAAGTCTTTTGGCATGTGTATCAACCACTACGCCCGGAATACCGTATACTTCATATAATACAAGATTTGCAGTCTTCCTTCCCACACCTGGAAGCTGCAGCATCTCCTCCAAATTATCGGGGATTTTGCCGTCATACTTCTCTACCAACAGCTTACAGCATCCAATAATATTTTTTGCCTTGTTCCTGTAAAAGCCTGTTGATTTAATGTCCTGTTCCAGTTCAGCCTGATCCGCATTTGCAAAATCCTCAGCAGACCTGTACTTTTTATACAGGTCCTTTGTAACAATATTTACTCTTGCATCTGTGCACTGGGCTGCCAGCTGTGTCGATATGAGCAGCTGCAGGGGCTCCATGTATTCAAGTGAACACTCTGCCTCGGGATACAGTTCATTAAAAATCTTTAATATTTCAATTACTCTTTCTTTTTTATTCATCGGAAGTTACCTCTTTTTTAATTTTTTCCAGGGCAAGCTCATATAACTTCAGATATTTCCTGCCCGGCTTTTTCCAGGAAAAATCACTGCTCAGTGCCCTGCATACAAGCTTTTCCCATATATCGGGCTTATCCTTATATACGTTAATTGCTCTTTGCAGCGTTTCCCTGAAGGCTCTTACAGAAAACTCTTCAAATGAAAAACCATTGCCCTTTTCATTATCTGCATCATAATCTATTATTGTTTCGGCTAAACCGCCGGTTGCCCTTACTACAGGTATTGTTCCATATCTCAGGCTTATTATCTGTCCCAATCCGCAGGGTTCGAACCTCGAGGGCATTAAAAACATGTCTGCGGCAGAATAAATTCTCTTTGCCAGATCGGTATTAAACTCAAAGACAGCAGCAACATTGTCCGGATATTTGATCTGTAATCCGGAAAATGCTTTATAATAATATTCATCCCCCAGTCCTAAAACCGCAAGCTGGACATTTTCTTTTTTAATAAGCTCTTCTATACAGCCGATCAACAGTTCCAGCCCCTTTTGACCGGTGAGCCTTGTAACCAGGCCCAATAGCGGAGAGGTGCTTTCCTTCAGCCCCAATTCCTTTTGCAGGGCCTTTTTATTATCCTTTTTCAAAGCGGCGCTGTTTATATCATAATTGACCTTCAGACACCGGTCCCTTTCAGGATTAAACTCTTCATAGGATATGCCGTTTACTATTCCGAAAAGGTCCTTCTTTCTTTTGACCAGCACACCCTCCATTCTTTCACCATAGGCAGAGGTCTGTATTTCTTCGGCATACTGCCTGCTTACGGTATTTATAATGTCGGCGTAGACCAACCCGCACTTCATAAAGCTGAACATTCCATAAAATTCCGCTTTTTCAGGAGTAAAGTACTCAACCTCCAGATTTAAGTATTCAGTTATTTCGGCACCAAAATTGCCCTGATATTCAAGATTGTGAACGGTATAAACCGTAGCAATATCCCTGTACGGTTCCTGGCTGTGATACCTTTCCTTCAGCAGGAGGCAGACAGGTCCCGTATGCCAATCGTTGCAGTGAATTACATCCGGTTTAAAATCAATATATTTAAGCATCTCCAGTGCAGCCTTGCACATTAAAATAAATCTTTGTCCATCATCATTATAACAGTAGATGCCCTCTCTATTATAATAATGGTGATTTTCAATAAAATAAACAGGTATTGTTTGGTCCTGACTATTGGAAAAGCCACCTTGTTTAATGATACAGGTTTCTTTTCTGCTGCCCATTTCAACCGGAAAATCACAGACATAAACCATATCCTGACTGATAAACCCATACCGCGGCATTACAACCCTGACCTCATGTCCAAGCAGGGATAATTCTTTTGGCAGCGATCCTGCCACATCAGCCAGGCCTCCTGTCTTTGCATAAGGATCCACCTCGGCGGATACATAAAGAATGTTAAGTTTATTATTATTAAATTTCACTGCTACCTCCAGGATTAATTAAACTAGTTCTCTTATCATTTTAATGAATACATCTGAAATTTCAGGATCGAATTGAATCCCCTTGCAGCGTTCAATTTCGTTGATGGCCACTTCCATCGACATGCCTTTCCTGTAGGTCCTGTCACTGGTCATGGCATCAAAAGCATCGGCTATACATAATATTCTGCCCAATAAGCTTATTTCCTCACCTTTTAATCTATTTGGATAACCGCTGCCGTTATATTTTTCATGATGCTCAAGGATAGCCCTTAAGCCCCTGCCTAAGAACTCTACATTTCTCAGTATATTATAGGAAATCTGCGGATGTTTCTTGATCTCTTCATATTCCTGATCGGTAAGCTTGTCGGTTTTATTCAAAATCGACGCAGAAATGCCTATTTTACCGATGTCGTGAAGAATTGCGGCATATCTCAAATCCTGTATGACTTCCTCCTCAAGATTCATATGTGCAGCTATTTCACAGGAAATTTCCATGACTCTTTGACAATGGCCGCTGGTATAGGAATCCTTGGCTTCAATGGCGTTCACCAATGACATAACAGTCTGAATATATCCGGTATTCAGACTTTCCGAGTACTTTAGCAATTCTTCATTCTTTAACCTGAGTTCTTCTTTTGTAATATTCAAATTATTAATATTGTCATTAAGATCATCGTTAACAGCAGCCGTTTCTTCATACAGCGCTTCGATTTCCTGTTTCTGGGCATATACATCATTAAACAGCTGGGATTTGTTCATGGCCACAGCTGCATAATTTGCAATACTCATTAAAAAAGACAGATTGACCTTTTTAAATGAATTTTTTACAGTGGTTTCAATGAAGATTACTCCCAGCTGTTCATTTGATATGCTCAAAGGGATAGCCAGCTTATCTCCGACTATTCCCCTTTTTTTAATTAAAATATTCGAATTAACCACTATGGAATTTGTATTAAAGCACTTTGTTACAACAGAATCCGGTGTAAAAGCCTTTCCTACGTCATTAAAGACACAGCCCAGTTCGTACTTGCAAAAAATTTCCGACGAATCCATGTCCTTTATACAGATAAGGCATCTGTCACAGCCTGTAAATTTTCTGAAAACATCAAAAACATATTCCACTATATTGCCCATATCAATTGTCGAATTGAATTTTTCAGAGGTGACTCTGAGAACTTCAAGTTCATTTTGTTTTTCAACCAGCAATTTGAAGGTTTTCAGAGCATTTCTTTCACTGACCGGGTATGAGAACCGTCTATGGGTATTATATAAACCCGTATACTTGCCTATAACCTTTTTTGCCTTATTATTTCTCCTTATGACCAATATACCAAAATCGATCAAATCCAACAGCAGAATAATGACTCCCAAAAAAAAGCTAAAATATAGTATACTTTTAACTCCTTCAGTTATACCATACAGAAATAGGGGTATAGCAATTATTCCTGCCATATACTTGGCAATATGGGAATAATACCTAAAAAAGTTCATGTATCCCTCCATCAGATTAGTATAAGTGCAGTATATTATTACATATTAATTTTAAGGTTTTTTACTAATATTAGCAATATAAATAGCATTTTTTATATAATTTATATTTATTTGGGCTATTTTAAGCAAAAAAATACTGCTATTTTCAGCAGTATTTTTTCCTTAAATTATTTCATCAATGTTTATTTGGTTTCACCCAATTTGACCTGAACGGTTTTGGTATTTCCGTCCCTGTAGATTTCTATCTGTACGGTATCACCGGGTTTATGCTTATTTTTTTCGTCTTCCAGCTCAGCGTATGATTTTACAGACTTACCGTCAAATTTTGTAATGACATCTCCGCCCTGTATACCTGCTTTTTCAGCGGCGCCAAGAATTTCAACATCGGCTACGTATACTCCCATGGGCATTTTATTTTCTTTTGCAACATCTTCGGTGTACCTCTGATCAACTGAGATTCCCAGATATGGTTTTGATATATAGGTATTCTTTATAAGCTCATCCGCAATCTTCTTTGCATCATTAACCGGAATGGCAAATCCAAGTCCTTCAAAACCTGTGGCAACCATCTTGACGGTATTCACACCAATGAGCTGCCCTTTTATATTTACCAGGGCTCCCCCGCTGTTTCCGGGATTTATGGCCGCATCCGTCTGCACAAGTTTTATTTTTCTGCCGCCGTCAAGCTGTACCGTCCTGTTTAAACCGCTTATGACACCCTGCGTAACAGATCCCATATATTCAAGTCCGCCAGGATTTCCTATTGCTATGGCAGGTTCTCCGATTTTTAAATTGTCGGAATTGCCAAACTCAATTGCATTTAAATTATTTTCGTTTATTTTCAGGACGGCAAGGTCGGTCTTGGAGTCATATCCCTTTACTTCCGCCACATAGGGCTTATCGATTTTATTGGGAAGGAATACTTCTATTTTGGCACCGGCCTGAACTTTCCTTGTCCTGTCATTCAATGCGTTTTCTATTACATGATGGTTGGTCATAATATACCCGTCCGAACTTATAATAATACCGGAACCTTCTCCGCCGCTGGATTGAACTCCGAACAAATCATTGGTGTTCTGATAAGTAGTCCTGATACCCACAACAGAAGGTCCTACTTTTTCAGCAACACTTGTAACTGCAGACTCGGCCGTCTGGACTATTTCCACTCTTTTGAGCTCACCGGCAGGGGTTTGGGTATTCTGCTTTTCTTCTGCCAGATTTGCTCCGAAAAAGCTTTTCAATCCTGGCTGAATGGCAGGTGCCACTACTAAAAGCATGGTTGCCAGAATAGCTCCTCCAAGTATTGAGCTGACAACCGACACCAGAATGTATTTCCAGGCATCGGATTTTTTTTGAGACTTCTTATAATTTTCCTTATAAAAATTATTATAATTTGGAGAACCATAATTTGGTGCATTGTAATTTGGCGGGGTAATATTCTGAGTATTTGAAAATCCTTGCGGATTGTTCATCTGCCATATTCTCTGAGTCTCATTAATTTTATTTTGACCGGACTGATCAGGCAAAGCTTCAAAGTTATTGTTATTATCCGGACTTGTCTGAAAACCGGAATTTTCTTCAGCTTTGTTTTCCACTGACCCGGAAGGCTCTGCATCTGCATTAATGACTGTTGAAGCCTGGTCATTTGAATTCTCTCCGGTATCAACGGTATTATTTTCAGCAGGGACGCCTTCTGTTGGGTTATTTTCTAATGTGGTATTGTCAGCCGCGGCATTGTTATATATTTCAGATGTATTGTCATGCTGAACACTTTCCTCTGTTTGTCCTATATCGTTCAGCCGGTTGTTAAGTTCTTCTGTTACATCATTTTTTTCAATTTTGTCATCATTCATTGAAAAGTCCCCTTTCTCATCAATATATTTATTATTTTAATCACGTAATTTTAAAAAACTATGAACAAAGTGTTAATCTTCAATACTATTTTTAAAGTGGTCCAATGTAAATGTAAATTTAGTTCCGGCTCCCGTTTCGCTTTCGACCCATATTTCCTGTTTGTGTTCGCTAATTATGTTTTTAACTATGGCAAGCCCCAGACCGGTGCCGGTTTTATCCTTTCCCCTGGACTTGTCGGATTTATAAAATCTGTCAAATATCCGTTTCTGTTCATCCTGATCAATTCCAACACCATTATCCTTAACCGAGATTAAAACCTTATCTTTATTCTTTACAGTTTCTAAAATAATTCTCCCGTTTTCGTTTGAAAATTTAACCGCATTGTGTAAAAGATTAATTATGACTCTTTCGATAGAATCTCTGTCTCCTATGACTATCAAATTTTCAGAGTCGAAATTCGCTTCAACCTCCAGGTTTTTAGAAGTTATTAATGTTTCATTTTTAATTACGCATAATCTTACAAGTTCATTTATATCAAAGGGCTTTAAATTGAGTTTTAATTCTCCCGCCTCCATCTTTGCCAGATCCAGAAGATCATTCACAAGTCTGTTCAGGCGGTTTATTTCATCTCTGACAATAATCAGATAATTTTCGTGTTTATCCTCAGGAATAGTACCGTCAAGTATGCCTTCAATAAAGCCGCGTATTGATGTCATTGGTGTTCTGAGTTCATGTGAGACATTGGCAATAAAGCCTCGCCGCATTTCTTCCAATTTTTGCAGGTCATCGATCATCTGGTTAAAGCTGGTAGCCAGCTGTCCGATTTCATCATCGTTTTTTACCGTAAGCCTGTTTCTGAATTCTCCTGCCGCTATGATTTTTGCAGCATTGTTTATCTGTTTCAGGGGTTTTGTAAACCGCAGTGAGAAAACATAAACCAAAACTATTGCCAGAAAGATTGCTACTCCGCCCGACCACACAAACAACTGGAATACCTGGGTCCTCAGCTTCTGTATCTCAGGCATGGGCGTATGCAGGTATATGGCTGCTATGGTTTGCTGCTTGCCGCTGCTGGGTGTGATCTGAAAAGGCACTTGAATCGTCAGCCAGGAATCCCCATAACGTTTGTATTCGTCTGTGCTGAGCAAACCGAAAAAGTCTCCGATTTTTTGAATGGTTTTGCCGCCGTTGTTCATCACATCTTCATACATCTTAGGCTCAGGCAGCTGCGGGTGATTGTATTCATTTTCGTATTTCTCCAGGGCAGCCTTGGCCCAATCCGGTGTACAGAATGCCACCTGCCCTTTCGCATCCACAACCCATATGATGGAATGACTGAATTCGCTGGTCTGTGCCAAAGAATTCTGAAAATACTGTTGGACTACCAATGAATCCATGTTTTTTAAATAAAATACAAAATTATTCTTTATATCTGCGGCTGCCTGTTCAAGTGTACTTACCTTTTCTTTTGTTGAATAGTTGTTCAGGAAGTAATACAAAAACCCGCCCGTAACAATATAGCTTAAAATAAGCAGTCCTATAAAGATACTCACAAGTTTTTTAAAGATAGTCTGTTTAAATTTGAATTTTGCCATTAATTATTTCACCTCAAACTTGTAGCCCACACCCCAAACTGTTTTAAGCTGCCAGGGCTGTCCTTCGAGGTCTATCTTCTCCCTTACCCTTTTCACGTGGACGTCCACAGTCCTGGAATCGCCATAGAAATCAAAGCCCCACACATGTTCCAGCAGCTGTTCCCTGGTGAATACCTTGTTGGGGTTTGAAGCCAGGAAAAACAGAAGTTCCAGTTCTTTAGGAGGCAATTCTATAAGATTGCCCTTTAATCTGATGGTATAATTGCTTTTATTGACGATCAGATTTGGGAATACCACCTCCTGTGTATCCACATCCTTGTGCTCATATCTTCTTAACACGGCCTTTATCCTGGCGACAAGCTCCTTCGGTTCAAAAGGCTTGACCATGTAGTCATCTGCACCCAGCTCCAGTCCAAGCACCTTGTCAAAGGTCTCTCCCTTTGCCGTAAGCATTATAATGGGGATGGAACTGACTTTCCGTATCTCTCTGCACACCTGCCAGCCGTCAATTCCCGGCAGCATTATGTCCAGCACAACCAGGCTGGGAGTATGTGTCTTGAATGCGTCGACGGCACTTATCCCATTATATGCGTATAAAACTTCGTAACCTTCCTTTTGGAGGTATAATCCGATCAGTTCGCAAATATTCCTGTCATCATCCACAATTAATACTTTACTTTTGTTATTCATAAAAACTCCTTAATATTGCTTTTATAAACTAGTTAACTTTATTATAACAATAGTGTCCTAAAAAGGAATATCAAAATAAAATTGTTATCAAAAAATTAATAAATTACCGCAATTGTTTTTAACAGTGCATCTTATTTCATAAAGTTGTACTCGCGTACCAGTTTATTCTGATTAAATCTATTTGTAAAGCAAAACAAAATCTTCATAGCACAACGAGTTAAATTATTGGTTTTTAAATAAAAAACTCCTCCGCCTAATATTGTAAACAAATTTTGTTTACTTAAGCGGAGAAGTTTTTTCAACAAATAATTAAATCACCCAACTTTTAATTCCAATCTCAATTTGTCGGCTATCATTGCAATAAACTCTGAATTTGTTGGTTTACCTTTTCCAATGTTGACGGTATAACCGAACAATGCATCAATAGCTTCAACCTGCCCTCTGCTCCATGCAACTTCTATTGCATGACGGATGGCTCTTTCAACTCTGCTTGGAGTTGTATTATATTCTTTTGCTATACTGGGGTAGAGAAGTTTTGTGATAGAATTTATCACGTCCAAATCCTTGACAACCATCATTATTGCATCTCTGAGATACTGGTAACCCTTGATATGGGCAGGAACACCTATTTCGTGCATGATGTTGGTCACTTCAACTTCAAGACTTCTGGATGTGTTTGGTATATGTACCGGTTTCTTTTCAGTAAAAATATCGTTTTTATGAACTGATATTGACGAAGACATAGAAGTTGAAACAGAAGGAACATACGTACTATCTTTCAATTGTCTGATTCTGTTGACCAGGACATCCATATCAAAAGGTTTCACAATGTAGTATTCTGCACCCAGTGCAAGTGCGCGCTGTGTGATTTTGTCCTGTCCAACAGCCGATAGTACAATAAATAAAGGTCTTTTGTCCATGTTCGATGATGCTATTTTTTCCAAAACTCCCAACCCATCAAGATGTGGCATAATAATGTCTAGAATTGCAATATCCGGAGTATTCTGCAGTATTAAATCAACTGCTTCAAAACCGTCCCTTGCCAGACCGACAACCTCAATATCGCTCTGATTTGATAAGTATTCGCACAAAATGTCGCCGAACTCCCTATTATCGTCCGCAATAAGAACATTAATTTTTTTACTACTCAACGCCATAACCCCCCAAGATTTTATTTTTCCAAAATATGTCATGCATCTATTATATTTTGAACTCGACATAATTTCAAGTTTTTTACTCTAATTGCCGAAGTCAAATAATAATAACATAAACAAAATTCACTCTCTACGCCTTAATACTACCATATTTCTCTATATTATAAAATAATAATATAAATAATAAAATTTGTATTTATTACCCAAATGTTAATAAATATATAGTTTTTTTACATACATAATTTAAGTATATACCCATAAATTAAAATTTTAAACTGAACCTACCATTTTTTTTGATAGATTCAGTTTAAATTATTTTTTATCCGGCTTTAGTTTCTCCTATTGGGGCTGCTGCCTTTTCGTTGATATTCTTCAGCATCCACTCAATAAATATGCCGTACCCCCTGGTTGGATCATTTACAAGAACATGGGTTACCGCACCGATCAACTTGCCATTTTGTATTATGGGGCTTCCTGACATACCTTGCACTATACCACCTGTGGAATTCAGCAGTTTTTTATCGGTGACCTTGATTACCATTCCCTTAGGTCCGCTGAAGGACTGTCTTGCCACCTTCTCAATATTAATGCTGAATTCCTGAATTTCATTTCCTTCAATATTTGACAGTATTGTGGCCGGACCCACCTTTACCTGGCCTCTTATTCCTATGGGATACAACCTCTGATTGAATATTCTGTTCTGCCCGTAGACCTTGCCGTAAATGCCGCATTCATCATTTTTATAAATATTGCCCATGGGCGGTTTATTTTCCATAAATATACCTTTTAATTCCCCCGGTGTTCCCTGCTCGCCTTTTTTGACGGCTATGATATTTGATTCCAGCACTTCACCGCTGTTTACAGGCATCAGCATTCCGGTGTCTATATCGGTAATACCGTGACCCAGAGCACCAAAACTGCCTGTTTCGGGATCATAAAAAGTCAGGGTGCCAATCCCCGCTGTGCTGTCCCTTACCCATAATCCGATATGATATTTCCTGTCATTAACCCCCTGGGTAGGATAAATTGTCGTCGAATAAACCGTATTGTTACGTTTATACTTTATATCCAATTTACCTCCTTTGCTGTTGTCGATCTGTTTTATCATGTCCCGGATATCGGTAAGCTTTTTATTATTTATTTCATAAATAATGTCTCCTGCCTTGATACCTCCATCTTTTGCCGGTGCCAATCTCACACCGTTGGCAGTATCCACTTCACTTACTCCTATAACCAATATTCCGTCCATTCTGATTTTAACCCCCACCGTATTGCCGCAGGCAGCTAACTTTTTACTTGGAATAATATCAACCTGCATTGTCTTTAGAGGAATGACACCAAAAGCTTTAAAATTAAGCTTTACCGTTCCTTTTTTCTGAGTTTTGAAAGCCAGAGGTGATATCAGCTCTAAATAATTTCCATTTGCTTTAATACTGCTGTTATTAAGTTTTAATACTTCATTATTATCAGCTTTTATATTTACAAAATAGAGACTTTTAAAATTGTAAATATATTCTTCTCCTTCTAAAAGTGTCAATCTTTCGGGTATGACAGAAAATGTCTGCAAATAACTAAGTGTAGCAACACAAAAGCAGACAAATAATAATACAAACAGCTTTTTTTTATTGGATTTTAAATAGTGCATTTAATCACGCTCCCGATAAATAAAATACCATTTTCTGGCTGCTTGCTTTTGCTCCCCATATTATTCCAATGAGAACAAAGTCACGCAATTTTGTATTAGCGTGACCTTGCAATCATAATCATAAGTTAACCTTTATAGATTTTTATTATTCAAGTAAAATAAAACATGGCAGGTAATTAACACTCAAAAAAAACCTTAAATTCACGTTTATGAATTTTCAAAATGCAAAATCTGATAAATAAATAGTTGAGCATCCATTTTCAGAAAAATTTATTAATCTTAACAATAATCCTTGATAAATTCACAGAAATATAAAATTTTATACTTTCCTGGGGCAATAAAAAAAATACAGCCACTATTAACTAAGACTG
>NZ_AORV01000020.1 GCF_000350485.1 Ruminiclostridium cellobioparum subsp. termitidis CT1112
CCGACAAAATGAGGACTCTGCTTTTTTTGTTTTTCTGTAGTTAAGCGTTAGCTCCTGTAACAACTTTGTTGTTATATATAAGAACCAAACTGTTGTAATTCTTTATAAATTTTGCAAGTGCAATCAGCGGCCCCAAACCGATCAGGAATGCACCAAGGATTATCCACAGCAGATATGACGATCCCTTCTCCTTTACAGCTACTCCCTTTGCCATTCCGGAATCGTATAATTTCTGACCCTGCTGATAATACCATATCAACGGATATATACCTCCTGTGAACATGTAAAGTACAAGTGCCAAGCCCGGGCTTGTTTCCGCACTTTCGGCTGCTGTTAATGTATTGATGTCATTGGTCATCTTATAGACAAACACCAATCCATATATTCCGAAAGTTATAATGCAAAGCCCGATGTAACCCCAAAAAGAACGTTGCTTTAACATAATAAAACCTCCATAAAAATTTTTATATAGTTATAAATTGCTATAACTCCATGACAAATACCGATCTAATTTTACATTTTCTGCAGGCATTACTTTGAAATTATATTTTAAGACAAATATTGTGGTCAATAGGAATATATACTCAAAATAGCACTTATTGGTACTATATTTCCTTTTAAAAAAATTTTTTTATATTCGTAAAAATTGAAGGATATTCTATAATTTTACCGAATGTATAATATGGTACAATTTTTTCATATTACTCCAAACCATTATCTCCGATCAATAATTTTTTTTATAAATGCAATGTAATAAATAAATTATGAAAGGGTGTATGTTTTATGTCTGGTCTAAGTAATGCCACAAGCTTTGAAACTTTTGGAATCTGGTGTGTACTGTTGATTGCCTTTCTGGGATTAGGATATGCACTGATGCTTCGCCGTCAGGTTTTAAAGTATGACAAGGGTACCGAAAAAATGCAGGAAGTCTGGGGATCCATCAAAGGCGGCGCCGATGCCTATCTTCGCCGGCAGTTGAAATCAATCCTTCCCCTTATTGCAGTACTTACAGTACTTCTTTTCTTTTCAGTCTACATTGTTCCTCCCAGTGATGAGGCAACAAAAAGGTTTTCAAACTTAAATGCAGACCAAATTAAAATTGTAATCGGTTTTGCAAGAGCCATCGCTTTTGTCATGGGTGCGACCTTCTCTTTACTTGTCGGTCAATTCGGTATGAGGATGGCTGTTGAAGGCAATGTCCGTGTTGCTTCGGCTTCCAGAAGAAGCTTCGGAGAAGCGCTGAAAATAGCATACAGAACCGGTACAATAACAGGTATGCTTACAGATGGCCTGGGCCTGCTTGGCGGAACACTTATTTTTATCATACTTGGAATAGCTGCACCGGATGCGCTGCTGGGCTTTGGTTTCGGCGGAACGCTGCTGGCGCTGTTTATGAGAGTCGGCGGAGGTATATATACAAAAGCTGCCGATGTGGGCGCCGACCTGGTGGGTAAAGTGGAAGCCGGCATTCCGGAGGATGACCCCAGAAATGCCGCCGTCATAGCCGATCTGGTAGGTGACAATGTCGGTGACTGTGCCGGAATGGCAGCAGATATTTTTGAATCCTATGAAGTTACCATCGTTTCCGGCCTGATTTTAGGACTTTCGTTATATTCAATCACCGGAGAACTCAAATGGATAATCTTCCCTCTTCTGGTCAGAGGAATAGGAGTTCTTTCTTCAATAATCGGAACTTATCTTGTAAAAGGCTCCAAAAAGGGTGATGCCCTTAATTCAATAAACAGAGGTTTTTATACCTCGGCAGTGGTAAGTTTGGCATCTTTCGCTATACTGGCAGCCTTCTATATGAATGAATGGAGAGCTTTCCTTTGTGTTGGTGTGGGTATTTTACTGGCTGTTGCACTGGATGAGGTTACAAAACATTTTACAGATACAACCCACCGGCCTGTCAAGGAAATAGCCGGTGCTTCAAAAACCGGTTCGGCCACACTTATCCTGCGCGGACTTGCTGAAGGTTTTGAAAGTGCAGTATGGCAAACAGTTGTAATTGCAGTTACCATATTGAGCTCAGTACTTATTTTCTGGGGACACGATGTGCATTATGTCCTGTATGGAGTTGCAATGACAGGTATAGGTATGCTTACCCTTACCGGAAACAATGTTGCCATGGACTCCTTCGGACCAATTGCCGACAATGCAAATGGTATCGGTGAACTGGCGGGACTGGACAAGGAGTCAAGAAAAGTTATGGACAGCCTCGACGCTACCGGAAACACAACCAAGGCCATTACCAAGGGTGTTGCCATAGGTTCTGCCGTTATTGCTGCCGTTTCACTGTTCGGCTCCTTCCTCACCGATGTTTCAAAGATCCAGGTCGGTATGGGTGTTGATAAAACTATATTTGATACAGGTATAAGAATCTCCAGTCCTACCGTTTTCATCGGTATGCTGATAGGTGCCTGTATCCCGTGGCTGTTCTCCTCCCTCATAATCAATTCGGTTACAAGGGCGGCCTCTCTTATCGTCAATGAAGTCAGACGTCAGTTCAAGATTCCCGGACTTCTCCAGGGCAAGGTAAAGCCGGATTATCAAAAGGCTGTTGATATATGCACCGTAGCAGCTCAAAGAGAATTGCTGGGACTGGCAATCATTGCGGTAGTTTCTCCATTGGTAGTAGGTATCCTTCTTGGCGTCGAGGCCCTGGGAGGTTTCCTTGCAGGAGTAATTATTTCAGGTCAGCTGCTTGCAGTATTCATGGCCAACTCCGGAGGAGCATGGGATAACGCAAAGAAAACCATTGAAGACGGCGCCCATGGCGGAAAGGGCTCGGAGTGCCATAAGGCGGCTGTTGTCGGAGATACGGTCGGAGATCCTTTGAAGGATACGGCAGGTCCCGCACTCAATCCTATGATAAAGGTTATCAATCTCGTTTCCCTTTTAGCTGCACCAATACTCATACAGTATAAGAGCACTGATCCGGGTATGCTGGCAGCACTTGTAATCTGTGCCGTATTGATAGTGGGTGCAATTATTTATTCCAAGAAGGGCGGCTTCAAGAAAACCAAAGCTGCGGATAGTGAAAATATCGCTGCTTGATTATAAATAAAAAAGATACAAAATCCTTTGACGGATTTTGTATCTTTTTTATTTTTTAAGGAAGGAACATCCTGTATTAAATCAATTTAATTATCCTAAACTAGCATTAAAAAGAATTTATGTTTTAATGGACTTATCCGGCTCACGGTAAGTACCGTAAATGCATACATTTTGTGAGCCAGAAAGGCAAGGATGTTTCATGAGAAATAAAAGAAGAAACGACGGCTATGTTTCACAGAGAATAAACAATATTATTAACAGTATCCCAAACAATCCGTTTATAGGCTTCAGCAATACCATCAAACCTATAGATAGAATTGATCAGAATATCGATGATTGGTATGAACCGGAGTTTCACACCAATGAAAATCCCTATAAACCATGAGGGCTGTTGAAGTTATATCCGGGACTGCCGTGTGAAGTTTTGCCACCACTTGCTTTACACTGCAGCCCCATTTGTTTGTACACCAATATTGTTAAAATCACCAATGTATTATAAAATATAAGCTAATGTTAAATTTTAGAACTTTTATTACTTGTGAGGAGTGATTTCAATGACATGGAAAATAGAAACCAAATGTCTCCAGGAGGGCTATAAACCGGGAAATGGAGAACCGCGTGTTTTACCTGTATATCAAAGTACTACATATAAATACGACTCTACTGAGCATGTGGCAAAGTTGTTTGATCTGTCCGTGCCCGGACATATGTACTCAAGAATCAGCAATCCCACTGTGGAATGTGTAGAAAACAAAATTGCAGCCCTTGAAGGCGGCATTGGCGCAGTATGCACATCCTCGGGCCAGGCTGCCTCTCTTCTGTCCATATTGAATATTTGCAAAGCCGGTGATCATTTTGTATGCTCCAGCACCATATATGGCGGAACTCTTAACCTCTTCGACAAAAGATTAAGTGAAATGGGCATCAGCATCACCTTTATTGACCAGGACGCTTCGGAAGAAGAAATTCAAAAGACATTTCAATACAATACAAAAGCCTTATTCGGCGAATCCATCGCAAATCCCAAAATCAGTGTGCTTGACATTGAGAAATTTGCCAGGATAGCCCATAAGAATAAGGTGCCGCTAATAATAGACAATACTTTTGCTACGCCAATGCTGCTCAGACCTTTTGAATATGGCGCAGATATCGTAATTCATTCAACTACCAAATACATGGATGGCCATGCCCTGTGTGTCGGCGGCGTCATTGTGGATTCCGGCAATTTCAACTGGGAAAGCGGCAATTTTCCCGGCCTGACGGAACCAGACGAATCCTATCACGGTATGATTTACACCCGCGACTGCGGCAAGGCTGCTTATATAACCAAAGCCAGGGTTCAGCTCATAAGGGACTTCGGCTGCTATATGTCGGCCAATAATGCATTCCTGTTGAATATCGGGTTGGAAACCTTGCATTTAAGAATGGAGCGTCACTGCAGGAATGCAGAAAAAGTGGCCGGGTTCCTTGCGGGAAGTGACAGGATACTTTCAGTCAGCTATCCTTACCTGAAGGATGACCCATATCATGATATTGCCGGAAAATATCTGCCGGAGGGCTGCAGCGGTGTGGTATCGTTCCGTATCAAAGGAGGCAGGGAAGCTGCGGTCAGGTTTATGGACAAGCTGAAGCTGGCCGCCATAGTAGTTCATGTTGCCGACTGCCGCACAGCAGTTCTCCACCCGGCAAGCTCCACACACAGGCAGCTGTCCGACGAGCAGCTGGTACTGGCAGGCATTGATCCCGGCCTGATCAGATTTTCGGTAGGTATTGAAAATGTTGAAGATATTATAGAGGATATCCGTCAGGCTCTTGAGGACTAAAAAAATCCTAGGCTGCTGGAATATTAAATGTTATAATCATTTTAGATGTTACAGACCATCAGGAATGCACTAAACTGAAGTGTGATAAAATAAGTTGCAATCAACATTGCAGCTTATTTTTTGAATTTTGTTTAATTTAGAAATTTGAAGAGTTATCATCTCATTTAAAAATAGGAGTTTAAACTAAAATGCCATTTGACGGAATAGTAACAAAATGTATTGTTAATGAATTGAATGATTTGCTGGCCGGAGGCAGAGTAGAAAAAGTATTTCAGCCCGAAGCAGACGAAGTTGTCCTTTTGGTTCGTTCAAAAAGCCAGAATTACAGGCTGGTTGCAAGTGCAAATGCAAACTACCCCCGCCTTCATATTACGGCTTCACAAAAAGAAAATCCCCAGACCCCTCCTGTTTTCTGCATGCTCATGAGAAAACACCTGTCAGGCGGCAAGCTGCTGGACATAAGCTTTCATGATTATGAGAGGGTAATTTCCATTAATATTGAATCTGTAAATGAACTGGGTGATCTGTCTGTAAAAAGAGTTGTAGTTGAAATAATGGGAAAGCACAGTAATATCATTCTGCTCAACAGCGAAGATAAAATAATTGATTCGGTAAAGCATGTGGACAGTGATATCAGCAGTGTCAGGGAGGTAATGCCTGCCAGGCCCTACTTCCTCCCTCCCGCTCAGAATAAGGAACTTCCGGAGAATATTGTTCCGGAACGGGTTTTTGAACATCCATTGGTTTCGGAGGCGAAACATGTTGAAGGCTTATTGTTAAATCTCATAAAAGGGTTCAGTCCCTACACCTGCCGTGAAATTTGCCGGGCTGCGGATGTGGCTCCCAAAACACCGGTTGCTGCTTTAAGCCATGCCGACAAGGATAATTTGATTTCAGCTTTAAAAAACTATCTTGCTCGGATAAACAACAATGGCTTTGAACCCTGTATAATCTATCAGGATAAAAATTTCCTGAAACCTCTGGACTTCTATTGTTTTGTTCCTGAACAGCCGGCAATATACAAAAAATATGAGCTTTTGTCCGCAGCGCTGGACGAATTTTATTCCCTGCGGGATACAAATGAGCGCCTGACTCAGAAAATGGGCGATATTGTAAAAGTGATTAAAAACGGTATAGACCGCTGTGAGAAGAAGATTGCCCTTTTCAATGACAAATTGCGCGAGGTTTCAGACAGGGAAAAGCTTCAGCTTTTTGGAGAACTGATTACAGCCAATATCTACTGTATTCCCGCAGGCAGTGAAACTGCACGGGTTTTGAATTATTACAGTGAAAATGAAGAATATATTGAAATACCTCTAAATGAGTATAAATCCGCCCAGGAAAATGCCCAAAGGTATTTCAAACAGTATACAAAGGCCAAAAGCACCTATTTAAATGCAACCCAACAGTTGAAGGATACGTTTTTGGAATTGGAATACCTCCAAAGTGTTCAGACTATGCTGGAGAATTGCAGCAGCAGACAGGAAATTGACGAAATCAGGCAGGAGCTCACAGATCAGGGATATATCCGGGCATCTGCCAGAAACTCAAAAAAGAAACAGGACAAACCCTCCTCCCCTCTGGATTTTACCTCAAGCGACGGGTTTCAGATACTGGTGGGCAAAAACAATAAACAAAACGATCTGCTGACTTTAAAGTTGGCGGCTGCAAGCGATATCTGGCTTCACACAAGGAATATTCCAGGCTCACATGTTATAATAAGAGCAGAGCGGCGTGAAGTGCCTGACTCAACATTACTGGAAGCTGCTATTTTAGCCGCCTATCACAGCAGTGCAAAAATATCTTCCAATGTACCGGTTGACTATACCCTTGTCAGGAATGTTAAAAAACCAAACGGAGCCAAACCCGGAATGGTTATTTACGAGAACTTTAAAACAGTTAATGTAACACCCGGGGAAGAAAAAGTATTTAAAATTACTCAAAATAAAATTAATTTTTAAAAATACGTTAAGGGGGAATTTGAATGATTTCAAACAAGATCAGCAACAGACTGGCTAATTCTTCAATGATACGGGCCATGTTTGAGGAAGGTGCAAGATTAAAAAAAATATACGGAGCAGACAAGGTTTACGATTTTTCTCTTGGAAATCCAGACCCTGAACCGCCTGCAGAAGTTAAAGCCGCTCTCCGGGAGCTGGCCAATTCCAAAGAGCCGGGTATGCACCTTTATATGAACAATGCGGGTTATACCGAGGTAAGAGAAACCATAGCCGGTAAAATCAACAGGGAAACCGGACTGCAGCTAACCTTTAACAATGTGGTAATGACTGTGGGAGCCGGCGGAGCTCTTAATATAGTTTTAAAAACTCTTTTGAATCCTGATGAAGAGGTTATAATTTTTGCACCCTACTTTGTTGAATATACCTCCTACATTGATAATCACGGAGGAAAAGCAGTAATAGTAAATACCGATTCAAGGACTTTCTTACCCGATCCTGAATTGTTAAGATCAAAAATCACACCCAATACAAAAGCTATTCTCATCAACACTCCCAACAATCCTACAGGGGTTGTTTACGGTGCTGATATTTTAAAGGCTATTGCAAATGTACTTGAGGAAAAAGGAAGAGAATACGGGCATACTATTTATATAATATCTGACGAACCTTACAGGAAGCTTGCCTATGACGTTAATATACCAAATATATTGACTATATACAGAAACGCTATCATGATTGACTGTTTCAGCAAATCACTTTCGCTTCCCGGGGAAAGAATGGGTTATATAGCTGCAAATCCGGAGGCAGAAGATATTGATACCCTTATGGGAGGACTTATATACTGCAACAGGGTTCTGGGATATGTCAATGCCCCCGCTCTTTTCCAGAAGGTCATAGCAAGGACAATTGATTCCACGGTTGACATCAATATATACAAAGAAAGAAGAGATTTGTTGTATAATGGGCTGACAAACCTGGGCTACGAATGTGTGAAACCTGACGGAGCCTTTTATCTGTTCCCCAAATCACTTATTGCCGATGATGTGGAATTTAAAAACAGAGCAGTCAAGTACAACCTGCTCATAGTTCCGGGCTCAGGATTCGGCTGTCCAGGCCATTTCAGACTGGCTTACTGCGTAAGTCTTGAAACTATAAAAAACTCCCTGCCTGCTTTTGAAGCCCTGGCCAAAGAGTTTAAATAATTTTTTATGGGTACTCCCTAAAGAACAGAATTCTTTTATAATTTTTGATTAGTCAATCCCCTTCACATGAGGGCCTATTTCGAATTAATGTTCTTTAGGGTCAAACCCAAAAAATTTACAATAACAGACGAATTTTAAATTACGCCGGTAATGTCAAAGGAACCCGGAGTTTTAAACCGAATATGCAGATTAATTTATTGAAACATTGAAGAATGGATAATCAGCATATGTCCTTCCCACGTTGTAAATAACCGCTGTATTTGTCCTGATTTTGAAAAAGCAAATATCATTGATCTAATATTAGCATTTTTTGCCATGACTTGTAAATCGGCCAACAGCATCCCAGCAAAATTTTACACATTTTAACAATATATTCCACCCACTGCACTCAGGATAACATTTTATGATAATCAACCCATCTCAGTATAGTTTAAACCCCAGGTCACCGCATATTTATCCTTCAGAACTGCGTGATGGGCTCCCCAGAAGGTCTTTTGCAGTTCAAATATAATGATTGCATCCTCTTTGGACAGCTCGGCATATACTTTTTCTATCTGTTCCCTGGAATCCAGCTCCAAAACCAGTTGTACATTCGTATGCTGGGCCCTTTCACCAAACAAATCAGTGAAGTACATTATGCAGTTTGGAGCAATATGAAGCTCCGAATGCATTATCTTTCCCTCATGCCCTTTAAACATATCACTGTTATCGGCAGTTTTGACCATTTTTATTTCACCGCCGAATACCGATTTATAAAACTCCAGAGCATCCCTGCAATTTTCTACCGATATATTTGGAATTATACTTTTCATCAATACCCTCCTCTTTATAATTATCAGCAAATCAACTATATATTATGGTATATATTTTCGTTATATATTTCGTATTTTTTGATCTTCATTATATCTTTTCTTCAGCCGTCTATTTCATATCCATAGCCAGTCCATCTCCATACGCGGCCTGACTGAAAATATTTTCGGCTTCCACCAGGGGTATACCCGCTATATTTATATTTTCAACAACGCTTTCTCCTATTTTCTTGTTACTGCATTCAAACAGGTATCTCACAGCCTGGGGTTTAAAGCCTAAAAGCCTGGCTCCGACCGTATCTGCCGCAACCGGATCGCAGCCCGCCACAACCAGCCCCGTATGCCGGGCAATTCCCTTTGAAGGCCCAGTTCCTATCATTGCAGGACTTGCGCTGATGATGGACAAGTCAATGGGAACCTGCTGGGCCATCGCCGATATGAACCCATGGAGCTCAGTGTGTATTCCAAGATTTTTCTTGGGCTGCCCGTGTTCATCAGCCGGAGGCCACCCCAGTGCAATGTTCTTTATTGCCGCAGACATTGTAGCCTCCTCATGCTGCTTTAACTGTGTAAATGAAATTAAAACAGTCACCTCTTCAAATAGTTTATTTAAATTGGTTGCAGTGACAATCGGGTGATTCAAATTAATTCGTACAAAAGGCCCGTGATTCAGATCGACAAACTCTACGCCCTCGTCTGAAATGACCTTTCCAAATCCAACAGAATCCATGACGTCCTTTGTTTCCCCGTCTGCTGTTCCTGTGGCAACTACTATTCTTTTCGGATTTCTGTCCTTAATCATCCTGATAATCTGTCTTAAACTCTCAGGCCCCACAACGGTTGCAGAATCAGGCTGTTTCTTATTCACCCAGTTGGGCGTTATAACCACTACGTCGCTGCTGTTTATAGATTCGGTTATTTTCAGCAGCTCAATTGCCTGTTTGATAGCTGCAGCCTCATCGCTGTTATGTGTAATGGCTACATTTGAATTATTCCATTTTCTCTGCCTCATACTGATTCCTTTCCAACTGCTTTTAGGCTTATTATTCCCAAAATGGTCAAATAAATGAGAGGATACTGGAATAAATTAACCTACTGTGCTAATTGAAATTTTGTTTTGCTTTGCAGATTGATTTAATCATAATCAACTGGTACGCGAGGACAACTTCATGAAATAAGATGCACAGTTAAAAACAATTACGGTAAATTGTCGACGAAGGTAAAGTGGTTTTGACAGCAAAGCAACAGGACGTTGCTTTGAGCTTCAAATCGAGACAGGAGGTCGAGTTTGAGCGACGGCAAAACCGCTTTAAATGAGGCGATACAATTTTCGTAATTGTTTTGGGGGCATCCTTATTTCATGAAGTTAGTACGGAAGTTACCAGTTGATACGAAAAAATTACAAAGGTAAAGATGAATTAGGGATTACTATATAATTTCACAGATACCGTGCTATAATTCTGACCAGTCTTGCAGGGAATTCCTTTAAATCAGTTATGTCTAAAAATCTTTCTTTCCCATATATCCGACAGATAACATCTTTATCCTGTCCGATTGCAGCAGCCAGAAATTTAACTTCCTTACGTTCATATTCGGCTATTGTCTGCTGCATGTCCATAACTGCATACTCTCCGGTATATTTGTCCATTGCTTTGGGCTGACCGTCACTGATGCTGATCAATAATCTGGTATTTTGAGTTAGCGTATTTAATTTTTCTGCAATTATTCTAAGGGCCATTCCGTCCCTGTTATTACTTCTGGCGCTGATCCCCATGAGCCTGAACCGGTCGGCAGAATCCACCCGGTCAATACCGGCATATGCAAAAACCGACATTTGCTCCAATTTGGATGCATCAGCCGTGTCACCGTAAATCAATATGGGAATACGGCATGCCTGACAAAATTCATATACGGCCAGCACTGCACGTTTTGCCGCTTCAAGTCTCCCAAAAGCCGACATGGATGCGGATTCATCAATTCTGAGTCCCACTGCCAGGGACGGAGCTTCGGTGGGAGGACGCTTTTTGGCAAAATACTTTAAATCCCGGTAGGCCAGACTGCCGGCCTGAAATTTGCTGCCATAATAGTGACTTCCCGAAAATTCAGAGGTGATTTCATGTTCCAGCAAGGGAAGTGTTTTTCTCACAATCTCCGAAACAACCGGCATAAGCTCCTTGCTTAATTTAAAGTATTCCTGCTGATTCTCCGGGGTATAATCCGGACGGTGGACAATCAATTTTACTCCTTTATGAATGGAATTGGAAACAATCTCTCTTGCATCCTGATTCAATTTTCTGCGTATCTCTTTCTTCTCTTTTTCTTTTGAAATTTTCAGCATCATGTCGGGGTCTGCGGGATGATATCCGGGTAAGCCCTCCTCGCCTAAATCCGTACTTTCCTCACCGTCCGATTCATTTGGAAAATCATCCGGGGTTTCAAAAGAGCTTTTTTCGCTGTCGGCAGACTTCTTTAATAATATTCCGGTTTCATCCTTGTCACCGCCATGGTCAGCCTGCTTGTGGTCTATTTGGTCCCAGGTCCGTATCTCAAGAGCTTCTGAATTCAGTTTTTTTTTATGGATTTATCAGCTTCCTCTAAATCTTCAAACAAGCCATCACTTTTAAGTGCTTCCTCCAACAGTTTTATTTCTTCCGAATCTGTTGTTATTTTATAAATTACTTTGTGATAAAGTGATTCTCTGACCGAAGCACCTCCCGCAACCGCATCCACCCAGTAAAAAAATGAACGCATACCGGCAACCCCCTTGATGGCATTGGTACGGGCTGTTCTGTCCAGAAGAATGATCACATCTGCCAGTACGTCCAGCATCTTCTGATTTCTATAATTTGTTTTGGCAGCAGCACGTTCTATCATGACTTCCTTTGCAGGCAAATCCATCTTTTCGGTGTGCTGCACCCTGTCCCGCAGTGCTTCATTCAAGGGCCTGCATCCTGCATAACCGCGGTTGGTCGTAATTACAGCTATGAAATCAGGATGTCTGCGAATTATTTCTGTAGGAAGATTTATACTTCCATCGGGCTCCAGGGCCGAGTTAAGCGCCATTAAAACAGCGGCATCCCGAATGACGGTAGGCTCTTGTATTTCAAGCAGATAGCCCTTTTGGTAGGCCCTTACAATTTCCGACGGATAAAAACGGTACTCAATAACATCTCCCTCTGAATTCTCAGCAGCCAGTTTCAGCAATTGTTTCATTTTTAAAACAGCCTGTTCCCGGGTAACACCAAACACATCCATCAATATTTCGGTTGAACTTTTGAAACCGTCATTTTCATATAATGCCTTTAAGGCTGTTTTATCCTGAGACTCCAGTTTTTCCAGCCTTTCAGCTGAAATAACCGGCAGGATGGCTCCAATAATATCGGATTTGTCCATATCGGCAAAACATGTGACTTTTGTATAAGGCAAGCCAAAATCAGCCGACAGGGCTTTGGCCAGCTGAGTTTTGCCGGAACCTGCATCACCTTCCAGCAGGATATTGGCAATTTTCATTTCACCCCGGTCCCAGTTCCGTTTTATCTCCCTGCAAATGCGGAACTCTTCCTCACTGACCTTGTGAGACCGAGGCTTCTTCCAGATCAATTCTTTTTCAACCTGTGTCAATTGCCTTGACGGAGACAAATAATATTCCCGGTCAATGTATTCACATTCATGTTTACATTCATTTTCTCTTATATTCAAAACACTTCCCCTTTCCAACTGCCGCACTATAACTTTATTAGCAGCAGTTTAATTGATAATTACTTATTTAGTAAATTAGTAAATTACTAAATAAGTATAATATGTTTAATAAAGATATGTCAATTATTTTGAGAAAATGTTTTTATTGAGGATTTAAAGCTTGACAATTGACTTTTCAAGGCTTAAGAGTGATAATGTCTTTATATTTGGGACAACTTTCAATAAGAGGAATATAAATGTTCAAACTAAATGGCATCTACCGCCCTGTTACAGCCCAGCCTTTCTTAAGTGACAAAACATATATTGAACTGCAGCCCTGCAAAGCATTAAGCCCTTATGTCTGCTGTTTTTGGGGTACGCCGGAGCACTCCCCTGAGACTGCTTCCGCAGGGGAAAGGATTATCCTTGTAATACCTGATACCTGTATGGATATAATCTTTTATGTAAATATGGATAAAAGTGAGGTCAATGCTCTATTTGCAGGGATAAGTGACAATACCTTCCAGGATAGGACACAGGCCGGCACAGCCTCGATTTCCTGCTTTGCCATAAGGTTTTACTGCTGGGCCGTACCGCTGTTTTCCCATGAGCCCATGAAACATGCCTTTAACTCCTTTGTGGATACCGATGTATACTTTAAAAACTTTAAACGGGATCTGCAGGATATATTAATTGATAATACATTAATTACAGACAGGGCCGCAAAGGTTGAACAATATCTCATTAAAAAACTCGACTCGAACAAACAGAATAATAATGTAATGAACGCTGTTTATAAAATATTGGAAGCCAAGGGCACACCGACTTCTGCTGAAATTTCCGGCTACGCTGCTGTGGGCCAGAGGCAGCTGGAAAGACTGTTTTTGGAATACGTGGGTGTTTCGCCACAAAAGCTTTCAAAACTTGTCCGTTTCCAATACCTCTGGCATGATATTTTATTTGACGGAAATTTCAATATGCACGACAGTGTCTGCAAATATACATATTCAGATCAGTCGCATTTGCTGAACGACTTCAAAAGATACCACACTCTTTCTCCCGGTGACGCAAGAACATTTGCATATAAAACAAGGTAATGTCGGATTTTTTCAATACAGACTCCCTTATTTTCAGTAAAATATTTATGAGGTGATATTTTATGAAAAAACTTTTATTAAAAGACTATTTGGAAATCAGATCATGGATATACCGCAATGCAAGGCAGATCGATCTGGCTGTATGGCGGTATTACTTTGAAAAAGGCAGCAAGGATGCGGTGCTGTCCGCTTTATCATTTTATCAGAATGAGGATGGAGGATTTGGACATGCTCTTGAAGCAGACAGCTGGAACCCAAATTCCTCTCCGTATACAACATTTTACGCAATCAAAATTTTAAAAGGCATTGGCTTTGACGACCTGCAGCATCCTGTAATGCGGGGAATATTCAAATACCTGGAAAGCAATGCTCACTGCTCTGATGACGGCTGGTACTTCAGTATTCCGTCAAATAATGATTTTGCCCACGCGCCCTGGTGGACCTGGGATACGGAAGCCAATGCCACTGAAAGTATAGGCTTGACCGCTGAAATAGTCAGCTTCATATTAATAAATGCCCATAAAAATTCGGAATTGTTTAATAAGGCACTGAGCCTTTCGGAAAAAATTATCAGCAAGCTCGACACAACAGATCAATATGGTGAAATGGGTCTTGGCGGGTATTGTGCATTGCTTGATGCCATAGAGCGGGCAGGGTTAACAAATCGTTTTAACCACAGCCTGCTGTCCGAAAGAATAAAAAAGCTTGTACATAATATCATTGAAAGGGATACGTCAAAATGGACATACCATACCCGGAGACCTTCGGATTACATACATTCACCCGCGAGCGTCTTTTATAAGGAAAACGAAGACATCGTACAAACAGAGCTTGACTATCTTATTGATACAAGACCGCAGAATGGTGTCTGGGATATTACCTGGAGCTGGTTTGAAAATAATGAAAAATACGCAAAGGAATTTTCAATTAGTGAAAACTGGTGGAAAGCAAGTGTGGCTGTTGAAAAACTAAACCACTTGAGGAATTTTAACAGGCTGTCCCAGGAAATCAATAACTGACTGGAATAAATGAAGCCTTTGCTGCTCAAATCGGCAGAAAACCAGTTTGAGCAGCAACCTGAAACAGGATGTTGAGTGTTTTGAGACATACCTTCATTTTTATATCAGGCTTATATATCTTTTAGTTTCAGGAGAACTGCCGAATTGAGAATAACGGCTACCGAACCGGCATTATGTACCAACGCACCGACAACGGGGTTAAGAATTCCGGTTATTGCAAGTATTACCGCAATAAAATTCAAACCCATGGAAAATGCCACATTCAATTTAATAGTTTTCATAGTCTTTTTCGATAATTTCAGCAGGTAAGGTATTCTCTGTATATCATCGCTTACCAGAGCAACATCGGCTGCCTCGACGGCAATGTCGCTTCCTATCCCTCCCATTGCCACTCCGACATAAGCTGTTTTTAGTGCCGGGGCATCATTTACTCCGTCACCCACCATACACACATATTCATTTCTCTTTTGACAGCTGATGATAGCATTCATTTTATCTTCGGGCAATTGCTGTGATTTTACATCGTGTATTCCGGTAAGCTTTGCCATATGATTTGCAGCATGCGAATTATCTCCGGTGAGCAATAAGGTGTTTACACCCAAGGAATGTATCCGTTCAACCATATTGCGGGCGTCAGCTCTTAGTGTATCCGATAATGCGATAAAGCCGGCAGCTTCATTTTCAACACCTATATAGATAATTGTACAGCCATCGTTAACATAATCCTGTGTTGATTTTAGAATTTCACTTGATATGGAAACAGCTTTTTCTTCAAACAACTCCCTGTTGCCGGCAATAACATGCTTATTGTCCACAGTAGCACTTACCCCTCTGCCGGGCAGCAGCACAAAGTTCTGAGGTGCAGGCAGTTCAGCCTTGTTTTTGGCCTGGTTCAAAACTGCACGTCCGAGAGGATGTTCTGAGTATTTTTCCGATGAGGCGGCAATTTTTAAAAGTTCATCTTCTGTAATATTTTGAGAAAAACTTCTAACCGCCACCACTTCCGGCTTTCCATGTGTTATGGTTCCGGTTTTGTCAAAGGCAATACGTTTTATACCTGAGAGGCGTTCCAGTGCATCACCCGTCCGGATCAGAATACCAAACCTGGTGGCATTGCCAATTCCGGCCATGATGGCAGTGGGAGTTGCCAGTACCAGAGCACAGGGACAGAATACTACCAGGATCGTCACTGCCCGTATTATTTCTCCTGTCACAAGCCAGGTAATTATTGCGGAGGTCAGAGCAATTACTACGATCCATGTGGCCCATCTATCAGTTAATGTTACAATCGGAGCCTTATTTGCATCCGCCTGCTCAACCAGCCTGATCATACGCTGCAATGAGCTGTCTTCTCCTACCCTGGTGGCTTTCATTTCAAAGGTACCGAATTGATTGATTGTTCCGCTGGAGACATCATCACCAATGCCTTTGTCCACAGGAAGGCTTTCCCCTGTCATAACGGATTGATTGATGGAGGTTTGTCCCGAGATGATAATTCCATCCACCGCCACGGTTTCCCCTGCAAGTACTCTCAAGGTGTCGCCTGCCTTTACCTGTTCGGACGGAACAACAGATTCAATCCCGTCCCGTATGACCCGTGCTGTCCGCGGAGTAATTGCAATCAGCTTTTCTATACCTTCACGGGCTTTGCGGACAGTCCTGTCTTCCAATAAAGCTCCTATTGTCATGATAAATGCAACTTCACCGGCAGCAAAAATTTCACCTATAAAAACTGAAGCAATCAACGCCATGGCAACCAGCACATCGGCTTTAATATCCAGTTCATAAACCAACCCCAAAAAAGCTTCCTTGATAATTGGGAATCCGCAAAGAACAATAGCTATCCAGGCCAAGTCAACCGGAATACTGCTTGATCTCACATTCAGAAAACTTAAAATGAGAGCTATGCCTGAGATTACAATAAAAATAACCGTCCTATTTTCTTCCTCGGAAAACCACCCTTTTATTTTATTCATAATTTACCCCTTAACTCATCCTTGCGAAATGTTCAACTGCCTTTGCAAATTCAGCTATGGTTTTGTCGGCATCACCATGTTCAATTCCATCCTTGACACAGTGCTGCAGATGTCCCTCCAGAACAACCTGACCCACCTTGTGCAGCGCACCCTTTGCAGCACCGATTTGAATGAGGATGTCTTCACAGGGAACATCTTTCTCAATCATTTCACTTATTGCATTAAGCTGTCCTTGTATTTTTTTAATCCTTGTCTTAAGATTTGGAATATCCATACATGCACGCATTGAAATACCTCCCAAGAATATAAATAATATATACGTATACCCGTATGGGTATATTATATTGATTAATGTTCATATAGTCAAGTGTTCATATGAATATATGAATAATTGGATAAAAAAACAAATAGCCTGGTCATCCAAATGCCAGTTATTATTTGCATGCTCGGCTGGAAAACAGCAAAATAAAATCCCCAAAGTCATTTTGAAAGACTTTGGGGATTTTATCAGTAAATATTAAAATATTGTTATTGACGGCTTAGTAATTCTCTTTTCTCACTTCGAAAAAGCTTTGTGGATGTGCGCAAACAGGACAAACCTGGGGTGCTTTTTTGCCCATTACAAGATGACCGCAGTTCCTGCATTCCCACATGGTTTCTTCCGATTTTTCAAACACCTTCTGCATTTCTACATTCTTAAGGAGTGCACGGTATCTTTCTTCATGAGCCTTCTCAACTTTTGCAACCATTCTGAACTGAGCTGCAAGTGCGGTAAAACCTTCTGCCTCAGCATCCTTTGCAAAACCCTCATACATATCGGTCCATTCGTAGTTTTCTCCTTCTGCGGCATGAAGCAAATTAGCTGCAGTATCTCCAAGCTCACCCAGGGCTTTGAACCATAATTTTGCATGTTCCTTTTCATTGTTGGCAGTTGCTTCAAAAATAGCTGCTATCTGCTCGTAGCCCTCTTTTTTTGCAACCGATGCAAAATATGTATACTTGTTCCTTGCCTGTGATTCGCCCGCAAAAGCTGCAGCCAGTATTTTTTTCGGTTTTAGTTCCTTTGATGTTCATAATATACTCTCCTTATTTTTATTATTTAATTTAAGCTTCTTTTTGAGCTGTTTATTAGCATTAATAAATTTCCGCATACCTGCCAAATCTTAATTCAACCTACAGACGCGCAATTGCTCCTTCTACTTTAACCTATCCATTTTTGCATTTATCGCAGATGTATCTCAAATTTAATTCATAACTCAAAATTTCAATACCTGTCTGCTTTTCCATATATTCTTTCAGGTCAGAAACCGTTATGTCGGTTAGCTCCCCGCAATTCTGACAAATAAGATGTTCATGCGGATGCAGTGATTTGTCATATCTGTCGGGCGCATTCAGAATGCTTATGCGTCTTATTTCACCTGCTTCGGTCATAAGGCCCAGATTCCGGTAAACAGTGCCTACCGCTATGGATGGCTGCAGCTGCTTTGCCTTCATATATATCTCCTCGGCCTTCATATGTTCCTCCGAAGATTTGATAATATCTAAAATTAGCATTCTATGCTTTTTCAAACTACCACCTACTTTATTAAGAATAGGAATTATTCTTAATAAAGAATATAATATTTTTATTGTTTTGTCAAGACTTATTTAATAATTTTTTTATATACAATAAACTAAAATTTACCCGGTTTTATCTTACCGATATTCCGAGCAAGCTTTTCAACCGCAAAAGGTTTGCCGTGGGCGGGAAATATCCGGCGTACCTTATGTGAAATCAACTTTTCCTAGCTTCTGTAGTATTCACGTATATCCGTAACGAATATTACACAGTACTTCGTACCTGCAAATCTTAAAAAATTAGCCGCTGCATCCCCTACTATGCAGTCACCGTCTTCAAAGACTATTGAAATTGAATCAATGGTATGTCCCGGTGTCTCGATAATTTTTCCGGCCAAATTAAGCCCTATATCTACCAGCCGTGTCTCTCCCATGATTTTAATGTCATTGTCCCTGGCTTCATATGGTTTAAATTTAAGATTATCTTTCTTGTTGACAGATTTTTTTAATACCAGTGACAGGTACAGCTGTTTTAATCCGATTAAAAATTCTACCCTTTTGTTAAGCAGACCGCCCCCATGTGTCCGGTCATTTTCGCCCTTTAACAGAAGGCTTTCGGCCTGGTGGGACATGACTACGCGTATGCTGCCGTTTACTTCCAGAATCTTATGTAAAAGCCCGCAATGATCGTCGTGGTGGTGGGTCAGTATGATATGGCTTATTTCCTGCAGGCCCACAGCAGCCTCAGTCAACCTTTTGCGGAATAAATCCCAATCATATTCATAGCCGGTATCCACCATGACATAATTCCTTTGATTTTTTATGAGGAAACAATTTGTTACACTTAGCTTTATCTCTATTATCTCCATAAAATTTCTATCCTTTTTTTGCAACTGTTATAAACGCTCTATTGCCTATCCTTTGCCAATTCTCAAATTTTAAGCCGCATTTGTACATGAGCTTTTTCATTTCCCCCTGTGAATACATTTTTACATCTCCATCGTTGCTAAAAGGCATAAATATATTTAGCAGCTGTCTTAGTGGCGGCGGCATCCAGGCATCTGCTATCACAATTTTTCCGTTTGGAGTTAAAACCCTTTTCATTTCCTCAAGAACAGCTAAAGGATGGGGATAATGGTGAAATGAGTCGGTACAGATTATCATATCAAATGCGGCACTGTCCCAGGGCAAATGCTCCGAGTCACCGCTCCGCAGGTCGGCACTGTTTCCAATGCGCCTTCGGGCTATATCCAGCATTTTTTCCGAAAGATCTATTCCTGCAATATCCACACTTTTTCTCTTAATAACCTCCAAAAGAACATTGCCTGTACCGCAGCCTACATCCAAGACACTTTTGAAATCATACTTGTTCATTGTCTCAATAACACTTTCATATAGTTTTCTGGCATGTTGACCATAATAAGTAGAATCATAATGATCTGCCTGTTTATCAAAGGCAATTTTTGATTTTTCCTTGCTTGTTATTGATTTATTCATATATTGCTCCCCCTGACCTGATTATTTAATACCTTCTGCAATCTTTTTCATAAGGCTTAGAAATAACTCGACCTCTTCATCACTTTCCAGGGTGCCCAGTATTTTATTCCACGTTATCTGCTCTGCCTTTTCATGTTCCTGATATAATTTCCTTCCTTCGTCGGTTAAAATCAGTCCAAAGGAACGCCTGTCTCTTTTGCTTATGGAACGCATAAGCAAATTGCGATTTTCCAAACGGTCGACAGCATTGGTCAACGTGCTGGCAGGAACCTGGAGCTGTTCACCTATTTCCTTTAAAATTACATCCGGACTTTCACCCACAATGCCAAGAATGCTTATCTCAATGCTGGTAACCCCTTGGAAGTATGTAGAATTAATTTCGACATTAAAATTGTTCATTCGTTTGTAAAAAAGATGCATCAAACTGTCAAGCATTTTAATGTGTTCTTTTTTTATTTCCATAATATCATATTACCTCCATCACATATTACCATATCGTAATATCTATATTACTATGTTATTCCATTAATGAATATTTGTAAATACGTTTTTCCTTTTTTCTAAAATTCCTGGAGCAGCAAAAAACCCGTCTTTTCAAACGGGCTTTTTGCGTACGGCAATCATATGGAGCTGTTACTGGTTGGTTGTCTGAGTGACAGCGGATGCACCTGAGCTCACATCAATGGAGTAGGAACCGCTTCCTCTGTAGGAAAGTATTCTGATCTTGTATGTTCCTGCCGTAGTCGGAGTATATTTGATAGTTTCCTGTCTGGTTGCTCCTTCGGAACTTGCTACCTGTGTACCGCTGGGATTGTACAGGAATATATCGAAATCCTGGGAAGATGTCCAGTCAGGTTGTATTAATGTAATAGCTACCGGATACTTTGTGTCGGGTATGGCAATTGTAAATTCATCATATTTATTTGTACCTGCAAGAGAATCAGCTTTATACAGGTGTATAGGAACCTCTATTCCGGTACCTGTAAAGCCGCCTGCTGCCTTAATAGCTGCATAGCTGTCCAGTCTGCCATAGCCGTAATCCAAATCCTGTCCTGCCGTTCCCCAGTCCTGTGCCGTGCCTGTTATATAGGCTACAACCTGAGCGGGTGTCAGATCAGGGTTGGCATCAAGAATTAATGCCACTGTACCGGAGGTGAATGGTGTGGCCATGCTTGTCCCGCTGTATGCCACATACTGATTTGTTGAATTGGCCTTTGCCGAAGTGATATTGACACCCGGAGCACTTATATCGGGTTTAAGTCTGCCGTCTGCGGTAAGCCCTCTGCTTGAGAAATCAGCCAGGAAAAACCCTTTCTCCCCCAAATCTCCGAATGCTGCAACTGTCAATGCCTTTGATGCCGCTCCCGGAGAACCGATGGTGGCCTTTCTCGGTCCGGAATTTCCAGCTGCGACTACAGGTACGATTCCTGCATTAAAGGCATTGTTAATTGCCAGGGATGTGGAATCGGTACCGTCGGAGCTTCCCGATGTCCCGAGACTTAAACTTATAATCCTTATGTTATATGTAGCTTTATTGGCTACAGCCCAATCGATAGCTGCCGTAACATTGCTCATGGTTCCGCTTCCGCCTGAGTCAAGGACCTTCAGTCCAATAAGAGCAGCACCCGGAGCCACGCCCTTGTAATTGGCATTGCCGTCACCGGTGCCTGCAACTGTGGCCGCAACATGGCTTCCATGGCCATTATCGTCATAGGGGGTTGTTTTATTTCCGACCCAGTCCTTCCATGCTATAACCTTACCGCCATCCAGGTCTACATGGTTTCCATCAATACCTGTGTCGATGACTGCAACTACAATGTCATTCTTTGTATACGTTGTCGGAGCACCGTCATGATCTCCGTCTATGCCTGCAAAGTCTGCTCTTGCCTTGCTGACGCCAAACCAGTTGGAGGCTGTATCAATTGTGGCATGTACCTCTTCATCATATTCCACCTGCTTGACCAGGTCGGACTTTTCCAGCTTGCTGATTTGATTTTTGGTCAGGTTTAATGCAGCTCCGGGTATAATTTCAAATTTGTGTTTGATTTCCGGATTTCCAAGCAGCTTTTCTATAGATGCGAATTCATCATCAGTGAGTTTTTTATTGAATACGACTGTAACAGGAACTTCATCACTGTCTTTTGCTTCGTTAATCTTCTTTTCCAGATTTACGAACAGTTTGCTGTTTGGACTTTTTGTGATTTCATAGGTTGGTTTCTCAACCTGGAAAACCTCTGTTGAAGGTTTGGCAAATACCAATGATTGTGTCCCTATTAATATAATTGTAAGTGAAAAAACAATAAAGGATTTTAAAATTCTGTTTTTCTTCATAGATATATCTCCTCTCGACTCTTATGTCTGGTTTTTTAAGTAATTTAACAAACTGTGAATTTAAAACTACAGTTTGGATACGTTTGGAGACCTGATTTTATTCATAGTTTCACCCGCCTTTTTTTATCAGCATGCCAAAAGACACGCTGCCAATAATGCAATAATCCAATACATACTTGCATTTTTTGCATCATATATAAAAACAGGATGGTGTTTTGCCGGAATTCATTACTGACGAATAAGCTTATTCAGACCTGTCGGATAACTGCGTCCAAAAGATCTTTCCTTTGAAAACTCTACACAGCATTGTGTAAAGGATAGTCGTACCCAATTGAGTTTGACTGAGAGAGAAAATGAATGAGCATGCTTTATTATTCATTTTTAATAATATAACATATATGTAAATATATGTCAATAGTAAAAAGTAAATTAATGGGAAAAATTGATATGAAACAAAGATAACGTAAATAAAATGTTATTTGGAAAGAGCAGGTTTCTTATTTAATACGAAAAAAACAGCTATGCTCGCAAACAAGGCCAGACATCCGCCCAGGACAAATGGGGCGGCCTGACCTGCGGCATCCCACAAAAAACCCGCGATGAGAGAAGCCGGTAACAGCCCTATCCCCACAATTGCGGAATGAAGTCCCAATGCGCTGCCTTTCAAGTGCGGAGGGGTGATTTCTGCAATCAACGCTCTTTCTCCCCCCGCAGTGAGCGCCGTATACACGCCATATATGGCAAATAGTCCCCAAAAGGCAAAATTCGAATTTGATAAACCGATTCCAAGATATACCGCTGCATAAAAGAAATATCCCGCACACAAGGTATATTTGCGCCCGATTTTATCCGACAGCTTTCCAACAGGATATGATAAAAGTGACGCAATAAGATTATATAGAAAATACAAAAGAATGGCCTCACGTTCAGAAAATCCGGCGTTATAAGCTCTGAGCAGGATGAAGGAGTTTGATGAATTTCCAAGGGTAAATATGAAAATAATGACTAAAAACATCTTTAATCTTTTATCCAGTGATCTCCATTTAAAATCCAGTTTTTTAACTTCCGTTGCTTTTTTGCCGTTTCTGACAAAAAGCACACATAAGGGTCCTATCAGAGCCGGAACTATTGAAATAATAAAAATATTGCGGAAGTTACTTTCATCAGCAGATACCATCAAGAAAAATGCAAGCAGTATACCGACAGAAGCTCCTAACATATCAAAAGCCTTATGTAATCCGTATGCTTTGCCAAAGTTGCTGTTTTCGGCAGACTCGGCAATCAGCGCATCCCTGGGTGCTGTCCGTATTCCTTTTCCAAAGCGGTCTATAATGCGTGCAATAAAAATCCCACCCCATGAGGCAGACATCAAAATAATGAATTTGTTGAAAAAAGAGGCCAAGTAACCCATAAAGGCTAATTGCTTTTTGTTATTGTACTTATCGGCAATCATACCCGAAAACAATTTCAATATGCTGGCCAGGCTTTCAGCAATACCCTCAATCACACCAATAATGGCAGGTGACGCACCCAGAACAGTACTTAAATACAATGGTAGAATCGGATAAACCATTTCGGTGCTTATATCTGTAAAAAAACTGACCAGGCCCAACAAAACAATATTTGATATAAAAAGCTTTTTCTGTGCCTTCTTCCGGGACATAATACTCACCCATTCTTCATTTACTATTTTTTATCTACTATTTTCATATGCTATTTTTCATCAAACCAAAAAATTTTGAAGGTCAATTTTTCAAGACCGCGCTGACGCTTATAGCTTACCCGTAAGTTTGCATCAGCAGGCAAAAAAATATCTTCCTCCAACTCAGGCAATAATTCACGTATATTTGTGCCATTGTCTTTCAGTTTCTCTATTGCCTGTCCTATCTGTGATAAAACTTCCGGAACTCGGGCTTTTGTGTCGGTTGCTACTCTAAATAGTTCCATCTGGTTTAAATAGTCAGTTGAAACGCCGGTGCCCAACCAGTCCAGTAATGCGCTTTTGCTGAATCTCCATTCACGGCCTATCTTTCTTGCCGGAATCCGTTCTTCCCGCAGCAACTTAATCATGGTTCGTTCGCTAACACCGAAGAGCTCCATTGCCTGTTCAAGATTTAGAATGTCATTTTCCATAAGCATCCTCCTTTACTATCACTTTTTTATTATTACACATAAGTGATGTTTAATCAACTTATAATATGAATATAACACTACTTTAACTGCAACATGCAAAAAAAAAGACATGCCGTATTTTTATGGCTTGCCTTTTTTATAAAAATTTTTTGTGTGAAATTGTAAAATGAGTATAAAAATTTATTCAAACATCATACAGTCAACATAGCAGTCATTAAACTCCTTTGAAGCCGAAAGTTCTATATACCGTATCTTTTTGCTGATAATTACCGCGTCTGAAAGGCTTTCCGACGATAATAAAGCTTCAATTGCACCCTGTCCGGCGGCATTTCCAACCGATTGTATTTTCCCCTGCAGTTCTGCCGGAATAAGCCCTATTCGAATTGCACTGCCGATATTTAAATAAGTACCGAAACCGCCGGCGAGATAGACATTTTTAATATCCTCGAAGCTGATGCCCGCTTGCCCTACCAGTATATGAATTCCGGCAGCAATCGCCGCCTTTGCGTTTTGAAGCTCACGTATATCCTTTTGCGAAATTGCGATATCCCCCTCAAGCACAAAAACATTCATACCCTCAATTGTCATTATGTTTTCAGCCAAACCTGCCAGCTGTTCCGAATCCGGTTCCCACCCGGTATCCAGCCTCCCTGTTTCATCTATTATGCCTGCTTTCAGCAATTGGGCAACGCCGTCAACTATACCGGTACCACAAATTCCAACAGGCCTGGCATTCCCGATTGTGGTGTACCTTACCCCCGCTTCAAGTGTAATGCTGTTAATTGCCCCGCTTACACTGCCCATGCCATTTCTGATATTGGCTCCTTCAAATGCAGGACCTGCAGCCGAAGAACAGGCGTAAAGTCCGTCCCTGTTTCCAAGCACTATTTCTCCGTTTGTACCTATATCAATCATAAGAGACATCTCCGCCTGCCGGTACATTCCGGTTGAAAGCACAGCTCCTACGGTATCCGCACCAATGTAGGCCGAAACCGAAGGAAGTATGCACGCAATTCCAAATGGATTGATATCAAAATTCAATTCTTTTACATTTATTTTAAGAACTGAGGTTACGGCGGGTATGAACGGAGCGGCAGCAATATTTTTTGCCGGCACCTTGAGCAGAAAATGTATCATTGTGGTGTTCCCTGCAAAAGTTACCGCATACACCTCCTTGTTTGATATACCGGCTTCCTGGCACAACTCTTTTATACAGTCATTCAGTTTTCCGGTAATTAGTAAGTGCAGTTCCTCCAGCCCTTTATCATTATCGTTGGTATGCTGGATTCTTGAAATAACATCTGCGCCGAAGGTTTTTTGAGGATTCAGGAATGAATGTACTCCCACTCTTTTACTGCTGTTCATATCCAATAAATATACTGCTGCCGTGGTGGTCCCGATATCCACTGCCACACCATAGAGAGTTTTGGCCGTATTGCCTGCTTCAACCCCCAGCAGCCGGTTTCCGGATTTTATTAGTGTAATCATGTAATTATTCTGCCTGATCAGACCCGGAAGAACTCTTATGAGTTCCAGACTTGAACCGTCTGCATCCAAGCCGCCCAAAACCCGTTCAAAATCGGCGGTCTGATCTGACAAAGAGGGCTTTTCAAGCGTTCGGACCTCTTTTGTTACCAAGGGCGATAATGTTATCTGCCGCTGCCTGCCCTCAACTACTATTTGTGCCTGGGCCCCGGTATCCCGGAGGATTATTTCCATATCTGCTTCAACCTTACAGCCGCAGGAAAGCCTGTATCCCTCCTCCACGGCCTTAATTCCAAGTATTTTCATCTCATTTTGAGAGGCAGCGGGAAGCATTCCTGATGAAATTTTCACCTTGCATTTACCGCAGGTACCATTGCCATTGCATGCAGAATCAACTTCTATATTTGAGTTTCTAAGGAGTTCAAGTAAATTTTGACCGTTTTCTGCCGGTAATTCATATGACTTTTTATCTGTTTTAATTGTAACCTTTGGCATTTTTCCTCCAACTATTTTACTCGTATTTATTGTCCCTCCGCGGGCCTTCCGGTAAATACCTGTGACCTTGCACCGGCCTCATTTTATTATTTTGTCATCATAGGCCGGGCTTATGGATGAATTTGGCGGAACAACAAGCACTTCATCACTGTTAAACTCGCCGTTAATGATTCTTTCCATCAAAGAGGGACTGCCGGCAATCTCAATAAAATCCCACTTGAAAAAATCTGCCGATTTTTTTGTAAAGTCTCTATAATAGTCGTTATTATTGAAACAGTCCCAGGAAATAAACCCGGCACTTTTGTACTCTTTCATCCAGTTTTGTTCCATTTTAATTAGAAACTCTGCATTATCCTCACCATATCTCTCGGTATAATCCTTTAAAATAGCATTATATTTAATTTCGCCGGGCTGCCAGCCCCTTTCGATCCAGCCTGAAGAAAACCAGTAGATTCCGGGATATTTTTCAAAATAGCTTTTAAATTTTTCCTTAGAGCCAATAAATAAGGTTATGCAATCATGTGCTCTGGGTACCACAATGGGAATTTTACTGCTTGTAAGCCCCACTATCCCATTGCTGCATAAGCCATAGCCTAAAATAATGTAATCATAATGAGGACATGTATTGTAGTAATTATAAGGAAAGCCTTCATTGGCTCTGTCAATCTGAGCCTGAACCATTTCCCTCAGTCTGTCAGGAGTATCGTGCAGACCCTGATGTAAAAAGGTTATATCGACATAATGCTTCGACTTTGCGGCCAGGTATGAAATTTCTCTATTTAATACGTCACAGGCTATTACTTTTAGCTTTAACATATTGTTTTTCACCTTTAAGTTATTTATATATCTCAAATAATATCAAACTTTGACTTCATAGTGTAGGAATTATTTTTATAAAATTATATTTTAAGTATCACATATGATGCAAAAAAAGTACAATACAATCCGTGAACCTGACTATTATTTTCGGCAGAAGCGTTGTCCATCTTATTTCCAGCAGTGAAAAGCAAGCTATGGGTAGTTTATCCTCTTTCAGGAGTCCCGACTCCGTTTTACGTTTCGGTCATTACGCCACCGTTGACATGAAGTACCTGTCCCGTAACGAAGGAGGAATCCTCCGACGCCAGATAAACATAGGTCGGTGCAAGCTCAAAAGGCTGCCCGGCGCGTTTCATCGGCGTTTCCAAACCAAACGTTTTTACATATTCGGCAGAATAGCTGGATACAATGAGTGGGGTCCAAATCGGTCCCGGTGCCACAGCATTGACCCGGATACCCTTCCCAACCAATTGGAGCGATAATGAACGGGTGAACGATACAATGGCACCTTTTGTTGATGAATAATCGACCAGCAAAGGGGCACCTGCATAAGCTGTTACCGATGCTGTTGATATAATGGAGCTCCCCGGCTTGAGGCAAGGAAGAGCGGCCTTCGTCATGTAGAAATGCGGAAAAATGTTGGTTCTGTATGTATTTTCGAGTTGTTCGTCAGATATGTCCAATATGCTTTCCTGAGGAAACTGGACCCCCTGGTTCAATACAAGCACATCAAGCCTTCCATACATGGCCAGCGTCCTTGTTACCACTTCTTTGGAAAAAGCGGGCTGGCGCAGATCGCCTTCAATAAGCAGGCAGCTTCGCCCGTAGTCCTCCACCATCTTCCTGGTGGCTTCGGCATCTGTGCGTTCATATAAATAAACAATTGCCAAATCCGCCCCTTCTTTGGCAAAACCGATTGCTACGGCACGGCCAATACCGCTGTCACCTCCGGTAATGATGGCGACTTTCCCTGCCAGTTTTCCGCTGCCCTTGTATTCGGGATTGTCGGATATTGGAACCGGACTCATCAAATACTCTAAACCGGGCTGCGTATCCTGATGCTGAGGCGGAAAAGTGATGGGCACCTTTTTACATCGCGTCTCATAGCTATAATATGGATACATCGGGATCATGGTAAATCCTCCTTTTTAATTCTTATGACCTTGGAATGATCTCCTGTTCCGGAGCGGTCAAGGCCATTTTGAATTCTGAATTAGCTCTCATAAAGGCTAAAGTATTTTATGCAAACTTTTATTCTATTGTTACTTATTTATTTATGCTATTTTGAAAAGTGAATTTGACAGCAAAAAACATCTTATCCGCAAAATCAGCGGAAAAGATGTTTTTTATCAATACACGGCTAAATCTTAATCCTGTCTCAATGCAATTATCGGATTTAGGCGGGATGCCCTGTATGCTGGGAATATTCCAAATATTAATCCAACCAGTACAGCAAACCCAAAGGAAATACCTACTACATTAAATGAGTATGCAAAGTTAAATCCCAGAAGACCGGCCGATTTTCCCAGTCCCAGACCGGCCGCAATCCCGATAAACCCGCCCAGAAGGCTTAGTACAAGAGCTTCAATTAAAAATTGTATCAATATATTTCCTTTTGTTGCTCCTAGAGACTTTCTAATACCTATTTCCTTTGTTCGTTCAGTAACTGATACAAGCATTACATTCATTACACCAATACCGCCTACTATAAGAGAAATACTTGCAATTCCGCCCAGAAGCAGTGTCAATGTATTCTGAATTGATGACAAACTGTCCAGCATGGATTGCTGTGTGGATACCTCAATATCGTCACTTGAGGCATTCAAATTTGACTTAAGATAATTCTCTATGGATAGCTGTGCCAAACTCACATTATTCTCATCAGCAGCTTTTATATAAAGTGAGGTTATATCATCTGTCCCAGTAATGTATTTTGAAGTGGTTATGGGCATCAACACCATGTTATCTGCATTTGTGCCCATTGAAGAACCCTGGCTTTCCAGTTCACCGATTACTGTGTAATTGTCACCTGCTATTTTGATAGTTTTACCGACAGGACTTGAATATCCGAAAAATGTCTGGCTCAATTCAGACCCGATAACACATACTTTATTCTTATTATCCAGGTCTATAAAGGAAATTCCTCTGCCATAGGAAAGCTTGTAACTCCTTATTCCCAGATAATTTTCATCTACTCCCAGAACAGATACCATGCCTGCAGTCGTGGTTCCGCTGGAAACATTTCCGTTGACACTTGTATAAGGTGCCACGCTTTCAACACCGGAGAGCTTATTAATATCTCCAACCCTGTCATATTTAAGTTTATCCTCGGTATTAATTCTGACAGTAAGGACATTTGTACCCAGTGAGGATACCTGCGATGTAACATTTTGGGTTGATCCGGTTCCTATACCTACAAGAACAATAACCGAAGATATGCCTATGATCAGTCCCAGCATTGTAAGAGCTGACCTTAATTTACTGCTCCTGATATTTTTAAAAGCCAGCTTGATTGTCCTAACAAACAACATATTTATCACCTCGTTTCATCTATAAGCTGTCCATCAACAATACTTACGCTTCTCTTCACCTGTTTTGCGATTTTGGGATCATGTGTTATGAGCACAATTGTCTGTCCGCGCCCATTCAGCTCATTTAATATTCCCATTATTTCCAATCCGGTTTTCTGATCCAACGCTCCGGTCGGCTCATCGGCAAGTATTATCTGAGGTTCACAGGCCAGAGCCCTGGCAATTGCAACACGCTGCTGCTGTCCTCCTGAAAGTTCCTTGGGAGTATGCTTCTCTCTTCCCTTCAACCCTACCTTATCAAGATAGTTATATGCTATTTCCTTTGATTGCTTCGCCGAGAGACCCCTGTACATTAAAGGCACTTCTACATTTTCAACTGCATTTAATTTAGATAAAAGGTTGAAATTCTGAAAAACAAAGCCTATTTTCTTATTTCTGATATGTGCCAGCTCTAAATCATTTGAATTATTTATATCTATTCCATCAAGAAAATAATCACCGTCATCGGGTACATCCAGACAGCCTAATATATTCATTAATGTTGATTTTCCAGAACCCGAAGGCCCCACTATTGAAACGAATTCGCCTTTATCCATATTAAACGTTACCTTATTCAATGCCTTCACTTCTGTATCACCCATCTGGTAAGTTTTAGTTATTTCCTTCATTTTAATCATTCATGTTCACTCCTTAAGTTATCTGCATCTAAAGTACGGATAAAAATTATTCGATTATTTTAATTTTGAGGCCTTGCCATATTGCCTCCGCTCATTGAACGGCTGCCGCTGCCATTCCCATTACGGCCCTGCATTCCTCCATTTGTGCTAAACACACCGCCTTCAATGCCACCGAAACCAGACATCATTCTGGTACTGCTGCCTGACTGAACTGTATATTGAATTACATCACCTTCAGATAATCCGCTTACTATTTGAACATAAGCCTGGTTGGCAAGTCCAAGCGTTACCGGGACAGATGAAGCGCTTCCATCGCTGTTTACCAGCATTACAGACGCATTATCCCCTGACCCCCTTACTGCTTCTATTGGAACGGCAACCACTCCTGTCACACTTTTAACTGTTATATCCACAGCAGCTGACATACCTATTTTAACGTTGGTTGTCTTATCAAGTTTTATTGATATCTGAAATTTTGAGCCGCCATTGTCATAGGTTCCTGTTTCAGAAATGCTTGTAACTTTTCCTGAATATTTTGTATCGGGAAATGCATTAATTGTAATATCTGCGCTTTGACTCACCTTAATATTATTCAGGTCAGTTTCGTCCACAGACAAGTTTGTTACGAGGTTGTCGGTACTCATAATGACAATACTGTCAGTAGCTTTTGATGCATTCTGCTGATTGCTTTCGGTGTCATCGGCAATGGTAACTTTACCGATTACTCCATTAAAAGGTGCAGTTATGGTAGTTTCATCCGTATATGTCAAAAGTACTGCTCCCTTTTTTACAGCCTGTCCTTCAACAGCTTTAACTGTATCTATTGTCTTATCTGAATCGGCCTCCAATGTTTCCTCATCACCTGACACTATCTCACCCGAACCTGTAACAGATTGTTTAATATCCTGTGTATCCACCGTTAATGTCCTTGTTTGAGCCGAAGTTTGTCCGGCAGCTGTTTTGTTGTTTTTTGCGTTTACAATACCTGGAACCGTCAATACTCCTGCAATAATTACCACTAATAAAACAGCAATAGAAATTAATACCTTTTTACCTTTTTTATTTCTTGATTTCGCACTCATAATTTGCTCCTTTCACGGCCTGCCGCTTCGATTGCGGACTAAATTCAAAGTTTAGTTCAGTTGTTTTTATCTTAACTACAAATGTAATTATAAGTGCAAAACCTTAATCAAACTTTAAATAAACCTTAAGCAAACAATAAAAATTGTTACAAATTTTTGAACATATTTGAACATAAAAATAACGTATAAAAATTTAAATACGTTATCTTTAATGCTGCTTATTTTTACCCTTTGGATAATTTTATAGTAAATATGCTCCCCTTGGGCTCATTATGTGTGACTTTGATTGTGCCTCCATGCCTGCCCACAATCCAGTCGGCAATCGACAGCCCCAGACCCATGCCTCCCCTTTCCCTGCTGCGTGCCTTATCCTCTCTGAAAAAACGGTCAAATATTTTATCAATATTCTCATCGCTTATACCCATACCCGTGTCTGAAACCGTTATTACAGCTTTATTGTCCTTGATATTGGTATCTACTGATATCCTGTCCTTTTCATCGGTATACTTGAGTGCATTGTCCAAAAGAATAACCAGAAGCTGGTGTATCCGGCTTTTATCTGCATTGATATTCATCGGACAATGTAGATTTACTTCCAAAACCTTATTCTGGCTTTCGGCCAAATCCATATAGGGCTGACAGACCGTTTCAACAAGAGCATCCAGCGAAAACAGATCTTTGTGTATTTCGGTCATCGTAGAATCAGATCTTGCCAGTGTCAGCATATCTGTAATCAGCCTGGAAAGCCAGGAGGTTTCATCCAAAGCAATAGCTATGCTCTCCGATCTGTCAATTATTTTATCCTCCGGTGAAGTAAGAAGTAATTCCAGTGAGTTCTGAATTATGGTAAGGGGTGTTCTTAATTCATGTGACACGTTCTCAACAAACTCCACCTGCCTGCTCCAGGACTTTTTTACAGGCTTCATGGTTATTTGAGATAAAATCAGACTTGCCAAAATGGACATTATGCTAAAGATAATTACACCAACAATCAGAATAAACGAAGTATGCTGCAGCAAATTCCTCTCACCATCTGAATTTATTACCAGCTGCATATACAGTTCTTCACCGGCATCGGTCCCGACATTGGTAGTAATACTTCTAAAATAGTATTGATCTCTTATACTTATGGAAACAATACGGTTAAGTTTTTCTTTATCAAATTCTATATACTTCAGGTATTGATCATAATATGAGTCGTTTACACTCCCAAAATTTATGATGCTGCCGTCCCTGGCTCTTAAAATAGGTATTATTCTGGGACTTCTTATGTTTATTGCCGCATTGCCCCTTGGTCTTAAGCCTTCGTCAGGTCTTTTCAAATTAAAATTCTGATCCAGTACAAAACTTTTTATGGTACCAAGTGAGTTGTATAATTCAGAATCCAGCTTTGTATAAACTGATTCCCTTATCTGGGCGAAAATGATCAATCCAAACGAAATAAAGATAATTGTAAAGGCAATTAAATTATATTTCATGTTTTGCAGCTGCTGCCTTCGGATTATATTGTGCTCATTCATTCTCTTCTCCGCTGTCAGTAATCATATAACCAATTCCCCGCACTGTTTTAATATATTTATCATACCCGCTGCTTTTCAAAATTTTGCGGATATTACTGGTATAAACATCAACAACGGTCATTGTCGTGTCTGAATCAAAGCCCCATATCCTGTCAAATATCTGTTTTTTAGTTAGAATAGTGTTTTTATTGCTTACGAGATATTCCAGAACATCAAACTGCTTTCCCTGAAAAGCCAGTTCTTCATTCCCAACCCGTGCTGTTCTGTTGTTGAGATTTAAAGTCAGTCCCTTAAAACTTAGAATATGTTCCTTCAATGCTCCTTTGGAGCGTCTCATTAATGACTCAATCCTTACTAAAAGTTCCTGCCGGTGGAAGGGCTTGACAAGATAATCATCAGCTCCCAGCTTGAAACCTTTCACCTTGTCATCAATTCCATCCTTTGCAGTCAGCATGATAACAGGCGTTTTAATTCCCTTGTCCCTTAAGGCAGCCAGGACGTTGTAACCATCCCTTTTGGGCATCATAACATCCAGAATCACCACATCATATATATTCTGTTCTGCCAGATACAGCCCTTCTTCACCGTCAAAGGCCTGCTCATAATCAAAGGTACCGCCTATATTACTGCAAATTGCATTTGAAAGCAGCTTATCATCCTCAATCACAAGTGCACGCATAAATTCTTCTCCAAATAAGTTTAGTATGCGTTTTTCAGAGGAAAACATTCATTTACTACTGTTAATGCCCTCCCGTGACTGAATGAAATCTACTCTATAGCAAAGCACAGACTACTTTGCCTCGTCCTGCCTCAATTTCCCCAGAGCACCTCCAGGATGCCATTTGATATATTGCTTTGGTGTAATATTTTTTTTATTTTGCAGCATTATACTGAGGCCCTGCAGGACAATAATTTCAGCAATTATTGATGCTCTGGGGGCCCTGTTCAGGGAATCCCCCTCGTTAACAACCCCGGCAAACAGAAAAACATCCGAATTTTCAGCCAGCCAGGAATTTTTTTGTCCCGTTACACCTATAATCTTAGCTCCGTTGCTTTTTAGTGTCGAAACCGTCGCTTTCAACTCTGCGGTTTCTCCGCTGTTTGATATGGCTATTACGACATCTCCGTCCATTACCTGGCCCGATGAGCCGTGAACGGCCTCAGTACCGTGCAGTTCGTAGGCAGGTGTTCCCGTGGAAGACAGCAGGGATGCAATGTAGCCGGCAACATGCCCCGGCTTGCCAATCCCGGTAATATGAACCCTTTTTCCCTCTTCTTCGGCATCCCCTATCAAGCTGACGGCAGCCTCGTAAAAGTCATCGCCTATTTTATCTATTAAATCTTCCGTCTCGCTTATAACGGTAGAAAGGAAATACTTCAATACGTCCTTTTCATTCATAGCTGTTCCCGCCTTTGTTATAAATTATTTTTATGAGCTTCCATCAAAGCAAGCACTTCTGCCCTGAAGGGAAGTGACGGCTGTGCACCCATTCTGGATACGGTGATTGTGGCAGTATAGCTTGCAAACAAAATTGCTTCTTCCTCAACCATATCCGAGCATATTGCCGTACAAAACGCTCCGATAAATGAATCTCCCGCTGCGGTGGGATCCTTGACCTCCACAATATCAATACACGGCTGGTATATGAATTTTTCTGCATTTATCAGTGCCGCTCCGTTACTTCCCAGAGTGATGATTACATTTTTGACGCCTTTTTTTAAAAGCACTTCAGCAGCAGCCTTTATCGTTTCAGTATCCACACCGCTTTTCGAAGTGTTTACTTTAATTCCCGTGAGATCGGCGGCTTCATGTTCATTGGGGGATATGTATGTCAACTTTTTCAGGAGAGAATGGCTTAATGGCGCCGAAGGAGCGGAGTTCAGCATGATGGGAACATTCTTTTCATAAGCCATATCCGCAACTGCCTCATTAACTTCCATAGGAATTTCCAGTTGAAGCATCACCATATCATAATTTTCTATCTCATCCCTCAGAAATTCCACGTCTTCTGTTGTAAGTGCCATATTGGCACCCGGTATCAGCAGAATCCTGTTTTTTGATTTCTGCCCCTCCTTCAATTCCAGCATTATATTTCCTACACCCGTCGGTGCGTCCGGGTCCCTGATAACATGTCTTATATCTATACCGGCTTTGCCGGCTGAACCAATCAGCATTTCACCAAAAATATCCTTCCCTACCTTTCCCACCATCGTTACATCTGCTCCCAGTAAAGCCGCCTGTACTGCCTGATTTGCTCCCTTTCCTCCGGGTGCTGTGCTAAAATCAATACCTATTGTGGTCTCTCCTTCATTGGGCAGCCTTCCGGTGGTTGAAATAAGATCCATAATAAAGCTCCCGACTATGAGCAGCTTGGGCTTGTTTTCCATAAATTTGCTCCTTTCTTCGTACAGTTTCTGCAATCGATTCTACAAGGATCAGACTTTTAACTGCCCGGGATTGTCATGGGCAAAAACCTTTTTAAAGTTTTTTTCATTGAAGCCGTTGATGTCGGGCAAAGGAAGTCTGTCTTTCACCTGGGGCACAGGTATCTGTTTTTTATGAGGCTCGGTCTGATACCAGTATGCCGTTGATGAAATGTCATCACTGCGGTGGTTGTTATGTCCGTGTTCAATAGTCACTTTTATGCTTTTCCTGAATACGATGGGATCCAGAATATGATACCTGTAAGTGGATATTTTTCCGCCCCAGTTTGGACCTCCTCCCATGATCAGCCCGTGATACGGGGTGCATATTTCCTGCTGGGGGCACCATGCGGTATTGAAATAGTCTTCTGTTCCTGTCCCGTGAAGTGACGGCGGCCATTTCTCCCCGTCAATGAAAATCATATCGTCTCCCTCGCCATACCAGTTCCATTCCTTTGTAAATCTCAGGTTATGCACATTAAAGTTGCAGCCCACATAGTGTCCTTCTCCTTCTGCATCAAGAATTACATAGTTCCCTTCCCCGGTGGTATTTTTACCGCCGAATTCAAACTCTGCGTTATCCATATCCCTGTCCGGGACTCCGTCGGTGGGACATTGTCTTGACCAATGGGCGTGGAACCTCAAATCATTGGTTTTTATTTCACATTCCTCGTAATTCACATAGAAATAAAACTTTATGGCGTTATTTGCGTCACTTGTTATTTCTATTCTGGCCTCACTTTCAAAGGGCATGGGGAAAAAGCAGTTAAAGGCTTTACCGTCTTCCGGACTCATCATAAGATATTCGGAGGTAAAATTCCTTGTTATGCCGTGCCCCATTCCGAAAAAGTCACCTATGGGAACCTCTATACTTGGATTTTCCTCTTTGTCCCAGTATGCCCTGATCACAATTTTGCGCGGCAGGAACTCCTCTTCGGCTACTTCCATTCCGTCTGTAGCCATAGTCATCCAGATATGTCTTATATAGCCCGAACCTTTTACATTAAATATTTCAGTTGACGTACCCGGCAGCAGAGTATAGTAATCCTTGTTCCCGCCTGTTCTGTCATAGCTTGAAATTCTTCTGGTGGTACCGTTTTTCTTCTGACAAATACTTAAACTTCTGTTATCGTTAAGCATAGGATCCTCCATTTTTTTACCATTTAGTGTGTGAAATCGATTCCATATACATTTGAGATTATCCTGCCGGGCTGCTGCCCTTTAATTTATTGCAAATAACACTCAGAATTATTACAAATTTATATGGCTGATTTCTTTTGAATTATTGTTAAGAAAATTATGAACTGTTAGCCTAGCTGCACGCTTGAATCCCGGACTACCAGCCTGGGAAGCAATCTGACCCTTTTCTTTTCACTGCTTTCGTTCAGGATATTATCCATGAGTATCTGTGCGGCATTTCGCCCTATTTCCTCCTGCATCATTGCCACAGAAGACAGCTTGGGAGTCACCCTGATTGCCGATTGTGTATTATCCATGCCCACTACTGCCATATCGTCGGGTATCCGCAGGCCCGACTCCTCCAAGGCACTCATGGCACCTATGGCCATAAGGTCATTTGCTGCGACTATGGCAGACGGAAGGCTTTCCCGCTTTAACAATTCCCTTGTGCACATATAGCCTCCGCTTTCAGTGTAATTTGATTGCAGGATGTATTTCTCGTTGATCCTTAACCCCGCGTCAATAATCGCATCCCTGTATCCTAAAAAACGCTCGTGGCCGGTTTGTTCCTCCATATTTCCGCCCATAAAGGCAATTTTCTCATGTCCCTGCTTCAGTAAATGCTCGGTAGCCATTTTAATGCCAAGATAGGTATCAACATGAACATAGTCGAAGCTGTCATTTTTATGTGCAGATTCATACTTATTGGTTATGACCACCGGTACATTCAGAGAATTGATTGCCTTTATATTTTTTTCACAAAAATTGAAGGAAACCATTATCATGCCGTCTGCAATTTTTCCCTTAACATTTTGTATTGCCTTCAATTCCTCATCCAGACTGTGTTTTGTATAAATAAGTATCATGAGATAATCATATTTCTCAAGTATGCTGTTGACACCGTATATCATATCAAAATAAAAAGGATTGCATATGTCGGGTATTGCCAGAACTATTCTTTTTGTCCTTTTGGAGCGCAGCATCTTGGCTGAAGAATCCGGTATATAGTTCAGTTCCTGTGCAACTTTTTGAATCTGGCTTTTTGTTCTTTCATCACAATATCCACTGCCATTAAGGGCTCTTGATACTGTGGAAGCCGATACACCTGCTTTTTTTGCAATATCATATATTGTACTCATTCATATTACTCCCGTATCATTATAATTTGTCCTGGCTAATATCATTTATATAATACTATACCTTGCCTCTTCACTACAACAATACGGAGGATATTTACACCGGGTATCCAGGCTGCCGGCGGATGGGCTCCAGGTTTAAACCAATCCCGTGTTTTTACTTGAGCCCGCTCATTTTTATCCCTTCCACCAGATGCTTCTGCAGTGCAAAGAATATTATTATGATTGGTATTACGGTGATGACTCCGGAGGCCATGATTGCATTCCAGGGCGTATCCGAACGGCCTACAAAGTTTGCAAGAGCAACCTGGAGCACCCACATGCTTTGTTTTTGGGTTACAATTAAAGGCCAGAGATAATTATTCCAGTTTGCTATAAAGAATGCCACTCCCAAAGTCACGCTTATTGATTTTGACAAAGGCAAAAATATTTTTGTGAAAATACCCAGGTACGAGCATCCGTCTATTGTTGCGGCCTCTTCCAAATCATCGGGCATTGTTATGAAAAACTGTCTGTAAAGGAATATCCCGTATGCGTGCGGGATTGCCGGTATAATAATACCTTTGAATGAATTAAGCCAATCAAACTGCTTCATTAATATGAACAGAGGTATGGTAATCACGGAAAAAGGTATCATTAAAGTACTTATGATCCAAAGGAACATACCCTTTTTGCCAACAAAATCGAGCCTGGCCAATGCATATCCCGACATAGCATGGAATACCAGGGCTACCAGTGTTACAACCGTCGAAACAAAAAGAGAGTTTGAAAAATATCTCCCAAAATTCTCATTTAATGCAGTTGTATAGCCATCCATGGTAAATGTGCCGGGTATGATTTTCATATCAAACACATCTGATTTGGGCTTTACGGATGATATGAACATCATGTAGATGGGAAAAACCACCATTATTCCTAAAATCGCCGCAATTACGACTTTTGTAATATATATCTTTCTATTTCTTTTTGCTTCCAGTGTTTTACTCATCTGAATTCCCCTTTGTTATCCTTAACTGGATTAAACTAAATACGAATATGATGGCAAACAATACAAATGCCAGTGCAGATGAATATCCAACCTTCATATATTCAAATGCATTTTTATATATATAATAAACCGATACGTTGGTCGCATCAGCAGGTCCTCCGTTTGTTAAAATCTTGATTTGGTCAAAGACCTGAAATGAAGCTATGGTAGTAACTATGAGCACAAAAGTGTTTACCTCCTTCAGCAGGGGAAAAGTGATACTCTTGAAAACATGAAAAAAATTCGCCCCATCCAGGTATGCTGCTTCGTAATAGCTGACAGGAATGTCCTTCAATGCCGCCAGAAAAATTATCGAATAGTATCCTATAAGCATCCATGCCGAAATAAATGCGATACAAAAGAGCGCCTGTTTCGGGTTCCCCAAAAAATCCTGGGCGGGAAGCCCGATTGCCCTCAAAATATCATTGATGAAACCCCTCTGAGGGTCCATCATAAATCTCCATATAAGGGAGGCTACAACAGTAGATATGGAATATGGGATAAAATAAAGAGTTCTGAAAAATTCCTGTGCCGAGCCCGGAATTGAATTCACAAATACCGCAAGTAAAAGTGAGATGCAAAATACCATGGGCACAAACATTAATGTATAGAGAAGGGTAGTCCATACCGAATGCCACCATTGTCCATCCGAAAGCAGGTTTTTATAGTTTTCCAATCCGATATATTTCATTGGCTCCAAAACATTCCAATCATGAAAACTGACATAAAGAGCTATTAATATAGGGACAAATATAAACAGGGCTATACCGATGACATCAGGTGCAAGCATAAAATATGCGAACAGATTTTCTTTTACCTTTTTACTTTTTATACCATATTTTTTTCTTGTGGTCATTGTTGAAATTGATAAATTGTTCATGGTAATCTCCTCTGGACTGTTTTATACCGCCCCGGCCCCAACTGAACCGGGGCGGCATAAAATTACGTTTTCCTTATTACATGGCACCATTGTAAGTCTTCAGGAAATCAGCAATCTTATCATTTGCCTTTTTGGCTTCCGACTTTGGATCTCCATTATTGAACATAACATTCTGAAGTGCATCACCTACTGCATTTACGATTTCAGAAGGATATCTGGGCTCGCCCACTGCCGAATCATATATTTGATTGGTAAATACCTCTCTCAGACCTTTTGTGTAAATATCCTTACCGGCTTCAATAACTGATTTTCTCGGGGAGTAAGCGAATTTGACCTTTGTACACCATTCCAGAGGGATACTGGTATCCTCGGCAAATGCCCACATTGCAAATTTTGCAGCTGCATCGCTATTCTCACTTTTACCGTTTACCATAAGCTTCCATCCGCCGGCAGCTGTGGCAGCTTTGCCGCCCTCCGGAACCGGCAGCGGAACAAGACCTATATTGGTGTCCTGGTAATTGTTTTCGAGGCTGGCTACAGCCCATGTGCCGCATACCTGCATGGCAGCCTTGCCGCTTCCAAGGAGTGCAATTTCATTGGTCAATGGAATGGAAAGCTTTGAAGGTGCACCGGCCTTTATAAGATCTCCCCAAAGTTTCAATGACTTTTCAACACCTTCACCTTCAAAGGTAGCTGTTTTTGTGCCTGAATCTATGACATTGGCACCTGTCTGCCAGAGGAAGGGATACCATGTGAAATTCTGATAATAGCCTTTGCTCGGTTCAACTATCAAGCTTGCAATATCGCCTTTCTTCAACTTTTTAGTCGCATTTATAAGTTCGTCCCAGGTTTTTGGAGCCTCAAGCCCTGCGGCCTTGAACATGTCCTTGTTGTAATACAGGCCCAATAATTCTATTTCAAATGGAATTGCAACAATTTTTCCATCTACGGTTACCGCGTCAATGGCACTTGGCAAAAAGTCCTGTTTCATTTCATCAGTAAAGTATGATGTCAAATCCTTTGCTACGCCGCTGTTTGCATATTTCAGGAAATCACCCGGGCTCATTACGAATACATCCGGACCTGCATTGGCCGCAAAAGCAGTTGTCAGCTTTGTGCCCATGTAATCAGATTCGGGGAAATTCTCATAGGTGACCTCAACGTTTGGATTTACAGCCTTGTATTTCTCGGGCAGAGATGCCATAAACTCCTTTTCTGCGTTTGTATGGAAAGTCCAAAATGAGATTTTTGATTTTCCTCCAGAGCTTTCGGTTGAATTTACAGCGGTATTTGTGGTGTTTGAGGTATTTGTGGCTTTTGATGAATCATTTGAAGCACTTTGACCTGAGCCGCAGGCAGCCATACCCAATACCAGGCCTGCCGCAACTGCCAGGCTTGCCAATCTTTGCATGTTCCTTTTCATTTATTAAATCCTCCTTAAAGAAATATAATTTATTTCATCCAAATTATATTGCCTTTGGCAAAAAACCGTAATGTAACACTTCTTGGATTATGTAATCTATTTTTGGTAAGAATAAATGCTGCCTGATAAACCGAAAAAATTTTTTTTAAAATCATCAAAAAAAAAGGTACAAAATCTAAGATTTGTACCTTTTTTATATTTATAAAGTTTTTCTTTCATATCAGAATATCTGACTTTCGCCCCCAATATACCCGTGAATTTGGTCTTCGGCAAATTTGGCGATATCGTCTATTTTCTTGTCCGAATACATGGCATCCTGCAGAGCCTTGCTGATAGTGCTCGATATCTCCACCGAATATCTGGGCTCCGGTATGGATCTGGACATGACTTCCTGCATAAAAAATGTATTTTTACCCTTGTAGAAAATGTCCCTGTTGTTATCTATGACAGACTTTCTGGCAGGAACCTTTGAACTGGCCTCGGTACACCATTCCAAAGGCCTTGATGTATCCTCCCCCCACATCCATAAGGTAAACTTGACGGCATCTTGAGCAAACCTGCTATTTGAATTGACAGCCTGGTACCAGCCTCCGTATACGCTGACACTACTACCCCCGTCGGGATGCGGGACCGGAACTATACCATATTCAAGATCAGGATAATATTTTTCCAGCATGCGTACAGCCCAAAAGCCGCATATCTGCATTGCCGACTTTTCGGTAGCAAAGGGATAAATATCGGAGGGTATCTGCACACTGGTTTCCTGGGTATAATTATATTTGGCCAGGTTCCTCCATAGGCTTAATGCCTTTGCTCCCCTTGTTCCGAATTGTGTTGCTGCCATATAGCTGTCAGTTGAACCGGTGGTCTGCATGAGAAAAGTGTAAAAGATGAAATTCTGATAATCATTGATTTGAGTTGGCAGACAAATGCCGGATATAGCATCGGATTGCACTGTTTTCGCACAGCTTTCCAACTCGCTCCAGGTAGTCGGCGGCTTCAGGTGCTGCCTTTCGAAAACCTTTTTATTGTAATAAAGTGCCACAGGTTCCCTTTCTATGGGTATTCCCAGTACTTTTTTATTATATGTGGCAATCTCCAGGCTCTGAGGATTTAAATCCTTTTTCAGACCGTCGCTTATGAAATCATCCAGAGGCAGCATATACCCCGCCTTGGCATATTTGAGAAAGCTCCCTGCCGAAATCATGTAAATATCAGGTGCACTGTTGGTGGCAAATGCAGTAGGCAGCCTGTTGGTCAGATAATCGTTATACGGGATTACCTCGAAGTTTACCTGAATACCTGGATTTTCTTCATTCCACTGCTTGACCCATCTGCTGATTACGTAGTCCTCTTTATTTGATCTGAATTTCCACATCTCCAGATTTTTCACATTCTCGGTATGATCTGCCTGGGATATCTCAATCCTGGGTGAGCAGCCGGTAATATTGATAAGCAGCAATATAGCTGTCAGACAGGCGATACATCTTGATATTACGTGTTTAACCATTGTTAAGTATCCTTTCTCTGTATTCCGAGGGTGACATGCCGGTCAGCTTCCTGAAAACCTTTATAAAATATCTGGAGTTTGCATATCCCACCATTTCGGCAATGTCCTGGGTTTTAAGATCCACCTGCATCAGTAGGACTTTTGACTGATCTATCCTCACGGTGCTGAGATACATGGAAAAAGACTCTCCCGTTTCCTTTTTAAAAAGATCGCTCAGGTAGGATTCATTCATATAGAATTCCCTTGCAATCTGTCTTAAGGTTATATCATTAAAATAATTTGTATTGATATAGCTCTTTATATCACTGATAACCTTTCTGCAAGCCGTTTTATTCTTTTCATTAAAATATTCCGATATTTCCCTTGTATAAGTAATAAGCATGTCCTGGATATCATTTTTGTTATCAAGTCTGCTCAGCATTTTATACATCTCGTTTGTCGTGGGGAATTTCATTTTTTCAATAAAACGGTCTTTAAAAAGGTTATGCATGACTACTATGACAAATTCCATGATATGGCTTTTAAACTTAATGGGGTCCATATTTGAAATTTCAGCAACCTTGTCAACAAGCTCGGTCAAAATACCCACCGCCTTGTCAAAATCGGCAAACTGTAAGGCCTCAATATATTTGTGTTCGGTATCCAGTGGATACTCCGCCGAGCTTTTTTCAACATTCAGTTCATCAAATAGTATTATACTGTTTTTTTCATAAAACACCTTGTTTCTTAAGATATACAGGCATTCCTTAAAGGCAGCATTGATCCTGTCAGGGCTGCTGTAGCATTTGCTTATTCCGATTGTGATACTGTCGAGGCCGCTTTCAAGCAGTTCTCTATGTATTTCGCCTGCCACTGTCTTAATGTAAGCCGGGCTTTCATGGGTTTGGTTCAACAGGCAGCAAAAGCTTCCGTCGAATAAATCAACTATGCAGCCGCCTCTTTTATAAACTGAAGCCTGTACTTTTTGTCTATTTGCAGACAGCATATCCATTTCCTCTTCGGTTTCATGAAAAACTGAAATGGAAAAGTTGTCCAGCCTTATGATAAACAAAGCAAAGGTTTTGTAAAAGCATTCATTTTCCGGAACCTTTTTCGGTGAATGTCCGGGAGCTGTTTCATACAGCATGTCCATGAAAAATTTATCTTTAAGCTGCAGCAATGCTTTTTCTTTAAATAGCTTAAGCTCACCCTCCTCTTTGATTTTGCTGTCTCTTTCCATCAGCATCTGCTCGATTTTTTTCAGGCTGCTCATAATGTCCCTGTAGTCAGGTGGCTTTAGAATATAATCCACCGTTTCAAGCCTGATTGCTTTTTGTGCATAGGAAAAATCAGGGAACCCGCTCAATATGATAAACTTTATATCAGGCGTTATTTCCCTGGCCCTTTGAACCAGCTCCAGACCATCCATGCATGGCATTTTTATATCGGTGATAATAACATCCGGTTTCTGATTAATAACCGCAGCCAGGGCCTCAACACCGTTTTTATATTCACCCGCTATATACCAGTCCTCGCCCGACCTCTCAATCATGGAACGCAATCCTCGCAGTACTTTTGGTTCATCGTCCACAAGCATGATATTAAGATTCATAAATGCCTCCTTAATGCCTCCTTGAAACTTAATGCATCATTGTTAAAGATATTTCTACAATCACTTTTGTTCCGAAACCCTTCCGGCTTTCAATTTTTACTCCGTATTTCCCGCCGTAATAATATTTTATTCTTTCATGCACATTGAGAACCCCAATACCCCCATGGCTTTCCTTGACATCCTTCTTTTTTATGAACAGTTCTTCTATTTCTTTTTCCGTCATTCCCGTCCCATCATCTATAATTTCAAAAATCAAATTTTCTCCGTCTCTGAACCCGTTTATTGTGATATTGCCATAACCCTTGTCCTGCATGAGCCCATGATTGATTGAATTTTCCACAAAGGGCTGGATTATGAAACTCAGCATTTCACATTCCATTATGGATTCATCAATGTTTATCTCATAGTTCAGGCAATCCTCAAAACGTGCCTTTTGCAAAAACAGGTAGTTTTTGATTTGCTGGACTTCCTCCCTTACGAATACGTTCGTACTGCCCTTTTTTATGCTATACCTGAGGATTTCCCCCAGTTTGGTTACAATATCCGCAATTTCATAATCATTTTTATCTATCAGCATCCAATAAACGGTATCAAGGGTATTATACAAAAAATGTGGCTGAATCTGGGCCTTTAACGCTCTGAGCTCCGCATCCTTTTCCTTCAGTCCCTCATTGTAAACCTCTTCCAGCAGGCTCTGAAGCTGCATGGTCATATGGTTGAAAACTTCGCTGAGTTCTCTTACTTCCTCTGTTGCACCTCTTGTCAGGGACAGGTCTGTTTGAGCATTCAAATCCCCATTGGAAACCTTTCTCATGGTAAAAATCATGTTCCTTATGGGCCTTGTGACATTGCTGGATATCAGCACCGATATATAAACGGCTACCACAATTGCTGCTATTCCTATTATTAAGATAAATTTCTGAATATAGTAAAAATTTGCATTAATCTCATGGATGGCCACAGCATTCATCAATACCCAGCCTGTCTGCTGGTTATACAGGGTATTAACAACAAGATCATTTGTGATAAAATGCCCTTTTGAAGATTTAAGCTTCTCTGAAGCAATGGAACTGCCCAGCTCTGCCGTCACGTTTATGCCTATGCGGTCCTTGTCCTTGCTGGATATGATCTTCCCGGCACTGTTTGCAATATAAAAATCTCCTTTTTCGCCTTCCATATAAGTGTCTTTCCATAAAAGCGATTCCCTGACAGCCATGATCATTATACCCAGATCCTCAAATGTATCAATACTCCTGAGCTTCCTGGCAACAAAAAACATGTAGTCGCCGTGATTATCCGCGGCATAATGAATAAACCTGCTGTCCAGGAAAACCATCTCTCCGTTGGTATCAGCTATTTCAGATTTAATCTTTTCAATATTCCTGGAAAAATATTCTCTCAATTCATTGTCCGATTCGCTGAAGGTATTCCCTGCATTAGAGAAAAGGAATACTGCATCAATGTCATTTGACAGCACATACTGCATATCCCGTGATATTTCGTCTTTGGATACTTCGGTATTGTTGTTTTTGAAAAGCAGATCCAGGGTCTCTCTGTCTGAAATTATGGTTTTGGAAAAATTATCAATTTCTTTTACAAAATTATTCAATTTCTCATTTTTCTGCCTTAACTCTACCTGAATAAAATTATTGTTTATTTCATTTATAGTAGTTTGCATTATATAATATGTTGCGGCTTCCATAAATATTAAAAGCACGAGTATGAGCAATAAAAAATTAGTAAAAATTCTTTTACTTAGGCCTTTGAATTCTATATTGAATTTTTTCATAATATCTTCTTTCGATTCATGTTTTTAAATATAATATGAGATATTAAACCATAGATTAATACTTCGCAATTGCATGCAAACTGCTTCTTGTATTATGTGGCTCTTCCATATTGCATAATACAAATACATATGACGCTCATAGCCATGCCTGTACTGCAATGATATATGTGTAATCGATATCACATTTTAATTATATTTATAAGTATTGATTATGTCAAACTGTCTCAACAAAAAAACCATCATTAATAAAATAATGATAGTTTTTTAACATTACAGATGTTTTTGATTTTGTATTTTTTTATATAAAAATAATTGGTGGAAATCAATGTCAAGCTACGCCGATAGTAAGTAGAATATTGGCATATATTCTTTTTTCACCGGTTGAAATAGCCAGGCGTACATTTGATTTGCAGCAGGCGTCGTAAAAATCAAATCTTTCCATGCCGCTTAAATCCATCCCGCCAAGAATTTCTTTAAATTCACCGAATATTGGCGGCTGCTCACTTCCGGGAAGCATAACCTCTGCTTTCTCAAAATTAACAACCTTTTTTAAAACCTCAAGCACCTGGGTTACTTCCGGAATACCGCTTGTCAGCCCAAGATAGACTTTTTCCGCAGCCCCGCTTTTGGAGCTGAGAGGATAGTTGCCATCTGCAATTAGTATTTTGTCGCCATGCCCGCAAAATGAAAGAGCTTTCAGAATATCCGGATGGATACATGATGTTGTTAACATAATTAACCTCCCTGATTTAATTCTCGTTTTCCCTGAGCTGACCTAGAGTTCCGCCAGGGTGCCACTTTACATATTCTTGCGGAGTAATTTTTCTTATACTTTGAAGTACTATACTCAAACCCTGAAGTACTAAAATTTCTGCAAGAATTGACGCGCGCGGAGCCCGGTTTAACAGGTCACCCTCCGCTTTAATTCCGGCATACAGGAAAGCATCGCCTTGTTTTGCAAGCCATGAATCAGGATTTCCCGCAACTGAAATTACCTTGCATCCATTATTCTTAACGGCTTCCACTGTTGATTTTAATTCAATGGTTTCACCGCTGTTTGAAATACAAATTACCACGTCCCCCGGAATAAGCTGACCGCAGGAACCATGGACAGCCTCGGTCCCGTGAAGGAAATAGGTGGGTGTTCCGGTGGATGATAATAGTGATGCAATGTAGTTTGCAACATGTCCGGGCTTGCCAATTCCTGTAATGTGGACGCGGTTGCCCCTTTTTTCGGCATCAAGTATCAATTCAACCGCCTTTTCATAACTTTCAACTTTGATTGTTTTTAAGATTGCATCATATTCTTCTTTGGCTATGCCAATAAAAGATGCTAATGCACTCTGACTTTCCTTGTCTATCATTTTAACCTCTCCCTTTGGTTAGTTATCTCTTTAGTCCGTCAAGCAGCGAAAAATCGAATCCTGAGTGACCTTCTTTTTTCATTAATTCCACAACATCAGACAGATGTGGCAATGAAGGCTGTGCGCCCATTCTTGAAACAGTGATGGCAGCGGTATAGTTTGCAAAAGTTAAAGCCTGGCTGTGATTCATTCCCAGGCATACCGCACTTGTAAAGGCAGCTACAAATGAATCACCCGCAGCCGTTGGGTCCTTTACTTCTACTACATCAATACACGGCTGATAAACAAATTCATTTTGGTTTGCCACCGCTGCCCCTGCATTCCCAAGTGTTACGACTACATTTTTTACCCCTTTGGAAAGCAGGGCGTTAACAACAGCTTTTACATCATCCTGATTAACCGCTTTACCGGCCTTACGTATCTGTATACCCGTGAGGTCGGCTGCTTCATGTTCATTTGGGGATATATATGCCAGGCATGAAAGCAGTTCCGGGGAAAGCGGCGCAGAAGGAGCTGAATTAAGCATAACAGGAACACCTTTGTCAAAGGCATACTTGGCTACAATTTCATTGATGCTCATAGGGATTTCCAACTGCAGAATAACCATATCATACTGGTCAATAGTATCCTTTAAAAAAGCTACATCCTCATCAGTGATAGTCATGTTGGAGCCCGGTACTACTATTATTCTGTTTTTTGCCGAGTTTGATCTGTCAACCTCAAGCAATACATTTCCAACACCGGAGGGGACTTCCGGATCAGTAGCAACGAATTGAGTATTTATCCCCGACTCCAAACAGGAATTGACAAGAATTTTTCCAAAATCGTCATTTCCAACCTTGCCAACCATGGTGACGTCAGCACCCAGTCTGGCCGATTGTACAGCCTGATTTGCCCCCTTCCCCCCAGGTGCTGTCCGGAAACTTTTACCCAGAAATGTCTCTCCCGAATTCGGAAAATTTTCAGTACTTACTATTAAATCCATGACAAAGCTTCCGACTACAAGGATTTTTGGAGTTTTCATCATTTTATTTCTCCTTTTAATAAAACTGTGATTTTTGTCACTTGTGGTTATTTGGAAGCGTACTTGCTTGCAACTGTACTAAGAGCCACAGCACCAACCAAAATTGCACCCTGAAAAATATACTGGAAGAATGTAGGAGCACCAAAGATGGCCAATCCATTAAATCCTATCTGGATTATGAATACTCCGATGAAAGTTCCGAGAATATGGAACTCACCGTCTTTTAATGTTGCAGAACCCAGGAATACTGCCGCAAATGCGTTTATCATATAGGTATCTGCCGCACCGGTAGTACCGCTGCCAATGAGAGATGCCAGCAATATTCCGGTGATTCCGGCAAAGAAAGAACTGATCATAAAGGAAATTGTCTTTACCATATCAACGTATATTCCTGACAATCTGGCTGCATTCTGATTGCCGCCCACTGCCTGGATTCTTTGCCCCAATTCGGTACGGTTTAATACAACCCAAAGTATGACAAGGAGTACTACCATATATATGATATCTGCAGGTATAAGGCCGAATAGCTTAACTAAAGTTAAATTCAGAAACTGATCAGGAACACCGGTTGCAATAGGAGCACCGCTTGAGTAAGCATAATTCAAACCCACTACAATACCGCCGATACCAATTGTGGTAATAACCGAGCTAACCTTTGCCTTTGTGATAATTAAGCCGTTAACAAAGCCTATGAAAAGACAAACAATTAATACAATGGGAATTGCCACACCTATGGGAAGTTTTTGATTGACCATCAGACCGGTTACCAAAACACCAGCAAAGCTGGCTACGTAGCCGATACTCATATCGAATTCGCCAACAATTACAACAGCAGTCAACCCGCATGCTATGATTGCAGATAAGGAACCCTGGTTAAATATGTTCAGAAAGTTGTTAAATGTAGCAAATGAGGTAGGTTTTAATATTGAAAAAACTAAAATCATTATTAATAAACCAATTAAAGTTCCATACTTGGAAGTAAATCTTAAACTTTTCCGTCTTCTTTCATTTAATGATATTTGATTATTCATATGCAAATCCGCCTTATTCTAATTTGATTTTAAATTTATTTAGCATGAGCATAACTGAGCTTTAAAATTGAATCCTTGGTGATCATGGAATCTGTCAATTCTCCGGTTATCCTTCCTTCATTCAAAACAATCACTCTGCTGCACAAACCTGGAAGCTCTTCCACATCAGATGAAATTATTAAAAAGGAAGTACCTTTTACAGCCATTTCTTTTATAATATTATAGATCTCAGCACGGGCACCAACATCGACACCCCTTGTCGGTTCATCCATAATAATCAACTCGGGAGAACGTTTAAGCCATTTTCCTATAACAATCTTTTGCTGATTTCCGCCACTTAAGTTCAATATGTTTGTATGTTCACTGCTGGTTTTTACAAGCAGGCGCTTTATAATATCTTTTGAAATTTCAGCAGATTTCTTTGAATTCACGAATGACAACCACTTTATAGACCTTGTATGAGAAAGATTCGGAAGATTAATATTAAAATTGACACTTTTATTTGAAATAATACCTTCGGTTCTTCGATCCTCAGGAACCAATACAATTCCTTTATCAATAGCATGTTTGGGATGTTTCGGGCTAAATGGCTTTCCCTTATATAACATCCGGCCGCTTTTAATCCTGTCCGCACCGAAAATCATTCTAGCAAGCTCGGTACGGCCTACGCCTACCAAACCGGTAAGACCCAGAATTTCACCTTTATATAATTCAAAGCTGACATCTTTTACTTTCTGATTTGCATAAATATTTTCAACCTGCAGTAAAACATCTGTATTTTCAACTTTTTTTACTTCTGCTTTTTCAGACGATAAATTAAACCCGGCAATAACATCTATTATCTGATCTTTTGTTATTTCACCTATACTCGAATAAAAAACCTTTTTCCCATCTTTCATTACTGTGATTTCATCACAAATTTCCATGATCTCATCAAGGCGATGCGATACATAAACTATAGAAATTCCCTGATTCTCAGTTAAATCTTTAATTACATTAAATAGAAGTTCAACTTCCGATTCGGACAGTGATGCTGTCGGCTCATCCATGGCTATAAGTTTGGCATCCTGATACAGTGCTCTTGCAATCGAAACAAGCCATTTATTTGCAACACTCAATTCTTTTAATTGAGTATTAAGCGGGATATTCAGTTTCAGCCTCTTCAGAACCTTTTCAACATCCCTGTGCATTTTTCTCCAGTTAATCATGCCCAAAGTTGTCTTTTTAGGCATGCCAAGCGTAATATTCTCAATGATATTAAAGTCTTCTACAAGACTCAGTTCCTGATGAATAAAGCTTAACCCTAACTCTGTCGATGTGTGTGGATTGGGGATTTTCGTCTCTTTGCCGTTGATAAAAATTTCTCCGCCGTCCTGTGGCTGAACACCTGCCAAAATCTTTATCAAGGTAGACTTACCGGCGCCGTTGGCGCCGATAAGTCCATGAACTTTACCCTTTTGAAAGCACAAACTAACATCATCCAGAGCTTTAACTGCAGCAAATGATTTTTTAATTCCCTTCACTTCCAAAAATGGAACTTCAATTTCTTCATTTTGCTCAATTAAGTTATCCATATGTTTATTCCTTCTTTGAGTAAATATATTTTATTTACAATAAAATTATTTTATTGCTTCGGGATGATCTTTTATAAACTGATCTACAGTATCTTTTGTAACAACAACCGGAGGTACTTCGGCAGTTGTTGGCTTCCAATTATCATAACCTGTATCAATTACCTGTTTAAGAATTTCAACGGCTTTTGCCGCCTCAGCTGCTGCATCCTCCCAGGCTGTTGCTGTCATCCATCCGTCTTGAACTGCTTTTATAGCATCTGCGTTTCCATTTTGACCAAAAACAAGAATATCTTTTCTATTCTGTTGTTTTAAAGAGGAGATTGCACCCAGGGCAGGATCATCCCATGAACCCCAAATTGCAAGCTTGCCGGAGTTTTCGGGATGAGAAGCCAGCCATGCGTTCGCATATTGGGCACCATCCTGTAATGTACCTGGTATTTTAACTTCATTTTTAGTTATTTTAATACCCGGCATGTCTTTAAATACTTTATCAAGTTCGGCTTCTCTTTCTCTGGCAACTTGTCCTGTGTGATAAGTAAGAGCAAGGATATCGGCTTTATCCCCCAATTGTTCCTTCATCATTTCAACAATGGGAACAGCGAATAATCCGCCTGTACCATTGGTAACAACCACTCCATCGCCCATTCCGCCGCCCCAGGTAGCAACGGGAATTTTAGCTTCTTTTGCTGCACGAAGGCCTGTAGCAAGAGATGTTGTCGGGAATACCATGTCGATAATGGCATCGGCGCCCCTGGTCACAAAGTTCTGGATCGCTGCGTTTGCTTCATCCGCACTTCCGTGGGCATCTGTTACACTCACAGTCCAGCCGTATTTGGCTGCTGCTTCTTTTAAGCCCTTGATATAAGTTGCATTATTCGCATCCGAGGGTGAAATTGAAACCACTGCCAGGTCAAATTTACTGTCTGAAGAGCTGCCTGCAGCACTTGAGTTGGTTGATGAATCACCTGTAGATGCTGAACCACAACCGGTAAGTAACATTGAAGCCACCAATAAAGCTGATGAAAGACCTATAAATGCTTTTCTCATAAAATAAATTCCTCCTTTAATCTATTGAATTAATTAATTAATTCCTAAATTGTTTTGGGTATAAGACTCTTAATACCAGGTGCAAGACAAAGTTCCGCAACCTGTAAGTTTTCTTTTGTAGTCCATGAATTGTACTTTGTCCAATTATTTGATTCATGGCCAATTACAATTCTCTCCATTCTTCCATGAGCTCTTTTTAGAATTTCATCATAGGTCTTCATCATGTTGGCTGGCGAGCCCACGCCTAATCCTACCGGAACATATATACCATCATTATTGATTCCTGTGAGGTTCTCCTCTACATATACCAGGTCACCTGTCACAATCCAATTATCAGTTTTTCCGTCCGCCTCATTTTCAACTTCAATCATTTGTGAACCATAGGTATGTCCGTCATAGGCAGGATATAGATTAATACCCGGCAGAATGTTCCTATACTCCCCGTCTATTAACGTTAAACGGCCTTCTGCCAACTTTTTGACGGCATTAACAATATCATCGGGGTTTAATGCCATTTGCAGGCTTGAGTATTTTTTTTCCATACTCATTGCAGAAATCCAGCCTAAAAGTTCTTTGGACTGCATATAAAAATGTGCATTCGGGAAAGCATCCATATTGTTTATATGATCATAATGTGCATGTGTAAAAATTACAGTATCTATGTCTTCAGGCTTTAATCCGATATTGGCCAGGACCTTCTCCGGAGGCTGCCAATTTGTTATACTGTCTCTTTCAGATAACTTCCTTGTGTACTCATTGGAATTATCAGTCCCCACATCAATTAAAATGTTATGGCCTTCACCTATAATCGCCAAATACGTAAATGCCAATTTACATGTTCCCTTGTTATGTTGTCCTGCCAATACGCTGCTGATTGCCTGAACCGGAACATAAGCATATTCAAGCAGCCACATGGAATAATTCGCCATTTTCATTCTCCTTTTCATTATTTATTATGTTAACTGTATGTTTAAAAATTATGCTATATGCTGTTTTCATCGGTTTGAAATTTACGTAAACGTTTCCGGAAAAGTCATTAAAAAATAAATTTACTTATAATATTTTAAAAATTTAACGGGCCTGTAGATTTGCGAACAACAAGCTCGGCATGCAATACTGCCGATGTGCTGAAGGATTCATTATTTTCGTTGATTTGTCCCATCAATATCTCAACTGATTTTTGGGCTATCTCCTTTTTAGGCTGCCTCATGGTAGTAATAGACGGATAAATCATAAATACATCATCATGTCCGATCAATGAAATCTCCTCCGGAATAGCAATCTTTGCCTCGGAAAGAGCTTGATAGCAGCCTAATGCCAAAAGATCATTTGATGTAAATATAGCAGTTGGAAGTTCCTTACGTTTAAGCAGTTCCCTAGTACAGTCGTAACTTGATTCTCCGGTATAGCCGGCTTGTATCAGCCATTCCGGCCGGAACTCTATATTATGGTCCTTTAGTGCTTGTTTATAACCTTCCCGCCTTCCAATAAATGTATTCAATTCAGGAAGACCGGTTATATGGGCAATCTTTTTATGTCCTAAATCAATTAAATGCTTTGTTGCGTTGTAGCCTGATTCAAAATTATCAATCGTAACAGATGGAAATTTTCTAAACTTTTTATCGTTTCCAAGCATGCCGATCAATACAAACGGAAAACGTTCCTTATGCATTTTAGTAAGTAATGACAAGCCCTCTTTGCTATCCATGAAAGAAGAGATAATAATACCATCCACTTGCTTGCTTCTAAGAAGATTTATCATTTTAATTTCGTTACCCTCTATATCGTCTGTATTAACGTAAATTGTGGAGTAATTATACTTTTTGGCTTCATCCTCCACATTCCTCAGTAATTCAGGAAAGTAAGGATTACATACATCCGGAATAATAAACCCTATTGTAGAAGTCTTCTTTAATACCAAACCTCTTGCTATAGTACTTGGGTGGTATTCAAATTCTTCAATGATGCGTCTTATTTTTTCTACTGTATCTTTTCCCACGTCGGGCTTATTATTTAAAACTCTTGAAACTGTCGTAGTAGAAACATTTGCTTTTTGAGCGATATCCCTGATTGTAATTTTCATTCAGATCCCCTAACCCGATAATTCATTGTGTTGTCTCATCATGTAACACTTTACGGCATCGATACCGTTATCGTTGACGGTATCGATGCCGTAATCGTTTACGTTAATTTAATAATAATACTATCCTTACTTAAAGTCAACATAAAAATAATAAAATTGAATGTTATTTTGTTGCTTGGCTCATAATGACCTCCATATACTTTACATTAAGCTTGAATTATATTTTCCCTTCTCAACCAATCAATTGTATCCTCAACGGACTCAGCAAATGGGCGTGTGCGATAGCCAAGTTCCCGCTTTGCCTTTGAACAATCAAATACATTATTCCGGATCAGATTGTATACTGCAAAACTCGTCATACGCATTGGTTTTTTTGTTATTTTTTCTCCCAGGTCGCACAGTTTCCCAAGAAGTTTGGCAATTCCCACAGGCAATATCATCTTAATTTCCTTTGTACCGGTTAATTTACTGAGCAGATGAAACATTTGCCGCATGGTCACACATTCATTTCCCAAAATATAACCATGGCCCTTTCTTCCTTTTCTGCAGCAGGTCACTATTGCATCTGCAAGATCTCTTGCATCCACTGCATTGAAGCTGCCTTCCACCCCAGCCGGCAATTTTCCTGCACAGTAATCGATGAGAAAGCTTGCCACAGGCCCAAATGCATAGTCATCCGGCCCGCAAATGCCGGTTGGAAATACGATGGAAGCATCCAAATCGTGTTTCTCTGCCATATCCATTACAACCTGAGATGCCTCAGCCTTGGTTTTACCGTAAAAGCCGATAACGGCATCAGGGTTATAATGATCTATCTCGGTAATAGCCTGTCCAGGGGATAATTCGGGAATCGCACTGATGGAGCTGACATACACCAGTTTTTTAACCTTTCTCTCAATACAGGCATTCAGTATATTTTTAGTTCCGCCAACATTCACATCATACACTTTCTGATTAAAGTTTGGATTGACCGTTACAATAGCGGCGCAATGGATAACTATTAATTCCGTACCCTCTTCTGCATTAAAGAAACTCTCCAGGCTTCGGGTATCGGTCACATCCCCGATGCAAATATCAACCCCTTTGGGAAGGCGCGCAGCTGCAGGATCTCCTTTTAATACAAGCCCTCTCACTTTTTTGCCCTCTTCCAGCAGCCTGGCCGCTACGCTGCTTCCCAGATTTCCGGCAGCTCCGGTAACCAGATATAATTCATTTGTTTGCATATTTTGATTACTCATGTACATTTTCTCCTCTTTGATATGACTTGTTTGTTCTTTTTGATATGCTTATATTAAGGGTAAAATGTTTATGAGATGTAAAACAATTGTTAAAGAAATATTAAAAAAGCCTTTCCTGATGAATTAATCAAGAAAAGCTTATAAAAAGCATTAATCTACAAATTTAACCGGACTGTAAAAGTTGTTCCGTATCCCGGATTACTATTTACTTTGATTTCGCCTTTAAAGATTTCAATTACCTTCATAACAAGTGTAAGCCCTAGCCCGTTCCCCTGTTGTGAATGAGAAGTATCTCCCTGAAAGAACTTGTCAAAAATATGTTTGACGGTTTCTTCATCCATGCCGCAGCCATTATCTGATATGGACACTATAGCTGCTTTATCATCTGTTTTCAGTGTCAATGCTATGGAGCCGCCTTCTTCGGTAAATTTTAAAGCATTTGAAAGAAGGTTATTCCATATAATTTCCATCATACTTTCATCATAAGTTACAATTACCTCCTCATCCAGGTCTGCGGTAAATATTATATCCTTCCTTTCCCACAAATCCTCAAACGCCAGAGCACAGCATCTAAGCTGTTCGCTCAAGTCATAAGGCCCGGATAAAGGTATAATCTCCTGATTTTCAAGCTTGTTCAGCTTAAGTATGTTTGTTACCAGCTCAGAAAGCTTCTGTGATGCTGCTATAATGGTACTTGTATATTCACTTCGTTCCTGCTCTGAAAGATTGCTACGCTGGAGTGCCATAGCGTAACTTTGGATTATTGAAAGTGGTGTCTTGATTTCATGGGACACATTGGCAATAAAATCGTTTTTCAATGTTTCGATACTTGAAAGTTCCTCAACCATTTTATTAAAATCTTCAAACATCACTTCAACATAATCCTTCCTGCCGTCTTTACGTAATGGTTTAACCCGTACCGAAAAATCGCCCTGTGCTATCCGCTTTGCTGCTTCACCCAGCTGCCGCATGGGACGGCTGAAATAATTATGCCGAATGCTTCCGCTGATGATGGCTATTATAAGAGTCATTGTGCAAAGATAACCCAGCATTGGCGGAGCAATATAATTAATAGTGCCGTTTCCCCTCTGTACATATGTCAAATATATCATTACATAACAGCCGTTTACCACCATTAACACCAGCAGTATACCAACAAAATCCTTAATTGATATAAAACCGGTATTAATTCTCTTATCCTTTTTCCACCTCATTTAAGCACCGCCTTATACCCAAGACCGTGTACCGTAGTTATTTCAAAATCCATGCAGTTGGCGAACTTGTCCCGCAGTTTGGTAATATAGACATCAACGGTCCGCGGTGTACTTTCGGAGTCCATTCCCCAGAATTCATCCATCAACTGCATACGTGTGAAAGTCCTTTTAGGATAGGATAACAGTTTAAAAAGAATATTGAATTCTCTTATGGACAATGGAATATCTTCACCGTTCAAAGATACCGTCCTCTCATCAGCATTCATGGTAAGTCCTCCAATAGTCAGTTTTTTTTCATTGGCTATATTTGCCCTTCTGAGAAGTGCACCTACCCTGAGAACAAGCTCAGCCATATCAATTGGCTTGACCATATAATCATCAATACCCAAACGGTAGCCCTTTTGCTTTGAGACAATATCATCCCTGGCTGTCATAAATAAGATGGGTATTGTTTTATCTTGATTTCTGACCATTGCTGCAAACTCAAACCCGTCCATATGAGGCATCATGATATCCGAAATGATTAAATCAACACTATTGGCTGCCATGTTGTCAAATGCTTCCATTGCAAATTTGCATCCGATTGCATTATATCCGTTATCTTTAAGGTAAGTACAAACAATCTCATTGAGTTTTATATCGTCTTCTACTACCAGAATATAAATCATGCTTTGAAACCTCCCTGCCATGTATCAGAAGGACTATAAATCATTTTTATTTTCAATAAGTTTCCGCAGTTTCACACTTGAAGCATTAATTCTTCTAATCGATTCAGCTATAACTTCTATACTGGAATTCTGCTCTTCAGTGGTTGCCAGCATTTCTTCGGTCGCTTCCGAATGTTTAATTGAAATATCGGATATATTCAGGGATTGTTCGCGTATTTGCGAAAAAATTCCGCTTACATGCTCTGTTTTACTGAACTCTAATGCAATATATTCATCAATATTTTCAAAAGACGATTTTATGTTCTCAAAGCCGGCTAAAACTTTCCTGGATATATTCTCACCTTCATTAACTGCTGCAGAACCGTTATTAGCCTTTTCAATAACAAGTTGTGTCCTGGTCTGAATATCGCCAATAATTTTATTAATATGCTTCACGGTATTGGAACTCTGCCCGGCGAGCTGCTTTATCTCATTTGCAACCACTGAAAAGCCTGCTCCGGCCTCGCCGGCTCTTGCCGCCTCAATACTGGCATTCAGCGCCAGAAGATTAGTCTGGCTGGAAATCTGATTTATAGCAGAAAGAAAACTGTTCACTTCCTCCATACATTCATTAAGCTCTTCCACTGTGGTCAAAGATTCCTGCACCGCATATTTAATTATATTCATCTGTACTTCCATTTGATTTATACTGTCAGAACTTTCATAAACAACATGTTTTGTATTTTCAGAAGTACTGGCAAGGTTCTGGGAAAGCTGATTTATTTCAGCCATTTCTTCATCGGCACCGGTAATCATGTTACTTATATGAGTAAGGCTGTCCGTCTGGCTTATTACACCTTCGGTTACAGCTTTTATAGTTAAAGCCATAATATTACTGATTTTTTTTAATGTTCCAATATCGTTGTCACAATTGTTTATGTCTACATTTAATGAAGCAGTATTTTCCTGAATAACAGCCACCATCTTATCCAGAGAATCAAGCAGTTCTTTTGCTTCAGCTTCTTTTTTGTTTGATAAAAGGATAAGGTCTGCACTCCTTTTACTGACAAAGTATAAAACTATGACAGCCAGTCCCAAAAAGCCCATGGTAGAAAAGAAATCCGTATCAAATTTATGGTTTGCCGCATAATACATAATAACATATGTAACACTGTATAGACCACCAAAACTGAATAGAATGCCTTTATCCAAGTAGAGGGATACAACACATAGAACAATAACCACAATCATTCCAGTATACGGTCCGCCTATATACGGAATTGTAATTGTCAGGACTGCCATAAACAGTACAGCCATTACAAGCCTGGGATACTTCTTTCTGAAAATGAAAAACGAAGCAAAAATCAGTTCAAGTGCCAGTGACCCAACTACTTCTCCCAAAATAATCGAATGTGTAAAAAAGAGGAAAACCCCTCCAACAAAAAGGACCGATAAAATGACAGCAATAATTTTATTGACTTTTGTTGTATTAACCTGCATAAAAGTATCTTTCATTATTCATTCCTCCGATAATATTAATCCGATAATATTAATAAAAACATTTTCTGTAATGCTTTAATCATATGAAATGCTGCCGGCCTTATTTGGGCAGGAGGTTATTTGCCTTTTCACATACTTCATATATTTCATCGTACTTTTTGTCAATCAGAGGCTCCACCTGCTCGGTTTTTCTTCTGAGTAGTATGCAATAAAAGAAATAAGGTAATATCCAACCGGCAAAAGCTGGAACAGCAAGTAATATCATAAGTGGTATCCGGTCTGCCAAAACTGCAAAGACAGAGCCAGCCATAAAGGCAGTTCCAATTAAACCGGTAGTATATGCAACTGCCGAAGCACGTACTAGCTTGGAAAACTCCAATCTTTGAATCTCAGTAACACAGGAATCAAATTGCCGCTGAAGCCTTGTCAGTTCAGCCTTATTGCGAAGCTTTCGGTCACGTTTGAAATTCAGAGTTACCGAACCGACACTTTGTATAGGTGTGGATGTACCTTCAAGCGACCAGCCAAAATTTTGATATCCATCGGTATACACCGATTCCATGCTGCGCTTTACGGTAATATTTTTATACTCAAAGCCTATATATTTCCTTTCATTTTCCGCCATTTCACCCATAATCGCTTCTCCTTTTCCAATTAGACTAGTTTGATAATTAAATTACAAGCTATAAGAGTTACTGACCAGTATTGAAACTTAATAGGGATCGATTTTTAATCTAACGGTAAATGTCGACCCTTTACCGGGTTCACTGGTCACCACAATGGACCCGCCTGCCAGCTCAAGCACTTTAAGTGTCAGTGCAAGTCCCAGACCGTTACCCTCACGGGAATGTGATGTGTCTCCCTGATAAAACTTATCAAATATGTGTTTTTTTGTCTCTTCATCCATACCGCAGCCGGTGTCGGAAATGGCTACAGTTACATATTCCTCATCAGATGTCTGGACTAAAGTAATTTTTCCTCCCTGGTCAGTAAACTTCAGAGCATTCGAGAGAAGATTGTACCACACAATTTCCAGCATACTTGCATCCGAGTAAATTAACGCACAATCATCCATATCTGCAATAAATTCTATATTCTTTTTCTCCCATAAATCTTCAAAAGTGAGTGCACATTCACACAGCTGGCGGCATAGATCGTAAGGTTCTGCCAAAGTACGGATTTCCTGATTTTCCAGTTTATTTAATTTTAAAATGTTGGTTACCAAATTTGTCAGGCGTTGAGATGCAATATGGATAGTATCGCAATATTCATTTCTCAGTCCGGCTGACAGGTTATTTTTTTTTAGAGCCGCAGTATAATTTTGTATTATTGATAAAGGTGTTTTGATTTCATGGGATACATTTGCAATAAAATCATTTTTCAATGTTTCAATACTGCCCAATTCTTCTACCATCCGGTTGAAATCCTCAAACATTATGTCCATGTAATCCTGTTTATCAAGCCTGTGCACAGGTTCAAGATATACTGAAAAATCACCCTGAGCTACCTGTTTGGCTGCATTGCTCATTTTACGCATGGGCTTATCAAATCCCCTATAGATTTGATAATTTGTCAATATGGAAAAAATTAATGAAACTACTCCCCAATATCCCAGCATTGAAAAAATATATCGCAGGGGTATGATATCAATGCCTATAAATTTATTATAAATCAGAACCTGTCCGCCTGTAAGTATGGTTAATACAAGGAAAGTCATAATGAATGCCCTCCATACCCCATTCTTTGACTTTAGCTGCGGGCTCTTCTCAACACTCTTTCTCATTCAATAACACCGCCTTATATCCAAGCCCATGTACTGTGACAATTTTGAAGGAATCACACTCTGAAAATTTATCCCGAAGCTTTGTAATATACACATCTACCGCCCTTAGACTTGCATTGCTGTCAATGCCCCAGAACTCATCCATGAGCTGTGCGCGGGAAAATGTATGTTTTGGATAAGATATGAGCTTATAAAGGATGTTAAATTCTCTTAATGTTACAGGGACTTCCTTACCATCCACTGTTACAGTCATTTCACCTGAATCCATCTCAAGATTTCCGGCAACCAGGCGTTTTTCTGCCGAAATGTTCGACCTGCGCAGTAATGCACCGACACGAAGCACCAATTCGTTCAAGTTAATGGGTTTAACCATGTAATCGTCTATTCCTGCCTGAAAACCTTTTTGCTTTGAAGAAATATCATCACTGGCAGTCATAAATAATATTGGAATTGTTTTATTGACATTCCTTACGGTTTCGGCAAATTCAAAGCCATTTATATCAGGCATCATAATATCCGAAATTATTAAATCGTATATATTGCTGTACATAACCTCATAAGCTTCTCTCGGATTTAAGCATCCCCTGGCTGCATAACCATTATCGTTTAAATATGTGCAGACAATTTGATTTAACTTTATATCATCCTCAACAACAAGTATGTTTACCATGATAAATCTCCCTCATTTATAAGTTAGAAACAATTATAAAAATAAAATGTTAAAAAAATGTTAAAATCCCCGGTAATTTTTAATAAATCCCAGGCAGCCATTGCAAAACCACCCGGGATTATTTGTTGCTTTTATAAAATGTCCCATAACCTTCCTGCATTATCTGCATTAACAGTTATATAATTTATCACTCTATTAATGGCTTCATTCCCAGAGCTTATCAGCAGTTTGTGCCCATTTTTCCGATATCGGCCTGCATTTTTCAGCAAGCTTATGGACGTTTTCAGGGCTTACCAAATCTGTGGAATGTGAGCCTGATATTTCCACCATTTCAATAAGTTTTTGAGGATTGTCCAACAACGGGCATGGGCGAAGGTGATTTTCATTGAAAGGCTGTCTGGCCCGATATGCCATGAATAACGGTGATTTAAGTGCCTCAAGTAGTGTTTTTTCCCGTATATTTGAATCGGAATAGTGTATAAACGCACAAGGCTCAATGTCACCGTTTGCATTTATATGTAAATATTTTCTTCCGCCTGCAATACACCCCCCTGGGTATTCAGCATCATTCCAGAAATCCATTGTAAATATCGGCTTGGTTTTACGGAACTTCCGTACCTGCCCGTACATAAACTTTCTTTGTTCGGCACTGACCATAAGTTCAGGAACAGCAGAGTTACCTACCGGCATATATGTAAAGAACCAACAGAATTTTGCCCCCCAGGCTATCATTTGATCAAAGTATCCCTCAGAACCTATAATTTCACAATTCCGGCTGGTATAGCAGCATGAAATTCCAAACGGTACCTTTTTCGACTTCAATAATGACATTGCTTCCTGCACCTTAGCAAAGGTTCCGTTACCACGGCGGAAATCAGTGTCATTTTCAAAGCCCTCAACACTAATTGCCGGAATGAAATTCCTGACTCTTAAAATTTCATTGACAAATGTCTCGTCAATAAGTGTGCCATTTGTAAAAGCAGTAAACTGGCAATCCGGATGAGCCTCACATAAGCGAATTATATCACTCTTTCTTACCAGGGGTTCTCCCCCTGAAAAAAGGAAGAAATATGTCCCGAGTTCATTCGCCTGACCGATTATATTATCCAGTTCCTCATACGTCATGTTCAATCTGTTTCCATATTCAGCGGCCCAGCAGCCAGTACAATGAAGATTGCAGGCTGACGTCGGATCCATAAGTATAGCCCATGGGATATTGCAATCATATTTTTCCTGCAGCTCATCACTTAAGTCACTGTATTTCATACTTGCATTGACTATAAAGTTTTCAAAAATACTCCTACGGATTCCGTCATCAATGTCTGTCCATAAACTCATAACATATTTATACCAGATATTATCAGTATCAGACATAACACTCTTAACAACGCTTAACTGTTCTTCCAAAAAACCTTTAGGTATAAGTTTGTCCCATATTTCAATAATCCTGGGAAGATTGATTTGTACATCTCTGTCAATAAAATCATATGCTTTGCGGAGGGCAGCTGCCTGTAAATTTGTTTTAATACTCATAGCGGCTCAATCCTTTCTCTGGAAAATTAGTTATTCAACATGCTGTTTGCCTTTTCACAAACTTCATAAATTTCATCATACTTCTTATCAATCAGCGGGGTAACTTCTTCACTTTTTTTAGTACTTATGGAACGGTAACATAAATATGGTATGATCCAGCCTGAAAATCCAGGTATTGCCAGGAGTACAGAGAGTGGTATCATTCCCGCCAGATTGGCAAAAACAGAGCCAGCCATAAAAGCTGTTCCAATAACACCTACAACATAAGCAACAGCTGAAGCCTGGAGTATTTTTGAAAACTCCAGCCTTTGAATTTCCGAAATACATGAATCAAATTGCCTTTGTAACCTGGTCAATTCTGCTTTAGTTCGGATACCTCTGTCTCTCTTAAACTTTAATGTCACTGTTCCTGCACTTTGTATTGATGTCGAAGTACTTTCCAATGTCCAGCCAAAATTGGTATAGCCATCGGCATATACCGTTTCCATGTTTCGCTTTACCGTTACATCCTTGTACTCATATCCTACAAAATTATTTGTGTAGTCCTGCATATGGATATCTCCTTTTTTATAAAAATTAAACGGATTATTTTCTCCATTTGATGTGAATATAATAATGTCGAAATGTTTAAAAAATGCTAATATTATGTTGTTGAAATATTAATTTTAAGATTGGATAAATTTCGCAGATAATACTTTTATCTCATCATGTTGTTTTTTATTTCTTGTTTTTTATTTCTTAAAATAAAATAGCTCTCTATGACATTATGAAAACTTGTTATCCTGTGTTGGATATGGGATAATAAGCGTAACAGACAGAGGGCGGCGTTCTGCGATCCCATCCTGTTAGACTACCAATCACTCAAAGCAAGAGGAAAACACCATTTGACCGCCGTTGGTGTAGTTGCCCGGAAGATGTGTAACATCATCTTCACCATTCTAAGAGAGAATAGACCATATGAGGCGACGCCGCAAAAAAAATGTCAGTCAAATATGACGGAGGGGTAAAAATGCTAGACTTATCATGTTGGCCCCACATACAGGCAATTTTGTTATCCAGTGACTTCAAAACGGATAGTACCAATTTCCTAACTATCAATAGCAAGCAGGATACTGCTTCCCACTGCATTTCTGTTGCCAGTATGAGCAAAAAAATAGCCATGCAGTTTGGGGCGAATGATGCTAAAGCGTCTATCGCTGCGTTACTGCATGACATTTCAAACGTCCTGTAACCTCAAGATATGCTCGACTATGCCATTACTCAAAACTGGGAGATAGATGCGTCAGAGAAGAAATATCCATTTTTGTTGCATCCAAGGCTTTCTGCTGTTTTTGCCAGAGAGTTGTTTGGGGTCGATGATCCACTTATCCTTTCTGCTATTGAATGTCATACCACGCTGAAGAAAAATCCGTCTGTTCATGATATGGTTTTGTTCCTAGCAGACAAGTTGTCATGGGATCAGAATGGTACACCGCCATTTTTCGATGTTGTAACATCAGCTTTAGAAATATCCCTTGCTCATGCCTCTCTTGCGTACATTAACTTTGTCTTGGACAATGGCATGGTTTTATCCCCTCACCGCTGGCTGGTAGATGCTAAAAATTGGCTCGAAAATCTAGACTGATTTTTTGCTCTTACCCCCTTGACTTTTTATAGCTGGTCTTTTTTATAAAAATTAAACGGATTATTTTCTCCATTTGATGTGAATATAATAATGTCGAAAAATCCGGTCAAAGAGTTACTTTAATCCTTTTATAAAGGGAATTAAACACAAAAGTATTACAATTCCTATAATGCCGATTACAATTCCAAGCACCATATTGCTCCATACCATTGTCAAACACATGCCCACACCTAACAAAATAGCCCCTAAAACTCCTATAAGCACAGATATAACTGTTTTTCCATTTAACCTAACAGGAGCTTTGTTTTCCATCTTCCTCCAGGTAAATACCATGGTCAGAAGCACCACCAGTCCTATACTTCCCATTATTACTCCCGGTTTAAATGCATTCCATTCCGGTAACAGGCACATGCACATTCCAAGTGCTAATAATATTCCTCCAACTGTTCCCAAAATCATCGCAATAAAACTACTCTTTTTCATAATATTCCCCCTATGTTTTTTTGATTGTTTATTGAAAAAATTCCTGTACTTACTTATCCTCGTTAGCTTCTTTTTTTTCTTTCTTTTCTTTATCTTCCACCTTCTCCAGGAAAGCATCTACAAACTTATCTTCAATTTTTTTATAACCTCCAACCACATTTTCTTCAATTTTTTTGTATGCATCTACAACCTTCTCTCCAATTTTACCGGTTTTTAATTTATACTCTGTTGACATTTTCATCATCCTCCTGAATTTTTTAAATCCGCTTGTTTTGTGTTACTTCATTTGATGAACCTATCATAAATTCAATTTGTTAATGAAATGATTATAAAATGTTAAAGAAATATTAATCCGGAAAATATTTTAATTTGTATTTCCTTCAGGCCACTTATATGTCATCAGAATTATACCTTCCACGTACCTTTGAACGGCCAATAAAAATGCCGCCTGAATCTTGGTAGATCCATGGCGGCAGGGATATTCGCAATTGCTTTGCCGGCTGGCACTAATGGAAATGCTTTTTTATTCTTCCAATAGATAATTGTTCCCGTCATTGGCAGGCTCCAGTGTTCTGATTTCAAAAGATTTGCATCCTGAAGCTATGAAAGGATCAGACTTTGCAATATTCGTTGCTTCGGCCAAATCTTCTGCCAAAAATATGACCATTCCTCCGGGGTAATCCGTAAAAGGTCCGCAAAATACAAGTTTGCCTTGATTCTTTAATTTTTTTAAGTGTTCAACATGGTTCTTTATGAGTTCCTTATTTATTGGCTTTAGATTGTTCATCAAGTATACATACGTCATTGTCCGGCCTCCTCTGATTTGGAAATTCTTTTCATCAATTACTTTTCCGCACCATATTCCTTAAGTAAATCAATAATGGCAAGACAGTCCTTTTCATCAGCAGGCGGAGTATTATACTCAGGAATGTATTTATATATTGTATCCTCGTATTCCAATAATTTCACACCATCCGAATCAGTCACATCCGGATCTGCCCCATATTTAAGCAACAGTTCCACCGCCTTTACATCTCCCGTTCTGCATGCCGAAACAAGATATACATTCCCTGCATAATTCCTGTAATTTGGATCTGCCCCCTTTGACAGAAGCAATTCTAAAATATCATAATGACCGTCACTGATAGCCTGCTCAACCGGCGTACTACGATTAGGCCCTTCTCTGTCAGGATCAGCTCCATATTCAAGCAGCAGCTTAACCATATCATAATTTCCTGCGCCGCATGCCAGCCAGAGAGGTGTTGCATACCCTTCATCCGATACAAAATTTCCTCCAATCAGCTTATAATCATTGGAATCTGCGGGAACGCCCCCTTCAAGAAATTGTTTAAGTAGTCCGTAGTCTTCATTGGTTACTGCATTAGCTAAAAAGTATTTTTCCCTTCTGTTCTCCTCCAGTGAGGCCAGTCCTCCAAGGACACAAAAAATAATTACTATGATTATCGGCATTGCCGTCATTATTGTTCCTATGCCGATCATAATCTTAGGATTTTTTTTATTTTCACCTTTAGATTGATATTTCTTTTTCTTTATATTTCCGGCAATAAGCAGAATGATACCAATTATTAGTGAAATAAGCATCAATCCAGCTATGATCAATAATATTATAAATCCAAGAAAAAATGCAACTCCCATTTTTCCATCCCCCGTCAAATTCCGATTCTTCACTGTGTCGAGTTTACTATGTCCCAGGCAATCAGCCTATAAAAAAACCACTCGGGTTATTCGGAATAACCATTCTAATTATACTATATTTTTCCAATATTTGCAGTATCAATATACAATTTTTGCATTTTTATGCCGGATGACATTCGGTATTGCATTCATATCCGCGGGAGGACCGCCATTAACCGGAAGCAGATCAGCCCTCTGCCCGCCTTTAATTATCCTTTATCCTTTAGCCCAAAGCAGTCTGCAGGCTTGCTTGCAGCAATCTGAAGAGCTTCGACGGGCTAAAGCCCGGACTCAACGAGCAGAATGAGTTCATCGTGCAAGCCACTGATCAGTAACCGGCTTGAATCGTCTTAGAATAAAAATATATTTTATTGTCACTTTCCTCAATATTGGAACTTATATTTTTAATAATTGAGAAATCAGATGCTTCATCCTGGAGCTCAATGCTATTGTTTGAGATGGATATATTATCACCCGATTTAATTTGAAAGGCACAGGGAATAAAACCCTTAATAATATTTTCATGTATACGGATATTGGTATGTACCTTTTTGTTTTGACAAAGTACAGCATTTGTTGGTTCAACCAATACAGCATGGGAACTGCAGTTCACAAATGTGTTTTTTTCTATGAGAACATCTTTAACAGGCCCTGATTCGTACCAGCCGCCGGCATCACAGGAGATAAATATTCCTGCCATCAGAATGTGCTCAAAGGTATTGTTTCTGATAACTACCTTTCCGGCAACGGTCACAAGAACGGCTCTTGTGGGACAAGCCTCAAAGCTGTTGTTTTCTATTAATACCTCAGGTATCCATGTCAGGTTTTCAGCCACCAGATCATATTCTGATGTATTATTGCCGCTGGCAGCTTTACCGACGGTTTCAAGGAAGGTTCTGTCCAGTTCAATCTCCATAAGATCCAGGTTATCGCAGTCCGGACCGCAGGAACTGAGGACGGTATAAGGCCGGCCGACCGGAATAAGTGTGGAACTGTTATAAAACTGCAGTATGTCCCCTGCAAAAACCGACTTGAAGCCCAGGGTCTGGTCATGGCAATAGCGTAGGGTTATTTTGCTGCCCTCATTTTTCACCAGTCTTAGAAAGGTTCCATGTACGTTGATATGATCATCGTGAGGATTTACAAAAACAGAATCATGAATCCATATCCTGCCCTTGCATCCCGAAACCTGAATAAAGTCAGCAGCTGAGGCAGTAGTTTTTTGAGCATCTATTGTCTTAAAGTTTACATGCCCTATTTCAAGATTATCGGTGCACTGGCATATGATGCCGATTCCGTGCATAAAGCCTATATTTAATCTGCTGAATACAATATTGCTGCTTTCAGTGATAAATATACCGCTGGAATCTCTAACAGTATACCTCATCTGAAATGCGTCTCCTGATTCAAAATTTCTAATACCGTCATAGACAATGCGAAGTTTATTCAAACCTATTTTTTCTATGGAACTGCATTTGTAAAAGAGATCCTCGTCAGTCCTGTTTACAAATCCATTGTTTCTATGATAATGCTGGGAAAGCTCCATGCCATTTTTTCCGGCCCAGTAAGCAACACCTGAATAGGGACTTTTTTCACTTTGCCAGGTTACGTTTTTCCCGTCCGTTTCAAATGAATAAACAGGGGGAATGCAGATTTCGGCAACTGAATTTTCACCGGTTATTTGATTTTTTTCAACTGTCACATCAACAGTAGACGGACAGGCATAATCAAAAGAAATGCCTTCTATTCTTATATTATCGCAGTTCAGTATGGCAAACATCATTACTTTGCCATGAAAAATAAAAAAGGTGTTTTCTCCAAGTAAAGTAATATTTTCTTTATTTTCTATCAGTATTGCGATATCTTTTTGTGGATGCTTTGCAGAATCGGTATTTGAGAGAAACATCTTACGATTTATTGCATTATCGGGCCAAAAGTGATATTCACCGGATGCAAAAGTGAAAGTGGTACCGTCCATAACTTCCGACAGCATTTTTGAAAGAACAGGGGAGAAATCAATGATGCCGTTTGAATGAAAGCCCTGCTCAGGCCTGATATGATTTATCTGCAACTGCCTTCCTCCTTTAAGAAATTTTATTCCTGTTAATTATATTCAGCTCAGTCCTCATACTCTGAATTGAGTTTGTCTACTAAATCCACCAGTTCAACAGGATTGTAAATAGTGTAGTCAGGCACTTCGCTTTCATCGGCCGGAGTCCTGGGATATCTCGGAGTCCATGCCATAAAAACACTGGTGATTCCAAGCTCATTAGCACCTTTTACATCTCTGCCGAGGTTGTTCCCAACCATCACAACACGTTTAAAATCCTTTTCGGTCAGATCCAAGGCCTCTGCAGCAGCTTTGAACATCCTGCCGTCAGGTTTGCAGACACCTGTATTTTCAGAATTTATCAGAGCTGCAAAACAATTACAAATACCGTTCTGAGTAAGTACATTTTTAAAGGATTGTTCCAACCCATCAGCGACTAAAGCTATGGTATATCCCTTTTCATACAGTGTTCTGACCATTGCGTCGGCGCCCGGGATAACATCCGCACTGATTACAACATCATTTGCATCACGTATTTCGGTACTTTCATTAATTAGTGTGTCACCTGAATCGAGAAAAACAACAATTTTTTTATTTTCCATCATAACCCTTCGCTTATATCATTTTCTATTTATCGGGTAAATTACGGCATTGCCCAACACTCCCTGTGCCAGTTACAAGCAGTTTTTCCTTTGGACTACCTTATGTCTGTTATAACGTAAGCTTTGCCCTTTTTAGTATCAAAGCTGGTTGTATAGTATTCGAACCGGCTTTGAAGTATCTTTTCACTTTCATCACAAACCTGTACATTACTGTTTGTCTTTATTCTGCAAGTATTACCTGCTAATGACTTTATCCTGCAGGAAACAGCTTTGCCATTTTCCCATTTGATATCTATCTCAAAACCGCCTCTGGCTCTAAGGCCTTTTACATACCCGTTTTCCCATGCCTTTGGAAGTGCCGGCAGCAAAATTATCTCACCTTTGTGGCTTTGAAGCAGCATTTCTGCTATTGCCGCGGCTGCTCCGAAATTTCCGTCTATCTGGAATGATTTCGGCGGGTGAACATCAAACAGATTTTTGTGGGTTGCTTCTCTTAACTGTTTATTCAGGAAGGAGTATGCCCTTTCACCATCGTTCAGTCTTGCAAGGCAGCTTATTATCCAGGCACAGCTCCATCCTGTCCCACCGCCTCCGTTTTCAATACGCCGATCAATAGATTTTGCGCACGCTTCAATATATTTTCCGTCATCCTGTATAAATGCTCTGTTTCCCGGGTACAGCCCATACATATGTGAAATATGTCTGTGGCCAGTCTCATTTTCTTCAAAATCCTCAGACCATTCCTGGAGCTGACCAAACTTTCCGATTTTATAAGGAAGAAGCTTGTTTTTGGATTTTTTCAGCTCATTGCAGAATTCCTCATCAATGCCGAGGATACTGCTCGCCTCAATACAATTTGAGAACAGTTCCCATATAATGCACATATCCATCGTACAACCGGCACTGACACCCGCACGCTTTCCGTCATAACTGAATTTATTTTCCGGTGATGTTGACAGAGGTGTTACAAGGTATCCTTCGTCATTCTCTTCAAGCCATCCCATATAGAACTGTGCGGCACCTTTCATAATAGGATAGGCCTTTTTCTCAAGAAATCTTCTGTCCTGACTAAACATATAATGTTCCCATAAATGTCCGCAAAGCCACCCGCCTGCCATAGGCCAGAATGCATACTGAGCATCGCCCGATACAGGCGGAGTATTTCTCCACAGGTCTACATTGTGATTTGCCACCCAGCCATTAAGGCCAAAATGAACTTTGGCAGTCAAATTTCCTGCAGTCTGCAGTTCATCCAGCATATCAAACAAAGGCTCATGGCACTCGGACAGATTACAGACTTCAGCCAGCCAGTAATTCATCTGCGTATTGATGTTGGTTGTATAGTTGCTGCTCCATGCAGGCCTCATTTCATAGTTCCATATTCCCTGCAGATTTGCAGGCTGGGTTCGGCGTCTGGAACTGGCTATTAGAAGATATCTGTTAAATTGGAAATATAAATTGATGAGTTCAATATCCTCTCCTCCCTGTGCAATAGCCTGCAGCCTCTTGTCGGTGGGCAGTCCGGAGTTTTCCGTCTTTGAGCTGCCTATATTTAATTCAACTCTTTTATAGAGCTTCTGATAATCTTTTACATGTGCTTCGTATAATTGCCGGTAGCTCTTTGCGGCAGCCTTTTCAAGGATTTTTCCACATCTCTGTGCCAATTTTTTAGTATGGGTTTCAGGGAATTTATCAAATCCCTTGAAGCCTGTGGCTACAGTTAAAATCAATGTAGCACTTGTAGCTCCTTCAACTGTTAATTTACCGTCATTTGTATATGCACATCCGTCCTCAAGCACAACCCGGGTCTGAACTTCAAATGCCATTCCGCAGCCTTTTTCCGCATATATTACCGGTTGCCTGCTATTTTCAACATAATTAGGCTCAACATGATCGGGGCATTGTCCCGACAGTGCAATGCAATTTTCTCCAACACCTTTTACAGAATGTTTGAGCAGGCTGCCCAGGCCGGCAGAAAAATTCAGATTTTTTTTCTTTATCCGCTGTCAGTCTGATAACCATTACATTATCTACAGCACTTATAAAAATTTCACGGCTATAGTGTATATCACCTTTTGTGTAGGCTACTCTGCCGGCTGCACTCTCGAGATCCAATTCCCTGCTATATTCCGAAACCGGACCCTTGGAAGCAAATTCCAGATATAAATCGCCTAAAGGCTGATAGGATTCATTCCAATAACCCAGCAACTTTTTTTCGATTAAGTCATGTGCCTCAGCATATTTTCTTTCTTTTACAAGCTTCTTGGCGTAATCAAGGTAATCTATCGCTGCATAGTTATTTTTATCTCTGGGATAACCGGACCACAAAGTATCTTCGTTTAATGAAATGCGCTCTTTCTGTACTCTTCCAAAAAACATGCCTCCAATACGTCCGTTGCCCAGAGGAAGAGCCTCCAGCCAATCTTCAGCCGGTGTTGAGTAAAATAACTTATTCTGCATAAAAATCCTCCCCAATTAGTTAAATGAATAACGCTTTCAAAAATACTTATTTGACAGGGATTTGCTTTTCCTCATTTATTTCATTGAAATTATTGCACAGGTATTATAACTACCGCTCGGCCGGCCTGCAGTGGCAATTCAACCCTGCCGTCTTTAACCCTGATGCCTTTTGTCAGCGGTTCGACACCCGTTTGAGTTATCCCGAACACATCCACACTTTCCACGTCGGACCACTCCTCCGGCAGTGCATTGGTGATATGCACAGTTCTTCTGCTGTATGCCATGATTTCGCGTTGTTCCTTCCAGAGAACAGGCACAAAAAGTATGTCACCGTTTCTGAGTACCATATCACCTTTTTTTATCAGAACCCTTCCGTCCTTACAGCCTGCAACCACACCTTCCGAGTAGTATACAACGTCATTTTCAAGTCTCAGGCGTTCCAGCCTGTTAAGATAATACCACATAAGTGTATTTGAACAGAATTCATCGGTAAAACCCTCCAAAATATCCGGTTTTCCGAAATTTCTGAGGAAGATATCTTCACCATGCATGCTGTCTCCAAATCTGGGATCTCCATCATGGCGGTCAACTCTTCCTCCGCAGTATAGTGATGCAGGAATTTCCATAGGATCAAATTTCAGTCCCCACCAGGTCATCGGCTGAAGCCCGATCTTCGGATCTGTTCTCCCATGATCTGCGCCTTCGGAAGTAACATCAAAGCCTTTTGACCGCCAATAATGAAACAGCTTTCTTTGGACTTCTTCATCCTGCTCAATTGTTACATTATGGTACGGACTTAACGGACCTCCGTCGTGATGAGATTTTACCACCCAGTTGTCAATATGTATTGTATGTGACTTTAATAGTTCAGGAAACATGTCGCAGAATTGATCAATTCTTTTTTTAGCAAAGCCCTTTTCCCATTCCAGCGTGGGACTCACACAATACATAGGCCTGTCCTTCCAGAAATCGAAGGTAAGCAGGGAGCCATCCTTATTACGTGCTAACAGGTCATTGTCCAGATAGGTCTGAAAATACGGACTGTCTTCATAAGCATCATTCATATTAATGTGAAGGCTCACAGAAGTATTATATTTTTCAGCCTCGTTTATCAGCCATTTAAGGCTCTGCAATGCAGTTTCATCCTCTTCACGCCTGAGGAGATGATTTACCTCAAACCATGACGGATACATATGGTCATGCCCTCCCTCCTGCCAGCCCACCAGATATATTATTTTAGGTATTCCTCTGGTCAGGCAGTCTATTTTTTTTATGGTATCGAGAGCAGACTGGAAGGTTTGAACAACCGTGAGGTCTTTGCTGTTTTCAATCCAGCCCTCCATTCCCATAAACATTTTCATTGTCAGTGTCTGGTGGTACTCCCTGTAGAACGGCCTTACCACAAACATAAGTTCATCCGACAGGTACGTTTTTCCCCCATAGGTAACCCTTGCTTCAATTGAGGCAGTTCCGCCGTTAAGAGGCGTAACAATCCCGGCAGCATCAACTTTCAGCACTTCAGCCTTTCCGCTGCTGTGCTTCGTTCTGCAGAGAAATTCTACTTTCAGGTCGGCTGCAGCCGCAAGACTTCCGTCCTCCAGCTCAGCCTCCACCTTAAGAACTGCCTTTTCATCTGCAGATAAGACCGGATTCAATATTTTTTTGTCCGAATATATTCTTACATTAATAATATTTTGATTCATAATGTTTTTATTCACAATATCTTTATTAATTACGCTTTTATACATAGTTTATCTCCAATTTAAAAGTCCGAAGGTTGTCTAAAATGCCGGAGACTGCCTTTTCAGGCAGCCTCCGTGTGTGTTTTATTTACCCAGTCTTGCCATATTGGCTTTATATTGCCTGGTCCACTCCGCTTCCAGCTGCGGCAGCTTGTACTGGTCGCATTTCTGCAGCATTTCATTATACGCAGCCGTCATTTCTGCCTCGCTCTTTGCAAAAACCATCTTAACCTCATAGTCGCTTATGAGCTTTGATACCTTTTCCTTTATAACCACTTCGTCACTTGTTCCGTCTAAATTGAAGAGGTATTCAGGCTTGTAATTTACATACGGGCTCATTTCTTCATCATACTTCTGCTTCTTTTCATCAACCTTGGACCAATCGGGTATGAACCAGTCATAAATTGCCCAGTTGTCCATTATGTGATGCTTAAACACACCTGACCTGTTTTCAATTCCGCTGTTGTCTTTGTTGAATGCATCACTGAATTCCTTGAACCACACAGGTTTTCCCTCAGGGAACAACTGATGCTTAACATCCTTTTGTATGGAATATTGCGGCCCTTCCTCAATTGAACCGAAAGCATCGCCTTCCAACCCATATCCCATATCAAGGTTTCCTTCTTTTGATGCACAGTATTCAAGGAAACGGATAGTTCTTTCAGCATTTTTGGAGCTTTTTGGTATTACCGCTCCCATCCATGGCTGAGGAACTATTGTATATGAATAAGTTTTAAAAGGAGGTAAAGATAATATGGTAGTACCTGTATTGCCAAGTGCTTTTCCATCATCTGCAAAGTTGCCCATGATACCGATTGTTTCACCTCCGGTCCATTTTGAATATAAAACGTCCCACGGCGGGTTCATGAAGCCGTCCTTTGCCAAAAGTCCCTTACTGTACAATTGATTACAATATTTAACCATTTCCAGATAAATGGGATTTTTTATGTTGGACAATATGTTTCCATCTTTAACATAATATTCACTGTCAATTCCAAAGTAAGTCTTAAACCAACCCAGATTCTGAACTATCAATCCCAGTTTATCCGGGTGCTTTGCCTTCATCTGTTCAAGAGCGGACATAAATCCTTCTGGAGTTGTAGTATCAGGTTTTCCAGCCTCATCGAAATAGTCGGTCCTTACATTAAATCTCGAAAGCCAGATAGGAAGCAATTGATTCATCTGGTTTTTTATATCCGATACCAATTGAGTATTATATCCATAGTAAAGAACATAGTTCTTTCCGTCGGTGTATTTAAAATTATTGAGAATTTCGGGACCGACTTCGTTGTTGAGAATATCACGAAGCTTTGGTGCGTACTGATCCATTAAATCATCAACACTGTATAAAAAGTTCTGCTTAAGTAATGAACTGATTGACGGATTTGAGATGTCTCCATTGAGGAACATCACATCCGGAAAGGAATTGCTTGCTATCATGAGATTTATTGATTCAGTTGTTTCGTCCTTTACCGGAACCTTTGTATCAAGTGTAACTCCAGTCTTTTTTGTGATATTCCGAGCCACCGGATCGCTCCAGTCACCAAACCAGCTGCGGTCACTATATGCCTTCAGTGTTACAGGAGATGTATCCAACTGCCAGTCCATTTTGTCCGGATCGGCCGCCGCAGTACTTTGACCTGCAGAAATTTGTCCGCTTGCACTGGTTTCTGCTGCAGTCTGCTTATCACCGCATCCAGCTGCCATTACTGATAACATACCTGCGCAGGTAATTATAGCCAGAATTCTGGTTAACTTTGTTTTCATGATAAAATCCTCCTTATATATTTTACAATTATATTGTATTAAATGCTTCAGACAGTATCCGTTTACACATCCTCCCCCTGTATATAATAAAGCATTGCATTCCATCCGAATATAGTTATTATGCTTTAATTGACCCCACCAGCATGCCCTTTACAAAATATTTCTGTAAAAACGGGTATACCAGAATAATAGGCAGCACAGTTACAACGAGGGTGGCATATCTTATGGACTCAAGAGTTACACTGCTTGAAGAATTCAGCGTCCCCATGTTCATACCGCTGACCGAGCCCTTCATTTCGTTGATTTTGTTAAGTCCTTCAACCCCGGATAAAACGCGCATGAGTATTGTGGGCATGGTCCACAGCTTCTGATCGCTTATATAATAAGCTGAGGTAAACCAGTCATTCCAGTGATTCACACCCAGAAACAGGGCGATTGTTGCCAATACCGGTTTTGACAGCGGAAAAATGATTCTTACGAAGATATAAAAGTCTCCTGCTCCGTCTATTTTTGCAGATTCTTCGATCTCATCGGGCAATTCCCTGTAGAAAGCTATAATGAGCAGTGCATAATAATAGCTGAACAGTCCCGGAATAATGTAAACCAGGAAGTTATTCAAAAGATGCAGATTTCTCAGGAGCAGATATCCGGGTATGAGCCCTCCGCTGAAATACATGGTGATAAGCGCCATGTAGGAATAGCCTTTTCTGAAAAGCAGATTTTTTTTCGAAAGACCGTAGGACACCATGGAAGTAAAGAAAAGCCCGGATAATGTTCCTATAACAGTCCTCAGTATTGTGACAGCAAAGGAGCGTATCAGTGCATTGTCAGATAATACTATATAATAATTCATGAGAGTGAATTTTCTCGGGAGAAAAAACAGGTTGCCTGTTGCCGCATCCTGTCCTTCATTGAAAGACCTGAGTAAGCACAGATAGAAAGGATAAAGTGTGATTATAAGTACAAAAAGTCCTAAAACAATTGCTATTGTGTTCACCACAAGGTCTTCCTTCGTCATTTTCAATTTATTCATACAATTTCTTCTCCTTTAAAGCTAGATAATTTTATTACCGTTTATTTTACCTGTAAGCCAATTGGTTCCAAAGACCAGGATAAGTGAGAGCACAGACTGAAATAAGCTCACTGCCGTAGCAAAGGAATATCTGCCCAGATTCAGGCCCATATCAAGGGTATAATATTCAACCACGTATGATACGCTGCTGTTAAAAGGACTTCCCAGCAGAACCGAAGTATCCAGGCTGCCTCTGACCAAACCGCCGATTCCGAGTATGAACATGATCGAAATAACACCTGACATGTTTGGCAAGGTAATGTTGAAAATACGTCTCATCCTTCCTGCACCATCCACATAAGCGGCCTCATACATTTCCTGGTTTATACCTGCTATAGCCGCAAGGTAAATGATTGCATTGTAGCCGGCTGACTTCCACACATTGACCAGGGTAGAAAGCATCCTGTAATATTTAGGCTCGGTCCAGAATTCAATAGGCTCATGAATAATTCCGGTCATCATAAGAAAGTCATTTACAAAGCCCTTCGGATCAAGAAAGGTTATCCACATGGAGGCTACAATTACAAAGGATATGAAGTAAGGCAAATATGCACTGGTCTGGATTATCTTTTTTAAATTGCGCCCCGGAATTTCATTAAGAATCAAAGCAAGAATTATAGGGATGGGAAACCCGATAACTATATTGTATAAACTTAAAATAAGTGTATTTCCGGCAGACTGCATAAACATGGGATCAGAGAACATATCCCTGAAATACTTCAATCCTGCCCAACTGCTGCCGAAAAAACCGCTTCCGATATTGTAGTCCTTAAAGGCGATAAGAATTCCTGCCATTGGAATATAAGAGAAGATTGCCAAAAATAATATACCAGGCAGAGTCATTAATTGAAGCTGAATTTGATTTCTGAATTTTTTTACCAATGAATTATCCAATTTAGTACCTCACAAATATTTTCTGTTCAATTTCAAGTAAATTATAGCAACGCAAAAATATTAAAACAGTAGATTATTTTAAGATTTATTATAAAAATCTCACATTACTGTTGTATGGAAATCCGTTAGCCGTTAAGATATAAGCATGGAACCCAAGACTTAAAAACAGGTGATTTCAAATGAATAAAGCCATAAATTTTTTTCATGATTTAAGTTTCAAAAAAAAGCTTATGCTTTCATATATAGTACTTTTACTTATTCCCACCGTACTTGGAGGTGTGTACTTCTATTCAAGTGCGGTTTTATCCCTGCGCCAGAAAACCGAGTCAATGATAGACCAGAGATTAAATCAGGAAAAATCCAATATTGATAAAAAACTTGAGGAATTTGAAAAGGTAGCTCAAAATATATCTCAAAATTCACTTATAAACGATTTCTTTAATGACTTTTATACTGAGGACAGTGAATTTGTTTTATTTGTTAAAAACAATGTGCAGCCTCTTGTATCCTGGTGGCTTACCACAAATCCGGGCATTTCCGAACTTAGATATTATACCTACAATCAGAATATATCCTCCTTTTACCTTTTTTCACCGGCTCAGAAATACGATAAGGAAGTATGGTTCGGCAAAATGAGACAGGGTACACAAAACCTGACTCCTTACTGGGAAGATTATCACAGGATACATCAAAACTACACTCAAAAATCAACACAGAAGGTATATTCACTGTTCTATCCCATAGTTCTGCCAAATGCCGCCGGCAATGCCTATCTGGAAATTGAAATAACCCCTGCCTACCTCTTCAGACAGCTGAATGAAACACCCATAGGACATTCCGGTTTTACTTTTATTGTAAATTCAAACAAAGAAATTATTCAGTCCAATCACCCTGACTTAAGTGCAGGTATTGTTCAGAATATGGATTCTTCTGTCTTCGAAGGTTCTAACGACAGCGGGCATTCAACTGTAAAAATTGAAAGCACCCGGTATTCTGTGAGCTATTTAAAAATAAATAAACTTAACTGCTATATTGTCGGTGTCATACCTTCTGAGGAAATTACACAGAACCTTTCCAACGCAAGAAATATGTTTATATTCATATTGGTATTAAGCATCGGAGTGCTTACAGCCATTGCTTATTTACTATCAGGCATTCTGGTGAAAAAAGTTAAGAGTCTGGTCAATGCAGTCCATAGAATTCAGAATCAGGATTTCAGCATCCATATTCCTGTAAACGGCAGGGATGAAATCAACGAATTAGCCGAAAATATCAATGTAATGTCTGCAAAAATCAATGATTTGATCAACAAGGTCTACAAATCCGAGATCGCACAGAGGGAAGCTGAACTTGTTGCCCTGCAGATGCAAATCAATCCACATTTTCTGTTTAATACCCTTGAGGTTTTAAAAATGATGGCAGAAATAGAGGAGCAGCACAAGATTTCCGATGCCATAGCATCCTTGGGCAATCTTATGCGGTATAATCTGACAAAATCAGAAGATATGGTTTATCTGAAAGATGAAATAGAAAATACCCGGGATTATGTAAATATACAGAAACTGCTGCTGAATGACCGGCTGAAGGTAACTTACTCAATTGAGGCTGCTCACATGCTTTATAGAGTACCAAACCTGATCATTCAGCCAATTATTGAGAACAGTATATTCCATGGCTATATAAACCGTACCGATGATTTACTTATTAAAATAAATACCGTAACAAAGGATGAGGATATTATTATCATGGTAAGTGACAACGGTTCAGGAATATCTGAAAATCGGATTATGCAGATAAGGAAATGCCTGAATAATCCCGACCAGAAGAGAATTCTCCATGGGCGCGGTCATGGACTGGCACTTACAAACATCAATAACAGAATAAAACTCAAATACGGGGATAAATACGGAATTGATATAGAATCACAGCCGGGATACGGGACTACAGTTTTTCTTTCCTTTCCATATACAGAGCAGATTTGATTTAAGCTTATTTAATACTACTATTCATTCAGTTGGAGGTATACCATGTACAAGGTTCTGGTTGTCGATGATGAAGATATTGTCAGAAAAGGTTTAAAGAAAATAATATCAAATATGAATTTGAAAATATCAAAAATTGACGAGGCCCGTGACGGAAAAGAAGCATTGGATATCTTTCATTCAAACCGTCCCAACATCATAATTACAGATATTAAAATGCCCAATATAGATGGCCTGGAACTGGTTGAAATCATCCGTAAATTTGATAAGAATATAAAATTCATAATTTTAAGCGGTTACGGAGAGTTTTCATATGCCCAGAAAGCTATCCAGTACGGTGTAACCGATTACCTTCTGAAGCCTTTTAAAAATGAGAAATTAAACGATATTCTATCGGGTATCATTTCCCAGCTGGATGAGGAAAGACAGCAGACTGTTAATAAAAATATCTATATTAAAACACTGAGCTTGCTGCAGGAAAAGATAATTAAAGAAGTGCTTAATAACGAATATAAAAAAGTGGATATTTCTAAAGTTTTCAGTTCTTCCAAAATAGCCTTTCTCAAAAAAGGCTTTCTGGTATTTACCTTCCACATCAGTAACGGAGTGGCCGACAGTGATACCAGTAAGAATACAATAATGCAGAAGCTGCATTTTTATCTGGAGGACATGGATCTGTCCATTTATTCTTTTTCATCAAAATACGGTCATATTATGTGTCTTTTAAACCTTGAAAAAGCCACTGCCGGGGAGCTTATGGAAAAAATCCGTAACAATCCCGACCGAATTAATTCTGACGGTTTTGATAAAAAAATATTTATCGGCTCCAGCCAGTGGATGGAAGATGTGGAAGCTTTGCCTGTTTTAGCAGCACAGTCACTGAAAGCGCTTGATTACAGACTCTTTATGTGGGATTCTCCCCTGCTGTGCCATTCCGACTCTTTCCAGACCGCAGCTCAGCTCAGGGTTCCTGCTGTCTATTATGACAAAATCAGTACTAATCTGGCAGATAACGACCTGACCGACTTAAATAAATCTGTGGATGAAATGTTCAGTTTTATTTTAAAAAATCAGAACCTGACACCCGATTTTATTATCAATACCTTGAAAAACCTGGTTTTATATGTATCAAAATTTTTCGGAGACTCTTTTAACAATTTTCATATGTGCAAAGACTCCATTGATGACATTGATTACTTGTACCAAACCTCAGACTCTATTATGGAATTAAGAAATAAAATGAAAGAAATGCTCTGCAGGATAATAAAAACAGACCGGAAGCTGTATAAGGAGACCGGTGATAATAGCACGATAGGCTATGCCATCCGATATATGGAGAAAAATTTTAACAAGGATATAAGTCTTGACATGGTTGCAAATCAGGTGTCAATGAACAGTAATTATTTCAGTTCTCTTTTCCGGAAGAAAACGGGATATTCTTTCGTCAAGTATCTTCAGAAACTAAGAATTGAGAAAGCAAAAAAGCTTCTGTCAAACCCGCTGAAGCGGAACTATGAAATTGCTGCCGAAACAGGCTTTGAAAATGACAAGTATTTCTGCAAGGTTTTCAAAGAGCTGACAGGGTTAACTCCCCTGGAATACCGAGAGCAGCTGCCCCGCAGAACTGACATGCAGTAAATCCTGCACCCGGGACTTTCTTCAACCGGCGGCAGATATTTTATAAACCGCACAAAATGTCACCCATCATTATTGAATAGTACATTATAATTATATTATTGCAGAGAAAGAACGCAAAAGGAGTGATTGTAAATGAAAGATACTCTTAAGCTTTATAAAGAGCATGATATTATGACAGAAATTAAAACCATGAAACACATGGTTACGGATATACCAAAGGATATCGGAACTATTGTCTCTTACGTACAAAATATTCTATTGCATCAGCATTGGAGCAAGGCTTACGGGTTGGAACTCAGCGAGGAAAGAAAGAAGGAACCGTTTCTGCGGAGCTTCGAAGAGAAACTTATTTTTTTGAATGAGCTGGGTTTCACTCATGTGTCCGAGCATAGAACAAATGAAAATAAAATGATATCCATATGCCGTGACTTTTCGGTAGCTGCTGCAGCACTTTGCCGTGAAGCCGGTGTGCCTGCCAGAGCAAGATGCGGCTTTGCAAGCTACTTTGAAAAAGACAAGTATATCGACCACTGGGTACTTGAATATTGGAATGAAGAGAAGAAAAAGTGGTTAATGGTGGATGCGCAACTGGATGCTCTTCAGCAAAAAACACTTGAGCTTCCTTTTGATCCTCTGGATGTAAGTGAGAATTATTTTATAACTGCTCCAAAAGCCTGGTTGTGGTGTCGGGAAGGAATCTTTAATCCTGATTTGTTCGGAATTTTTAAATGGTGGGGATATGATTATTTAAGATGTAATCTAATTCTTGATGCCAATTCATTACTTAAGGTACCTATGCAGCCCTGGGATTGGTGGGAAGGATATAAGAGCCTTCCCATGGAAGAATGGACAGAAAGAGACTATAAGGTTATGGATGACTTATCCATGCTTGCCGTAAATGTCGATAATAATTTTGAAGCCCTGTACAAGTATGTCCAAACCAATGATAAGATTAAAGTACCTGAGAATTTTAGTGAAGTTACAATTAGCCACGGATAAGGTGATGTTTATATGTCCTATATATATTCCCTGGAAAAAGCTATAAATTATATTGAGCGTCATTTATATGAGGAAATTGATTTATCTTATATCGCAAAGGAAGCAGGCTACTCTCTTTATCACTTCCACCGTATTTTTAAAAGTGCAGTAGGAGATTCTCTCAAAGACTATATCAGGAAAAGAAGAATAACGGAGGCGGCAAAGGAGCTGGTATGTACCGACAGGCCTATTGTAGACATAGGTATAAAATATGGCTATGAATCAAGGGAAGCCTTCAGCAGAGCCTTTGAAAAAGTTTATGGAAGAAATCCCTCTGAAGTACGAAACAGGAAGTTGCTCTATTGTATAAGGGAGCCGATGAATTCCGATTACATGATGTTTAATTATAAACTAATGAAAGAGGGTTTATCTCCCCTATATAGGAAGCTTCCTGAGAGATACATAGCAGGCAGAAAGTCAAAAATGAAGGCAGATGGGAGCAACCTTCAGGACATACCGCTGCTGTGGAATAAGTGGCATGGCGAAAAGGAAGGTGAAAAAATTACAGAGCGGAAGTTTGCAGATGAATGTATGGGCGTTTGCATATTTTCTGACGGAGAAGTTTTTGAGTATATGATAGGCCATGAAGTGAATTCCACAAGCCATGTCCCTGAGAATATGGAGCTATATAGACTGGCCCCTTCGTTTTATGCTGTTTTCAAGACCCTTGGCCCAATAACCGAAAGTGTGCAAAAGACCTGGGATTATATATATTCGGTATGGCTTATTGAATCAGAATATGAGCATGCCGGTACTCACGATATTGAATATTACTATTATAATCAGGGAGTACTCACTGCAGACCTGTATGTGCCAATAGTCTCAAAAAAGATGAAATGACTGAGGATGACGCACTATCTATTTTTTCGGCCTATTTTTGCTCAGTTTTCACTTCAAAACCACATTTCGTCATCATCATTATTGTTTCAACGTGTGTTGAACAGTCAATAAAGATGCCTTTTGAAGCTGTGGGGCTTTAGCGGAAGGATTCATTCGTTAATATAGTTTGAATTTATAGTAATACAGATGACGGTGAATGTGAACTCATAATAAAAATAAGCAAAGCACACTACAAAACTTGGGCATAGGATGCCTTACTTATTCGTTGCTATATTTTAAATTTATTTACTTCGCCATTTTATGGATAAAATCAACTTCATACTGCCGTTCACCGTATTTTTTTTCGTTGTCAGTAATAGTACCCTCTGTAAGGGTGATACGCAGAACGATTGAGTTCGGATTGTCTTCGTCACCAACTTCATCGAACCAGTCGAAGATTCTTTTAAATTTCGCTCTGATTTCCGCATTCTTCTCGTCCTTAACCCAACCGAGATTTTCAGCTGTGCCATGGAAAGCGTACCAATCTAACCCACTGACGGAAACCTCGTTGCTCTTCTCAATTTGCAGCGTTTTATTTTTTTTTGCGTCGGTAGAAACATAAAATACACCATCTTCATAATAAGCACAAACCATACGGACAGCAGGGCGGGGATTACCGTAAGCGTTCGGAAATAGTGATATTGTCGCAAGGGCAATAACTTCTTCTTTACCATTTCCGCAACGTTCCTCCATAAGTTTCATCGCGTTTTCGTATTTGCTCATTTTAATTCTCCTTTAAATTATATTTAATTTATGCTGTAACTATAGTCAAACCACTTGAAACGTAGCTTAAGATTTACAATTCAGGCTTTAGCCACAAAGCGGGACGGACGCCTCCTGTACATTTGCCATCGCTGATATTGCCTTTCAATATATTGTTGCCTTGAATACCTATATTACCGTCAGTTCCGAATATGTACACGGCTTTTACATTAACGCGGCCAGACGACCGAAGCCACCACCTCCAACCCCATTCTTTACCCTGAAGTCTTGCTATTCGCTTACTGTTGTTATCATCTTTTCTTTCAAACCAATATCTTTGATTCCTTCCTTTTATTTAATATTATCACTAGTTTTTTCATCCTCAGAAATAATAACCTTATCAAATATTACCGACCTCCATTATATATCAATAATCCAGAAGTTTCAAAGCATTTATCCATTTACCTGCATTCTTTTGATAACTATCATACCACCTCTTCAGCGATTCTGAAACATCCTTTTATCTTGGGATTCATCATTTGTAAAATCGATATATTCACAAAGCATAAGAGTTTTATCGGATATACCTGTAGATGGTGAAATTGTAATTGTTCTGGGGCAGGCAGAGGCTGCGCGAAAGATATTTGGGACACAAAAACAATTCAGAATATCACCCTTTTTAAATTCCATATTTACATTGATTAAATCTTAGTTTCATTTTCAAAATGCATATATTAATCTCTCGTTCTCTGTAAGTTTCTATCTAAGTCTCCAAACTGCATAAATGAGTCTATCCAAAAGTACTGACGCGACAATAAGCAGCAACTCTAATCTTTTTATTTTCTTTTTTCATCAAAAATGTGAGGTTTCTACGATGGACATCAGTATAACTTCCAAAGACTAAAACGCTCAAGCCCGGGTAAATAAGAGGCTTTAGTATAGAAACAGCAGCCGATATTGGACATTCTCAAAAGAATACCGTCGTTCGATTTTGGGCATAATCACCATTAAGAGGTGATTTATCTTGAACGAGCTCTTAAACGCGGCCGCCAGAACATTAATCGGTTTCGCAATTCTATTACTGTTTACACGCCTCACGGGCAAAAAGCAACTCAGTCAGATGACCATATTCACATATATTACCGGAATCACTCTCGGCAGCATGATTGGCGAAATGGTTATTCATGGCGGTGTTGAGTTCGTGGAAGAGATCATAGGTGTGACACTCTGGGGTATTTTCAGTTTTGTAGTAGAATATGTCGGATTAAAAATCCCGTTTATGCGAGTCGTGCTGGATAGTGAACCCACCATTGTAATCAAGCGTGGTGAAATTCAAATCAAAGAGTTACGCAAAATGCGGCTGAACATGGATGACTTAACTATGCTATTGCGTGAAAAGGATGTATTCACTGTCCGGGATGTTTGGTATGCTATCCTGGAGCCCCACGGCGAATTGAGCATTGTTAAAAAAGCCCCTAAACAATCAGTATTATTGGAAAACATAGGTTTGCAGCCACAAAATCCATCCCATTTGCCAGGTGAGTTGATTACCGACGGAAAACTAATAGCAAAAAATCTTTTGGAGTTTGGGAAAACAGAAGCATGGCTTACGCAAGAACTGTCCAAACAGGGCATTACAGCCATAAAACAGGTGTTTTATGCTGAATTATCTGAGGACGGTACATTATTTATTCAAAAAAAGTAATTTTAGAGGGAGGCCAATATTTTAGAGCTACTATAAAATATTGGCCTAAAAAATAGCTATGAGAAGTTTGTTTCATCTAATTGATAATACTTAATACTATAAACCCTCTATGGCTGTTTCAAGGGTGTGCCACGGCATAGCTGCGCATTTGACCCGTGCAGGCAGATTGGAAACGCTTTTTAACGCGGCGGCTTCCTCAAGCGGCTCCAAATCCCGGTCATTTGTTACTTTACGCTGTATCATCGCGGTAAATAATTCTGCGAGCTGCCTCGCTTCCGGTAAGGATTTACCCCTGACCAGATCAATCATCATAGAAGCCGACGCCTGTGAAATCGCGCACCCCACACCGGTAAAAGAAGCGTCCGCAATTTTCCCATCTCTGACCAGAAGCTCCAGTTCTATTTCATCGCCGCAGCTTGGATTTTTTCCCGCAAGGGTAACGCTGGCCTGCTCCAGATGCCTGCGGTTTCTCGCGGATGTGCTATGCTCGGTAATAACTTCCGTATAAATCTCATTTAAGTTCAAGTCCCAGCACCTCCCTGACTTTGCATATGGATTCTATCAGAATATCAATATCATCCCTTGTGTTGTAAAAGCAAAGGCTGACCCGGCAGGTAGCGTTCACTCCCATATGCCGCATAAGCGGGTGAGCACAATGGTGTCCTGACCGTATCGCCACATTGTCCGCGCTGAGTATCGTCGATACGTCGTGCGGATGCGCTCCGTCAATATTAAAGGAAATGATGCCTGCGCGGTTATTTCCGCTTTCCTTGCCATAAACTGTAACATGAGGAATGGAATGAAACCGTGTAAGCGCGTATTGCGTCAGTTCACTTTCAATCTGTCCAATCCGTTCATAGCCGATGCCTTCCAGATAATCAATAGCCGCGTGCAGGCCAACCGCGCCCTCCACATTTTGCGTACCGCCTTCAAATTTTGATGGGCCTTCCGCAAAAGTTGCGTCCTGTTCGCTCACATCGTCCACCATCCCGCCGCCGAAAAGAAGCGGTTGCATTTTACGCAAATGCTCTTTTTTCCCGTACAAGACACCGATACCCGTCGGAGCATACAATTTATGCCCCGAAAACGCCAGGAAGTCCACATCCAGTGCCCGCACATCAACCGGCATATGCGGAATACTCTGCGCCGCGTCCAGCACGACGACCGCACCAACTTCACGGGCCCTTCTGACAATTTCCCCAAGAGGGTTGACGATTCCCAGCACATTGGAAACCTGTGTAACAGCAACGATTTTAGTGCGGGCGTTTATTTTCGCGGAGATTTCTTCCAGCGGCAGCTTTCCATTTTCATCGGTGTAAAGATACCGGAGCCGCGCGTTCCTTGTTTTTGCTACGGCCTGCCACGGAATCAAATTACTGTGATGTTCCTCAATGGAGATCAAAATTTCGTCGCCCTCCCGGATGTTATCCAGCCCGTAGGAGCTTGCAACAAGATTGAGTGATTCGGTGGTTCCTTTGGTAAATACGATTTCCTCCGGGCTGTCCGCGCCGATAAACTCCGCGGCCTTTTCCCGCGCAGCCTCATAAACTTCCGTTGCCTTTTCACTCAGGGGATACGCGCCGCGATGAGGATTTGCGTTATATTGCTCATAATATTCTTTAACAGCTTCAATTACCTGTGCGGGTTTTTGCGTGGTAGCCGCGTTGTCAAGGTATACAAGCGGCTTACCGCCCGCTGTGCTGTTTTTCAGTAGAGGGAAATCATCCTTATAGTTAGTCCGCATTGTTTAACGCCTCCTGTATTGACGCGGTTATTTCTTCCCGCAGGTTTTCCGGCTCAATTTTTTCCAAAACAGAGCTGAATGATGCCAGCGCGATCAGCTTGCGCGCTTCTTTCTCATCGATGCCGCGGCTCATCAAATAAAACAGCTTCTCCTCGTCAATCTTTCCGGTGGTAGTGGCGTGCTGGCCGTCCACGTTGTCCTCACCGCATAAGAGCAGCGGCGCTGAAAGATTGACAGCCTCGGGACTGAGTGCCAGCACACTTTCTTCTTCCCGGCCTTTTGCGCCTGCCGCACCTGAGATAAAGTCCAGTGTACTTTTTGCCGTCTTACGGGCGTTGTCCAGCAGCGCGCCGCGGAGTGAGATGTTCCCTTGCGTATTTTCACCCCGATATTCAATGCGATAGTTCATATCCAGTTCCCGCTCATGGTTCACAATATAAACGCCGTCCAAGTCAGCGTCCGCGCTGTTTCCAGCAAGCTGCACGCTACAGCCTGAAACGGATTTTTTTGCTCCAAGCTCGGCTAAAACTACAGAGGCATTTGCGCCGGCCTCCACATTTACCTCTGTCGCGTCAACGCCCATGTGATTCTCAGCCAGCATTTGCAGTTTTATCAACCGTATGCTGGAGTCCGCTTTCACGTCAAGTGTCGTATACCCGCAATGAAAGCAGTCCGAGTCTCCGTCCGACATATATCGTAAAATAATGCTCGCGCTGCTTCCGGCTTCAGCGCTGATGAATAATTCGTCCGACAAAAGAGCGTTGTCCCGGTCAAGATAAAAGTTCAGGATCACCGGCTCCTTCGCCGTAAACCCCTCGGGTATTGTAATATGCAATTTATAATTGCATAGCCTTTGCACATAACCCAAAGTGTCGCCGAGTATGGCAGGCGCACTCCCCCGAAGCTCAGCCGGGGCTTCCTTTCTGATCCGGATCCCCGCATATTCCTTTTGCAGCGGGTTCCCCGTGTAAGCGGACATCTCCTCAAGTGCAATCATCACCGAGGTGTCATTTATCTTCAGCGCATTCCATGTGGGAATCTGCAGCCTATTGATTTTTCCCAAAATATTTTTTTCCATTTTAGCCTCCTAACCAATGCTGCCCTCAAATTCCAGCGTCACCAGCCTGTTCATTTCCACGGCGTATTCCAGCGGAAGCTCTTTGGCTATCGGTTCAACAAAACCCCGTACAATCAGCGCTTTCGCCTCATTTTCGCCAATGCCCCGCGTCATCAGGTAAAAAACCGTTTCCTCGCTGATGCGCCCGATCTTTGCCTCATGGCCGATGTCCACCTCGTCATTTCTTATATCCATGACGGGTATCGTGTCGGAGCGGCTGTCGCTGTCCAGCATAAGGGATTCGCAGCTTACGCTGGATTTACTGTTTTTGGCCTCGGGCAGAACGGTAATGGCACTGCGGTAAATCGCCTTCCCGCCGTTTTTGGAGATAGACTTTGAACTCACCATTGAGGATGTGTTCGGCGCAGCATGGACAACTTTTGTACCGGTATCCAATTCTTGCCCGGCACTTGCGAAACTGATACCTGTAAACTCGCTCCTCGCGCCTTCTCCCTGTAAAATGCTGGTGGGGTACAGCATGGTTATATGGGAGCCGAACGTGCCGGAAACCCACTCAATTGCACCGTTTTTTTCTACTGCCGCGCACTTGGAATTGAGGTTCATCATATTCCTCGACCAGTTTTCGATGGTGGAATATCGGAGCGTGGCGCCCTGGCCTACATAAAGCTCCACACAGCCTGCGTGCAGATTCAGTACGTTGTACCTCGGCGCAGAGCAGCCTTCGATAAACTGCAGCCTTGCGCCTTCCTCCAGAATAATCAGCGTATGCTCGAACTGCCCCGCACCCGGCGCGTTCAGCCGGAAATAGGATTGCAGCGGCATACTGACTTCAACGCCTTTCGGAACATACACAAAGGAACCGCCTGACCAGACCGCTCCGTGCAGCGCCGCGAATTTGTGGGACGTGGCTGGAATCAGCTTCATGAAATGTTTTCTCACGACCTCCTCATACTCATGGAGGGCGGTGTCCATATCGGTGTAAATCACACCCTGCCTGCGCATTTCGTCCTTGATGCTATGATATACAACCTCGGAATCATACTGCGCCCCCACGCCGGAGAGGGATAGCTTCTCCGCTTCTGGGATGCCCAGCCGGTCAAAGGTCTGCTTTATTTCGTCGGGAACCTCGTCCCAATCATTTGTCATCCCGGTATTCGGACGCACATAGGTCACAACCTGATCCATGTCCAGTTCATGGAGGCTCGGCCCCCAGCTTGGCAAAGAAGTCCGCCCGTAAACCTCAAGGGAACGTAAACGATGCTCCAACATCCAGTGCGGCTCGTTCTTTCCCGAGGAAATATCGGTGACAATTTCGGCGGTCAGACCTTTCGATACCTTGTACGCAGCGTTTTCCGGGTTCGGGGTATCGTAGGCGCTGCGATTGATCTCCGCAACCTGTGTTTTTTTTCGCTCCATCACGACACCCCCTCGATTGATTTGGAGGGGGTGAGAGCCGTGAATCCGCTATGGTTCACCTCGTCAATCAACGAAGCGCCGCCATTTTTGACAATCTGACCGTCAACCAAAATGTGAACGGCGTCCACCTTAATATTTTCTAAAATTTTCGTGCTGTGGGTGATAATCAGCAATGCGTTTTTTTCATTTTTATAGCCCCGCACACCTTCTGACACCGTCTTGACTGCATCAACATCCAGTCCGGAATCGGTTTCGTCCAGAATTGCCAGCCTTGGGTGAAGCGCCAGCATTTGCAATATTTCGTTTTTCTTCTTTTCGCCGCCCGAAAACCCAATATTCAGATGCCGTGCGGCATAACTCTCGTCAAAATCCAGACGCTCCATGAGCGTCAGCAACTCTTTGTGAAAGTCCCACGCCCGTTCGCTCTTGCCCGTGACAGCAAACCGTGCCGTCCGTAAAAAGCTTTCAACTGTGATGCCGGCAACTTCTTCGGGATTTTGAAAGGTCATAAAAAGTCCCTTTTTTGCCCGCTCATCCGTTTTGGCGTCGGTGATGTCCTCACCGTCAAATACGATGCTGCCATGTGTCACCACATAATCCGGGTGCCCCATGATGACATTGGCCAGCGTGGATTTCCCCGCGCCGTTTGGCCCCATGATGACATGAGTTTCACCGGCATTTATTGTCAAATCAAGTCCCTTGAGAATATCGCTATCCCCCACGCGGGCTTTTAATCCTGAAATTGTAAGCATGCTCATTCCTTCTTTCTCTCCACGCTGCTCCTGCAGCCAGCATCCGACCGGCAGGCAAATTCACTGACCGGCATACATTCTTTTATCTTTTCCAAAAAGTCAAAAATCACTTTGGCATCGGCATCACTGAGAGAGCAAAAATACTGGCATAATTTTTGATTCGCTTCCTTGTGATACTCCTGATGCCCCCGCCTTATCCGCTCACCTTCCGTGGTTAGCCTGTAATACTTCTCCTTTTTGTTCCCCGGCATGGTATACTGCTCAATCAGCTTCTTTTTGAACAGCTTGCCAGTAACCTGTGTAACTGCGCCCTGTGTGATGTCCAAAATTTCCGACAGTATACGAGCATTCGCCTGGGGATTCTCATGGATTGCCTCAATCAGGTTCATCTCTGCATGATATAACAGATGGGTTTCATTATATTTTCGCGGACGTCTCTGTTCCTCCACGACAATGCCGACAATATCAAGCAAGCCGCCAATTAGTTTACATTCCATATTTTCGTCCCTTCCTCCGAATTGCTTCATCACTAAAACATATCCAAAACCATTATATTCACAGTGTTTCAATATTCATTTTAGTTTTACCTACGAATTTATTATAGCTCCTATAAAATATGCCGTCAATATACTTTAGCTACTAAAGTATATTGACGGCATATTTCCCTCGCCAATTATTCATATTTCAGACAATATTTTTTTAAGGGCCTCAGCCGCAACGGCAAATTGTTTCGGCCCTCCCTCCGGTAACCTGTTTGCCGGCGAATTTGGTTCAAGAGCCGTAAAGCCTTTAAAATCCGCAAGGTGGGGCTCAAGGGAAAGAAAGCCCTCAAAGCCGCTGTTTTTTAAGCTCTGTCAGTATGCTTCTCACCTTTCCGTCTCCATGTCCTGAGGGTACAACGCTGTGGTCCTTGTAGAGCGCATCCTTTATATGTATATAAGCAATGTGTTTCTTCAGCAGCTGATAGGCTTCAGGATAAGCCTCCACATCACATTGTACAAAATTGGCCGGATCGAATACAGCCTTTACATAACTACAATCCAGCGTTTCCAGCAGGTCAAGGCACCGTTTCGGCGTATCCCCGTAAATATCCTTTTCGTTTTCATGCAGCAGTGTCAGTCCCGTCCCCTTTGCCGCATCCACAAATCTGCGCCAGCGCCCCACGACCTCGTCCCTGTACGATTCAGGTTTTTCGCCCCGCGGTATGAAGAAACTGAACATCCGTATATACTTCGTATCCAATATCCCTGCGATTTCGATAGTATGTCTGAAAAGTCCAAGATGGGATTCGAATCCATCCGTTATTTTGATTTTACCGATGGGCGAGCCAATAGCCGATATTCTAAAACCCTTTTCATCCAGCTGTTTTTTGATCTCCCTCACTTCTTCCAGAGTATGCTCCACCAGGTTCTTTTTATTGACTCCGCGCATTTCGATATACTTGATACCGTGCTTGTCCAGAATATTCATCTGGGTCGTGAGCATGGGATCGATTTCATCTGCAAAAGCGCTTAAAATGAATCCGCTCATAAATACCTCCAATATACTAGAATTATTATAACCTCAAGCGAAGCTGTTTTCATTTTAGACATAATGGTGTGGTCTTCGCCAGTGCTGTTTTTGGCAGCCGATCAGCCCGGCATTTATTGAAATGCCGGGCTGACATAAGTGTGCCGTATATTGCTTCACGTAACTTCAGATTTTTATTTGTTATAGAGATTATAAATTACAACTGCGGCCTCTGCTCTGGTTAACTGAGCTTTTGGATTAATCATGTTATCGTTGCCGCCGATTATTCCGTCTTTTATCAGCGCCGCTGCAGCGTCTGCTGCATACCCTGATACTTTTGCCGCATCCTTATACGCCGCAAGGTCCGAATCAGAACCTGCTTCTACCGGCTTTCCGGCTATTTTGAGTGCTTTTTCCACCAGTACCATCATGTCTTGTCTTGATATTGGCTCCAGGGGATCAAACTTATTATCCCCCACACCTTTTGTGATTCCCAGCTTTTTAGCTATACCCACTGCTTCGTAATAGTAGCTGCCTGTCTTTACGTCACCGAAGTTTCCGTCTATTTCTGCACTGAGTCCCAAAGCCTTTACAAGAAACTTAATGAAATCCGCTCTCTTAATACTTTGTTCAGGTTCATAAGTTGTTTCTGCAGTTCCTTCTATGATACCCTTTGCTGCCATTACTTCTATTTTATTCTTTGCCCATGAGTACCTTCCGATATCACTGAAGGTCTTATTGACATATGCTACTGCAAACCTGCCCATGTAAGTTGTTGTAAAGGTTATCTGTCCTGTTGCCGGATTATACCTTCCACTCGGTACTGCAGCCGTGTTTCCGTTTCGGTCTATGCACCATACAGTTATGTGCTCGGGATTTGCAAGTTCTTCATCTGTTGGTTTATAATCCATGGAAACTGTTATGGGCGCCTCAGGACTACTCCACTCGCAATCCCTTCCATCCACCGAAGCATTAACTTCTATAACAGGCCTGCTTCCGATACTCTGTTTCAAATCTCCGTTTAATGCGGCATTGTCTGCAAATCCTATAGTTAACTGTACGTTACTTCCACTTATCTCTCCGGTTTTTAACATGTTACCCGGAGCGACAATTGTTCCCATGGGAGTTTCTATTTTAACTTTGACAGCAGCGGTGTCAGCCGCCAGTATTGACTTTGGGAGCTCAAGTATGTACCTGTCGGCGCCTTCCACTCTGGCAACATTCACAGTAATTGTTTTATTTCCCGCGCTGTCGGCTTCGGCCGCCCCAATAGCCTTTTGCAGGTCGTTAATACCTGCTGCCGCCTTTGCGGATTTGTCCGGTCCCAATACCGGTTTAACTTCCAGCTTGGAAGAAACCGCCGGTACCGGAGTTACCTCCAATGTGTCATTTCCGTTGTTACTGCCATTATTGCTGTTTCCATTATTATTATTGTTACCGCCATTGTTGTTGTTACCACTATTATTGTTATTTCCGCCATTGTCGTTGTTACCGCCATTGTTGCCTTCTGCCGGTAATACAGTCACCGTACATTCCCCGAAGATATCATTATTCGATACACTTGTCGCCTTTATTATTGCTGTACCTGGCCCAACCGCCGTTATTACACCGCTTGCCGAAACTGCTGCAACTAATGAATTACTTGAATTCCACAATACGTTTGTATTAGTTGCATTTCCGGGAGTTACCTCTGCAGCCAGCTGTTGAGCAGCCGATCCAACTCTAAAATCGCTTACGGTTGACGGAGTAACGGTTATTCCGGTAACTGGAATAACCTCAGCTGCTTCTCTTGTAACACTTATAATATATGTGGAAGCCGTATCATCCTGAGCCGTAACTACCACCGGAATATTATTAACTCCCACAGCAAGCGCCACACTGATTGCTGCTCCCGACACCGTCGGTACACCGTTTACACTCAGGCTTCCGTATTCTGAAGCTTCGGGAGTAATTTCCACGCTTGTTACATCATTGGCAACACTTGTTTCATAGAGCATATTATCCGATGTAAATGCCGGTGACAGAGTTCCCGGACTTATTTCCAGATTGCTTAATCTCACATCACCGGTTTGCTCCGCTGCTCTTGTAACGCTTATGGTATATGTGGCAACTGTGCCGTCTTCCGCTGTGACTACTACCGGTATGTTGTTAACTCCCGCGGCAAGCTCCACAGAATTTGCCTCACCCGACTCTGCAGGTACACCGTTTACGGTCAGGCTCTGATATACTGAAGAGGTCACTGTTGGCGTAACATCTATGCTTGAAACACTGTTTGCAACACTTGCCGTATAATCCCTGGTATCTGATGTAAATGTTGGTGACAACGTCCCTTCACTTATTTCCAAACCGCTTAATGTTGCATCGCTGCTTTGCTGTGCTGCTGCTCTCGTGATGTTTATTGTGTATGTAGTTGTAGTATTATCCTGTGCTGTAAGTACCACCGGGATACTGTTTACTCCAACCGCAAGATTCACACTGCTTACAGCTCCTAACTCTGAGTCTGCGCCGTTTACAAGCATGCTCTTGTAATCTGATGAATTTGCCCATGTTGGTGTAATATCTATGCTTGATACATTGTTTGCAACACTTGCTTCATAGTTCATAATATCGGGTGCAAATGCCGGTGACAAAGTCCCTTGACTTATTTCCAAACTACTTAATGTATTAAATAAATATGGCTCAATTTCCATATCCACATACGCACTACCCGTATTAGCATCTGCAGCATAGAATTCTATTTTGCTTATATCTGTGGCAGCGCCTCTAAGCGAACCGTTGGTTACCTGCCTGGTACCGTCTATATACATGTCATATTTACCCGTACTGGTATTTATTACATATTTAAGTGTATACCACTGATTTGCCGCAAACGGTTGTAAAGTTTGCCAGCCTCCGTTGTATGCCTTAATATTGCCGGTATCAAACCAAACACATACTGCCTGAGCATTAGTACTGCTATAGGTATAAGGCAAACACCACAAAGCTCCCGTAGCCGTTCTTTTGATTTTTGTTTCTATTGCCACTATACCACTTAATGGGGTAAACGTCTTGGACATAGATGTCTTATTTCCTATTGAACCTCCGGTTTTACTGATCAACACACTCTTATCAGCAGCACTTGGATCATCCTGCACTGTTATTGTGCCTGCACCTGCAAATGTGGTGGTCCATCCCAAAGGTGCATTGCCGGTGGTCATGAGGTTAAAGTTATCAGTGCTGTGTCTTGTGATGACCATTGTGTATGTAGCAATTGTACCATCTTGTGCTGTAACTGCCACCGGAATACTGTTTTCTCCAACTTTGAGAGCCACAGTGCTTACGGCTCCCGACACTGAGGCCGCACCGTTTACTGTCAGGCTTTGAAACGATGGTAAGGCCAATGTCGGCGTAATATCTATGCTTGATACACTGTTTGTAACACTGGCCGTATAGTTC
>NZ_AORV01000021.1 GCF_000350485.1 Ruminiclostridium cellobioparum subsp. termitidis CT1112
AACTGTACCGTGCTGAAACATCTTTTTTAATATATTATGCATATTAGCCTCCATAAGCCGCAATAGCGGTCACAAAACAGTAATCAAATCTTCTTCACTCCTCATCCGCTATAAGGCGAATAAAGGAGATTAATTGGCCATGTACCCTCAAAAAAGTTATTAAATAATCCAATTGGTTTCAACTATATTATAAGTCGTTGCCGGCATAAGACAAATTGAAACTTTTATTGATCAACGGAAAATCTGTTAACGTATTGGTTTTAACTGCATGGCAAAGTGCCGGCCAGTTGCAGAAAGACGGAGTTCTGACTTTATATCGTAAAATGGTATTATTCTCTCCGGTCATAACAAAATGAACATTCTCTCCTCTGGGTGCTTCAGTCATCCCAAAAGCAAAGGAATGAGGTTTAAGTTCTCTGATTTCAACCGCAACAGTGCCCTCCTCAGGCATTTTTTCCAGGGCCTGCCTGATTAACGATATGGACTCCTGCACTTCTTCTATTTTAACATTCATTCTGCAGTTGACGTCGCAATTTGAGTGCTCCGGAATATTAAATTTAAGTTTTCGGTATGCGGCGTAAGGAAATTCTTTTCTTACATCCGTTTTTATGCCGCTGGCCCTTCCCCCCGGTCCCACAACATTTAAATCAACTGCTATCTCATTGGTTAATATTCCAGTATGTTCTACCCTGTCAATAAACATTCCGTTATCTTTTATAATGGTTACTGTCTCTGCAAATTCTTTTTCCAGCTTGTCCATGCATTCATGGATAATTTTTTCATTGCTCCGGATGAAATCACGCCGCAATCCGCCTGGCTTGTTGGAATTCCTTAAAAATCTGCTGCCTGTGAGCTGCTCGCACAAAATTAATATCCAGCGTCTCAGCATCGCAAATTGTCCGGCAGGAAAAATATAGGCAGTGTCGACGCATAGTCCTGAAATATCTCCCAGATGCGCACAGATCCTTTCCAGTTCGGCGAATACCACCCTTGAATAAAGTGCCCTTTCAGGAAGATAGGTAATCCCGCTTAATTTTTCTATTGCCTGACAATACGCCAGGGAGTTGGTATAGGTTTCATCACCGGATATACGCTCGGCAAATAACAATACTTTCATATAGTTTTCGTTTTCAGACAATTTTTCCAGGCCCCTGTGTACATAATATAGCTTGGCCTCAAGATTTATTATGGGTTCGCCCGCCACACTGAACCTGAAATGTCCAGGCTCAATGATTCCTGCATGCACAGGCCCGACAGGTACTTCAAATACGCCTTTGCCCTGTACGCTTATGAATTCCTGCTCACGTTTTACAAAATCCAACCGGGTATTTGCTTTAAAATCTTTTCTGAGAGGATGTACCTTCAGAGGGAAATTGCCATGGTGGACCAGCTCCCGGCTGTCAGGTATGGCATTAAATTGGAGTCCGTACATGTCCTGTATTTCCCTCTCATAAAAAGCTGCAGACGGAATTTCGTTAGAAATGGATTCAAGCTGCATAATGTCAGCCTTTTCAACATTTGTGTACAGAGTTATCAACGTATCTGATGATCTGACCGCAAAAGTATAATATACCTGCATATTATCTGCCGGCGAAATATCATTTCCGAAAAGATCTATGAGAACACAATCTATATTGGTATATATATTCAGACAGGCGGCTTTAATATTTTCAGGGCTTACCTCGGTATAGATCTCATTTTCATTCAAAAGTTTGCTGTCTGTCACTAATGCGTTCAGCAGTCTGTTTATTGTCTCAAATATAGCCTCGGAAACCATTTTATTTTCCCCCCATTCCCAGAATGATACCGGTTGCGTTATCCATCAGAGTTTTTATAGGTCCGGGAATATATACACCCATAAGTATTGTTATGCATAATAATATAATAAGTACGGCTGGTCCAATCCTATCCAGCTCACCTTTGTTGATTTCCGGATTGTTGTTGTTACCAAGGAACATCCTGCCCAATTGTTTTGTAAATCCGCCGAAGACGGCAGCTAAAAATACAAGGAGCAATACTGCTATTACATAATTTTTGGAGAAAATAGCAGCAGCCACAGTATTGAATTTGCTCATGAATATTCCGAAGGGCGGCATACCCGTGATTGCAAATGCACCCAGAGCAAAAACAACACCTGTTACAGGCATGATTTTTATAAGACCTTTTATACTGGATATCTTTTTAGTATGATATTTTAAATATACATTCCCTGTTGCCAGGAAGAGCATGGACTTTGTCACTGCATGGTTAAAAATATGGTAAATTGCCGCAAATATGCCAACAGGCGTACAAATGCCCAGGCCAATCGCAATAATGCCCATATGTTCAATACTTGAATACGCAAGTATCCTTTTGTAATCCTGCTGAACAAGGACAAATATTGCAGCTGTACCCACTGAAAGAATTCCCAGCAATAGCAGCAGGTTTCCGGTATATCTGCTGCTGTCCAGACTTTTGTTAACTATGGTCATAACTCTGATAATACCGTACATGGCTGTGTTAAGCAGTACCCCCGACAGCAGCGAACTAACAGGAGACGGCGCCTGACTATGTGCATCGGGCAGCCAGGTATGCATTGGTGAGAAACCGACTTTTGTGCCAAACCCGATCAGTATAAATATGAAGGCTATTTTCAGTATGCTGGGGTCAAGCGCCGAAGCGTGCTGGAGCAGATAGTTCCAGCTCATTCCAATGACCTTGTTTCCTCCAAGTTCAACAGTCGATGAATAATAGAGTAAAATAATACCCAGTAATGCAAAAGCAATGCCTACCGAGCAGATGATGAGATACTTCCAGGCTGCCTCAATAGCTCTCTTATTATTATAAAAGCCCACTAAAAATGCCGAAGCAAGCGTAGTCGCCTCGATGGCAATCCACATGACACCCATATTCTGTGTCGTCAATGCCAGTATCATTGATAACACAAAAGCATTTGAAAGACTGTAATATAATTTAAGCTTTTTAAGAGTAATAACATTTCTTTTGAGTTCCTGTCCGAAGTAGCTTATGGAATAAAGGGAAACCAGAAAAAAAGCCAATGTGGTTATAAATAATATGTACACACTTAATGAATCAATATAAAAAATATCCTTAAAGAAGCCTCCGGTGGTTATGATTTTTGACCTGTTGACTTCAACAAGAGCCAGTATGGATGTCAGCAGCATTGCTGCCGCACCGGCAAGGTTGGTTAAGTGGATAATAGATTTATTTTTATTTGTCCAGACTAATCCGGCCGCTAATGCCGGGATAGCTATGAATGCCAGATTCATTTCATCCTCCAAGATGTTTTCTTTTGACCTAAAGGGTTCATCCTTTTAAGTTCTTGAGTTTGTTTATATCAATTGATTCAAAAGTATTATTTATTTTGAATACAAATATACCCATTATTATAAAGGCTGTCAGCAGGTCAAAGAAAAGCCCCAGCTCGACAATCATGGGCATTCCCTCTGTTGTCAGCATTGCCGCAAGGAACATACCGTTTTCTATGACAAGAAAACCGATTATCTGACCGATGGCTTTCTTCCTGCTTATCATGAAAAACAATCCCAGCAGCACTACTGAAAAGGAATATATTAAATAATTTTTCGCATGATTATCAGTTATTCCTTCGATATGGTAAATAACATACCAGCTTAAAACCACCAAACAGCAGCAGATTATCATTGAAAGCGGGATATTGATGAAGAAATCCTTCTCAACCTTATACTCAACCTTTTCAACAGTGCTTTTCATATACCGGGGAATTATTATTACTTTAAAGACCACAATTAAAACGAACATTATTATAACTTCATCAAACTTTTTTGAAGCAATCATTTCCCTGACCGACACAAGCAGTGATATTCCGGCCAGTAAAACCGACTGGAATCTGAAGGTTGGTATATAGGAGTTCTGACGTTTGTTCGCTATTAAAGCAAACGCTGAAATCAAAATCAATATGGACATAAGGTTCAATGCGTTATGATACATGGACAAACTCCTTTAAACAGCTAAAATACAGCCGGTTATTACACTATTTAAGAATAAATCCGGTTAAAAAACCAAGTATTGATATTACCAGGGCTATTACAACAAAGTTGGGTATGCTGTACAATCTGAATTTAACAGTATTCAATTCCACAACTCCAACCAGAATTGTTATAACCAATACTTTTACAAGATAGATTCCAAATTCCAGGAAAATATTTCCTACATTAAAACCCACCGGAATTAGAATATTCGCCATAAAAGTCATAAATACAAGTTGTTTTATGTAACTGCCCATTTCAATAAATGCAAGATGTCTTCCCGAGTACTCCAGAACCATGGCTTCATGGACCATGGTAAGCTCAAGGTGTGTTGACGGGTCGTCCACCGGAATCCTGGAGGACTCTGCAATCAAAATCATAAGCATGCTTGCAGACAGCAAAATATTCATGGGTGTAAAGGCTGTTTCAGTATTACCTGCAAGGAATTCATAAATTGCAGGTACATTGGTAGAGGCTACTTCAGCTCTGGCACTGACAGTTATGATTACAATAAACAAGGCCGGTTCCACAAGTGCCGAAACCAGCAGTTCTCTGCTGCTTCCCATTCCTCCGAAGGTACTTCCGGTATCAAGTCCTGCCAAGGCCATGAATATCCGGCCGGCAACAAAAAGATAAACGATTATCAGTAAATCGGTATAAAAGGAAAAACCGGTCAAGCCATGCACTACAGGCAAACAGCTTATGGCCGCCACCGAGGATATGAAGTAAACATAAGGAGCTAAATTATATATCCAGGAAGCGGTTTCTGAAACTACAAGGTCTTTCTTAAACAGCTTTATTAAGTCATAATAAGGCTGAATAACTGAAGCACCCACTCTATGCTGCACCCTGGCTTTCATTTTTCTGATAACTCCTGTAAAAAACGGTGCAATCAAAAGTGTTATCAATATTTGTAATATCAGTTTTAAAATTGACTCTAGCATTGCCTCAACCCTTTATATATGTAATATATCACAATAAAACCGATCAGGTGTCCTAACTTGCCAGGAAGCTGTAATACAACAGCATTAAAATCAAAACACAGAAGAAATACATTAAATATGCATGTATACTGCCGGTCTGAATTTTATATCTGGCTTTTCTTGAAAAATTAATCAGTGCCAGGATAAACGGTTTATACAAATATTTTTCAATTACTTTTTCAGTAGACAGTGTGTAACTTGCCTTTTTTATAAAATAAGGGCCGGCTCCTTCAGTAATCACCAAATCCCTGTTAGGCTTGAACAGTCCTCTGAAAATTATACGCACCGATTTTGAAAAACCGATAGCCGAATACTGCATCCGGGGGTTCAATTTTGTGAAGCCGCAATCCCATGTGTTATATTTTTGCACCAGGGTTCTTTTCCTGAAAACTGCCGCCAGCAGGGATACCACTGCGATAAATACCAGCAGCATTATGGAAAGGCCGCTAAAGGAAACACTGAGGCTTCCGTTTTCAACAGGATAATGCAGAAACTTTGATAAAGACCAGTCTGTTGACAGGAGTTTAATATCAATCAGATCAACTGACACATTATCTATCAATTTTATAACCTGCTTAAGCCCCACTCCGGGAACTATGCATAAAACTGCCCCTGCGGCAAGAGCAGCCAGCATCGGCTTTTCCGGTTCGATTGCATTTTGTGCTTCGGTGCTTCTGGGCATACCTAAAAAGGAAATACCGAAAAGCTGGACATAGGTGAACACTACTAAAGCACCTGTAATAGCAAGAAATGCAGCCACAATAACAAATAATATAACCATTGGGAATTGGCCGGATGGAACAAAGCTGATTATGCTGTTTATTATTGACTGGAAAATGATATATTCACTTGCAAAACCGTTAAACGGCGGAACTGCAGAAACAGCAAGACAGCCTATGAAAATAAAAACGGCTGTAAGCGGCATTTTTTTAATCAATCCACCCAGCTTCTCCATATTCCTTGTACCGGTTCCGTAATGGACAGCTCCCGCACCCATGAACAATAGGGATTTGAACAGTGCGTGATTTAAGGTATGCAACAGTACGGCAGTCAGGGAGAGAGACAGTAAAAAGGAATTTCCTGAGGCTCTGGCTATGAGCATGATACCAATACCACAGAAAATAATACCCATATTTTCAATGCTGGAATAAGAAAGCAGTCTCTTTATATTTGTTGTAGAGGCTACGGAATATGCAATTCCGAACACTGCTGAGACTGTGCCGATTATCAAGGTCAGTACTCCCCACCACATGGCATTTTCGTGTAAAATGAAAAATACTATTCTCAGTAAACCATATATGGACATCTTTTTCATAACTGCCGACATTATGGCAGCCACATTGCTTGGTGCTTCGGTATATGCATACGGAAGCCAGATGTGCATTGGAATAATACCCGCCTTTGTACCAAACCCTAAGAGCAGGAAAATATATATCAGATTGGAATAAGTTTTTGGAATCAAAGATGAAGTAACTGCTGAAAACTCAAAGCTTCCGGTAAAATAAACTATTAACAGAAATGCGGCCGTTATGAATGCGGTACCTGTATAAGTCATTATTATGTACGTTTTACCGGCTTTTTGAACCTCATCCCTTTCATGCTCGTATATTACCAGGAAATATGAAAGCAGTGACATTAATTCCCAGAACACAAGGAATAACAGAATATTGTTACTTGCTGCCAACATGACCATTGACAAAATAAAAAGATTATAAAAGACACCGAAAACACCGACATTTTTAATGGTAAAGAATCGCTTCATATATGAAAAAGAATATATTGAAACTATTGATGTAACAATTCCAATCAGCAAAAGAAAAAATGCGGCCAGGTTATCTATTTTGAAATTAAAGTTGATAAAAGGAATATTGTTATCTATATTAAATGAAATAACATGAGTATCGGCAGTAAATAATTTATGTATCATGGAGATACTTAATAAACTTCCGGCTGCCAGTGAAAATATATTTGACAAAAAATTTGATATTTTAGGCTTAAAGTATGTTGCCAATGAAGAGAGTGATCCTGCAATATACAACAAAAGACATATAATAAAGCTTGTAGTCAAATAATTTGCCGACATGAATCAAAACCTCCAGAGCAGTTAAGTAGACCTTGATAAATACAGCATCTATGATACTACCGCAATATGCAATTGTCAAATCCATGGAGTAAATCATATGATTATGTCGGAAATTAAAATATTATTCCTCAGACGGAATTAATATGGATGTATCTGCAATCAACGTACTGGAATCCATATTGTTTATTTTCTTGACATTATATATGTATTCCCTGATGTCACAGTCGTCATCCTTATGTTGCTGCGCAATGGACCACAGAGTATCACCGGATTTGACTGTAAGAGTCTGGTAGACCGGCTCGGTATAACCTGAAACACTGGCTGTATAAACTGCTATGAAGGTTATAAGGAAAACAAAAAATAAAAAACCAAAGAATCTCATTCTATTCTTTAAAACGTATCTCTTTTTATTCATGACAAACCTCCCGAACATTTGTTCTTTACATATATAATACCGAACATTTGTTCCTGTTGTCAATATGTTTTAAAAATTTTCGAACATTAGTTTGCTTTTTGGAAATTTATATGCTATACTAACCTTGAAATCTACATAATTTAGGAGGTTTTTATGGCTAAGAAGAACTCTACAAAGCAGCAGGAAATTCTTGACTATGTTAATAAATGTGTATACGAGAACGGATATCCCCCGTCAGTCAGAGAGATTTGTGCTGCAGTTGGTTTTAAGTCTACCTCTACTGTGCACGCCTATCTTCAAAAACTTACCGACAACGGCGTACTTCAGAAGGATCCCACTAAACCGAGAGCTATTAAAATTTTAAATAATTCAGATAAATCCCAAAAAGCAGCCGCAAATCCTCAGAAGGAAGGCTATTATACTTCACGGGAGATGGTTGAAGTTCCCGTGGTCGGCAAGGTTGCGGCAGGACAGCCTATTTTAGCCGTGGAAAACATCACAGATACCTTCCCTCTTCCGGTGGATTTTGTTCAAAACAGTACTGCCTTTATGCTGCGGATTCAAGGGGACAGTATGATTGAAGCAGGAATACTCGACAAGGATTTTGTTTTAGTCCGGCAGCAGTCAACTGCCAATAATGGTGATATAGTTGTTGCTTTACTTGAAGATGAAGCTACCTGCAAGACTTTTTTCAAAGAGAAGGATCATATCCGTTTACAGCCCGAGAACAGCAGAATGGAACCTATCATAGTGAAGGACAATGTTTCTATTATCGGTAAGGTAATAGGTGTTTTCAGAAGGATGTAACACTGAAGATATTATAATTTCCCGAACACATATAAAAAATGGGTGAAACAAAAATTTTCACCCATTTTTCTTTATATAATTTTATATAATATAAATTAATTATAAAACGCACAACAAAAACTCCCATTATTATAAAATAATCGGAGTTTTTTATCTAACATAAATTATTTGTATTCCATTTCAGATATATAGTAATAAAACTATGTAGATCTGGCTTATTCCTTCAACTGATCATTAAAAATCAGGTTTACTACTTTCATGGGACTTATTGTTGAGATTGCATGTTTATAAACAAGCTGCTGTTTCCCATCACTGTCAAGAACAACAGTAAAATTGTCAAAACCCTTAACCATTCCCTTTAATTGAAATCCATTAGTCAGGTATATAGTCACCGCTATATGTTCTTTTCTGACCTGGTTTAAAAAAATGTCCTGCAAGTTGATAGTATTCTTTACCAAAGTAAATCCTCTCCTTTGTTTTATATATATAGTTTCTTAGGCCGATTCAAAATTTCTTATGAATCGAACTCTTTCTGCCCCCAAAATCAATTGCTGCAACATTGAAGACATAAGTATAGTTTTATTCTACTAGATTATACCAGCACATGCAATAAGAATATAGTACTACTATAGCCGGAAGCTATGCACAATGGCTTCTTATATAGGTTATAACAGCTTCAATCATATTATTAGTATTTCCAGAATTATCTATACTAAACCATTTAATTTCTTTGACCCGCTTAAACCAGGTAATTTGCCTCTTGGCATATCTTCTTGATTCTCTTTTGACAGTTTCAACTGCTTCCTCAAGTGTGATCTCATTCCTGAGATAGGATAATATTTCCTTGTAACCGATTCCCTGCATGGAGGTGATGGAATCCGCATACCCAAGTTCAACAAGCCTTTCCACTTCATCAATCAAACCATTTTCAAGCATGCTATCAACTCTTTTGTTGATTCTGTCATATAATTTTTCACGCTCCATCGTAAGTCCCAATAAAATGAACTTATACTTCGGAGGTATTTCTCTGGACTTTTCATTGTGATAGCTGATGGGTTTTTGAGTCTGATAGTATACCTCCAGGGCCCGTATGACACGCTTGACATTATTGGGATGTATGCTTGCAGCCGATGCCGGATCCACGAGCTTCAGCTTGTCGTGTATGTGAACCGGCCCATGTTCCTCCGCTTCCCTTTCCAATTGTTTGCGAAGCTCCCAATCGCTCACGGTTTCACTGAAATTTATATTATTTATCAAAGAACTTATATAAAGGCCGGTGCCTCCTGCAATTATGGGCTGTTTACCCTTTTCAAGGATTTCTTCGATATATTTTTCAGCCGCTTCCTTGAATTTTACAACATTGAATTCTTCATTGGGCAAAAGCTCATCTATGAGGTAATGCCTGATACCCTGCATTTCTTCCGCCGAGGGTTTGGCTGTTCCAATATCCATATATTTATAAACCTGCATGGAGTCTGCTGAAATAATTTCTCCGTTCAAAAGTTTTGCAAGCTCAATTGACAGACTGGTTTTCCCGGAAGCAGTGGGGCCCGCTATTACTATTACTTCCTTCATTGGTTATCCTTTCAACATTTCATTCTAAACGATCCTTTTAAACATCTTTTCTATTTCATACTTTGTAAGTCTTATTACAGTGGGCCTTCCATGAGGACATGTATATCTGGAGCCGGCCGAGGCAAGCTCCTCCAGCAAACGGGTTACCTCACTGTCATTAAGCTTCCTGTTGGCTTTAATGGCAGCCTTGCAGGCTATTGTGTGGATGATCTCATCCGCAAGAGGCGTAGCTACAGGCTTAAGCGATGAAAATATTTTATCGGCCAATTCCAGAAAAACATCTTTGGGTGAACAGCCTTCCAATAGATACGGAATGCCCCTTATTATAATTGAATTGTTTCCAAAATCCTCAAAAACAAATCCGATTTTGTTGAGCATTTCCTGCCTACCCCTGATTTCATTGAGTTCCAGTGGTTGAAACTGAATTACTGCAGGTTCCAGGAGCAGCTGAGTGGTATTCACCTGCTCCTCATATTTAATTTTAAGCTTTTCATAAATTATCCGTTCGTGAGCCGCATGCTGATCCACAAGTACAAGCTCTTCACCGTTTTGCAGTATGATATAGGTTGAAAAAGCCTGTCCTATATATTTCATGGCAGTAAGGTCCAGCTCGGGACTTTTCTTTTTTGGAATTTCTTCTGAAGCGGTCTGACCGGCATTTTGTATTTCAGGGATAGTTTCTTCTCTTATGGCAGGAATATCAACGTCTACAGGGATATAATTATCCGGGACGCCCTGCTCTTGCGGCAAGAGATCGGCGGGGAACCGGCCGCTTGATGAAATATCGGTTCTGGCCAGCGGTTTCAGAGCCTCAGTGAAGCTCCTTATTTCCTGTTCCTCCGAGATTCTGGTACTGATGTTGAGGGCCGCTGTTATGTCTTTTTTATCAGCCGGCTGCTCTGGTATTCTGACACTAATGGAATTTGACGGGCTGTCCGTTTCTGCGTTCAGACTTTTGCTCTCCTGAACCTGTATACCTTCCGGTGCCTTTTGTTCAAAATTGTATCGGAGTTCCTCCTGAACATAATCCGGCTTGGGGTCTGCACCTTTAAACTTGAATATTTCCCTGTCTTTGGTTGGAACCGTTACGGGATTGAACAGCGTATCCGAACTTAAGGCTTTTGAAACCGCCATATAAATGGCCCGGGAGAGATAGCTTTCCTCGGCAAAGCGCACTTCGGTCTTGGCAGGTGAAACATTGGCATCCACCAGCAGCGGGTTAAGCTCAATATTCAACACAAAAAACGGAAATTTGTTTTTCATTAAAATACTGGTGTATGCCTGTTCAACCGCATAAGACACCATTTTGCTCTTTACGTATCTCCTGTTTATATACAGTGACTGATAATTTCGGTTTGCCCTTGCAGCCTCGGGTTTTCCGATATACCCGGTTATTTTGTATTTTTCGTCCTGGTAACCCACCTCGATAAGTTCTTTAATGATTTCTTTACCGTAAATACTGTAAATAGCGCTCTTTACGTCATTATTTCCCGGAGTGTGCAGCAGCAGGGCTTTTCCGCTGGTTAACTTAAAGGATATTTCGGGGTTTCCCAGCGCAATTCTTGAAATTGTGTCTGAAATATACCCTGCTTCGGTTGAATCTTTTTTTAGGAATTTGTATCTGGCAGGGGTATTGTAAAACAAATCTCTGATAATAAAGGTGGTACCCACGGGACACCCGGTTTGTCTGACCTCCCTGAGTGTACCGCCGCTGATATGGACATACATTCCATATGTATTTCCGGCTGCTCTTGTCTGAAGCTCCACAGAGGAAACAGCGGCTATGCTGGCAAGAGCTTCTCCCCGGAATCCCATTGTGCTGATGGAATCCAGATCTTCAGCCCTTTTTATTTTGCTGGTGGCATGACGTTCAAAAGCGATTTCCACATCATCTTCGTCCATGCCGCTGCCGTTATCGGTCACCTTTATGTAAGAAATACCTCCGTTTTTTATATCCACTGAGATACTGGTTGCACCGGCATCAATAGAGTTTTCTACCAGCTCCTTAACAACAGAAGCAGGTTTTTCCACCACTTCTCCGGCTGCTATTTTATTTGATGTATTTTCGTCCAGTACAATTATGTGTCCCATAGTACCTCCTTTAATCCTTCATCTTGCGCTGAAGTTCATATAGAATATTCATGGCATTTATGGGCGTCAGCCTTGATATATCAATTTTCTTTATATCCTCAAGGATCTCATTGTGGGCTGACGCTTTTGCCGCAGCTTCAAAAAGGTCCAGCTGTCCCTCGACCTGCTTCTTTACCCTGCGTGCCTTCCCGTTTTTACTGATATCGGCATCATCCAGCTCCAGAAGGATTTCCTTGGCCCGGTCTATTACAGGCAGAGGTACGCCCGCAAGTCTTGCAACCTGTATGCCGTAGCTGCCGTCGGCCCCTCCCCTGATGATTTTGCGCAGGAATATGACATCCTCGCCTTTTTCCTTGACTGTAATGCAATAATTCTTTATTCCGGTGAGCTTTCCTTCCAGCTCGGTCAGTTCATGATAATGGGTTGCAAAAAGTGTTCTGCAGCCCAGATTTTCCTTGTTAACTATGTATTCTATCACAGCCCAGGCTATGCTGAGACCGTCGAAAGTGCTTGTCCCCCTGCCTATTTCATCCAGAATCAGAAGGCTTCGCTGTGTGGCATTCATCAGAATATTTGCCACCTCCGACATTTCTACCATAAAGGTACTCTGTCCCGAAGCCAGGTCATCGGAAGCTCCCACTCTTGTAAATATCCTGTCCACAAGTCCTATTCTGGCTGACGTGGCCGGGACAAAGCTGCCTATTTGTGCCATAAGCACAATAAGAGCCGTCTGTCTCATATAGGTGGACTTACCTGCCATGTTGGGGCCAGTTATCACTGCCAGTCTGTCCTCGTCCATGTCAAGCAAGGTGTCATTCGGCACGAAGCTGCTCTTGTCTATCATTTTTTCAACAACAGGATGCCTGCCGTCCACAATATGTATCTCGTCGGTGGCGGTAACTTCAGGCATGCAATAGCCCTCCCTGTCCGCAACCTCAGCCAGCGATGCCAGGGCGTCCAGCTCGGACAGCGCCCTGGAAGTGTTCTTGATCCTTGTAAGCTGCGCAGCTATTGCTTCCTTGACTTCAATAAATAAACCGTATTCCAGCTGGATTATCTTTTCTTCGGCACCGAGTATGTTATCTTCTATTTCCTTGAGTTCAGGAGTTATGTATCTTTCACAGTTTGCCAGAGTCTGTTTCCTGATATAGTCCTCAGGTACAAGTGAAAAATTGGATTTTGTGATTTCTATATAATAGCCGAAAACCCTGTTAAACCCGACTTTGAGGTTCTTTATACCCGTTTTTTCCTTCTCGGCCGCTTCCAGGGCTGCGATCCAGTCCTTGCCCTGGGTCGATGCCTGTCTGAGCTTGTCCACCTCGGGGTTATAACCGGTCTTTATTATGCCGCCCTCCTTTACTGTTACCGGAGGGTCGTCTATTATGGCAGTTTCTATGAGCCGGCACACATCCTCAAGGGTGTCCAGCTGTTCATAGCAAAATCTGTTGTGTTGGGCCTCAAAATCAGTTAATGTATTTTTTATGTAAGGTATCTGGCCCACCGAGTTTTTCAGGGCAATCAGATCACGGCAGTTTACACTTCCCAGAACAACCTTGCCCATCAGGCGTTCTATATCATAAACCCGGCGCAGCATTTCCCTTATTTCCATTCGAGCCATGAATCTGTTTTTGAATTCGTTTACAGAGTCAAGTCTTTGCTGGATATCTCCCAGGTTGACCAGGGGCTGCTCTATCCATTTTCTCAAAAGCCTGCCTCCCATTGAGGTCATGGTCTTGTCCAGAACCCAAAGCAGGGAGCCCCGCTTTGACTTTTCCCTCATGGTCTCGGTCAGTTCGAGATTGCGCCGGGTGGCAGCATCCAGGATCATAAACTCTTCGATACTATATGAATTAAAATTCTGAATATGGCTGAGGTTTACCTTCTGAGTCATATCAAGATACTTCAGGAGTGCTCCCGAGGCGTTTATTGAGATGTCATATTCCGACAAGTCCAGATTAAGATTTTGAAAATGTTCCTTGAGCGTCTCTTTTGCATTACCGTATTCAAAGCTGCAGTTGTCGTAAGCCGATATGTATATGTTAAAGCGCAGGTTCAGCTGGGACAGCAATTCCCTGTCCTCGTTGAATTCACTGTTCACAACCAGCTCCGAGGGCATGAACTTTGCTATTTCGTCCAGAAGCTTTCCCCTTGTATTTCCCCAGGTTATCCTGGTGGCGTAAAAATCACCCGTAGTTATATCAACAGCCGCCAGGCCATAAAAGTTGCCGTTCCTGCATACCGACATCAGATAGTTGTTCTTTCTGTCATCCAGCATTGATATGTCTGTTACGGTACCGGGAGTTACAACCCTGACAACATCCCTTTTTACTATACCCTTTGCCAGGGCCGGGTCTTCAACCTGTTCACAGATTGCAACCTTGAAGCCCTTTGATACCAGCCGTGCTACGTAACCGTCAGCAGCATGAAAAGGAACGCCGCACATGGGCGCACGCTCCTCCAAACCGCAATCCTTACCTGTAAGTGTTATTTCAAGCTCCTTTGAGGCAATTTCGGCATCGCTGAAAAACATCTCGTAGAAGTCTCCAAGTCTGAAAAATAAAATACAGTCCTTATATTGTTCTTTTATACTTAAATACTGCTGCATCATTGGAGTAACTGTTCCCATACAAACCTCCGGTAATTCCTTTTGTAACTTACGATGTATGCACCACAAAAGCACTGGCTTGCAAAAAGCCGTTTGTGGCTTTTTGACAGGCTGCTAGTACCCTGTTTTCTTCGTGTTTAGCCCTTGCAGCCACCGCCGCAGGTCTTGCACTTGTCATCCGAACAGGTTGGCTCACCTGTTATTGAGAAAACGATGATATCATTGACTTTTTTCATCAAAGCTTCCAGATTTGCTTTTGCCGAAAGAAATTCAAAGGTTGTGGGATATTCGTTAATTTCTTTCTGTTTTGCAAGAAGCTTTTGTTTTGCCTCTTCAATAACTTCGGACCCTGCATTTTCCCTGGTTTTCCTAACCATCTCTATCTGAAGCTGCTTATATTCGTTCATAAGTGTCGTTGACTTAGTGTCGGACTGCATTGCTGCCTCTGTGTTATTATATAATTCCATTTCCTTTGAATTTGCCAGCATTAAACCCAGTTCTCTGGCCTTTTCTGTAATATCCATATTTATCTCCTTCCGGCCGGTATATCAAGTAACATATATCAATACTTTTCAGCCCGGCCTATCAATTTATATTTTCAACTTTTTAGTTATACTTTCTGTCATTGTTCAACCCGTTTTTATTGTTTTATTTCTATCCATTTTATCCGGTTTATAGGAGTTTGGTGATCATATCAGCTTTCCCAGCAGCGACCAGGTCTGTATGGTGTCAATCTTTATCTTGACAAGCTTGCCTGTCAGTTCAGGGCTTCCTTTGAAATTGACGATTTTATTTTCTCTGGTTCTTCCGGTATAGGTGGTTTTGCTGCTTTTACTGAGCCCTTCCACCAGGACCTCTGCTTCCTTTCCCAGTAATTCATCGTTTATTTCTCTGCTTATGGAGTTTTGCAGTGCCAGCAGCCTGTCAAATCTCTCCTTTTTAACTTCTTCTGAAACCTGGTCGGGATTCTTTGCGGCAGGTGTTCCGGTCCTCTTGGAATAAAGGAAGGTATAGGCCATATCAAACCTGGCTTTTGCAACAATGTCAAGGGTTTCGGAAAAATCCTCCTCTGTCTCTCCCGGAAAACCTACTATAATATCAGTAGATAAAGCAATACCCGGAATGTGAGTCTTTATTTTTTCAACCAGTTCCAGGTACTGTTCCTTTGTATACCTCCGGTTCATTTCGTCAAGTATTCTTGTGCTGCCGGCCTGGACCGGTAAATGCAAATGCTCGCAGACCTTTTCACAGTCTCTCATGGCATATATCAGCTCATCCGACAGATCCTTGGGATGTGAGGTCATAAAGCGTATCCTCTCAATGCCGTCAACGGTGTTCAGCTCTCTGAGCAGGCCGGCGAAGGTGTATCCGCCCTCCAGATCCTTTCCGTAGGAGTTTACATTCTGTCCGAGCAGAGTAATTTCCTTGCAGCCTTCCATGGCGAGCCGGACAACTTCATTTTTTATATCTTCCATGCTTCTGCTGCGCTCTCTGCCCCTTACGTAAGGCACTATACAGTAGGAGCAGAAATTATTGCAGCCGTACATGACAGTAACCCAGGCCTTAAGGTTGTCCTTACGTGTTATCGGCATGTTCTCTGCAATAGATCCCGTCGAATCCCATACATCAATTACGGTCTGTCTGCTCTCAACGGCGGTATTCAGCAATTCGGGAAACTTGTACAGGTTGTGTGTGCCAAATACTATATCCACATGTCTATAGACTTTCTTTATATGTTCAACTACTTCGGGCTGCTGCATCATACACCCGCAAATTGCTATTACCAGCTCAGGATTGTTTTCCTTAAGTTTTTTCAATGCTCCCAGATGTCCATACACCTTTTGTTCAGCGTTTTCCCTGACACAGCAGGTGTTGAAGATTATAAGATCGCTTTCGGCCCTTTTGGCACTTTCGGAATATCCCATTTCAGAAAGCATGCCTGAAAGGCGTTCAGAGTCATTTTCATTCATCTGACAGCCAAAGGTTTCTATATTATATTTAACCGGCTTTCCTGCGTCAGAGACCCTTTTCTGATTGTAATCCCTGAGTATTTCAATATATTTATACTGCTGGGCTATTTCTCCGGCAGATACCTGCGTGGTTACCCTTTTGCTCAATTTAACTCCTCCAAGTTCAAGTGCGGCTTATATAGTTTTTTAAATACAGTGAATATTATAACATAAAAAACCTTTTTTTAAAGAAAAATAACTGTTAAACAATAACATAAATAAACCGAAAACCATTTATTTAAAATATCAATTCGTACTTTTCCTCGGTCACAGGTAACCCTGCCAGCATGACGTTCATTAATTGGCCTTTGCTTTTAAAACCAAAACGCATGTAAAAATTTACGGCTCTCGCATTATTTTTGATTACCCAGAGGAAACAACTTTTAAAGCCTTGGCTCTTTAATGCTTCAACAGCAAATTTCATTAATTCATAGCCCTGTTTTGTGGACCAGTAATTCGGAAGCACATAGAGTGAAATGATTTCACCTTCGTCAGGATGAATCTGACCGGTATACTGCATGGTTTCCCAAGACGAGTCTTTTCGAGCCTTACCGAAAGTTATTGTACCGGTAATTCTTTTATCTGTTTCATAAACTGCAGCCTGGTGTATATTTTCTCTTAATGCCCTTGAGAACAGCGGAATCCAACCTTCGTCAGAAATGTTTTTCAGATATTCTGCCGATATGAAATCAACATATGCTTTTTTCCAGGTCTGCGAATGTATAAGGCTCATTGCACCGGCATCCTCGATTGTGGCCTTTCTTACTCCCATTATTCCTCCCCAATATCCTTTTATAAAATTGTATCAAATCCGGATTATACTTTAAAGCTGGAAGAACAATTAAATTTCATACCGATGTATAATCTTTACAATTCAATGAATATTTGAAATAATATTTAGAGCTTAATGTATTTGGAGGGTTGGGAGATGAAAAAGGATTTGGAAAACGCCATAAAAAAATTTTTTGAACGGGACAGGTTTGCCCATTATGTAGGAATTGAATTGATAAGGGTTGGAGCCGGTTTTGCAGTTACCCGGCTTGAACTTTCAGAAAAACACCTGAACGGTCTAAATGTGGTTCAGGGCGGAGCAATATACACCCTTGCGGATTTTGCCTTTGCTGCTGCAACTAATTCAGGCGGCCTGGCCACAGTGGGTATCAATACGGGTATTACATATTTTAAGGCACCGCAAGGGAAAGTCATAACCGCTGAAGCAAAAGAGCTTGAAGCAGGTAAGAAAATATGCGGCTGTGATGTGGATATATTTGATGAAGACGGCTCCCTTATTGCCAGGTTCAGCGGTACGGGCTACAGAAAAAATATGATGATTGATTTTTTCTCAGGCCAGGTCACCACCCCGAAAAAGAATGGCAGATAATAAATGTTAAACAATTTTTATCCTCCCTGGCTCCTCTTCTCCGGTATACTCACTCCCGGCTGGAGCCTGGGGTCTAAAAAATGCATGGGATTTGTACTGAGCAGCCGCTCTATTCGCATCCCTTCATTTTGGGCCGGGGCAGCAAGGACCCTTACCCCGTTTACTTCCATTTCAGCAAATCCGGAGTTCAATTTCTCCTGGTTGTAATAATCGACATTTTGAAATACTACAGAAGGATCATAAATGGTATATAAAATCATTGCAGCAAGCCCTCTTCCTTTGAACAATCAGTATTCTTTTTGTTTAATTCAATCAGTTCCTTCAGTTTGCGGATGGCATCCGCCAGGCCCCCAACCTCATTGATCAGTCCAATTCTGGCAGCTTCTTCCCCAAATAGAACAGTTCCCACATCATTGGCAAGCTCTCCGGTTTTCAGCATCAGCTCCCTGAATTTTTCCTTCTTAATATTTGCATGGCTGGATACAAAATTAACCACTCTTTCCTGCATCTTGTCAAAATATTCATATGTTTGGGGTACACCGATTACCAATCCGTTCAGCCTTATAGGGTGTATTGTCATTGTAGCCGAGCCTGCTATGAAGGAATAATCCGCCGAAACCGCCATTGGAACACCAATACTGTGTCCTCCGCCCAGAACAAGTGAAACGGTCGGCTTTGAAAGGCTTGCCACCATCTCTGAAATAGCAAGACCTGCCTCCACATCTCCTCCGACTGTATTCAGTATCAGGAGCAGTCCTTCAATTTGTTTGCTCTCTTCTATGGCTACCAGCTGAGGAATAACATGTTCATATTTTGTGGTTTTGTTGTGGGGCGGCAGCAGTATGTGTCCTTCTATCTGTCCGATAATGGACATGCAATGTATGTTACTTTCCTCATTTGGCAGGTTGGTTGTCCCAAGTTCCTTGATTTCCTGCATGTTGGCGTTTTGTTCCTGCTGCTGTTCGGGCGGCTGGCCTTCCGGGGTTTCATCATTTTGTCGGTATTGTTTATTCACTCTATCCTCCATTAAGGGTTAAGCATTCGCCTTAATAATAAATTTTAATTTCTATATTTTTATCTTATATTATTATTAAGTTATTTTATAAAATAATACGTAACAATAAACACCACGGCTTAACCTGATATTCCGTGGTGTTTATAACCTTTTAACCTATTTTTCATATTTTTTTACAAACAAGTATGGGCTGGATCTGGCAATTCTGCTGTGCATTGAGAATGGTGGGCAAAATCTGATCAAAATCTGCTACCAGTGATGTACACTTCTTAATAGGGTCATCCTGACCAAAGGGAACCATATATATATTCTTCATATTCAGCAGAATACCGATATTTTTTGCATTTGCTCCAAGCCCGTCATTGGTGGAAACAGCTATCACAACCGGTCTCATATTTCTGAGATGCGCTTTGCAGGCCATGGTAACAGAACTGTCGGTTATGGCATTTGCAATTTTAGAAATGGTATTGCCGGTACAAGGTGCTATAACCAATATATCCAGCAGAGCTTTCGGACCTATGGGTTCAGCGTCCACAATAGAGTTTATGGGCTGTTTACCGGTTATGGCCTGTAGAGTGTTTTTAAAATCCTCAGCTTTGTTAAACCGTGTATCGTACAGGTTTACAGACTCAGATATTATTGGAATAACTTCTGCACCTTCGTTAACCAAATTCTCTACCTGAGGGATTATTTTAGCAAAGGTGCAAAATGAGCCTGTAACAGCAAACCCGATTCTTACTCCTTTCAATATCATTGTTATACCCCCAACTCTTCTATAATATTAAATACAGTATCCTTAATAAATTCTGCAGCTGTAACAGGGGCAACTTTTCCTGGAAGCGACAGCGCCCAGATGGCTCTGAGTCCAAGGTCCTTTGCTTTATCGAAATCAACTCCGCCCGGTTTCGATGCAAGGTCGATAATCAGGCAATCAGGATTTAAAGTTTTCAAGATATCATTATTCAATACGACGGATGGAATTGTATTAAATATGACATTCATATCTTTTATAGTCTGCGTCAATTCTGATAAACTAACAGTTTTATAGCCAAAGCTTTTAATCCATGCTATATCTGCATACTTTCGTGCCTCAACAAAAACATTTGCACCAATGCCATGCAGCATTTTAGCCAATGTCTTTCCAATCCTTCCGTATCCAAGAACCAATGTATTACTGTTATGTAAAGTTATTGGCATTTCTTCCATTGCTATCTGTATTGCACCTTCTGCAGTCGGAATTGCATTGAGTACTGCCATTTCCTCCCTTTCCAGCATATCAACATTGTATACGTTACATACCTGGGCAAGATGTACAATTTTTTCACTGATTCTTCCTGCGATAAATAATTGATTCTTGGTCATAAGTTTAAAAACATCATGAATCAATATTTTTTCACTGTGGAAAGGTGCGTTTATAAATTCGTTATCGTTTGAGCATGGTATTGGACCAATTATCACATCAGAGCCATTGATGGCTTCTTCCAAAGTGCTGCTTTGCTTGATTTTCACATCAAAGCCTGCTTTGTCAAATCCATATATATTAACCGAATTACCTTCGGCAGCAATAAATTCGGCCAATTTTACATTCCTCAGATCTCCTCCGATAATACTAAATTTTTTCTTTTCAACCACTGGTAGACCCTCCCGTTCCCCGGACCGGATATTTAACTATTTATGACGACTAGTATATTTTATGTATTGGACAAATACCTAGTGCCTGTCCAAACGGGTGCAAAAAAATAAATCATCCGATTAACCTGAATGATTTATTTTTTTCTTCGTGCCGTTAAAAAGCAGAAGCATATATTAAATTTTATCTTTTCTAAGATGTCTCTATATTTCAATTTGTTTTTTTAAATTTCCCACTGCCGACATGCTTAATTTGTCATATCTAAAAATCATATCAATTACTTCTCTGATATTATCTATTGTTATCCTGTCCATTTTTTGAAGTACTTCTTCAGGTGTATTTATCCGTCCAAGCATGAGCTCCGACTTTCCAATACTGTTCATCCTGCTGTTGGTACTCTCAAGGCCAAGGATATAATTGCCCTTGAGCTGCTCCTTTGATTTATCAAGTTCATCCTTTGTAATGCCCTTTTTGATTAAAAGGTCTATTTCCTTTTTTGTCAGGTCGATAACTGTCTGGAGATATTCCGGATTCATGCCTGCATAAATCATAAATAATCCGGCAGTTTTATAGGTTGACGGATATGAATAGATGGAGTATACAAGGCCCTTTTCTTCTCTTATTTTTTGAAAGAGCCGTGAACTCATTCCTCCGCCGAATATATTGTTCAAAGCCAACAGTGAGTAAACCCTGTCATCCCCGTTTTCGATACCTTCAAAGCCCATACATAAGTGAACCTGCTCGGTATCCTTCTCCCTTATTACCTTGTCGGTACGGTATTGGGCGGTCTGATATTTCCTGGCGTTTTCTCCGGTGCGGCTCCAGTTTCCGAAATATTTCTTCACATCTTCAATAAGCCGGTCTTCATCGAAGTTACCCGCTACTGAAATTACTGTATTGTACGGAGTATAGTTATCCTCCATATATTGATTTATCATTTTTTTGTTGAACCCGTCTATGCAGTCCTGAGTTCCCAGTATGGGATAACCCAGTGAGTTCCCGCTCCAAACCATTTCGGAAAATATGTCATGAACCAGCTCCTCGGGAGTATCCTCATACATTCCGATTTCTTCAACAACAACTTTTTTCTCAATTTTAATATCGTTGCCGGCAAACCTGGAATTGAACAGCATATCCGATAAAATATCCAGAGAAATGCCCAAATGGGTATCCAGTGTCTTGGTGTAGTAACAGGTGCATTCCTTACCGGTAAATGCATTTATCTGACCACCGATAGCATCAATACATTCAGCTATTTCCTTTGCAGAACGGTTGGCGGTACCTTTGAAGAGCATGTGCTCAATAAAATGGGAAATGCCATTGTTTTTTACACTTTCATTTCTGGAACCGGTACCCACCCAAATGCCGACTGAGACTGATCTTACGTAAGAAATTTTTTCATATACCAACCTCAAGCCATTATCTAATAAGATTTTTTTAAACATCAAGTCCTCCAAATGCTGTTCTAAATATTTTTGCCTTATATACAAATAACATATCAGAAATAGTAAACTGGGCGTAAACTGCTGTGTCTACGCCCGAATTTACATTTAAAGCACTATATAATATATGTTATAGTAAATTTTTTTGTATAATATATCTCAAATATTGCAATAGTTCCTTTTACTGATTAATTTAGTTATTTTGCTTGTTTGCTTCTTCGCTGCTTTCATCGGTCATTGCATCTTTTCTTGAAAGATTTATTCTGCCCTGCTTGTCTATTTCTGTAACTTTAACAAGGATCTCATCTCCGATATTAACCACATCTTCGACCTTATCTACTCTCTTCTTGTCAAGCTTTGAAATGTGAACAAGTCCGTCTTTTCCGGGTAATATTTCTACAAAGGCACCAAAAGTGGTGATCCTCACTACTTTACCCATGTAAATTTCGCCAGGTTCGATATCCTTTGCTATTCCGTGGATTATTTTGAGCGCCTTTTGAGCTGCTGCCGCATCAGGAGTCAGTATATATACTCTTCCGTCCTCTTCTATGTCGATCTTGACACCGGTTTCAGCTATGATCTTGTTGATCATTTTTCCGCCTGGTCCGATAACATCTCTGATCTTTTCAGGATCTATATTTGTTGTAATTATCTTTGGCGCGTAATCCGACAGCTCTTTTCTGGGAGCCGGAATTGCCTTCAGCATGACATCGTTTATTATCTGGATACGGCCATTTCTGGTGAGTTCAAAGGCCTGGCGGATGATTTCATAGGTAAGTCCGTCAACCTTTATATCCATCTGGATGGCAGTGATACCTTCAACAGTACCTGCAACCTTGAAGTCCATGTCTCCGAAGAAATCTTCTATGCCCTGGATATCCATAAAGGTAATGAAATTGTCAGGATTTTCTTCATCTATTACCAAACCTGCAGAAATACCTGCAACAGGAGCCTTAATAGGCACACCTGCATCCATCAGCGCCAGAGTACTGCCGCACACACTTCCCTGTGAAGTGGAGCCGTTTGACATCAGAACTTCCGATACAAGTCTGAAAGCATATGGGAATTCCTGTTCCGACGGAATTACAGGTACAAGTGATCTCTCAGCAAGAGCACCATGGCCGATTTCTCTTCTTCCGGGTCCTCTTGAAGTCTTTGCCTCACCTACACTGTAGCCGGGGAAATTGTAGTGGTGCATGTATCTCTTGGTTTCTTCCGTATCAATACCGTCCAGCATCTGTACATCTCCCATGGCACCAAGGGTTACGGTTGTCAATACCTGGGTCTGTCCTCTCTGGAAAAGCCCTGAACCATGAGTTCTTGGGAGTACGCCTACTTCTGCCGAGAGCGGTCTTATTTCATCAAGACGTCTTCCGTCAACACGTTTACTTTCCTTGAGGATGTATTCACGGACTACTTTCTTTTCAAGCTTGTAGATTGCATCATTGATTTTTGCCTGCATTTCGGGGAATTGTTCGGCAAGTGCAGCCTGAGTTTCCTCGGTCAGCTTGTTTACTTTCTCGTCCCTGTCCTGTTTGTCGGTTGCCAGCACCGCTTCACGCATTGTTTCATAACCAAAGGCCTTTACGGCTGCAAACAGGTCTGCAGGTACTTCTGCCGATTCATAAGCAAATTTGGGCTTACCGATTTCTTTTACAATATCATTTATAAAATCACATATTTTTTTGATCTCTTCATGACCCTTTTTTATGGCATCCAGCATTATATCATCAGGAACAATGTCGGCACCTGCTTCGATCATTGTTATCTTTTCCTTTGTTCCTGCAAGGGTAACATACATTTTGCTCTTTGCGCGCTGCTCTTCAGTTGGATTTATAAAAACTTCATTATCAATCAAACCTAAAACCACACCGCCGATAGGTCCGTTGAAGGGTATGTCGGAAATGCTTATTGCAATTGATGCGCCGATCATGGCAGCTATTTCAGGTGAATTGTCCTGTTCCACCGACATTACGGTATTTACGACGGCAACATCATTTCTCAAATCCTTTGGGAAAAGCGGTCTGATAGGTCTGTCAATAACTCTTGAAGTCAATATGGCCTTTTCTGAAGGCTTTCCTTCTCTCTTTATGAAACCGCCGGGTATTTTGCCTACGGCATATAAACGTTCTTCATAGTCCACACTTAAGGGGAAGAAGTCTATTCCTTCCCTTGGTGATGCAGATGCTGTGGCTGTTGACATTATCACAGTGTCACCATATCTTATCATTGCGGCTCCGTTTGCCAGCTGAGCCAGCTTTCCGGTTTCAACCGAAAGTGTTCTGCCGGCCAGTTCCATACTAAATGTTTTAAACATGCTAGTCCTCCTAAGTTTTTTTAATTGGTTTTTCATATGCTATTTAAAACTATAGACTGTAGCATGTAGATTCTGCGCCAAACCGTTTTGACGTACAATCTACCTTCTACCGTCCATAGCCATATGCGACATTAATATTATTTCTTCTTTTTTATTTCTTATTTCATTGTAAAATATTTAAATTTTACCACAAAAATATGTACGGTAATCTGCAGAAAGTGAACTAGAAAACAGGCAGGCCTCAGCCTGCCTGTTCTATAATTATTACTTTCTTAGACCAAGTTTCTCAATAATTGCACGATATCTTTCAATATCATTTTTTTGAAGATAGTTTAACAAACCTCTTCTGGCACCAACCATCTTAAGAAGTCCTCTTCTTGAGTGGTGATCCTTCTTGTGAGTCTTTAAATGATCATTGAGGTGATTGATTCTTTCTGTAAGAATGGCAACCTGAACCTCCGGTGAACCTGTATCACCTTCATGAAGCTGATACTTTGAAATAATTTCCTGTTTTACTTCCTTAAACATGTTGTAACCTCCAATTATAAATAATGTTAAACGCCATAAACCAGGTAATTGGATGGAGAACCCAAAAACGTAGTTAATGGTTGAAAAATTGTACCTTTGGTATTTTAGCATATTTCATAATTATTTACAATATTTAATTTATATATGATAAATTAATAATTTTTTGTCCGATTATATAGACATAAATTATATGGAATAAATTGCAACAAAATAATATAATTACTATATACTTGTATTAACGAAGGAGATGATGCAATGAACAACAACTCTGCTCTTTTAAGAAAAATTGCCGACAATGTCGAAAAGGTTATTGTCGGTAAGAGAAATGCGATAGAACTGACGCTGGTTGCTCTGGTTTGCAACGGACACGTATTGCTGGAAGATGTTCCGGGAGTCGGTAAAACCAGTATGGTATCCGCATTGGCAAAGTCAGTCTCTGCTTCCTTCAAAAGAATTCAGTTTACCCCGGACGTTCTCCCTTCAGATATAACGGGCTTCTCCATATATAATCAAAAAACCTGCGAATTTGAATTCAGACCCGGAAGTGCAATGTGTCAGATTTTATTGGCCGATGAAATAAACAGGACCTCACCAAAAACCCAATCCAGTCTTCTTGAGATAATGGAAGAAAACCAGGTCACGGTTGACGGCACCACGTATAAACTTCCCAGGCCCTTTATGGTATTGGCAACCCAGAACCCCATCGAGTATATCGGCACATATCCTTTGCCCGAAGCTCAAATGGACCGTTTCTTTTTGAAAATATCCCTGGGCTATCCCCAGGCCGGTGAAGAAGTTTATATCTTATCCAGATTCCTTCAGGATAATCCTCTGGAAACTCTTGAACCGGTTGCCGAGAGCTCGGACATTCTGAATATTCAAAATGAAGTTAAGCAGGTTTATTTGGATAAAACACTGAAAAACTATGTTGTAGACATTGTCAATATGACAAGAAAAAATGATTACATTGCCCTGGGCTCAAGTCCCCGAGGTTCTCTTGCGGTTTGCCGTGCGGCTCAGGCCTGGGCATATTACCACGGAAGAGATTACGTGCTTCCGGAAGACATAAAAAAAATGCTGCTCCCCACCCTCTCACACCGTATTATTCTCAAGCAGGAAGCTAAATTAAAGAAAATGTCCGCACTTGATATTTTAACCAATATTATAGACAAGGTTTATATACCTTTGGTAGATAATTATGAGAAAAAATAGGATAACATTTATATTTTTATTTATACTGGCCATTATATTCCGGTACAATTTCGGAGGCTTTGCTCCTTCCTTTTTCTTTTTTTCACTGTTGTCACTGCTCATTTTCTCCATTGGTTACACCATTTACGTCTATGCCCGCTTTAAATTTGTTCAGGATATCAATAAAAGAGTAATAACCAAGGGAGAATCTGTAAAGCTTGTGGTCAAGCTCAGCAATGAAGACTTTATAATTTACCCCTATGTTTATGTGTCCTTTTTTGGCTCACATACTCTTTTCAATGCTGAAACCTACTCACAAAGCCTGTCAATTACCCCTTTTTCAAAGAAGGAATTTATTTTTGACATGGAATGCAGGTACAGAGGTGAATATGAGGTGGGAATAAGTGATATTCATATTGAGGACTTTCTCGGCCTTATAAGGTTAAAATATAAACTGCCGGAAACAAAAAAAATTATTGTGTTTCCCAAAATTGAACATCTGACTAAGTTTGATGTATTTACAACAAACAGTTTTGAATCACAAAGCTCATCCCAGGGTGCGGTTGAAGATGTGAATAATATTAAGGATATGAGGCTGTATCAGCATGGTGACAGTTTCAGAAAGATACACTGGAAATTGTCAGCCAGAAGCAATAACTGGATGATTAAAAATTACCAGTGTACTTCCGATGCAAATGTCAATATACTTATAGATCTAAGGCAAAATCCGTATCCGGGTGAGATTACAATCGTTCTGGAAGATAAGATAATCGAAGCAGCTGTTGCGGTATTCAATTATTATCTCCATAAGGGTATATCCGTCAACTACACGTACTTTGATGATAAAATAGAGATTTTAAAGGCTTCCAACAGGCATGAATTTGAGTACATTTATAAAACCTTATCCAACGTACCCTTCAATCAGAAGGTTCCGTTGGCAGACATTGTATCGCTTCATTACGAAAGCAGCAATAACACCAATGATATGATAATCCTTACAAGCATTCTTGATGTTGACCTCTATAATGTTATTTACAAGGCTCAGATGTCCAATCATTCAATCTGTCTGATATATATTTCTCCTAAAAATCTTGTCACCGAGAAATTTGAAGTGGTAAATGACATCCTGGATATCCTGCCTGAAATAGGTGTAAGAGCATATACCGTCAATCCTGACGATGATATAAAAATGGTACTGGGGGGTTAGACTGATGACACGTGAAAATAAATTCGGAATGCTTGCCAATTTAATACTCGTTATGCTTATGTCGGCGAGCATCAGCCAGACACTTTATACTTCATTGTTCATGACCCGCACTCTCAGCCTGATGATATTTATTGCCGTAATACCTATCACCCTGCTGTTTTTTGTTATGTTCAGAACTAAACTTTCATCACTGGTATCCTGTATTTTAATTGCTGTGATACTGACAGCCGGATCTGCAGTAATTATTTTTAAAACCGGTATTGAAAGTGCATTGATCTGGTTGAACCGGTATTCCATCTGGTTTGTGGATATAACCAACGGTTATAAGGACATTTCCGTCCCGGTCTTTACCACAATAACAATACTCTCAACAGCATTTATCATTACTCTGTTTGTTTTTATATTCACCATTAAATTTTACAACTTTTATGTAACCACCATAATGTTCTTCAGCATCTTCTTTGTTCAGCTCCAGCTGAATATTTCAGGAAGCGATTTGTCATTTGTACTCTTTATTTTCTCCTTCCTGCTGTATTATTTCTTTTATATATTGCAGAAAAGAAACGGAGAGAAAACCTATGATGCCGGAAACAGAATCAAATATCTTATTTACATATTACCCGTCTGTATTATAGTTATAGCCATAACCTTCATGTTCCCTCTTAACCAGGGACGTTTTTCCATTCCCTGGCTGGATACCAGAATAGATAAAACCATAGACAGGGTTATCAATAAATTTTCGGGTGTTGATGTTTCTTCCTTTGATTATTTCTCATTTGGCATCTCAGGTTTCGGAAAAACCGACAAATTAGGTGGAAATCTCAAACTGAACAACACCCATGTTATGAATGTTAAAACCGACCATTCAAACCTGTATTTACGCGCTGCTTCAAAGGTTAACTATGACGGGCACCGCTGGTATACCGACGAAGGCAATTTTAATTCCCTGGGTTTGGGACTGGTATATGACAGACAGTTCAATTCCGACACTTCTCTAATGTTTATGGGTCTTTTATCAGCTCTTAAAGGCAGAACTTTTTCACTGGATATGAATCAAAATGACTATTTTGAAAGTTCAGCTGCAGAAGTTGAATTTGTAAATATGAAAACAAAATCAATATTCATGCCGGTCAAAGCTTACAATTTAAAGTTCAGGTCACCGCAGGAGGTACTTCTGGATAATGAGCAGATGCTTTCCACAAAAGATATTAAAGGTAAGGGCTTCTCCTACAACCTTAGATATTTTAATTTGAACCTTAAAAGTGAAAAGCTGATTGACTTGCTGAGAAAAAGCAGTAAATCAGATGTCAGGACCAGCATCCGGAATCAATATAATGTAAGGATACTCAATTCCGACTCTGCAACTCCGGCCGGAAGTACGGATATTAATGATTCCAACGCTGCTCCGGCTTCAAATATCAATGATACTGCCGACTCGATTTACACAAATTACACCCGGCTTCCCGATACCGTTACACCCAGGGTCAGAGAGCTTGCGCAGGAAATTACAAAAGATAAAAGCAACAACTATGACAGGGCCAAGGCAATCGAAACTTACCTTTCAAAAAATTATCCCTATACCCTGGCTCCCGGAACTCCTCCCAGAAGCCGGGATTTTGTGGACTATTTCCTTTTTGACGGCAAAAAGGGCTACTGCACCTATTATGCCTCGGCTATGACAGTGCTGCTGAGATGCCTGGATATACCGGCCAGATATGTTGAGGGATATATTTTACCCCCTGAAAAAAAGGACGGGGTATATAAGGTTACAAATCAACAGGCCCATGCATGGGTTGAAGTTTATTTTGACGGATTTGGCTGGATACCCTTCGAACCAACCTCCCCTTTTGTTGCAAACCTGTACAACGACAGGACAATTTCTGCCACCATCAGCAGTGATATGCTGGATACAGGCTACAATGACTATATGGAAATGATGGACAGGTACAGAAATCAGGGAGCTGCGGTAACTTATGACTTTGATACTGAGACTGAAACTGACTCCGGGATGAAAAAACCGGTATTGACCTTAATTATTATTTCGGCTGCCATAGGTTTGATTGTGCTGGTCATGGGTACAATTGCCTCAATCAATTACTTTAAGTTTTATAATCTTCAGAGGAAAATTAAAAAAGGCGATCCCAATTCTTCAATGTTGATTGCCTATAGCTATATTTTAAAAGCCCTGAAATTCCAGGGGGTTACACTACATCCGGGTGAAACGCCCACCCAGTTCAGTGAAAGGGTTGAAAAAATCTTTGATATCAAGAGCTTTTCTTTCAATAAAACCAGTTTCACTAAAATTTCCGGGTACTACGTAAAAGCCAGATACAGCCGTGATCCTTTAACTCATAAAGAGATTGAACAGACTCTTGAATTCATTAACGTCTTACTGGAATTAATATTTGAGAAATCCGGCAGATTTAAGTTCGGATTCTCAAGATACCTGCTGGGAAGGTTTTAAAGTTGATTAATAACTTAACTTACTGTGCCGATTTGTGCTTTGGCTTTACAGATAGGTTTAACCTGAATCAAATGGTAACTTTCCGCACTAACTTCATAAAATAAGGATGCACAGTTAAAAGGAAAATATACAGGTACTTCCATACTAACTTCAAGCTATAGATTGCACACAAATCGCTTACGTGAAATAGTACGGTTCACAATAAGTATTTTCTTGCCGTCGCAGCAACTCGACATCCGTGTCTCGTGTGCTGCTCAAATTTACATCCTGTCAATTTGACGACAAAAATACTTATTGTTCACTTACAAATTTCAGTAAGCACTTTTACCGTGCTAATCCATAGCTTGAAGTTGTACTCACGTACCTGCATAATCAGCATAAACTGTGCCTCTGGAAAGTTGAGCGACAATTTAACCGGCACTACGGGTCCAAGCTATTAATCACCTGCATATTTTATCTTGAAGTATGCATGGTACGCCACATTATAAGCTGAAAAATTCGGAACCATGAAAAGGCCGCCGGTAATAAAATTCAACGGATCTCCCGCAGGAATAAATGACTTTGATATATCCTCTGAATCCAGAGTAAGCTCTATGTACTTATCAACCTCACTTATTCCCACCATTACCAGTGGCCCGTACATAATAGACGCAACGGACTGATCGTCGGGAGTCCTCTCTGCACGGAAAGTAAATGGCGTTGATATTTCAAGCTGATCTCCCCTGTTCCATTCCCTTGACAGTGTTACATAGCTTCCGACTTGAGCGGCAATATTCTGAACCGTACCATTTATTTTTACCGTGAAACCTTTTTCGATCCAATATGGTACCCGTAACTTTATATCAAGTTTTCCGCTTCCGTCAATCAGAATCTTTATTGCCTGATCAGTCAGATAATCGCCGGTTTGGGTTATTTTAAAACCCTTTTCCTTCCATACGAGAGTTGAAGCCATATATAAATTAACGTATAAAGCCGATTTATCAGCCGAATGAAAATAAATTGAGTCCTGATACTTTGTGTGATTTTCCATCCCCGTGCCGTGGCAGCAGGTGTTGCCATCGGTATCAAACTCCTTGCGGGAACCGGGGCATAAAGGCATAAAGTATGTTGAACCGCCATTTGGAGCACTCTGGTCCTGGGATGCAATTATGTGATTGTAGAGAGCTCTTTCATAGTAGTCCATATACCTGGGTTCGGGACTGTGGAAGAACAGGTCCCTTGTAAGCTTTAACATGTTGTATGTAGAACAGGTCTCAGCAGTCTTATCACCGATATATCTTGCAATCCTGCCGGCTGCCCTGAACATTTCACCCTCACCGTTACCGCCTATATTATAAGTGTGGCTGCTGACAACCATGTCCCAGAAGTTTTTTGCAACTTTATAATAATACGGTTTTTTGTTTTGCAGGAACATTTCCATAACACCAACTACCTGCGGAATATGCTGATTTGAATGAATTCCTCCAAGTGTGTCAATATTTTCAGCCATTGGCACATATAGTTTGTCATTGTCAAAAAATTCTGCCGCTTTCAGGAACTCCTGGTTTCCGGTTAAACCGTAAAGTCTGGCCATTACCCCGTTTATTCCTCCAAACTCGCCTGCAATATACAAAGCCCACATTTTAGCCCGTTTTTCTTCGGTCAGCCTGTTCAATCTGTTATAAACCCAATGCCCCAGCTTTGTACAAATATCAAGCGCCTGTTTGTTTCGGGCATGTACGTAGCAATCAACCAGTCCTGCCATTATCTTATGCAGTGTGTAATAAGGCGCCCATATTTGGGGATATGTGGTCAGTTCCTCCAATTTGTCAAATTGTTCCTCGGAATAACCGCTTAGAAATCCGGGGCTGAATTTACCTGACGCCGCCATTGCAGCCTGGCATTTTCCCAATTCGGATATCATGTAATCAATTTTTTTCTTGAATTTCTCATCCTGGGAACCGGCATATGCCTGAGCTATAGCAGATAGATAATGCCCGGTTGTGTGCCCTCTCAGATTGCAGTCGGGAGCATCCCAGCCCTCTGCGGTCGGAGCATTTTTTGTATCCAGCCCCGACGCCTCACGGAAATTGTAAAGCAGCTGGTCGTCATTAACGGACAAAAGATATTGATAATCCCTGTCTCTTCCTGCCGAGAAGACTTTATCCTCTATGGTCACATTGCTCAGTTCAAACGGTTCTGCTGCTCTTTTATACGGAATACTGCCAGCTTCAGGATCTGCCTCTGTTTCCTCTGAAACTACTTTTACATTGGCCGCTGCCTTCAAGCCGGTTCCTGATACTGTTCCGAAGACTTTAATTAATCCCGGCTTTTGGCAACAGGACTCGTTGATTGCTTCCCACTCTACTTCGGCTATACCGGAGGTTCCATCATCCTTCACAACTATGGCCACTTTGGGGAGCCTTGGGATATATCCCATCCCGCATTGAATGTTGTATTCCTTAACGGCAGTTATAGTGCGTAAACTTTCTTTTTCCAGGACAGTCACTTCAAATTCTCTTTTTTCGGTATATTGACCTTTGGTTACGACAGCTACAAGTGTAACAATTGCATTACCTTTGCCTGCTTCAGGCCGTGTAACTTTACCTTCATTGCTTATGGCATTTAAATATTTTGATTCCCAGGAAATCCCGGAACCATATTTCCCCTCTGCAGGTAATTGCAAGTCTGTTTCCACCGTAAATATATTTCCAAGATATATGCCGGCTTTATCTGCTTTAACAGCGTCAAGGTCAGACATATTATGTGACAACTCTGTCATTATAGTTTTTCTCCTTTCAAAAATAAACTCCATTATTACATTATTTAAATCATCTTAAATTTTCAATCTCCCTGTGCTACCGCTATCCCTTGACAGCTCCAATTGTAATACCTCCTATAAAGTATTTTTGCAAAAACGGGTATACCACCAGTATGGGTACGGTAACCACAATAGTTGTGGCCGCCCTGAAGGTCAAAGGTTTGAGATTTTTAAATTTTGACTGGATCAGCATTTCATTCTGCAGATTCTGCACCATATCCATTTCCAGCAGCAGCCTTCTAAGGTATATCTGAAGCGTATCCCACCTTCCGGAAGGATTATATATCATAACATCAAACCAGGCGTTCCAGTGCTGGACTGCCAAATAGACTGCCACAGCAGCGAAAACAGGCAATGATAAGGGGAGGATAATCTGACAGTATATTCTCAGTTCACTGCAGCCGTCGATTCTTGGAGCTTCCACCATGGACTCGGGCAAATTTTGTATATATGAAGCAATCAATAACATATAATACGCATTTATCAAACCTGGAATCCAATAGACATTAAAGCTGTTTGTCAGGCCAAGGCTGCTGATCAACAGGTATGTAGGTATCAGTCCGCCGCTGAAGTACATTGTCACAACAAACAGAACCCTCATGAATCTTCTTCCCGAGAAATCCCTCAAGGTTACAATATAAGCCAGAAGCCCCGTTGCAAAAAGACAGGTACCTGTTCCTACCAGCACCCTGAATATGGAAATCACTGCACCTTTTAACAGGTGCGGATTTTGAAACAGCCAATGATATCCTTCAAAGGAAATCTTTCTTGGATAGAAATATAAGCCTCCTCTCATTGCATCAGTTCCTTCATTTAAAGATATAACAAACTGATTATAAAAGGGGTATATAACAAAAAAACAAAAGACAATCATAAATACCACATTAAATATATCAAAAATTCTGCTCCCTATTGTGTCCTTATAGTATTTTTTCATTTTCCCACTCCTATATAATTGATAAGTCACTGACTTTTTTAGCAATTTTATTTGTAATCAAAACGAGACTAAGTCCTATAGCTGATTTCATCAGACCGATTGCCGCACCGTACGAATAGCGACCGAGCTGAATTCCATATCTATATGCATACGTGTCAATTACATCATAATATTCTCTTGTCTGGCTGTTACCGATTAAAAGCTGCTGTTCAAAACCTGCATTCAGAATACCGCCTATCTGCAAAATAAAGAGAAGCACAATGGTTGTCTTTATACCAGGCAACAGAATATGCCAGATCATACCGAAACGCCCCAGTCCGTCAACGGCGCCGGCTTGATAAAGTTCTTCATCAATTCCTGCTATGGCAGATAGATAAATAATTGAACCCCAGCCAATCCCCTTCCATATATTGGATATTGTAATCAATCCCCAGAAATATTCTCCTTTACTGAGAAAGGCAACAGGTTCATGTACTATTCCCAACAATTGTAAAACCTCATTAAAAACACCATCCGTACCTAAAGTGGTAAACATTATACTTGATACAACGACCCAGGATACGAAATGAGGCATATATGAAACGGTTTGAGCAAATTTCTTAAACCGTTTAAAGGCAAGTTCATTTATAAGAATTGCAAGTAAAATAGGTGCAGGAAATCCAAATAAAAGGTCCAGTCCGCTTATAGCCAAAGTATTTCTAAGAATTAAAAACAAATCGGGCGACTCAAAAAACTGCTGGAAATATTTCAAACCAACCCACTGGCAATCCAAAAACGGTTTACCGGGTACATATTTTATAAAAGCAATAATAATTCCATACATGGGGTAATAGGCGAAGGTAGCAACCCATGCCACCAAGGGAATACATAGAATCCATAGCTGCCTTTCTTTTTTTACTGTTTTAAAAATATGCCTGAATTTGCTTTGTTTCGGGTTAACCGGCATATTGTCTATAATAATATCACTCATATTCCATCTTTTCCCTTTCAGTTTTTTATAGTTTCATTAATATTAAATTTAAGGCAAGAGGGAGCATTAAACTCCCTCTTGCATACCTTGTATGTAAAATTACTGTGCCATTACTCCATGTTCCACTTTACCAGATTCTTTTTGTACTGTTGTGAATAAAAATCCTCAACTTCCTTGAGGCCTGCCTTGCTTGCTTTTTCCCGCATTTCCATAAATTTGGCAACACATTCACTTTCTGTCTTTGACATAACAGCATTTGCAAAGCCTGTAGTCACTATGTCCCTGACCTGTTGATTCTCAACTGTTACAGGCTCATCTGCAGGAAGGGAGATCGCAAAGAAAGCAGAGAAATCAAAAACTGTATCTTTTAGATTTTCATCCTTTAACTTGAACCATTTGCTTGGGAAGTTCTGATCAATCCATGCCTGAGTACCGTCTTCATGTAATTGTTGTCCCATTACCATCCAATAGGATACTCCACCGTTTAAATCGAACTTGGCCTGATCAAAAGTGCTGTCTTCCAGCGTTTTAGTCATATTTTGATTCCAGGACCATTCTCCCGATTCAGTCAGATTCCATACTGAGGTTTCAGTATTCGGAATCCCCCATGACAACAGCTTGGTTCCCATATCCGATACTTCGAAATTCCACCACTTCATTACATCTTTAGGATTTTTGCATTTATCTGTAATTATGGTTCTGCCCCAGCCCATTGTGCTCTTTGGATTCAGATATGATTTTTCTGCAATGGGGGCCTTAATGTCATAGTGCGGATAACGCATATCGTCGTTATAATCCTTTTTGGTTTTTAACCAGGTCATGTTGCCAAAATCCTTGGTCACCCACCAGGTGGCAAAATGTCCTGCATATCTTTCGTTTGAACATTTGGCACCCCAATCGTCCCTCTTTTGTGTAAAGGTATCGGGGTCCAGCAACCCTTCCCGGGCAAATCTGTTGTACCATTTTGTTAATTCAAGGCCTTCATCTGTATTTACCCAGTGGGTCAGGTTATGATCAGCATCTTCTTTATAACCTCTTTTCAAGCCCCATATTCCGCCAAGCTGCTCAGGAATCATTGTAGGATAAACATCATCTTTCCATGCTCCCAGTGCGTATACCTTTTCACCGGCAGCATTTACAGGATGCTTTTCTACCAGTTTCTTCAAGACTTCATAGTATTCATCCGGTGTTTTAAATTCAGGTGAACCGATTTCCTTGTACCAATCCAATCTCACCTGAGCTGCGGCGTCTGCTATTGGAAGCAATCCCCAGCCCACAGGAAGATTGAAGATTTTTCCGTCATCATCCTCATATCTTTTTAAATAATCACCCATTTGCTTTTTGATTTCAGGGCCATATTCATCAATCAACGGTGTCAATTCCTGGGCCTTTCCGAGATCAACCCATTTCAGTGCTTCGTCTACCTTCATATTTGAGATTACGTCAGGATAGTCATTGGATGCAAGCATTAGATTAAGCTTTTCAATCATATCTGTGTCATAAACTATCTTGTTTAATTTCACATTAAACTTTTCCAGCAAAAGATCGCTTATGAGTTTGGAATTCTTAGCAACTGTATCAGGATTGTCCTGACCAACATAATAGGATATCTCCAATGTTTTTTCAGGAACTTCCCAGCCGTACTCGTTAACTTTTCCAGCAGCTGAAGATTTAGATTGTGAACCTGTAGCCGTTGATACTTCACTATCCTTTCCTTCGCTTCCGCAGCCTGCCACCGTTGTCAGCAACAAAACCAAAGAGAGTAACATAATACCCAATCTTTTCATAAAATTCCTCCTGTTGTTTAATTATTGATATACCAATAATATAGCAGCAAAAAAAATCGATGTCAGTTGAATATATTTGTTTTTAGTGTAATATTACTATAAAAAGTTGAAAAACAAGAGTTTTTTTGTATAGTATAATTATAATTTTTAATTACAAGTAAAAATTCTGGTTAAATATTTCTCAAATATTTTTTAGGGTTGGTAAACATTATGTTAAGAATATTGCAATCATTACATAATTCAAGCTTTAAAGCAAAGCTTTTATTCTCCTATATTATCTTAATAACCATTCCCTTGACCATCAGCAGTATACTGGTTTACAAGCAGTTTACCATGTATTTGAGCGAGAACACTTCCACAATGATTTCCCAGAGGTTGAACCAGGAAACCAACAATATAAATCAAGCCTTAACCTCCATTGAGAATATCGGCTTTCAGCTGTCGGCAGATACGTTTTTGACTGCTTATCTTAATGAAAGGCATCAGCCTTTTAACAATGACTCGTATATTACCATGACAAATAAGATCTCGCCCATGTTAAAGTGGTTTAAAAATACAAATCACAAAATAAGTAAAATAAATATCATTACATTAAATGAAAGTATTTCTGAGATTGATACCTTTGTTCATTCTTCAAAATTTGAGTATGAGGCCTGGTTTATGGAGGTTAAAAAAAATACAAGTCTGGGCTTGCCTTACTGGGAAAAGTATCATGAGCAGCGTGCGTATAGAAAGGTGGATACCCTTAACCCTGCTACATCGCCTGTTTTTTCTCTGTTCTGTATTATCAATCCTGTTTATAAGTCATCTTCCTCCTATCTTGAGCTGGAGGTGAATCCCAGATTGCTTTTTGATTCCCTTAATATTTCTCCTGTGGGAAAAAGCGGTTATCTGGCTGTTGTGGACAGTGCAGGAAATATTATATCCGGAAAAAACACGCCGTTACTGAAATCCTTGATGAAAAAGGATGATTTAAATAGATTGCTCAAGGGCTCAAACGGTGAATATGCGTATACTTATGAAGGAAGCGACTATTTTATAAAATCCCAGGAAATAAACAGATTGGGTGTTCATATTATAAGTGTTGTTTCCACTGCCGAAATTGAAGAGTTATTTGATTCATCAAAAAGAAACTATATCGTTACAATTTCAGTTACATTTATTCTGCTTTTAATACTTGCATACTACCTAGGTTATTTTATGACCAAGAAAATAAAAAAATTATCAAATGCATTTGTCTCATTCCAGAAGGGAAATTTTAATACCAGAATTGAAGTCAACGGAGCCGATGAACTGGATAAATTAAGCTTTGACTTCAATATCATGGCATGCAATATTCAAGAGCTTATCAATAAAGTATATAAGGCTGAGATAGCTCAAAAGAAATCTGAATTGTCTGCATTGCAATCCCAGATCAAACCTCATTTTATCTTCAATACTTTGGAATCCCTGAAAATGACTGCCGAACTCCACGATGAAGAAGAAATTTCAGATGGCCTCACTGCTCTTGGCAATCTTATAAGACAAAACATACATACAGGAAATCACCTGATCAATGTGGAATGTGAATTGGAGAACCTGGCAGACTATATAAAGATTCAAAATCTTATACGCAACAACACAATAAAAGCTGAGTTTAATATTCAGGAGGAAATATGCCAGGCTGCTATTTTAAATCTGGTATTGCAGCCTCTTGTGGAAAACTGCATTATACACGGATTTCCAAGCAATCAGAAATTCCTTGAGATATCGATTTGCGGTAAACTGGCCGATGACAGTATAATTTTTACCATCCGTGACAATGGCAAGGGTATTGAGGACCAACAACTTCAAAAATTGAACAGGAACCTTGAGAACAGTCTGAACGACAATTCAACTTCAACCGGCACAGGTATCGGTCTAATGAATGTAAACCGCAGGATAAAGCTGTATTTCGGTGATGAATACGGCATAGGTATTGAAAGCAGTTATAACGAGGGTACTGCCATAACTGTCAAAATTCCTTTTTCATTATAATAATTGGTTATTATAAACATAAATGGTCAATATAGGAGGTCAGTCAGTATGTACAGCATTTTGATCGTAGAAGATGATAATACGATAAGAAAAGGCCTTGCAAAAATTATCAGAAAAATGGATCTGCCAATTGAAAATATTTACGAAGCAGAGAATGGCAAAGCTGCCATCGTTTCCATTGACCGGTATAACCCGCATATTATTGTTTCGGACATTAAAATGCCGCAGCTTAACGGGCTGGATTTTGTAGAACATATGAAAAAAGCCGGTTCCAAAGCCAAATATGTAATTTTAAGCGGCTACGGTGAATTCTCCTATGCTCAGAGAGCAATAAGCTGTGATGTTTCGGAGTATTTGTTAAAACCCGTTAAAAAGGATAAGCTTTACGGTACCCTCTCAAGGCTCATAGAGCAGCTTAAACAGGAAGAGCAGGAGCAGATCCAAAGGCTGGATAATGCTAAAAAAATCAAACAATACCACAATGTTATTTTAAGAGAAATAATGGAAGGATATCACAATTCCGGTGAAATAAATTTTATTTTATCAAATGCCGATATCTATTTCCCTCAAAATGGTTTTGCCGTTTTATGCATCCATTGCAGGGCCATTAATGACACACTTTTAGATTTTCTTCATAAGCATGCCGCTCCCTTGCACATATTTTATTGTTATATTACAGGCCATAGTAACATTATTTGCCTGCTAAACATAGCTCAGGAGGAATATTCAGAAGTTATTCCTCTTATAAAAGAGCATATTTCGGCATTTAAAACGGCATATTCGGGTATCAGCGAGTGGTCAGACTCGGCAGCCAGTTTGACCGAGCTGGTTAAACATGCCAGGGATGCTTTGGATTACAGATTGTTGGACTGCTCTTCCCCGATTTTTTTATACTCCGAATTAAAAAAGAATATAATTTTGCAACCGGCCTTAAACACATATTACGAAGAATTCCTCAATTCTTTGCACAGCAAATATCCTCAGGAGCTTTTTATCAGCATTGACCATTTATTTGATTTCTTATTAAGGTTAAAACCTGTTACACCTACACTAATTAAGAATTCACTGGAAAACCTTGTTCAATACCATTTACCCCCTGATAAGAAAAAGCTGCTGGTAAATTATATGACTATCGAACATCTCTACCAATCCTCCGAATCCCTTGCGGATTTCAGGATCAATGTAAAGCAGATGTTTAAAAACATTAACAAATTTGAAAATGAATCCTGTGATAACAGATATAACAATAAAATTGCCGCTGCAATAAAGTATATTGAAGAAAATTATGTTAACAATCTGAGCCTGGAGGAAGTAGCCGGCTATATCAATATGAACGCAAGCTATTTCAGCAATATTTTCAAAAAAGATACGGGAATGTATTTCTCGGATTTTATCCAAAAAATAAGGGTTGAGAAATCAAAAAGCCTTTTGATCCAACCCAGGTATAAAATTTATGAAATCGCTGAAAAGGTTGGCTTTACAGATGAAAAGTATTATTTCAAAATATTTAAAAAAATAACAGGAATAACGCCAACACAGTACCGAAACGGATTGTTTTCAGATGAAGAACATATTTTTGAAAAAGAAGTTCTATAGTGCGCCAGCACTAACTTCAAAATTTTTTTGAAGCTGCACTGACGCACTATTAGTGATCCGTTATTTGCCTCTATTCCGTTCCCGCCTTCAGTGCTTCACTCATCGGAATCCGGGCCACCTTTTTTCTGCACATCCATTTGGCAAACTCATAGGTTGCCATCACGATGATAAAACCAAACAGCATGTATAAGGCACTCAGCTTGACGGGCAGTACCACCTGCAGGTTTTCGGTCAGAGAGCCGAAGAAGGCCCCTGCCGTACCCAGCAGGGCCGGGATGCCAATCAGATATCCCAAAACAACAATCAGGGTATTGCTGTCCAGCACCAGTCTCCCTATCTCTTTTTTCCGGTATCCGAACACCTTCATTAACGAGATGCTGGTCCGGCTTTCGTCGACTACCAGGCCGGTTACAATATAGATGATAATAAGACCCAGCAGGAAAGCAGCGGCAATCAGGCCGTAAATCATAGGCCCCATCTGGTCAATCATCTTGCCGAGTCCCGCAACAATGGTGTCAATGGATTTGGTGCTTTGGATCTCGCCTTGAGCGAAGGTCATGGCCTCTCTGCCCCAGATCCCCAGATAGGCATCGGCAGGGTATCCGAATTCCGCATTGAATCTGTCAAGGGGCAGGAACAGAAAATCGCCCGCATAGGTATCGGCCATTTTTTCAATGACAAAAGTGTGTTTCTTTCCGTTTTCGGTATCGAATACCGTCACGCTGTCGCCGGCTTTCACATTAAGCTTCTGTGCAAGCGTTGCCGTAATTGTGGTCTGATCCGGCTGGAACGGTTGTCCGGAGGCATCCTTCAGCCGTACCATTTTGGTGGCCGGCAGGACCCCGGTAACATAAAAGCTTATGTCTTCATTGTCGACAAGGCTAACATACGCCGCATTGAACTGTTCTGTTCCCGCAGGCGGCATTCCGGTTTTTGCCGACGTGAAAACATATTCGAATTTGAAATCGTAAAGCTCGCTGATTCCTTCCCTCAGCATATAGTCGACGGAGCTTTTCATCGTCAGCCCGTACAGCATGAGCATGGTGGCTACGATAACCCCGAAAATCAGGAAAAAGGTTCTGGACAGGCTGCGGACCTGTTCCCTGATTTTAAATCTCGTATTGAATCCAAGACGGTCGAGCCGCAGGCTGCGCTCAATAAAATTGACCTTGCCTCTTGCTTCTCCGCCTTTCATAAGAACTGCCGGAGCAGTTTTCAACGTTCTTCCTGTAATACACCAGGTAACGCCGCAGAGAACGACAACCGGCAGCGTGACTGCCAAGAGAACCAGCCATGGATTCAGCAGCGTTTCGTAGACAGGCATGGGGAAAGCGGTCAGCATGAGCCGAAGCTCGCTGCTTACCAGCAGCAGCCCAAATGCGGAACCAAGCACAGAGCCGGTAATGGATATAAAAAGTGGAAAAGTAAGATAGTGAAGGACAAGCTGACGCCTCCGATAGCCCTGGGCGTAAAATGTCCCGATGATGACCGTTTCGCTTTTAATGGTACGCCACATCAGCATCCCCAGCAAAACGCAGGCAAGCGCAAGCATGGCAAACGGCACGGCGGCGCTCATTGTGGATAATACATCAATCTCCATGGGAACATAGGATACATTAACCTTTCTCACCGTACTCTGCCAGCTGGTTATCCGGATGCCTTGAGAACGCAGCGCATTCTTTACCGAGGCTTCCTGTGCTTTGATATTTTCCCTGTCATCAAAACGGATGGCGTAAACCCGGTTTCTGCCAGGCAAAGTTTCCAAATCCTCCCTGCCCACCACGGCAATGCCAAAAGTGCTGGGGTTATTCATCATTTCTTCCTTCGATTTGATCACATAAATGAAATTGGGCAGAAGGGCATACCCCGAAACGGTAAATTTCCTGCCTGCAACGGTAATTTGATCGCCGATCCGATATCCGTTTGTTTCCGCGAACGGGCGGTCAAGCATGATCTCCGAGCTGCCCGGAAGTTTACCCTCCTGAACGGCCGGGATGTTCACCACGCTCATAGCAGAAAACACCCGCAGCGTCTGACCGGACTTTACCTGGCAGTCGGCCGTGCTGCCGACTTCTACCTTTGCGGCAAATTGCCGGCCGAAAGCCGCCGTGTCGATGGCGGCAGCTGTTGAAAATTCTGCGTCGGACAATACGTTCTGCCCGGAAAATTTCTTGAACATATTGTCCAGGTTCATAGACGTCATATTCATCGTAATAAACATCATGCTGCTGATCATGAGCAGCAGCATGGAACCCATATAGCGAGCCTTATGCTCCAGCATGGTCCGTATTACTTTTTTAAAAAGTGCCATTACCACTCAATCCTTTCCGCCGCGGCCGTTTCATCATGCCTGATCGTTTCAACGATCTCTCCTCCGCGCAGCTTATATACCAGGTTGGCCATATCGCCGATTGCGGTGTTATGGGTAATCATCAGAATAGTTGTACCAAAGTCGCGGTTTACCTTCTGCAAAAGGGAAAGCACGCCGTGGGACGTTTCATAATCCAGCGCTCCGGTGGGCTCGTCGCACAGAAGCAGCTTGGGATTTTTCACAATCGCGCGGGCAATTGCCACCCGCTGCTGCTCTCCTCCGGACAGTTCCCTGGGGAAGCTCTTTTTTTTCGTTTCAAGGCCAACCGCGTTCAGCACTGTTTCCATATCAAGCGGAGCTTTTGATATGTTGGAAACTACCTCGATGTTTTCTGAGACGGTCAGATTGGGAACCAGGTTATAAAACTGAAAGATGAAACCGACCGAATCCCTGCGGTAATCTGTCAGCCCGTCATCCCCAAGAGAAGTGATTTCCAGGCCATCCACATGGATGCTGCCGCTGTCCGCGCGGTCAACGCCTCCGATGATATTCATCAGCGTCGACTTTCCCGAACCGGAGGGGCCGAGTATCACTCCTGTCTGCCCTTTTGCAAGCGTAAGGCTGATCCCCTTGAGCACCTCGGTTTTGCTTTTGCCGGCCTGATAGCTTTTTCTCAGTTTTTCAACTGTAATAAACATTTTAATTCCTCCCCATTCCCTGCTTTAATAATGAAATCATATTTTTTAACAAGTTCTCCATTTCACGGTAATGTTCTTCGGTAGGATTGTAATCAAAGCTTTTGACCTTTTCCATGATCTCTGTGTCAAATTTTTCGGTTACTCCCTGAAAAAACAGCAAAAGGGTTTTATCATCCAGATCCTCGCGGACAGTACCCTTTCTTCTGCCATTGGCAATTAGCTTAAGCTCATATTCCTCACCGATCCGGGATAATTCGCGGGTTGCTTCCAGGGCCAAACTACCGAATTTACCCGTGTAGATATCCATGGAAAATGCAACAAGCAAGGGCTCTTGTTTCAACAGTTCAAAACGTTCACGGCTTCCCGATAAAAAATAATCATATACGTCCATATCCTGAAGCGGAGTCTGCCTGTCAATTATTTTCATAAAATATTCCAGAGTCCATGTGACGGAATATATAAACAGCTCCTTTTTATCATCGAAATATTGATAGATGCTGCCTTTGGCGACTTCTGCGTTTCGGGCGATTGCTTCTATTTTTGCATTTTCAAAGCCGCGAGCCTGGAACTCCTCAATTGCTGCCCGTATAACTCTTTCTTTCTTGTCGTCATCAAGACGGTTAAAGGTTCTTTTAGGCAATGGTTCACCCTCCTGTATCAAATATAGTGACTAACAAGTCATATTATATGACCAGGGAGTCATTGTGTCAATATCTTTTAGTAGTTCATATTTAATAAATTTTTTTAAAAAAATACACCCAATCCGCAAGTTACGGATTGGGTGTATTTTAAAGGGATTTAAAGCTTAATTCTTCGAAATGCTCCTGGTATTATATTTCAACCATTCTTTTTCTTCATTGTCAAGGTGGGGTGAAAGCAATTCATATACTTTGCCGTGATAATCATTTAACCATTTGATTTCATGGTCGGTCAACAGGTCGGGATTTATACCTTTTAAACTCACAGGGCAGCAGGTTATTGGGTCAAACCTCAAAAACTGTCCATACTCGTTATTTTCATCCTCAATGACCAGAACCATGTTTTCTGTTCTGACTCCATGCTTTCCCTCCCTGTATATTCCAGGTTCTATTGTTACAATCATTCCCATTTCCAATTTTGCTTTGTTGGGGACCTGGCTAAAGCCGTGAGGGCCTTCATGGACACTAAGGCAGTAGCCTACCCCATGGCCGGTACCGCATTTGTAATCCAATCCGATTTCCCACAAGGGTTTTCGTGCCAGGATGTCGAGATTGGATCCGGTAGCTCCGTATAGGAATTTAGCCGAGGAAAGTGAAATATTTGCTTTCAATACCATAGTAAAATCAAAAATTTCTTCATCGCTTACCCGGTCGAAAACCACTGTACGGGTAATATCTGTAGTACCGTTAAGATACTGCCCTCCCGAGTCCACAACCATCATTCCCTTATTTTCAAGCACATATCGGGTTTCCTCTGTTGCAGTATAATGCATCATTGCCCCATGTTCCCTGTAACCGGCAATGGTCTTGAAGCTGGGGCCGAGATTATTCAGCTGCTGTCTCCTGTAGTACTCAAGCTTTTCATCAACAGTTAACTCGGTGATTACTTCCTTCTCTATATTGTTCTCCAGCCATATGAGAAACTTAACCATGGCAATTCCGTCACTTATCTGACATTGTCTGATATTTGCCAATTCGGTCTCATTTTTTACAGCTTTGAGCACGGTTGTTATTTCATCTATTTCTATCTTTTTACATTCCGGGTTTATGGAATCGTATATCCAGCGGTTTGTTCTTTTGGGATCATATGCAACAGCCTGTTCCCTGTCAAGTTTGGCAATTATATCCTTGATGTCCTCATATTCCAGAATTTCAATTTTATTTTCATTCAGTACCCTTGTTACATCAGAAGGTATCTTGTTCCTGTTTATAAATAAAACTGCCCCTGTCATTGATATCAAGGCGTAGCAAATAGTAACAGATACATACGGAACATCATCGCCTCTGATATTGAAAAGCCATGCGATATCATCAAGACTGCTTATTACATAATAACCTGCCCCTGCTTTCCTCATTTCTTCACGCACTTTATCAATTTTTTCCCCTGCCGACAAACCGGTAAAACAAATTTCATGCGTAAAAATTTTTGCAGAAGGAATTTCCGGCCGGTCCTGCCAGATTTCATCAATTAAATCATGTTGGGAATTGAGTGTTATTCCTTTTTTTGAAAAGGTTTCTTTCATTTCCCGGTATGTAAGCTGTGAAATCATTTTTCCTGAAAAACCCACACATCCGCCCTTCTCCAGAACACTTCCGAGCCATTCGGTATAAGTGGGCACACCTGTATTTCCCATTTTAAACAGCTTGATCTCCGAACCTTCCAGCTGCTTTTCAGCCTGTATAAAATATCTTCCGTCTGTCCACAACCCGCTTTCATTCCTTGTTGCGACGAAAGTGCCGGCTGAGCCTGTAAAGCCTGATATCCAGCTCCTTGCCTTCCAGTGGTCGGCCACATATTCACTCATATGCGGATCGGGACTTGGAATAATATATGCATCCAAACCATAGAGGTCCATATGTTTTCGCAATTCAAATATTTTTTCATTTACATTCATTGTACACATTCAGTACACATCCCTTCGGAAAATAATATTAGAAATAATCAGTGTTTATTTAATATTACTAAATATAATTTTAGCATACATAATATTACAGTCAATGTTATCTTTCAAGGTAAGTATTCATTTATATTAAAATTTGATATAATATATGTTAAAATGCATCCAGCATAAAAACGGAGGATAATTATGTTTTCTGAAATTGGTTCAAAAATAAACAGACTGCGTTTGGATAAAAAACTTACTTTAAAAGAGTTAAGCCAGCTTACCAATCTATCTGTAGGATTTCTGTCCCAACTGGAAAGAGGTCTGACCACAGTTGCAATCGATTCTCTTGACAATATCTCAAAAGCTCTGGGTGTGGACATCAATTATTTTTTCACTCTGGCAAAGGAACAGAACAGCTTTATACAGAAAAGCTATGAGCGCGAAATAGTTTTTATGGATAAGGATAATTTTATACAATTTCATTTATCAAACAGCCTGGGCGACAAAAACATGTTTCCCCGCCTGGTAGAGGTTTATCCCAAGAGAGATAATGAGACCGTATTGACATACACTCATGAAGGAGAAGAATTTATTTATATCCTCGAAGGTATATTGACCTATTATTATGACGGCGAAAAAACCGAACTGTATCCCGGTGATTCGGTCCATATTCGCTCAACCCTGTCTCACAACTGGGAGAATAATACCAATAAAATAGTAAAGCTGCTGATGGTAAGCACGCCTAACCGGTTCCACGAAAGCCAGCAGGATGCTCCGGCCCAAAAGATATGAATTTACATGCATTCATCCTCCGCTCTCCTCTGATGCCGCTCCCTGTTTTACAGATAGACAGTATGTATAAATGCATCTGGCAGCGACAACAAGCAATACAAAACCTCCGCCTATCATGGAATAAATCCCCGGAAATTCATGTACCACCAGGGCTACCCAAATAGGGTTTAAAACCGGCTCAATAAAAGGAATCAGGACGGCCTCAAGAGCAGTTACATTTTTTATTGCTATTGAGAATAATATATAGGAAAGGCCAAGCTGAAAAATACCCAGCAGGCTTATGCCCAATAAACTCCTGGTATCAGGCATGGACTGAAACATGAATGGCAGGGCAACCACAGCGGTCATAATATTTCCCCAGAAAATTCTATCCAGCGGAGAATCATCCTTTTGAAGCCTCAGAAGCAATGCAAGAAATGCAAATGCAATTCCGCTGATTATGGCTAAAATATTTCCCAGCAATCCTCCGGGGGATAATTTATCGATAAAAAAGAGCAGCATTCCGCCAAATACCGCTGCAATAGTGATGATATCGTACCATCTCACCTTTTCCTTGAGAAAAAGTGCTCCGAATACTGCAACATATATTGGAGCCGTGTACTGAAGAGTTATTGCATTTGCAGCTGTGGTAAGTTTTGTAGCGTATACGAACAAAATTACCTGGGCCGCATACACAAATGCTGATGCAAACTTCAAAAATGAAAATTTAAAACTGGGTTTCTTAATAAAAAACAAAATCAGCAATGCGGCTATTAAACTGCGCGCACCTGCAATAGCTATGGGATTCCAGTCCACCAGTTTTACAAGAAGTCCTCCAAGACTCCAGAAAACAGCTGTTACCGCAAGTAAGGACAATGCCAGGCTTTTCCTTGGTGTTATGTCTGTTATATTCATATCATATATACCCTTCAACTTAACCTTTGTAATTTTTAATAAATAATCATAAGCTTTAATTTTGCCGGACACGCCGGTATACTTGCCGCGATTTCACTCCTATGAATTTATAGTTTTTAGAACTTAATTTAAATCACTGAATAATTCGTATACATCACCACACAAATTCTTTATTCCAGGTAACTGTCAAACGTTTTGAAATTGCAATTCAAATTTAAGTAAGCAGCATCAAGTTTACTATTACTTAAATAAATTTTATCACAGCAAGATTACAAGTCAATACAATATAAAAATGTTCCACTAATTCTACGTTTTTTTACACTGGTGTTTTGTATGAAACTTGATAATATAGAATAATACAAATGCCAAGGAGGTATTTTACTGATGGTTGAAAGAATTCTTGAGTATCTTCAAAAGAAGGGATATGCTGCCCGTATCATATCAGTAAAGCATTTGAAGGAGTTTCAAAATGAAATTGAAAAACTCAATGAAGCCAAATATCTGGATGCAGGCATGTATAAGCTTTTTAATGATTTTCACAACTTCAATATTCCGGCTTCCGCAAATCCGATTAAATCAATTTTTATAGTTGCTTCATCCAGCCCTATTGTAAAAATTAATTTCAACTATAATGGAGTAAGATTCCCGGCATTGATACCTCCCACCTACACAGAGTACTATAAAAAGCCGGAGGAAATTAAGCAGCACTTAAATGAAATGCTGGAAAGCTGCGGATATAATGCCGTAAGAGTAGCAAGACTGCCGGAAAAGCTTATTGCCGTAAGAAGCGGCCTGGCGAAATATGGTGCCAACAACATCACATATATACCTGAATTCGGAAGCTTTTTTCTGTTGTCAGCCTTTTATTCCGATCTTCCCTGCACCGGTACAGATGAAACCTGGAGTGATATCCGGGTTATGGATGTGTGTAAAAACTGTCATGCTTGTATATCCAAATGTCCCACAGCCGCCATTACCGGAGATAGGTTTCTTATTAAAGCCGAACGCTGCCTTACTTATTACAATGAATTTAAAGGTACACCGGAATTTCCCGATTGGATTGCACCTGAGTCCCACAATTGCCTGGTGGGCTGCCTCAGATGCCAGCTGCCGTGTCCGCTTAACAGGGAACAGATAGAAAAGGTTGAAGTGCTTGCAGAAATAGATGAAGCCGAAACTTCATTAATTCTTGAAAACAGGGGATTTGAGGAACTCCCTCCAGCTCTTGCAGCAAAACTGGAAGAGCTGAATATATCCATGTATTATCACCACCTTTCAAGTAACCTGAAAGCTCTTATAAACTCAAAATACAGGCTGCCTCAAAATAATATAATGTGAAGAAATACACGTGAAAAATCAACAGTGCTTCATTAAACATTGGATGCTCTCTTTTTTATATCTCTAATAAAGGACAGTTTTGTTTCTGAAATTATAACTGCAGCAAATATGAGTACAAAGCCTATGAGCAGCCTTAAAGTAAGCTGTTCACCATAGAACATCACTGAGAACATGACCCCGAATACAGACTCCAGACTGAGAATTATTGCTGCGGCCGAAGGGTGGGTCCACTTCTGGCCTATGTTCTGAAACAGCAATGCCACTGCAGTTGCAAATACGGCAAGATAAAGCAGCCCTATAATATTACCTGTTTCCCATTGGGTTGGGAATTTCTCAAAAGTCACGCCCATTCCCCAGGAGAGCAGGGCTGCAAAGCCAAATTGCAGTATAGTGATGATTATGGGGTCCTTTCCCTTGCCCAATTTTGCAACTGCCACCAAATGTCCTGCGTACAGAAAGCCTCCCAGCAATGTGAAGGCATCCCCAAAGCCTATGGACAAATCCCCCTTCAGAGACACAAGACCTATTCCCGAAATGCATACTATGGCAGCCATAAAGTTGTAGATATCCGGCCTTGACCTGTCTACCGCCCAGAATAAAAAAGGCACGATTACACAATAAATTGCAGTCAAAAATGCATTCTTACCAGGGGTAGTTTCGGTAATTCCTATGGTTTGAGTGCTATAGCCAAGAAATAAAAAAAGACCAATAACTCCGCTTCTCCAGATATAGTCAAGGTTTATCTGTCTCAGTTTTTTAAAAAACACTACACTCAACAGAATACTTGCGATGGTGAATCTGAAACCCAGTAATATGTAAGGCGGAAATACATCCACAGTATCTTTCATAATAAAAAAGGAGCTTCCCCATATAAACGCAGCCATAAACAGTGCCAGTTTGGGAAGCACTTTTCCGGAATACAATGCTTTAATCTTTGATCAATCCTTTCAATAATATATTTATATTTTAAATCAATTCTCCTGTATATCCAGATATTTTAAATTTTCCAGAGTGCCTACGGTGATGTCGGCTAAAGTCAGATCCTGATTACCCGAGTTTGGATTATTAAATGCAATACATTTCATACCTGCTGCTTTAGCCGCCTTTACCCCATTTCCAGAATCCTCCAGTACAATGCACTCTGCCGGAGCAACTTTTAAAACTTCGGCGGCTTTTAAGAATATATCAGGTGCAGGCTTGCTGTTTTCCACCTCTTCACCGCTGATAACAGCATCAAAATTATGATATATATGTAAACCCTTTAAAACCATTTCGATAAATTCCCTTGAGGATGAGGAAGCAAGGCCAATATAAATACCCCTGCCTTTTAAATCGTCAATCAGTTCCGGTATACCGCTGATGGCCTGTAGTTTCCCCTGGCCGAACAGCTCGTTTTTATATTTGGATTGAAGCTCCATAAGTTCTTCCACTGTTGAATCAAGTTTATACCTTTTAATGAGTTCGGCCCACATATTAGGATTTGTGACCCCTACAAAACAGGTCAGCTCACCATCTGCAATATCATGTCCCAAATCCCTTAAGACCATTTTGTCTGTTTGAAAGTGCAATGGCTCACTGTCAATAATTACACCGTCCATATCAAAAATAAATGCTTTTATCATGCCATCCTCCTACAAAATTTATAAATCCCCAGTCATAGAAATGCTGAACCGAGTTGTATTTCAGCCGGGTATAATGCATATAAAGTACATTATACTATATTTAACAAGAAATGATAGCTATTTTAAACAACATAAATATAAAAAGTGTATACCGGGTTTGTACGGTATACACTTAAGTAAATTACCAAAATTATTTTTCTGAATATTATATAAATGTTTTTAACGCAATTACATTTGCATCATGAACAATGACGGGTCCAGCATACCGAATATCATGGCTATATGTGCTACTACAAGGAATATACCGATGAAGGTTGCATGCAGTTTCAGTCTTGCCAATTCCGTTCTTTTCCTCCCTATTATTCCCATGTCCAGCAGGGCCATCCCAAGAAGAGGAACTATCCCCGAGAGATAGAAACCAACAGCAACAACATCTGCAAAGCCTCTCCACTCACCGTTCATGGTTAAGGGTATAACGGCATTAATGAACAAATAAACAAATACTCCCGTAAAATAAAGTCCGACGATTATACTTGCAACCTTGTTAAGCTTTCTTAACCCGCCTGTTAAATTTCTTGTAAATAGTATTGCCAGTTCGGTTATTGCTATAGTCTCTGCCAGTATAACCGGAATAGCCATGAATAAAATCAGATTCCAGGGCTGATTTGTAGCTAACAGCTCCATGTAATGGGTCATCATTTTTTCCATAATCTTATCTCCCTATCTTGAGTTTTACAGAATAATTTTCAGATATCACTATTTATATTACTAAAAAATTATGAAGATTTTATGGAGAATTTCCATGATGACAAAGTATTTTTTAAATTTAAAGGAACTCTGCTCTTGGCAGCATTGGTTCTATTATTTATAATATTCCGGGGCACCCTGACGCCAAGCCGGGAAAGCAGTTCATTTGTCAGAGTCCCGGCTTGGGCAGCAACACTTTCCGCACTGATAAATTCGTTCCCGTCATGGCCGATGAGTGTTGCGATGTCACCCTGCCTTGTTCCGGGAATATCCGTTACATCCACCATGAGCTGATCCATGCATATCCTTCCCACAATCCCGGCTTTCCTCCCGTTGATAATAACCTGCCCTTTTCCGCAGGAGAGATTCGACGGTATACCGTCTGCATATCCGACAGATATAACTGCCAGCCTGGTTTTTTTACCGGAAATGCACTGGTGTCCATACCCTATCCGTTCATTTTCACCTATCTCTTTTGTCAAAATAACTCTGGCCTTCATGGAAAGTACCGGCTGAAGCAAAACAGGCACTCTGGTCTCATGCTCCCGGCTGCTCAGTACACCGTACATTGCTATACCTGTTCTGGCATAGTCGCATTTGAGGTATGGGTAGTTCAGTACGCCATAACTGCTTTGAAGGTGTATTTTCCCCGGATTAAAACCGGCTTCCTTCAGTCTGTCCAGTGTTTTATAAAACCTTTCTATCTGAAAATGTGTAAATTTTACATCCTCCGGTGCAAGGCTGTCGGCAGCACTCAAATGTGAAAAAGTACCTCTAATAAGGAGATTCCCGCATTGGAAAATGCCGGTCAAGTTGTCCATATTATCAAAGCTCTCACCCAGTCTGTGCATTCCTGTATCTATTTTTACGTGAACCTTTATTTTCTTGTTCCGGGAATTTAACATTCTTGCATAACTGAGATCAACTACAGTCTGGGTCAAATCATATTGCTTGAGCAGTGAGACTTCATCGGGCAGTGTATATCCCAGAATAAGAATTTCTCCCCTTATACCGTTTTTTCTAAGCCTTATACCCTCTTTTACGGTTGCAACCGCAAAGGCATTCACTCCCATATTGTTCAGTTCCCGGGATATTTCAACATCCCCGTGTCCATAGGCGTTTGCCTTGACAACAGCCATGATGCCGCAGCTTTCAGGCAATATCTTTCTGAACTGACCGATATTATTCTCAAGGCCTTCCAGGTCGATTTCAACCCATGCCCTGTCCGCCTTCCGGCCTCTATCCTTCTTTTCCAAAAAGGTCATGACAATAACCGAGCACAAAATTGATATTGACAGGACGGCGATAAAATGAAGCATACTGTTGTCAATAAGTAATTCTGTCAGGTTAACAGCTTTTGCAAAGCCCCTCACGACAATAATACACATTGGATGTACTATATATATGAGCATTGACAGTGTTCTTAACTTTTTTTCGGCTTTGCCCCTACAGTTCAGCAGCAGGTGAAACAGAAAAAACATGACCGGCAGGAGCATTATATACATGCTGTCATGACGCTGCATTCCCTGCCGGTTCAGGAAGCTTCCTTCTGCAAGCAGGAGCACTGCTGCAACTGACAGTCCCGTAAGGCATATTTTATTTGAATACTGCCTGCCTGCAGCGGCTATGGCTCCTCCCAAAGCTATAAAGACAGGTGTCATCAGCAGTCCGTTACGGGTATGGTCAAAAAATATGAAAAGCACATTATAAAATCTATTTAAAAAAGCAAACTGTTCCGAAATGCCGTAGTAGCTGTCCCCTAACAGGGCGAGCAGGTAAAGGAGCATTGTAACACCCAGTACCACCCTTGGCTTTAATTTGCTGTATAGTCCGCAAACAATTATCACTCCCAGTATACTCGCCGGTAAATACCACAGATGATAAAATGTACCCTCAAAAACAAGTCCTTTGAATATTCCCGCCGGTGAGAACTGCTGTTTTATTGCTCCTGTATATATATTTACAGGCAGATACAACAAGATAGCTGCTCCATAAAGGAGAGCCGTCTTTTTTATAAAACCGTTCAATGTAGTTTTTCCCAGCACCAGAAAAAACCCTGTCGTCATTAGAAAAAAGGGAACTGCAACCCTGGCCAGAACATGGGTCAGAAAGAAATTTGCCTCGGGGCTTATGGAAAGCAGCGGGAAAGTATGGATTGAAACTATCAGCAGTGCGGATATCAATCTAAAATAATCCAGACCGGCATATCTCTTTTCACCCATTTCCATTCCTCCATATTGTTATAATAAAACCGTCCACATTGTTTCCCGAGATCTGGTAAGGAGTAATATCCTCAATGCAGATCCCGGTTTGCTGTGCCGAAGCTTCCAGATAATATATCTCTATGATTTGCTCTCCATTCCTGAAAATCAGATGTTCTCCTTCACAGGGATACCCCTTCAGAAAATCAATATATTCTTCCAGGGTAAAACCTTTTGTGTGGATTATCAGGGAGTGTGGGTAACCGACATAGCGGAAATGCCAGGGTTCATGTGAAATACCCGTTATGCCTTCCCTCCCTTTCTGGTAACGTTCGATAAATCCGTATTTGGGAGCCAGCTCTCTGAAACTCTGACATATACCTTCATAGGGAAAGGACGGGCATATAAAATCTATGTTTTCCTTATTTTCTGCCATATCTATTGCCAAGCCTGTCTGGTGCTCACTGTGATTGGGAAAAGCAACATACTTGAAAGTGAATTCCTCACCATTTTCCCTGAGAGAGTCTATAAACAGCTTTTGCTGTTCCACTGTGGAGCGGAAGCCGCTTACAGGTATTATACCGTCTCCGGCCCTGCAGGCTGTCATTAGCCGGCTTAGCATATTAGCCGCCGTTTTTTTAAGCAAAATGCCCTCATACCTGTCATCGGCCGGAATCAGCCGGTAATTGTATTCATCCGGCTGTATATCCTGAAGGGGATTCTGCCTGTTTACCAGAATGAGGTCACCTTTATAGATCTCCCGGCGTTCCAGAACCAATTTTTTTAAATTGTTATCTATATCTGTTTTCATTTTTTCTCCAAACCGCCCGGAGATCATTAAATTATCTCCTGTTGACTATGATTACTTTTTAATCCTTTTGGGCCAATGAAATAAGCCTGTCCAGAATTTCACCGAAGGACATGCCTATGCCGCCCAGCATTTTGGGATATCTGCTATGGGCCGTAAAGCCCGGGATGGTATTAATTTCATTAAATACTATATTGCCGGCGGGTGTCAGGAACATGTCAACTCTTGCAAAACCCTTGCAGCATAATGCCTTATAGAGTTTCAGTGCCGTTTCCCTGATTCTTTCTGCAGTCCTTAAGTCTATTCGTGCAGGCATATGAATTTTGGAGGAAGCAAGGGTATATTTTTCATTATAATCAAAGAAACCCTGCTGGAGCTCTATTTCATCAACTTCACCTATTATAAGCTCATCATTTCCCAGTATGGCACAGCCCACCTCAAAGCCTTCAATCCCTTCTTCTATTACAATTTTCGAATCATGTTTGAATGCTTCCCTTACCGCCTCATACAGTTCTTCCTGCTTACCTGCCCTGGTAATCCCAAAGGAGGAGCCTGCTCTGGCAGGCTTTACAAACAATGGATATCTCAGAGTTTCTGTTTTTTTAATAATCTCCTCAATACCTGCGTATTTCATTGCAGTTATTGAGGGAGGGACCCTGACACCGGCAGTTTGGGCTATTTTGTGAGCGATGTCCTTATCCATGCACAGGGAAGAACTTAGTGTATCGCAGCCGACAAAGGGAATGCCTGCAAGCTCAAGTAAACCTTGAACCGTTCCATCTTCACCGTTCTTTCCGTGCAAGACAGGAAAAACCACATCAATTTGCGTTGTTACAAATCTGTTCTCACAAAATTCAATAAGTGCAGAACTGTTTCTGTCAGGAGAAAAGACAACAGGTCTGCAATCCTTATCCAAATGCCATGTGTCATTTTTAATATCTTCGGTCCCTCCGAAATATCTGAACCAATTCCCTTCTTTGGTAATACCCACCAATACAACTTCATATAAATCCCCGTTAAGGTTTTCCACAACAGAAACTGCTGAATTCAAAGAAACTTCATATTCCGGGGAACATCCTCCGAAAATAACAGCTATTTTTTTCTTTAACATATATTTATCTCCCTGTTTATTGTCCTGAAAAGCTTTAATAAAAAAACAACCTGTCCAACTGACAACTTTATTGTAGTCAATTTTAACAGGTTGTTTTTTAATTTGGGCTTATCAAATCCTTAAGATTTTATTACAATATTATTTAGATTTATTGAACGCCTATGTTTTTTTGACAGGCAGGGATACTGTAAATTGAGTATAAACTTCATTGCTCTCGGCAGAAATGGTTCCGCCGTGCAAAACCACGATTTCTTTTGCAATTGCCAGGCCCAGCCCTGTACCCCCGGTATTGCTGGATCTTGCCGAATCCAGACGGTAGAATTTTTCAAAAATGGAATCCAGCTTATCAGGAGGTATCATTTTTCCTTTATTCCTGAATCTGATTATAATATTTTCTCCCTCTGAAATTGCAGATATGTTTATTGAGCTGTCATCATAGCTGTAGGCAGCGGCATTCTTAAGTATATTGTTAAAAACACGTCCCAGCTTGTCGGAATCCGCATAAATCATAATATTCTCTCCTGCCTCAACCACTGCCTCCTTATTCCGGGGAGCAAGGATGGGATAGAATTCATCGGCCATCTGTTCCAGCATCATTGTAAGATTTACATCTTCTTTTATAAGATTTATAGTCTGGAGATTGAATCTTGTTATTTCAAAGAATTCATTGATCAACTGCTCAAGACGGTATGCCTTTTCAAGTGTTATTCCGGTATATTTTATCCTCTGTTCCAGGGGCATATCCGGAGCTTCGTTCAGGAGGCTCAGATACCCGATAACAGATGTAAGAGGTGTTTTAATATCATGGGCCAGATAAACCACAAGATCATTCTTCCTTCTTTCACTCTCAAGAGCGGCGTCTCTTCTTTTTTCCAGGGTGCTTTTAACCGTGTTGAGCTTTGTCTCGATAAATTCCAGCTCAGACGGCAAAGTAATAGGTTCCTCTGATTCATTTACAAGCTGGTCAATGCCTCCGCTTATTTTTTTGAAATAGCGTGTAAACCCTGACATTGCTACATATATAAAGATCAATAATAAAAAGACAAAGCCGATTCCAAGAAGCAGTCCCTTGTTGTTTCTGAATATGATTGCATAAACACCGGCTGCATTCCAATAGTCTATGTGAAAAAGCCTTTGCAACAGGGATACAAAGCCTTCTGCAAAAGGTTTCTGCAAGGCGTCGTCTATTAAAAAGTGAAGAATGAATAAACCAACAACAACTGTGATCAAGCCCGTCAGGAGAATTTGAAGCATTATTTTGGTTTTAACACGTCTAAAATCACTTTTCAATTTTGTATCCAACTCCCCATACGGTTTTTATAAACCTTGGATTTCCCGGCGGTTCCTTCATTTTTTCACGGAGGTGCCTGATATGTACCATCACAGTATTATTGCTGCCAGCGAAATATTTCTCCCCCCAAACCTCCTGGAACAATTTTTCCGAATTGATAACCTGTCCCCTGTTTTCACACAGCAGCCAGAGAATCGAGAACTCAATGGGCGTAAGCATGAGAGGTGTTTCGTTTAAAGTGCAGTGATGGGTTGTCCTGTTCATAACCAGCCCCGAAACCTCAAGAATATCATTGCTTTGCTGGGCACCCTCATTATACCTTGTAAATCTTCTGAGCTGTGCCTTTACCCTGGCAACCATCTCCAGAGGACTGAAAGGTTTTGTGATATAATCATCGGCGCCAAGGGTAAGACCTGTTATCTTGTCCAATTCCTCAACCTTTGCAGTCAGCATGATAACCGGAAAATTATACTTCTCCCTTATTTTCTTGCAAAGGGTAAACCCGTCCATTTCAGGCATCATAACATCAAGCAGTGCCAGATCATATTTGTTGTTATCAATGCTGTGCATAGCCTCTGAAGGACTGTAAAACTTATCTACACTGTAATTTTCATTTCTCAGATACAGTTCTACCAGGTCGGCTATTTCTTTTTCATCGTCAACAACAAGTATACTAATACCCATTTTTCTACCACCTTATATTCATGATTGAAAATTTTTTGACTAATACGCTATAAAAATTATAGCATATTATTTTCTTCAATTATTCAATCCAAATATTAAGATTTGCTTAATTTTTTAAGGCTCTTTAAATTAACATGTTGTGGTTGGCAGGTTAATCAACGGAACAATTTAAGCCTTCAGTTTTGGCAGAGTAACGGTAAATTCAGTCCCTGTATCCGGACTGCTTTGAACCCCTATGGATCCCCCGTGTGCTGCCACAATGGCCTTACTTATTGTCAAACCTATTCCCGAGCCTCCTGTAAGCCTGTTTCTGGATTTGTCCGCCCTGTAAAACCTTTCGAATATATAGGGCAGGTCCTCTCCCGGTATACCGGGGCCATTATCCTTTATTGCAAGTATAACATCATTTGGATCGGATTTGATTACAACCTTTACCAGCCCTCCCACGGGCGTATATTTCAGTGCATTGGAAAGAAGGTTTATGATTACCTGGCTTATTTTATCCCTGTCTGCATTTATTTCGGTGCTGTCCCCTATAAATTCAATATTTAACCCCTTATTTAAAAACTGACTTTCAAAATTTTGAATCAACCTTTTAGCAAGCTCTGCAATATCAAACAATTCTTTATCCAGAACCGGCTTATCACCTTCATATTTTGTCAGTTTCTCCAGGTCCCCCACCATTTTGCTTATTCGTACGATTTCTTCATGGCAGCTCTTTAATCTTTCGGCATCGGCTTCCCAGATACCGTCAATCATTGCTTCCATGTGACTTTGAAGGGTTGCAAGCGGAGTCCGGAGCTCATGAGCTACATCTCCCGTCAGTCTTTTGCGTAAAGCCTCCTGTTTTTCCAGTGATTCGGCAAGCTGGTTGACTGTGGAAGTCAATTCGTTTATCTCAGTAGTATTTGATATCCGGTTGATTCTTTCCGAGTAATAACCCTTTGAAATTGATTTTGCAGCCGAAATGACCCTGGAAATAGGTGAACTCAGCCACCGTGACATGATCCAGCCCAAAATCAGGGCAAAAACCAGAGAAAACAGCCCAACACCTATGAGTACATTGTTAAAGGCATCTATAAATGCCTTATCGTGTTCATTGAGGTAATTGGGGCCATAAGTACCTATTTCCACAACTCCGACTTTATTCAGATTGTTGTACAGGGAATAAGGAACCTCTGTGTATTTTGCTTCCTTTGATCCGGCAATTCCATTGGAATTGGCAGCCATATGCTCGATTATCTGCTGGCACATTCCATTGTTATGCTCTTTTGCATCCCAGAGTGTCTTCCCGTTTATGTCTTTTACTTTAATAATGATGCCGTTTATTAGATAACTTTCACCTATTGACGCAACGGAATCGATATTCCAGTTGTCATTACCTTTATACTGGGCCGCAAGAGTTGCAACTATTTCTTTATTCCTGAGCTGCTGGTTCTCATTGACATACTCTCTGAAATGTTCCACAACAAATAAATTTGTCAGTGCGTTAATCAGAAATACAATTATGACGGCAGCAATAACATAAGACATGGATAGCTTTGTCCGCAAGCTGTTTACCATTTCATACCAACCTTCTTTGATATTAATCTTCCCTGAACAACCTGTACCCTATACCGTGCACGGTTTGCAGATACCTGGGGTCCCTGGGGTCATCTTCTATTTTTTGTCTCAAATTCTTTATATGTGTGTCAACCGTTCTGTCAAATCCTTCAAAATCATCACCCAGGGCCATGGTGATCAATTCTTCACGGGTAAAGGTCTTATTAGGATACTTTAACATTGTAAAGAAGATCTTATATTCATTAGGTGTAAGATTTATAATCTCTTCCTTCTTTTTTACCTCATGTTTCATATCATCTACCACAATATCTTCAAGTTCGATGACATTCACAACAGGCGCAGGGCTTTCATGAGCTCTCCGCAATACGGCTGCCACTCTTGCCACAAGCTGTCTTGGGCTGAAAGGTTTTAATATATAATCATCGGCACCTATTTCAAGGCCCTTTAATATATCCTCCTCATCTGCCCTGGCTGTGAGCATTATAATTGGAACCCCGGACTTTTTCCTGATATTTTTGCAGATTTCCTCACCTGAGATATCGGGAAGCATCAGGTCCAAAATAATCAGGGTAGGCTCTGTTTTTTCAAATGCCGCCAGGGCCTGATTCCCGTTAAGTGCTGTGTATACTTCATATCCGCTGTGTTCAAGATAGGATTTTACAACGTCCACTATTTTCTGCTCGTCATCAACTACAAGTATTTTTTTTTGTAAACTCATAATAGAAACTCCTGTTAAACTGTTGTTATGCAAAGATACCCCGCTTCATTCCATGAAGCGAGGTGTCTTCTGAATAAATTATGTTTTATTTGATCACGTCATAGCCCTGGTCTTCAATTGCATCCATTATTGCTTTTCCGGATACCTTTTCAGGGTCAAATTCAACGGTAACCTTTTTATTGGCCAGATCGACCGAAACCTTGTCGACTCCGCCAAGAGCTCCGACGGCTTTTTTTACACTGTTTTCACAATGGCTGCAGGACATTCCTTCAACAGCTATATCAGTAATTTCTTTTGCCATATAAAATCCCTCCAAATATATTATTATCTAATTAAATCAACTGGCTTACAGCTGACTAATTTCTACTTTTTAAACGGTTTAAAGCGTTTCAGGCTGAGCGAATTTGTTACAACGGATACTGAACTGAAGGCCATTGCTCCGCCTGCTATGATCGGACTCAATAAACCAGAAGCCGCGAAAGGTATTCCGATTATATTATATATAAATGCCCAAAACAGGTTCTGCTTAATCTTGTTCATGGTTCGCTTGGACAATTTGATTGCAGTAGGTATTGAACGTAAATCCCCGCTCATAAGGGTAATATCGGCAGCCTCAATGGCCACATCCGTCCCTGTTCCTATTGCCATGCCAATATCTGCCGTTGCAAGCGCGGGAGCGTCATTTATTCCGTCTCCCACCATTCCTACTATCCTGCCCTGCTTTTTAAGCTTCTCCACCTCTTCTGCCTTGTTCTCGGGGAGAACTTCAGCCAGAACGCTTTCAATGCCCACTTGTTTTGCAATTGCAGCAGCGGTTCTTTTATTGTCGCCTGTGATCATATAGACTGCAATTCCCATATCCAGCAGTTCCCGGATTGCTTCCCTGGAGTTTTCCTTTACGGTATCGGCAACTGCCAGTATAGCTTCGATTCTGGTGTTTACAGACATGAGCATGGCAGTTTTACCTTCATCCTCCAGGCCTGTAATTGTATTTTCTATAGCATCGATATCAATGCCTTTTTCCTTCAACAGTTTTCTTGTACCAAGGAAAATTTCACTGTCACCCACAACTGCTCTGATACCTCTGCCGGGTATGGCTTCGAACTCATCAGGATCAGGTATGCTGCCAAAATCCGCCTTGCCTTTTTCATAAATGGCAGCACCTAAAGGATGTTCCGAGCTTTTTTCCGAAATTGCGGCCAGCTTGAGAAGTTCGGAGTTCTCATTCCCGTTCAGGGAAATTATATCTGTAACCTCAGGCCTGCCTTTGGTGATTGTTCCGGTTTTGTCCAGAACAATGCTGTTCAGCTTATAGGCTCTTTCCAGATGTTCACCGCCCTTGATAAGGATACCGTTTTCGGCACCTTTTCCGGTGCCTACCATAATGGCGGTAGGAGTAGCCAGGCCCAGTGCACAGGGACACGCAATAACAAGAACCGATACGGCACTGACTATTGCTCCCGTAAGGTCACCTGCCGCCAGGTACCGGATGAGGAACGTAACCAGAGCTATTCCAATGACAACAGGTACAAAAATACCCGATACCCTGTCGGCTATTTTCTGAATAGGGGCTTTTGAGCCCTGGGCATCTTCAACCATCTTTATTATTTGTGACAAAGCCGTATCTTTCCCGATCTTTGTAGCTTCAAATTTAAAAGTACCGAACTTGTTGATGGTGGCACCGATGACCATATCACCGGGCTTCTTTTCAACCGGAAGGCTTTCGCCGGTCAACATGGATTCATCAATTGATGAATTGCCTTCAATGATCTTTCCGTCCACGGGTATCTTCTCTCCGGGTCTGACAACAACAGTATAACCAACCTCAACCTCTTCAACAGGGATATCCTTTTCAACCCCGTCCAGTATGACCCTGGCCGTCTTTGCCTGAAGTCCCATGAGTTTCTTAATGGCTTCCGAGGTCTTTCCCTTTGCAACAGCTTCAAAGTACTTTCCAAGAAGTATCAGTGTAATAATTACAGCAGAGGCTTCAAAATAAAGTTCCTTCATCATTACTCCGGGTTGGGCAGGTACAAAAAATGCATTGTAAATACTGAAAAAATATGCCGCCGATGTGCCCATGGCTATGAGCACATCCATATTTGCGCTCTTTGCCTTCAGTGCATGGTATGCATTTTTGTAGAATCTGAAACCTATTATAAACTGCACCGGTGTGGCTATAATAAGCTGAAAATACTCATTGTGAAGAAAAGCCACATCTATTTTAATCAGTGAGAGCAGCATTGCCAGTATTAACGGCGAACTCAAAACCGCAGAAGTTATCAGTTCGATTTTCAGTTTCCTGATTTCCTTTTCACGTTGGGCTTTTTCCCTGTCCTGTGAGACATCTTCAACCTTTTCGGCCTTATAGCCAAGATTTCCAATGACATTTATTATATCGGAAACTTTTATGACAGCGGGATCAAACTCAACAGCAGCTTTTTCTGTTGCCAGGTTAACGGCGGCAGTTGAAATTCCCTCCATTTTCCCAAGTCTTCTCTCAATTTTGGCTGAACATGCGGCGCAGCTCATGCCTGTTATTTTCAGTTCCACCTTGTTGCTACTTTCCGGAGTGTTCTGTAAAATATCATAGCCGAGTTTTCTGACAGCTTCACTTATTTTATCTGAATCCACCTGAGCATCATCATACTCCACTGTCGCTCTTTCTATTGCAAAGTTAACATTTGCCTGTTTCACACCCTCCAGTTTGTTCAGTCCCTTTTCAATTCTTGCAGCACAGGCGGCACACGACATTCCCGTTATATTAAAATTTTCCTTCTTATCCATTAAAATTATTCCTTTCTGCTGCAAGTATAAAGAATCCGGAGCAATTATGCAAATTTCCTTATCCAAACAGCTGCTATTTTAAAAAGCCGATTATACCTGATATATGATTATGGAAAGCTCAGGCAGATGTCAATCTCCGCAGCAGCTTCCGTCCTCTTCCACGATCCCCCCGTTTTCATCCTTTTCACCATCTTCACCGTTTCCTCCGTAACCAGAAGCCGGATCGATGTTTTCAACTTCTTTTTTTACTGAATCGAGATCGAAATTGTTTATATCATCCACTACCTTTATATACCCATTTATCATACCCATCCAACAACCAAAACTAAAATCTTCTTCAGGAACAAACTCAATTTTGTTTTCTCCTTCTGTCAAATCAATACCGGCCCCATAATTGGAGAGAATAATTCTGTTATTACAGCTGTTTATTTTCTCACCATTAAAATTTACAACCGTTTCCACACCTTTCTGGACAACAGCAACTGCCGGTGAAATCCCATAATCATTTACATTTATTGTCACAGTCTGAGTTCCGTCAACAATAGTTCCAACAGCCACCTCGTCAGTGGGAATACTGCCGTTGTGAAATTTAGCCGCTTTTGAGCCTGCGGTACGGGAGTCTACCGGTATAGCTGCAGCTCCTGCCTGGCCATTACTGCCATTGTCACCGGCACTTGTGTCTGGTAAATCTTCTGCTGACAGATTTGATGTATCGGATACCACCTTTATATTACTGCTTATCATACCCATCCAGCAAGTATAAACAAAATTTCCCTCTTTTTCGGGGGTAAATTCAATAATATTGTCACCAACAGACAGCTTTTTCTGCAGCCTGTACTCAGGAATGGTCACAGAGTTATTGCAGCCGTTCAGTTCTCCGGCTTCAACCCTGATATTCCACTTTACAGGGATTCCTTTCCGGACAGTTATCGGCGCATATCTGCCGGATTCCAATTTTGTAGTTACAAGCTGTATACCGTTTTCTATTTTGGTCCCATCCGGGTTATCAGTTGACGCGTTTGCAATTGAACCCATAAAAGCTGAGAAATTGAAACCTCTGACCATCATTATAATAACAAGTGCTATTACAAGTACCGCACTTGCTTTTATAATTTTTTTTGTGATTCTTCCGATTCCATTCATTCTTTCATCTGCCTCCTGTCAGTCCCGCAACAATTTTAACCGAGTTCTACGAGGCTGAATGTAAAGCTGTATTATTTTGTCTTCCAGTTATCTGTGAAGAGTTCCTTATTCTGCTCTATAAAATCCTTGGAAATAGTAATGTTTGCACCGTCATCGGTTTTATCCTCTTTAAGTATCGGTATAGGATTACACCCGCCTCTTTGCTGTTCTACCATATCCATGGAAAACCTGTTTCCGCAGTTTTGGCAGACAAGCGTATCACCTTCCTGCTTGTAATAGGCTCTGGGCGAACCATTGCACACCTGACAGGTATTAAAGGCCGTTCTTATTGTTCCGTCACTTGCTTTTACGGCCAGTATCTCCATGTTTTTATTACCTATTTTTACAGGATAAAATTTAACTGTTTCTGAAACGTCACTTTTATTGATAACAACGTCTGTTCCTTCAGCGGCAGGGCTATCCGAATTTCCGCCTGCTGCCAGTCTTGAAACAAAAATTACCGCAACAAGTATAACAGCTATTCCGATAATAATTGCAATATGTTTATTTTTAAAGTTCATACGCTCCTCCGTATTCTGTATTTTATGCCAGCATTTTAACAAATAAATATGTAGATTTTATGAAGATTATAATACAGACCCTGCCATATCATCTAAAATATCAATTTATCCTAGCATATATTTACATTCAGCAAAATCTAAAGTAATATTGTTTTATGTATTAAATATTTTACCAGGGGTGCGAATATGAAATCTGTAAAAATTACCTGTTTAGCCTGCTTGATATGCGGAATAATCCTTTTTGCCTCAGGGATTACTCTTCTCTTTAATATAAAAACTGCCCCGCCCAGTCCTGTTGTTACAGAAAACAGTACACCTTCCACCGAAACAAAGTCATTTGATATAATAAATAACTATACAGGAAATATGAATCCTATAAATTTTCTCGTATTAATAAAAGAAGCATCCGGAAGTAATACCGATACCATAATCATAGCCAATTATTCTCCGCAAACCAAGCAAATCAACCTTTTGACTGTTCCCAGAGATACAAGGGGAACCAACAGGTCCGACATTAAAATAAATTCTTTTTATGACATGGGCTACAGGCAAAAAATGCCCAAAGGCACATCTGAGTTGGAACGCAAACATAATGCATTAAAATATACAGCCCAGACAATAAGTAACCTTACAAATACAAAAATCAATTATTATATCTACCTGGAAATTGACACAATAAAATCAATAGTGGACAAGCTCGGAGGAATTTATTTTGATGTCCCTGCCAAACTGAAATATAACGATCCGGTACAGAATCTCCATATAGATCTGCAAAAAGGCTATCAGCTCCTGGACGGGGACAAAACGGAACAGCTGCTGCGCTTCAGGAAACCTCAGACCCGTTATTATACACGTGAGGAATTAAAAGAGGTTAACAAATACTATAATGGTTCCGATTTAAAAAGAACAGAGATGCAGATAAACTTTGTCAATGCCATTATCCAGCAAAAGGTCAGTTTACTTGAACTCCCCAGACTTATTCCCATAGTTAACTACGCTTTTGACAATGTAATTACAAATACCGAGCTCAATGACGTTCTTTCACTGTTAGGTGCATTTACCCAGGGCTCCAGGCCTGAAATGAATACCTTCAAATTATACGGTATTGATAAAAGAATTGCAGGTGCCGACTTCTTTATATACAACGAAACTGTGGAAGACACAAAAAGCAGAGAACTGCTGAGGGCCGATAAAGTCATTGAACAATACTTTACCATTCCCTACGGAAACTTTATTCCCGACCCGGCTTCCATATATGATTTTAAAATAGCCAACAGGGATAATCCCTCAAACAGCGATACCGATTCTGTGGGCGATAATAAAGACAAGCCGTAAAAGGCGATCAAAAAGGCCTGGTTCTGTGAACCAGGCCTTCGAATTATTTCAGAGTAAAGGACTGCCAAACATCATTTAATATCTTACTGTTTTTGGTCCCATAGAATAAATTATCGGCTATCAAATCTATTGTCATAATTTTATTTCCCTTTTGGAATATGTATACTTCATCTCTATATTCGATATCATTTCTTGTATAATAGACAATGTATTTTTTACATGTAACACCTTTTTCGCTGACTGTTGTATTGGTATTGACCTTATAACCCAAATCCGACATATTCTCCTCAAGAAATTTAGTAAATTCAGTAAATGAATTATCTCCTTTATCAATTACCGTAACTGTCACTGACAATGAATCATTGCCATAATTTTTTAACATATCGGTATCTATATTCTTTTTCCAATTAATAGGGACATCCATGGAAAATGTATCACCCGAAACAGTTCTTTTTTTATCCGACAGAACAACTTTATCCGGATCCAACAGTTTACCGACAGTTTTTGCATCAATTTCCCTGATGGTAAAAGAATTGACCATTCCTTCAATTTTCTTCATCAGGTTTGCATTTCTGTAATCCTCCTCGGATACTTCATACCATAACAGATATTTATAATTTTTATCTACAAGAAATATGTCACATCCGTAATGGGTTTCATTCTTATATTTCATTGAATAATAAACTTTATTGTCACTTTACTCCATTAATTACCACGTTTTCTTTTTTCAGTATTTTATATAATTCAGGATTAAAATAATCGGAATCTTCCTTTTCATAATTTTCTGTCAATGACTCCAGGGTCTCACCCTTATCAAGTGAATATATCTTAACAGAAAAGGAAAAGTCATTTTTACCATAGAAATAAACCCTGTTTTGAATATTATTATCCTTTGATTCTCTCAAATCTGGCAGAAGATTGATTGACCAGTTTAATCCGGTCTCCTGGTATTTTCTGAAACCGTCCGCATTAACATCCGATAAGTCCTCGGTGCTTCCATCTCTGCTGAATGTAAGTTTAAAAGACTCCATGATATTCCCGTACTTTTCATCCGAATACGATACATTATTTTTGGTTCCGATAACTATGTCATAAATTTTTGTATTGGTGAGGAATACTCTTTCCTGATATGTGCTATAACTGTTCCTATACACAAAATCAAGAAACTCTGTGCCGTTCTTTCTCTTAATCTCATAATCTATAAGAGTATAATCATACAATTCGTCTAAAATATCATTGGCGATGCTATCCATATCATTTTCTTTATTACGGTCATATATAGAAATTGAAATGAAATATGATTCGTCGGCAGCCACAAATTCATTAGTTGTTCCGTTAAAATTCCGGTATTCCAGTCTCAGGTCATCCGGCAGCTGCATTGACCATTTGTAATAGCTGTCTCCGACTTTGGACTTGTTGGTATCCTTAATAAGTGCACTGAAATCCTTGATACTGTTCGGGTTGGCTATTTCCTTCAGAAAAGTGATTTTTCCGTCTGAGGTTTTTACATCAGCGCCCAAAATGTCTGCCAGAGAAGAAATGGATGCCATAAAAGAATTATTTTTTATGTAGGGAGCTGCATCGATAGTTACCTTTTTTCCGGAAATTATGGCTTCCTTTTTCTTTTCAGTAAGTGTAATATCAACGCTATTATAGGTGATTACTGCGATTTTGGTCTTTAGATCCACTTTAAGAGAGGCTCCAAGAGCATCTGTTATTACCTTTACAGGCACAAAGGTCTTCCCGCCTGTCTGAGCACTGGGTTCGGCTTTAACATTTTTGCCGTTTACCAGATAAGTATCCGAACCGGCTTTGAATGAAACCGATATTTCTGTGGAGCTCTTATCCTCAATTGGCGTATCCGAAGCAAATGCACCAAACTGTGCTAACAAAAAACACAAAATAAAGCTGAAAATTGCAACTGACTTTTTCATTGTGACCTCCCGTAGTTATAAAACATAGATTACTAACTTAGATTATTAGATTTGGATTACAAAACTAATTTTTCAGTTCATCCAAAACAACAATGATACTTTGTTCGTTTCCATCTCTGCGGATATTGATATTTACCTTGTTACCTGGAAGCAGCCCTTTTAAGGCCTCATTTAAATCCACAGTGGTATTTACCGCTTTGCCGTTTACATTATAAATATAGTCATTCTTTTTCAGCCCGTATTTCTCGGCACATGAACCGGCTTTGATACTGATGACCTTCAAACCCTTTTTACTGGGCAGTCCGTACAAGGCAACATTATCCTCATCATATTCGGCGCCAAGTGTGACCCTTTTTACCATGCCGTATTTATAAAAATGATCGAGTACAAATTGAATTGTATCTATTGGAATTGCATAATTCAAACCCTGTGCATTCAGCGTGGTAATTGAATTAATTCCTATCACCTCTCCTGCCATGTTGACCAGCGGACCGCCGCTGTTGCCCGGATTTATGGCAACATCTGTCTGAATGAGCTTATATTCGTAAAAACCGTCGATACTTCTGTTGAGTCCGCTGATTACACCAACCGAAGCACTGTTCCTATTCTGGAAGGACAAAGGTGTACCGATTGCAATTGCCGTTTTCCCTATAATAATATCCGAAGCCTCTCCGAACTTTGCCGGAAACAGACCGATTTTATCAATCTTGATCACAGCAAGGTCAGCTTTTTTATCAATATACTTGATCCTGGCATCATAACCGCTGCCGTCGGACAATACAACGACAATCCTTGTCATGTCCTCTACAACATGAGCATTGGTCAGTATTTCGCCGCCTGACTTTATGACGACACCCGTACCCAGGGCAAGACCTTCGGCAGAGCCTTCCTTTGCTTTTGTATTACCTATGATTCCAACAACAGAAGGACTGATTTCCTTAATAATCTCAGGAATTACATCTTCATTTTTATTGGATATATTAATTGAATTATTGTTTTGAGTTACATTCAGATTCAGGATTTGAGACAGGGCGGCTATATCAACATAAACCGTTTTCCCGACAGTAGCTGTTCCGATATCCTCCGCTTTGCCATTGACGGTTACTTTGAGGCTTGATGCACCCGAAACAGTCAAATTTGAAAGTACAAATAAAATCAGAAAAGCAGTAAAAACAATTGATTTAGTTATGGACTTTTTCATATTTACCCCTGTGAAATATTTTTATCCTAATATATTAACATTTATTCACAGATATTACAATAAGTTTCGCCAAAATATGTTAAAAAACTGCATTTTTTGTACATTTAGCCAAAAACGCAGTTTCATTTTCAAAATATTTTTATAAAATTCCTTATGACAAAATATATGATGAAGAAGGCTGTTATAGCTGCCCAGAACCGCTTGCTCCTTGGCACAAGCTTCACATGTTTTTTAAAGGTTGCGCACAACAGTTCAATATATGCCAGCAATATAAGAATAATACCGAATATTGGTACAGGATTATATCTTATAGATCCGGCTATATCTCCCGACAGAAGATGCTGGACACTCCTGGTGTTCCCGCAGCCGGGACAGTATACATGGAGATAGGTATAGCTCGGACATGCCGGAAATTTTGTTCCCAAGAAAATCAAAGAATCTCTGAAAAAGTATATGAGAAAAACAACTATAACCGGTAAAAGAATAACCATTATTTTAAAGAATGTGGAATTAAGCTTATTCAGTCTGTTTAGCAAGTTTGCCTCCAATAATACAAAATCCGGATAGTTAATGCGTTATGCAACGGGTTAATTGAACGCACCTATGTAATATTATACTTATACAAACTCAAAATGACTGATAATTTTGCTATTCTTTTTCAGGGAGAACATAGGTGGCTGTAATACCCTATAACGTTTATTATAGGTCTTCAACCACTAATATATAGAATTAGGACTGACCTAGCACTTTCCTGGACAATAAAAAAGCCAGGCAACCTTTTGACAGTTACCCGGCCTTTTGCCGTCTAGTTTTTCAAGCTGTGCAGCGGAGCGGGAATCCTTCCTCCCCTGTTGATAAACTCGCTGCTGCTGAAAGAATTGACCTTCATAACAGGACCCGAGCCAAGCAAACCTCCAAATTCCACCCTGTCACCGATTTTTCTACCCGGGGCGGGAATGATTCTTACCGCCGTGGTTTTCTGGTTCACAACGCCAATTGCGGCCTCATCTGCAATTATGGCAGCAATTGTTTCGGCCGAAGTGTCACCGGGAACGACAATCATATCAAGACCCACCGAGCAGACACAAGTCATGGCCTCAAGCTTTTCAAGGGAAAGAGCACCTGAAATCACAGCATCAATCATGCCGGCGTCTTCACTGACAGGAATAAATGCGCCGCTGAGGCCTCCAACATAAGAGGATGCCATCACTCCGCCCTTTTTGACCGCGTCATTCAGCAGTGCCAGCGCCGCAGTAGTACCATGGGTTCCGCACTTTTCGAGCCCCATTTCCTCGAGTATGTGGGCAACGCTGTCACCGATTGCAGGTGTAGGAGCAAGTGACAGGTCAACAATGCCAAAGGGCACATTCAGTCTTCGTGAGGCCTCCTGTGCAACCAGCTGACCCATTCTGGTTATTTTGAAAGCAGTCTTTTTAATTGTCTCTGCCACAACACCAAAATCCTCGCCCTTAACTTTTTCAAGAGCGCATTTGACAACGCCGGGACCGCTTACTCCGACATTTATAACACATTCCGGTTCACCAATTCCATGGAAGGCTCCCGCCATGAACGGGTTATCTTCAACTGCGTTGGCAAAAACCACCAGCTTGGCACAGGCCAGAGCTCCGCTGTCGGCGGTGAGCTGTGCCGCATTCTTCACAACCCTTCCCATCTCCGCAACAGCATCCATGTTAATTCCTGCTTTTGTTGAAGCTACATTAACCGACGAACATACCAGTTTTGTTTCGCTCAGAGCTTCAGGTATGGAGGTTATCAGTCTCTTGTCCCCGGTTGTATAGCCTTTGTGCACCAGCGAGGAGTATCCGCCTATAAAATTTACGCCAACAGTCTGGGCAGCTCTGTCCATTGCTTTTGCAAACTTTGTATAATCGGCACTTTCACAGCTTTCGGCTATAAGTGCTATTGGAGTCACAGAGATCCTTTTGTTAATAATGGGAATGCCGTACTCCCTCTCAATATTCTCTCCGGTAATAACAAGCTTTTCCGCATACCTTGTAATTTTGTCATAAACTTTCCTGCAGGAAATATCTATATCGGGATGCGAACAATCTCTGAGTGAAATACCCATGGTTATTGTTCTGATATCCAGATTTTCTTTTTGTATCATTTTTATTGTTTCAAATACTTCAAAAGGACCTAACATAAGCATTCACCTCATATTCTATGCATGGAGTTAAAAATATCTTCGTGCTGTATCTGGATTTTCAATCCAAGTTCAATTCCCTTATTTTCCAGCTTCTCGGAAAGCTCATGGAAGTGAATATTACATTTTGATATATCTACAAGCATAATCATGGTAAATACATCCTGTAAAATTGTCTGAGTGATATCGAGTATATTGACATTGCTGTCTGCTAAAATATTGCTGACTCCCGCAATTATTCCTACCCTGTCCTTCCCAATAACAGTTATAACTGCTCTCATACCTTATCTCCTTTTCCGGCAATTCAAGATACACTAAATTATGCTGCTGATATTTTTGCAAAAGTAAATGTACTTATCCCTGCCATTTATAAATTAATTTAAATTAATATATTTAACTGTAATAACTGTGAGTAAGCTCTGAAAAAAGCCTAATAAATTGTATTATATATCTTTGTTATATAAATATCAATTCCGAACATATGTTTGATTTTTTCTTTTAAATGTGTTATAATTTAATTGAATGGTAAAACTGTTAAGAAGCGTTTATTTGTTTTTTAAATGATGTATTAACAGCAAATATTAAAATAATACACGGAAGAGAATTTTTTATGGATTTACTGGAAAAACTCAGTGTTTTGGCCGATGCGGCCAAATATGACGTCTCCTGCTCCTCCAGCGGCGGGACAAGGAATAATAAAAATGGAGTTGGAAACAGCCATGCTGCCGGTATTTGTCATACCTGGTCCGATGACGGCAGGTGTGTTTCACTGCTGAAAATTCTTTTATCAAATGAATGCATGTATGACTGCGTATACTGTGTGAACAGAGCCTCGAATGACATTCCGAGAGCCAGTTTTACCGCTGATGAAGTGATAGATCTCACCATGAATTTCTACAGGAGAAATTACATCGAAGGTCTTTTTCTCAGCTCTGCTGTGCTTAAAAATCCCAGCCACACCATGGAACTGATGCTTGAAATTGTCCGGAGGCTCCGGAACGAACAAGGTTTTTTCGGTTATATCCATATAAAGGCAATACCGGGAGCCGATGAACGGCTTATTCATGAAGCATGTACGTATGTTGACCGCATGAGTGTGAATATAGAACTGCCTTCTGACAGAGGTCTCGAGGTGCTTGCACCTCAGAAACCCGTCAAGGCACTGCTGAAACCCATGCAGCAGATCAGCCGGGGTATCATGGAACACAGGGAACCCGGGTTGGGCCGTCAAAAAAATGCTATGGAAAAATCTTCTGATTTTTTTCCGGTTTCAAAGGTAATTTTCCCGATGACCTTCCCGACAGGGACTTCTCACCAAACAAGCTTTCACGCAGAAATTCCGGCAAGTACTTTGTACCGGCCGGCCAGAGTACTCAGCTTATAGTGGGTGCAACCCCCGACAGGGATTTGAGTATCCTCAAGCTCTCTGAAGCCCTGTACGATAAATTTTCTCTCAAAAGGGTGTATTACTCCGCCTATGTGCCCACTTTGGCAGATCCCAGACTGCCGGCTATAATCAGGCCTCCCCTACTCCGTGAGCACAGGTTGTACCAGGCCGACTGGCTGCTGCGATATTACGGTTTCGGAGCCGATGAATTGCTCAGCAAGGCAAATCCAGATTTTGACGTGGAGCTTGATCCAAAGGCAAACTGGGCATTGCACAATCTGCACATGTTTCCCATGGAAGTCAACACAGTTGATTATGAGATGCTTCTGAGAGTCCCGGGTATCGGAGTAAAATCGGCCCAGAGGATTATTACCGCCAGGAGAGTCGGAAGACTTAATTTTGACAACCTGAAAAAAATGGGTGTTGTGCTTAAGCGGGCAGCTCATTTTATCACCTGCCAGGGCAAAACCTATGAAAGCTTCAGTCAAAATGAATATATTGTCAAGGAAGCTCTTGTGTCGGCCAGGCTCCTGCCTCAGGGCAAAAAAGCGGTACCGGGACAGATGTCGCTGTTTTCGACTTTAAACGAAAGCGGGCTGGGAGAAAATATGTCGGACCTGTATTTGTTCAGTTCACCGGAAAATACCAGGGAGTGGCTCAGCTATTACGATCAGCCGCAGGATGGGAGGCTGCTTTTAAGTGATATACATCTATGACGGGACCTGGGATTGTTTTCTTACTGCAATCCATCACTATTATTACGACAGGCAGGCTGTGACAAATATTGAGTCTGCTCTGAGCTACAATCAAAACCTGATTGATGAATATAGGATTATACCGGCCGACAAAACAAAGGCTAAGGCCGTTGAACAGGCAATCTACAATAAAATATCCCTTGAGAGTCTTGATAATATTCAGCGGTGTTTTTTTTCCGAGTTGCAAGGCCGTGAAATGTGGATTTTAAAATATATCAGGCTGGGCTTCAAAATCGGTATGAAAATTGATTCCATGTTGGGTGACCAGACTGTACTGAATGTACTGGTGCCCGCCAGAAAAGTCGGGATTGAATGCCACAGGCTGTTAGGCCTGCTGCGTTTTGAATTGCTTGAAAACAATATTTATTATGCAAAAATCCATCCCGACCATAACATCATCACCTTTATCTCTCCCCATTTCAAGGAGCGTTTTGCAGACCAGAACTGGATTATTCACGATACTAAAAGGAACCTGGCATCCCTTTACAACACCAAAAGAATGATTATTTCATATATGGATCTGACCAGTATTCCGGAGCTTCATTCAGAAGAAATGAGATTTCAGGACCTGTGGAAGAATTACTTCAAGCATATTGCCATTAAAAGCAGATATAATCCCAAACTTCAAAAGTCCTTCATACCCAAACGCTACTGGAAAAACCTTACCGAGAAAAAACCGGATAATTGATATTACTTATATATCATGGCTTTCAAAGAACAGCACTGTAAAAGTGCTTACTGAAATTTGCATCAAAAAATACTTGTTGTAAACCGCACTATTTCAAGTAAGCGCTTTGTGTGCAATGATTGTCATATTTATTTCAGTCTGCTGACCAGTTCCTTGAACACATTTCCCCGCTGCTCAAAGTTCTTGAACATATCAAAACTGGTACTTGCAGGAGATAGGATTACACAATCTCCCGGCACGGCTTCGCTGTATGCTCTGGATACGATTTCCTCATAAGTGCCGCAGTGAATTATCTTCACTTCGCTCTCAATGTCGGTCTGGTGGACATAATTGTTATATGCTTCTTCTATTCTTGGAGCAGTGGCACCTATAAGCAGCAGAACCTTCACCTTTTCGGCTATAATCTGTCCAATCGGATCATAAGGTATTCCCTTATCCTTTCCTCCAGCAATCAATATAACCCTGTTTTTGAAGGTACTGAGGGCAGCTATTGTTCTTGATGGGCTGCTGTCTATTGAGCTGTTGTAGAACTTGACACCGTTTATTTCTCTCACCAGCTCTATTCTATGCTCCACACCTGCAAAACCAGCCGCCACCTTTGCAATGGTTTCAGGCTTTACATAATCAAATGTTGCCGCGGTTGCGGCCATATAGTTTTCAATGTTATGGACTCCGGGTATTACTATATCATCGGCATCAACTATTTCAACCTCCCTGCCCTGATCCTTAAAAATTATCTTGTTGTCTCTGAATATTACACCTTTTTCCAGGCCCGCCGCCCTTGAGAAATAAACACATTCTCCTATGGCTTCATCTGAAAAGGACTTTGTTATATCATTGTCGTAATTCAGCACAAGTTTGTCTCCCGCCTGTTGATGCAGAAAAATGTTTTTCTTGGCATCTATATACTCCTGCAGTGATTTATGAACGTCCAGATGATTTGGGGATAAATTTGTTATGACAGCAACCGAGGGACTCTCCTTTATGGTCATAAGCTGAAAACTACTCAATTCAAGGATGACTTTATCGCTTTCCCTGACTTCATCTATTTTGCTTAACAGAGGAGTTCCGATATTACCTCCCAGCCAGCAGTTATATCCCTCTGCAGACAATATTTTATATATCAGTGTGGTAGTAGTCGTTTTCCCGTCGCTGCCTGTTACTGCAAAAACCTGTGCAGGACACAATTTGAGGAATACTTCCATTTCTGATGTAAGCTCTGCACCTTTGGCAATGGCTTCGGCCAGTTCAGGTACATCCGGCCTCATACCCGGAGTTCTGAAGATCAGGTCAAAACCCTCCAATCTTGATAAATATTCGTTACCCAGGCTATACTTAACAGGAAGCCCCTGGAGTTCAGCGTATGCGTCTTTTAGATTTTCCGAAGTATTTTTATCGAAAGCCGTCACATCCACACCCAAATTTACGAGATATTTAATTAAAGGAATATTGCTGATTCCAATACCCAGCACAGCTACCTTTTTGTCTTTTATACCATGCTTAAACTGCTCAAGTTTGCCATTCATAAAATTCCTCCTTAAAAAATATTTATTTTCCTATTGATTTACGTAAACATTTATAGTAAAATACATATGCGGTTCAAGTTCGCGCGGATATGGCGGAATTGGCAGACGCGCATGATTCAGGTTCATGTGAGAGAAATTTCATGCAGGTTCAACTCCTGTTATCCGCACCAAAAGAGTTTGAAAATTATATTTTCAAACTCTTTTTATTTTTAGTAATATAACTAAATCAAAAGTAATTTGACTTTGATACTTTATAAATAATTTTATTTCACGTCTGTCAGCCAAAATTAAAGCTGTCGGCGTCCTTTACATAGAAAAACGTCTTTACCGACTTGAAATTGTATTTATTGGCCATAATCATCTGTTCTGTGCTGCCAACAAACAGAATTCCCTGTGGGTTCAGAGACATGTTAAATTTCTTGTAGATATCGTTTTTGGCTTCTTCAGTGAAGTATATTAAAACATTCCTGCAAACGATCAGATCCATACCCGTTGGATATGGGTCCCTTAACAGGTTAAACTGCCTGAATTCCACACAATTCTTTACTTCATCCTTAACCCTGTAATTGTCACCCACCATGGTAAAATATTTTTCCTTCATTTCCTTTGGAAGGTTCTCAAGGCTCTTAGAGGTGTATATTCCGGTTTTTGCTTTTTCCAGGGCGCCCATGTCTATATCGGTGGCAAGTATTTTTATTGAGCTGAGCGGCAGCATTTTATTTAAAACCATGACCAGCGTGTATGGTTCATCTCCGGTGGAACACGCCGAACTCCATATGTTTAACTTTTTATTCCTGCTCATCAGCAGCGGGAATATTTCCTTTTCAAGCACAGCCCACTGGTCCGGGTTGCGGTAAAATTCCGATACATTTATTGTCAGATAATTTATAAACTCTTTAAATAAATCCTTGTTGTCCTTTAAAGCCTGAACGTACTCTTTATATGTATTGAAGTTATTTTTCTTTATCAAGGCATCTATTCTTCTCTTCATCTGTTTTTCTTTATAAAGAGTAAGATTTATTTTGGTCATTTTAAGGATTTCTTCTTTAAAACCCTCATAATCCATAATATATCCTCCTAATATTAGTATATTATAAGTATGTATCCATTCATGTTTTTAATGCTGCACTCATTACCATAATAGAACACTGTATATTACATTTATTTCCAATACTTAAATAAAAGGATGTACCGAGGTACATCCTTTTATTTTGAACAGATTAATAATTATTTATTATCTTCATCTGTTAAGCTTTCACCGATGGTATTGGTCATTTCCTCTTTATGCTCGGTTGGAATTTCTTCACCGGGCTCAACAGCTGCTTCTTCCTTTTTTGCACCAACAGGATCGATAGGATTCACTTCTTTAATGCTTAGGCTGATTTTTTTAGCTTCTATGTCAAGCTCGGTAATTTTTGCTTCAACCATTTGTCCAACCTTCAGGACATCTCCCGGTTTTCCCAAACGTACATTGGAAATTTGTGATATGTGAACCAAACCGTCAACGCCCTGTTCTATTTCCACAAAAGCACCGAATGGTACAAGTCTTACAACTTTTCCGGTTATAACATTACCAACCTCGTATTTTTCAGCAGCCTTATTCCATGGATTGTCAGCCTGTTTCTTGTAGCCGAGGGAAATTCTCTTCTTGTCCCTGTCAAATTCAAGAACCGAAACCACTACCTCGTCTCCAACCTTTACAACTTCTGACGGATGCTTTATTTTATTCCAGGAAAGCTCTGACAAATGGACAAGTCCGTCAACTCCTCCTATATCAACAAAGGCACCAAAATCCATGAGGCTCTTTACAACACCGTTATAGGTCTTTCCTACTTCAATGCTGTTCCAGATTTCGTTTGAAGCCGCTTCCTTGTTCTTTTCAATCAATACCCTTGAAGAACCAACCACTTTTCTCTTCTGCTTGTTTACTTCAATGATCTGTACCTGCAATACCTGTTTTACAAATTCGGAAAGGTCCTTAACAAATCTGTCGCTGATTTGTGATGCAGGAATGAATATCTTCACTCCGCTGGAAATACCTATTACTCCGCCGTTTACCTTCTCGGTAATTTTAACGGCAACAGGTTTCTTGGTTTCAAATGCACTTTCTATTGTATCCCAGCCTTTGACAGCGTCAACCTTGGTTTTGCTTAAAACAACATTACCTTCTCCGTCGTTAACTCTTACAACAAAAACGTCAATTTCATCGCCAACCTTAAGTGATTTTTCAGGATTAAAGTCCGGATCGTTTGAAAATTCCTGAATCGGAATTATTCCATCTGATTTGAAGCCCAAATCAACAAATACTTCACTTTGATTATATCCGATAATTCTTCCTTTAGTAATCTGACCTGTTGTCAAAGTCACAAGTGAGCTCTCGAACGCATCCGCGAAACTCATTTCAAAATCCTGTTTATCTAATTCACTCATTTTATGAATAACCTCCTTGATTACCCAGTCAGGTGTTGACGCCCCTGCAGTAATACCAATTTTTTTAAATTTTTTTATATCAACCGGTGGAATGTCACTGGCTGTTTGTATTTTGTAAGTTCTTTCACAATTTGATCTGCAGATTTCATAAAGTTTATTGGTATTTGAACTGTTCAGGCCTCCTATGACCAACATCATATCAACTTCTTTTGAAATTTTCTCTGCTTCAACTTGTCTTTTGTCTGTCGCATTACATATTGTATCAAATTTTATAACATTTTCAAACCTTTTATTTAAACTCTTTATAATTTTTTCCCATTTTTCTCGAATAAATGTAGTCTGAGCCACAACACAAATATTTTTTTCCATGTGGGGCAGGCTGTTAACCTGTTCATCTGTCTCTATTATATACGCAGTATTATCACACCATCCGTTAATGCCAATTATTTCAGGATGTTTTTTATCCCCTATTATTATTATCTGATAACCGTCTTTATATTTCTCACTTACAAGTTTTTGAATCTTTACAACATAGGGACATGATGCATTAACTACTTCCAGGCCTCTTTCCTGCAGTTGTTTTATCGTACCCGGACCTACGCCGTGTGCTCTGATTATTACCTTGGCGGGTCCTTCTGCTTCATCGGGGTTATCTATTGTAACAACCCCATGCTCAGCCAGTTTATCCACCACCTGCTCATTATGAATTATTGGCCCCAGGGTGTATATTCTCTCATTTGTCTCGGCTGCCAGATCAAAAACAATTTTAACCGCATTATTGACACCAAAGCAAAAACCTGCGGAATCCGCTATAATCAACTCCATAAACTCAACCTCTAAACATCAGAAATATCTTCACTTTTTTAACTCATAATAACGCATAGGATCAATTGAAATAATCTATTCCCTCGTTATATTGGCATAATTCTTATAAAAATATAAGATTTTTTCTACAACTTCATCTATTGTAAGTATGGTAGAATCAATTTCAATTGCATCGGCCGCTTTTACAAGGGGAGCTAATGCCCTGGAACTGTCATTTTTATCCCTGAATATAATGTCATCCCTAACGGCTTCCAGATTTGCCGGCTGGCCTTTTTGTACAAGCTCTTCATACCTTCTTCTGGCTCTTTCATCAACCGACGCTGTCAGAAATATTTTAAGTTCGGCAGCAGGCAGCACGTATGAGCCTATATCCCTTCCGTCCATGACCACGTCAATACCCGAGGCTATTTTACGCTGCAAATCAACCATCTTCAGTCTTACCTCCGGAAATACGGCAACATTGGATGCCCCTACCGACACCTGGGGTGCTCTGATTGCCTCGGATACATCTTCTCCATCAAGAAAAATTTTTTGCAGGTTGTTTTCATGGGAAATGGATATGTCCAGTTTATCCATCATATTTGCCAGCTCCTGGTGATTTTTTGTATCTATTCCGGTTTTTATTGCCTTTAAAGCAACTGTCCTGTACATTGCACCGGTATCAAGATAAATAAACCCCAATTTTTGTGAAACCTTTTTTGCTATGGTACTTTTGCCGGCACCTGCCGGCCCGTCTATTGCTATACTTCTTGGCATCACTTTCTCCTCGTGAATATCATTTATATACATCCCCTGATATATGGCACAGTATTATTTTGCCAAATCCGGCCTTAATACGGCCGCACCTTTTAAATAGATGTGTTTTATTTCACTGCCCTCTTTATCAGTATTAATGTGTATCAAAACCCTCACACAGCTTCTCAGGCTTCCCGGAACATCAATTTCACTGGAGCACATGAGAGGGACATCGTTCAAGCCCATTTCCCTTGCCGCCACAGCGGGGAATACAGCATTTAAGTCGCTGGTCATTGTAAATATTATACTTATTAAATCAGATGTTTTTATTTTATTGTTATTTATTATTTCAGCCAACAGGTCTCTGGTTCCTTCCAAAATTGCCTCTTTTGTGTTTTCAGGAACAGTTATTGCCCCCCTGATTGCGCGTACAAGCATTACATTGTCCTCCAGTATTAACAAGTAAAATAAAAGATAAAATCAAATTTATTAAATTTTTTAGAATTATACTACCCTGTGGCCAAGACCTATGGCGACCTCATTAAGGTTCAGCAAACCTATTCCGAAGAAAACAGCTACACTGATATGATCCTTGTAACGTGCTATGCCGATTTTTCCGCCTACATTCAACCCGATGGCCTTTGGCATTATCTGCGATATTGCTTCCCTGGTAGCGCCCGCAACAGCACCCTGTTCTGCATGGCTTTCGGTTATTACACCTTCCCTTTTTGAAGAGACAACAGCACGTTCAACAATCTTCATTACCGAAGAAATGAATTCCCCGCCGTAGTCGACCGCTGCCGATTGTATCCCTATCTGCATGAATTCAGCCTGCAATTTCTTTTCAGATGCCCTGTCATTTGTCAGAGCGATTTTTATCGCAGCACTTGCTATATCTTTACTTCCATATTCCGTCATATTAACCTCCATGAACCACAATAGCGGCCACCAAAACTGTAATGAAATCTCTTGACTCCTCATCCGCTATAAGGCGAATAAAAGGAGGTTAATTGGCCATGTGCGTTTCAAAGTATTGATAAATACTTTGAATATTTCGCACGGCCATAAATTCACAGGTAATTATCCTTTATCGCAATGTAGCGAATAAAGGAGGTCCGTTGCGCCATACAGTTGCAGATATGGTACCGCCAAGGAAAAAACCTATACAAAATATTATATAGGTTTTTAATTTATAAAACAATCAATACTTTTTTATTATATTAACTTGTTGAGTTTATTTTATCCGTACCTTTACCAGCGTTTTTATATTTTTTTCAATGTTTACCAGCGCATTTTTACACTTGCCGTCTATATTTGTAGTTGTGGATTCCACTCTGACAATATGTCCGGCAAAGCTCTGACTCCCGTCAATCTCCACAACGTCTCCATCTCTGACGTTCAGTGTCATTTCAGTATTATCAAACTGGGTGACATTATCACCATTTATAAGAACACGCACAGATGGATCAGGTTCCTCTCCCATCATTTTAATTGTTATTTGTCCCTGATCGTACAGATATTCATCTCCGTTCAAAGGCAGTCCTATACTCTTGTCTGTTATGTTTAAAGCACTCCTGAACGAGGGAACCACTAAAACCACCTGTACGATTATCAGTACGACAAAACATAAAATGCAGGTACTGAACAATATATTTTCAAAAACCGTATTCTTGTCACTGTTCTCAGAAGCATTTTTAAACCTGAAAACCTTAATTTTCATATTCATCCCCCAATCGAGCAATTCAATTCCCATATAACCATAGTTATTGATAATATGCTCAATTTTGGAGCGAAATAGTCATCATTTCCTGAAGAAGAATATGGTTTGGCTGCTAATTTAATGCGGGGTGCCGGTTAATTTAAATATGCTTTCCAGCTCAAAAATGTTACCAACCTTTGTAAGAAATTCAGTTTTGCTTTACAAAATGGCTTATTTGAATCAACTGGTGCGCCAGGACAACTTCATGAAATGGCTGCACGGTTAAAAACAATTGTGATAAATTGTCGACGAAGGTAAAGCGGTTTTGCCGGCAAAGCAGCAGGAGGCTGCTTTGAGCTTCAAATCGAGACAGGATGTCGAGTTTGAGCGACGGAAAAAACGTTTTAAATGAGGCGATACAATTACCGCAATTGTTTTGGGTGCAGCTTCATTTTATGAAGTTAGTGCGGGAGTTACCAGTTGGTTCCCAATCTATCCGTAAATCAAACAAGATTTTAATTAGCACGACAAGTTAATTTAGCCGGGAGCAATATTGGTTAATTTAGCTGCAAATTCTGTTAACAGTTCATGCCTGCCAGATATCCCGTCGAAAAGGCAATGGTAAGGTTAAAGCCTCCGGTATAGGCATCTACATCAATAATCTCTCCTGCAAAATAGAGACCTTTGATCTTCCTGGATTCCATTGTAGATGGGTTTATTTCATTAGTCTTTATGCCTCCTGCCGTTACAATAGCTTCTTTTATTGATCTGGCAGCCACTATTGTGACTTCCAGGCGCTTTAAAAGCGCAACCAGTCTTTTGCGCTCCTCCTTCGTTATCTGATGTACCGGCTTATACGGGTCTATTGCCGAAAGCTCTATTACAACCGGAATAAGTTTCTGGGGCAGCAATTCATCAAGTGAATTCTTGTATTGTTTCCTGCTGTACTTTTCAAAATCCCGCTGTACACGTTCATCCAGCTTTTCTTCTGAAAGGGCCGGCTTTAAATCAACCGACAGTGTTATGTCCTTGAAATCATATGCGAGCAGATGCCTGCTGGCACTGAGGATAACCGGTCCCGAAACGCCGAAATGGGTAAATATCATTTCGCCGAAATCACTATAAATTTCTTTTCCTCTGTTATTTTTAAAACTTACGGATATATTCTTCAAGGACAGGCCCTGTAAATCTTTGACCCATTCATCCTCTGTAACCAGAGGTACAAGAGACGGTTTTAAGGGCGTAATGGTATGTCCCAGTTTTTTTGCCATTTCATAGCCGTCACCAGTGGAACCTGTTCCGGGATAGGACATGCCGCCCACCGCAAGTACGACACTGTCGGCTTCCAGCACGGTGCCGTCCGTAAGCCCCACACCGCTGACTTTATCATTTTGGTAAATTATATTTCTCACCGGAGAACCGGTCATTATTTTTACATTATTTTTATTTAAAAACCGCATCAGTGCCGAAACAACATCCCTGGCCGAATCCGAGACCGGAAACACTCTTCCTCCCCGTTCAACCTTTGTTTCAAGCCCCAATTCATTTATAAAGCTTATAAGATCCTGATTGGAAAATGTATAAAAAGCAGAATATAAAAAATTCCCGTTGCCGGGAGTGTTTTCTATGAGTCCCTCAATATCGGCATCGTTTGTGATATTGCAGCGGCCTTTTCCCGATATCAGCAGTTTCTTTCCCAGACGGTCGTTTTTTTCCAGCAGTATGACCTTATTTCCTCTATGCGCAGCAATGCCTGCAGCCATGATGCCTGCAGGCCCTCCTCCGACAACAATCACATTTTTAGTATTCATATTATTCCTTCCGGTTGGTTAATTAGAGCTTTTCGTCATTATAGCCGTCATCTTTTTCATATACCTGGTATTCGTCCCATATTTTTTCAAGCTTTTCAAACGTATTATATACTTCATTCTTGCGTCTCATCCCTATTGCTACGATAAGAGCATTAATGAGACTGAGGGGTGCGACAAGGGAGTCTACGAATGAAGCCATATCGCTTCTTGCCAGCAGGGATAAATCAGCCGACTTGGCCACCGGCGATTCGGCGCTGTCAGTCAGTGCAATGGTCTTGACTCCCTGCTTCTTGGCAAACTGCATGGCATTAATTGTTCTCTTGGAGTAACGCGGGAAGCTGACACCTATAACCACATCACCCGCCCGAGCCCTGATAATCTGCTCAAACATTTCACTGACACTTGTTGTATGAACAAGCCTTACATTATCGAAAATCAAATTGAAATAAAAACCCAAAAAACTTGCAAGAGGCGCTGAACTTCTGACTCCCAGTATGAATATGCGTTTTGCACCGAGAATAGTTTCGACTATATTATTAAAGTCGGAATTATCAATCTGTTCAAGTGTTATTTTTATTTTGTCCATATCTGACTGCATAACACTCTTTAAAATGTTATCCTCATTTATTCTGTTTGAAGATACCTCTATCCTCTGAACTGCGGTCAGCTTGCTTTTAATAAGCTCCTGGAGCACCTTCTGGAGTTTTGGATAGCCGTCGAAGCCCAATTCTATTGCAAACCTCACAACGGTTGATTCGCTGACGCCAACTATCTCACCAAGCTTTGCCGCCGTCACATAGGCTGCTTTGTCATAATGGTTTACAATATAGTTTGCAATGAGCTTCTGGCCTTTACTGAAATCATCATATTTTTGCTGAATGATGTTAATGAGATCATTGTTTTTCTGAATACTGTTCATATTTCCTCCAAGTCATAGTCGTTAAATCCCTATGTATAAATTGTAAAGCTTTTCTGTAAATTTCATACTATAATATTACCTTCTTACAGTTTAAAAATCAAGTAACCGCATTCTCCCGCAAACCGGCCGGACAGCCGCCAAAAACTCTTAAATATCCCGCTTTTTTTGTACCGCAACTTATTTTTTCTCCGGTAAACATATTAATCTGAAACTTACCAATACTATAATAACAATAGAAACTTACAAACATGGGGTACTTATGATCCAGATCGATGACGCAGGCAGCGGAAGTTTTGTGGGAGGAACCTGTATCGGGTTTTACCGTCCTGAAACCAATGAATATTATTTTGACATTATACCTGTTGAATTATATGCCATAGACAACTTTAAAAAAAAGCTTTACCTGGACAATGTTGTTGAAATAGCGAAAAAGGCTTTTAAGGCACTGAAGGTCAATCAGCATGAAACAATTGAAATCTGCCGCGGCTATATGTTTGAAAAGCTGAAGCCCTGGCTTACGGATAATGGTTTTTGCTGGTATGTTACCCAGATAACCGGAAGGATTCAGGAAGTGGTTGAAAAAAATTTTGAGCTCTATACCATTAAGCTTGGATTACCCGAAGAATATATCAAATACACCCGCTATCCCTTCCATTTCCACAAGCTGCTCAGATGGGTTTTGTCTGACTACAGCAACAGGATACCGCTGTGCAAGGTTGGCTGGAAGAGCTGGCAGAAGCTTAAGGACATAACTCCTTCCATTTCATACGCCAAAATGGAGCATGTAAATTATTACTGTCTAAAATGCGGCAAACGTATCAGGAAGGGTTCAAACGTAGCAGTTCTGAAATTTTACAGCAATCAGCTGAACTATATTTATTTGCACAAAGGCTGTGAGGTTCAGCATCTGAAAGCCGGCGACGCGGCTATGCCGGCCCAACCCCTGCGGTAAATTGTTCTTTCGGGTATCCAATCCCACATATTATACCCGTCCGGCCGAACACAAAAACCACCGTCATACTTTTCTTGCAATGACGGCAGTTTTTGTGTTTTGGATATATTTGTTTGGGATATATTTATGAAATAATATTGCAAATTTTTCGGTTTATAGTTTGGTTCTGAATCTTTCCAGCATACCGTACAGGCCCCATCTGTTCTGACTATCCAGTCTGGAAATATTGCCCACCGCATACTGTCTCCCGTCTCTGGCACCCATATCGGCCACAACTGCGGATATGGCGGCAACCACCTCAGGGTTTATTCCTTCAGCCTTTTGAGCAGGAGCAGCGGCCGTCTGACGGTCCTCTATCCTCTGTTTGAAGAACTTCTCGGCAACCTGCGGCAGCATTGCGTATGAGAGAATATCCTCTTCCTGCTCCATATATTCATGGGCAGTATCCTTTATCTTTTCCAGCTCCGGCTCAATAAGATCGGCAGGTCTGCAGGTTATGGGCTGTTCATCCCCAAGGATTTTTTTACGGATTTCTTCACTGACAGGTGCGGGCGTTTTGCCGTATTCGCCTTTAACAATACCTTTGGATTCCTTTGGAACCATCTTGTATCTTTCACCGGTTATAACATTGAGCACAGCCTGTGTTCCAACGATCTGGCTGGTTGGAGTTACAAGGGGGGGATACCCGAAGTCCTCTCTCACCCGCGGTACTTCCTTGAGCACCTCTTCATACTTATCAAGCGCATTTGACTGCTTCAGCTGTGAAACCAGGTTTGAAAGCATCCCACCCGGAACCTGATAAATAAGCGCATTGACATCAACTCCCATAACTTTAACATCAAGGAGTCCGCTTTCAATATATTTCTCCTTCAAAGGTCTGAAGTAATCTGCTATTTCACTTAATTTGGCAAGATCCAACCCGGTGTCGAAAGGTGTGTCCTTAAGGGTCGCAACCAAAGGTTCGGTAGGTGGCTGTGAAGTTCCCATAGCCATAGGCGATATGGCGCAATCCACAATATCCACTCCTGCTTCAATTGCCTTAATATAGGTCATTGAAGCCACACCGCTGGTATAGTGAGTGTGCAGCTGGATAGGAATTTTCACATTGTCCTTTAAAGCCTTAACCAGCTCATATGCCTGATATGGAACCAAAAGTCCGGCCATGTCCTTTATACATATTGAGTCGGCTCCCATGCCTTCTATCCTCTTTGCATCCTTTACAAAGAGTTCCAGACTGTGCACAGGGCTTACGGTGTAGCATATACATCCCTGGGCATGACCGCCTTCCTTTTTGCATGCCTTTATGGCTGTTTCTATGTTTCTGGGATCGTTCAGGGCATCAAATATTCTCATTATATCCATGCCGTTGGCAATGGCCTTTTGTATGAAATATTCAACCACATCATCTGCATAATGCTTGTATCCGAGAAGGTTCTGACCTCTCAGCAGCATCTGCAGCGGTGTTTTCCTTGCTACTGCTTTTATTTTTCTGAGTCTCTCCCAGGGATCTTCATTCAAGAATCTCATAGATGCATCAAAAGTAGCTCCGCCCCATGCTTCCAGTGAATGATAGCCGATATCATCAAGTTTTTCGACAATGGGAAGCATATCTTCGGTTCTCATCCTGGTAGCTATAAGTGACTGATGTGCATCTCTTAATACTGTTTCAGTAATTCTTACTCCCATACCTATCTCCTCTTCTATTATTCAAGTTGGCCCCGGTCAAGCTATAGTTACCATTACTTCACCGGCAGTGACAGACTTGCCTGTTTCAACATTCAACGCAGCAACCTTGCCGTCGGCAGGGGAAACTATTTCATTTTCCATTTTCATAGCTTCCAGTATCAATAATACCTGGCCCTTTTTAACAGTATCTCCGGCAGCAACTTTTACTTTAAGCACAGTTCCGGGCATTGGAGCAGCCACATCTCCCGCGCTTGCCACGGCAGGTTGTGCTGTCTTTACAGCTTGACGTCCTGCTGTTCCCTTGGCCCTGGGCTTTACGGCTGCCGGAGCCATGGGAGCGCTTGGACCGCCTATCTCCTGCACTTCCACTTCATATGGGTTTCCGTTTACCTTGATTATATATTTACTCATAGTAGTAAATCCCTCCATACAGATTTCATAATTTACACATATTTATTGTCAAACTGTCATTGCAGTTAAAAGCTTATTTTAAAGAGGAATATTCCCGTGCTTCTTTGCAGGCCTGTTTTCCCTCTTTGTATTCAACATTTCCAGAGCCATGACGATCTTTGCTCTGGTTTCAGCAGGTTCTATAACATCATCAATATAGCCTCTTGCAGCAGCAACATATGGATTTGAGAATTTATCCCTGTACTCGGCAATTTTTTCCTTCCTTGTTTCGGCTGGGTTTTCAGATGCGGTTATATCCTTTTTGAATATGATATTTGCAGCACCGTCAGGTCCCATAACGGCTATTTCTGCCGAAGGCCATGCAAATACCATGTCGGCGCCGATTGTTTTGCTGTTCATTGCTATATATGCACCGCCGTATGCTTTTCTCAATATTACATTTACCTTTGGAACAGTTGCCTCCGAGAAAGCATAAAGCAGCTTTGCACCATGCCTTATGATACCGTTGTGCTCCTGAGCCACACCCGGCAGGAAGGCCGGTACGTCGGTCAAAGTTACCAGCGGAATATTGAAGGCATCACAGAAGCGCACAAATCTGGCCGCCTTATCGGCAGCATTCATGTCCAGTGAACCTGCCATGATCTTTGGCTGGTTTGCAATAATGCCTACGGATTTTCCGTTCAATCTTCCGAAGCCTATTATTATATTCTGTGCAAAAGCACCGTGAATTTCCATGAAATCGCCGTCATCAACTATTTCTTCAATAATTCCGTACATATCATAGGGCTTGTTGGATTCTTCCGGAATTATTTCATTCAGACTTTCAATTATTCTGCCGGCGCTGTCAGCAGTACCGTAGTACAGAGTGTCTGAAACATTATTGTCGGGAATAAAGCTCAGCAGCCTCTTGATATCTTCAATGCATTCTTCCTCATTTGCAGACTTGAAGTGAGCCACACCGCTTACAGCAGTGTGAACATCGGCGCCGCCCAGCTTTTCCACAGATACGTCTTCTCCTGTGACGGATTTGATTACCTGCGGGCCTGTGATGAACATCTGGCTTGTGTTTTCAACCATGAATATGAAGTCGGTAATTGCGGGCGAATATACGGCACCGCCGGCACAGGGTCCCATTATAACCGATATTTGCGGGATTACACCTGATGCAAGAGTATTTCTATAGAAAATATCACCATAACCTGAAAGAGCATCCAGACCTTCCTCAATCCTGGCTCCGCCCGAATCGTTTATTGCGATGAATGGAGCTCCCATTTTTACAGCCATATCCATTACTTTTGTTATTTTCCTTGCATGCATTTCACCCAATGAACCCCCGATTACGGTAAAATCCTGGGATGCGACAAATACCTTTCTTCCATTTACAGTACCGTAGCCTGTAACAACTCCGTCGCCGGCAAGTTTTTTCTTTTGCATTCCGAAATCAAAGCACCTTGATTCAATAAAAGCATCTATTTCAACAAAGCTGCCTTCATCGAACAACATGTCAATTCTCTCTCTTGCAGAGTATTTGCCTTCGGTATGTCTTTTTTCGATCTTATCCTGTCCACCACCCAAAGCGATAGATGTTTTCATACTTTTCAAGCTTTCAATCTTTTCTTTCTGTGACATATAAACCTCCTTTATGATGTCCATCATAAGAATAAAACGAAATTATTTCATCAACCGGACGGTCGATTTATTACCTTAAAATATTATTAGTTATTATTACCTAGTAATAATTATATATTACCAAAAAAAGTGTGTCAATAGAATTGCTTCTTATTACCCGCTTTTTACCAATTTGAAATGACTTTATTATTATAAATAAACGGTCTATACTTTATGTATACCAGATGCAGATTTTTCTTTAACGCAATCCTTTTTTTACCCACTTAAAATTGCTGCAGGGCTACGAATATTATTACAAGGAGTGAAGTGTTGTTGACTATTTTACATATATTTAATAAATCACGACAAAAACCCGAACCCCTTGGAGAAATTATTAAAACTATCAAAAATGGTGATCAGGAATTAAGGAACAAGTTTATTAATGATTACAACCCTTTCATTATAAAGGTAGTTTCCAAGACCCTCGGCAAGTATGTAGATCTGGAGAATAGTGAAGAATACAGCGTCGGACTTCTTGCTTTCAATGAGGCCATAGATTGCTTTAACGAGAGCAAAAATGCCGGCTTCTTAAGGTTTGCCGAAACAGTCATTAAGAGGCGTCTTATAGATTATCAAAGAAAAAATTCAAAGTATGGCAAAACCTTTCCACTTTCATATTTTGAGAGATATGACGAAGAAGAAAACGTGTTTTACGAAAACAAGTTTTTTACCGTTGATGCTTCCTCCCAGTTCAATAATATTGAAACAAAAGAAGAACTCGCAGCATTCACCGAACGGCTTGCCTCCTTTAACATTGAACTTAAGGAGCTTGTCAAGCTTGCGCCCAAGCACATGGATTCCAAACGGCTGGCCATTAAGATAGCAAGAATACTTGCTCAGAGCAGGGAGCTTTCGGATAAACTTGAAAGAAAAAAAACAATTCCAATGGTGGAGCTTATGAAATTACTGGATGTAAACCATAAAACCGTAGAACGGAACAGAAAATTTATAATTTCGGTTTATATTATTCTTTGCAGCAGGCTTGAAACCCTGCAAGGCTATATTGAGAACGTTGAGAGAGGAGGTAAATGATATGGCGGAATTCAAGGGTTCCATTCTGGAGCTGAATAATAAAAAAGTCATTGTAATGACTGATAAATGCGACTTCATAACAATAAAAAGAACTCCTGACATGTATTTGGGTCAGCAGCTGACGTTCTCTGAAGCAAAGTCTTCAATGAGAACGGGAGGTTACATACGCAATAACATAACTTTTGCCGCAGGTATCCTGGTTCTGGCCCTCCTCTCCGTTTTGTACCTGCAGGTTTTTAACTCCGGTAATGCCTTTGCCTACATAGACGTTGATATAAACCCAAGTATGGAATTTGCCGTGGATAATGCTTCCAGGGTATTAAGTGTCAAAGCTTTAAATTCTGAGGCTGTACCTTTACTCAAAGAGCTTGAACTTAAGGATATGCCTGTTAAGGCGGCAATAGCGAAAGTGCTGGACTCCTCAACGACCTCGGGCTATATAAGTCCTGGTAAAATAAATGAGGTATTGATTTCCGCTGCCCTGGAGTCGGCAAAGAATTCTTCTGCCGCCGATAAGGAAAAGACTTTGTCGGTCATATTGTCCGATATAGAAAGCCTTTCAATTAAAGTAGGCACTGAGGATCTGCATCCAAAAGTGCTGAAGGTCGCTCCCCAGGTGAGAAAAGAAGCAGCTGAGAATAACATCTCCATGGGCAGATATGAATTATATAAGGAAATAACTAAAACCGATAAGGATATAACTATTGAGAAAGCGAAAACCGAACATATTTCTAAAATGCTTGATAAAGCAGTACCTAAAAACACTGAAAAAAAGGACAATGCTAAAAATGTAAACAATTCAAATAATAATAAAAAGGAATACGGCAAAACCAGCATGGAATATACCAAAGTCAGTAAAGCTCATAACCTGAACGGGAAAAATAAGGCATACAAATCATATAAACATGAAACCAGACCTGAGAACAGCAAAGATAAGGATAATGTTAAAGATAAAACCAGTAAAAACAAGGATAAAGCCAGGGATAAGGATGCAATCAGCAGGACAAAGCCTGACCAGCACGGCAGTCAGGGCCATTCCCGGAAATCCGTCAAGCCTGGAGGTAAACACTCTGGTAAGCCTGACAGGCAAGGAAACGGCAATATTGTTAAATCAGGCAGCGCTAAAAAGGTCAACACCGTTCAAAAGGATAATTCAAATAAAACAAACAGTAAAAATTATAAATAATTTTACAGAACTGTTACATATTTTTACGGTTATGTTACGAAATTTACAAGTTAATTACACTTACCTTAAAATTCCTGCATTTTTGCATCTGAAAGTAGATTATTTAATATAATTTAACCAAAGGCAACCATGAAAGGGGATTTTTATGAAAATCAGCAATAAAAAAATCTTTGTGTTTATATTGTCTATAATAATGGTACTTCAACTTACAATGGCAATTACTGCAAAACTGAATTGAGCTTGTCGGCAATCAAATTTTATTTATGGATTACGGCCGGAATATGCTCTAACTCTGCGTATTCCTTTAGATAAATTCTCCGTGTGCAATAAAAGTGGCTATGCCACTTTTATTGCGTGATGTGACTGTTCTGTTTCAATTGTCAAGAAGTGTCGGAAACTTTTTTCTCCTATTTGTTCTTTTCGATGCATATCAATATGGGAGGACAGTTTATCTGATTTACAAAGTCTGTCCTCATTACAGTAAACTGTTTGCAGTCAATTGTCCTGATAAACTCCATTACCTGGTTTTTTTCATCAAAACCGCTGTCTCCTCCGTAATAGACAACTATACTTACTATACCGTGAACGGTTATCAGCTCCATGGAGTTCTTAATTGCTTCTATCGTGGTATTCCCTTTTGTTCCGATAGAGTGGTCTCCTCCGGGAAGATATCCCAGATTGAACATTACAGCCTTTACAGGCTCGCTTATATAATTTTTCATATATTGATGACCGTCGTTAATAAGCTGGACTCTATCTCTCAGCTGCCTGTCTATAAGCTTTTTTTCTGTGGAATTCAAAGCATTTTCCTGAATGTCAAAGGAAAATACTCTTCCCTGTTCACCTACCAGTCCGGCCAGAAAGACAGTATCGTTTCCGTTTCCGGCAGTGGCATCGACTACAAGGTCCCCCTTTTCAACTATACTTTCTACAATCTGGTGTGATTGAGTCAATGAGTTTTTTATTACGCACATTTATGTATGTCCTCCAGCTGGTAGTCTGTAACATCTAAAACGTGTATTGTCCGGCAAGGAAAATTTTCTCAGGACTAGGCGGAGAAGGGCGGAATAATCGCTTTATTCCTACGAAGTACTGCGAAGCAGTGCTTTTCGATAACGCGGTCCTGGGGAAATTTAACCGCCGGCAATATATGAATTTAGATGTTACAGACTACTAGTTCAATTAATTTAAATACTTAACAATTGTCAATTTATTGCGGCTTACAGGCCAGCTATGATATAATCAAAGCACTTAATTATTTTCTTATAAGGAGAGATAGAATGGATAATCAGACAGATATAAACAATCCGGTACAAAATACTCCCCCCGATAATTTGAATCCGAACAATACTTTTTACAGTTCAGCCCATAATAACAATCCCGGCGGTTATCATAACTATAACCCAAACAACTATAATCATGAAAACAGTTTCATGCTGCAGCCTGTTAATCTGGACAGTCTCTCAGGCTGGATGAAGTTTTTCGGTATTTTTACAATAGTTGTAGGTGCACTGACCTGTATCGGAATTATCACGGCAGCAATAGGGGTACCCATGATTCTGGCAGGCATAGGCCTGGTAAATGCCTCAAAAAGTCTGAAAGAATATAAGAATTTCAATAATCAGTTCACACTTAATGATTTTTTCACCCATTTAAACAGGTTTTTCAAGATAAATGGTATTTTAGCTATTATATACATTGTAATTATGGTAATGTATATTGCTTTTTTGCTGATATTTATATTATTGAGCGTTTATTCCTTCGGTTATTAATAAAGACTTTTTACCTCTTCAGGAGTGAGTTTTCTCCACTTGCCTTCGGGCAGATCCTTCAGAGCTATGGGCCCGATTGAAACCCTTTTAAGGGTTAAGACCTGATGGCCTATAGCTTTGCACATTTTACGGACCTGTCTGTTTTTACCCTCATGTACGGTAACTCTTATAACTGCATTTTCTCCCTTTATCTCAAGTATTTCAAGCCTGGCCGGTGAAGTGACATAGTCCTCGATTTCCAGGCCTGCTTCAAACCGTTCCGCCTCGGCTCTGTTTGGCACTCCTGAAATCATAGCCTCATAAACCTTATTAATTTCATGCTTTGGATGGGTAAGCCTGTATGTAAATTCTCCGTCGTTTGTGAGTATGATCAGTCCGGAGGTATCATAATCCAGTCTCCCCACCGGATAAAGGCGGCTTTGTATGTCTTTTACCAGATCTGTAACCGCAGGTCTTCCGAATTGGTCCTTTACAGTTGATACATAACCCACAGGCTTGTTTAAAATAATATAAATTTTGTCGTCGGTTTCCTTATTTGTGACAAGTCTGCCATCCAATGCCACGGTATCATTTTCACCGACAGTTACACCCATGTCTGTAACCGTCTTACCGTTAACAGCTATTCTCCCCTGTCTGATCAGTTCCTCCGAAGCTCTCCTTGAAGCAACCCCGGCATGAGCTAAAAATTTCTGCAATCTCATCTGTGTCATGATATTCCTCAAAATCTGGATTTTTCCCATATGAATTATTTTATTATTCAGGCATAATAACGTCAAGCAAAAAAGCGGGAAAGGCTCCCGCTTTTAAAGTTACTCTTCTTTTTTTACATCCTGTCCCTGGCTTTGGTGTTCTTTTTTCTTACCGCACTCAGCCTTCCTGGACATTTTTTCTTTCAGAAGTTCATTTGCTCTTTCGACCAAATCCGGAACCATATCCAGAATCTTTTCAACAGATGAGTTCACATTAACGGGAAGCAGCTTAATGTGGTTTTGTCCGCAAACCATAAAGGCAACAGGATTGATTGAGACTCCTGCACCGCTGCCGCCTGCAAACGGAAGCTTTTTCCCACCCTCTTCTCCCGAAGAACCGCTGTCTGTGGAATAATCTCCTCCTCCTGCTGCAAAGCCGAAGCTTACTTTGGATATGGGTATTATTACAGTACCGTCAGGAGCCTGGACTGCATCTCCTACAATGGTGTTCACATCCACCATTTCCTTAATACTTTGCATGGCTGTAGTCATTAGACCTTCTATTGGATGATCTGACACCAGCGTCACCACCTTTTCTATTTTTTAAATAAATTTTAATTATTTCTCTCACTATGGATATAATATTTACAATTTTTAGGCTAAATATGCAATCAAAATCTACCTTCCAGACTTTTTCCTTAAAGTCGGCTTCAATTTTGATCTCCTTATCCTCAACGGAAAAATTATTAAACAGCCGGCCGGGTATTAAAGCTGTCAAGTTCCATAACAACCCGTATAAAAGTGCAGTTTGACAGGCATCACCCGTACCTTCCCTTACCTTTAGCTTGAATTTTTTGAGGATGACGCTTCTGTAAAAGAGCTTCAACAAAAGCCAGGCTCCCTTTCGAAGCTGATTGATATCTGTTTTTTTCCGAATTTTTTTCGGCTTATCCCTTTTCTTTTTGTTTTTATTGGCCGGATAAATTGTTATTTTTTTAGTTGGAATTTTTCCAAACAGGTAAATGATAACATAGACATAACACGTCAGGTTGTCCATTTTGAAAATAAAACCTACCGTTAATTTGCACCGCCATATTATTAATATAAGTAATAATATAATTCCCAACACTAAAAAAATAACCAAGAGATATATCACCTCCTGGTTATTTTTGACATATATTTTTTATTTAAATCATTTTACCGTATTTTATTAACTATTTAATATCTTCCTCAATAAGTTCCTCCAGATTTAATTCACTTAAATCCTGTATATCAAGCATTGGCAAATCCCTTATGGATTTGAAGCCGAAGCATTTCAAAAACTCATCGGTGGTTTCATACAACCTGGGTCTTCCGGGTGCTTCAAGTTTTCCGGCTTCCTTTACCAAATTTCTCTCAAGCAGCCTTGTTACGGCACTGTCGGAATTTACTCCTCTTATCTGTTCAATCTTTGCTTTAGTTATAGGCTGATTATAAGCTATTATTGACAGAACTTCATAGGCTGCCTGTGATAATGCCTGTTTCTGCCTTATCTGATAGAGCTTTGATACGTAATCGAAATATTGCGGATTTGAACACATTTGATATTTATCATTTATCTCACGTATGATAATGCCCTTATTTGCCCTGTTATAGTTGTCCATGAAGTTCTTCATCAAGCTTCTTACAGTTTTCTTGTCCAGTTCCAGTATTTCACATATCTTGTCAAGGGACAAAGCATCTCCATAAGAGAAAATCAGACTCTCTATAATGCTTTCAATTGTACTTATATCCATTTAAAACTCCCTCACATTTTCATCAATTTCATTATATAATTCATAATTGCCTTCTTCACTGCTGACATCAGAATTACCGACAATGTGTATATCTGAAAACTGCTGTGTTTGGACGATATTTACCTTTCTCATCTTTGCCAGCTCCAGTACTGCCATAAAACCCGTTACAACTTCTGTCTTCGATTTTGTCTTCAGCGAAAACAACTCCGAAAATTTAAAGGATACCTTGCTCAGGAGCTGTTTAATAACCTCTCTCATTTTACTTCTAAGAGATACCTTCTCATGTTCTATAAGCTTGGTTATGTTCCTGGCGCCTGCATTTATCTTTTTCTTATTCCTGTCAAGTATGGCCAGATACTGCTGCCGGAGTATCTGGGGATCTATTTCAAGTATCTCTTCCCTTACCGGCAGATCAAGTGTTTCAGGGAGCCTGAATACAACTGTTTCCCACTTCTTCTCCAGTTCTTTCAGATCCCTGGTAAATTCCTTGTAACGCTTGTATTCTATAAGGCGTCTGACAAGTTCTTCCCTGGGGTCAAGCTCTTCTTCCTTCTGTTCCTTTTTATCCGGCAAAAGCATTTTTGACTTGATATGCAGAAGTGTCGACGCCATGACAAGAAACTCACTTGCCACCTCCAGGTCAAGCTGCTGCATGGTGTACAAATAATCCAGATATTGATCAGTAATAGTATTTATAGGTATATCATAAATATCTACCTGATTTTTTTCAAATAGATGAAATAACAAATCAAAAGGGCCTTCGAAGTTGTCTAATTTTAAAGTACATGCTTTTGTAAGAGCGCTTTCCATTTCCTCTCCATATGCGTTACCGGCACATGTCCGGCAAATAATAAATACTTGTATTTTCCCAACCAATTAATCTTATCATAAAAGAGGCAATAATTACAATAATATTCAGCCGGTAGACTTTTTTGCCAACATCACGTAAAATATAGTATCAAGACACTGATATTGTGTTGGCAGGCTTTTATAAACTATGGAGGTTATCTATGTTAAGAAATTTAGATCCTATATATATGCTGTTATCCATTCCCGGATTGTTATTGGGCTTTGTCCTGCATGAGTTTGCTCATGCAAAAATGTCTGATGCACTGGGTGATCCAACGCCGAGATCCCAGGGAAGAATTACTCTGGATCCCAGATCACATATTGATATTATCGGTTTTATTGTTATGCTTATTGCAGGTTTTGGCTGGGCAAAACCCGTTATGACAAATCCGAGATTTTATAAAAAACCCAGAAGAGATGATATACTTGTCTCAATTGCCGGTCCGTTGATGAACCTGCTAATTGCCGTTGTTTTTTATGGTTTGACAAAAATACTTTTGCTTTCGAATATTCTGAATAACAACATTGGCAAAAATGTGGCATCCCTGTTGGTGATAACTGCAGGTATAAACGTTGTTCTTTTTGTTCTGAACATGATTCCATTCCCTATGTTTGACGGGTATCATGTCATCTCCAATCTGTTCAATACCTGGAGATACCGTTTTTTCAACCTTCTGGAGCAGTACGGAATGTTTATTTTTATTCTGCTTGCAGTAAGCGGTATGCTGGGAAAAATCATATCCCCGGTTGTTAATGTTGTTAATAACTTCTTAATAAATTTAATTCTATATTAAAAAAGGAGAGCTATTAAGCTCTCCCTATACTGAACCACCTGACCATCAATCTTGTGAAAAGTTTGGAAAATGTTATTTTGTTCACACTTTCATAGGCTACCAGGTCATATCTTCCTACTTCGATGCCATCAATTTTATAAATGATTTCACCAACTTTTTGATCCTTTGTTATTGGTGCTGTCAATTCAGGAACCAGCTTAACTTCCTTTTCAATCTTACCCTTTTCACCCTTGGCTACCAATACGCTGGTATCGCTTCCGTAAGCGGCAGTTGTCTGAAGCTTTGTACCCTTTTTGACTGTTATATTTCCCACCAGTTCACCTTTTTTATCCAGTCCTATCCTTTCATAATTTGCGAAACCGTAATCAAGAAGCTTTCTGGCCTCTGCAAATCTTGTATTGGAATCAGGCTCTCCCAGTACTACCGATATGAGCCTTAAGTTGTTGCGGTTGGTTGTTGCCGCCAGATTGAAGCCTGCCTTGTTTGTAAAACCCGTTTTCAAGCCGTCGGTATTGGCATAAAATCTTATAAGTTTATTTGTATTATCGAGCTTAAAGGTTCCGTTCCTGAAGGTATCCTGCCAGGTTCCGGTAAATTTCAGAACCGTAGGATGCTTCATTACCAGTTCGCGGGACATAAGAGCAATATCATGTGCAGAACTGTAGCCTTCATCATTAAGACCGGTGCAGTCAAGGAACTGTGTGTCTTTCATTCCCAGCTCGGCAGCTTTCCTGTTCATATCTGCAACGAAGGTTTCTTCACTTCCGCTGACCTTTTCTGCAAGAGCAACTGTAACATCATTGGAGGAGTGAATGGCAAGAGCCTTCATCATTTCTGTAACTGTAAACTCTTCTCCGGCCTCAAGGTATGCCTGTGAACCTCCCATTCCGGCCGCATAATCGGAAACACTGACCCTGTCATCAAATGAAAGCTTTCCCGAGTCCACAGCCTCCATGACCAGAAGCATTGACATAACTTTTGTCACACTGGCAATGGGGAGCTTTTCATGGCTGTTTTTTTCATTCAAAATTTTACCTGAGGCTGCATCCATCAAAACAGAGGATTTGGCCTTCAGGTCCAATACATTCGTTTTTGTAATAAGTTTGTTTACCGCAACATCATCATACTTTGCGGATGCTTCAACAGCGGCTTCGTCTGCATCAGCAAATACTGCAGCCGGCATCAGCATAAGAGCTATTATTAATATGTATCCCATTAACGACATTCTTCTCACTAGGGTCCCTCCAATTATTAACTATTCCACAATGGTATATCTGTCCTAGTTAATTGTTATGCAGGACGGTTAGTGTATATTCTGTTATTGGTCAAAATTTTTTTATCCGAAATAAATATATTTGAAATTTATGTAAAGTAGAATAAAGCCCCAATATGATGGGGCAATTGTAATATATGTTAAAAGGTATTGTATTCTACACCGGTGCTGTCTATATAGGCCAGTATCAGCGGCTTTTTCTCAGGCTGGGCATCACTTAGGCCTATGGCCTGCTTCAATAAGCTGCAGGCCTGGGGGATTTTTTCCTCCCTGTTTGTATAAAGGGTAGCTATAACCTCTCCCTTTTCAACTCTGTCGCCCGTCTTCTTATTAAAATATATACCGGCCGCATAATCGATTGTACTTTCCTTGGTTTCCCTGCCCGCTCCAAGCTCCAGAGATGCTACACCGACGGTGTCTGTTTTCATGGTGCTGATATATCCGGCTGTATCGGCCTTATACTCAAACACATGCTTGACCTGCGGAAACAGGCTGTAGTCGTCTATGACTTCTTTTCTTCCACCCTGTCTGGCTATCAATTCTTCAAACTTATTTATTGCCTTTCCGCTTTCCACTGCTTCGCGGACCAGCTCCCGGCAGTGTTCAAAGCTGCCTTTTCCGCTCAGCTCCAGCATTCGTGCCGCCAGCTCAAAGGATACTTCCGCCAGATCCTGCGGGCCTCTGTTCTTAAGAGTTTCCACCGCCTCAATTATCTCCAGTGAATTGCCGACTGCTTTTCCAAGCGGTATATCCATTTCAGTAACAACAGCAACTGTATGCCGTCCTGTGTTCTCACCAATTTTTACCATGGCCTGAGCCAGCTTCACAGAGTCCTCAAGAGTTTTCATAAACGCACCGCTGCCCGTCTTGACATCCAATACAATCCTGTCGGCACCCGATGCCAGCTTCTTACTCATGATGCTGCTGGCAATCAAAGATATGTTGTTTACTGTTGCGGTCACATCCCGCAGGGCATAAATTTTTTTATCGGCAGGGGCTAAGTTTCCTGTCTGACCTGCAATTGCAATACCTATATCCTTTACATTTTGAATAAAAGTCTCTCTGGAAATGCTGGTATTGAATCCGGGGATTGCTTCCAGCTTGTCAATTGTACCGCCTGTATGGCCAAGTCCCCTCCCTGACATTTTTGCAACAGGTATGCCGCAGGCAGCAACAATGGGGCCCAGTATCAGGGTTGTCTTGTCTCCGACCCCTCCTGTACTGTGCTTATCCACCTTTATCCCCGGGATTTCCGACAGGTCTATCATATCTCCCGAATGGGCCATAGCGTCTGTCAGCTGGGCTGTCTCCCGTTCATTCATACCTTTTAAAAAAATTGCCATTAAAAATGCCGCTGCCTGGTAATCCGGAATTTTGTTATTGCAGTATTCGGAAATAAAAAAATTTATTTCTTCCTGTGACAGTTCAAAGCCATCCCGTTTTTTCTCAATTATGTCATACATTCTCATAATTAAATCCCTCCGAATCCCCGGAAAAAGTAAGAAGTACATTTCTCCCATGGTTAAATTATAATATTTCCAACAAGTGAAGCAATTATTAAAAAGGCAAGCCGGCATGTTTCAAAGCAGCCACAGGGCATATTCACCACTCAAAAATGTATTGTACATTGTTAATAGAGGGCATGATGACTTATATGATACTTCCACTTTATACCTCTGTCAATTGTTATATTTATTTCTATAAGGATTTTTCATCGGACCATTATTAAAAGTTAAAATTCCCATACACTAAAAGAAGCCGCGCGGGTTATTTTTCAATAACTATTGCGGCGGCTCTCCGGTTAAGTTTAAATTCATGCTCTGGGATGAGTCTTTTTGTAAATCTCCTTGATTTTGTTTTTTGCTATCTGGGCATAAATCTGTGTTGAGGATATATCCGAGTGACCCAGCATCTCTTGAATGGACCTGAGATCAGCCCCATTCTCCAAAAGGTGTGCGGCAAAGGAGTGTCTTAAAGTATGCGGAGTGATGTCTTTATTTATGTTTGCCTGATTTTTATAATGCTTGATTATCTTCCAGAAACCCTGCCTTGTTAATCTCTTACCATTTACATTTACAAACAGAGCTTCTTCATTTGCATCCTGAATGAGGAAATTCCTGGATTTCAGGAGATACTCATTAACTGCTGCTACTGAAATGGAACCTATGGGTATACTTCTTTCCCTCGTTCCTTTATTGCATTTTATAAATCCAAGATCCAGATTTATATCTATCAGGTTAAGTGAAATGAGTTCAGAAACTCTTATGCCTGTTGCATAAAGCAATTCCAGCATGGCCTTATCCCTGATACCTTTTAAATCAAGGCATTTGGGCTGATCAAGCAATAATTCCACTTCCTGGGTAGACAGTATCTGGGGCAGCTTCTTTTCGACCTTCGGAGATTCAAGCTCAGAAGTTGGATCAATATCTATTATTTTGTTCTTATGCAAAAATTGATAAAAAGACCGTATTGAAGCCAGATTTCTTGAAATAGTTGAGGTTGCCCTTCCTTTCTTTTGAAGATGCAGAAGATATGCTATTACTGTCGTTTTATTCGTTGCAGAAATATTTGCAGCATTTATCTCCCTCAGATATGTAGTGTACTGCTCAATATCCCTTCTGTAGGACTGAAGGGTGTTTAGAGACAATCTCTTATCTCTTTCAAGAAAATTGATAAAATTTTCAACCTGAACTTCCATTAAAAACGACTCCTTTATTTTTAGTTAAGCACGTGTTTACCACTTTTTAAATCGACTTAATCTTTAACCTATATTCTATAACAAATATTTCTATATTTAAAGAACATTTTGTATTTTTTATCTATATTTAACATAATTATTCCATATAATTGTGGATATTTCCAATTTTAGTATTAAATTTTAATTAGTTTTAACGCTCCTGAAGATAAAAATGCCTCAACAAGTGTAGCAATTAAAATAAAAAACGAAAAAAATGCGGCTACAAAACTATATGGCATTATCTTTTGCTTAACTCCCGTATCCTGAGGTCCGTTTTTTTTGAGCCAGGTTTTAAAAAAGTTACCTGACAGTTTCATACCATTAACACCAAGTGCAAGCAGGCATGGAACCAATATTATTTCTTTTGGAACAAAGCAGATGGAAGATATCAGAACACCTTTTGTCCCCAAAACCCCCATTATGATACCCGAGCTGAAACCGGTGCTGAACCCTCTCATGCCAATTACAACGTAATACATCGGTACTCCGATGACCGTCAGCCCAAGCAGCCAAAATAAACCAACCAGCTTTAAATTATCCAGCAATGATGTCTTAAATAAGTTTATCTGACTGAAATTGTCATTGTCCAAAAGTTTTAAAAATCCGTTAAAAAATGTGACCATTTCATCCTTTTGCTGAAAATCCAGATCATTTACCGAGGCTGCTCCCAGAACAATACCAATTATATAAAACAGAAACAAGCTCAAATACATTATTTTATTGTTCTTGATATAGTCCTTGATAACATTGCCCGTATTCTTTAACATCGTGTGTTCCTCCGGCATCTTTTATCTTTTTTGATGTAAAAAGTCTTTTACATTAAAATATATGCCGGATAAACATAAGATATTACTATAACCGTTTTTCTTCTCTTAATTTTCTTTCAGCCAGCAGTACGCCAATGATGGTTTTAGCATCGGTTATCCTGTGTTCAAGTATCATGTTGACCAGTTCGGAAACATGAATTTTCTCAACATCCAAAAACTCATCCTCATCTGTACAGGCTTCACCTTGTGTTAACCCTGTGGCAGTGTACATATGGATGACCTCATTACAAAAACCGGGTGTAGTGTGGATGCTGATTAAATGCTCCACCTTCTCAGCTCTTAACCCTGTTTCCTCCATCAGTTCCCTTTCGGCACACACCTTTGGATCTTCTCCCACAGAATCCAGCTTTCCGGCAGGCAGCTCAAGCGTTGTCAGGTCAAGCGGCTTTCTGAACTGCTTTACCATGTAGAGCTCCCCATTTTCATTAATGGGTACAACAACTGATGCACCTGGATGCAAAACTATATCCCTGGTAGCTTCCTTCCCATTTGACAGAGTTACTGTAAGATTTTGAACCTTAATAATATTTCCTTTATAAATATCCTCTGTTTTAATTGTCTTTTCAAAGTATTCCATGTTTTAAACCTCCATCTTTTGATATATCAGCTAGTAACCATTATTTTATTTTGCGCCCTGTTGTCCGATATTTACTGCCTTACCGCCGCTTTCTTGATTTCATCGGTAGCAAGCTTGTCACACCGGTTGTTCATTTCATTATCTGCATGCCCTTTTACCTTTATCCAATTTATTTTGTGATAATCGGATAAACGTATAAGTTCTTTCCAGAGCTCAATATTTTTTACTTCTTCATTTTTATTCCGCTTCCAGCCTGTTTTAATCCATTTGTCAATCCAGCCCTGTGTAAAGGCATTTATCAGATAAGCGCTGTCGCTGTATAAATTAACACTGCAAGGTTCCTTTAGCCTTTTCAGCGCCTCGAGAGCGGCTGTCAGCTCCATCTTGTTGTTTGTTGTCGATTCTTCATAACCTGACATCTCTATTTTATGTTCTCCATATATCAGCACCGCACCCCAGCCACCTGCGCCCGGATTACCTGAGCATGCTCCATCTGTGTATATTTCGACCTGCTTCATATTAACCTCCATGAGCCACATTTGTGGCCACAAAATGTAATGAAAACTTATATCCTTTATCGCAATGTGGCGAATAAAGGAGGTTAATTGGCCATGTGCGCTTTCAAAGTATTGCGAAATACTTTGAATATTTCGCACGGCCATAAATTCACAGGTTAGTTTGGAAGACGAACGCAAGTGAAGTCTTTCAAGCTAACCTCCATGAGCCGGATAAGGCGTATGCATAAATTTACCTTTTACAAAACAATTCTATTATAACGTATTATTGGCAATAACCCAAACAGTTATTTTATTATTTGCCGAATAAATAATGCATCCTTTCTGCAACACAGGGCACAAGTATTGAAACTTGTGCCCTGTGTATTGTCCTGAATTAATTTAACTTGTTATACTAATTGAAATTGTGTTTTCCTTTATAGATAGATTTATTGAAATCAACTGGTAACGCGAGGACAACTTCATGAAATAGGATACACGGTTAAAAACAATTGCGATAAATTGCCGACGAAGGTAAAGCAGTTTTGACGGCAAAGCAACAGGACGCTGCTTTGAGCTTCAAATCGAGACAGGATGTCGAGTTTGAGCGACGGCAAAATCGCTTTACAATGAGGCGATACAATTTTCGTAATTGTTTTTGGTGCGTCCTATTTCATGAAGTTAGTACGGAAGTTACCAGTTGATACCGGTACTTCCATACTAGCTATCGCAATTTTTTTAACCGTGGGTGAACACGATAATATGTAATCATTGTTTTTAAGCTGTTCTGTATAACACGTTAATTATTTCATTGCTTAGATATTAACTCCTATTTGCAGAAGCATCATTGCATATACAGAGGTAACAAAGGTCAAAATCAGTGCAAAAACAAATGCAATTCTTATTACCTTGTTCTCTTCTCCCAGCTTGTCAATGGAGGCCGCCGCGTTCTGAAGTTTGGCAGGTGATATTACACTTGCGAGTCCTCCTCCGAATGCAAGGGCTGCAGTGGCGATAATAAGTCCGTTTAAACCCATATTCAGATTCTTTGCTGTCTCCATAGTGTAGTTTGCAAACATTGCGATTGTCGATGCCTCACTGCCCGTAATAAAACCTCCGAACAGTCCGATAAACCCTGTTATAAACCCGTAGGCACCGCTGAAGGCATTGGCCGAAACATCCGCAAGCACTTTTATCATACTTGCCGACTGATATTTCATTGTCTCCATACTCCAATTTGAATAGTTCATGATTTCTCCGATGGCAAAGAATATTGCCGCAGAGAAAACAGGTCTGGGTGCTCTTTTCCACCATACTTTGAAAGACTCTTTAACCTGTGAGGCCTTTGGTCTGATAAAGAGCATGGATATAACAACTGCCACCGCGATCCAGGTATAGGCGTTCCATACCGCCCTTGTGACAATTCCCTTGCCGTCCACGGCAATACCGTCTATCGGCAGTTTCAGGTTATATAAAAAGTCATATGCCGGCTTTGGAAGATTCAGTGCAAGAATAAGGCCGATCAATATAATCCACGGACTCAGTGCCTTCCAAAGCGGATATTGTTTTTCATAAGCCTTCTCTTCTTCTGTAAGATTGCTTCTGTCAATAATATTTTTTCCTGTAACCTTTAAATAGAGTGCCATTACAACGATTACTGCCAGACCGCAAAGAACACCGGTAAGGGTTACAAGATTGTCAACTTTGTTTGTAAAATAAGCTACCACCGCAATTACTCCGCCTGTGACTATGCAGGGCAGGAAACCCTTCTTGATTCCGTTCCATTTGTCAACGATGTAGAGCATGCAGAAACCGATCAGTGTTGAAACGACAGGCAGGAACATGTAGAAAATACTGCCGGCCTGGGAAGGCGTTATCTCATTGCCGGGGCCTAAAAACCTGTTGGCAAAATCTACGAAGGCCACCACCGGTGCACCCAGCAGAGCATATGTACAGAGAGCGTCATAACCGATTGAAGGAAGTGCTATTGCAACATAGGTAGAGTATCCCATTGCAATGAGTATGGGCGGCAAAAGTGAAACAGGAGTGGCACCGACCGCAACCATAAGCGTTCCGAATCCAATATTTATCATCATGATCTGAACTGCTTTATTATGGCTTGAGATGGTTTTAATAAAAATAATTATTCTCTTCAGCGCACCCGTTTTTTCCATATAAGCCATCATAAAAAGTGATGTCAAAACTATCAGTGAAACGGGGAACGATCTGATAATACCGGAAATTGTCGATCTCAATATTACTTCCAAAGAGGTGTTGAAAAACAGAAATGCTACTGCCGAAACACACAGCCAGCCGACAATACCGCTGATATCAGCCGACTTTTTAAAAATGACAAGCATACAGACTATTACCAAAATCGGCAATAGCGTTAATAAAAATGACCCTACCATTCTATCCGTCCTCCATAAGATTAAATTAGATAAACCGTCCTACTGTAAATCAATGCTGTCGAATTATGATTGATTTACAAATATTCTACAGAAAATATTTTATTACATATTTACATAAAAATAAAGTGTAATTTAATATGCATTACACTTTATTTAAAAAAATTACTTTATTTAATTATAATAACAACTTTGCCCTATATACATTAAGCCATTGCCCTTATAGACTTGATTTCCGGGCTCTTTCTATTGCAACTGATAATATTGCTTGAACAGCTCATAATATCTGTAAGTTTCAACAGCGTAGGTTTCCTTTGTTTTTATTGGGCCGATATCAACCGATATTTTTGAAAGATTATAATTTTCAAGTATGGTCTTCAGCTGTTCCTCATCCAGCTTATTAAGGTCTATTTCAGGATCTCCCGTTAATTTAATGGCTCTGGCTTTCAACTGTACGGCACAGAAATAAACCGCATGCTTGGGATTCTGCAGCATTGTTTTTATCTGTTCATCGGATTCACTTGTTATCAGTGATTTTTCACCGTGTACAATTTGCTCATTGTATCTTACATTTTCAATGCCTATCTGGCATATCCCCATGGACTTTCCTCCAATAACAGGCAGTCCGTCAAGCAGATCCTCCTGACCCAAAAACATCATTTCCCTGAATAAAACTGATGCCAGCAGCGCTTTGGGCACCTTCTGCGCGGCTGATATCCTGCTGATGGAATTATCCAGCTCCTTCAGGGCATTCATCGTATAATCAAAACTGAAAACATAATAGAGCTCAAAATTTTTATCCCTGTAAGAATCTTGATTTATCTGGTTTTCCAGTTCCCCATACAGGGAATTGATTTTAGACAGATTCTGCAGCAGTTCGGATATGGATTTATTTGAACCGTTTTTTTCACTTTGCTCCAGCAGCATATAATTCTGATAATTGTTTGCATTTACAATTTTTTGCCCCAGGACACTGCTGTAGTTTCCCAGAATATTATCGCCGGCAGATTTATCACTATATTCCGAATATTTGTCACCTGACTGATTGCTCTGGCCATATACATATTTCATTTCTTTTTCTTTTAAATTTTCAACTTGCCTGTTTATGTATCCGGTTATATTAAAAGTATTATTCGCAGAGTAAAGCAGCGTGCTGCACATCATTAATGTAATTAAAGAAAAAGTTGCTTTTTTCCTTAATTTCAAGATATTCATATTTAGTCCCCCAAAAGTATTGCAACCCTCAATTTATTCATTCCGATAAGTTGCTTTTATATTTTCTGTCAATTGCTTATTAGATCTTTTGGTACTTTAACATCCTTATAAGTTATACAAAGTTTCAAAAAAAATGTCAATTATTCAATTTCTTCAAAATCACTAATATGTATTAAATGCTATTAATTATACGACTATACTTCATGTTTTGTATGAAATGGTGTGATTTCCTTCCATCTGGTCCATATTCCTCAAATCCTTCATTATCAAGCCTTTGAAAGGCAAAAATATAGACAAAAAGCAACGAGGATTCTCATTGCTTTTTGTCTATATTTAATAAACTTTGCAATATCATAAAATAATAAATTTCAATTTTTTCTATTTTATAGCTTCCAAAATTGATTTTTCCACCAGCTTCAGCTTGGCTGCAACTTCATCAATCTCAACATCCGATCTTTCCTGTTTGAGATCTCCCTTGAGAATCTCAGCCAGTTCCTCAAATTCCTCCCGCAGGGTATCCAGCATCTCAACCACGGCCAGCCTTCTGAATCTCTTCCTGACATCAGCATTCGGAATACTTTCATATACATTTTCCGTACTTATCACATAGCTGTCACCTCTTGCCGGAATAATACATTTCAGTCCGAACTCATCAGTTATGCTCTGTGCAAATTCATTCATTACCTCAAGTTCACCGTGAACAATGAATACCTGCTTGGGCTTTTTGCCAATGCTGCCTATCCACGACAGAAGCCCCGCTTTGTCGGCGTGTCCGGAAAATCCGTCAATGGCTTCTATCCTTGCATTTACAGAAATCTCCTCACCAAATAGTTTCACCATGGACGCCCCATCCAGAAGTCTCCTTCCCAAGGTACCCTCCGCCTGGTAACCAACAAAGAGAATAGTGGATTCCTTCCTCCACAGGTTGTGCTTGAGGTGATGTTTGATTCTGCCCGCTTCACACATACCGCTTGCAGATATGATTATGGTACTTTCAGTATTCTCATTAAGCTTTTTGGATTCTTCAGGAGACTGCGTAAACTTAAGTGCCGGGAAATCCAGCGGATTATCCCCGTTTGCAATATATTGCTTTGCCTCTTCATCAAAGCAGTCAAGATTCTCTCTGAATATCTGGGTCGCCGACGTAGCAAGAGGGCTGTCGACATATACTGGAATGTTTAAAATCCTGTTGACCGCATCCCCAAAAACATCCATGTATTTGTTAAGATCATAAATTATTTCCTGGGTCCTTCCCACTGCAAAGGATGGTATTATAACATTTCCTCCTTTGGCAATAGTCTCGGTAATTATATTGATAAGCCTTTCCAGTCTGTCCTTATCCTTTTTCAGCGTATGAAGCCTGTTACCGTAAGTTGATTCCACCACGAGATAATCGGCCTCGGCAATCACTGCCGGGTCCCTTAATAATGGAATTCCCTTGTTGCCGAGATCGCCGCTGAATACTATCTTGGTATCCTTTCCGTTTTCCCTGATCCAAATTTCGATTATTGCAGAGCCCAGAATATGCCCCGCATCATTAAATCTGACACGGATACCGTCTGCTATACCGATTGCCTCTCCGTAGGGCACACCCTTAAACAAGCTCAGGCAGTCGGTGGCCTCCTTTACGGTATATAGAGGTTCAACAGGTGATTTGCCCGCTCTTTGCCTTTTCCTGTTGAGCCATTCATTTTCCATCTCCTGTATGTGACCGCTGTCAGGAAGCATTATTCCACACAGTTGAACCGTTGGTTTTGTAGCATAGATCGTACCTTTGAAACCATCCATGAAAAGCTTTGGAATTCTTCCGCTGTGATCTATATGAGCGTGTGTGAGCAGCATAAAATCCAATTCTCCCGGATTGAACGGGAAAGGTTCGGCATTTAAAAGCACCTCATTGGCCCTGCCCTGAAACATGCCGCAGTCCACAAGGAATTTTTTATCACCTGTCTCTATTAAATAACAAGAACCTGTTACTGTTTTAGCTGCTCCGAGAAATGTAATATTCATAACAGCACCCCTTTTCATAGTATATTCATTGATATAATTTCTATGACAGTCCTGCAAATTCCTGCTTTTTTAAAGCAGTTTCCCGTTTCTTCGACAAAAAATATGTATAAATGCATCTCAAGGTAATAATAATCAGTACAATGCTTCCACCTATGAGTGAATAAATACCGGGCACCTCATGAACCACAAGAGCTACCCATATGGGATTTAAAATGGGTTCTATAACCGGAATCAGCACTGCTTCAAGAGCAGAAACATTTTTAATTGCAACTGAGAATAAAACATATGAGAAGCCCAGCTGAAAAATACCAAGAAGTCCTATTCCCATCACACTTTTTGCATCCGGTAGGGATTGGAACATAAAAGGCAGGCCTATAACAGCAGTCATTATATTTCCCCAGAAAATTCTGTCCAGGGGTGAATCATCCTTTTGAAGCCTTAAAAGCAGGGCGACAAAAGCAAAAAATACTCCGCTGCTTATTGCGATGAGATTCCCAATCATTCCTCCCGAACTTAACTTATCAATAAAGAAAAGTATCATTCCCCCAAATACCACAGCTATCGTAATGACATCATACCATCTTACCTTCTCTTTTAGAAAAATTGCTCCGAATATTGCCACATATATGGGGGCGGTATATTGGAGGATTATGGCATTGGCCGCAGTCGTAAGCTTTGTAGCCGCAACAAATGTAATTACGGTGGCGGCATATACAAACGCTGTCGCGAATTTTAAAAAGTTAAACTTGAAATCAGGCTTTTTTATAAAAAATAAAATCAAAAGGGCAGCGATTAGACTGCGGGCTCCCGCAATGGCTATGGGATTCCAGTTCACAAGCTTTATGAGCAGCCCTCCCAGACTCCAGAGAACTGCTGTCAGTGCAAGAAAAAACAACGCCAAACTTCTCTTTGGCGTTATGTCATTTATATTTAACTTAAACATTTAACCGTATCCCATCATTTATAGTTTTTTATAAAGAGCGAAGTGAGTTTTACACAGTTTTCCAGATCCTCAAGGCTGACCATTTCGGCAGGAGAATGCACATACCTGCACGGAATGGAAATTCCTCCGCAGGGGACTCCCATACCTGTTGTCTGTATGGCGCCGGGATCACTGCCGCCTCTGTCCAAAAGCTCCAGTGTATATGGAATTCCATTTTCAACCGCCAAATTTTCAAGCTCCCTCCGGATTGCCGGATGGGCAAGATAGGAACTGTCCTTTACCTTTATGGCAGGTCCGCCTCCAAGCTTTACTTCCCGCTTGTCACATTCGGGGGTATCACCTGTTATTGTCACGTCCAGGGCGATGGCACAGTCGGGCATTATTCCGAATGCGGCCGTTTTTGCTCCTCTGAGCCCCACCTCCTCCTGGGTTGTAAAAACAAAGTAAATTTCGTTATCGGTTTTGGGCAGTGATTTTATTAGTTCTATAAGTACGGCACAGCCGCTTCTGTCGTCCATGGCCTTTGAGATGGCACAGTTTCCCTGAACGGTGAAATCTCCTACAAAGTTGGCCGTATCACCTATTCTGACCAGTTTTTCGGTCTCTTCCCTGCTTCTGCACCCTATGTCGATATACATTTTCGCCAGCTTAAGACCTCTGATATCCTCAAGTTTTTCCTCCTTGCTTACGGTTCCGGTGGTTCCGTTCCTGAACCGGACTCTCTGTCCCAGCGCGGTCAGCTGTGACACCCCGCCTACATTGGAAAATCTGATAAAGCCATTGTCATCAATGAAAGTTGCAATAACACCTATCTCGTCCATATGTGCCGCAAGCATGATTTTCTTCTTCTTACCCCTTTTAACGGCTATCAGATTGCCCATGGCATCAACTCTTATCTCATCTACATGTTTTTTTATCTCATTTGTTATGGTTTCTCTTATTTCATCCTCATTGCCTGAAACTCCAAATACCTGGGTTACCAATTTTAATGTTTCCTGCATAATAGTCCTCCAAACTAAAGTTTTATATCTGCTTGAGCCATTATCTCAGCTCGAATACACTGTCACTGCATATTAATAATTCTGATCACAGTCTGCTGCTTCCTTGACTGCTGCTCTATCCTTGACTATTGCTGTTTTCTTTCTACTGCTGCCTTAAAAATTCCTTGTCTTTGCTGATTTGATACAGAGCAGCAATGGTAAGGCGTTCAACTGCCTCATAATCCCTTATATCCATTACCGATACGGGAGAATGTATATATCTGCAGGGTACCGAGATGGATGCGGTTTTGACACCCGTACCCGTTCTCTGAATCTGTCCCGCATCATTTCCTCCCGTAGTAGTCTGTTTGTATTGAACTTTTATGTTGTTTTGAACTGCCACCTCGTACAGGTATTGAACCAACTCCCTGTCGCAGTAGCAGGTCCTGTCCATTATGGTCAGAGCCGCACCGTTTCCAAGTATGGTTGAATAGTCATGCTTCTCCACATCGGGTACATCAGCGCAGGTAGTACCTTCAATAACCAATGCCACATCTGGCATTACATTGTATGCGGCAACCTGTGCACCTCTGAGTCCCACTTCTTCCTGGACCGTAAAGCAGGCGTAGAGATCAAAGTCGTAGCTGTGCTTGAGCGCCTCAATCAGCACTGCACAGCCCACCCTGTCGTCAAGAGCTTTTGCTTTTATGCAATCCGGGCCAAGCTGTATGAAATCGCTGTCAAAAGCAATAAATTCACCCAGTGGAGCAAGCTTTTCAGCCTCGTCCTTTGAGTCGGCGCCGATATCAATATATAAATTTTTAATCTTGGATATTTTTTGTCTCTCTTCCCGCTCCTGCTGGTGTATCGGCTTTATCCCTATAACTCCGCCCAGTTTCTTTTTTCCGATTACAACTTTTTTCCCCGGAAGGATTCTGTCATCTATGCCTCCAACCGCTTTAAACTTTATAAAGCCTTTTTCGGTATGTCCCGATACAATGAAACCAACCTCATCCATATGTGCCGACAGCATGACCTTTAACTTGCTGCTGCCGCCTTTTTTAAAGGTTATGATATTACCGATGGAGTCCACCATGTAGGAATCACACAGGTTTTGTATTTTGTCAATGATAAATTCCCTTACCTCATTTTCATTGCCCGATACACCGTTCAAATCCGTCAACTCTTTTATAAGCATAGTAATTCCCCCAACTGTTCACTGCTTAATTTAGCAAATTCCGAAACCATTCTGGCTGTATATTTTATATCCTCCAGATTTACCGTTTCAATAGCCGTATGCATATATCTTATGGGTATTGAAAGCAGAGCCGTAGGTATTCCTGCAGCACTGACCTGTGTTGCCCATGCCTCTGTTCCCGTATCCCCGGCTTCGACCATTTTTTGAAACGGAATACCGTTTTCCTTCCCCAGTTCAAAGATTTTTGATACCAGCCTGGGCTGTAAATTCGGTCCTATGGATATCTCCGGTCCCTTTCCCGGCGTTGAAGACACATCCTTCGGCAGATCCGGAATATCTCCGTGACAGGTATCTATGACTATTGCGGCATCTGGCCGAAGTGCATATGATGCCGTCATAACTCCCGTCAGATAGGTTTCCTCCTGTGTGGAGGCTACGAATATCAAATCATTTTCATGATTGACATCCTTGAGCAGCCTGAGTATTTCAAGCATGCAGGCAATGCTGGCCCTGTTGTCCATGGCCTTTCCACTGACCTTTTGATCGTTCATTTTTATAAATTTTGATCTTAATGACACAGTATCTCCAACCGATACATATTTTTTCAGTTCATCCCCGCACAAACCCGTATCTATCCTGATATCGCGCAGTTTTACAGCTTTGCCCACATCTTCGGCCTTCAGCAGATGCGGAGGCGTAGCTCCAATAATTCCGACAACATCCTGTCTTCCGTGGATTATTACCTCCTGGGCCAATAGTATCTTGCTGTCTATTCCGCCCACATTTGTAATCCCCACAAAGCCTTTATCGTCCACGGAATTAACCAGAAAACCGATCTCGTCTATGTGTGCGGTTATCATCAGTCTCTTTGCGGCTTTGTTATATCCCTTTTTCAAACAAATCACATTAAAAAACTTATCCACCCGAACCTGATCACACCAGTCAGAAAACAGGACAGAGCATTTTTCAGCCGCATCCTTCTCATAACCCGGTACAGCAACAAGCTGTGATAAGTACTCCAAATTTTGAATTATACCCATGAGTCAAATTCCCAACCTTTTTTTCTTTATTCTTTTCAATAATTCAATTTTATCAAATAAATTAAGACTTTCCTAGCAAAGTTTGCTATTTTTGAATGAATCTATTGTTTAACTCTTTATGCAATGTGGTTAAATGTGGTTATTGGTAAAATAATTATAAGTTTACTATTGACTTAATTCCATTTTTTTATTATACTAAAACTCGTCCTTTTCGAGGGCCTTTAGCTCAGTTGGTTAGAGCAACCGGCTCATAACCGGTTGGTCCGGGGTTCGAATCCCTGAAGGCCCACCACAACCTTAATCATTAATTAGTTTTTTTAAAGGCATTTCTTTGCTCCCGCGAAGATAAGAATTGCGCCCAGATAGCTCAGTCGGTAGAGCAGGGGACTGAAAATCCCCGTGTCGCTGGTTCGATTCCGGCTCTGGGCACCAAAAAAACCTGTAATCACCGGTATACCAGTGACTACAGGTTTTTTTAATCAAATTATTTAAAGGATGCCCAGTTAAAAATTACCCATCCAAGTTTTGTATTAACTACCCCCTGTAAATCCTTGGATACAACAACAGGTTGTGTATAGAAAAATAACGGAGCTATTGGAGAATCCTCCATAAAGATTTTTTCTGCATCATGGAATATCTGAATACGTTTTGTAGCATCTGTTTCTTTTCTTGCTGCCGAAATCAATTCATCGTATTTTGGATTGCTGTACTTGGCGTTATTCTGTCCGTTTCCAGTTGTAAATATATCCATAAAGGTTGAGGGGTCCAAATAATCCCCTAACCAACCGTTTCTATTTATGCTGTAAACACCATCTTTTCTTGACTGTTGGAATACATTCCATTCCTGGGCCAGAATTTCAACTTCAACACCTAGATTTTCCTTCCACATCTGCTGTATAGCTTCAGCAACAGGCTCATGTCCTGCACCGGTATTCAAACCGTATGTAATTTTGGGCAACCCTTTTCCGTCTGGATAGCCTGCCTCAGCAAGAAGTTTCCTGGCCTCGGCAATATTCTTCTGGTAATCTTCCTGTTTTGCGGAGATTAACTCTCCTGCAGTTGTACGGAAGTCAGGCTCCTGCTTAACATCAGCAATACCATATGGTACGAAGCCTGATGCCGGAGTTTCTCCGCCTTTTCGAACCTTTTCAACCAGATAATTACGGTCTATAGCCAATGAGAAGGCCTTTCTTACTTTTGGATTATCAAAGGGAGGCTTGTTGTTTACAAGATCGATATAGTAGTTTCCGAGTAATGGAAATATTATCAAATTACCGGCTTCTTTTTCAGCTGCAAATTCGTCGGTGGGGATGTTCTTTGCATAAACAACCTGACCATTTTTAAACGCGCTCAAAATAGCATTCTGATCATTCATCAGATACCACTCGATCTTTGGTGCTACAATAGAGTCTTTACCCCAGTAAGTATCACTTTTTTCAAAGGTAATCTTTGAATCATGCTCCCAGCTTGTGAGTTTGTAGGGACCGTTTCCTATATAGGTCTTTGGATCAAGTGCCCATTTGGATGCATCCTTTGACACGATATCTTCCCTCTGAGGCACCAAAACAGGGAATGCAACTATCTCAGTGAAGAACGGGCATGGATTTTCAAGAGTTACTTCAAGAGTTTTATCATTAATAGCCTTTACGCCCAATGTATTAATATCAGCTTCACCTGAATTGATTTTTTCGCCATTCTTGATGAAGTAGATGTAGTATGCATAGTCAGCAGCTGTTTCCTTGTCAACCGTCCTTTTCCATGAGTAAATAAAATCATTTGAAGTTAAATCTTTGCCGTCAGACCATTTTGCATCCTTACGAATGTGGAATGTCCAAACGAGACCGTCGGAACTGATTTCCCATTTTTCAGCGGCACCGGGTACGATTGTTCCGTCTTTACCGATAGTGGCTAAACCTTCAAATCCGCATAAAATGTAATTTCCTCCGTCAACTGAATTATTGAGGGACGGATCCAGTGTTTTTGGCTCGGAAGCTATAGTTGCGCTGATAGCCTTTCCGGAACTTGTGGAGTTTGAAGAACTTCCACAGCCTGCAAATACTGCTACCAATACAGTAAGAGCAAGAATAAGAACTAGTGTTCTTTTCATTGTTATACCCCCTATTATTTAGATTTTAGTTAAAAAATATCTATAAATTAAATCCAATATTACAAATTTTGAGATTTCAACAGTATAAAATAATTTATACCTTTTATATTTTTAACTGAATGTCGACCTCATTAAGTTAAAATGAACCTGTAACATCTTGTAATATGGAAAACTTATACCAATCAGATTTTACCGGTAAAGTGGCAAGCTACATAGTGACCATTACCCTGGTCTTTAAATTCAGGTATCTGCTGTGAGCACAGATCCTTCGCAAAAGGACATCTTGTCCTGAATTTGCAGCCTGAAGGAGGATTTACGGGTGATGGTATTTCACCCTTCAGGATGATTCTGTTCCTCTTTTTTGCCATTTCGGGATCTGGCTCCGGAATTGCTGTAAGCAGTGCCTGAGTATACGGATGCAGAGGATTTTTATAAAGTTCCTCCGATTCGACCAACTCAACGAAATGCCCCAAATACATAACCCCGACCCTGTCACAGGTATGTCTGACAACACCGAGATCATGGGAGATGAACAGATACGTGAGGTTCAATCTTTCCTGCATCTCCTCAAGTGTATTTATAATCTGTGCTCTGATAGATACATCAAGCGCAGAAACAGGTTCGTCACAAACAATGAATTCAGGCTCCACCGCTATGGCGCGGGCTATACCGATTCTTTGACGCTGGCCGCCTGAAAATTCATGCGGATAACGTGAAGAGTGTTCCGTATTGAGACCGACAAGCTTTAGGAGGTCTCTTATTTTGTCTTCCCTGTCCTTTTTTGAAGAGGCAAGTTTGTGAATATCCAAAGCCTCACCAACAATGTCGGAGACAGTCATACGCGGGTCAAGTGATGCATATGGATCCTGGAAAATATATTGCATCTTCTTTCTGTAAGGCAATAGTTTATCCTTTCGGAGTTTTGTTATATCGACTCCGGAAAATTTAATCCGGCCATCAGTAAGATCATAGATTCGCAGGATTGAACGTCCGAGAGTTGTCTTTCCCGAACCGGATTCACCCACAAGACCAAGAGTCTCGCCTCTATATATATTAAATGTAACGTCATCAACAGCTTTAACAGACGCTTTTTCTCCCAGGTTATTTCTTATGTGAAAATATTGTTTAAGATTATTGACTTCTAATAGAACTTCTGAATTAACCATTATTTTTTACCTCCCCGCTGTTATTTGCCCTCTCGTCATAAAGCCAGCAGGCGGTTCTATGTCCATCTTCTGTGGCATATTCAGCCGGCATGTGGTTGATACAGACTTTAAGACAACTCTCGCATCTTGGCGCGAATGCACAACCTTTGGGAAGATTCAGAAGATCAATAGGATTTCCCTTTATGGGAATAAGCTTTTCACCCCTTTTTTTCAAGTCGGGCAGGGAGCGTATCAACCCCTTTGTGTATGGGTGGCGGGAATTATGGAAAATGCTGTATACAGAACCCTGTTCAACAATTCTTCCTCCGTACATGACAATAACGTCATCAGCCATATCAGCAACTATTCCGAGATCATGTGTTATAAGGACAATGGCCATACCGGTTTTTTTCTGAATATCCTTAAGCAGTTCAAGTATCTGTGCCTGAATGGTAACATCAAGGGCAGTTGTGGGCTCGTCGGCAATCAGAAGTTTGGGAGCTCCTGCAAGTGCCATGGCTATCATTGCCCTTTGGCGCATTCCGCCTGAAAATTCATGCGGATACTGAGACAAACGTTTTTCGGGTACATTTATACCAACCAGGGTTAACAATTCAATTGATCTTTTCCTGACTTCTTCTTTTGAGATTTTCCCGTACTTGTGACGCAGGGATTCCGCTAACTGGTTTCCTACAGTAAATACAGGATTCAGACAGGTCATTGGGTCCTGGAAGATCATTGCTACTTCATTACCGGAAAAATTCAGTCTTTCAGACCTATTCATGGCTGAAACATCTTTTCCGTTAAAAGTAATGCTGCCCCATACAATTTTTCCGGGCTTATCTATAAGACCCATTATGGAGTAAGAGGAAACACTTTTCCCTGAGCCCGATTCACCTACAATACCCAGAACTTTTCCGGGTTCAAGGGTATAACTTATGCCATTAACCGCCTTAACCTCACCGGCCGGCGTAAAAAACGAAACTTTCAAATCATTTATTTTAAGTAATTCTTTAACCATATTAACCTCCATGAGCCATATCGCGGCTACAAAACAGTTATATAATTTGTTCAAGCTATTTCTTCATTCTTGGATCGAGTGCATCTCTTAAGCCATCTCCGAAAAGATTCATGGACAGTATTATGACACTGATGGTTGCAGCAGGGAAAATAAGCATGTAGGGATATGAATATATTCCCTTCAGCGCTGCCTGTGACAAGGAACCCAGCGAAGCCATGGGAATGGAAACACCAAGACCTATAAAACTCAAAAATGACTCAACGAATATTGCTTCGGGGATTTTCAAAGTTGCAACAACAATTATCTGACCTATACAGTTAGGTATCAGATGTTTTGAGATAATATCCCTGCTGCTGGCACCAAGGACCTTGGCGGCCAGCACGTATTCCTGTTCTTTCAATGCCAGAATTTGTCCGCGGACTATCCTCGCCATATCGACCCAATACAGCAAAGCCAGAACAAAAAATATACTTATCAGGCCGACTCCCAATCCTTTTAAAAACGCCGGCGAATTGGCAGATGACAGATATTTGTCAATCGGATCCTTGAGAACTACCTGCAGAAGAATAACGATCAGTACTGTAGGAACTGAATAAACTATATCAACTATTCTCATCATCACAATGTCGGCCCAGCCTCCAAGGAAGCCTGAAACAGCACCGTACAGGATTCCGATGATGGAGATCATTATAGCAGCTACCACACCTACTGCTATTGAAATCCTGGCACCTATCATCGTTCTTGTAAACAAATCTCTGCCCAGACTGTCTGTACCGAAAATATGCTGAACATTTGGAGATAAATTCTCACTGCCCTTTATAATCTGATCATATTTATACGGAGAGAGCATCGGCCCTATTACTGCAGCCAGCAGCACCAGCAATATAACAACCAGTGCCCCGATTGCAACCTTATTTGCTCGAAGTCTCCTCCAGGCATCTTTCCAATACCCTACTGAAGGGCGCATAATTTCAACTGTTGCCTTTTCACTTTCAGTGGCAGGCATAAACAATTTATTTTCTAAAACTGCTGTATTATCCATTTCTCTCATTTATTATCCACCTGCCCCTATTTTGTTATATTGATCCTCGGATCGACAAATCTGTATAATATGTCTACCAGGAAGTTCATAAAAATCAGTAATGTGCCAAGGAAAATTGTTACACCCATGACGGTGGGATAATCTTTTGCTGTAATACTGGTTACAAAAGAGCTTCCCAATCCAGGGATAGAGAATATTGATTCTATTACGAATGAACCTGTCAAAACACCTGCAACCATTGGGCCTGCATATGTGACTACGGGGAGGATTCCATTTCTCAAGCCATGCTTAAAGATTACCACTCTTTCGGAAAGTCCTTTAGCTCTGGCGGTTCTTATGTAGTCCTGGTTAATAACATCCAGCATGGAGGAGCGCATCAGCCTTGTAATAAAACTCAACGGGAAAAAGGATAGTGCAAAGCCCGGTAAGATGTAGCTGGACAAGGTATCAAGATTACTTACGGTGGGAAACATATGAAGCTTTACTCCGAATAAAACCATGCTTACAGTAGCTACCACAAAGCTCGGAACTGCAATGCCTATTGTCACCACCAACATTATTACTCTGTCGGCACTGGTATTCTTTTTCAGTGCGCTGATAGTACCAAGAATGGTACCTATCACAATGGCGATTGCACTGGCAAAAAGGCCAAGTTTAAGAGAATACGGAAACTTTCTAGATATAATTTCTCCTACATTCTGTCCGCTTAGTTTGATTGATTCACCAAAATCGCCTTTTAGAATATTTTGGGCGTACTTTTCATACTGTACCAAAATAGGCTTGTCCAAACCGTATTTTGCTTCCAGATTTGCAAATATTTCAGGCGTTATTTTGTTGTCACCCAAAAATGGACTGCCTGGCGTTAAATGCATGAGGAAAAATGTTAAAGTAAACATTACCCATAATGTCAGCAGTGATACCAACAACCGTTTTAAAACATATTTAAGCATATGACCTCCTGGCTGCGACCCTATTAACGCAGCATAATAAAATGACTTATATTTCCCGGTATATTTTCCGGTTAAATTCCTAAAATAAATTAATTCTCTCTCTTTAAGTATCACTTTAAATTATTAAATTATTAAAATATAAAAAATCAACAGCATCAAAAAGATTAATGTGCTTTTATAGTACGGTCTCTCATGCTGCTCTGCTTGACTGCCATGGATTTCATGATCCAGCTGGCGCCTCATACCACTTATCGTCAAATAATTTAATTTTATACTTCTAATACATAATATTCCAATAATATTTGTAATATTTTATCATATGGTACTTTATTTATCAATAAGCAAGGTACAAATGTTAATAGTATTAATTAAAAACTTCATCGCCGGTTAGATTCCGGCTTTGGGCACAAAAAAAAGAAATATGATGATTCATATTTCTTTTTTTGAACTGTATGACAACTGTTCCCTTTTACATATGACCAATAAAAATCATTCCTTCAGCCAGAACTTTACAAGAAACCATATCAAAAAAGTAAACACTGCTATGACGATCAGTATGAACGGCAGCAGTATCTGGACTATTGAGAGCATTAATGCAAGTACATCTTTAAATGTGAGCATGTTCTCCTCTGTTGTCCTATCTTCCTCTTTCCTACTTTTGAACAAGTTTTTTCTCCTTTAATAACTGTATCCGTTCGAAAGCTTCCCTATAAGCTTTCGAACGGGCAGAATAATTTTTATCAAAACAGTTGATAATTATACAATCTTATGTTGCGCTGATACTTTCTCCGGCAAAATGGCACGCAACCATATGGCCGTTTCCGGCATCCTTCAGTTCGGGCTGCTGCTGACTGCAAATGTCTTTGCATATGGGACAGCGTGTATGGAAACGGCAGCCTGAAGGCGGATTTGCCGGACTTGGTATATCCCCGGTCAGAATGACTCTGTCCTTTTTAACTCTAGGGTCGGCAACAGGCACTGCCGACAAAAGCGCTTTTGTATAAGGATGCAGCGGATTCTCATACAGTTCCGATTTATCAGCCGATTCCACAATCGACCCCAGATACATTACCGCAACTCTATGTGATATATGCCTCACAACACTTAAATCATGCGATATGAACAAATAGGAAAATCCGTATTGCTTCTGCAAATCCCCCAGTAGATTTATTATCTGGGATTGAATCGAAACATCCAGGGCCGATACCGGTTCATCGCATACTATAAACTCAGGATTGAGTGCCAGAGCTCTTGCAATACCTATTCTTTGACGCTGTCCGCCTGAAAATTCATGTGGATACCTGTCTATATGAAGCGAAAGCAGACCACACTGGTTCATTATTTCAAGCACCCGCTTCTTTAAATCCTTTTTAGTGCAAAAACCATGCTCAAGCAGCGCTTCACCTATCAGATCACCGACGGTCAATCTGGGATTAAGCGAGCTATAAGGATCTTGAAATACTATCTGCATTTTTGGTCTTAAGCTTTGCATCTCGCTCTTCTTTAATTTGAAAACATCAGTTCCGTTAAAAACCACCTGTCCGCCTGTACTTTCGTGAAGTCTTAAAATCGTTCTTCCGACTGTGCTCTTACCGCAGCCCGATTCTCCAACCAACCCAAGGGTTTCACCCTTTTTTAGAGAAAACGACACGTTTTCTACGGCCTTTACATGTCCAACTGTTCTCTGTAAGATACCGCCTTTGATTGGGAAATATTTTTTCAAATCTTTTACTTCAAGCAATGTATCACTCATTTTATCTCCTCCCCAATCCTTTTACATGCAACAAAATGATCCTTTTCCACCTCAACGGCATCAGGGAATCCATTTTTACATTCTTCGCCGCACTTTTCACATCGGTCACTGAAATAACATTTATCAGGAAGATCTATCAGCACCGGTACCTGTCCCGGAATGGTATAAAGTCTTTCGCTGACAGTGTTCATCTGAGGTTTGGATTTCAATAGACCTATGGTATACGGATGTGTGGGATTTAAAAACACATCGTTTACACTTCCCTGCTCAATTATTTTCCCGGCATACATAACAATTACATAGTCCGCCATTTCCGAAACAACACCCAAATCATGCGTTATCAGAATTATAGACATATCAAATTTCTTTTTGATATCCTTAAGCAAATCTAAAATCTGAGCCTGAATTGTTACGTCCAGAGCCGTTGTTGGTTCATCCGCAATCAATAGCTCAGGATTGCAGGACAGAGCCATTGCTATCATAATTCTCTGTCTCATACCACCGGATAATTCGTGCGGATAAGAATTGAATATTTGCTCCGGCCGTGAAATTCCAACAGTAGTAATAAGTTCAATAGCCTTGTTTTTAGCTTCTTTTTTTGAAAGCTTCTCATGAAGCATAAGTGCTTCCGATATTTGATTTCCCACTGTAAAGACCGGATTCAAGGAAGTCATTGGTTCCTGGAATATCATTGAAATTCTGTTGCCGTTTATTTTTCTCATCTCATTTTGCGAGAGTTTTATTAAGTCAGTGTCATTTAATAGAATTTCCCCGTCAACTATTTTCCCCGGATTTTGAATAAGTCTCATCATGGATAATGACATAACACTTTTACCGCATCCGGATTCTCCCACGATACCAATTGTCTGTCCCTTTTTCACATCAAAGGAAACACCATTAACGGCTTTGACGACACCGGCATCGGTATAAAAATATGTATGAAGGTTTTTAACCTGTAATAGCTTATCAGACATATCTTTCAACCCCTTTACTTTTTCATTTTTGGGTCGAAGGCATCTCTGAGTCCATCACCCATAAAGTTAATTGCTAATACTGTTACGAAAATGGTTAATCCGGGAGGTACCCACATCCAGCTTCTAAGCATGAAATCATTGGTATCACGCACCGCCTGCACCATGTTTCCCCATGACGGATATGGCATTGCAACTCCCAGACCTAAAAAGGACAGGGCTGATTCTGTCAAAATAGCATTACCAATCTCTAAAGTAGCTGTTACTATCATTGTAGGTATTACATTTGGTATAAGATGTCTGATTATTTTATGTCTGTCCTTTAAGCCTAACGCCTCTGCTGCAATCATGTACTCCTGTTCACGCAGGGACAGTATTTGTCCTCTGACCATTCTCGCCATGGTGGGCCAGTATAAAACGCCTATAATTATCATAACAAAGAATACCCTTTTTTGAGGCGATACATTTAAATCCGACATTACGGCTCCCAAAATAATAACCACCGGAAGGAATGGAAGACTCAGGAATATATCAACTATTCTCATCAATATATTATCGATCTTTCCGCCATAGTAACCTGCAATACCGCCAACAACCGTACCTATAAGAATTTCGATCAAAACTACGACAAAGCCGACAGCTATTGATATCTTCCCGCCATACATCAATCTGGTCAAAATATCACGTCCGCTGCTATCTGTACCTAAAATATGAGTAGCGTTCGGTTTAAGCTTAGCATCTATAATATCGGTCTTTAATAAGGAGTAGTCGGAGAATACCGGACCATAGAAACAGACGATAACTAAAAGTGTAATAATAACAGCACCCAAAATGGCCAGTTTATTTCTTCTAAACTGCTTTATGGCCATGCTCCAGGGTGTCTGGATATTATTACCTTTGCTTCTTTCAGCGCTTTCCAGCATTTTAAAAACCAAAACCGAAAATAGTGACAAAATACTCAAAATAACAAGCAGCCTGGCCCCGAGACCAGTGTGTGCAGCAATTTCACTTGACTTGAAAATAGTTTTGCCATCACCTGTTTTAGTTGCCAGCAACATAGTCCCAAAGAAATCAGTTATTGAAGTCTGACTGTTTGAGAGCTGGATTCCATACAATACAACCCCTGCCATAATTGATACGACAGCACCTGATAAAGCTTTTTCACTTTTTTTGGCCAAAGAGTAAACCAATAGCCCAAAGGTAATTAAGAAAAAAACAAATGTGAAAAGCAAAAATATGGAATTACTGTTAAAAACATAAGTTTTGGCACTTTGAGATAACTTTTCCAGCTCAATTCTCTTATATAAATTCGTTAATAAACTTAGCCCGTTTATGGATTTGTAATCCTTAAAAGTGAGAAATGGCAGAAAATAACAAGCAGCTGATAATATTACTAATATTATTGATAAATACTTTATAATTTTTTTCATACTCCACCTCACTTCAGCTTTACTCTTGGATCAACTACCGCGTACAGAATATCCGACAGCAGATTGCCCAATAAGGTTAAAACGGCAACAAACATTGAAAATCCCATCAGCAAAGGATAATCGCGTTTTGTTACAGCGTCCAGTGCAATTTTTCCGATTCCTGGTATGCCAAATATACTCTCGGTTATTATTGCACCGGCAAAAAGGGATGGCAATGAAATTCCTATGTAAGTAACTACAGGAATGAGAGCATTTCTCAAGGCGTGCTTGTATACAACCACTTTTTCACTAAGCCCTTTAGCTCTTGCCGTTCTGATATAATCCTGCTTTATAATTTCCAAAACTGAAGTTCTGGTATATCTCATCAGCTGACCAATGCTTAAAAAAGCCAATACCAATGACGGTAAAATTACATGCTTTAACCTATCCAGCAAAAACTGAATTCCGGCAAAACTTGTACCCGGAGTATCCAGCCCCGCAAGCGGCAGCCATTTCAAATCCACGGCAAAAACTTTTATTAAGACCAACCCCAGAAAAAAGGAAGGCAAAGATATTCCTATCAAGGCAATCACAGTGAAAAAATAATCCGTCTTGGAATATTGATGAGTAGCACTGATAATGCCTATTGGGATTGCTATCAGCAATTCCAGGATGAATGCAATAATAGCAATCAGGAATGAATTCCATACAAATGTACTTATGACTTTGGATACAGGCTTCTGATGGGTGAATGAATCACCGAAATCACCATGTACCGCACCTGATATCCATTTTACATATTTTACATGGATAGGATCGTTAATTCCATACAGATCCTTTAAATGCTGTATTTGTTCCTGCGACATATGCGACGTCTGAGCTTTGGCGTCTATAAAATTTCCAGGAACCAAATTTATTATAAGAAAAATTATGATAGAAACCCCAATTACGATAGGAATCATCTGAAGTAATCTTCTGGCTATGTAATTCCACATTTTCCCAATTCTCCTGTCGTTATAAAAATTCAAAAGAATGCCCGGACAAAAAATCCGGACATCTTTTAATTAAAAAGACTTAAATATTCATTTACAATTGTTGATAAATATTATTTTACTTCACACTTGTAAATGTTATAGAAGAATTCTCTGAATGAGGAAGTTTCATAACCTTGTATTCTTGCATTTGCTACCCACATATCACTTCTTTGATAGACATACAGGAATGGAAGGTCATTATTTAGTATTTTATATATCTCTTTATAAATTGGCTTTCTGGCTTCAACAGTCAATTCAGCCAGGCCTTTGTCATAAAGTTCATCAATTTTAGGATTATTGTAGTTATTGTAATTCTGAGGACCCTTTGACTTAAATACATTAGCCATGGAGCTGTCAGGATCCGGAGTTAATCCGGCAGCCATAAAGAAGGCTTCCAGCTGCTTCTTTGAGGACTTTTCCTGGAGTGTAGGCCAATCAAGATTTTCAATAGTTACATCTATGCCGATCTTTGCATAGTCATCCTTCATAACAGGAACCATTATATCTGTAACGGCATTTTGAGGCATGCATGAGAACTTGATTGTAAATACCTTTCCGTCTTTTTCACGCTTTCCGTCTGCATTAAGAGTCCAGCCTGCTTCATCAAGCAGCTGTCCTGCCTTATCCAGGTCAAAATCATATGTGTTGCAGCCCTCGTCATCATATGCCCAGGATACGTTTGATTCAGGTATATTAACTACATTTGCATATTCACCGTAAACTTTTTCAACAACAGCTTTTCTGTTGAGTGCATACATTAAAGCCTGTCTGACTTTTACATCACTGAATTTTGGATCAGCCTCATTAAATGAAACATAACCGAATCCGTTGGTCGGGAATCTCATTATTTCTATGAAACCTGCATCTTTAGCAGCCTTCATGTTGTCAGGTGAAACTGTTGCCATATCTATATCGGTTTCTCCAGCCATAACTCTCTGTAATTCCTGTCCTTCCGGAGTTATAGAGAAAATAAGATTCTTGATTTTAGGTGCACCTTTGAAATAATTTTCATTTGCTTCGAGTTTTAATTCCTGGCCTGCTTTATACTCTACAAACTTGTATTGTCCTGTACCCATTGGGGTAGAGAGTTTTTCCTTAACCTTTGCAATATCTCCTTTTTGGAAATCAGGAGCGTAGTGGTTCTTTTCCATTAAAGGAACCTGCAGGTTGAATATAGCAGCTCCACTTGCCTTGTCACAAGTGATTTCAAGTGTCTTTTCATCAACAACCTTTATTCCTTCAATAGTTGTTGCACTGCCGTTTTTATAGGCATCCAATCCTTTAATATATGCTTTGGTGATATCATTTGGTCCGTCATACTTGGGATCAGCCAATAAATAATAAGTAAATTCCAAATCCTTTGCAGTTGCAGGATTTCCGTCCCAGAATTTAACTCCGTCCTTAATTGTAAACGTATACTTCAAGCCATCATCGGATATTTTGAAATCAGTTGCAGCTGGAATTGCCTTACCATCAAAGTCAGGGTCAATGTTGAAATCAAACATGGTATAACACATATACCAGTCATATGAGTTATCTCCAAACAATACACTGAATATACCCGTGGTATCTGAAACACCAATAACCATTGAATCTTTTCTGTCTGACGCCACTTTCGGACTCTTAGACGCGTCGGTAGCCTGAATATAATCCACCTTGTACTTTGCAAAATCAAAACCTGTTGCCGAAACACCTGCTGAACTTTCCGCACTGGCGCTCGTGCCCGCTGCACTCGTTGTGCTTCCGGAAGCGTCTCCGGTGTTGGAATTGCCGCCGCAGGCAGTAAGTGACATTACTACTGCCAGGGACAACGCCAGAATAGATAACCTTCTTTTCATTTTTTTAAATCCCCCTTAAGATAAAATAAAAATAATAAACAGCCATAATAAAATAAAACTTATTTATGGTACTGCTGTATCCATAACATAAAACAAAGAACATTAACACATCAAAACTATATTGTTATATAGTAATACATTCGGCTTATTTATCTATGGTTTACGCTTCTATGTATCTGCTGTTCTGTTTATAAAAAAAACACAGACAATCCAAAACATTAATGCTTCATTGCATAAGTTTCGAAACTCATCCATGTACTTTGTAATGATGGATAATACGAAGTTAAGTATTAAATTATGTAATTTTATTATTAAATACTTTATCATAACTTGTCATAGTTTTCAATATATTACAAGCAAATTGTTAATAAAGAAATATTCCCGTCGATTGAAAAGTTAAAATTACCCTCTCTTTACTACACACAAAGCGCCAATCACTTATTAACGCGATTGGCGCCTAAATAAATTTTTCTGTGTCTTGCCATCAGGGTATAACATTACTTAACATCCGCCTTCTTCAAAGGAGCTTCTGCAGTTAATTCAATTAAGTGGGCAAAGCACTTAATATCAAAAGATGTCAGCTCATAATTTTTAACACGGTTGTTCACTGCGTCCAGTTCCATTCTCCACATTGTGGGAATTGCAGGGGCCTCATCAAAAAATGCCTGCTGGAATGCGTGGTATTTTTCGGATAAAAAAGCCTTATCCCATGCCTTTTCGGAGGAAATATCACTCATAATTGGATCGAAGGTGTCACTTGTATATCTTGTGTAATTTGCAGATGAGTCGGGACCCCAAAGGTTCTTAGGATTGGGGTCAAATCCTGTCTGCCATGCGCCGTCGTACATATCAATCTTCGGATCATCGTGCTCAACTGCATCATAAAAAGCGTTGAACTCGGTCAAACGGCCGTTGTACAACTCAACCTTCAAGCCTACATCCTTCCAGTTCTGCATTTTAAATTGTGCATAAGTATCAGCACCCTCTCCATCCATGGTCGCCCATGTAATACTGAAAGGCTTTCCACTGGGATCCTCGCGGTAACCGTCATTGTTGACATCCTTGTAGCCCGCTTCATCCAGCAGCTTCTTTGCCTTTTCGGGATCATATGTATAACCTGCGATTTCAGTGTTCTGGTATGCCGCATGTCTGGGAGTAACAACTGTGGTTGCAAGAAAACGCAGACCATTATACAGCTCTTTTGCGATTTTATCATTGTCAACTGCATAGCCGATTGCCTGTCTCAGCTTTACATTTGCCATTTTTGAATTTGGATCATAGATGTTTTTATTATTTTTCTGATCCCATTTCCCCAATTTAAATGCCGTGTAATTGAAAACAGTCTGGAGCTGTCCTATATAGGAGAAATTCTTAGGCTCCTTGTAGTCTGGATACTGCTGTTGTGAAAACAACGCAATATCAAACTTGCCTTCTTCCATAGCGGCCGGTACCAGGTCGGGAGCTATTACAGTGAGTGTAACGCCATCCAGCTTCGGCGCGCCCAGATAGTAGTCGTCATTTCTTACAAGTTCAACCGACTCCCCGGAAACAATGCTCTTTATCTTGAAAGGACCGAAGCCAATGGGAGTTTTGCGTGATTTTTCATGAGCCTTCATCTCTTTTACCGGAATTTCTTCATAATAATGCCTTGGAATAGGTGCAATCCAGATGCCTCCTACAAGAATGGAGGGGAAGAAATTCTTAAACTTGATAGTTAACGTCATCTTATCAGCCGATAATTCCAGACCGGATATTGTTTTGGCCTTGCCCGCATGGAACTCTTCCACACCGACAATATTTGTGAATTGCTCATCATAGCGCATTCCTTCATAATCCTTATCACAAATTACTTCATATGCATATACTAAATCGTCCAACGTTACCGGTTGGCCATCATGCCACTTGATACCGTCCTTCAGCTTCAGCGTCATGGTTTTTGCGGTCTGATCATAGGTATAAGTCGCTGCTCCGTCCTGATCGAAAACAAAGTTTTCATCAGCACTTAAAACATTCTCCATGAACCACTGATAAATATCAACATCAGGCTGATTATCCGAGAAACATGGATTAAAAATTCCTTCAAAAGCAGAAGCTGACACCACCGCAACCTTTAAAACTCCGCCTTTGATGCTGGGCGCATCGTTCGTGTTCTTTATTGGGAACTTTGCCATAACCTCCTGCATAGATGACTGTGAATTAATGGCCGCTTCCTGACTTTTGCCGCAGCCGGAAAATGTAGTAACCGTCAAAGCCAACGTTAGTGACAGTGCCAAAAGTCTTTTCATTTTCATAACTATCTCTCCCTGTTAAATAAATATTTTATGCTACCCTTTGTTTGGCGTCAGCCGCTCTTTTAACGGCCTGCCCGACAAAATATATACAAAGCATCATTACCACGATCAGTATTGATGCAGGTAACCATTGCCAGGGTCTGCGCTGCAGATTATCCGGATTCATGGCGTAGTTGATCAGTGTACCAAGGCTTGGCGTATTAAATGGAAGGCCGAAACCCAGAACGGTCAAACCGGTCTCTAACCCCATATTCCCCGCCAGATTCAACGTCAGATTTACAATAATTATAGAGCCTATATTTGGAAGTACCTCCCTGAACATTATGACAAAATTACGGGTCCCCAGTGTCCTGGAGGCCTGCACATAGTCCAGGCTGCCCTGCTGTAAAGTCTTTGCTCTTGTGAGCCTTGCATCGCTTAACCAACTGAGAGCCGATACAATCAGTACGAAGGTAATAACATCATACTTTGGTATAATGGATATAATAGCAATAATAATCATCAACCTCGGAAGCATCGATATAAAGTCAATTACTCTCATGATTATATTATCGGTTCTTCCTCCGAAATAACCGGCAATCAAGCCGACCAGTATGCCCACTATTCCGCATAATGCGGTAACACCTATAGCTATCAGGAAGGAATTTCTCGCACCCAGAAACATTTGACCCACCATATCTCTCCCCGAAGCATCAGTCCCAAGTATGTAATCAGCTGACGGCGGCTTATTGATCATACCCAGCTTTACTTTGACGGCCTCTCCCAAATCAAAAAATGTAGAACCAATGAAAACTGTAGCAAAAATAATTATCAGCAAGATGAATGAAACCATTGCCAGCTTGTCATGTACAAGCTCTGTCCGTACCGCTCTTCCAAAGGATGGTTTGTTCAGAGGCTTTTTGCTCTCATCCGTCTTTTTACTTCTTTTATTCTTCAAATTTTCCATTATTTAGGCTCCTCTCATTATTTTATCCTGATTCTTGGGTCTACAGCCGACATAATAATGTCGGAAATCAAAGTACCAAGAACCGTCAGTACGGCGAATAAAATAATCAGGGCATTTACCACCGCATAATCCCTGCGCAGTATGGAGTCGAGGAAAAGGTTGCCCATTCCCGGATAGGAGAAAATTCTCTCGATAAATATGGAGCCGCCAAGCAGGAACGCAATATCATATCCCAGGTTTGCAGCAGTAGGAAGAAAGGCATTCCTTAAGATATGCCTGGTGTATATGGTTTTCTCAGGAACACCCTTTGACCGGGCAGTCATAACAAAATCCGAAATTTTATAGTCAACAATCTCACTCTTTAAAATCTGAATAACGCCCACCGGATATAGCACGCCCCCGGTGATTGCCGGCAGCAGCATATGATGAATCCGGCTTAAAAAATACGAAAGGGTTCCAGGCTGCATGCCTACATTTACGGTTCCGCCCATGGGAAACCAATTTAATTTCAGCGAAAAGAAATAAATATTGATAACACCCAATACAATGGACGGCATTGCCAGAGCCAGAAACGTGTAAAAACTGATTGCCTTGTCTACGGGTTTTCCGTTAAACCTGCCAGATATGACACCAAATGATATACCTATGATATATGTAATTCCCAAGGTAAGCAGAGAAAGCCAAAATGTGTTAGCCGCACGGTTTCCGATCAATTCCGTCACCGGAATCTTGTAGCTGGTGCTCTCTCCCAGATCCCCACTTAAAGCATCTGTGACCCATCTGCCGTATTTTACATACCAGGGGTCATAAAAACCCCATTTTTCACGAAGCTCTTCCAGCCTCTCAGGTGACACATTGGGGTCGATTTTACCGGTCAGGGCATCCCCCGGCATAAAACTGGCAAGAATGAACACCAGCAGACTCAGCACGGCAACCTGCGGGATTAATACCAGAAGTCTTCGTAATATTGTTTTCCACATACATTCCTCTCCTTTTACGGTAAAGCGACAAAGTGGTCGTCTCCGGTTTTTTTCAAATCATAAACCCGCTGGTCTTTATCATAATATATGTGGTACTTGCTTTCATATTCCTCCGCAACCTGTTCTCTGAAATACTGAAGCTCTTCCCTCCTGTCCGGATTGATGTCTGGAATGGCAGCAAGCAAACGCTTGGTATAAATATGCTGCGGATTTTCGAATATTCTCTCCTTAACGCCCTTTTCGACAATCCTCCCTTTGTTCATTATTATAAGGTTTTTACACATATGCTTTACTACACCCAGGTCATGGCTGATGAACAGAAATGCCAGATTGAACTGCTTCTGTATGTCCTTCATGAAGTTCAGCACCTGCGCCTGTACGGATAAATCCAGAGCTGACACCGGTTCGTCTGCAATAATCAGCCTGGGCCGCAAGGCCAGCGCACGTGCAATGCCGATTCGCTGCCTCTGCCCTCCAGAGAATTCATAGGGGTATTTAAACATTGTCTCGGAAGACATCCCCACAATTTCCAGCAGCTCTTCAATGCGCTTTTTTTCTTTGCCAGCCGTCTGCTTTTCAAAATTCCGAAGAGGCTCAGCAATAATATCCAATATCCTTTTCTTAGGATTCAGAGAAGAGTAGGAATCCTGAAATATCATCTGTACACTTTTCCTGTAGGAGGAGTGATTTTTTCCGATATACCTCGTGATGTCCTTTCCATCGAAAAGGATTTCTCCTGCCGTTATTTCCGCAAGTCCCATGACGGCTTTGCCTGTGGTACTCTTCCCCGAACCGGACTCACCCACCAGGCCCAGGGTCTCACCTTCGTCAATCCTGAAGGAAATGCCATCCACCGCTTTGACGTAACTCTGGACTCTGCCTAAGATTCCTCCCCTGATGGGATAATGTACTTTTAAATCGTTTACCTCAAGTAAAGCCAAAGCTACCCCTCCCCTCTCATGGAAAAGTTTTTATAGCAGGAGCACAATACAAAATGCCCTTTATCTACCTCGTGATACTTCGGATGCTCTTCATGCTCCGATTTGTCAACCCATGGAATTCTGGGAGCAAATCTGCAGCCTTCCCGTTCCATATTCTTCAGAGAGGGCACCATCCCTTCAATCACATGCAGTCTGTTCCCTTCCGCCGAATCAACACTTGGCACTGATGCCAGCAGCGAGCGGGTATATGGATGAAGTGGATTTTTGAAAATGGCACCAACCGCTCCGGTTTCCACAACCTGACCGGCATACATCACCGCCACCTTATCGGCCATTTCTGCGACAACACCCAAATCATGCGTAATCAGAATGATACCCGACTTCATTTCCTTTTGAAGCTTCTTCAATAAATCCAGAATCTGCGCCTGTATAGTGACGTCAAGTGCTGTGGTTGGCTCATCTGCAATTACCAGAGACGGCTTGCAGGCCAGCGCTATGGCAATCATTGCCCTCTGCCTCATTCCTCCCGAAAGCTCGTGAGGAAACTGAGAATAGGTTAATTCAGGAGATACAATGCCTACTCCCTCCAACAATTCAATAGTACGAGCCTTTTTCTGCTTCTTGTCCATTTTCATATGGAAGGTCAACGATTCCTCAATCTGTTCCCCAATTTTCATCAGTGGATTTAAAGCAGTCAGAGGATCTTGAAAAATCATTCCAATATCCTTGCCCCGGAATTGATTTAACTCGTCCACATTCATAGTCAGCAGATCAGTTCCTTTAAAGTATATATTGCCTTCCACCTTCGTATAGGTACTGTTATGCAGACTGAGAACGGATAGGGCAAGTGCACTTTTACCGCACCCCGATTCACCTACAATTGCAAATACTTCATTCTCACTTACGCTCAGCGAAACACCGTCCACTGCAGCATAATGCCGCCCGTCAATACGAAATGAAGTAATAAGATTATCAATTCTCAATAGCTCATTCTTTTCCATAACAATCCCCCGTCAAAAACATAAAAGTTCCGGAAAGGACATTACAAAATGTTCATACACCAGGCATATGTGTCCATTCTGTTGTCTATATTAAAAAACACAGACAATTCCAAACATTTATGCTTCATTGCATAAGTTTAAGAACTCATCCATGTACTTTGTAATGATGGATATATATATAATCAGTTATGAAAACTTAATATAATTTTTTCTTATACTCTATCATAACTTGTTATTTATTACAATATATTACAGATAATATATTGTAAGGTATTTATTAAAAAATATTGAAATATTTTGAAAATAATTTACAAAAAAGTTTTTAAATATTTTGTTTCATGATTTGCCGTTACTTTTTCAAAAAAAAGGTTGACAATTCGCGATAATTACTGCATAATCTTATTTGTTGTAAAAAATAATAATATTTCCGTGGAGGGGTTCCCGAGTGGCCAAAGGGGGCAGACTGTAAATCTGTTGTCAGTGACTTCGATGGTTCGAATCCATCTCCCTCCACCACCAAAGCCTTGTACATATGCATTAACGCTGTGTGCGGGGTTTTTATCTTTTATGGTTAATTATTTTCAGTCTATTTTATATAAAAATGTAATTAAAAATTTTTCCCTAGAAAATTAAAAAAGTGCCGGATTTGGTTTCTCCGGCACCCACAAAAATGCTTAATTTCTTCTTATATTAAACCTCTATTAAACCTCAAATTATAATTTCTGGCACGTGGGACAATAATAAATGCTTCCTCCCAGGTAGGCTTCCTTCCTGATTACATCGCCGCATACCAGGCAAGGTTTATCCACCGTATTCTTGCTGAGTTTTGTTTTGTAACCTCCTGAGCAGCCAAATAAATCTTTTTCAGTATCTCTCCCGCCCTGAAAAGTCATTTCTGCAAGAGTATTTTTTACAGAGAGAAATAACTTTTTCTTATCCCCCGGAGAAAAGGTCCTTACCTTTTTTCGGGGGTGGATTTCCGCATTGTACAGTATGTCCTGCAGAACTCCGTTACCCAGGCCGGGGATCCTTTGTTCGGTGGCAAGCAATGCCTTTGCACTGAGCCCTGCATTTTCTGCTGCTGAAACAATTTTATCAAAATACCCCTCGTCAAATTGGCTGGACAGAACAGATGGCTTCACTTTGGCTATATTATAGTATTGATTGTCAAAAGTACCATCCCTGAAGCACCACAACCCTCCATACATTTGCACCGAGGCAGTCAAGGCGGTAAAGTCATCAAATTCAATGAGAAGCTGGTGTTTCTGGGGCCTTTTTTCATTTTCGCCATGGTATTTGACGGCTACTCCGTCACCAAGGAGTATGATCGCATCCTCCGCGGTTATTTCCACCATACCCCCTACGCCTTTTGCATCACCGATTATTTTTCCGCTGAGCAAACCATGATATTTATCGGGATCACCGAAGTACCATGCAAATTTGTGAGGACTTTGAGCAGAAATAACATTCATTATTCTTTTTCCGGTTATATTTTCCCTTATTTGTCTTGAAAGCTCCAGGGCCTCAGGTATCTCAATCATATGACCTCATTTCTTCCATCTTTTCAGCTGCGGAAACAGTTCGAGCATGGATTTTCTGGCAGTTTCCTCATCAGGCCAGGGATTTCCCTTTGAGACAAAAGGAACACAGGATTCTATCATTTCCTCCATAGTCTCTTCCTTTGCAAAATTACCGTTAACAAAACAGTAATGACAATAGTCACCATTCCTGCTGCCATCAGCATTTGTTCCCTGTAATTCCTCACTTTCCAGAGGCATTGCACAGCTCTGGCAGAATTTCATTTGAGTATTATCCATATAAGCAACTCCTTTGTTAATATTTTACTATAAATTTTATAATAATAAATAGGACAACAGCATGTCATATTTAAAACATTATTTTGATTACTTATTTTACAAATTTATTACAGCTATTGACAGGACATACACAAGTATAATAACATATCTTGGTAAGCTTAAATTACTAAACTTGGTGAAAGGAGTGTTTATAAAGATGTTATCAATTAGATTTAATGAGGTGCTCTGCAAATAATTGAATATCGGATCTATGACAGGCAAGTTTGTTGTTATTTTCATGCTTGTGTTAGGTCAAACACTTAAGTAACCGTCATTTGAGTTGAAATATCAAAAATAGAATATTTTAAACACGATGCTATGGTATCGTGTTTTTTTGTTCCCTTTTTTGTACCGCTTCCAGCTTTTAACATCCTATACCAAATAGACGGCACTTATTTAAGATACTATTTTTTTAAAGGAGAGTTATGTATGCAGCCCCACAATAAAGGTAGATTTAAAATGCTTTATACATTTATAACAGGCTTTAGATGGTATTACGTACTTGCAATCATATTCACCATGCTTGCAATTGTGTTCAACTATCTGATGCCGCAGGTCATAAGACTGATAGTTGACGTAATCAGCGGAGCCAAGGAATTAAGCATGCCGCAATTCATTTTGGATTATATTAACCGGCAGGGCGGCAGTGAATTCATAAAAAACAATCTTCTGCTCAGTGCCGGAGCATCTTTGCTATTGGCTGTTTTATCCGGCGTATTTACGTTTTTGTACAGGTATTGCATGGCAAAGGCTTCAGAGGGCACTATCAGAAAATTGCGCAACCATCTTTTCGACCATATTCAAAAACTGCCCTACAGCTGGCATGTTAAGAATCAGACCGGAGACATCATTCAACGTTGTACCTCGGACGTTGAAACTATAAAAAACTTCTTGTCCATTCAATTTATTGAAATGGTCAGAACCGTTTTTTTGGTCACCTTCTCCCTTACTCTGATGTTCATGATGAATGTCAAGCTTTCGCTTATAGCGACGGCATTTATTCCGGTAGTTGTAGCCTATTCCGCCATCTTCTTTAAAAAGATAGCAGACAGGTTTAAATATGCTGACGAGGCAGAAGGAGCACTCTCTGCCATGGTTCAGGAAAACTTCACAGGAGTCCGTGTTGTACGTGCTTTCGGTCGTCAGGCCTATGAAATAGAAAATTTTGATACAAAGAATGATTACTTTGCCAACTACTGGATCAAGCTGGGTTACCTGCTCAGCAAATACTGGGGTATAGGTGACCTGGTATCCGGTTTGCAGGTAATGCTGATTATCATTCTGGGTGCAATAGAAGCAGCCAACGGAGTAATTACGCTCGGAGAGTTTCTGGTTTTCGTGTTTTACAATGCCATGCTGGTTTGGCCTGTAAGACAATTCGGACGTATACTTTCGGAAATGAGTAAAACAAGTGTCTCCCTCAGCCGTATAAAGGAAATTGTATCCGAGGAGCAGGAAAATGACAATCCTGGTGCAATAGCCCCCGATATGAACAAGGATATTGAGTTTAAGAATGTTACCTTTGACTATGAAGGACAGAAACCTGTTCTTAAGAATGTATCCTTTAAGATCAAGGCTGGAACAACCTTTGGAATTCTGGGCGGAACCGGTTCGGGAAAGTCTACCATAATGTATCTGCTAGACAGGCTTTATGGACTTCCCGAAGGCAAGGGTTCAATTGAAATAGGAGGTGTTGATATCAGGAATATCAAACTGGAGCACCTTAGAAGCAATATAGGCTTTGTTCTCCAGGAACCCTTCCTGTTTTCAAAGACCATCCAGCAGAATATTGATGCCTTTAAAGGCACAAACAGCATTGAAGAGATCCGTCACTTTGCAGAGGTGGCCGCCGTAGATGATGCCATTATGGGCTTTTCGAAAGGCTATGACACCATTGTAGGTGAACGCGGAGTGACACTGTCGGGAGGCCAGAAACAAAGAGTGGCCATAGCAAGAATGCTTATGCAGCACTCCCCTGTTATGATATTCGATGACTCACTGTCGGCTGTGGACTCCGAAACCGACGCCAAAATACGCGGTTCGCTAAAGGAGAATACTTCCAACAGCACTGTCATACTTGTATCCCACAGAATAACCACACTTATGAATGCGGATGTGATACTGGTGCTGGAGGATGGCCAGATTTCGGAAATGGGTACTCACAAGGAACTGTTGGAAAATGAGAACGGAATTTACAGAAAAATTTATGATATTCAGAGCAGTCTGGAAACCGAGCTGTTGGAACCCGGTCAGAATGCTCCAGCCGGAGGTGGTAATTAATGTCTTATTTTGAAGAGGAAGAATACAAAAAGCCCTTTTCCATTAAAATCTGGGCTAAAATAATACCTTTTGTAAAACAATATAAAAAAGCTTTTGTAATGGCTATTTCATTTCTGGTGCTTGTTTCAATAATAGATGTAGTTTATCCGCTGTTTCAGCGTTATGCCATAAATAATTTTATTGTCACCAAATCAACAGAAGGTATCGGTAAATTTGCAGTTGTATATGGCTGTATGCTCTTTACCCAGGCAATGGCTGTCATATTCTTTATAAAAAATGCAATGAGAGTTGAGCTCAATGTTGCAAAAGCAATACGAAGAGCACTGTTTGTGCATCTTCAGAAGCTGTCCTTCTCCTATTACAATACAACTCCCGTAGGCTATATGATGGCAAGGGTCATGAGTGATACGGGGCGTATAGGCCAGATGGTGTCCTGGGGACTTATTGACATGCTGTGGGCAATAATTTATGTAATCGGTGTATTTATTGCCATGCTGATATTGAATGTTAAGCTGGCCTTGCTGGTAATGTGCATATTGCCGGTCATTGCTCTTATCACCATGTATTTTCAGAAAAAGATCCTGAATATCAACAGAAAAATAAGGAAGATAAACTCGAGGATGACAGGCGCCTTCAATGAAGGCATAACAGGTGCAAGAACCTCAAAAACTCTGGTTATCGAGGATAAAAATCTTAAGGAATTCTCTGTGATAACTGATAACTATTACAACTATACCATCAGGTCTACGGTACTTAATGCGGTGTTTATACCCATTGTCCTGACCTTCAGTACACTGGCGGTGTGCTTCGTAATTGTCAGCGGAGGAAAACTGGCCATAAAAGATCCCTTTTTCTTCGGAACCTTTTCAGCCTTTATTACTTATGCAATCAGTATATTTGAACCTATTCAGCAGATTGCCCGTGTATTTGCAGACTTTGTTTCGACCCAGGCAAATATAGAGAGGGTTACCGGGCTGCTGGAAACCCAGCCTCAAATAACGGATACACCTGAGGTTATTGAGAAATACGGGGATAATTTCAATCCAAAAAAGGAAAACTGGGAGCATCTGAATGGTGATATTGAGTTCAAAGACGTTACCTTTAAATATCCTGATGGTGATGAGTACATTCTTACAAACTTCAATCTGAAAATACCTGCCGGAACCACAGTTGCAATTGTGGGAGAAACCGGAGCAGGTAAAAGTACTCTTGTTAATCTGGCCTGCAGGTTTTTTGAGCCCACCGGCGGACAGATATTGATTGACGGCAGGGATTACAGAGAACGTTCACAGCTGTGGCTCCACAACAATATCGGATATGTGCTGCAAAGCCCTCACCTGTTTTCCGGAACCATACGGGAAAATATAAGGTATGGCAAATTCGACGCCACTGACGAAGAGATTGAAGCCGCCATCAGGATTGTGGCTGCAGATGGAATTATAAGCAATATGGAAAACGGACTTGATACAAATATAGGAGAAGGCGGCGACAGGCTGTCTACCGGTGAAAAGCAGCTGATTTCCTTTGCGCGTGCAATAATAGCCAATCCAAGAATTTTTGTACTGGATGAGGCCACCTCCTCGATTGATACACAGACAGAGCAGCTTATTCAGGAAGCTATAATGCACATTTTGAAAAACAGAACCTCCTTCCTCATCGCCCACAGGTTGTCTACCATCAAGAAAGCCGATCTTATACTTGTGGTCAAGAATGGTAAGATCATTGAAAGAGGAACTCACAAGGAACTGCTCAGACAAAAAGGTTACTACCACTCTCTGTATCTCAAGCAGTTTGAGGAAGAGACCGGAGCGGCAGTCTTGAATAAAAAATAATTTTTTATGTGAAAATCTCTATATTAAAAGCCCTGAAGTCCCGCTGAAAATCAGCATAGGCTTCAGGGCTTTTGACTTAATTGATTTCATATTCCATCATTTTTCTATTTCTGAGCAACTGCTGCTACCGGTTTATGGAGCCTGTTGTACAAAACCAGCTCTATAGTACTGAAAAGTCCTGAGCTTATCCAATAAATTCCCAAAGTTACAGGAGCCTTTATAAAAAACAGCATGCTCAGTCCGCCCATAAACAGTAATTGAGGCCAGCGCAAACCATTCTGCCGGGCTTCTTTGACCGGTACATGCGCAGTAATGATACCGGGAAGCAATTGAATCAAAACAGCTATAAAAGGAATTATATGATAAGCATCCGGAAGTTTTAAATTACTTATCCAAGGAACTATAATACTGCCAACTTCAGCAGGCATTTGTGAAAATACCCTGTACAGGCTGTACATAATTGGTATCTGCAATAACGTGACAAGACATCCCAGCATACTTTTCATACTTTCGGAAGAGAGCTTTGCCATTTCCTGCTGTTGCTTGTCTTTATCATTTTCATGCTTTAGCTTTATTTCTTCCATCCTTTTGGAAAGCTCCTGCTGTTCCGTCAGACTCCTTTTCTGCCTGAGAGATAACGGCAGCAGGCAAAATCTGATAAGCATGGTTGCCAGGATTATTACTACTCCCCAATCTCCGACAATTGAATATAACCAATTTATAATAAAATTAAACACATCAAAAATAATGCCCATGATATCTCCATTTCTGAAATCTTCAGCAATTTAAATACTGAAAACTTCTCCTCAAAATAAAATTAATAGATTGATCTTATGGAATATTCGAGCATCTTTTCAACTGAACCTGTACTTCCTCCAGATTTCAAACTTATGATAGCAGTTATAATTTACTACAGAAAGTTTCCTGAAATATAAAACAACAGTGTAGATACTATAATTAATATTTGTTTCCGACAGGAATGCCCTTACATTTCTGAAACTGTGAACAAAACCATATGCCAGAAAAAACGTCACAAATATAAATATAAGCATTTGTAATACCTGTATCAGCTCTATCTGCATGGTTTGTTCACCTCCTGTTATCCTTTTGATCCAACTTTCCTTTACTTATTAAACTTCCTTATTTTATCCGGTGCGTAAACAACCTCACAGCCATTGCGGTTGTATATCATGCCGCTTGCCACAGGATTGTTGTACGGTTCGCCCGTTGCTCCGCCTATTAAATCCGACAGAGTCATTTTCAATTCATCTACGAAAGCAAGCGGTAACGGTTCCATGCTGTGACCGTTGCAAATGATATCAAAATCCTTCAGGTACCGGTCGGTACTGTTCAATACTTCAAGATATTCTTCAAGAGTGCTTGATTCGGCCAGCTGCATCCAGATATGATTGTTAAGTCCGTCTCCCGAAAAAAGTATGCGGTGTTTTCTGTCCAGCAGGCCGATGCTGCCGGGTGTATGACCTTTCAATGAAATTACTTCCAGTTGGACATCACCCAGGTCAACAATATCTCCCACCGATATAAAGTCTATTTCAGGCTTTGCTTCAAGCCATTTGTCCAATTCCTCGGATGACAGGTTGTATTCCCCTGCCAAAATTTTTCCGATCTGAGGTTTCCTAATATCACAATGTCTTTCAAAGACAGGCATTTCATCCTTATGCATAAGCACCCTGTCAAAATAATGTCCTCCAAATGCATGGTCATTATGCCCATGTGTAAATACTACTGCAGTTACCGGCTTATCGGTTATTTCCTCAACCTTGCTTTTCAAATTTAAAAGGCCGTAACCGGTATCTATGACCAGTGTCGAGGTTTTACTCTCAACAACATAAATATTTGTATTCTTGTCCCTGATCAGGGTAACCTCCGGCATAATTTCAACAGTTTCATATTTCATACGTTAATCCCCCCATATTTACGTTATATTATACCACTTGTTTATGGGTATTCAAGCATAAAGCATATGCCTTATTCCTGAGGAACATACTGTTCAATGCTTGCATCCTCAAAACTGCCCATCTGATTGTATGCGGCCAGGGCGGCATCAACAAGCTGGAGTCCCAGGGCAGCTCCGGTTCCCTCACCCAATCTCATTCCAAGATTCAGCATGGGTTCCAGGTCAAGTGCCTCCATTACCGCAGAAAAGCCCTGTTCTGCCGACCCATGGGACGGAAGCATGTAATCCTTTGCCGCCGGATGTATCCTAAATGCAGCCAGAGCTGCTGCGGCTGAAATAAAACCGTCGATTACCGCAGGGATTTTGTATATGGCAGCACCCAGAAAACAGCCTGCAAGGCCGGCAATATCAAACCCCCCTACTTTTGCAAGCACATCCACCGGATCTGTCAGCTGAGGCTCATTTATTTCAATTGCCCTTCTGATGACCCGGATCTTGTTTAAATATGCTTCTTTTGATAAACCCGAACCCAGGCCTGCCAGGTCATCAACGGGTATTCCCGTCAATACCGCTGAAATCGCACAGCTGGTGGAAGTGTTGCCTATTCCCATTTCACCTGTTGCAAATATATGTATTCCGGCTTCTTTAAGCTCCCTGACAACCTCAATTCCGGTAAGAATTCCTTTAACTGCCTCCTCACGGGTCATTGCCGGTCCGTCTGCCATATTCCACGTACCTTTTCTTATTTTCCGGTCTATAATCCCCGGAAACTTCAAATCTGCATCAACACCTATATCAACAATTTTCAGAGAGGCATTGACAAGTCTTGAAAATACATTTATTCCTGTGATACCACGTATAAAATTACAGGTTACCGAAGCAGTCACGCTTTTGGGACAGGAGCTGACATTCTCCTCAACCACGCCGTTATCCGCGCACATTATTACAACTGCCCTTTTATCCGCTCTGGGATCAGGAGTACCGTTTATGCCGGCCAGCCTTACCACAATATCCTCAAGCCTTCCAAGACTGCCCAACGGCTTTGTGCGGTTGTCCCATCTGATTTGTGCGGCCCTCATTGCCGCCTGATCAAGGGGAGTTATTTTTTGTAATCCAAATATATCATTTTCCATATTGACCTCACATATATCAATAGTAAATGCCCATAACCAATAATACAGTAATATCCCGTATCTCTTTATAATTTAACACATTTTCATCCGATTGGACCTGTATTTCAAATAATATTTTTAAAAATCAAATTACTTTTGCCGGTTCTTTCTCGCATAACCCAGTGTAATCCAGCCTAACAGCAGATATATCAGGATTACTACCACCAGGGTCAAAATCCTCTCATTCAGAGACCCGTCGGCAAGCAGGACAGGCCCCAGCCCAAAGAATGTAACAAGTATAAATACAGCTCCCATAAAAATATAAAATACAGTTTTCACGGCATTTACCTCCCCTTTTTATTTTATCTTTATACTGCCCATAAAGGTACTTTTATATAATTTCTGCCTTTTTTTTATCAATTATATCTGTATAATAAGGATATATGAACTGTAATTTTAAAAATTTCGCTGGGTGAATACGGTAAGGTTGACCTGGAGGACAATCCAGGAGTTTGACTTGCCGCTGATTGGAGAATAGATGAAGGTTCTTGGCATAGTTGTTGAATACAATCCTTTTCATAACGGACATATATATCATATAGAGAAATCAAGGGAAATTACAGGCAGTGATGCTGTCATATGTGTCATGAGCGGAAACTTCATTCAAAGGGGTGAGCCCGCCCTGTTGAATAAATTTGCCCGGGCAGAAACCGCTCTGCACTGCGGAGCCGACCTTGTTATCGAGCTGCCCCATCCCTATGCCATGTCAAGTGCCGAAGCTTTTGCCTTCGGAGCAGTAAAAATTCTTGACGGCATCGGTATTGCGGACTGTATTTCCTTTGGCAGCGAACATGGAAATGTTGAGACTCTGGACTTTATTGCCGGAATACTGGCAGCCGAACCTGAAGAGTACAGGCTGGAGCTGAAAAAACAGCTGGATATGGGTCTGGCCTTCCCGGTCTGCAGACAAAATGCACTAAAGAAATATCTGCACGACACTGCTTTTCCCGATTTATCAGAATTGCTTGAAACTTCCAATAATATATTGGGTATAGAATATCTAAAAGCCTTGAAAAAGCTCAATAGCTCCATCAAACCGTATACTGTTGCAAGGATTTCAAACAGCTATAATTCCACCGAGCTTACCGGACCGGTGTCCAGTGCTACGGCAATAAGAAACAGTATTTCCGGCAGCAACGGCTGGCACAATATATCCCCGGAAACGGTACAGGCCCTGCCGCCTTTTTCACAGGCGGTGCTGGAACGGGAGTTTTCTTCCGGCAGGGGCCCCAACAGTATAAAAATGTTTGAGGATATAATATTCAGCCTGATCAGACGTATGAGCCCAGGACAGATGAGAGAATTTCCCGACGTATCGGAGGGCCTGGAATACAGGATCAAAAGTGCCGGTGAAAACACCGGTTCTATTGAGGAATTGATAGACAGCATATGTACAAAAAGGTATGCTAAAACCCGGATTCAACGAATCCTGTTTTCCATGCTGACCGGACTTACAAAAGCTGAAACAGAGCTGTTCATGCAGTACGGCGGCCCTCAATACGCCAGAATTCTGGGCTTCAACAATACCGGCCGCCGGCTTCTTTCCATGATGAAAAAGAAATCCTCTCTGCCTGTAATTGTGAAGACCGCCGACTTTAAAAACTCATGCAACAAGCTTCTTGCAAGGATGCTTGAAATTGAAGCCTTCTCAACAGACATGTATGTTCTGGGATATAAAAATCCGGCCTTTAGAAAGGCCGGACAGGAGTTTACACAAAATATTACGGTAGTTAAGTAAAGCTTTCATTTATATCTCCATTATTATAGGAAGTATCATAGGTTTGCGCTTTGTCTTTTCATAGATGCAGTCCTTAAGTGCTTCACGGATGGCGGTTTTTCTTATTGACCAGTCTCCGTGATTTTTTCCGTCGCACTTGTAAACAGCCTTTTTGGCGATTTCCTTAAGCTGCTCCATAAGGTCTTCGGATTCGCGGACATACACGAAGCCTCTCGAAATTATATCAGGACCGGCAACAACATTTCCTGTGTCACCTTCGATTGTTATTACCACTACAATCAAACCATCCTGTGACAGGTGCTTTCTGTCCCTCAAAACGACATTTCCAACGTCACCGACTCCCAAACCATCCACAAGAACCTTGCCGGCTGTCACACTGCCGTTGATTTTGGCAGAATCTCCGGTAAGCTCAAGTACTTTTCCTATATCCAGAATAAAGATGTCATCCTTGTTCATACCCATTTTGACGGCCAGATCGGCATGCTGTCTCAAATGTCTGTGCTCACCGTGCACCGGCATAAAGAATTTCGGTTTTACCAGGCAGTGTATGAGTTTGATCTCCTCCTGGCAGGCGTGTCCCGAAACGTGGGTATCGGCCAGAGCTTCATATATGACATTTGCACCTTTCTTGAAAAGCTCGTTTATAACTCTTGAAATGAGTTTTTCATTTCCGGGAATAGGTGAAGCTGAGATTATAACAGTATCGCCCGGAACAATTTCCACCTTCTTGTGCTCTGAAAAAGTTATCCTTGTCAACGCAGACATGGGTTCTCCCTGACTGCCTGTGGTGATTATGACAAGTTTATCCTGGGGCACCTTATCCATGTTTTCCATATCGACAAGCACACCTTCGGGAACATTCAAATAGCCCAGTTCCATTGCTACATTAACCACATTTATCATACTTCTGCCGATAACGGTTACTTTTCTGCCGAATTTCACAGCAGCATTAAATATTTGCTGCACTCTGTGCACATTGGATGCAAAGGTGGCGACAAGAATCCTGCTTCTGCAGTTCATGAAAATCTCGTTAAAGGTTTCACCCACAGTACGTTCCGACATGGTGTAGCCTTCCTTTTCAACATTGGTGCTGTCACACATAAGAAGCAAAACACCTTTTTTGCCCAGTTCGGCCAGTCTGGCCAAATCCATAGGCGCTCCCTCAATAGGAGTGTAGTCGATTTTAAAATCACCTGTGTGAACAATGGTTCCAACGGGTGAAAAAATTGCCAGAGAAACCGAATCTGCAATACTGTGCGTTGCTCTGATAAATTCCACCTTGAAAGCACCAAGTTCAATTGTCTGTCCGGGATTGACAGTCTGCAGATGTACAGCATCAATAAGACCGTGTTCCTCCAGTTTATATTTCACAAGCCCCAGAGTTAATTTTGTTCCATATACCGGAACATTAAGCTCTCTCAAAACATAGGGAAGAGCGCCGATATGATCTTCATGCCCATGAGTGAGCACTATTGCTCTTACCTTTTCCTTATTTTTAATCAAATAACTTACATCCGGTATAACTAAGTCTATTCCAAGCATTTCATCTTCGGGAAATGAAAGTCCGCAGTCAACTACGACAATATCATCACCGTATTCGAAAGCTGTAATATTTTTACCTATCTCCTGCAAACCACCCAGTGGTATCACTTTTAATTTCTTTTTACTTTTTGACACAATTAATCCTCCAATTTAAGTGTATAAATTAATCTTTAATATAGGATTTCATCCTCGGCCTTTATATTGTGAGATAACTTGCTTATACTCATCCAGTATGGTATCGGTAATATTATCCCAGTTATAAAGCCTATGTACTTTTTTTAATGCATTATTTTTAATTCTTTCCGTCAAGCCATTATTTTTCAGCAGCTCCAATATGCAATCTGCAAGGGAATTGGAATTTCCACTGTAAAACTTCATTCCATCCTCCCTGTGATCAACTATCTCGCTTAGTCCTCCAACATCTGATACAACAACAGGAATGCCTGCTACCATTCCTTCCAGTGCAACAATGCCAAAAGGTTCATACGTGCTTGGAAATACAGCTATATCGGAACATTTATAAAGCTTTAACAATACCTCCTCACTTACGAAGCCTGTAAAATACACCTTGTGGGTAATATTCAGCTCTTCGCTTAATTCAGTCAGATTATTTAAACACGGTCCTTTGCCCGCAATTACAAACTTTACATCATTATAATTTTTTAAAATCTCCGGTATGGCATTTAATAAAACATGTACTCCCTTTTCATTCACTAGTCTTCCCACAAAAAAAACAATTTTTTCATTACCGGCAGCATAATTTTGTCTGAAAACAGGGTCGGCCGCCATGTTGTCAAACTTTTTCAGATCAATGCCATTATTGATAATCCTGAGCTTTTTATTGTCGGTATTAAATACGTTCACCAGTTCTTTCCACATATAATTGCTGTTTACGATTATCCTGTCGGATTCGTTAATCAGCCAGCTTTCCACACTATTTATTGTTCTCTGCATATCATTATGTATTCCGCAATTTCTTCCATACTCGGTAGCGTGGATAGTTGTAATAAGCGGAAGACAAAAAGATTTTTTCAGAATTCTCGCTGCATAGGCTATAAGCCAGTCATGCCCATGTATTATATCAAATTTCGTATTTTTAACAAGGTCTACTGCATATTCAACCATGGCAAAGTTGAGCTGCATTACCCATTCTACAAAATTATTTGAAGCATTGTTATAGACATGCACTCTATGTACAGTCACAAATTTATCCAGCTCATGCTCTGCCGTTCCCGGTTCCCAACAGGTGATAACATGAACTTCATTGCCGCATCTGCCCAAGTTCTGAGCCAACTCATAAACTACCCGGGAAATTCCGCCTATTATTCTTGGAGGATACTCCCAAGACAGCATCAAAATTCTCATAACCTTCCTCAATTTCACCGACGAGTAGTTTTTTGAAAATCAACCTTTTCAATTATACATAATATTACAATTGCTTTTATTATTCTATCATACCAAATTTATTTTTTCAAAAAACATTTAAACCCTGTTCATATATTATTCATTTACCAATTATTTACCCAGTCTAAACACCATAACCGGAATATTCTTCACTATTGCCCGGATATGCAATTCAATAAACCGGTGCGACACTATACGTTTCTCTATTTACAGCATATTCCAGTAATTACAAATTATAAACCCGCGTATTCTATTCCCCGCCATTATCAAATACATATTGACACAAAATGTATTTGATTTTATAATAATACTACTATTAATGACGATCTCTTTTGTTTTACCCGGACGATTAAACGAAAAAGATATGTAAGGGGCAGAAGTTTTTACTTCTGCTTTTTGCATTGTATCGGAAATTTTTTCATCTATATACCCATCAACCCGGTAATTCCATAAACCATTATATTCATATTTCAAAATTACATAAAAAAAGTATTTCAATTTTAAAATTGAAATACTTTTTGGCTGCGGGTTAAGGATTTGAACCCTAACAAACTGAGCCAGAGTCAGTCGTGCTGCCGTTACACAAACCCGCAACGTTTTCAACAAGGAGTATTTTAGCACGGCCCAATTATTATGTCAATACATTTTTAACAATATTATTTTTATTCGTAAAATCAAATTTTAAATTCCACTTTTTTTATGCTATTTTTTCATTGCTTACCCTGTTCATTTTTTTTCGATCCCGGGGTAAATATGTTATCCCGATGTCTTAACGGGCAAAACTGCCTATATTTCTACAAGCTCACCTGTTGAGAACAGGTATATGTAGCGTTGGGCGACTTTTAAGCCCGTAAGTTTTTCCAGGGCTCTCGAATAATAGGACAGCTGAACTTCATATCTGGCTTTGACTTTTTCGGCATTGCCCGCTTCCATGTAGTCTGTCTTGTAATCTATGAGCACAAGCTTATCCGACTCTTCAAAGTAACAGTCAATAACTCCCTGCAGCAGTATTGTTACATCAGGGTCGACCTGTACGTCGGGGTTTTCGTATAGTTCTGCAAAGGGCAGTTCAAGATTGAAGGGCACCTCTCTATAAACCTTTTCTGCCGCCGTCACCCTCCTGCCGATATCAGAATTTATAAACCGCCTGATCTTATTTATATCAATAATTTCCGCCTGCTGCAAAGTTATCAGTTCCCTGCTGACCATTTCCGAGAGCTGGCCCTCTATATCCCCATCGGCAAAGTCAATATGCTGCATGACAAAGTGCGTGACAGTGCCCTTTTCAGCAGAAGAGAGTCCCTTTCTTTCCTGCAGAAAGGCCGGTTTTTTTATACCTGTGGTTTTTAGTATACTTGAATCCTCACCCTCGTCGTTTATATTGAAGTATCTTTTTAGTTCGGTAACAGACAGTTTGGAAGGTATGCCTGTCATTGTGATATAGGGATACTTCCAGGAAAGCCGTCTTTTAATCTCTTCTGTCATATTGCGGTCAAAATCCTGCTTCTTTTCAAGCCATTCCATAATATCAACCCGGTCCTTATCTTCGGTATCAAGTTTGCCGGTGATGGAAATGTCTTCGCTCTTCCATAGAGAAACCTTCCATAGGGCTTCTCCCTCAATTTGGGGAAGTTGGGCATCATTCCCCGTCCCTGCCGCAAAACGAAGATTGAGTGCATTTTCATGCCTCATAACGGCCGGACATATCCAGTCAAGATAATTTTGCGCTCTGACCATCTCATGAGCAGGAAATTTGGGCTGCTGACTGCCGGCTATTGAAAGCCATTTGGCAGCGGCCTTTTCCAGATTGCCCACCGCTCCTGTCAGGATCAGTTTTTCTCTCGCTCTGGTAAGGGCTACATACAATATGCGCATTTCCTCCGACAGGGTTTCCATTCTAATCTTCTGAGCTATGGAAAGCTTTGGCACCGACGGGTATCTGATTCTCTTTCTATGGTCGACAAAGTCAGGCCCGAAACCCAGTTCCTGATGAAGCAGTATTCCCTTGTACATGTCCTGGAAATTGAACTTTTTTCCGCAGCCGCTGACAAAGACCACCGGAAACTCCAGGCCTTTGCTTTTATGTATGCTCATGAGCCTGACCACATTGTCATTTTCACCGAGTACTTTGGCACTCCCCATGTCTCCCCGGCCGGTTTTAAGCTTGTCAATAAAGTTTATAAAGTTGAACAGACCCTTGTAGCTGGTTTTCTCAAACTGGAGAGCACGTTCGAACAGCACCCTGAGATTGGCCTGCTTCCGCTCACCGTCCCGCATGGCTCCAACAATGCTGAAGTAGCCGGTATCACTGTAAAGCTGCCAGATGAGCTTGTGAGTGGACATATACATGGACATGGCTCTCCACTGTTCAAGGCGGCCGATAAAAGCTCCTGCTTTCAGACCGGCTCCGGCCGGGTTTTCCGCCAAAAGCTTAAGCGCATCAAACAGGGCGGCTTTCCTGTCTGCCAATCTCAATTCTGCCAGATCGTCAGTACTGAAATTTGCTATGGGGGACCTGAGAACAGATAAAAGCGGAATATCCTGGTAAGGGTTATCTATTATTTGGAGCAGCGACAGGACTACCTGTACTTCAGGGGTTTTGAAAAAACCGCTCCCCGTATCGGCAAAGGCAGGGATTCCAAAGCCTGCAAGCTCCTCACAAAACACTTCTGTCCAATTCTTTGTAGTTCTCAGCAGGATGACTATATCCCTGAACTGCAATTCCCTGTATCGGTTTGCTTTTTTGTCAAAGATGCAGAATCTTTTACCCTCCCTGTCAGTCTGCAGCAGTTGGGCAATTCTGCCTGCCACCATGCGTGCCTCCTTTTGAAGGTTGTCCAGTATTTCTTCCTCTTCCTGCGGTTCGGCCTCCTCCTCGTCTTCTTCGTTTTCACCTTCGGCACTCGGGGCGGCTGCAGTTTCCATAAGCAGCAGTTCCATATCCCCGCCCACAATACATTCTGCTTCATTATTTTCAGGAAAACCTGCACCGGGATTCAATCTTTCAGCTTCGTCATAATCAAGTTCTCCCACGCTTTCAGACATTATCTGCTCAAATATGTAATTTACCCCGTCCACTACTTCTTTTCTGCTCCTGAAGTTTTTAAAAAGCAGGATCTTTCTGTACAAACCCTCGGACTGATCCGAATAGCTGTTGTATTTGTTCATGAACAATTCCGGCCTGGCCTGCCTGAACCTGTATATACTCTGCTTAACGTCACCCACCATGAAAACATTCGGTCTGCCTCTGTCTTCTCTGGAAATCATACCGATTATTATCTCCTGGACAAGATTACTGTCCTGGTATTCATCCACAAGTATTTCCGAGAATTTGTCCTTATAGGCGGCTGCAACGGCTGAAGGGCGGATTTGTCCCTCTTCATCCGTCTCAGAGAGAATTTTAAGGCAGAAATGCTCCAGATCGTTGAAATCTACCGCAGCTTTCAGCTGCTTTTTCCCTGAATATCTGCTTCCAAACTCAATTACCAGCCGTGATGCACATTTTAGCAGGGGATACATTGCTCTGAGGTCGGAAATAATTTCTTCCGATTTCTGAAAGAAAACTTCTTCCCTAAGATTTTTTATACAGGCTTTCAATTCATCCCTGACCTGTTTGACCTGCTCCTGTACCGGCTTGTCGGCATCCTTGCCGCAGTTGGGCAGTCTGCCGAAATCAAAATTCCCGAGATAACAATAGATTTCATCCCACTTGGCAGACTGTATATGTTCACCGCCTTCATGTACCGGTTCAGGCTGTTTTCGGCCTTGTATGAGGTCTATCAGTTCTGAAAGCATGCTCAGATCCTCCTGGAATACCGGCAGGTATTTATCCAGTCCCACTGCATATTTCAGCTTGCTGCAAGCGGCTTCAACAATACCCTGTAAGCCTTTCAGACTCAGCTCGGCCGACTGTATGATTACCCTTCCCCATTCCGTACTTCCAAAGTCTCCTCCCAAATCAGGAGCAAATTTTTCAGCCTGGTCTGTGAGCCATTGCTCGGGCCAGGGATAACTCTGTACAAAACCGTATATATTCATTATCATTTCCTGCAGCTTCTGATCATCACGGTTTGTACCATAGGACTCCAGTAAATCAAAGAAATCCTGATTTTTTTCCTCATCTTCATATATTTCTTCAAAGAGCTCATTTATAGTTTCCAGCTTCATCAGTGAAGCTTCTGTTTCATCAAGTATTCTGAAATTGGGATCTATATCCAGGCTCTGAAAATTGTTTCTGATGACCTCCAGGCAGAAGGAGTGTATGGTAGTGATGGATGCCTTGTTCAACAGTGCCAGCTGCCTCTGAATGCTTCTGGAAGCTTTCTTTTCCTCTATGGCCCTTGATATTGCCGCTGCGATTCTCTCTCTCATCTCAGTGGCGGCAGCATTGGTAAAAGTCACTACCAGCAGAGAATCTATATCAATGGGCTCTTTTTCATCCATGATTTTTTGTATTATTCTCTCAACAAGAACTGCTGTTTTTCCGGCACCGGCTGCTGCTGCCACCAGTAAATTGCAGTCCTTTTCGGATATGGCAGCCTGCTGCTCCCTTGTCCACATGGTTTCAGCCATATTAACCTCCATGAGTCGCATAGCGACCACAAAATGTAATGAAATCTCCTCACTCCTCATCTGCTATAAGGCTAATAAAGAGGTTCAGTATTTAATGCTGCTCCAGCGTATCGTACATCAGCTTCCAGACGTCGTCGTTTCCTCTGTCATGCAGCAGCCTGAAGCTGTTCTCGTATTGAGTAAGGTCGAACTGGCATATTGAAGAGTAGCTGCAGTATTGACAGGAGGTAATTTTTTTCTTTTTATAGGGTTTAATAGGTACATTTCCCTTCATGATCTCTGCACACAAATCCTTCAGCAGTTTTTTTACATAGCCCTTCAAAACCGTAAACTGCTCCAACGTGGCCACCGAGGACTTTCCCAGAGTTTCACCCTTGTTGATCCTGGCAGGAATTATCATGGAACTGCCCTCCATATCATTATCCATATGTCTTATAAGCTGAACATCCGCAAGCAGAAGGCCCTTCATTTTCAGCTTTTTCATGATGGCAGCTTCGATCTCTTCTGCAGTGGCAGTTCCGGAGCTCTTGACGATGGGGTCGTCCACCCTGAAATACAGCATCCCTCCCGGATACACAGCGCTGTCATTCTCCCTGCCCGGGTTCTCCCACAGTGCATCCATATATGTAATCAGCTGCATCTGCAAACCGTAATACACATCACTTAGCCGGAAATCCTTCTGCCCCGATTTGTAGTCCACAATCCTCAGATAGGTTCCGTCACTTGTTTTCAAGGCATCGACCCTGTCGATCCTTCCCACCAGGGTTATCTTCTCTCCCGAATCCAGTTCTATGACAATGGGAGGGAACTTGCCGCCTTCCCCAAAGTCCATTTCATAACCGACAGGCTCAAAGCTGCTCCTCCTGATATGCTCTGCGATAAGCCATACCGCTCTTGTAACTACTCTTTTAAGCCTTACGGTCAGAGCCCTGAACCTCTTCGAACCGCCTAAAATGGTATTTTTCATACCCTCAAGCAGGTTGTCTACTATTATTGATACCTGTTGGGCGCACCACTCTCTTTCAATAGCCCGCCAGGAAATTTCCTGCTCCTCCACCATTTTTGAAAACCGTTCAATTACCGAATGCATAAAGGTCCCCACATCGGGCGGGCTCAACTGGTATATCTTGCGTTCCCGCGCTCCCAGGCCATACTGTACGTAATACGCAAAGGGACAGGAGGTATATTTCTCAAGTCTGGATACACTGGAGTATGCATTGGCTCCGTACAACTGGCGTATTTTTTCCCTGCTTACCGGGAGCGCAATATTTTTGTATTTAAACGCATCCCCCATCAGTTCGCATTTCAGCTTCCATTCGGGCTGCGCCGAATACCACTCATAAACTCTCTGCCAGAGCGGACTTATCTCGGCACCGTTATTCCTTTCCCTCAAAGCCAGTACCAGCCTGTTGAAGACCGGCAGAGGCGAGGATATGAGCTGTACGTATTCCTCGTTATTTGCAGGCTTAAGCAGGTTGCTTTTACAGGCAACCTGAGGGAAAAGCTTCTTTATTCTCGAAATGATGATTGACGGCCTCATGGTTTTTCCTTCATGATCCGCTATGGGCCAGCTCACACGCAAGTATTTTTTCGGTGTTGTCAAAGCCCTGTAGATCAGGTTCTGCTCGTCAAACACCTGGGTTTTTGTGTCGCTGGCCAGTTCCATGCCTCTGCTGTTGAGCACCAGCCTGTCGGCATCTGTAAGAATCCCCTCTTTCATGCCTGCCGAAGGGAAAACTCCGTCATTTGTGCCCAATATGTAGAGTGCCTTGACCTCATGGCTTTTTGAGTGTTCAACACTCCCTACCAGCACCTGGTCCAGGGATACGGGTATTGAGGATATCTTATACTCTGCCAAACCTATCTTGAGGATATTTGTAAACCGCTCAACTCCGATGGCTTCCTCCCCCAGCACCTCCACCACCTGGTCAAAAACCTCCATAAGTATATTCCAGACCTGCTCATATTCAGAGGCAAGCCGTAATTTTCCGGTTTTGTTAAACAGGTCTATATATTCTTCAATTCTGCCGTCAATACCCAGCTCCACAAGGTATTCATACAGGCAGCCGCAAAAATCCGCGGCTCTTTTTCTGCCTTTTGTTTTTTCTCTGAAACGGACAAGCGGCTCACAAATCATTTTACGTGTTTCATTGATTTCATAGAGCTGTTCTTCAATTGAAGAATCCGTTCTGTCATCTGGGACCAGTTCAGGATTCATAGTCCACCCAGCTGCTTGAGTCCATCTGCTTCCCCTGATGCCGCAGGCCAGAACATAATTTTCCAGCTTGTCTATCCTTGATTTGTCAAAATCGAGAAGCCCCGATTTCAAGTACCTGAAAACCGACTCATAGGACCAGTTTTCAATAAATATCTCCAGCATTGACAAAACAAGCTTTATGAGCGGGTGGTCGGATATCTCGGCTTTTGAATCTATAAAGCAGGGTATGCCGTACTCCTCAAAAATCACTTCCATCAATTCCTGATATCCGGCGAGATTTCTTGTAACTACGGCTATGTCCTTATATCTCAGGCCCTTGTCCCTGCACTGCCTGATAATATCTGACGCGCATTCCTCTATTTCGGTATATATGTTAACCGCTTCAAACAGCTCTATATCCGAAGTCTGTTTTGCATAGACATCATATGGATATGTAAAATAATTTTTCTCCAGAGCCACCAGTTCCACACTGTCCTTGAACCTTGGAGGCACTTTGCCGCAGCAGCCCACAGGAGGCAGTACATCAACCAGATTTGTCCCGGCAAAGCTTACGAACTTTTTATAGGCTTTTTTTGTTGAATAAAATACATCCGAAAGGTCGGAGGCCTCATCCTCCAAAACATCGGTACACACAGTTATGTATACCATATCGGCCCTGGTCATCAGCTTGGAAATGACCTCGAACTCCTGTGGAGTAAAGCCTGAAAAGCCGTCTATCCATATCTCGGCATTATCATACATCCTGGTATCGTCCAGCTTCATGGCCAGGAGTGTCAGCTCGTCATCAGCATCCCTGTACCGGGCATTAAGCATCTCTTCAAATTTTGAATATATGAGTTTTATTTCGTATAATTTTTCACGGAGGTAGGAATTTCCATCAAAATTTTCAAGAATATTTTCAAGATCACCGGGTTGGACATTATATCTTTTTAATTCTGTTATCAGTCCCGAAACAGTATTGACAAAGCCCTGACACCCTGCCGATTTATGAAAGACAGCAAAGTCCTCCTTCATTCTATCAAGTATATTGTACAATATCATGCATTTACCGGCAGGATGAACGTGGGGGTAGGTTATTCCTCCCACTTCGTTCAAAACACGGTAGGCCATTCTCCTGAAACTTAAGACCTCAGTCTTCAATATTCCGCCTGTTTCCAAAACCTTAATCAGGTCATACTCGGCCTGAAAGGTATATTGCTCAGGTACGAGCAGAACAAGCTTTTTGGAGTTATCCTCAAGTATTTTGGCTTTTATCTGCTTCAAGCAATGAAAGGATTTTCCAGAGCCAGCCCGTCCATAAATAAATTGAAGGCTCATATCTTGTGTACTCCTCTGTTTATAATGAAATCGATCTTTTCATAATTTTCTACGGTTGTGTCGCAATAGTGGTCTTATCTGTCTTTTTAATTATAAAGACGGTTAACAGGTAGAACAGGGCAGAGGTGATAACTGCCGATACAAGACCGCCTATGGGCTCGAAGGTGGAGGTGAAAAATACCGTATTTGTGGGAAGTACCGTGTCAGGATAGCTCACCAGTAAAAAACAGAACAGATTATTGACAGCATGCGCACCCATTGCCGCCTCCAACGAATTTGTCCTTATTGTTATCATGGCCAGTACCATACCTGTTACAAAGTAATTCAAAACCATGCAGACAGTGCTGAATACTCCGAGCTTGTTTGAAGCATAGACCTCGGGATTGGCAAGATGGGGCAGAGTAAACAGAACACCTGAAATCACTGAAAGCAGTACACCGCTTTTTATTTTAACACCGAAGCTCTGTATGACATAACCCCTGAATACCACTTCCTCTGCCGTCGTTTGGATGGGTGTCATCACCAGAATGAGGGGAAGCGTATACCAGAATCTGGATGCATCAAAAGAAAAAGTATAGGTTCCGGGATTTAAAAAATAATCCGCCCCTGTCCCGGCAGCCAGCAACAGTCCGAATACGGCAAAACCAATCCAGAAATTTGACCACCTGATTTTGCCCCTGTAATTGAATATTGTACCAAAAGGCCTTTTATGTATCCATTTGACAGCTATAACAGCTCCAAATAACATAAAATAAATTGATAAGTTGGTAAAGATATAATTAGTGACAGGGCTTATATATTTATTTAAAAACCCCATGGCATCTGTTCTTAAAATTGGATCAAACAGCGCATCCTGGTTAGTTATCAAAACGTAGATCATTGGAATTGAGACTATCAAACCTCCAAGAAAAAAATAGAAATACAAAATAACCGATACAGATGCCGTAAACCTTGAAGGCTTTATATTCCCTATCCTTGCCAAATCCTGATATTTTGTAATCAATTTATATATCCCCCAGTAGCATAAAAGTTAAAATTTATATTTACTAAAAAATTGTAAATATAATTAATTTATTATACCATTTTATCCTCCCCTTTTGAATGCATAATATTGGATAATGTCTTTTAACTGTTGTTTTATAATAGGCATCACTTAATATTCCATTTTATGGATTCGGAATACGCAAGTGCGTTGGCTGCTTCCATTCCGCTCTGAAGCGCGCCCTGCTGCCACCTGTGTAATGCCGATATATGTTCTCCTGCAAAAAATACCCTGCCATTGTATTCGGGAAGAGTCATAGGCCACGAGAATAACTTTTTCTGTTCGGGAGTAAAGTAGCAAAATGCTCCCCTGAACAGAGGATCCGAGGTCCAGTTTTGAGTTTTATAAGCTGCAACAATTGGATCAAGCATTCCTACGGGCAGACCATGTACCTCTTCCACATCCCGTTTTATTTTTATTATACGCTCATCTTCAGTCATATTTCCAAGTCTGACGGCATCAAGATTAAAATTGTAGGACCCCAGTATAACTCCCGGCTCATTTGGGCTTTTTGCCTTTGCGTAGTGTGAGGTGTACCAGATTGTTGTTACCGGAAGATCCGTATAGGAACCTCCTCCTGTTATCCCCTGTTCCTCCCAGAATCTGCGGTTGCAATATATGGCCGTTTTCTGGGCATTGCCGTAATTGACCTCCTTGATTGCCTGCATTTTTATACTGCTGAACATGGGTTTTATCTCAAAAGTCCGCAGTACTGAAAATGGAACCGCACAGACTATATTATCGAAGCTCTTGTATTGTATACGATCAGATTTATCATTTGTATATGAAACAGAAACAGTATTATCCTCATTATAAAATATACCCTTTACCGAATAACCTGGCATATACCTTACATTTCCCAACCGGGCCGCAGGAACATCAGGATAATATTTTTCAGGGTTTTTGCTTGTAAAAGAGCTGCAAAAGGCCAGCGGAAGTTTAACCATACCGCCTGCTATCTGATACATATACCAGAAACTAACAGGGTAATACTCCTGAACAAAGTCCACAAAATTGTTATATAAGAACTCGCCGCCTATGGGAAACAGATTCGACAACAGGTTTATGGCACCCTGGCTGAGCTTTCTCCACTGGAACATCTGCCTGACATTAAGACTGTCCCAGAAGAGCAATTGCCGACTGTAATCGGGCAGCACCCGGATTATCTCGCTTCTTGCCCTGGGCGGAGCCAGCAATACAGGTGCTTCAATACCGTAATAGCCCAACTCCTGCCAGGGTGTTTCAGCCTCCCACCCCGTCATATCATAGCTTGGGTAAATGTATTTCATTACATTTTCACCCATCGGATCATTTCTAACTCTGGTCTGATGTAAATATATAAATGTATTGGGGTCGTTTTGAATCCACGGAATTGTTTCAAGTCCGAAAAGGTTTATGTAATACCATACTGTCTCATGATTCACCGGTATTCTCATAGGCCCGAATTCACCATAGTACTTCTTTTCCTCATCAAAATAGTATGTATATACCCTTCCTCCGACTCTTTCGCTGTTAGCTTCAAATATTTCTATATCATAGCCCAGCTTTCGAAGTTCAAAAGCCGAGGACAGCCCTGCAAGACCTCCTCCGATAATTCCTATGCGTTTTCCCTTAAACTGGCCCGGACGGGCAATACTTGTTATGGGCTGCGGCGGAGAAAACGCTTTGTAAATATAATCATAATCTTCGGTATGGCAGGCCCTGTACAAAGCATAATATGACATTATGCTTCTTTCATAATCCGTGGGGTTTACAGGCTGTTGAGGTCCTGGTATCTTTGGATTCAACAGGTTTGGACAAATCATAATGACACCTGGATGCAAATTATTCCTATTGAAGTATATGAAAAATAAAATATATTTGTGTTAATTGAATAACAAATTCAACAATTTAATAAAAAAATATTTGATAAGATAATTTAGGGTATATTAATTATAGATATTAATTCAGTAAATTTATTCAGTAAAAGGGCTGTCTCAACACACCCAGGTATGTTTTTACTGAAATTGGAGGGATTTTATGTATGACGTTATAATTATCGGGGGAGGTCCCGCAGGATATGCTGCGGCCTTGTACAGTTCGAGGGCAAAATTTGATACTCTGGTGATAGAAAAAATGTTCACAGGCGGTCAAATGGCTACTACCGATGTGATGGAGAACTATCCCGGTTTTGAGGAACCCATCGGAGGCTCCGATCTGGCTCTGAGAATGGAAAAGCAGGCCAGAAAATTCGGGACTATGGTACTTAATGATGAAGTGATTGAACTGGATCTGGATTCAAAAATTAAAGTGGTTAAAACAAAGAAGAACACCTACGAATGCAAAACCGTGATTTTATGCATGGGGGCATATCCCAAAATGCTGGGGCTTGACAGAGAGGAAACCTTCAGAGGTGCTGGAGTGTCCTATTGCGCTGTCTGTGACGGAGCGTTTTATAAGGGCAAAACCGTTGCTGTGGTCGGCGGCGGTGATACTGCTGCCGAAGACGCCCTCTATCTCGCCAGATTCTGTCCTAAAATATATATAATCCATAGACGTGATCAGATGAAAGCTTCAAGAATCCTGCAGGATGAAATTTGCTGCAACACAAAAATTGAATTCATATGGAATTCGGTTGTAGAAGAAATAATCGGACAGTATGGAGTTGAAGGCTTAATGGTGCGAAACCTCATAACCGGAGAAAGTACCTCCCTGGATGTCGACGGTCTGTTTGTTGCAATAGGCTTGAATCCCAACATTTCACTGGTTAACGGAAAAATCCGGCAAAGCAGTGAAGGCTATATTATAACCGATGATAAAATGCAGACAAGTATTCCCGGAGTTTATGCAGCAGGAGATATACGTGATAAATTCCTAAGACAGGTAATTACTGCTGCAGCCGACGGAGCCACCGCTTCCTATTCCGCAGAGCGCTATATCACCGAAAATAAATGGTGAAACCTTCCGTGTTTTTTTTATTCCGTTAGGGAAATATAATCATGAATTCTAATAGAAAGGGTGATTATATGAAGGTTAGAGACATAATGACAAAAAATGTTGCTTCAGTAAATCCGGCGGCAAATGTAGCTGAAACAGCCAAGCTCATGCAGCAGCATAACGTAGGGTCAATACCTGTTTGTGATCAGAGCGGTGTTGTCGGTATTATTACCGATAGAGATATAGTTGTCAGAACAGTTGCAAACGGAAAGAATCCTCAGCAGACCCCGGTTACCGAAATAATGACCACAGGCGTGGCATGTGTCACTCCGGAAATGGATATGCATGATGTCGCCCAGCAAATGGCAACCAGCCAGATAAGAAGGGTACCTGTGGTAGAAAACAACAATCTGGTTGGGATAGTGGCACTGGGTGATGTAGCCGTTGATGCAAAATATTATACCCAGGTCGCTGATACGCTTGAAAATATTTCAAATCCCTCAAATCCGCAGTAGGGAAATTTAAAACAAAAGTCAGAGAGGCTGTTGCCATTGAAAAACTTCAATACATGTGAAAAATATTGCAATAGTGGTCATGTATTGAAGTTATAATATTAGCAACAGCCTCTCATTCTCTAATTAAAGCGGGCTTACAATTTCAATTTCAGTACCTATTTTGCTGAATTCGGATATAGCTGTCATATTGAGCTCCATACTGAATCCATCCTGTTCCATTCCGGCAGTCAGCTTCATCACCTGCTTTACAAGCTGACCCTTATCATTTACAAATATCTCCATCTTTATGTCGAAGCCCTTATTGTAAATATCCTCGATGGATATGGCTCCTCCCAGCAAATCCGAGGGTATTAAATCACTTAGTATCTCTTTCCCCGCCTTTATTTGATATCTTGCAACTTCTTCTCCATATACAACAGCCTTGCCGGCATGAGTAATATTCAACTTTCCGTAAGAGCTCAGAAATTTTTGTGTTTCTGCCTTATCGGCTTCTGAATCATAATAAGGTATACCCTGTTCAATAGCTTCTTCTTCAGTTATCTGGCTCCAGACCCCGGTATCCATATTTTTGGAGTACAACTGCTGCCCAATTTTAATAACCTGATACTCCTCGCTTTCTTCACCGTATTCAGGATCTGCTGTGGTCACTTTTGTATTGGATGTGGAGTTTGGACCATTATTTGCCCCTTCCATTGAATATGTCAAACCGACCAGTTTTTCCTTTAATATAGTATCTATAAGGGACATATCCATGCTCGTCCTGTATTCGCCTTTAAAATCAAGCATGTTTTTCATAGCATTGAATAATAATGGATTATTGACAGCTGAAGTGTCCTTTATCACAGTCAGGCCGGTCTTAGTGTTTATTTCCGCACTCATTCCAATAGCTTCTGCGACTGCCTTACCCGGTACAAGAACATCATTTCCCGACAGTCTGGGAGCTGCTGCAAGAGTAATGGCATTTCCGGCGGCTTCCGGATCATTGAACGGATTCCCGCTGCCTGTATAATTTACATATGCCGTAGTATTTCCGGTGCTTAGAAAAATATTTTTATTGCCGGCTGCGTTCTTGATTACTACACTGTTCCTTGCTTCGTCAACAGAAACATTTGCTTCCATCTTGACAAATGCTTCTGCGGGAACTAATACCTGACCGTTTTCAAGAACAGGAGCCTGGGTCAGCTTTAAAATATCCCCGTTAAATTTAATGACGGGTTTCCTGAGCTGTTCAGCCGATTGATAGATTTTTTCGCTGTTTTTCATGAAATTGTACAGTATGACTGCTATCTGTTCCTTTGTGGCCTTTCCGGCAGGAGAAAAGGTATTTGAACCGGTTCCGCTCATAATGCTGTTTGACACGGCAAACTGGATAGAACCTTTTGCCCAATCCGACATGTTTTCCGCATCAATAAATTTGGCCAATCCATCCAGTCCCTGCCCGGCCAGCACCGCTTCACCCGACAGGGAAAGATTGTTCAGAAGCATCACGGTCACCTGCTCTCTGGTGCTCATGTCGTTTGCTCCAAACTTTCCATTTCCTATACCGCTTACTATCCCTGCTCTGCTGGCGGCTTCCACATACCGGAATGCCCAATGCTTTGCCGGCACATCGCTGTATGTAGGAGTCTCGGGAAGATTTGTCATATCGATGTTCAGTGCCTTAACTATTATTGTGACCAGTTCAGCTCTGCTGATATTTTTCCCCGGATTAAAATAGCCATACTCGTCTCCCGTAATGACATTATTGTTTGTCATCCATTGTATGGCTTCCCTTGCATAGGAGGAAGCTTTAGAAAGATCCTTGATGGCCGCCGCATTTACAGGTATGGAACCTGCAAATATTCCCGCAGATAAAAGGGCTGCAAAAATTAATTTCATAATTCTGTTCAGAAATTTTTTACGCATATTTCACCTCAAAAATATATTTTGGATATTAAAACCCATTACTATATTATCAAGTTTATGTAAACCAATCTATTTGTAATAGTTACCAGTACAAAATAGGATATTATTTTTAAAACACTAAATGGGCCAAAAAAGGCCAACCTCCGAAGGTTGGCCTTAAAAATTATTTATCCTTTCCCGTATATACCAAAACTGCATCCCTGAGAAATTCTGCAGCATCCGGCCCTATCCTGTCATAATATGCCTTGAAGCGTTCATCCTCCACATACATCCTGGCAACACCGGCATGGGCTTCCCGGCTGTAGCTTCCCCATGTGAATGAAAGCCACTGGCGGTGAAGTTCTGCGGCTTTTTGGCCCAGCTCACCTGCCGGAACGCTTGTCTCCATGGCAGCTCTCAAGGTTTCGTTTAACTCCTGCCCGAGTTTTTCAAACCTTTCATATTCTTCCCGGGTTAATCCCATCATTCTGCTGTTTGAGTCATCCACAGACTTATCACCGTATTTCTCTCTTATTTCCCTGCCGTATTTTTCTTCGTTTTCCTCTATGAGCTTCTGTTTGAAGCCCTCAAATTTTTCCTTATCCGTCATTTTAATACTCCCTTCTGCTGCTGCCAGAGTCTTCTCAATATTGGCAAGCAATAAATTAATCTGTTCTCTCTTTGCCAGGAGTTTGGAATGTTGATCCCTTAATGCCTCCGTGCTGTTAAAGTCAGGCGTTGAAATGATTTTCTTAATATTTTCCAGACTCACCTCAAGCTCTCTGTAGAAAAGAATTTGTTGAAGCCTGTCAACCTCTGCCCTGCCATATATCCTGTACCCTGAGGAATTTATCCGTGCGGGTTTGAGAATACCAATTTCATCATAGTATCTAAGTGTTCTGGTGCTGATACCGGCTAAAGCCGCCAGTTTTTGCACTGTATATTCCATATATCGGCGCTGTACGGGAACCGGTTATACCGGCTGCCCTTCCATGCCTTCACCTCCTCCCGGCAATCAGTTAAATATGTTCACAAGCAACGGCCGTTGATAATGCGTTTATTAACTGTTTAAACTCAATATACACCTTTACGCCGCGTAAATGTCAATACAAATTACTAATTTAACGTTATTAATTTGAACCTGTTGTACTAATTTAATTTTCCTCACTAATTAAGCATTTTAAACATAATATAAATAAGTAAAAACATCTTTCAATTATAAAGTGAGGAGAACAATATGAGCTATACCCATCCCCATGGTCAGCCTCAGGGAGTGCCCAGAAAAGTAACAAATCTGCTTAGACAGGTAATGATAGCTGAAATTGTTGCCATAAACGGCTACCAAACCCACATACTAAATTCGGATATTGCTGCCATAAATGAAGCCTGGTACCATATTATGCTGGAGGAAAAGAGTCACTATATTATTGTTCTTAACTTACTGAGGAAGTATGACCCCGTTGAATATAAATATTTTACAACACCGCTTGAAATCAATATGAGCCCTGAACCGGTGCAGGTTCCACAGCCTTTGCAAAATTCACACAGTGCACATTCCAATAACCGCAGATCCGCTTCCCAGGTGCAGCCTGTCCGGATTACATACGACAAGCGGGTGATTTTGAATAATGTCAGAGAGGATATAAAGGGAGAGTTGGAGGCCGTTATCCTGTACGAGGATGAAATTGCAGATATACAGCAAAAAGACATACGGGTTTCACTGACAAAAAATAATAGATGACGAAAAAGAACATACCGAGCGCTTAACTCAGGTTCTGTTAGCTTTTGATCCCGATCCCTATAAACCCTGAGTTCTTGAAGTTCTACATACCTTTATAAATAAATATGAAAGTAAATCCTCAACCGATATAACCAAAAAAGGCCCTTTCAGGCCTTTTTTGGTTTACTTCTTCATATTCTTTTCCGCGTATTCAATCATCTTCCTAACCATGTTACCGCCGATTTTTCCGGCATCTCTGGCAGTGATATCGCCATTATAACCTTCTTTAAGATTGATACCTTCTTCGGCAGCAGTTTCATATTTCAGTTTGTCAAGCTTGTCAGCTGCTTCAGGTACCAAAGTTCTATTACTGTTATTATTTTCTCCCATAAAGCACCGCTCCTTCTGAAATATAATTATCCTTTCGGACATTTATATTATATGCACATTTAAATTAAATACACTGAAAGAAAATAACACTGCTGCAGTTTTTTTGAAAAATAAATCAATTGTAAACAGCTAGCTCCCACTTACGGCCTTGCCAATTGGCTCAAAAAGCCTGTCCACAACAGACTGTCCCTGAAGCTGGAGGCCTGCCAACAGTAAAGCGCCTACCAATGTTGCAAGCCCCATGAACAGCGAGTAGACCATTACGGCCTTCAAACCGTCATCTTTGTATATTTGCCTGATTTGAAAAAAAGAAATAGCTCCCATAATTATTATTAATACAAAAATTTCAGCAATCATTTTTTCTTTATCTCATCTTCCTTTAAATAAAGTGGCGGACCAGCCATTCCTGATGTTTTGATCCTAAAATCAACTGAAAGATATACATCCAATTCCGGGAAAATATAACCCCAATATTTCTCCAATTTTTTCCATTGTGAAGGCTTGAACTGGCTGAAAGCCAGGCCGAAACCAAAAATATCGCTGCCTACCTCCTTTTGGGCTGATACAATACAGTTTTCAACCTGCTTTCTGATTCTTTCATTTATGGCTTTTTGAACTATTTTTATATTATCCGGCACTGACAGATCAAGTTTGGTGTTATTGCCGTATATGGAACCGCTTCCTAATATTTTAATATTGATAACCGGTTTATTTTGCTTCATTTCAGGTACTATCCTGGCCTCCTGACTCTTTATGTTCACTCTTACAATTCCGTCATACCCGGGTACTTCCGACGCAATTATTCCTTTTTTCTGCTTGCCCTTTATCCATAAAAACCCCTCGGTTTTTTCCGAATCAATGTAGCCTGCAAGCTTTAAGTCTTTGAATAAAGCAAGTCCTGCGGTTTTAAAGCCTTCCTCTCCCTCTCCTTTTTCAAAGGCCAAAGCTATTCCCTGAACACCTTCACTGGATGAAGCAATCAGCAGATCATGTATATTTGCATCAATCCCCACTCCCAACACCGTCATTTCCCGCATTGCCTCCGTTGGTATCCTTTCAATGGGATAGTCCGACTTCAGCAAATCAATACCTTTTTCTCCTTTGGCAACAATAACATTGGTCCGCAGCCTGTTTTGAGGATCACGGCCTATGGAATCCAACATTATTTCCAGACCGTTCCTGGCCAGTTCCTCACCAAAAATTATTACTCTTCTGTGGCCCCTGAACAGCCTTCGCGGAAATTTCTTCTGTATGTTTTTTTCAGCATCACCGGGATCTATGCCAATTGCGGTTTCCACAACGTAGCTTTTTTTTTCCTGGCTGCCCGATCCGCCCTGTCCGCCGCCCTTGCTTCCTCCCGACGGAAGAAGTATCTGCACTGAATATTGGAGTTTTCCTCCGGGCGCCATATCATATGAACTTGCTGTTATCAGTGCCAGATCATTGATCTCTGTCCTGTCCCAGCAGCCTGTCAGGAGCATTAGGCACAATACAATGTTTCCGGTAACCAGCAGTTTGGCATATTTTTTATTTATTTTAAGCATCAATATTCACCTGCTTGAAAAATGAAATTATTTTTTACTTCCGGGTTTGGGTTTCTGTCCACGTGGTATCCGGACATCATTCTCATCTGTTGTCAAATTAGGCCTTACATTCATACTCCATATGGGCGCTCTGACCAAAACATCTTTCAGACCTTTAATATTAAGGGGTGCGACCGGTGAAAAATATGGAATACCAAAGGAGCGAAGGTTTACAAGATGAGTGAGAATCCCTACGACTCCAAGTGTAACCCCGTACAGTCCAAAGGACCCCGCTAAAAAGATCAAGGGAAATCTAAGCACTCGTATGGCATATGCAAAATTGTAACGGGGTATGGTAAATGAGGCAATTCCGGTGATTGATACAACTATTACCATTGGTGCCGATATAAGTCCTGCTTCCACGGCCGCCTGCCCTATGACCAATGCTCCCACTATGCTGACGGCCTGTCCAACCGGCTTTGGCAGTCTGATTCCCGCTTCCCGCAATGCTTCAAAGGTAATTTCCATTATCAGGGCTTCAATAACGGCAGGAAACGGCGTGGGTTCCCTGTTGTCAATTATGCTCATCAGCAGCTTTGAAGGGATCATTTGCTGGTGGAAGGTGGTAACTGCCACATAGATGGATGGTGCTATCAATGCTATAACCGTGAATATCAGCCGGATTCCCCTTAGGAATGTGCTCATGGTAAATCTTTCATAATAATCCTCATTTGAATGTAGCTGTCCCCAGAAAACCACAGGAACCGACAATGCAAAAGGAGTATTATCACAGAATATGGCAATCTTTCCCTCAAGCAGATTAGCAGCAATAACATCGGGCCGTTCGGTATTTTGAACTGTTGGAAAAGGACTGAAAGGTGCATCTTCAATCAATTCTTCAATATAGCTGGATTCCATAACGCTGTCGATCTTGATCCTTTCAACCCTGTTTCTGACTTCCTGTACAACCTTATCTATCGCAATTCCCTGTAAATACGCTATTGTCACTTTAGTCCGGGATATTTCCCCAATGAGGAAGGATTCCATTTTAAGTTTAGGCGTTCTTAGTCTCCTCCGGAGAAGGCTGATGTTAGTATTTATATCCTCTGTAAAGCCCTCACGGGGACCTCTGATAACAACTTCGGTAACAGGTTCGCTTATGCTTCGTCTTTCTCCCCCGCTGATCCCCAGCGACAGGACATTCACTTCCCCGTCAACCAGCAGGACGGTACTCCCTTCCAATATACTCTTAACCGCTTCATCCATTGTAGAAATGCTTTTTATTTTTCCAACTGATAGTACCTGTTCCTCAACGAAATCAACTATACTAATATCAGCAGGATAATCCACAGGATTTTGAGGGTCCATCAACTGCCTCAGGACTTCTTCATCCAGAAGCTTGGTATCTGTTATGCCTTCCACATAGACTGCAAGAGCCTTTTTAAATTTTAAAATGGTGAACGGACGTATAACAATATCGGTGCAGCCCTTGAAAACTTCTCTTAAAAAAGCTTCATTCTCAGACAAGATATTGGTAAGCTCAAATTTCTGCAGCATAGCAGTATCTTCTTCCTGAAGCCTGTCATATTGTTTCTGTTTTTTTCTTCTAATAATATCTTCAACCTTAACAGGTTTTTTCACCGCATCACCTTCTTTTCAATTATATATATTATCTCTACCTCATATAATCTTATTCCGGCTGTAAAAAGATTCCTCAATATATAATTTCATAAGTTATTTTTCAAAAGGATAAATTTAATTTATATGGTTAAACTTGATTGAGGAGGAGTCATATGGTTGAAAAACAAAAGGAGCATGTTTCAAGCACAGAGATATGGGCAGCCATGTTTATTTACATTACTGCCGATGCAATGACCGCCCCTATTGGAGGACAGGCAGGAAATCAATCCTGGCTGTCGATTTTAATCGCTATACTTTTAAGCCTTGGTGTGGCCTGGATATATACTTACCTGTCGGATTCCCATTCCGGGAAATCAATTATAGACATAGCTGAAATATCTTTGGGCAAATGGTTCGGTAAAATAATCGGATTTTTTTATGCGTGGTTTAGCTTTGAACTCTGCTCCTACAATCTGAAAAACAATTGGCAGATGACCTCTATTGTGGCTCTCCCCAATACGCCGGTTATCATAATTGCCATATCCGCCATGATTTTTGTGGTATGGATAACATATGGCGGCATAGAAACCATAAGCAGGCTGTCTATAATTTTTGTCCCCATACTTGTAATTTATTTGGGAATCGCTTTTTTATTGCTTGGCAGAGGTTTTGATGTAAAAAATTTTCTTCCTATAGGCAATATTGATTGGAGAAAAGTACTCTATTCCTCCTTTCAGATCACTACATTACCTATGTCTCTCAGCGTTATATTTGTTATGATCTTCCCCAGTCTGAACAAAAAAGGACAGGCAAAGAAACCTGCCCTGGTTGCTGTTCTGACGGCAGGTATATTGATTCTTCTATCGGATGTTCTATATGTACTTGTGTTGGGACCGCTTGTTCCGCATCTCACTTATCCTGGCTATACAACTTTTTCCTATATTGAGGCGGCTGACTTTTTAGACAGGGCTGAGATATTATTTTACAGTTTATTTATATCGATTAATATCATCGAAATAAGCTTATCTCTCTATGCCTCTGCACTCTGCATTGCCAGATTTTTTGGTTTGAACAATTACAAGGTATTATTGATACCTCTCGGCTTTTTGACAATTGAACAATCCTTATTTATTGTAAAAAATCATTCTGATCATATAAGCATAGCAGCCTACGGCTGGCCATGGTATGCCATGATTTTCCAGCTGCTGATCCCGGTTCTGTTAATTATAATTTCCGCTATCAGGAAAAAATCAACTTCAGAACAGTAACAGCAGCTAAATAGCACTACAATTTAAAAGTAAATATCAAGATTCCTGACATTTTACATTTGGGATATTGCGATTTTCCAATACCGGCTGCTTATCTTCATCAGAATTTCCCTTTTTCAATATAAAGCATAAAGGAATTGCCAGCAGAACTATTATGACAGATATGAAATAAATATCATTTATACCCATTACAAAAGCCTTGTCCTCAAGCAAGGACTTGCTCAATTTTAATGCGGCTTCCTTTGTTACAAGGTCTGCAGCATGCTGCTTTGTCTGAAAGGTCAGCAAGGATGTAAATATACCTATCGACAGGCAGCCAATACTTTGCGCTGCCCAGTTGTTAACTGACGAACCGTTGCCCACAAGTTTTTTATCCAGTGAGGACATTCCCAGGTTGGTCACCGGAGATGTGGCAAATGCTATTCCTATATTTCTGAAGGTCATGCATAAAACTACATACATATGACTGCTTCCCAGAGATAAATGAGATAACAGATATGATCCCACAGCCATTGAAACAATTCCGCCGATGACAAATATTCTGGGATCGACCCGGTTGTATAATTTGCCCACAATCAACATGCATAGCGCCATGGCCAGCGATGAAGGAAGCATGATTAATCCGGCATCCAGAGCTGATAAATGTTGAGCGTTCTGCAAAAATAACGGCGTTAATAGGGAACCTGCATAAAGGCCCATGGTTATGATACTTCTTATAATTACACTTATGGTAAAGCCTTTAAATTTAAATATTTCCAGATTTAAAATTGGATTTTTTGCGGTTATTTCCCGGATTATGAATAGTACGAGAATTATTATGCCGGCTGACATAAATAATATGGTTTTATACGAAGTCCATCCCCATTGGGCTGCTTCACTAAAAGCTGTCAACAGCAAAACACTTGCCGTCAGGCAGGTTGAGAAACCAACCAGATCAAAGCTGGCAGGAGGGTTTAACTTATAGTACGGAACAGCTTTGATAACCAATAATGCAGCTATAATCCCGATAGGTACGTTCATTATGAATATTGCCTGCCAGCTGAAGTTTTGAATAAGCCAGCCGCTTATGGTAGGGCCGAATGCCGGAGCAAGCATGGCTGAAAGGCTCCATAGGCTGATGGACATGGCCTGCTTTTTTCTGGGTATGATCTGATAAATAATCGACATTGTGGAAGGCACTGCAAATCCGTTAAAGGCCCCCTGTAATATTCTAAATGCAATTAAAGTCTGTACATTCCATGATAATGCGCATAATAATGAGCATATGGTAAATCCGATAATTGAAATCAAATATGTTCTCTTATAACTGAATTTTTCTCCAAAATAACAGGTTATGGGAGCCATAATTCCCGTCGCAAGCATAAAACCCGTCATTGCCCATTTTACAGTATCCAGGCTGGTATTGTAATGCTCCATTAAATAAGGCAGGGCAATATTAATAGTGCTTGAAGCAAGTGTCATCAGAAATGCACCTGTGACCACTGCCGTCATAAATAACCCATAACCGGACTTTTTTTGTTCAATTGTTTCCATTTATTATCTCCAATCCTAATAACATATGTAAGCATAAATTATTTATTTAATTGATTATATGTCAATAATGACATATAATATAATATGCTTGAAATATTGATATGTCAATATTGACATATTCAGAAGGAGAGTTTATGAATAAATTATCTTATGGTTTATTAAGTTTTTTATCTACCGAACCACTTACAGGATATGATTTAATGCTGAAACTCAATCACTTCTGGAGCACCACCCACAGCGCAATCTATCCCTTGCTGGCAGAACTGGAAGAAAAGAATTATGTCACATTCACGCTTATAGAACAAAACGGCAAGCCCGATAAAAAAGTTTATGAGATCACAGATAATGGAAGGTCGGTTCTGAAGGACTGGATCTCCTCTCCCACCGATGAGGCTGTTAGAAAAGATGAAATGATGTTAAAAATATATTGCATTCAGGGCTTTGATAAAGCAACCATTGATAAATTAATTGATGAAATGGAAAACAGATATAAAAAACAGCTCATAAAACACACTGAGTCCCTGGAAAAACTGAAGTCCTCGGTCGGCAATAAATTTAACTCCTGTAATGCACAAAGGTTCGGTTCTTACTTGATCCTTCAAAAAATAGTATGCGATGTGAAAATTGGAATTGAGTGGTGCAAATGGATTCGCATGTTATGTAATAAAAACGATGGGATCAACTGTCTTGACCATAACTTTCAGGATTTTTTGAAAAGCCTGGAATAAGTCTTTCATGTCAGGCGTTGCGTTTATATGTCAACAGCGTAAGCGGTACAAACACCACGAGGATCACAAGCGAACCCAGGAGCGCCAGCCAGAAATCAGCGCCGATTGTGCCGTTGCCCAGTATCTCGCGCACAGCCGTTATTGCTTTGGATACAGGGTTGATATATTGGACGAAGATTCGGATTACCTGTGGCATAGTTTCTGTCGGAACAAAGGCGTTTGACAAAAATGTCAGCGGAAACATAATAAGCATTGCATACATTGATGCAGAGGACACGGATTTGGCAGTCATCGCCACGAAAGCAAACAGCCAGCTTAAGCACCAACCGACAAACGTAATAAACCCGATGCACGCGATGACGCTTAAAAATCCCGGTCTGTACCCGATAACCGCTCCGACTATGAACACAACCGCACCGGCAATGGCATAACGCACAAGATCGGCGGTCAGTACGCCCGCAAGCGGTGAAATCCGCGCGATGGGCATGGATTTGAAACGGTTGGATATGCTCTTGTCCGTATCCTCTCGCAGTTGAGTTCCCGCATTGCCGCAGGAAGTGACGCAAGTCTGAATTAAAATTCCCGGAATGATAATCGGCAGATAGCTTGCAATGTCGCCTGAAATAGCACCGCCGAACAAATATGTGAACATCAGCGTGAATAGTATGGGCATAAGTGTAACATCCAAAAGGCTTTCAGGGTTATGAATGATTTTGAGGAATGTCCTGTGAGCGAAAGTAAACGTGTTTTTTACCGCCGTACCGAAACTGACGCGGTTTTTCAAGTCGCGCTTGTGCGCGGGAATAATAGCTGTATTTGTCATATTAAATGGCCTCCTTCTTGTCACCTGTGAGTGCAAAGAAAACTTCGTCAAGCGACGGTTCGCGCACATTTATGGCTGTAATGTCAATTTCTGTTTCTTTCAGAGCGGTCAGAACGTCCGCGAGTTTGATGGTATCGAACAGCGGTACTGTGATTTCAGAGGCTTCCGAAACCTGCACCTTGCTGCCCAGGACTTTTTCTGCAATTTGCGCGGCTATAAGCGCATATTTTGGATTTTTTACCGTGACTTGCAGACTTGACGCGCTTACAGAACGTTTTAATCCGGCAGGGGTGTCGTTGGCAACTACTTTTCCCTTGTCAATAACAACGATTTTATCTGCAAGCTGGTCGGCCTCGTCGAGGTACTGAGTGGTCAGCAGAACGGTCGAACCGTTTTTGACAAGTGTTCGGATTGTCTGCCACATTTGTGTTCTTGTGCGCGGGTCCAGCCCGGTCGTCGGCTCGTCCAGGAAGATAAGCGGCGGACTTGACAGCAGGCTTGCCGCAAGGTCGAGCCGTCGGCGCATACCGCCGGAAAACTTGGAGAGTTCGCGGTTTGCCGCTTCCGACAGCGAAAATTCCTCCAAAAGTTCCTCTGCTTTGCGCTTTGATTCAACACGGGAAAAGCCGAGGAGACGGGCAAAGATTTTTAAGTTTTCCATAGCCGTCAAACTTTCGTCGATTGTTGCATATTGCCCTGTCAAGCCGATGAGCTGGCGCACAATCTGCGTGTCATTCCTCACGTCGTACCCGAAAATCTTCGCTGTTCCCGCATCAGGCTTCAAAAGTGTCGCCAGCATGTTGATAGTAGTAGTCTTGCCCGCGCCGTTTGGCCCCAGCACACCGCAGATTGTGCCTGCCGGAATTGTCAGATTCACGCCGTCCACGGCTCTGTTTTTACCGAAGGTCTTAACCAATCCGGCTGCTTCGACTGCTGGTACGCTGTTTTTTATATTATCCATAAAAGTACCTCCATTTGATTTGATAGGTTCATTTTAAAACCTCAAATTAAACGGAGGTTAAACTCAATTTAAACGGATTGTAAACCGTGTCCCTGTATTTTTCTCACTCTCCACCGCAATCGAAAACCCGTGCAAATCGAGGATTTTCTTTACAAGCGCAAGCCCCAGCCCATTGCCGCCCAATGAGCGGTCACGGGCTTTGTCGGCCTTATAGAACCGTTCGAAAATGTGCGGCAAGTCCTCTTTTCCCATGCCGCAGCCCGTGTCGCTGATGATGACCTGTTCACTGTCTGCGGTGATTTTTATTACGCCGCCGTCAGGTGTGAATTTAATCGCGTTGTGCAGGAGATTAACCCATACCTGTGACAAAAGTTCCTGGTCGCCGTTGATTGTCGTTTTCTTCAAATCGGCCTCAAGTGTGATATTCTTCGCTGACCACTGCGGTTCAAGTGTCAGTGCGACGGATTGAAGCTGCCTGTCAAGTCGGTATTCGCAGATACTCAGCGGTTTCTTTTCTCCGTCCAGAGCGGAAAGTTTTAATAGATTATCGCTCAAACTCGACAGTCTGAGGCTTTCGGCCTCGATAATCGCTGCGTAGCGTCTGCGCTCCTCCGGCAGCAAGCCGTCATTCTGGAGCAATGCGGCAAAGCCCTTTATTGACGTGAGGGGTGACTGGATTTCATGGCTGACATTGCTGATAAAATCCTGCCGCATGGTTTCCAGCGAGCCGAGGTTTTTTGCCATTTCGTTGAATGCATCCGCCATTTCCGAGTGAGGGCCATTGGAGTTCGGTTCAATAAATATGTTAAAATTCCCGTGGGAAACCTGCTCAAAAGCGTTCAACAAAATATCGTATCCAAAGTCGCGGTGAGTATGCTTGAAATGTTTCAAACGGATAAAGCTGAGGAGTGCGGCAAATACGCAAAAGAATATCAATCCGCCAAGCCCTGACAACATTGCCGTTGCAAAGTCGGAAAGCCCTGCGTGCTTGACGGCAAGGTATGCAAGCGCAACGAACATACCGAATATAATAAAGAAGAACAGGAAACCTGAAACCACGCTGATTTTGCCAGGCTGTTTACGTTCTCCGTTGTTCATACCGTCACCTCGATTTTGTATCCAAGCCCGCGCACGGTTGTGATTTTGAAGCCGTACTGCTCCTCGGGGAATCGCTCGCGCAATCGTCCGATATGCACATCGAGAGTCCTCTCGTTGCCGTCGAAGTCGGAGCCCCAAATGTCCTCGATGAGATTGTCCCGTGAAAACGTTCGTCCGGGGAAACCTGCCAATTTAAACAGCAATTCAAACTCTTTCATCGGTATAGTATCACCGTTTACGCTGAATCCATTCCGGTCAACAGTCAGCTTTCCTATTTGTATAACCTGTGACGCTTCAATCTTGTAACGCCGTAGCAAGGCTTTGACGCGCATTAACAGTTCATCGCCCTCAAAAGGCTTAATCAGGTAATCGTCGGCTCCAAGATTGAAAGCTTTCATCTTGTCGGGCAGGCCCGATTTCGCCGTCAGAAACAGGACAGGCAGATTCTCGTAATATTTACGGAGTTTCTCTACAAGCTGATAACCATCCATCCGCGGCATCATTATATCAACCACGGCGCAGTCACAACCGTCAATTTTTTCAAGCGCGTCACGCCCGTCGATGGCTTCGATTACCTCAAAGCCGCCGTTTTTCAGTATTTTCCGTACGAGTTCGCGGATATACGGATCGTCGTCCGTGATTAGAATTTTAGGCATTATTCACCACTCCCGAGGCTATTTTATCATGAAAATGTAAACGGAAGTTAAACTCTTTTCCCTCCCAATTGAGGGGGAATACTAATCACAAATATTTATTTACCCTTGATTTATTTTCTTCTCCTGCTATCCCATTCTTTCCAGAACTTAATATATCCCCTGTTTTCAAAATTATCCTACGGAAGATTTCTAGTACTACAATTGTATCTTTCTGAATAACTGAAAAAGACAGTTTTTATAAAAAAAGGGTGTTGGCACATAAATTATATCAGCCAACACCCTATATTTATACTTGTATAATCGCCTTAAGCTCTTACGTTACAAGGCTTTTCATGCAATATTTCTTATTTCTGACCCAATCCGCCTCCACCAATTGCTGCCTGAGCCGCGGCAAGTCTTGCGATGGGAACCCGGAATGGTGAGCAGCTGACATAGTTCAGGCCCGCCTTATGGCAGAATTCTATGGAGGAAGGATCTCCTCCGTGTTCTCCGCATATTCCAAGCTTGATGTCAGGTCTTGTCTGTTTTCCAAGTCTGGCCGCCATCTCCACCAGTTTGCCTACGCCTGTCTGGTCAAGCCTTGCAAATGGGTCTGATTCATAGATCTTTTTGGCATAGTAATCCTCAAGGAATTTTCCTGCATCATCACGGCTGAAACCAAAGGTCATCTGAGTCAGATCGTTTGTACCGAAGGAGAAGAATTCAGCTTCGGCAGCAATGCTGTCTGCAATCAGAGCCGCCCTTGGTATCTCAATCATGGTGCCTACCTTGTAATCCAGATTGACACCGGCCTTCTCTATTACTTCGGCAGAAGTTTTTACAACTATGCCCTTGACATATTTTAATTCCTTGACGTCACCAACCAATGGGATCATTATTTCAGGAACCACAGACATGCCGTTCCGGTTCACATTGATTGCGGCCTCAATAACGGCTCTGGTCTGCATTTCTGCGATCTCAGGATAGGAAACCGCTAGACGGCAGCCTCTGTGACCCATCATAGGATTGAATTCATGCAATCCGGCTACAATACCCTTCAGCTCTGCAAAAGTCATACCCATCTCGTCAGCAAGTGCTTCTATATCTTCATCGGCCTGGGGCAGAAATTCATGCAGAGGAGGGTCGAGGAACCGTATGGTTACAGGATAGCCCTGCATCTCTCTGAAAAGGCCTTCAAAGTCACTTCTCTGCATGGGCAGCAGTTTGTCAAGTGCCTTTCTCCTCTGCTCCTCGGTCCTTGCCACGATCATTTCCCTCATGGCAGGAATCCTGTCGGCTTCAAAGAACATATGCTCGGTACGGCAGAGGCCGATACCTTCGGCCCCGAACTTAATGGCCTGCGCCGCATCGGAAGGAGTGTCGGCATTTGCCCTGACCTTCAAAGTCCTGGCTTCATCGGCCCACTGCATAAGTGTGGAAAAATCACCAGTCATTTCAGGTTCTATTGTAGGAAGTTTGTCGCCGTAGACATTTCCTGTAGATCCATCCAGTGAGATCCAGTCACCTTCGCCGTATTTCTTTCCGTCCTTGTCTATAAAATATTTCTCTTCTTCATTTATTTTTATTTCACTGCAGCCTGCAACACAGCAGGTTCCCATACCACGGGCAACAACGGCAGCATGGGAGGTCATTCCCCCGCGTCCGGTCAAAATACCCTGTGAAACATGCATGCCTTCTATATCTTCAGGAGATGTCTCCATTCTGACAAGTATGATCTTCTTTTCTCCGCCTTTTGCCGCTTCAACAGCTTCTCCGGCTTCGAAATATACACGTCCGGTTGCGGCACCCGGTGAGGCAGGAAGACCTTTTGCAACCGGCTTTGCCGCCTTCAGCGCTTTGGGCTCGAAGTTTGGATGCAGAAGTGCGTCCAGCTGCTTCGGATCAACCTTCATCAGAGCCTCGTTCTTTGTTATCATACCTTCACCGACAAGGTCAACAGCTATTCTCAAAGCAGCTGCTGCAGTTCTCTTGCCGTTTCTGGTCTGCAGCATGAACAGTTTGCCCTTCTCAATGGTAAACTCCATGTCCTGCATGTCTCTATAATGTGATTCAAGCGTACCTGCGATTTTAACAAACTCATTGTAGGCATCTTCATTTACAAGCTTCATTTGTTCCATGGGCTGAGGCGTCCTGATGCCTGCTACAACGTCCTCACCCTGTGCATTCATGAGGAATTCCCCATATAGCTTCTTTTCCCCGGTTGACGGGTTCCTGGTAAACGCAACGCCGGTTCCGGAATCATTGCCCATGTTGCCGTATACCATTTCCTGCACGTTTACTGCCGTACCCCAGTCGCCCGGAATATCATTCAGTCTCCTGTACACTATGGCACGCGGATTGTCCCACGAACGGAAAACGGCCTTAATTGCCTCCATAAGCTGAATTTTGGGATCCTGAGGGAATTCAGCGCCCTTTTCGTTCCTGTATAATTCCTTGTACCTTTTTACGACTTCCTTGAGGTTTTCTGCTGATAAATCTGTGTCAAATTTTGCACCGTTTTCTTCTTTAACCGCATCGAGAATTTTTTCAAACTTTGGTTTTTCAACCTCCATAACCACATCAGAAAACATCTGAATAAATCTTCTGTAGCTGTCGTAGGCAAACCTCTCATTATTAGTGAGTTTTGCAAGTCCGTCCACAACCTGATCATTCAGACCAAGATTCAAAATAGTATCCATCATACCCGGCATGGAAGCTCTTGCTCCCGATCTTACCGATACGAGGAATGGATTTGTTGGATCACCAAAGGTTTTCCCGACAATCTGCTCCGTTTTTGTCAGCATCTGATAGATTTCAGTTTCTATCTCAGATGCTATTATCTTTCCGTCGTTGTAGTATCTTGTACATGCTTCAGTAGTTACTGTGAATCCTCTGGGAACAGGAAGACCCAAGCCGGTCATTTCAGCCAGGTTTGCTCCCTTGCCTCCCAGAAGGTTTCTCATCGATGCATTTCCTTCACTAAAAAGATAAACGTACTTTGACATTTAAAACCCTCCTGTACAAACTAGAATTAGATATATAAACAAAATTGCATTACAGGAACTGTTGGTTCCAGGCAATTCAGCTTTCAAATAGTGTCTGTTCCGGATAGCCAAATACTTTAATACAGTAATTTCTGCGTTGGAAGAAAACGATTACAGCAAATGAAATGAATTTGTTAATTACTTAACTTTCTATATAGGCAATTAATGCAGGCATAGTTATTATGCCTGCATCAGTTTATTAAAATTCAAATTTCCCGTTGAAGTATGAGTTTAATTCATCGATTTTTATTCTTACCTGCTGCATGGTATCCCTGTCCCTTATTGTAACACTCTTATCTTCAAGAGAATCAAAGTCAAAGGTAATACAGTACGGAGTTCCGATTTCGTCCTGTCTTCTGTATCTCTTGCCGATACTGCCGGTCTCATCGTACTCACAGACATAATTTTTTGTCAGCATCTGATAAACTTTATCGGCCTCTTCCCCAAGTTTCTTGGAAAGCGGAAGAATAGCAATCTTAACAGGTGCCAGAGCTGGATGGAATCTCAAGACTGTTCTTACATCACCTTCAGCCACTTCTTCTTCATCGTATGCCTCACACAGGAATGCCAGTGTGACTCTGTCGGCACCCAGAGAAGGTTCAATACAATATGGTACGTATTTTTCATTAGTTGCCGGGTCAAAATATGATAAATCATCCTTTGAGTGGAGCATATGCTGTTTCAGGTCATAATCGGTCCTGTCGGCTATACCCCACAATTCCCCCCAGCCGAACGGGAACATGAATTCTATGTCGGTAGTCGCATTGCTGTAATGTGACAACTCTTCCTTTTCATGATCACGAAGCTTTAATGACTCGGGTTTCATATTGAGAGCCAGCAGCCATTTATAACAGAAATCCTTCCAGTAATTGAACCATTCAAGATCTTTACCGGGCTCACAGAAAAATTCAAGCTCCATCTGCTCAAATTCACGTGTCCTGAAAGTAAAATTCCCGGGTGTTATTTCATTTCTGAAAGACTTTCCTATTTGTCCGATACCAAAGGGTATTTTCCTTCTGGTAGTTCTTTGAACATTCTTAAAGTTAACAAATATTCCCTGGGCTGTTTCGGGCCTCAAGAATATCTCGGCCTTGGAATCCTCTGTAACACCCTGGAAGGTTTTGAACATAAGGTTGAATTTTCTTATATCGGTAAAGTTGGCTGAGTCACAATTAGGGCATTTTACTCCCCTGTCCTTTATGTATTGCATCAGCTCCTCATTTTTTAAACCGTCAACTTTGAATTCTATATTATTTTCCTTGTTCCAGTCCTCGATAAGTTTATCTGCTCTGTGGCGGGTTTTACAATCCTTACAGTCGATCAGAGGGTCGCTGAAGCCTCCAACGTGTCCCGAAGCCACCCAAACCTGCGGATTCATAAGTATTGCACAATCAACTCCTACATTATAGGTGCTCTCCTGAATAAATTTACGCCACCAGGCTTTTTTTACGTTGTTCTTCAGTTCAACTCCAAGCGGACCGTAATCCCATGCATTTGCCAATCCGCCGTATATATCTGAACCCGGATAAACAAAACCTCTGTTTTTGGACAAAGAAACTATTTTTTCCATTGTTTTTTCAACTGCCACTGTTAATACCTCCTATATATGTTGGAAAACCCGTTCCCGGATTTTCTTATGCGAAGAGTAAAAAGTCTTTAATTTTGCTGAACCGGTCTGCGCATTCCCTTATTTTATGACATTCTTGGTTCTTACATAGGTTATTTTGTCTTCTGCTATTTCATGAATAGCAACAGTTACTTCCTTGTCGGAATTTACCTTTGTAAGCTTGTTTGCTCCATCCACCAGCTGTCTTGCCCTCTTTGCCGTCTCAACTACCAAAGTGTATCTGCTGTCAACTTTTTTCATCAAATCATTGATTGAAGGGTAAATCATAAAATACCTCCCATTACTTTATTAAGCTATTTAAAAATTCTATATTGCGGGATGGCTTTAAACGCTCGGCATCCAAAACCTTTTCTATATTCAAAACAGCGTCGTCCACACTGTCATTTAGAACCAGATAGTCATACTTGGCAACATATTTTAATTCATTTGCTGCCTGTTCCAATCTCTTTTCAATAACATCCCAGCATTCGGTAGCTCTGCTTTCAATTCTTCTTCTCAATTCCTCAAGTGAAGGCGGAACTATGAAAACCAGTACGCATTCGGGATATTTCTGCTTGATTTCGAGAGCTCCCTCAACCGTTATTTCCAGGATTACATCGGTCCCGGCCTCTATACAGCTGTCAACAAATGCCTTTGGGGTTCCGTAATAATTGTCGCAGTATTTATCCCATTCTATAAGAGCATCCTTCTCAAGCATGTCAAGGAACTGGCCTTCAGATACAAAAAAGTAGTTTTGACCCTCAACTTCTCCTTCACGCGGCTTTCTGGTGGTTGCAGAAACCGAATATCTGACATTATCCCTTTCAGCCAGCAATTTTTTACATACCGTACCCTTACCAGTACCGGAGGGCCCGGATATTACCACTAACAGACCTCTTTGCTGCATTCCTTCCTCCATAAATATCTTATTGGCAAATATTATTCTTCATCGGAATCTACTTCGGGCTCGGTCACATCAACGTCTTTTGCATTGAGTCTGTGAGCCACTGTTTCAGGCTGAACAGCCGACAGAATAATGTGGTCGCTATCGGTAATAATAACCGCCCTGGTCCTTCTGCCGTAGGTGGCATCAATCAGCATACCCCTGTCTCTGGCCTCCTGGATGATTCTTTTTATTGGAGCTGATTCAGGACTGACTATGGCAACAAGTCTGTTCGCTGAAACAATATTTCCAAATCCAATATTAATAAGCTTCATATATTTCCTCCTGGTTAATTTTGATAATGCCTTATTCTATGTTCTGAATTTGCTCTCTGATTTTCTCTGTTTCACTTTTCAATTCCAATACATTTTTTGTTATAACGATATCATTTGATTTTGACCCTATAGTATTGATTTCCCGGTTTATTTCCTGGACCAGAAAATCCAGCTTCCGTCCTACGGGCTGTTTTTTTATGCTGAGTATATCCCTGAGCTGGAGCAGGTGGCTTCCCAACCTGACAAGCTCCTCGTCAATACCGCACCTGTCTGCAAATATGGCTACTTCCATGGCCAATCTGTTTTCATCAACGGTTTGCTGATTTAACAGCTCTTTTATTCTGTTTTCCAGCTTTTGTTTATATTCTATGACAACTTCCGGACTTCTATTTGTTATTTGAGAAATAATATTTTCCATGTAGTCCGCTTTTTGAAGCAAACTCATCCGCAGCTCATTTCCCTCTTTTTCACGCATTTGAACAAGTGAATCAACAGCAGCTTCCAGAGCTTTATTCAGGATGCCCCACAACTGCTCTTCATCATCTTCTGTTTTCTCAATACGCAGCACATCGGGAAATCTGGATACCAGTGATACACTTATATCGTCCTTCAGGCCGTATTTATCCTTAAGGCTTTCCACTGCTTGTATGTATGCACCTGCCAGAGCCTCGTCAAGCATGACGTTTTTTGAATCCTCGGAACGGTCCTCAAAAGATATGAAAATATCAACTTTGCCTCTGAAAATACTTTTTGAAACTACTTCCCTTACACGTTCCTCAAGGTAAGCAATCTGTCTTGGTAATTTTATATAAAAATCTATATAACGGTGATTGACACTTTTTATTTCTACTGTGAACTCTTTACCGCTTTCATTATAGTTTCCTCTTCCGAACCCAGTCATGCTTCTAACCATAATTTCCTCCAAAAATCCGGCATGCTACTCAATCTATTTACGTCCAAATCTTGCTAACAGTAATAATCACTAGTATTATAACACAATTTTATATTATTTAAAGAATAATTTACTACTTTTCTTATATTTTATCAATTTTTCTTCAATTTCCTTCCGATATTAAGTTCTTACTCTAAATTATTACCAAATTTATAGAATTAATGCTCACACTGTCTTATCAAAGACTTATATAAAAGTCCGGGTTCACTGACTACTGCCATGCTTCCCTTAACATTAAAAAAATGAGGGTCTCCCCCCATTTAATTTTCCTCTCCTGAGCAAATCTATTGCATTTTCAATACATTATCAATAGCCTGCTGAACGCGTGATTTATCAAAAGGTTTCACAATAAAATCCTTTGCACCCATTTTTATAGCATCTATTACCATTGATTGCTGCCCCATTGCCGATACCATGATTATTTTAGTCTTGGGTGACACATTTAATATTTCCTGGATTGCCATTATCCCATCCATTTCAGGCATTGTTATATCCAATGTCATTATATCCGGCAATAATTTTTTAGCCTGGGCAATTGCTTCATGCCCGTTAGCTCCCTCACCAACCACTACATAATTTGTATTTTCCTCAATCATCCTTTTGATTAGCGTTCTCATGAAAACAGCATCATCAACAACTACAAATTTAAGTTCTTCCATTAGACACATCTCCCAATTCATACATCATTAGTGATAAAGCAACCATCCCGGCAGTTTCGGTACGCAGAATCCTTGGGCCAAGAGTTATTTTACGTATTCCTGCGGTTTCTGCAAGTTCTACCTCCTGTTCGGTGAACCCGCCCTCCGGGCCTATAAAAATAGCTGCGCTTTTAATACTGGAACTGGTTGCTGCTATTGCTTTAAATCCGGCAACACTTTCCTTTTCATAAGGTATTATGGATAACTCCCTATTTGCAGCCATATGGACGGCCTGGGAAAATTTAACAGGCATCCCTATCACCGGAACAATTCCCCTGTTGCACTGTTTTGCAGCCTCCATGGCAATTTTCTGCCATCTGGAGACTTTGGCATTTGCATCCTTATCAGTATTAATTTTAACTATACTTCTGTCTGTTATCACCGGCACTATTTCAGAAACTCCGAGTTCAATGCATTTCTGGACAATGAACTCCATTTTGTCGGCCTTTGGAAGCCCCTGAAAAAGTGTTACCTTCAACGCGGGTTCAGTCACATTTTCAACACTGTCTATAATATCGGAAATGATGCAGTCATTGCCGATTTCTGCTATAACCGCGTTGTAATCAATGCCGTCACAGCATACCGTAATGGCATCACCCTTTATTGCTCTCAATACCTTTTTAAGATGTTGATAATCCTCACCGGTTATTCTGATTTTGTTATCTTCGATCTGAGTCTTATTTACAAAGTATCTGGACATCTGAATACCATTGCCACCCATTCACCCATTTCAAGGTCGTCTATGAAGGACATGCCGTTTTTCAAGCAGGCATCAATGACGTCCTGTTTTCTTTCTTTGATTATACCCGAAGTTATAAACAAAGAGTTCTTTTTTAAATAATAAGGTATAAGTGAGGACAAGTCAACAATTACATTAGCAATGATGTTGGCCACTATTATATCAAATTTTTCATCTCCGGCCTTCAAATCGGACAGGACAGCCTGAAAAGCCTTTATTTTACCGGCTTCTCCATTTATTTCAATATTTTCCTTAGCCACCCTTACCGCAACTTCATCGATATCAATGGCTTCTATTTTTTTTGCGCCCAGCTTTGAAGCAATAATGGATAAAATTCCGGTGCCGCAGCCCACGTCCAGAACATCATGATTGGCACTCATATACTTATCCAGCAGGATGGAACACATCTGTGTTGTCTCATGGGTCCCTGTTCCGAATGCCATCCCGGGGTCCATCTCAACAATTATGTCATTTTCTTCAGCCCTATATTCTTCCCAGGTAGGCTTTATCACAATCCTGTCAGTCAGCCTGAAGGGCTTGTAGTACTTTTTCCAGGCCGTGGACCAGTCTTCATCATCCACTTCACCATAGCCTTCAAGGCCTTTACCCGTGTCAAGAAATTGGGAGATATTCATCAAACCGTCATTTATCTGCTTCAGGAGGTCATTTATATCCAACCCGTTTTGAAAATAGGCCGAAATTATTACATCCTCACCCAAGGCCTCGAGGAAATCGTCATCGGCATAATCCAAAGTACCGGGTTTTTCTATTTCCTTTCGTATATCAAACGGATCCTTTATGGCAACTCCGCCGGCACCCATCGTTGTCAGCATTTCAGCTACCGCATCGCTGGCCTCATCGGTGGTGTTGATCCGTATTTCATACCATTTCATATAAATTTTATCCTCCGTATTTTTATTTAAAAGCATCCTTCATCTTATCAAAAAAACCTTTTCTCTGTTCGTGGACCTCATCGCCTCCAAGCTCGGCAAACTCCCTGAGTATTGCCTTCTGCTTTTCATTCAGCTTCTTTGGTACATCAATATTTACCTTTACATACTGGTCTCCCCGTCCGTTTCCTCTCAGGAAGGGTATTCCCTTGCTTTTCAGTCTGAACACCGAGCCGGTTTGCGTTCCTTCGGGTACGGTATATTTTACTTTTCCGTCCAGGGTAGGTACTTCAAGTTCAGCTCCCAGAGCCGCCTGGGTAAAGGTTATAGGTACTTCGCAAATAACATCGTTTCCCTGGCGTTTGAACAAAGGATGGGGCTTAACCCTGATATTCAGGAACAAATCTCCGTTGGGTCCGCCCTTCGAGCCCGGGTCACCTTCCCCGCGCAGTGATATGGTCTGCCCGTCGTCAATTCCCGCCGGTACGTTTATTTTAAGTTTGACACTATTTCTGAGTTTACCCTTTCCGTTACACGCAGGGCACGGATCGGCAATAATCTTTCCTTCACCCTTACACACGTCACAGGTCTTTGAATTGATAAACTGCCCGAACGGTGTGTTTTGCTTGATCTGAACCTGGCCGGTCCCGTTGCAGTGCTGACAGGTGCTGGCATGTGTACCTGGTTTTGCACCGGTTCCGGTACACTTTGAGCAGACTTCCATTCTGCTTATGTTTATTTCACGCTCAATACCAAAGGCGGCTTCCTCAAAAGAAATCTCCATGGCGTATTTGATGTCGGCTCCCTTCTGGGGACCCCTTCTGGTACGTGACCTGCTTCCTCCGAAGCCTGAACCGCCGAAGAAGGTTTCAAATATATCGCCTATTCCGCCGAAATCAAAGTCGGAGAAGCCGCCGGCTCCGCCTCCGAAGCCATTAGGGTCGGTACCTGCATGGCCGAACTGGTCATACCTGCTTCTCTTTTCAGGATTACTCAATACCTCATAAGCTTCATTTGCCTCTTTGAATTTGGCTTCAGCTTCTTTATTCCCCGGATTTACATCAGGGTGATATTGTTTTGCTAAATTTCTGTATGCTTTTTTTAGATCGGCATCGGTTGCATTTTTTTGTACTCCTAATACCTCATAATAATCTCTTTTTTCTGACATCCGATTCAACTCCCGTCTCAAGCTGTTAAGCCAGCCATAGATGAAACATTTATCTTTCTGAACAATGAATTCAATTAATTCTTTCCTCATCTCAAAACAAGCCAGAGCCGGTTTTCAGCTTTGGCTTATAAAAAATCATATTGAACTGACTCTCATATTATTTATTTTTAAAGGGGCCTTAACTGCTCAAAGCCCCTTTTATTATTATATAATTATTTGTCGTCGTCAACTACTTTATAGTCTGCATCAACAACATTATCATCATTTCCTGCACCCGGCGCACCCTGCTGTCCGCCGAAACCAGCTGCATTCGGGTCGGCCCCGGGCTGTCCGCCTGCCTGCTGGTAGATTTTTGCAGATACATCATAGAAAGCCTGCTGCAACTCCTCGGTAGCCTTCTTGATGGCCTCCAAATCTGTTCCCTTTAATGCATCCTTAACCTTGTTCACACCGGCTTCGATCTTTGACTTGTCATCTGCTGTAACCTTGTCGCCGAGATCCTTCAGAGATTTTTCAGACTGGTATACCAGGGAGTCTGCATTATTTCTTATATCTATTTCCTCCTTACGCTTCTTGTCTTCTGCGGCAAACTTTTCAGCTTCCTTGACAGCCTTGTCAATATCGGAGTCAGAAAGATTTGTTGAAGCAGTGATTGTGATCTTCTGTTCATTACCTGTTCCAAGGTCCTTTGCAGATACGTGTACGATACCGTTTGCATCTATATCAAAAGTAACTTCTATCTGTGGAACTCCCCTTGGAGCTGAAGGTATTCCCGTGAGCTGGAATCTTCCCAGAGTCTTGTTGTATTGGGCCATTTCTCTTTCACCCTGGAGGACATGGATTTCAACACTTGTCTGTCCGTCTGCGGCAGTTGAGAATATCTGGCTCTTCTTTGTAGGAATGGTAGTGTTTCTCTCAATTAATTTTGTAAATACTCCTCCCAGGGTTTCAAGACCCAGTGACAACGGGGTAACGTCCAGCAGAAGCAGACCTGTTACGTCCCCTGTGAGAACTCCGGCCTGTATTGCCGCACCCACCGCAACACATTCATCAGGATTTATGCCCTTGAAGGGTTCCTTACCAAGATACTTTTTAACTGCTTCCTGAACAGCCGGAATTCTGGTGGAACCTCCTACCAATAAAATCTTGTCTATTTTATCAGGTGAAAGACCTGCATCGTGCATAGCCTGTCTGGTGGGACCCATGGTATTTTCAACCAGGTCGGCAGTTATCTCGTCAAATTTTGCTCTTGTCAGCGTAACATCCAGGTGCTTTGGTCCTGATGCATCAGCTGTTATGAACGGCAGGTTGATATTTGAAGAAGTAACACCGGAAAGCTCGATTTTAGCTTTTTCAGCTGCTTCCTTCAATCTCTGCATTGCCATTTTGTCGCCTCTTAAATCTATTCCGTTTTCTCTCCTGAATTCGTCGGCAAGGAAATCTATGACTCTCTGGTCAAAATCATCTCCACCAAGTCTGTTGTTACCGTTTGTGGCAAGAACCTCGAATACCCCGTCACCAATTTCAAGGATTGATACGTCAAAAGTACCTCCGCCAAGGTCATAAACCATTATCTTCTGGTCATGCTCCTTGTCCAGACCATAGGCAAGAGCCGCCGCTGTTGGTTCGTTTATTATTCTAAGTACTTCCAAACCTGCAATTTTACCTGCATCCTTGGTTGCCTGTCTCTGAGCATCACTGAAATATGCAGGAACGGTTATTACGGCTTGAGACACAGTTTCACCGAGGTATGCTTCAGCATCGGCCTTTAACTTTTGAAGTACCATTGCAGATATTTCCTGTGGTGAATATTTTTTATCATCTATAGGGACCTTTCTATCGGTACCCATATCTCTCTTTATAGAAATTATTGTTCTTTCAGGGTTGGTAATGGACTGTCTTTTTGCAACCTGTCCTATCATTCGCTCTCCTGTTTTTGAGAAAGCAACAACAGAAGGAGTTGTTCTATTTCCTTCGGGATTTGCTATAACAACAGGCTCGCCGCCTTCCATAACCGCCACACATGAATTTGTGGTACCTAAATCTATACCAATTACTTTTGCCATAAAAAAGCCTCCTTAATATGTTTTTACATTAAACTGTTTATCAGTAATTTACAAAATTAGTTTGCAACCTTAACCACGCTATGTCTTACTACTTTGCCCTTCATAGTATAACCTTTTTGGAATTCCTCAATAACCACACTATCTCCGAATGCATCGTCGTCAACATGCATTACGGCATTGTGAAGCTCAGGGTCAAAGGGATTATTTACCGCTGCTATAGGTTCGACGCCCATTTTTTCCAAGCAGTCCTTAAGCTGTTTCATTACCAGCTCCACCCCCTCTTTCATGGGGTTGTCATCCACTTCCTGGACGGCCTTCAAAGCTCTCTCCAGATTGTCAACCACCGGTAAAAATGCATTTACCGTGTCAATTGCAGCATCCAGACTCAAAGCCTCTTTTTCCTTTATTGTCCGCTTTTTATAATTATCAAACTCAGCAGCAGTACGCTGAACCATATTCATATATTCTTCGCACTGGCGGGTCTTTTCCTCAAGCTTGTTCTTTAGCTCCTCAATTTCCTTGTTTGCTGCATTAGTCTCTTCGCCATTGCCTTCTGCCCCGACTTCGGTATTTACCGCTGTGTCGTTTTCCTCAACCATGTTTACCTCATCATTTGCAGCTTTGGAATTTTTGTCTTTTTTCATTGCTAAAAAATAACCTCCTTATTTTTTATAGCTATCCATCACCCAGAAGTTTTGAGATCTCCTGATTAATTTTATTTCTTATATAATTCAATGATGAAACCACCTTTGAATATTCCATCCTCGTGGGCCCTATAATGCCTATGGACCCAATTACATAATCGTCTATACTATATGAGGCTGTGACAATACTGCAATCCTTAATTCCCTGTATAACATTTTCATTTCCTATCTGAATAACTATTTCATTGTTATTGCCATGTGTATTAAGAAGTTCGGACATCAGCTTCTTTTCGTCCAAAAGGCTTAAAAATTCCTTGGCCTTCTGAACTTCCTTGAATTCCGGGAAATTTAAAATGTTTGTTGTTCCCTCCAGATAAATTTCAGGCCTGTCAATGAGCTTTATCAGGTCTTCAATACCGTCAAGTATGGGTCTCATTAAATCATAAGGCAGCGAAGCAAGCTGCTCGGCCTCTCCGTTGAGGAAATTAGTTTTCAGCATTTCCAGAGTATAACCCTTTAGCTTGTCATTTAGCATATTTGATACCTGTATGATAAAGTCCGGGGTTATTTTTTCAGGAACTCTGATAAGATTGTTGCGAACTATGTTTGAATCTGTAACAACTATGACAAGTGCTTTGCCGGGCTCTATAGGAACAACCTGGACAGCTTTCAGAACACTTCTTTTTATATGGGGTGTCACTGCCATGGAAGTATACTTTGTAAATTGAGACATTACAACAGAAGCATTCCTAATCAACTGACTCAATTCATTTATTCTGATGTCCATGGCATTCCTGATGTTTTCTATGTCACTTTCAGACAGATCATTTATTTTCATAAGCTGATCCACATACAATCTATAGCCTTTGTCCGACGGAACTCTTCCCGCCGAGGTATGGGGCTGTTCCAGGAAACCCATATCTTCCAGGTCAGCCATTTCATTTCTGATGGTTGCAGAGCTGAGACCCAGTTCATGCTTTTTGGCAATAGTTCTGGAACCTACCGGCTCTGCAGTACTTATATAATCATCTATAATAGCTTGAAGTATCTTTAGTTTTCTATCGTCAAGAAGCATGTTTACCTCCGTTCCCAGGCAACTATCCTCATACGGTTCCCGTCACCTGCATTTAAAATAAATCTGTTTTAATTCCTTTTTGTTAGCACTCTTTTGTGTTGAGTGCTAACATATACTTAAAATAACATTCGCATTTTTATTTGTCAAGTAGTTTATGATAAAAATTTCCCTTCACAGGTTTAATATTTTTAACATGAAAACCCTGCTCCACTTCCCTGGTGGAGCAGGGTTTTTTTCTCATTTTTACCTGGAAACTCTGTTACTGCACCCCGCCGTCCTGGAAGCCGCCAAACTGCGGAGGAGGTTCGGGCAGAGTATATCTTCCGGTTTTCTCACGGTATACTTCGAAATAGTAAACCATAAGAATAAACTCAGCCAATCCCGATATTACAGGAGCAACAATATTTCCGATAACAGGAATCAAACCGATTACACTTCCAAGAATGAATCCTGCAACGCTTCCTCCGAAGGTAACCAGCAGTGTGATTCCAAATATTGGCCAGAAGCTGCCTTTTACAGTTTTGAAGGAATTTTTCAGACCTTGAATAATATCACTGTCCTCAACACATACCGCAGGGAACCACAAATTCAAATAATTGAACAAGACTGCAACTCCCGCTAAGAATGCAAGTACAAATAATACTATCAGTAATACGCCCAGTCCGGTAGAAACCGAAGAAACCACTCCTCCGATAACCACAAGTATCAGTAATACTACTCCGAGACCAATTGCAAAAGCGATATTCAACAGACCGAACAATACGAATCTGCCTATGTATTTGGACATGCATCCGGTAAAGTTGTTGAGCTTTGCATTTCCTGTTTCATAATGCAGGTTTATAAGTCCGTAGGTAGCAGGTCTCACAAGTATCATCAATACAAATGAGAGCAAACCTGAAATAATTGAACTTGCAATAAATGTACCCAGATTCAATCCTGCGAATAAATCACCATAGTTCGGTATTCCTCCGCCATAAGCATTATTTTCAATCATGCGCCTGAGATTTTCAGCGATTGCACCGCTGTTGGCCACGATCCCAAGACTTCCGACGCCTGAAATCAAAGCCGGTATTGCCAATGAAATCAGTAAAGGCAAGGTGAGCAGGAAGTTCTTGAAAGTAAATTTAAAAGCGTTTTCGAGATGTCTCATATACTAACCTCCATAGTTTTTAATTTTGATAATAACTTTTACAAGTTATCATTAATATATGCATTGACAAGACTGTTATAGCCTGCCATAACATGCTGGGTAGTCGCATTTGCCGCTGAATTCAGTTCACCCTGGTCTATAATCCTGACCGGTAGAACTTTTATGGAGGTTCCGGTAATAAAAGCAGCATCAAAATTTTTCAGGGAATCCAGTCCAATCAATGTTTCAATCACTTCATATCCTAATTTTCTGCAGACATCAACAACATATTGACGTGTTATACCTATAAGCACAAAATCCTCAGGAGCCGTATATATCTTTTCACCTTTTACAAAAAACACATTTGATTTTCCGCCCTCCGTTATCCTGCCTTCCTCATTTACCAGCAGGGCTTCAAAGGCCTTCTTTTCCATTACGGTACGCTGTAATTCTTCCTTATAGCCTGCGTGGATCATCTTGACATTGGGATTTTTCCTCTTAAGCCTGATGGTGCAGCAAGCCACCCCGTTATTATATTCATCGATGGATGGATAATAGAACTTGTTTATAAAGAATAATATATTCTGCTCTTCTTTATCTTGAAGTACAATTATTTTTACATTGCACTCGGTAAGGCCGTTTTGCTCACAAACAACCTTTATTTGATTCTTAATATCTTTTTTTGAAGAATTCAGTTCATATTTCAGTTTTGCCATGGAACCCTTAAGTCTCGCAAAATGATCTTCAAAAAACAAAGGAACTCCTTTTATGATCCTTATTACCTCATAAAAAGCCGTATATTTATCACCGGAGTAAGAGTCAAGCTTTTCAGAAGGTACGGCCTCACCATTTATTATACATATTTTACCGACATTTTCTTCAAAATTCATTTTGAATTCCCCTTTTTTGGTCTATTGAATTGCTTTTAAAGCTGGGAACAACACAATTAATTGTAAATAGATATACTTTTTTTGTCAATTAATAAAAATTTCACTAATTTATGAAATTATCCTCGCGTACCAGTTGAACTACTTAAATACCAAACAAGACATTAAATTGGCACAACGGTTACTTCAATCAATTTCGTCAAGAGAAAGGTTAAAGCTTGGAACAAACCTATCCATAAAGTATTTTACTTCCTCCAGTTCAATCTCGGCAATTGTGTTCAAAATGGTCTCACTTGCCTTTTTAAATTCATTATTACCCGCTTTCACCTCTTCAATGCATTTTATATATGCCGCAATCCGGTCTGCCGCTTTTACAAGCTTCCAGCATTCCATATCATCAGGATTTTTGAAAAAAAGCGAATAGTATTCGTCAGCCATTTCCTCCGGAAGCATTGATATGATTTTTTCTTTGGATATATCCTCAATATCCTTGTAAATCCTGCTTATCTGAGGGTTGTAGTACTTTATGGGAGTGGGCATATCACCGGTTATTATTTCATTGCAGTCGTGAAACATTGCAAGAATGGCAACTCTTTCCGGATTTATCTCACCATTGTAATATGTATTTCTGATAACAGCCAGCCCGTGGGCGATAATGGCTACCTGAAGACTGTGCTCCTGAATGTTTTCAGTATAAGTATTCCTCATCAAACCCCATCTGTTTATGTATTTCATTCTCGACAGGAACGCAAAAAAATGAAAATTTTCCTTATCCATAATAAACTCCTTTAAAACGTTAGTTTTTCTATGGAGAACGCTGAAAATGAAAAGTATTTAATTTTCAGCATTCCATTTACATCCAGTAAATTTCTTCAAAACAGCTCTGCGCAAAAGAGTCGGTCATACCTGCAATAAAATCTATAACCTTTTGGGCATCGCTTTCATTCTCGTCATAGCATTTATCCGTTATAAAGTTATAAAACATACGGTACACTTTTGTATCGCTGGACTGCAGCTTTTCAATATCCGGAACACTTTGCAGCAGGTTGTCAAACAAGCCTTCAAGGGTATTTTCCGCTATTTTTTCATATCTTGTTATCTTATCAGCCTTATATATGAGCCTTACATTTTCGTTAATAAGCTTTTTAAGCGCCTCTCCCTTGGAAGGACTGAGCTGTATGCAGTCTTTACCGTAGCTGTTTTCTACCAGGTCACACACAAGTGTATTTATAATCTCTCCGTTACTGTGCCCCAGTTCATTTCTGATGTCTCCGGGAATGTCCTGCATATCCATCATTTTAACCCTTACAGCATCCTCAATATCCCTGCCCACATAGGCAATTTTATCTACAAGCCGGACAACACAAGCCTCAAGTGTGAAAGGCAGCGCACCGTGGTTCTTTATATTATGCAGTGTTTCAGGGGTTTTATCCAGATCCCGTGTCAGAATATATTCATTATAATTTTCTCCGCAGTGCGAAACAATTCCGTCCTTTACTTCAAATGTCAGGTTAAGCCCGCAATAATCATTTATTTTCTCTTTCGATATGCGTGTAGCAAGCTTTTCAACCACTCTTAAGCTGTGCAGCTCATGTTGGAAGCCCATTGAACTGTCAATTTTTTGCATGCATTTATTAAGAACACGCTCGCCGCTGTGGCCAAAAGGTGCATGGCCCAGGTCATGGCCCAATGCGATGGCGTAAGTAAGATCCTGATTCAGGTTTAGAGTTCTCGCTATTGTAACGGCAATGGACCCCACGTTTAAAACATGCTCCATCCGTGTGCAGATATGATCATTTTTTGCATTAAAAAAAACCTGGGTTTTATGCCTGAGTCTTCTGAATTCCATAGAATATAGAATCCTGTTCCCGTCCCTTTCATAATCTGTTCTGATAGGACATTTTTCCTCGGGGACAAGTCTCCCAAAAGAATTTATACTCCTTGCGGCAAAGGGACTCAGCATATCTTCCTGCTGTTCTCTCAGTTTTCTCCATTCCATTAATACACCTCCCGGGACTTCCCGGACAAGAACAAAGCCGTATTAAAAATTTATTCTTTTCCGGACATAAAAAGGCTGACGTTTTAACTATAATATACCATAGCAAAACATCAGCCGCAACCTGATGGCCTGTTTGAATTCAGATGTTACAAACCTCCGGTGTCCAGGTTTTCTAATATTGTGTTTTTCTTGATCTGCCGCTGCAGAACATGGCTATTCCACCTGCGATCAAAGCAATGGGAATAAATATCTCTGGTCTGATAATTGACGTTACCCTGCTGAACAGCATGCAGACCATAAAGAATGCTGCAATTCCCCCGATTATCAGACTCGCAATAAGCAAGCCTTTTTCCCTCCTGGAAAAAATGTGCATTTGAAACAGGCCGACTGCAACAGAAAGAATGTATACCGGCCAGGTATATGCTGCAAAATGCCAATTCGTTGCAACTTCAAACATAAATAACAAACCTATTGTGGTAATTATTCCGCCTGGAACCAGCAAGCCCGGTTTTGAACCTGTCAGGAAGAAAGCAAACTCAAAGGAAAGGCCCACAAGTAAGACAAAAAATACCCAAAAATCCCGTGTATTAAACTCAAATAATTTGATTCCAAACAATACCCTTAGCAGCAATACTATAACACCTGCTGCTATAAGCAGTAACCCTGCAAAACTTGTATTTCTTTTCATAAACAATTCCTCCATAAACCGCCGGCTTTAATAAATTTCGTACAACTATTATACAGAGTATCCAATAAATTTGTCTGAAAAATTATGAATTAACCTCTCTTTTTATGCAAATAATAAAATTGCTAAATTTATACAATTGATAAGGAGCATTTTTTTGAAAAAACTTAGTACGAAAATGAAAATATTTATAAGTCTTGGCACTTTATTTATAAATTTTTATTGTTTTTTTATATTGGCCAATAATTACAATATCGTTTATTATCCAACCGCCTCAAGGGCCGAGCTCTCCCAGCTACTGGACAGGGCTTCACTTACCGGGACTGATTACGCACAGCTGCTGAGGCAAACGGGACTGGGACGGCCTGCTGTCGACGACCTCATAAGGCAAAGTGGCGGAAAAGCTGAGATAATTGCTTTCCAGCAAAGCTACTATACAAGGAATCAGTTGTTTACCGAGAAATTAAACCTGTTTACCAGCCAGGAAACACTTGTAATAAATAACCTGGACAAGTCCGATAACTTTGGGTTTGCCCCCTTGAAAAATGGTGATATTCTTATGACAAAATCAACACAGACACTCTTTTGGAGGCACGGGCACTGCGGTATTGTTACAGACGCTGAAAAGGGTATAACTTTGGAGTCCCTGGAGCCGGGAACCATCAGCATGAAACAGGATATATCCAAATGGCGGTACTATCCCACTTTAAAAGTCCTGAGGCTTAAAAATGCTGATGAAAAAGTAATTGAGAATATAGTGAAATACTCCGAAAACAGCTTGACAGGCTTAAAATACAGTATTTTTGCTTCAAAATACCAATGCGGCATAATCCCTAAAAGTGCAAACTGCTCCCAATTAATATGGCAGGCCTTTAACAGCTATGGCTACAATCTGGACAGCAACAGGGGAATACTTGTTACACCGGAAGACATAGCAAAAAGCCCATTACTTGAAATAGTACAAATAAAAGGCTTTGACCCTGAAAAGTCCTGGTAGGTGCAGCTATGCCACAAACGAACTTACAATCAGTGTTACGATTGAAGCTGTCATTGCAATATAATCCCTTCCGCTGAAATTATATTTTTTATAGCCGCTGTTCTTCTGCCTGACGTTAAATCCTCTGAGCTCGGCTGATATGGCACTCCCTTCGATCCTCTTAACCGACGAGATCAAAAGGGGTACGCATAAGGGCAGTACCAGCTTTAATTTTTTCAGGGGGTTCTTTGTATCAAATTCAACCCCTCTGGCGGTCTGTGCTTCAATAATACCGTTCATCTCGTTTTCAAAAATAGGTATAAATCTGAGTGCAGTTATGAAGGCAAAAGTATATTTATAAGGAATATGGAGCTTCTGAACAAAAACATTGGTCAAATCACTCATTTTTGTAACCGTAAGCATGAGCACCAGCGGCATTGTGGCTCCTACAAGTCTTAGCACAAGCAGTACCGAGAAATTCAAGCCGGTATCGGTTATATAAAGATTAAGGGGCAAATCCAGTATAACATTGCCCGTCCGTATAAAAAATATTTGAAGTAAAAATAGTATTAAACCTATTTTCAATAAAGTTTTTAAGAGTGAAAATGCTTTATTTGCTATGCCTGCCATTCCGGCAACAATGATATTTATAATTATGATGCCAACGGCCATCAATATATGGCTGCTGACAAAACTGCTCAGGCACAGCAGGAATGCCAGCAGCATTTTTGTCAACGGATTCAGTCTATGTATAACAGTATCCCCCTGGGAGTACTCCAGCATTCCTTTCATATCAGCCTCCATGAGCCACATAGCGCGGCCACAAAATAGTAATAAAATCTCCACTCCTCTATCCGCTATAAGGCGAATAAAGGAGGTTAATTGGCCATTTCCTCAATTCTTTCGGCCATCTCATCAACTGTCAGTATGCCGTTAAAAGCTTCCCCAAGCCTTATGGCCAGTTGGGCTATCTGCGGCGGAGCAAGGGAGGTCCTCCTCAGAACAGTATCATTTGACATCACGTTTTTGCACACATCGTCAGCCAGCACTCCGCCGTCACCTATGACCAGAACCCGCTGCGCAAAATCGGTTACCAGTTCCATATCATGGCAAACCATTACAACAGTTGTTCCACGGCTATTCAAAGCCTTAATCACTTCCATGATCTGCATGCATTCCTTATAGTCCAATCCGGTAGTTGGTTCATCCAGGACCATTATTTTAGGCGATAACGCTAGAACTGAAGCAAGTGCTACCTTTTGCCGCTCTCCCCGGCTCAGTGAAAAAGGATCCTTATCCCCTTCGAAACCAAAGCTTTCCATTGTGGCCATGCATCTTTTCTCAATCTCATTCTTATCTGTAAGAATGCACTTTAATCCGAATTCTATTTCAGCCTTTACCGTATTCTGGCAGATCTGCCTGTCAGGATTCTGGAAGAGAAATCCCACATGCCCGGCCAGTTCACTGGTTCTGGCAATCCTTGTATCCAGCCCCTCAACCGTTACAGTACCTGAAGTAGGCTTCAGAAGGCCGTTGAAAAGCTTCATCAAGGTGGTTTTTCCTGCACCGTTGCGCCCCACTATGGCAATAAACTCTCCATCGTTTATGGTAAAGTTTATGTTCTCAAGTATATTATTTTTATCATAAGCAAAACAGACATTGCTGAATTCTATCAATCTTAACCTCCGTCATTTTATTATGTTTCTGACCATTACCTCGGCATCATCTATATTAACGGGAACTTCACCCTCATATAGCTTCCTTTCAGCCAGGGCATTGGCGAGGGATGCAACCCTTGGACAGTTGACCCCGATATCCTGCAGTTTGTAAGTGTCCTTCAAAACCTCCTGCGGAGAACCGTCAAGGTATATACTTCCTTCATTAAATATAAGCAGTCGTTTTGAGAACTCACTTAAAAGCATTATCTTCTGTTCAACAACTATAATGGTAATTCCCATCTTCTCGTTAAGCATCCTGAGCATACTGAAAATCTGGTGACTGCTTTGGGGGTCCAGCTCTGCCGTCGGCTCGTCCAGGACAAGTATATCAGGCATCAATGAAACAACGGCACATATAGCTACCTTTTGCTTTTGCCCTCCGCTCAATGTACTGATATTCCTATACCTTAAATCCTCAATTCCCACCATTTCCAATATATCCGTGATCCTTGCCTCAATTTCCTCATGGGGTACACCAAAATTTTCAAGCCCAAACAGGAGCTCATCTTCAACAACCGAGGAAACCATCTGACCGTCAATATCCTGAAAAACGCTGCCAACGCTTAAAGCAAGCTCTGAAGGAGAAGATTCGACGGTATCAATCCCTTTTACAATAACCTCACCGAAAAAATCTCCTTCGAAATGATGGGGAATGACCCCGTTTACGGCATAGGTAAAAGTGGATTTACCTGCTCCGCTATTCCCTATCACCCCTACGAAATCACCCTTGTTTAGTTTGAGATTAATTCCGCTTAATGCGTTTTTTTCTCCGTTTTTATATTTAAACGAAAAATTTTTGAATTCAATCATTCTTTTCTCCATTTCCATTGAGCTGGAGCAATGAATGATTAAACTGCCGTGTATCAATCATCCCTGCCACGTCCCAATGCCAGTTTTAATGGTATATAAAGTACCTGCACAATTATTGAATTTACAACAGCAGTTCCCAGAACGATTACAAGAAATACGCCGATTGGCATGGTCTTCACATTAGCACCGGTATAAAATGCCGCATAGAGAATCCCTATAAAAGCCATACCGCTTGCCAGAGTACTGAAAAATGTACCAACTATCGGTTTGAGTGAAAATTTTCCGATCTGAAGAGGTAAATATACCAGTACGGCCATTACAATTGCACCCACAGGCTCACTGATCAGGTTGATGTAGGGAGTTCCGGGGAATACCTGACAGATAGCACCTGCTATAATTCCGATTATAATTGCTTCAATAAATCTCGGTTTGATCAGCAGAATTGCAAGACAATACATGGCGATAATAAAATTTGGCTTCATGCCGGCTGAAAATAATGAACCTACAAAGAATTTAAGAACTGCACCTACTGCAAGCAATACACCTACCAGAATAATGTCTGAAATTGAAAGGCCTGCTTTCTTTTCCTTTACGACTACTCTTTTCTGAGCTGTTTCCATATAAAAAACCTCCACAAATAAATATTAGTAGAGGTTTGAAGTAATTTTCAAAATAATGTCAACTTAAGCAGTTCAATTAAATTCTTAATAATATGCCTAAATTAACAAGCAGCATTTTATATGCCGCCATGGTGGATAAATTTTTACCCTTTGTCTCATCTCGTCTAATCTCATCTAAGCTCTTCTCGTCTCTACTTGTAAAAAATATAGCATCAAAGAGCCTGGTTTGTCAAGCTAATCTTATGAGCACAACACCTATTTTACCAGCTTTACGGGAACTGCATTTATCTTTCTTTAAAGACTTCCGCATAATAGTTTTTGTCCAGAATATTTGTTGAATAGGTAAATCTGCCGTTAACCTGTTTTGCTATTGCAGTTTTATATTCTTTGGTTATTGTGGCTTCAGACTCTCCATCAGCCGGAATCAACTTTCTCAGCTTGGAATTATACCTGGCTTTATCTGTAAGCCAGCTCCAATTGGAGAAGATAACCAGCGGCGAAGCATCCGACAGAATGTCCCTGCCCATAAGCAGTCTCGAATCGTACTCCACCCCCATGAGGTTTGACAATGTTGGCAGTATATCCATACTGGAGCAGGGTTTGTCAATTTGAACAGGAGTCATGCCCTTTGACCACAATAGGAATATACCCCTGTAAAGCTCGAAATTTTCTTCTACCTTGTGTCCCGCCAGTTCTCCTATTTCATCCAGGGTAAGGCCGTAAGGATAATGATCCGGGCTGATAGCTATGAGTGTATCCTCAGCCACCCCTGCCTTTTCAAGTCTGGAAATCAATTCTCCCATAGCCCGGTCCAATTCAATCTGGCAGGCCAGGTATGCCTTCACATGCTCCGAATAGGGAAGGCCTTTGACAAGCTCTTTGTTTTTGCTGGCCATGGCATTTCCTCCGAAGCTGTACTGGAGATGACCGCTGACAGTCATGTAATAGGTATGAAATGGTGCCGCACCCAGATATTCATCGGTGGTCTTCTCTATCATTTCCACATCCGATTCGGGCCAGGTTTTTTTTACGTCAAGTCCATTTCCTACAGCTTTAAAGTCATAGCCCATATTGGGATGTGACACGTCCCTGCGGTAGTAAGTATATGTGTGATCATGGTAGGCTTTAGTGCCATATCCCAGTTTTTTAAGCTGATTCCCCATGCAGAAGGGCATATAGTTTCTGCCTGATACATAGAAACTCCAGACACCTGATTTGGGCACAAGTGAATTGCATGCAACATATTCTCCGTCGGAAGTACTCACTCCCCAGATAGGTGTATAAAAATCCGTAAACCTGAAGCCCTCCTGCTGCATTTTATATAAAGTAGGCGTCAGCTCCTTTTTGACAGCATAGGGTGAAAAACCTTCAGCTGTTATGAATATAAGGTTCTTCCCCTTGTACATGCCGGTATATTCATTCTTCCTGGTCGGTTCTACCTTTTTGAAATACCTGTGCATTGACTGTATTTCCGGATCGGTCTCACCGGCAATAAGTCCGTCAAAATCAATATCCATTACATTATAAGCATTCTCTGCTTTCTGCGGATTTGACCGCACCGCGTTCTGAGCTGTATTTTGATCGGTATTTTGGTCCTTGTCCTCCAAACTGTCCATTGCTGGATTATTAACCTGATTATCAGTGGAAAGAGCCATTTCACCCCTTTCGGAGGAATCTGTTTCATCTGCGGCATCAAAACTCTCCTCTTCCGGTAACCCCTCCTCTGCAGATTGAAACCCAAAGATCAGGTGTTTCACATCAAGTCTTGTAGTGGTAAGCATACCAAATCTGGTAACAGACAAATCTGGTATTATGGCTTCAGAATAAAGGAATCTGGTGCTAAGCTCCCCGTTGTTTGCACTGTATACCGCCAGGGTAGCAATTATCTGGATAAATAGTACAGCGGATGCAATTATCCCCCTCATACTCCAGGCAGTTTTATCTGCCGGAATAAGTTTATTGCCGAACGCGCTTATAAATATTAGCGGAACCAGCAGAAACAGTATGGGAATAATATTCTTGCCTATTGCATTGAGTATTTCCCTCCAGAACTGTAAAACCTGTCCGGCGCCATTTATAGAGAACAATGCAAAGAAAGTGGTAAAAACCTGATAGTATACCACCTGCACAATGTATATTAATGTGATGGAAGCAGTAATTATAATGGATATTATTCTGTTTACCCTGCGTTTGAAAAATGTGGATAATATGTAGAGTAAGAGTCCGGCAGAGGTTGAAAATAAAATCATATAGAATAGGCCGGAGTTAAACAGGGTTTCAAATACAGATATTTTGAATACTATTTCCATGTAAATTATCGCCAGCGGGTAAAATAGAAAAAATCTATACAGATGCAGTATCAACCCTATTTTTCCTACTCCTTCAGCAAGCTTTGGCTTTGTATGAAGTTCACCCAGCTTGCCCGTGAGCTTATGATTTAATAGATAATTTTTAGTTTTTTCCAAAAGCTTTTCTCTTTTATTATTTAAATCTGTTGTTATATGATTGATTTTCACAAAAGCATACTTCCTGTCCTTTTCTATTTTTGAGTATATTTTAATGTGTCGAGTTTGTGGCTTAATAAAAAATCTTTTATATTAATTATTATTAATTAACTCTTTAAATATTCAATCAACAAAAACATATTTATTTCTTCTTTCCTTCCAAAAAGTATGTAGCTTCCATATCGGCAGTGTTTAAGGCAAACGACAAAGGAAACTGTTCAAATGCATCTCCTACATTTCTCTTATCCTCAACACCTGAGAATCCCATATGATATCTTATTGCAAATGCTTCCTCCCTTGTCAGCTTCATAAAACCGGTAATAATGTATACGGATTTTTCACCATGCCCATAGGGCAGTCTGTCATCGTACTCATATGTAGGAACACTCTGCCAGATACCATTTTCGTCCTTTACATTCCTGGTCCCTGCCTTATAGCAATTAATCTTGCACAGGTCATGAAGCAGAGCAACAATTGCAATACTTTCCTCATCATAATCCAGCCTGTAGACACTGTGTACCCTTTCTCTCGCCAGGTAATCCTTCAGACACTCGTAAACATTTAAGCTATGCTCAACAAGACCACCCTCGTAGGCCCCATGGAATCTTGTACTGGCAGGTGCCGTAAAATAGTCGCTTGATTTGGATAAAAGATATTCCAACAGTTTGTCGGAGCCTTCACGATGTATGCAAGTATTATATATTTCAAGAAAACGTTCTCTATAATCCATAATAATCCCCTTTTTTTCTTTAATTATATCTTACATCTGCCGGCTTATCAATTAAGTATATGCTGAAATGCACCAACCCTGTAAAAACATCGGCAACCTTTACAATTTAAAGGTTGCCGATGTTTTTAATTCTATGTGAAAAAAGCTCTGTAAATTGAAATACCGAAGGATATTATAATCAGGAGAATACAACCAATGGCCGGATATATTTTATTGTGCTTTATGTTGTATACCGCGTAACTTAACGGATATATGGAAACAAGAATTAAAACCACCAGAAGTAGATATTTCATTGCTTACCATCCTTTGTTGGATTGGTTTTTATAAGTGTACCTGTCCTGCGGATTACAAATTGTACTTCCGTTTTAACACTGGAATCCTTAAACTTTTCAAGCCACTTGTATTCTTCCCAATCCTGGATTGTTGAAAACTTCATACTTGCCTTTTCCCCAAAACCAAATACGTCACTATTCAGAGCTAGCGCTTTACTTATGCTTTTATCGATCTGTTCCTTTAAAAAGGCCTCCACTTTGTTCTCCAAAATGGGTTTGTATTCCATACTCTCATAGTTTACGGTACTTTGAAGAGCCTGAATTTCTCCTTCAAGAAAAACCTTAACCTCTATGTCAGGCTTTCCTTCTTTTTTAAAATCAATTTTTATATCGGGTTTTTTCTGCTGACTTACAATAATAGTATCCAGCAATTTTGAGTTGTAAGGATCATGAATTACATAAGATCCTGTCTCGTATTCGCCTTTTATCATCAGTAAGGCACGGGTCTCATCACCATTAAACTCACCGACCATTTTGCCCGCATTAAAAATGGCAGTTCCCAGATATTCCGTTTTATTGCCGTCATTTCTTGGCAATTCACCTGCGTAATAATCGCCGGCCGATTTGATCTCATCGGTAGGCTGCCCCTCCTTTTTATAGTTTGAAAAATCATTTATTGCTGCAAGAACAGAAACAGGCTGTATCTTATGGGATTTTATGTCGTCAATGAAGCTGCCTAAATCGTTGTCGTCAAAAAAGCCGTTGACTTTTTCCATATTCATCATACCTTCCTGAGTTTTGGACAAAGCAGTGCCCAGAACCGGATTTATTTCTTTAATGAAATCACTGGTTTTACCCTTGACGACTATCATATGCATGGTTCTTCTTATTTGTCTGTCCCGTACAAAAGCACTCATCAGATTTCCCATACCCTCCTTCGCAATATCCTCCGAAACAACAAAATATTTAGAGTGACTATAGTTTATTTTTCTTGATAAAGAAGAGTTTATCATATTAACTCCTGTGTAGAAGGTCGGACAGTCCAGAGATATTACAACAAAATCCTTGTTTTCCGATCCTGTGGAACTCTGTCCTCCCCCCTCTATCCCGCCCCCCGAACTTTTCATGGTCGGAAGTTGAACGGTTATACGAAGTTTATTGGAAATACCCTTATCAACTCCCATGGTATAGACATATGCCCAATCATCAACTTCCAGTGCATCATAACAGGCTGTCAAGGCAGGAAGACAGGATAGTATCAGTATTAATGCCAGGATTCTACGCATTTTGAGTACCTCCTTTCTTTTTTCTAATTACGGCAACTATAAGTGTAATCAACGGCAATACATAAAAAATGACCCAGCCATATTCCCTTAGGGCATGGACATTTCCCTCAATTACACTTGCAAAATCCCTGGGCAGCATTGCCAAAGTATATAAGAGGACCGCCATGGGTCCAATAAGAGGTCTCAAATCAGACAATCTGAATATTTTGGAATAGCAGCTGACTGCGCAGTAAAAAAGAATTGAAATAGCAATGTGTGAAGCAAAAATCCATAAGAATAAAAAAATGGGATCCAATCTCTGGAAAAAAGTGCCATACTTGATTCCTCTTGCCAGAACATAAACCGGTGCGATTAATTCCTGGGTAGTTTCATACGGATATGCCATACTGAAAGCCAATAAACCAAGTGTTAATATCAAACAGGAAAATACTAATGATATAAACCCTGCTTTCTTAATATATCCTGTTCCTTGAAGTGAACCCGCAAATACTGTTAATATCATTACCTCCCCATAAGCAGAACTTCGCCGTATTCCATGAATTAAAGTTTTATCTATACCATAACCAAAAAACGGGAATAAATTCGTAGGATTATACTGTGGTATTGCAAGCAGCAGTAAGATAAAATAGGTAACAAGCATTATATAAGCCGTTAATTTTGATATTCTGGCCAGTGTTTCCAGACCTAAAAAAGAAGAGAGCACTGCAGCAATAACCACTGTCCATATCAGAATGTCCGGTGGGGTCTCTCTGTATACATATACCTTGATAACATCCACGAACTCCCGCAAAAGCATAGCTGCTGATTCCAGGAAAGCTGCTGCAAATACAAATGAGAAAATAAAACCTATTAGTCTTCCAAAAGAAATATCATATATTTGAATAATATCTTTACCTGGAAACCTTTTCAGCAATATATAAACAAAACTGAACACTATTATTGAAATAATAGCGGAAATAATTGTCATCTGCCAGCCTGCATTGCCAACGTAATTTGTCAGGAAAGCAGGACTTGTAAAAAATATTTTTGTGCTCATGGAAATTGCAGCAAGACTTACAGCCTCCTGGACACCAAATTTACCTTCATTTATTCCCATTGCTGTTATCATCCTTTTGTTTCGGTTCTTCTTTAAGCGCCCAGTTTTTTACATTCTTTCCCTGTTTTTGCCGGTTGGCAGTCTGAAATGGGTCAGGACGCTTATCCTGCATCCATATGGGTGTCCTTAAAACTACATCAGGATTAGCCTTGGTCTTAGGTGCCACAGGCGTCAGGAAAGGAATACCAAAAGACTTCATACTGCAGGTAATGCACCCTAAAGTAAATATGACAAAAGCTATTCCAAAAAAGCCCAAAAAGGCGCCTGCAATTATAAAAAAGAATCTCTCTATTCTTATAGCAAGACCCATGCTGTAATTTGGGATAGCGAAACTTCCCAATGCCGTGACCGAAACGATTATCACAAGCATGGGGCTTACCAGGCCGGCCGACACTGTCAGCCTGTCCCAAGATAAGTGCCCCGACTATACCCAGAGTTTGACCGATAATACTTGGAATCCTTATTCCTCCTTCCCTTATCAGCTCAAAAGCTATTTCCATTATAAGAACTTCCAGCAAAGTCGGAAAAGGAACCAATTCCTTGGATTTGACAATTGAGGCAAGCAGTTCTGTAGGAAGCATTTCAGGGTGAAACATCACCATTGCCACATACAGGCCGGGAAGCAGTGTTGCGCAAAAAAGCCCGAACAGCCTCAGCAGTCTTAAAAAGGTTCCAAAGGGCCAGCGTGTAAAAGAGTCCTCCGAAGTGTGAAGCAATCTGAAAAACGTCACTGGAACAGCCATTGAAAATGGTGCTCCCTCAGTTATTATTACAACCTGCCCATCCATGATGAATGAAGCGGTTCTGTCAGGCCTTTCAGTTGAGAGAACTTGCGGAAACAGCATCAGTGGCCTATCTTCAATAAATTGTTCCACCATTCCGCTTCCGATTATCAAATCTGTTTTTATACTTTTTATACGTTTTATTACTTCCTGTACTACTCTGGGACTTGCAACCCCGTCCAGATATAATATCGCGCACATTGTATTATTAATATCGCCTGCGGGAATCAATTCAGTTACAAGCTTTTGAGTTTTCAGAATTCTTCTTACAAGGGTAAGGTTTGTGCGCAAATTTTCGGTAAAGGCTTCCTGTGCACCCATTACAACCATTTCAGTCTTGGGGGATTCGACACTTCTTTTTTCATATCCTCTGGTTTCCATGACAATACATTCGGTACAGCCTTCTACAAACAGCACACTGGCTCCGCTCAATACCTGCTTGATGCATTCACCGTATAAGCTCTCTTTCTTTAGATTGTGAACAGGTATGACAGTCTCTATCAAAAAATCGACAGGAGATTGCTTTCCCATATCTTCTAAAATATCTTTTGACATAAGTGTGGGAAGCATTGACAGATTTATTGAACTCTTATCAATCATCCCTTCCACATAAATCATAAAACAATCCAGCTTTTTACCGATTTTGAATTTTCGGAAGACAATATCTTCATTTTTGGGTAATCCGAATTTCTCTTTCAGCACATTTAGACTGTAGCTCAAATCATTTGAAATAGTATCATTTTGCGCCTGGTTTTTGTTTTGAGTCTGGCTCGGGTTTAATTTCTGATTTTCGCCATCACCTTTTCTGCTTTTATTCCACTCGCTGACTCCAAGAGGCTTTATAGCATTTTTATTTCCCTTGCTCATCTCATTATTATTAAGTCCGCTATTTTGAGCATCCTGCTTCGCTTGATTTGCCCGAGTTTGATCCGGAGGCTGAAGAGCCCCTTCGTCATCGCCTTCCAAAAGCTCAAATCCAAGGTTATGAATTTTAGGTTCCGAATATATGAATAATTTTCTCATTGCCGTAAAAATACTCATTTTGTACCGCCTCTTGCCATATTTGTTAATAAATTAATTATGTGAATGTGCCAGCCTATTTATCCATGCCAAATATATCTAGAACAAAGCCGAAATTAAAAAATCATACTGTTTGACAATAAAAACAGGCAAAAAAACAACGTTCTCAAAAGTTAACGTTGTTTTTTGCCTTTATACTTTTTTATAGCTGTAATATGATGATACTATGTATCTGAACAGCTTTTACATTTTTTTATTTTGGTTGTTCATTTATAGGTAGTTCGCTGATATGGTAAGTTATACACTTTGACGCTCTGGGCACCTTGGTAACTTTTGCCGCAGTTTTTTCAACTGCATCCGTCTTAATTATTTTGGTACCGACGGTTTTGCTGCTCTTTGCGGGAGCTGCTGCCTTAACTGTTTTATTGCTGCATTTTTTGTTGGTACAATTTCCGTTTATCATAACGGATCCACATTTACAAAATTCTGCCATTAATTTCATCCCTTCAATAGTTTTGAAATTATAGTATACCATAAAAGACTTACTTTTACACAGAAATTTGTTTTTATCTATACTTTATAATGGCAGCCAGGCTTCACAACTGTAATCCTCAGCTTGAAGCTCCCACTTTGAATGAATAAAGGCTGTCTCAAAAAAGACAGCCCTCGCCCGGCGTTGAAAACACAGGAACCTGATCACGCATTGCGCTGCCGCAGAGAATGAAATTCCTTTTTCACCATGAGCATTGTCCAGATTACTATAACAGCATCAATGGCAAATGATCCGTAGTAAATACCTGCAACACCCAACCAAATAGGCACCAGCAGCATGACCGGCACATAGAAAACAAGCTGTCTCGCTATGCCTATCAGCGCCGCAGGCTTTCCTTTATCTATCGAAGGAAATAGCGTCATTGCCATAAAAATAAATGACAGGAGAGGAAGAATTGCCATATAAATACGGAAGCTCATCAACTGGGTCCCGGTGAAATCCTGAACTTTCATCATCACACTAAGAACCAGTCCCGGTGCCGCCATGGACAACAGCCAGAACGGAAGCGTCAGCACCAGAGCCGCAACCGCAAACAGTTTATAGGCTCCAATGACCCTGTCATACTGCTTTGCGCCATAGTTGATGCCAATAGCCGGCTGAAGTGCACGCATCAAGCCAAATATGGGCGTCAGCAGAAAAGTGAACACCCGGTATACAACGCCATAAAAAGCAATATCCGCCGTTGTTCCGTATTTAGCCAATGCGTTAAATACAAATACCGACTGGACCAGGCTCATTACACTCATAATAAAGGCCGACATGCCCAGCCTCAGGATAGAGGTTCCAATCTCCTTATCCCAGCGTATGGAAATCAATTTGGACCTGAAGGATGCACGGCCTCTTCCAAAATAGAACCAACCGATGACCGTATAAGCCAGCATTCCTATATTTGAGGCCCATGCCGCGCCTTCCACACCCAGAGGGAATATGACAACCAGAAGATACTTGGCGGCCACATCCACAAGAAGCCCTGCTCCCATCATGACAGCGGCCATTTTCATGCGGCCTTCGGCCCTTACGATCATGTTACCGGCAAGTCCGTATATCCAGAAGAAAGAACCTAGAATGGTAATCCTGAAATAGCTGTCTCCCAATATAAGTTCCTGCCCTCTGGCACCCATCATTTGCAGCATCTGGCTTGAGAAGAGCAGCCCTAATACGATGTACACTGCCGTCACTGCAAGGGAGAGCAGGTTGAGATTGCCCAGGAGCTTTTTCTGGGTATTCATATCCCTGGCTCCCAGTGCAATGCTCAGTACGGCTCCCGCACCAGTTCCCAGCAAAGATCCAAAGCCCACGCTGATCTGAGACAGCGGATAGGCAACCGACACCCCTGCCAATGCAGTTTCACCCACATATCTTCCTACAAAAAAAACATCCAGCATGGAATTCATTCCATACAACACCATGGCAACTACTGCAGGCCAGGATAAATCAACCATGACTTTCCACATATTACCTGTTAATATGAATTGTTTTTGTTTTTCTTTTTGATCTGTTAATACACTTTCCACGTAAATCCCCCAATCTCTTATAAATCTCATATTGCCGAGAATGGTTAGCGATAGCTAACCATATATTATTATAAACGCTTTAATTAATTTTCTCAGCTCCGATGTGTTTACTTTCAATCCAATCAGACAGATAGTTGTATATATCGCTGCTGTTCTTCAACCAATTGTCCTGCAATACTGCTGATCTTTTCCCGGGTTTCCGCCAGCTCCCTTTCGGGATTTGACATTTCAACAATTCCGGCTCCTACCCTGACCCAGGTCTCTTCCTCATTCTGAAATATGCTTCTCAATACCAGCGCTGCGTCCAGGGTTCCATTGCTATCATAGGTCAGCACACCGCCGCTGTATAAATCACGTGCATCCTTTTCAATCCTTCCAATTGCTTCAATTGCTTCTTTTTTAGGGATTCCTGAAGCAGTAACAGCCGGAAACAGCTTGAAAAATGCATGCCATGGATTGTACTCCGCCCTGAGCTTTCCTCTTAATCTGGAACCCAAATGCTGTACCGTTCCACGTTCCATAACCGACATAAACTCAGTTACCGCTACCGAACCCGGCACACACACCTGTTCCAGCTCTTCATCAGCCAGCTTTACCGAAATGGCATGTTCGGCTATTTCCTTTGGATCTTGCAGTAATTCTTTTTTTAAATTTTTATTTATTTTTGAATCTTCGGTCAAAGCCCTGGTTCCTGCAAGAGGAAAGGTATAAACAGTACCGGAAGCATCCACTTCAGCAATGGTTTCGGGGCTGAAGCCCGTCACCTCTAAATTGGGAAAGCTGTAAAAGTATGACCTTGCCGGAGTGTTTTTGTGTCTTCCGTGCATGTAAGTCTGCAGCATATCCAATCTGCTGTGCACCGGAATTTTTCTGGACAGGATGACTTTCTGGTATTCTTTATTTTCTATCTCTTTCACAGCCAGTCCAACGATATTCTTATAATATTCTTCGTCAAATATCAATACTTCTTTCCCATTATAAAACGTAACATTTTCTTCTCTTACACCGTTTAGAAATACATTGGATATGTTTTTCTCCATGGTTTTTAAATCGTCCTCATTCAAAGCCCGCAGCAGGATTGTTTCCTTATCGATTCTATATTCCCTGTCCGGTATGATCAAATGAAGAAGCTCCCCTGTTTCGGTTCCAACGTCAAGACCATATATGTATCTTGCCAGGCCGAAGTTTGCAATTCCATATGCTCTCCAGGAATCAACCTCTAAGGATTTGAATAAATTATCGAGGTCCCGGCAGAGATCAGATACCTTTATGCTCTGTCCGGCGCTCTTCCTTTTAATAACAATCTCTTCTGCGGTAACTATTATCTCACTATATATCCCTGCGCCCACAGAGACACAATCATTGTTTTCATATAAATAAACATTGTCCTCTTCACCGCTGCATAAATGGGCAGCAGTCTCGTAGACTGTATTCCGGCTCTCATTTGGGATGTTTTTTTCATAATATTTTCTCATAAATAACCTCGCTTTCAAAAATCAAATTAATGCATGGTGCCGGTTAATTTAATTTTTGCTTTACCTGTATAATTTTTATATCAACTGGTAACTCCCGCACTAACTTCATAAAATGAAGCCGCACCCAAAACAATTGCGGTAATTGTTTTTAACCGTGCGGCCATTTCATGAAATTGTCTTCGCATACCAGTTGATTCCAGTAAGTCATTTTATAAAGCAAAACTGGATTTCATCCGGCATCACGCGTTAATTCCCGTTGAAGTTCCACCATACGGGCATATAGCCCGCCCTTTGCCATAAGCTCGGCAGGCGTACCCTGTTCGCTGACAAGACCCTTATCCAGAACCACGATCTTATCGGCATTGGCAACTGTCCTCATCCTGTGGGCAATGACCATCACGGTTTTCTTTCCCAGCAGCGCAGACAATGCTTCCTGCACCAGGGTCTCACTTTCGGCATCCATAGATGCGGTGGCCTCATCAAGCAGAATGACCGGAGCATCTTTCAGCAGTGCCCGGGCTATGGAAATGCGCTGTCTTTCACCGCCCGACAGGGAGCTTCCATTTTCACCGATATTCGTCTGGTAGCCCTGAGGCAGACGGTTGATGAATTCCTCACACTGTGCGGCCCGGGCTGCGGCCTTTACTTCTTCATCGGTGGCATCCCGGCGGCCTAGCCGTATATTTTCCATTACCGTATCATCAAACAGCAGCACATCCTGGAAAACCACAGAGAAGTTTTTCAGCAGGGTTTCCGGTTCCACACCGGCCACCTCCACTCCTCCAAGTGTTATTTTACCGGAGTCGGTATCCCAGAACCGCGCCGCCAGTTTGGAGGCCGTGGATTTTCCGCTGCCCGACGGCCCGACCAGGGCTGTTACCTCTCCCTGTTTTGCTGTAAAGGAGATACCGTTCAGCACCGGTTCCTCATTATAAGAGAAAACCACATCCTTGAATTCAATATCATACCCCTTGTTATTACATATGGTAGAGCCTGTCTGCTCAGGTGTTGCATCTATAGCTTTCATCCGTTTGATGCTGACCTGCGCGGAAAATACTTCGGCCAAAAGCATGAAGCAGCTGTTGAAGGGATCATAAATCCTTCCGGCAATTATGAGAAACAGAATGAACACCGGAACAGATAATTCCCCAATTGCTACAAGGTAACCTCCCACGAGGAGAACTGCAACCAATCCGAATCGCAATAAGAATTGGGCGGCGGTGGTGGAGGCCCCAGGTGCCATTTCATTTTTGAAAGAACAGCGTACTACGTTTTCCAGCCTCTGTTCCAGACCTTCCAGGTATTCTGCCTCTCTGGAGGAAGATTTCAGTTCCTGTATTGTATCCAGATATTCCTGAACTCCGTCATAAGCAACTCTTTTGGCATCCAGATTGGCCAGTTCGGCTTTCTCCTGGGCCTTCCGGGCCAATAAAATCACCAGTGCGGCAACCGGTACCGGAATAACAATGCAAAGTCCCATTCTCCAGTCAAAAATAAGCAGTCCCACAGAAGTGATAATAAACATAAAGATAGTGCCGAACAGCATCGGAATGGCATTGGAAAAAGTGCGTTCAAGAGCGGTACAGTCTCCCATGATAGTGGCCGTCAAATCCGCGATGTTCTTTTTTCCAAAAAAGGCTAGAGGTAATTTGCGCAGTTTTTCTGCCAGTACGATTCTCCTGTTTGCACTTTCCTCATATGCCACGGTATAGGTTTTATTGTATTGCAGCCACTGGGAAGCAAATACTGCTGCAAACAATACGATTGCTGCAATGCAATATAATGGTACGGCTTTTCCGGCCACTGCCTTCTCCCCTGAAATAATGTCCAGTAGTTCCATTACAATCAGCATGAGCAGCCCCACCGGAAACATCAGACAAAGGTTATGTAAGGTGGCGGCAGCAATTCCCTTGTTCAAATCCCTGGAACCCTGGTCACTAAGTGCAAATGCACGTTTCAGCATACTTTCACCTCATTTCCTATATGCCACTTTGTAGTTTTCTTATAGTTATCCCACATGCGTGCGTACTCGTTGCCACATTTCAGCAGCTCATCATGTGTTCCGCTTTCTGCCAAATGCCCCTGCTTCATTACAAGTATCTGGTCCGCATCCTGTACCGCGGACAGTCGGTGGGCAATCATAATGACTGTTTTTCCCTTTACAAGGCCCTCAAATGCCCTCTGAATCTGGTATTCGTTTTCGGGGTCGGCAAATGCCGTTGCCTCATCCAGTATCACTATGGGGGCATCTTTCAAAATGGCTCTTGCTATGGCAATCCTCTGGACCTCTCCTCCTGATAAATAGACCCCTTTGCTTCCAACCACAGTATCAATTCCTTGCGGAAATTTCTCCAGAATATCATCACATTGGGCAAGATGTGCTGCTTTGAGCGCTTCTTCCCTTGTAGCCTTGGGACGGGCCGCACGGATATTTGCCAACAGTGTATCCTTAAACAGCTTGGGGTCCTGGAATACGAAAGCTACTTTTTTCATAAGATCCCCATGAGACAAATCTCTCACATCCACTCCCCCGATTTTGACAGCCCCTTCCAGCACATCATAAAAGCGGGGAATCAGACTGGCTGCCGTACTCTTACCCGATCCGGAATGACCAACCAATGCGGTTGTGGTTCCGGCTTTTGCTTTAAAGCTGAGATGGGCTACTGCAGGCTTATCTATGTTTTCGTAAGTGAAAGTAACGTCCTCAAAGGATACATCATGTGCATTTGCAGTCCTGGGGCTTTCTGTCTCAGTTTGCGGCTGTGCAGTCAGAATCATATCAATTCTCCGCATGGACTCCTCGGCCTGCATTTTGTAACTGGTCATATACATGATTTTATTCAGCATAACAGCACAAGCGGGAGAAAAAATAAGGTAGAAAATAAAACTCTGCATAAAGCCTGCCAGGTTTGTTGACAAAGCCCCGATAATGAGAGCCGCCGGTACCAGCACGAGAAAGCCCGAGTTGATAACAGACGTAAACGCCACCATCCCTTTCCGGCAGGACATGGTATAGGCAAGTGCATAATCCCGGTAGGATTTAATTGCCCCATTGAATTTCGTAAAAGACTGCACTGTCTGACCGAATACTTTGACAACCGAAATGCCGCGTATATACTCCACCGCTTCATGATTCATTGTTTCCAGAGAATCCTGATAGGTTTTCATAAACTCCATGCTTTCCTTACCGATTAAAGAACCCTGTAGGAAAAAGCCAATCCCGAACAGCAGCAGCAAAGGCAAACCAACCCTCCAGTCAAAGACCAGCATCAAAATAACGCTGGCGGCCATGGTCACATATGCTCCTACCAGGTCAGGAAGCTGATGGGCAATAAAAGTCTGTGTCTGAAAACTGTTGTCATCAATGATCTTCCTCAGCTTGCCGCTGGGATTTGTGTCGAAATAGCCCATGGGCATCCTTGCCAAATGTGTCAGCGCCGCCATTTTTAGATTCTTTTCGGTTCTAAAGGCAACAACATGGGAACATAGCAAGGCAATAAAATAAATTGCCAATCCCACAAACTCAAAAACCAACGCATATATTCCCCACCGGAGCAGCTGGCCGTTATCCAGGGCACTCCCGGAAAAAACGGCGATCAGCTCTCTGGCTGCAAAATATACACACAGAAACGGAATAAGAATAAAAAGTGCACTGATGCCTGATAAAATGCGGGACAGTGTGAGCATCCAACGGCTTCGCCCACAAAAACTAAGGAGCCGTTTTATTCTATCGTTTCCTTGTTTCATATCAAAACCTTCTTTCTCCTATAAATTGTTACTGACCATACTGGTACTTCCATACTAACTTCAATCAATGATGGCACACAAAGCGCTTACTTGAAATAGTACGGTTCACAACAAGTATTAACTGCCGCCGCAGCGACTCGACCATCCGGGTCTCGCGTGCTGCTCAAAGTGACATCCTATCACTTTGCCGGCTAAAATCCTTGTTTTTCACCTACAAATTTCAGCAAGCACTTTTACCGTGCTCACCATTGCTTGAAGTTGTACTCGCGTACCGGTATAATTAATATAACTGTTTAACATCAAAGTTTAGAGCCAAATTAACTAGAACAATAAGTTAATTTAAAAAGTCTCTAAATCAAAAACTTTTCCCAGCCCCCATTGTGAAATAAAATAAGCTTTTCTATATGCTCTCTGGCCTTTTCCCGGTCAAATCCATGTCTGACCGTCTCAAAAAAACCGTCAAAGAACGAACGGCTCATCATATGGATGAATTCTGCCGTAACCTTGGGCAAATCTCTTATTTCTGAATCAATGGCAATGAGATATTTTTGTGTATGCTCTGTTTCCAGAGCTGCAATCTGCTCTATGAAGTTTTCATAAACCGTTCCTTTCGAGCAACAGACAATCATATAAAAGGCATCAAAGTTGTCATAAATGTAATCCAGCAAAGTAAAAGCGAAATTACTTGAATTTTCTTTTCTGCCTTCCATCTGTTCTTCTTTTGGTGATGCCGAGAAATTCTTTAAATACTTCTCCATACCGGCCAGGAAATAATCCGCATGTTCCTTTACAAAATGAGTAAATAATTCCTCCTTATCCGAAAACCTGGTATAAATGGAACGCGGACTTGTGTTTGCCTTATCTGCAATTCTTCTTAAGGAAGCATCTATAAAGCCATACTTTAAGAACTCCTCTTTTGCAGCTGCAATAATATTTTCCGTTGCTTCTTCAACCCATAAAGCCATATTAACCTCCATGAGCCACATCTGTGGCCACAAAATGTAATGAAAACCTATATCCTTTATCGCAATGTAGCGAATAAAGGAGGTTAATTGGCCATGTTCGCTTTCAAAGTATTGTAAATACTTTGAATATTTCGCACGGCCATAGGTTCACAGGTTAGTTTGGAAGACGAGCGTTGGCGAAGTCTTTCAAACTAACCTCTCCTGTTAAAACACTGTTTTAATCATTATACAGCTATGGTTGATGACAAACAAGACAGAAAACTTACTTTACAATCCGGTCAAATATCTGCTGATCAACTGGGAAATCAATTGAGGCTCCCTGCTTAGGACCTCGGCATGGCCTTTATTCGGAAATTCATTTATCTCGGGTGTGTTCAGGCATATGCGCTCCACCAGGGGTATGGAGCTTTTGGCATAAATCTCATTCCCTCCCAGCATAATCCCAACCCGCATTCCCAATCTTTCGCTTCTCTCCCTTATATCATAGCTGTAGGCAGCCAGAAATGCCTTGTACAGAGCTTCTTGGGTAATGTCCGGAAAGATCAGCGGCTGCAAAACCTCAACATCATTATTTGACAGGTATCCCATATTTTCTTTGACAGGAGAGATTAAATGTTCGCCGTTGATAAGCTTTTTAAATTCACCGGTCATTACTGTGGAAAATTGCTCCGTCATTTCTCCCATGGACTCATATTGGCCGCTGTCCAAAATCAAATTTGAGATGCTTAATTTGTTTTGCAAGGCAATTTCCAATGCTATGCTTGCTCCCAGAGAAATACCGTAAACAGCGTCTATTTCTCTGAAATGGCTTTGCAGCAATGAATGAATGATATTGTTTGCACTTGCATGTACAGAAACCATATATTCCTCGGGTTCATGGCAATGCCCCTCCAGTTCGGGTATCAGCAAACAAAAATTATCCTTCAGATCATTTACAATGCGCTCAAAGCAGGTTTCCCAATAAAACCCGACTCCGTGAATAAGCATTACCTTCTTCCTGCAGCTGTCTCCCATAATATGCAGCTTAGACTGCCCCTTCTTCATACTCATCTTCAAGCCTCCTCTCCTCCACATCACAAATAGTCAACCTTGCATTTAAACCCGACAGGTCTTCAATCAAGGTTTCACTGTTGATAATATCCATTGCATAATAAATTCCATTGTTTAAATTTGAAGCCAGAACGGATTTTACCGCATAAGCTGCTATTATTGCACTTATTTCACTGCTGCAATCACTTGTCATTTCAGCCTTTTTAACAATTCTTCTATTGCCGGTAATGCCCTGGCCTTCAATTTTAATATAAGTGAATTGTTCATTGCTTTTTACATTTTTTCCGAATATTTTTATTACTTCCCTGACAATCTCCTTATATCCGTCACCTCCCGATTTCAGTTTTATAACCGCTTCCTGCAGCTTTCGTATTATTTCATCCCCAAAGGAGGAGTTGTACCAATTTGCCTTCTGGAGAGAATACTTTCTGGCTATCCTCTCTGTTTCAACCGTGAGATAATTTTGAAATTTATATCCTTTATTTTTTATAATCTCAAATATCTCACTTTCATCCTTTTTTATTTTTCCGTTATCATAGCAGCTCATGGCCACCCCGAAGCCCGACAGGTTTGTCAGGATAAAGTCTTCAATTGCAGATTGGCTTGGTGTTTCTTCACTGACACTCAACCCGCAGATTTTTTCCGGTTTGTTAAAAGCTTCACAGATATGGCGCATTAGTAATCCGCTCATCCCGGGAAAATATCCGCCGGATAAAACAAAAATATTATTATTCTCTATATCGGATATTTTCTCTTCCAAAAATGCTTCTCCCGAGGGGTCTACATAAGGAATGCGGAGATCAGCGGAAATTCTGGCCACTTTCTCCCCATTCAAATATGATGCTCCTGCACAGTTTACAATAATGTCGCACTGTTCACAAAACTGCCTTATCTCTTCAGAATTAGAAATATCTATTTTAACAAACACACAATTTTCTTCTGATTCACGGTATCTGGTATAATAGGATGCCATAAGAGAGTATTCATTTTTTAAAATATTTACCGTTCTCTTTCCTATCTCTCCCGTACCTCCCAGAATTCCCACTCGTTTCATGTTACTACCGCCTCTTTATATTCTGGATTGCTGTGAAATTTGCGTCCCGTGTAAATTCATAATCTGCAATTTTGTCATTGTACAAAACTACCTGGTGAGTATAATAAATGGGAGTATTCAGGCAATTGTCAGCCATGGCAGTTAATATTGTATTGTATATATCCTGAATTCTCTTTTCATCGGTCGCAGAATTCACTTCACTGATCAGCTGCGCCTTACCCGGCAAAAAGCCCGAAATTTGAGACATTATAGGGTCCATTGACATTGCCGGGTCTATATTGCTGATAACATTGGACGGGTCATAATATCCTCCCTGTGTTTTAAAAACTGTCAAACCATATTTTCCGCCTGTTATCATTGCATACCAGTCCATCATGGGAGCAGATTTCGGTGTCAGTTGAATTCCTATTTTTTTTAATTGATCACAAATATAAACCACCATGTTGTCATCAGATGCCGAGCCTGTCTGATACAAGAAATCTGCAGCCATTTTACTTCCATTTTTTTCTCTGATGCCGTCTCCGTCGTTATCTTTGTACCCTGCCTTATCCAGCAGTGCTTTTGCCTTGTCTAAATCAAAATCGTATACTGTCTGTTCAACATCACAATATGGCAATACCTTTGAGAAAAAAGTATCTGCTTTTTCATAAAGCCCTCCATATATGTTATCCACTATATTTTGTTTATCTATTGCCATGGAAATGGCTTCTCTGACAGTCTTATCCCCGAAAACCGTATCGCTTAAGTTATAGCCTATATAATAGGTTTGTGTTGCGTTGTCATCTGCTTTTGCTCCAAAGCTTCCGGAATTTTTCATTTCTTCGTAACTTTCGGAAGAAATCTTTGAAATGCCAGAAATAAAATCAATTTCTCCGTTTTTCAGAGCTAGAATTTTGGCGTCATTGTCGGCAAGCACCTTGATGGAGAAACTGTCCACCTGGGGTGCTTCCCCCCAATAGTAAGGATTTTTCACAAAATTGTATGTCTGTCCGTCCCCATCCCCCTGGTACATATATGGACCTGTGCCATAGGTCGCCGTACTAAAACTGCCTTTTACGGTCAAATCGTCATTTAACTGTTCACCTGAAACAATGCCAAAAGGATTTGCCAGGCACAGATCCCGCAGCGTACTGTAATAAGGCTGTGTCAAATACAGTTCGACAGTATGGTCGTCAGTTGCTTTTACATCCTGTATAATAGTTGAAAGTTTCCCGTAGGAACCGTTGTATTGCCCCAGATTTACAGGGGAGGCCTTGAGGGATTTCGCCACATCTTCGGCGGTCAGATCAGAACCGTCGGAAAATTTGATTCCTTTTCTGATATTGAAGGTATATACTTTTCCATCCTCGCTGACCGACCACTTTTCTGCCAGCGAACCGGTGAGCTTTCCATTTTCATCATATTGTACAAGCGTGTCATAAAAGCTTGTTAAATAATAGGTTATTCCATATCCGCTTGAGGAATTGGCAGGAGTTATGATTGTATAGAACGATTCAAATTTCCAGCTTTCCGGTAAATTTATATGTATGGCTTTGGCCGTATCGTTATTTGACTCACTATTTGCCTCTTTTTCCCCGGCATTACTATTTGAAGTTTTTCCGCATGCTCCCAATGTGAACACCATAATTGCAGCTATTAATAATGTAATAATTTTTTTTATTTTCATTTTATCCTCCATGTCTTTTTCCTTTCTATTTCACCAAATTTTAATTATTTCTTTCGTACGAAAGCTTTACAGGCTTATGCCGGCTTGCTCTCAACAGGATTTTACTGTACTCGTTTTTGAATACCGAAATATCGCCTGAGAATTTTACCTTTTCCAGCAGTTTTGAATCTCTCATTACAAGTATTTCATCAGCAACCTCAACAGCAAGATCTATATCATGGGTAATAAATATCAGGGTAAAACCTATAGACTCCTGTAATTGGATAATTTCTTCAATGATCTTTTTCCTTAACGGCAAGTCAAAGCCATTGGTTGCTTCATCAAAGATGAGGCATTGGGGTTGAACAGCCAAGGCCCTTGCAATTGCAACCCTTTTCTGTTCTCCTCCCGAAAGTTCACAGGGGAGTCTTGAATAATAGTCAGCAGGCAAATTGCAGATTCCCATGAGTTCTTCACATCTTTTCCTTCTTGTGGTTCTATCCATGTGAAAAAAGCAAATTAAAGGTTCTTCAATCGACCTTCCCACAATCATTTTGGGGTCTAAAGCAGAAAGAGAATTTTGCTGGATAATCTGAATTTTTTTAAAGTGTTCTTTTAAATTTCCATTCTTTCTGTAAACAGGTTTTTCTCCAACGAATACATTTCCGCCGCTGGGTTTTTGAAGCCCTGCAATCATCCTGGCAAGAGTGGTTTTACCTGACCCCGATTCTCCAACGATTGCATACCGTCCTCCTTTCCTGAAATTTATATTAAGAGGGGATACTGCTGTAAACTTATTCCTGGAAAAAAGGCTGTCAGAAAAAGCACAACTCAGGTCTTTAATTTCTATCATCTATACTGACCCCTTTCTAAACAGCCGCATTCAAAAGCTCTTTTGTATTTAAAATATCCTCTGTTCTACCTGCTTCTATTACTTTGCCTTTATCCATAACAAGGATTTTGTCTGAATTTGCAGCAGCATACAAATCATGAGTGACAAACAGAATGGAAACTCCCTGTTTGCAGAGATTTCTCAGTACCTTCATCAGCTCAATTCTGTTGCAGGCATCAATTGCCGTAGTAGCCTCGTCTGCAATCAGAATTTGAGGATTGTTTATAAGAGCGGTAGCTATCATGACCCTCTGCAGCATTCCGCCTGAAAGTGCAAAAGGATAACTTTTCAGAATTCTTTTTGTATCTGAAAGTCCCAGATTTTGCAATACCGCTTCACACTTTTTGAATATTTCAGCTTTTGGCAGCTTTACGTTATGCTTCAGATAAGTTTTTTCCATCTGTCTGCCAATGCGTATGGACGGATTGAATGCAGTCATTGGATTTTGCATTATTAAACAGATTTCCTTTCCATATATCTTGAGCAGATCTTTTTTAGGAATATTTAAAAGCTCGGTATTATTAAAGCTGATACTTCCTTCTGCTTTGAAATCAGACCCCAAAAGTCCCATTATGGCTCTGCATACCGTTGTTTTTCCAGCCCCGGAGCTTCCTACTATGGACAGCATTTCCCCCTTTTCAATTTTGAAGGAAATGTCCTCCGCTACACTTTTCCCGGATGCAAAAGAAATTTTTAAGTTCTTGACATTAAGTAACATTTATTTCATTCTCCCTCCCAATAAAATCTCTAAGACCCTCTCCTAAAAGGTTAAAGCCTGCACAGCACAAAACCAGGCAGATTCCCGGATAGATAATCAAACCCGGATTTGTGTAAATACTGTTTCTGGCCTCATTAAGCATGGCCCCCCATTCGGGAGTTCCTGCCATAAGTCCGATGCCTAAAAAAGCGAAGCTCGAAACAGCCATAATTGCCGAGGCAATTCCCGTTGTAAAATAGACCATAAACTGCGGTAAAACATTGGGCACCAAATGTCTTGCTACTATCCGGAGTTCCGATGCACCCGCAATCCTTGCCGACTCTATGTACTCTTTTCCGCATTCGGTTTTTGCATAGGAGCGGACCATTCTCATAAACCATGCAGACATTGAAATACCGATAGCTGCCAAAACGCACAGGACTGAATTGTCTATTGAAGTGACAAGTGCCATTGCTATTACAATTAAGGGGAATGCCATCAATATTTCACATAATAATCTTGCAATTTCGTCTGCTACTCCGCCCTTATAGCTTGTATAGCAGCCTGCAAACAGTGAAACTGCCGCAAGTAAAATCAGTACAGGTACCGACAGGCCCATGGAATATCTTGCGCCATACATAATTCTTGAGAGCTCACATCTGCCCATTTGGTCACAGCCCAGAGGAAATTCTTTTGTTGCGGCAGCGTTTTTTCTGGAAAGGTCGGTGGCATTGGGATCATTGGGTGCTAAAACAGGAGCCAGCAAAGCAATAAAAATGAATGCTGCTATCAAAGCCAATCCAATAATTATTTGTAATTTTCTTTTCATATTAACTTCCTCCTGTATGCAGGACATATGATACTGGAAAGAATATCTGCTGCTGCATTAAATAGTACAAACAGGACGGCACAAACCAGGATGGAGCCTGAAATGCCATAAATATCCATGCTTTCACAGGATTCCATAAGATAATAACCCAGGCCCTGGATGGAAAATACCCGCTCTACCAGGGCAGAGGTACCAAAAAGTGCCGCACAGTATTGAGCAAATAAAGTTATTGCCGCAGGAAGTGCATTCCTCAGGACTTCACCATAAACAATCTGGGAATTGGTAAAGCCCCGCGCTTTGGCATATGCTACATAATCACTTTTCAGTTCATTTAATACCGAGGCCCTTAACACTCTCACAGATATGCACATTACCGGAAATGCCATGGATATGGACGGTAAAATCAAGGATTTCAGGCTTCCGTCGAAAATAACCTTAAATATGGGAATTTCAACTGCAAAAGCAGTCAGTAATATTAAAGCAAGCCAGAAACTGGGGACACAAATACCTATGATACAAATGATCCTCATTACATTGTCAAAAATGCCTCCTTTAAATATCACCGAAACGGCTGCTATTAATATTGTAAATACTCCAACCCAAAACATTGCCAGAATGATAAGCATACATGTTACAGGAAGTGCTCCCCGTATATTTTCCATTACAGGCTTTTTATTGGTTATAGCCGTACCCAGGTCACCTTTAAGCACACCTTTCAGGTAGTCGGCATATCTTTCGCCGAAAGGAGCATCAAGTCCCAATTCCTCCCTGACTGCCTGTATCTGTTCTTCAGTAGCAAAAACACTTTGCTTGCGGACAATAGTCTCTGCCGGATCGGTTCCGGTAAAAAGCTGTAAACAAAAACTCAAGGTTATAACACCGAATATGACTGCGGCAAGCCCCAGCAATCTCCTTAAAAGTACTTTACTGAAACTGATCTTGTTCATCTGGTTCTACTCTCTTTCCACCTTGTTCTATCTCTCTCATCTTATCCATTAAAGTTAACCCCTGTGTTTTTCACTGATATATAAAATCCAGAATCTTATCCATGTTCTTTTGCAGGTTAGGTTCAATAATACAGTCAAAATGCTGGCCAGAAATTATATCATACCTGAAATCCCCTTTTATATATGGCTTCCAGGTGTCGAAATCCTCTCCGAAAAATTCCCGGTAAAAGCTTGCTCCCTGCTGTTCACAGGAAAAGATCCTTACATTTCCGTAATAGGGTCTGGGCTGATGGCTTGCCACACAGCCAAAATTCTGTGCAAATATATGAAACAGCGTATTTAGCATTTTACGTTCATGTTCCATTAAATCCGTGTCGGCCCTGTCTATTGTGGCATATAGATTATTCAGTCTTTCGGAGATGGGTTTGCAGGATAATCTGCGGAATTCCTCGGCGACCTCTTCAAATTCACCCTGTAAATTGCATAATGCTTCGGCAGTAACTTCGCCATTGCCTTCCCGTACTATGTAATCTATGCACTTCTCCATGGTTTCTTCTCCCGTAGTATACCCGGCTTTATATTCGTTGGCATTGATGAGCTTTGCAAAGGTTCTTTCCAATAATAATTCATTCTCCAGGCTGGATTTTAAAGCCCTGTCATAAAGGCTGTCTGTCAGCCCTCTGAAGGCCGTATTATCCTTGCTCTTCTGAATGGTGGCACTGATCAATGTCACATCTGAAACCTTGAGCCCATGTTCCTTTAAATATTCGGCAGCTTCCAGAGCTATCACACCTCCTACACAGTGCCCCATCAATATGTAATTTGAATAGCCCAGCTGTTTCAAAATCCTGCCGTATTTTTTCCCCAGCAGCTTAAAGGTATCCTGTGTTTCCATGGAAACGTATTCGGCCTCATTTCCGAAGGAGAAGCCCAGTATGCTTTCATTTTCCCTGCTGTGCTTTTCGATATGGGAAAGTAAAGCCGTATATGCCGATAAGGTTCCGGTTCCGGCATGGAACAATACCTTTGCCACCGAATTTTCATTGGAGCAATTGCTGTTTTTTATCTGTATCAGGGAAGGATCAACAAAACTATCCTTCTCATTGTGAAACTTGTGGATTTTCAGGGCAAGCTCCCTGACTGTGGGTGTCTGCATCATTTCAGTCAGCAAGGCACTCCATTCCCAATCTTTGGCTTCTTCAATTTCTTCTACGGTCTTTCCCACCACCTGTGCTATTAAAAGAGAATCTCCGCCCACGTTATAGAAGTTGTCATCTCTTCCGATTGAGACTGCTTTCAGCTCCCTGCGCCATATTTCGGCTATCCGTTTCTCCAGGTCTGTTTCAGGCATTTCCTTTTCATCCGGCGAGGAATTACTTTCGCTATTCTCAATAAATGCCCTTATTTTTTTCATATCCACTTTCTTATTTTCAGTCAGCGGCAATGCCGGCAATATGATAATATTGCCAGGAACCATATATGAAGAGATTGTTTCGAGGAGATACTTCCTGACCTGGTTCTTTTCCAGCTTCTCATATTCGCTTCCGAATCTGGCAATATAAATTGTCTGACCGGACAAATCCAGCTTACTGTTCTTCTGCGGGAATTGATAAACTATCTCTCCATTATGCTTTTGAAGGATATTTTCCCACTGGTTTCTAGTAAAGAAAGTCTCTTCTTCCATACGTTCGTCTAAAAATCCGGTCAAACCATCCTTAAATTCCATGGAGGTGAGAAGCATATAACTCATCCGGGTTTCCTCCAGAATTATCATGCTTCCGTTTTCCACCAGCAGGTTCCGCAGATTTTCCATAACATAGTGCACATCTTTTGAATTGTGCAGTACATTTGCGCACAGGATCAAATCAAAGGAAAATGCATCATATCCCTGCAATGCAAATTCCTTGTTTATATCGAAAATCCCGTATTTTACCCAACCGTACTTTCCGAAGTTCTCCTGTGCCTTATTCAGAAAAAACGTCGATAGATCTGTAAAGTGGTATTCCACATTACAGCCGTCCAAAGCCGGGATCAGGTCGATTGAAGTTCCTCCCACTCCCGCTCCGACCTCAAGGATGCGGAATACCCTTTCAGGATTTTCCCCATTGGATTTTTTGCATAAATACAGGATCTCTTCATTTGCAATGCCATTGTGCATCCTGTTTATCTTATTGTCATGGTATGCTGCCATAGCAGGCTTTACATCTCCCTTTGGGAACAACAGGTTCAATGGATTTTCATTTCCCCGGATCATTTCAGGAAGTAAATCACTGGATTCCTTAAGATAGTCAAGAAATTCCCTGCTGTAATTAAAGGCTTCTTCTGTTTTATAGAAATCCTCCCATAAGGCATCTGAATCAAAATTATGTTCATTTTCAATCAGCATGTAAGCTTCATCCTGCTCTTTGATAATTTTCTCTTCCACTAAAACCTTCAGCCATCTTTTTGTTAATTTGTGGAGTTTCTCCGGAATATTCATTATCCGGGTTATATCATCAAACCGGTATGGCTGATGCAGCTCCTGAAATATTCCGCATTTTCCGAAAACATTATAAATATCACTTATGACCACAAGCTCCGACTTTCTGGTCCAGGTTTCCAACAGATCCTCATCTATGCTTCCGGCATAGGATTTTCCTGTTGAGTCAAGCAGTTGGATTTCTTCTTCATCTTTTGCCGTTTCTCTGTGTCCGCTCTTCCTTTTAGGTGATATTACCGCATTGATTTTTAATTCCTCTGTTGGGTTTCCCACTGTCAGGGTAACCGCTGAATCCACTGCGGGATACTCCATCAAAGCCGCTCTGATTTCAGCCAGTTCGATTCTGTGACCATGTATTTTTACCTGCTCATCTCCTGCTTCCCTGCCTTTGAAGATTATAATGCCATCTTTTCTGTAACAGCCCCTGTCTCCAGTTCTGTAGATCCTTTCTCCTGTTCCGGGCAGAATGCGATACTTTTCCGCATTCAGAACAGCATCATTCAAATATCCCGCAGACAGTCCGACACCGCCAATATATAGATTACCGTCCACATAATCGGGACAAGGCTGCAAATGTTCATTCAGTACATGGAATTCCTGATTGGCCATAGGCCTGCCATAGGGTACGCTTTTATCAAAGCTTTCATTATTTTTTATATCATAATATATGGACCAGATGGAGGCTTCGGTAGCGCCGCCCTTGCTGATTACCATGGTCTCGGGGAACAGACCGTACATCCTTTGAGGTAAGTTGGCAGGTATCCAGTCTCCCGACAATATGACCACATGTAAAAATGTGCTTTTTCTTATACCGTCTGCCGATTCCAGGTAATTTACTATCATCTGGGTTTGTGCCGGCACCGTATTCAGCACGCTTACTCTGTGAAGCAAAATCAAGTCGTATAAATACTTGGGATCTTTTATGTTTCCCGAATTGGGCAATACCAGAGTTCCCCCGACCAGAAAACAACCGAAAATATCAAACACCGACAGGTCAAAGGACAGGTTTGCCAGACCTAAAAATACATCTGCTTCACCGATGCCATAACGTTCATTCACATCAAAAATTGTATTCATGGCAGCTCTATGGGTAATTATCACTCCTTTGGGTTCGCCGGTGGTTCCTGATGTAAAAATGATATAGGCCGGACGGTCGTATTCCTTATCCGTTTCAAAGCACTCCAAACCGCCGTCGCACAATTTAATGCCCCTCACATTGACATTGTCACAGTCCTGCTGCAATTCAGGCTCTTCCCTTTCTGAGAGCAGCACTTTGATTCCGGCTGTATTTATGATTTTTTTCTTTCTTGCATCCGGCTGTTTCACATCAATGGGTACATACGTTGCTTTCATCAGCAAGGCAGCAATTACGGCTGCTACCTGCCATTCATTTTTATCAATATTTATACCTATTTTATCTCCCGGTTCAACAGCTTTGGCTTTTAAAACCTCCGCTACACTATATACATATCTGGATAATGCCCTGTATGTAAATTCACCGTCATCAGTTATTAGAGCCGTTTTATTGGGGAAAGTCTCAAGTGAATTCAAGAAGCCTTCCTCCATCATTTGAGGAGAAAAATACTTCCGGGTGTCATTGATACTATTTCTCACTTTTACCGTGCTTTGGGGCAAAACCACCGGATAGGTCTCTGAAAACACCTTTTCGGTATCACTGTAAATAGATGCTATCAAAGCGGAAAAACTCTCGAACATATCATCTATCATATGCTCTTCAAAAACTCCCTCTCTGACATCCCAATTTATTTTTGCGCCCCCGTTTTCGTCCGATACCTGACAATCGATGTATACCTGGGGCGTCTGGCTTATTTTATATTCAACTGTCCTTCTGACTGTAGCGTCATCTTCATTTGCAATACCTACAGTACTTGTAAAAACAACCGGAATGATTATATTCTTTTTTCTTTCCTTTGTCAGTCTTCTTAATACTTCCACACCCGAGAGCGCATTGTGTTGCAAATCGGCCCAAAGGTCTTCCTGTATTGTTTTGACCCTTTCGATGAAAGGCTTTTTAAAATCAAGATTAACCGATAAAACATTTACATCGGTGAAATCCCCGACTACTTTATTGATATCCTCAACAACCCGGGGTCTGTTAAAAAATGTGGTATTTATGCAAAACTTGTGATTTGAAGACCAGAGGGACACCACCTCGGCCAGCGCAGACATCACAAGCACCGAAGGGGTAATGCTGTTATTTTTTGCAACATTACAAAACCTCTTCCACTCTTCTCCATCCAAAAAAATTTTTTTCTGAAAAAATTCATGCCCTTTTAAATTTGCTTTTTTAAGTGCCGGAAGCTCAGGCGCTTCTCCCATCTGCGGCAGTTTACTGTCCCAATAGGTCACGGCATTTTGCCGTTCCTTATTATTTGAAAGCTTGATATTATTCTGGTACATTATAATATCCCTGTATAAAGTCGAAGGTACCATGGGCAATTCCGGATTTCTGTAAAACTCCTCCAGATCGTTTAAAATGATGTTCATACTTAAAAAATCCGCAATGAGCATATCCAGGGAAAAGTGAACAACACTTCTATCTCCCTCCATGCTGACAGCTATGTCGCACATTGGCCATTCCCCCAGTTTATACTGCTTATTTGCCAGATATGTCCTCAATTCCTCTTTCTCTCTTTGATTATTTTCATGCTTTTCACGTAAATTTATGGAAGAAATTTTTATATGAGGAACTGTTTCCTGCACAATTTGCCAGCCTGCCTCATATATTACCGCACGGAGCATGTCATGTTTCCGGATCACTTTATTCCAGGCGGTTTCAAGCTTATTAATATCCAGAATTTCATCAAACACCACTTCCAGATATCCGTGGCAGGCCACTCCGCCCAATTCATACATATTATTTCTGCCGATAACGTAAGAATTCTGAATATCGGTCAGCGGGAATTTTTCAAACCTTGCCGCAGTATTATCTGTAAATAAAACATTATTTTTTTCATCCAGATATTTTAAAAGTTCTGTCTTATTATTTTTTAAAAGGCTTCTGATCTCTTCAGTTACTGCGCCTTTTGGAGCTTTGAACTTTATTGCTCCGTCTTGGTTCCAGATAACGATTTCTTTCTCCAGCAATTCCTCTATTAATTTTTAATATCCATCTTTCATCTCCTTGTAAAAGAATTTAAATCACTTCTACTTCAAAATCATTGTTCAATTTATCAATTTCCAATGCAAAGGCTTGTATAGTAGGAGCTTTAAACAATATTCTTACCGAAATATTAAAAGGAACATTCACTATAGCTTCGGTCCTGGTTACTATTGCAACTGCCTTTAAGCTGTCTCCTCCCAGCTTGAAAAAATTATCAAATCTTGACAGCTTCTCTTTGTTTAAAACCTCTCCCCATATTTTTCCGATTTCAACCTCCAATGGATTTTGAGGCGGAACAAAAATATTCAAATCCTTTTGTTCCTTCAAAATCCTGTGAATTTCCTTCTTATCAGGTTTCCCGTTCTCCAGCAACGGCACTTTATCCGAAAAATAATATTTTTCAGGTATCATATGGCCCGGCAGATATTTTTCCAGGGCACTTTTTAATTCCTCCGGTCCCAGCCCGGCTTTTTCTTTTAAAACGATATATGCTGATAACTGCCTGCCTCCCTGCTCTTCTGTAACACACACCATAGAATCGGAAACAGACGGATTTTTCTCCAGAGCACTTTCGATTTCTCCAAGTTCTATCCTATAACCCTTTATCTTGACCTGATTGTCCTTTCTTCCCAAAAATTCAATGGTACCATCCTTCCATATCTTTCCGGTATCACCGGTTTTATACCATTTGATGGAGTCTGTAATAAATTTCCTTTCGGTCAGTTCTTTATCCCCCCTGTAGCCTTTGGCAACTCCCGCACCGCCTATCCATAACTCTCCCTGTACATAATGGGGGCATATGCGCCCAAAATCGTCCATTACTCTATACACCTGATTTTCAAGTGCTTTTCCATAAGGAATGGATACCCAGTTTTCAGGAATTTCCCTGGGTACAATCAAATAATTTGACCAGATAGACGCTTCGGTAGCTCCTCCCATAGCAGCAACAATGGAATTTTCACTTCTGTTGTAAAATCTTGAAGGCAGATCAAGTGCTATCCAATCTCCTGAAAGCATTGAAACTCTTATATTAATTTTTCTTTCTTTCGCTTCGGCCATGGTAACCAGCATGTCAAAAAGCACAGGAACCGAATTCCAGATGCTTATGTTATATTTATCTATCAGAGCAAGCCACAAGGCAGGGTCCCTGTAGCCGGCTTCATCCAATACAACCAGGCTGCCGCCGGCTGCAAGCATTCCAAACACATCATATACCGACAAATCAAAATCAATTGCAGAAACCATGAGAACCGTATCTTCCTGGGTTATTCCATATTTCCGGTTGATGTCATCTATTGTATTGACAGCACTTTCATGGCAGATTTCAACACCCTTTGGTACGCCGGTACTTCCGGATGTCATTATTACATAGGCACTTTCTTTGGGCGAAACCGGGACCGGTTTCTTCATGGATATTTTTTCTTCAGCCTCATCCATGTTTATTGTCCGGATTTCTTCTCCGGACAACTGGCAGTTATGTATTGTTTCGGTATTTGTAACAATATGATCTATTCCTATTTGTTCATATATTTTCTTTCTCCTGTCTTCAGGCTGGTTCACTCCAATGGGAACATAAACTCCGCCGGAAAACAATATTCCAAGCATTGCATATATCTGTTCACATCCTCGCGGAAGTGTTATTCCAACATAATCTCCCGGTTTAATCCCTCCTTTTACCAATAGATCGGCAATAGCCATAGCTCTATGATATAATTCACCATAAGTGATTTCTTTTTGTGTAATTCCATCAATAACAGCAACACTTTCAGGTTGCTTTTCAGCATTTGCCAGAAAATCAGTTATCAGCAATTTGCCGGGATATTTCAGAGGAAGGATTTTATCAAGTTCGGCTTTACTTTGTTCAATCTGTTTTCCCGGCAGTACGTCAAAAACAGTATTCCAGTTATCATTTCCGGACATTGTATTGATAAGCCCCACAAGCGCGTTAAACATATCATCCAGCAAACCGACGGGATATAATTCATCCACCGCATCCCAGCACAAAATAAGTGAGCCTTCTTTGATATAAGTTTGAAAATCAAGCCATACCTGCGGTGTTTGGGATACCATATAGCTTATATCCCCAAAAACCCTCCTGGATAAATCCGTTTCAAGAGGAGTGTCTATATTGCAGGCAAAAACCACAGGAGCTACAAATCCCGTACTGCCCATTGCCTTGAACATATCCCTTTGCACATTTACTCCCGAATAACCGCAGTGAGCTACATTCTCCAAAAATGTGTCCCTGATTCTATTCATAGTGTCCAGAAAGGCTTCACCGCCCTTTCTTTTAAACTCCACCAAAAGGAGATTTGTAAAGTCGGCAACCATGCTCCTTATTTCCTCATTTTCGGTATTGCGGTCAAATAAAGGTATATTAATCAGAAAAGAATCCTGATTGCACCACCGTTCCAGGATCAATGCATAGCAGGTAAGCAAAAACATTGACGGGGTGGATTTATGTTTGGCCGATATCCGTTTGATTTCACTCCAGGTTTCCTTGTCTATAACACTCTTCCTTCTGCTGAATCTTGTTTTTGACACAAGTTCAGGCTTTTTTGCCAGAGGGATATTGGGTATTTCAACCAACCACTGTGACATTTTCTTTTCCCAGAACTTTTTATCCTCGTTAAGTTCCTTATCATTTATGTCCTTCTTCCTGTTTTCCATATAGTCCTGAAAGGTATATTGGACTTTTGGAATGAATTCTTTTCCCTCATATGCCTGGGCCAGATCACGAATAATGATGCTAAGGCTGGCTACGTCGGCCACAAGCAGGTCCAAATCAAGAAAAAGCCTTGTTTTTCCCTCAGGCAAAAGTGCCAGGGAAATCCCCGCAACTTCTCCCGCTTCAACTTTTAATTTCCGGTGTGACAATACATTTCTGAGAGCAATGAGCTCTTTTTGGGCAGCAGCCTGGGACAGACTGCTTAAATTGAATATCCCGATCTCTCTGGAATACGGTGAAGGCATTATAATTTGTTTTCCTGTTGCCAAAAATCTTGCTCTTAACATTGGATGATAATTCTGAATGGTATTCCAGGCCGCTTTCAGTTTCCGGCAGTCAACATTTTCTCCGTCTATCTCCAGATATGCATGACAACCCACTCCCCCCAGAGGCTGTTCGTCTTCTCTTCCCACAAAATATGCATATTGCACATCGGTCAAATCAAATTCACTGTTTTTATTTACCTTTACAGTTCCCTGGCTTTTATTACTTTGCCTTATGTCAGAGGCATGTATCAATTCAGTCCATTCACCGAGAGTAGGCTTTTCAATCAAGCCTGAGAACGGTATCCTGAGACCATATTTTCTGAGATTATTTGAAACCTGCATTATCATGATGGAACTTAAACCTGCCTCTATTAAATTCCTGTTTTCATCAAGCTCAGAAAGAGACAGCATTTCCAGAACTTTTTTATGTATAAAATCAACAACTTCCGTTTTTAAATTATTATTTTCCATTTTCCAAAGCCTCTCCTTTACCTTTTCTCCATTAGTGGCCTGCAACACCTAAATTCACAGGTTGCCATCGGCAAGTTCTCTCAATTTATTTCTATCTATTTTTCCAACTCCCGTAAGGGGCCAGCTGTTCACAAAAACAATCTGATCCGGCAGTTTGAAGGCGGCCACATCCCTGTCGATCAAATAGTTTCTGATATCCTTCAAGGTCATTCTTTTTGTATCATCCAATATAAATGCGCAAATTCTTTCTCCCAGCAGTTTATCTTTAATACCCACTACCTGAACCTCTTCTATGAGCTCATTTTTCAAAAGCAATTCTTCTATTTCCGACGGAGTTATCTTTTCCCCCGCTCTGTTGATCATTTCGGTCAATCTTCCGGCAACCTGATAATTGCCGTCTTTTAATCTTCTCGCCTTATCCCCGGTTTTAAAATAGCACTCCTCAGATATGCAAACCTTGTTAACTTCTTCGAGATTGTAATAACCATAAATTGTATAGGGACCTCTTACAATCAGTTCTCCATATTCTCCGTCGGGTACTTCTTCTCCCTTTTCATCTACAATTAAGACTTCATCATATTGGGATATGGGCCTTCCCTGTGTATGGTATCTGGCGTAATCGCTGTCATTTAAACCTGTACAGCATATGAGCCCTTCTGCTATTCCGAATATCTGCTGCAACTTGCAATTGAAGGTTTTCTCCACCTTTTCGGCCAGGTACGGGTCAAGTACTGATCCGCCCACGTGGATCACCTCCAGAGACGATAAATCATACTCCTCACCCAGTTCCAGAAATTCAATGCACATACTTGCCATTGCAGGCACAAGTCCCGTTATTGTCACTCTTTCTTCCTCGATTAAAGGAATTATTTCATCGGGGCTTGTAACATTGCATATGACTATCTTTCCGCCGGCACTTAAGGTTCCCATCACCCCCGGACAACCTAACGGAAAATTATGTGCCATGGGAAGTGCTGCCAGGTATACGGAATTTTGAGATAGCTTACACCTCTCCGCTGTTTGTTTTGCCACATATATATAGTCGGTATGCCGGCGAGGAATGAGCTTGGGAACTCCGGTCGTCCCTCCCGAAAGCAGGAATAAACCCACCTCTGCATGATCCATAGCCACGGTTTCGTACAATTCTCTGTCTGCTTTCAGTTCCTTTAATGATGTAAATTCATCATTATGTCCTATCACTATTATTTTCAAATCCATTTCCGGTTTATTAACAATTTCCCTTGCCATTTCCTTATAATCAAAACCCAGATATTTGTCTTTAATGATATAGCCCCTGGCACCTGACTTTTCCATTATCCCTTTTATTTCTGTTTTTCTTTGAGCAGGCAGTGCCATAACCGGAATGATACCTGCTTTGAAAAGAGCAAAAATTATCACAATGAACTCAATGGAATTGGGAATTTGCAAAACAACTTTATCTCCCTTTTTAAAACCATAACACCGAAAACCCTGTGCGATTTTCCCGGACTCAATTTCCAGCTGTCCATAGGTCAGCTGCCTTCCGTTTTCGGTGACAGCTGTATTGTCCCGGTACTGCTGACTCCATAAAGACAGCGCCTGACCCAATGCAACGGGTTCCCAGACATTTTCCCTGTAGAATTGTTCCAGTTTGTTTTTTGTCTGCATATTCATGGACTTATCCTCCCGTATATTGAAATACTCCTTTTTTGGCTGCCAACTTATGTATTATTACATTTCTGTTTATTTACAAAATCCTTTATTGAATCTATTGCCATTGCCCTGTATGTATGAATAAACATATGTGCGCCTTCCACGCTTTTATAGGTGAATTCCTTATTTGTATATTCCCTCCAGGTTAGGAGTTCTTCCAGTGTTAATTCCGGATCGGCTGCTCCCATTAATGCCAATACGGAATAATTTATTTTTTCCGCCGTTTCTCTATGGTAGGTTTCATCCATTTTGAAATCGGCTCTTAACATAGGCATAAATACATCCATTAATGACCTTGTTCCCAATATCTCTTTTGGCGTTCCTGAAAATCTGCTTATTTCCCTGATGAAGTTAGCAGTGTCTAACTCATGTATAGGATTTTTCTCTTTGAAGCAGGGTGCTTTACCGGCCGATATAATGACTCCTTTTGGCTGATAGGGCAAATTACTTTTTTGGATAAGTAATGCTAATTCATATGCAACCTTTGTTCCCAGGCTATGGCCGAATAAAAAGTACGGAATACCGTCACTGATTAAAGGTTTTATATCATTGAAAACTTCTTTTACCAGCAAATCCAGATCGTCAACAGGCTCCTCTTTTATCCGGTTCTCTCTTCCCGGATATTGAGCTGCCAAAATTTCAGTGTCATCAAATTCATCCTGCCAATTTTTAAAAGCAGAAGCGCCTCCACCCGCATATGGAAATATAAAAATTTTATTCGCTTTCGGCTGCTCACAGGAAGCAGCAAAGTATCGGCTCATCGTAAACACCTCGGTTCATCATAATTATCATCAACCGCTTTTTCCATAGTTTGTCACTAAAACACCGTTTCATTACAGCTAAAAAAATAATACCTTTAGGTTAATTACTTTTATTATTTGTTTTAGCATAATTAAGCGATATTTTACGGTTATTCCAATTCAGTTAGCTATTGCTAACTGCTGATATTGTATCATCAATGAAACAGCATTTCAATAGATTTATATAAATATTTTTCTCATATTAGTTAAAATTAGTAAATCATGCCGATTATCTTTAGTGAAGATCGATAGTAGAAATTTTACGTAAGCTATACTATCTGCTCTTGACTTCATTGACAATATATTTCCCAAACCTGAAATATCCTGGCAGCTTTATGGCATTGATTTGATACACCAAATTCAGGATCGTAATATAATCCTTTATAGAATACTCCCCAGTGACCATAGCCAGGCAGCTTCATTCTGATTATGCACAAATCGGGCAAAGGCTTTTCAAGGTCATATTTAACCGATTTGGGAGCATATCTGATACCATAATAATCCAATGCTTTTTTTAAGTCCTGTTTATTTGTTCCCTTGTCTGTTCCGATTACCTCTATGACTTCGTCCACAGATACGTCAGCCAGCATAGCTATACAGGACTGCCCACATAAATAACCTGTAGGTTCTTTTATATAATTTATTTTGTTAATTTTTCTTATGGGATTCTCAAGACTGTAAGGACTTCCCTTGACCTGCCTGGTTTGCTTTTGTAAATTACCGCTTCTTGGCGTTGGTTTCCTACTGTACTTGTCTATTCCGTCGGCATTGATACACTCAAAACTCATTCCCGATATATTAAATAATTCAATAAAGTCTTCTCGAGTCAGATAGTAACATGCCTTTGCATTAGGGTTATCCTGGCTATGTTTCGGATATATGCCGCGGAATTTGAATTTGCATTTCTCTATAACTCTTTTGGAACGCTGGTTAAAAACCTTATGTGAAACAGTCATAACGTCGCATTTTAAGCCTATAAAAGCATACTGCATTATCTTCTGTACCGCTTCTGCGGCGATCCCCTAACCCCAGTATTCCTCTGCAAGCAAATACCCAAAGTCAAAGCATAAGTTTAAATTTTTAAATGCAACTTTGCTCATGCCAATAGAACCGATTATTTGTGGAAATGTATCTGCTTTTAATGCAATTGCCCACTCGTCGGCCTCTCTTCGAATAAAACTGCCTATTTTATCCTTTGCCTTTTTTTCGCTGTCAATCAAGTTCCAACCACCCGCAGAATTTATAATACGCTCACTTGATGCAAAAGCAAGCATATATTTTGCATATTCTACTTTCCACGGAAGAAGAATAAGACGATTTGTTTCCAATGTCAGAAGCATATTTTTTTCCTCCAGCTAACAATCCTAAGCATTTATAATCTTTTATAATACATACCATTACCAATATTTCTTTTTCCGTCATCAATAGCTGCAATTCGGCAATGCTGGAGAGTATGAGTAAGTTCTGTTTTTGCCAGGTCTCTGTTAGTATCTGCCAAAACCAGCGCAAATTGATTGAAGTTGTTGTTTTGAAATCGGTTTGCCTATCAGTTTATTGTTTCGCATGGCTCATTTCTCTGCGAGAAACGCACTCATACTCAACAGGCTTAAAGCCCATATAAATTAATGATAAGCAGACAGCTTACCCATATCATTTGTTACATATGCATAAAAAAATCCTTAGAACCATTGCAATTCTGAGGATTTAACTTCATTGGAACTGGTAGTCGGAATCGAACCGACAACCGCTGGTTGTTCGTAAGGTAGTATACATTATTTTTCCTTTTCCTCGTCGTCAGCCCGGTATTCATGCGCTACCGGCTTGTAATCTGTCTTATACTTCTCAGATTTCTCACCTTGAGGAAGTGATTCCTCTTGGTCTAAATCGTCCTTGTATTCGATTGCCTCTGTACAGATGGCGTCCAGAAGGATTTTTTCAAGGTGTTCATATTCCGAATATTGTCCGAGGCTGGCCATCACAAAGGCATTGCGAACATATCCGGCACTGGCAGCCAAAAGCTCTTTATCAAAGTAATAATCGTAATGCTCAACGAAAAAAGTCATCAGCATTACGATGGTTCGCGTATTCCCTTCGCGGAAGGGATGAGCCTGCCATAGTGCAGGGAACAGCCGGGCAATCTGTACAGCGAACTCTTCACGGCTAAGGCGGCCCCATTGAACTTTTTTAATTGCTTTCCATGCCGAGTCCAAATCCTTTTTGATATTGTCGGAATCAGCATACCAAACGCTTATCCCTGCTAACAAAGGTTCTCGCTTTTGGATGTTTATAGTCCGGAATTTTCCCGACCAATCGTATACATCTTCAAACAGAACCTTATGAATTGTCTTTATTCCCTGTGTAGAAAAGTCATCAAATCCTTGCTCATAAAGCAGCATCATGTTGGCTTGTGATAGTTCCGCTTCGGCAATATCCAATTCCTTCTCGTCATGGATATTAAATAAATTGCGCAAAACAGAGCTGTCTTTATAAAGATACGGATCATTCATAAACAACCCCCTTAGCTTTGTTTATGCTTTGCTATAAGGGTGGCTTTCATTTCCGCGCCTGAAATCTCTCCCCGTGCCCACTTAGCTGAGAGCGTTTTAGCTTGAGAGGAGACAGGGACGCCTTCTATTTTATTCACAGCGTTGGCAAGCTTTACTGCTGCCAGACGACGAGCATGCAATTCCGGAGACATAGAATCAACTCCTTTTACAGTATTATTATACCACAAATCGCTGGCGAATTGCGGTTTTTTTGTATTTTGCTCCACCAGTATATCAACCAGAATGAGAAGCGTCTTTTTCGAATAAAAACGTCTGGCATATGTCAGCACAACAATAGGGTCTAATTTATTTTTTGCTGCGAAGCTGTGTAGTATTGCTTTAGGATTCGCCGCATCAACAGACGCCTCCGGCAAGTCGCTGATGACATCGAGGAACTGCAGATAGCGGAAATTTCCGGCGTTGACTGTAACAACCGGCTTCCTGACAATGATGAATCTGTCATCTACATTTTTATGATAGGCATTGGTGGCTATCTCACGTTTCGTGGGGACAAGCGTTGTCAATCCTATTTTGTTCATGAGAGAAAAACCTGTCTCATAGCCGATGATTTCATTGCCGCGGCAGGTAAGGAGCTGTGCTTCAAGTAGTTCTTCTCTTGGACGAGCCTTGCCGAAGGCCGTTTGTTTGGCACGATAATAAACGCCTTTTTGAAAACGCTCAATCAAGCCCCTGTCTGCTAGGCGTTTCAAGGTGACGTTGATAATCGGTTTAGCCTTATATTCTTCAGCCATTGCTTCGGCTATGACGTCAGTCTGAAATGCCTGACCATACGGGATGTCGGCTATTTTATTCGTGATAAACTCACCGTAAGTGAGACGCTCCATAAACAAGAACTCCTTTCTTGTGTTATTATAATGTGCATTTTTTATTGGTATTATTGACGCTATAATAACATATTATGTGCAGAAACTCAATCCGTGATCACGTGCCTTCATTTTGCAGACAGCATTTACTACTCTATCATTATTGCATATTGGATCCTTCGTGCAAATAGTAGTATTTACCCTCTTTAATAACAATCTGAACGTCCTTATCATATATATCTTCAGGCTCATTGGAAATTAACTGGCTTTGCGTTGTTTGAGCATCTATTTTTTTCCCTAATCCATCCTCAAGCCCCTTATAATTCAAATCATCATCAATTAAGCCGGGTATTGCAGCAAAGAACCCTTCAATACCTTTTCTGCTTCTTCGGTTCTTATTTACATCAATGCCATGTGACTCCACTTGTCTTTTATGCCATTCTTCTAATGACAACCGTATCTGATTTGATTGTTGCAGATATGTGTTAAATATTGAATAGCTCATCTCATTCGAGTTTTCGCCTTTACCAAGTAAATATGTCAGCTTACTGATTTCTTCTAATACTGTCATCAATATTTGTTGATATTCGAGCAAAATCTTGAAGTCATCAACCTTTTCTTGATATTCCCTGTAATCTGGCTTTTGATTTTTCTTTATTATATCATCCATGGATAAATTAACCTGTTGAAGTAATTGAGTTCCTTCTTTTTTAAAATCATCCAAAGCGTGCAGTTTCCGATTCCGCAAATCATCACTTTCCAGAATTTCTGAACTAAAATTAGATATTTCTCCTACCAAAGCAATTAATGATAGAATCCGGCTTTTAAATTCTCGCTCTTGAAAATCACTAATCTTATTTACACTCTTCTTCAAAGTTTCAATCTTAGAATTAATTTCTGACATATAGTATTGACCAACAACCAATGAGCCAACATTCATTACATTTGCAACACCATTAGCTATCTTGGTAGCCTTGGAAATTTTCGCAGGGTCTACTTTGACTAAATTTGCTTGCCCTTTAATTCCTTTTGCCCCCCGATAAAAGCCTCGCACAGCCCCTTCCATTTGTTTGGATTCTGCGAGTGTAGCGCCACTGGGAATAACCGCCTTGTATAATTCAACATTTTTAAGTGCTTTGTTTGTAATTGTTTTTGCTGCAGTTTCCACTGCAGCTGGAATTGTTTGTGAAATTCGAGCAATAACTGTACGGTCAGTAATTTCAAATAGACTCTTTTCTTCAATTTTAATCGTCGCAGGCAGTCGTTCTATCGGTATGGTTATTTCACCTTGCACACTTTCTACCTCAAGCGTCTCGGGAGTGATGGAAGCAGATTTTTCAGGGCATAGAACATCATTGCCATTGAAAATAGCTTTTCTTCTTAAATAAATTGTTAAGACAACAATCAAAGCAATGACTATTATAGCAAATATTAATACCAGAAAATAATCCACGAATCCACCTCCGTATATAAAATAAATTACCTCGCTGCGAAGTAATTTAAGTAGTCCAAGATTAAAACCCATCGATTTCGAGGGGTTTTAATCTTGGAAGGTTCTGATATTTAGATTTATTATACTAAGATATTCCTCCATTCACAATCCGGATTCTATCCCGCAAACTCTTTCGCCACTCCTCTGGCTTCTGCTATCAGCACATCATCAATTTCAACATCCTTCGCCATTACCATGACCATCGGCAGCCCAAACATCTCTTTCATCTCCACATACCCGATGAATTTATAATGGATATCCACCCGCTGGCTTTTGCTGCCGTCAGGATTGTCCGTCTTTTCATATACAACAATTTTCTGTATCAGTTCATTTAGAATGTGCGTATTGAGTTCATTGATATCAGTATACTTCTGTATAATCGGCAGGAATTTATCGATGTTTTCATACGCCGACTCAGCGCGGGTAATCAGTTCGGTGAGATGATTCCGCCGCTCCTTAAGTCCTGACTGTTCTTCCTCATAGCCTTTAGACATGACTTAGCGTTGATGGTTGGATACGAAACTCACATTAGCACTTGTCACTTTACTCGTTACGAATGAGCAACAAAAAACGTGTAGCTATTGAAACTGCACGTTTTTTCATTGGAGCTGGTAGTCGGAATCGAACCGACAACCTGCGGTTTACGATACCGCTGCTCTGCCTTTGAGCCACACCAGCATATATGTGAGGACGGGACTTACATTCCCGGTTTTATATATTAAATGGTTTTAAAAATGCCACCTAATCTTATCAGCAATCACAGACGTGATGATTAAGAATCACCAATCTGAATCAAACAAATTTATATTAACATGAAATTCCTATTAATTCAATTCTAAATTATAATCCGGGAATTATTTTATGGATAATTTCATAAATGGCATGGCAGTCATTACTGACAGTAATCATATCAGCTACCATTTTGACGTCTTCACTGGCATTTTCCACTGCTATCCCCACATCAGCCAACTTTATCATTTCAATATCATTATCATAATCTCCCACTGCTATTATGGTTTTGTCCCTGAAATGCTCCAATTTTCTCATGCTATGTAATGCCGAGCCCTTTGAAATACCCTTCTTTAGAATTTCCAGATAAAATTCGAAAGAAAAAACATTATCAAAACTTACACTTAGCCCGAATTTTTCCAAAGCACTTCTAGCTTCCAGAAGTTTGTCACGCTTATCATTCAGTATCAATTTAAACCAATTGTTTTTCAGCATCTCTTTTAATTCCGAGCTGATAAACGGCTGTTCTTCCCGTAACACATATTCATCCACATTGCTTTCAGGAGAAACCGTATACATTCCCTCGGGAGTAAATATTTCAACCACCATTTGATCAAAGGTGTCCAGACAATAATTTATGTAATCAACCAGAAGTTCCTTTTCAAGATACTCCGCTCCGAGGATCCTCTCACTATGGAAATCATAAACAGCGGCGCCGTTGTAAAGAATGCATGGACCATTGAGTTCCAGGTTCTTTATAAAGGGTCTTGTATTTTGAATTGTTCTCCCGGTGGCTATGGCAAAGCGCCCGCCTTGTTCAGTGAAATAATTGATTGCTGCCAGGTTCTGTTTTGAAATTACATGTTGTGAATTAATCAGTGTACCATCCAGATCACTAATAATCAGGTATTTGCTATAATCTTTCATCCGTACCTCATATGTATAATTTTCTAGGAATATTACCATTATAACAGCTTTGAGCCATAGAAGCAAAATCCTTTAAAAGTACGCGCCTGAAATTGCAGATAGATGGATCACTTATGATGAAATGCACTGATTTCAGGCGCGTACTTTATAGATTACGGAAGCTGGTCCTTGTACTGCTGATTGGAAATCTTGTCTATTTCCTCTACAATCCCCTGGTTGTCCAGCTCATTTGTATAATATTCTTCAAAATCGGCATATCCTCCCATATCCTGAGGTGAATCCGATGAACCGTATTTCAAAACATCGTTCAGAATATCAATACCCTCAAATTCATCATCCTCCTGTTTATTAAGATACTTTCTTCCGAAAGGAGAATCAAATATTTCACCATACTGCTGATCGGCAGTATTTATTTCTTTAGCTTCAAGATTCATTTCACATTCGTAGCACAGGCCTGCACTGGGCTTTGCGTTAAGTCTTCCGAAATCTATCTCCCTTTGGCAATGCTCGCATATTCCATAGGTGCCATTGTCAATTTTTTTCAGCGCTTTTTGAATATCATTCAGCTTTGTCTGTTCATGAACCTTCAGTGCCATATTCAACTCAAGTATATACAGCTCAGTTCCGTGGTCTGCAGGATGATTGTCGTAATTGGACAGCTCTGTTGGATAATGTTCGCTCATATCTGCATCACCGTTTTCATGCATTGTTTTGATTGTATTTATCATTTGCTTTTCCTGTTCTTTAAGTTTTCCCTTTAATTGGTCCAATCTATATTTTTCCATATGGCCGCCTCCCTAATATTTTATCTGACGTTGCGCATACTGCTTTGGACTATCTTTACAATTTCACTTATAAACTCTCCAATATAAGGTAGATTATATTGAACTATTTTATTCAGTACATAAATGGCCACGGCGCCTAAAAGTGTAAAACCTATTGCAATACCAAAGCCCCTTGCCATTCCGCTTATAAAGTTAGCCCATAGCATCTTCCTGGGATGCTCCAGAAAATAAACATAATCAACAAATTTCATTTTTTCCATTTTCAAGGACATTTCGTCGATTTTTTTATTCAAAGAATCGAGAAGTTGATTATTGTTTGACATCTGCAAGACTAACTCCTTTCTTTTGTCATTTCTTATAACATTATGTTTGTTTAGTTTTACTTTATTTATACCTTGGGTAAAAATAACTAATGCATAACAAAAAAACAACCGGAAAACTTTTCCGGCTGTTTTAAAATTCCAACTTGTGTATATATATTTATTTAGCAAGATCGAATAATACTTTTTTCAGCAATCCGGTATCCTCTATGGTACACTGGAATACTTCCCCTATTTTCCTCGGAAGTATGAATTTCAGCTTGTTGTCCTTCACCTTTTTATCATAGAATATCTGATCAAAAACCCTGTCAACATCCATACCCGGAAGCGATACGGGAAGTTCCAGCTTCACAAGCATTGCCTTGACCTGATCTACAACCGACTCCGGCAGAATATCCATATACCTTGACAGTTTGAAAGCTCCCACCATACCTATGGCAACACATTCACCATGCAGAAGTTCGAAATTCCGGGCAGTTTCAATAGCGTGACCTATTGTGTGGCCTAAATTCAAAACAGCTCTCAGGTCGTCCTCCTTCTCATCCTGTTCAACGACACTGCCTTTTATTGACACGTTTCTTTTTGCCAGAAACTGAAGGACATTTTCGTCAAAAGCAAAGATTTTTTGAGCGTTATAGTTCAGATATTCGCAGAACTCTTCATCCATAATAAAACCATGTTTGATTACCTCTGCCAGCCCTGCCGAAACTTCACGCTTCGGAAGTGTTTTTATGGTATTGACGTTCATATATACCAGCTTTGGCTGATAGAAAGCTCCAACGGCATTTTTGTGTCCGTCGAAATCGACCCCGGTCTTGCCCCCGACACTGCTGTCGGCCTGTGACAGCAATGTCGTAGGAATCTGGATGAAATTGATGCCCCTCATGTATGTAGCGGCGGCAAAGCCTGATATATCTCCGACCACGCCCCCTCCCAAAGCAACCAGTGAGCTGCTTCTATCCAGTTTGTATTCTATCAGCTTTTTATATATTCCGTAAACGGCGTCAATAGTCTTGTGCTCTTCGCCGGGAACAAGCACGTGCTTGTATACTTCAAACCCGCTTTCTTCAAGTCTGCTGATACATTCCTCCGAATGAAATCCGTCCACGTTTTCGTCGGTGACAATCATTACTTTTTTACCGGTTCTCAAGGATAAAACAGCTTTGCCCAATTCATCGAAATTTGTTGTTATACAAATCGGATAGCTTCTTTCCTTTAAGTTAATAGTATGTCTAATCATTTTACACTCCATGTCCCATATGTACGGGGCCAGGTATACCCGGCCCTGTATCTGATGCATTAATCAATTACTTCCGAACATCTCCTGCAAAGTGTGGGATGCTTTTCATCTTTGCCTACATATTCACTGTACATCCAGCATCTTTCACATTTTTCCCCGGTCGCCTGCTCTACAGCAATTTTTATGCCTGGCATTTCTTCACCGTTCTGAACCTCTGCAGGTGCTTCCTGGAGCTTTTTGAGCTCGACATCGGAAATTATGAATATTGTTACCAGGTCGGCTTCGATGCTCTTTATGAAATCGTAATCGGCTCCATCGGCAAATATTGTCACTTTGGCATTCAGGGAGTGCCCGATTATCTTGTTGGCCCTTGAGACTTCAAGCGCCTTTGAAACATCCGAACGAAGGGCAAGTATCCTATCCCACTTTTCAGCCAAAGCAGTATCTATATATTTTTCATTGACTTCAGGCCAGCTGTTGAACTGAATGCTTTCAATATCATCACCTGCTCTGTGCGGCATAAACTGCCATATTTCCTCTGTTGTGAATGCCAATACGGGAGTGAGCATCCTTACCAGAGCCTGGAGTATTTCGTACATTACTGTCTGCGCAGCTCTTCTTTCCTTTGAATCCGCCTTTGATGTGTAAAGTCTGTCCTTTATTATATCCAGATAGAAATTACTCATGTCAACAACACAGAAATTGTGTATTGCATGGAACATCATATGGAATTCATATGAGCTGTAGGCATCGTTAACCTTTCTGATCAGGTTTGACATCTTGTACAGCGCCCACCTGTCAAGCTCGTTCATCTCGCTGTAGTCAACTCTGTCGGTGTCCGGGTTGAAGCCGTTAATATTACCCAGGATGTATCTTGCAGTATTCCTGATTTTCCTGTAAACTTCCGAGAGCTGCTTCAACAAGTCCTTTGATATCTTTATATCAGTGGTGTAATCGGAGGAAGCAACCCAAAGCCTTAATATGTCGGCACCGTATTCCTTTATTACATCAGCCGGGTCGATACCGTTACCCAGTGATTTTGACATCTTTCTCTTTTCTTCATCTATAACATAGCCGTGAGTCAGAACCTTCCTGTAAGGTGCGCCTCCTCTTGTAGCCACAGATGTCAGCAATGATGACTGGAACCAGCCGCGGTGCTGATCACTGCCTTCCAGGTACAAGTCTGCAGGCCATGCCAATTCATCTCTTTCCTCCAATACTGCCGCGTGGCTGGAGCCGCTGTCGAACCAAACATCCATGATATCGGTCTCTTTTGTAAACTCCCCATGTCCGCAGGAGCATTTGGTATCCTTCGGCAAAATTTCAGATGCCTCAAGTGCATACCATGCATTTGACCCCTTTTCTCTGAAGAGATCAGCAACAGCTTTGATACTTTCGTCGGTTATCAATTCCTTGCCGCAGTCTTTACAGTAGAATATGGGAATAGGTACTCCCCAGATTCTCTGTCTTGAAATACACCAGTCTCCTCTGTCCTTAACCATATTGGTTATTCTTTCCTGTCCCCATTCAGGAACCCATTTGACAGTCTTTATGGCCTCAAGAGCATCGTCCCTGAAGCTGTCTATTGATGCAAACCACTGTTCGGTTGCACGGAAGATGATGGGCTCTTTACATCTCCAGCAGTGTGGGTACTGGTGGGATATTTTTTCAGAGGCCAGAAGCCTTCCGTCCTGTGTCAGTCTCTCTATGATGGCGGAATTTGACTTTTCATAATACAAGCCTGCAAACGGTCCCGCTTCCTTTGTCAGGTAACCTTTGCTGTCAACAGGCACCACTGTGGGTATCTTGTATTTCTGACAGACGATAAAGTCCTCGGCACCGTGTCCCGGAGCTGTGTGAACGCAGCCTGTACCGGCTTCAAGAGTTACGTGGTCACCTAATATGACCAGTGAATCCCTGTCCAGGAAAGGATGCTTGCACACTATTCCTTCGAGGTCCTTACCCCGGTATTTGGCCACAGTCTCATATTCAGCTATGCCGGCCGCTTTCATGGTATTTTCAACCAGTTCGGTTGCAAAAACGTAATATTCGCCGTTTGCTTTAACTATGGAATACTCAAAATTTTCATTCAGACATATTGCAAGGTTTGCAGGCAGTGTCCATGTGGTAGTGGTCCATATTACAAAGTTGATCTTGTCCTTATCGGCCACTCCGCCAAACAGTCCCTTATCATCCTTGACCTGAAATTTAACGTATATTGACAGGGTCGTGTCGTCGGCATATTCGATTTCGGCTTCTGCCAGGGCGGTTTCGCAGTCAGGGCACCAGTAAACAGGCTTCAGCCCCTTGTATATATGCCCTTTTTTGCACATTTCTCCGAAAACCTCTATCTGTCTGGCTTCGAATTCAGGCTTTAAGGTGATATATGGATTTTCCCAGTCAGCTCTCACTCCGAGGCGTTTGAAGGCATTCCTCTGGATGTCCAGGTATTTCATTGCAAACCCTTCGCAGGCTTCTCTGAACACCACAGGGCCCACCTCATGCCTCTTGAGACCCAATTCCTTTATTGCTCTCTGCTCTATGGGAAGTCCGTGTGTATCCCAGCCCGGCACATACGGAGTATAGTAGCCTGCCATGCTGTGGTATTTAACAACAATATCCTTTAATATTTTATTTAAAGAAGTACCCAGATGGATTCCGCCGTTTGCATAAGGCGGCCCGTCATGCAATATAAAAGCAGGTCTTCCCTTAGCCTTTTCAAGCTGTTTATGATAAATATCCATCTCTTCCCATTTATTCAGGAATTCAGGTTCTCTCTGCGGCAGATTTGCTCTCATTGGAAAGTCTGTCTGCGGCAAATTCAAGGTCTTTCCGTAATCTTCTGACATTTACAATACCTCCAAATTTAATTATTGATTTCATAGTTTATTTAACCGTGCTGATGCTTCGGTGTTCAAACAGAAGCAAATTGGTTTCCTGACAATAATAAAGCCCCGTTCCCAAAGCCAATAAAGTTGGCTCTTAAGGGACGAGGCTGTTTTCGCGGTACCACCCAATTTATTTTGTCACATACTAATAATCCTGACATAAAAATTAAAACGTGACAATAATCACTTCATTCTATAACGGCTCGTCACCGGCACACCTTACCTACGTTTCATTCAGGCTGCAACTCATGGATGATTTTCAAAAGCTTGAACCTGTGAACTCCCACCAAATGTTCACTCTCTTTGAAGCCAATTGCCTTCTACTCTTTCCAGTCATCATATTTATAATATTATTTTATTTACCCGCCGATTTATTGTCCATAGTCAATAAAACCGACTTTGTAGTTTATAAATTATCATACATCAACAGAAAATATTCGTCAAGGCCAAAGCTATGCTTTTTATGTGCTTTTTTATATGTTTTTATTTATTGTAACACACCCGACATTCGGCTAATATCCTGTAGTATGATTAAAATGTGTTGTGTGATATATGGATTATAATTATCAGGATATTCTAAACAAAATTAAAAACGGTGAATACAGACTTATTGGTTTGGGCTCCTGCAGGCGAGTGTTCAACATGAATAACGGGTATGTCGTAAAAATGGCCAAAGATATCCGTGGTATAGAGCAAAACAAAACCGAATACGATATTTATAGCAGCAGTAACTCCCGGCTTTTTGCCGAAATACCCTATATTTCTGAGGACAACAGGCTTCTGGTCATGGCCCGTGCAAAAAGGATCAGGAAAATGAGAACAGTTTATTCCTACTATAAAGTTAATAATATTAATTCATTGTTAAAAGTAAATAACCTCCATGCAGATTTAAAAAATAATGATCTGGGTACTGGAGATTTGCGGCGTGCATCCAGTTGGGGCTTTATTAACGGAACCCCAGTTATAATTGATTATGGCCTTACACATAACCTGTTCAGAAAATATTATAAGGGGAACCTGATTCTAAAGAAGAAATTCCCCCCATTACTCTACACGTAATTACATAATGTCAACAGCAGGTATTGTATCATCCAGACACTTTTCCAAAATTGCCATACCGCACCTTATTTCTTCAATGTTTGAGGATGCAAAGCTCAATCTGAGGCTTCTGTCCTTACTTTTATTATCCAGTTCGTAAAAAACTCCCGAGGGTATCAGCACCAATCCGTTTGCCCTGCATTCATTATAAATGTCCTGTGCTGAAAGCTTCTTTGGCAGGCTGATCCAGAAATACAACCCTCCGTTAGGCCTGTGATATTTAACTCCCAGCTTCTCCAATCTCTCAAGCTGGGCCAGCATGAATTCATATTTTCCCCTGTATATTTCTTTCATGTACTGGAGGTGCTCCTCCCATTTTCCTGTTCTGAAATACAGATCCAAAGCCCTCTGTATAAGACCGGATGACGATAGGTCAGTGTTATGCTTGATTTTGGTAAAATCCTTCACCAAAACATCGGGAATTATCATACACCCCGCTCTCAATCCCGGCATAAGTATTTTGGAAAAGCTCTTCAAATAAATTACGCAGGTATTCTCTTTATCCAGGCACTTTAATGTCGTCAACTCCCCATTGTCAAAATTAAGTTCTGACATGGAATCGTCTTCAACCGCATAAATATTATACTTCCTGATCAACTGTAGGACCTGGTTCAATTTCTGGCGGCTGTAGCTTACTGTTGTGGGATTTTGGTAACAGGTCATGAGGTATATGAGCCTGGGCTTGCATATTCTGATCTTTTTCTCAAGATCAATCAAATCAATGCCATCCTCCTCCATGTTGACCCCCACCACACGGGCGCCCCTTGATTTGAATACGGCAACGGCACCGTCGTAAGTGGGATTCTCAGTAACGACATAATCTCCAGGATTTAACAATGCCTTTCCCACAAGGTCAATTCCCTGCTGTGCCCCCGAGACTATCAGCACATTTTCCTCATTTGCCGCTCTGATATTATACTTCCTTGCGAGATACTCAAGAATGGAGTTTCTCAAAGGAATAAACCCATTGCTCTCCTGATATCCGAAGGCAAAACCCCTGTCTCTTTCAAGAACTTCGATTATGCATTCCTTGAAGGATTCTGCCGGAAAAATGGATGGATGCGGCGTAGCACTGGCAAAATTTATTGTATCTGGTGCAATTGACATTCCAAGATCGCCGGAGGAAAGGGTATCTTCCTTCTGCATTTTTATGTTTGATACAAAATAACCGCTTCCCTTTTTGGCAGTGACGTATTTATGGATTTCCAGCTGCTTGTATGCATTTACAACTGTAATATTGTTTACATTCAGGCTCCGGGACAGATTCCGGACGGTTGGAAGCCTCTCTCCGGGGTTCAATTGGCCTCCGCTTATCAATTTTTTTATATGTTCGAATAGCTGTAAATACTTTGGTTGTTTATCATTATTAAATTGTATCGTTACAATACTCATTTTGCCTCCGCCATTTGATTAAATATATTGACTTATCAGTTCCATTATGTAAGAATATACAAAATTTAAATAGAATTTACCTAAATTGTTTCGATACAATTTAGTATAATAAAAATTCTTTAATAAGTAAAGGAGAATGTTGCAATGACTGAAAGATATGAATTAAACAAAAACCTGGCACAAATGCTTAAAGGCGGAGTAATAATGGACGTTGTAAACGCAAAAGAAGCCGAGATAGCCCAAAAAGCAGGCGCGGTTGCTGTTATGGCCCTTGAAAGGGTTCCCTCCGACATCAGGAAAATGGGCGGAGTTGCCAGAATGTCCGATCCAAAAATGATCAGGGAAATACAGAGTGCGGTGTCCATCCCTGTCATGGCCAAAGTGCGCATAGGTCATTTTGTTGAGGCTCAGATACTTGAATCCCTGTCAATTGACTATATAGATGAAAGTGAAGTTCTCACTCCTGCCGATGAAGATTTCCATATAGATAAGCATGCCTTCAAAGTCCCCTTTGTCTGCGGCGCCAAAAATCTTGGCGAAGCCTTGAGAAGAATCGGTGAAGGCGCCTCTATGATAAGAACAAAAGGTGAAGCCGGCACAGGCAATGTGGTGGAAGCCGTAAGACACATGCGGACCGTCACTTCCGAAATGCGCAAGGTGCAAAGCGCCTCAAAGCAGGAACTTATGACTATTGCAAAAGAATTGGGCGCACCCTACGATCTGGTGATCTATGTCCATGAGCACGGCAAGCTTCCTGTCATCAATTTTGCTGCCGGCGGTATAGCTACACCTGCCGACGCGGCTCTCATGATGCAGCTGGGCTGTGACGGCGTTTTTGTGGGGTCGGGCATTTTTAAATCCTCCGACCCGGAGAAGAGAGCCCGCGCCATAGTTAAGGCTACAACCTATTTCAACGATCCGGCCGTTATTGCAGAAGTATCTGAAGAGCTGGGTACTGCCATGGATTCCATAGATGTGAGAGAGTTGTCGGGAAACAGCCTCCTTGCCTCCAGAGGCTGGTAAAAAGGAAGATTGTAAAATGAATTTTTCTTTAAAACATATAATCAATGTTGCCCACGAAAGGAAATTTTTATGAAAAAAATAGGAGTACTAGGCCTGCAGGGGGCGGTTCAGGAACATCTTGACATGCTGGGCCGGGTAGAGAATGTAGAACCTGTCCTTGTAAAATATAAAAGTGACATTGAATACATAGACGGACTTATTATCCCAGGAGGCGAAAGCACGGCCATCGGCAGGCTGCTGGCCGACTTTGAGCTTACCGGCCCGCTTAAAGTCCGCATAGAAAGCAGAATGCCGGTATGGGGTACCTGTGCAGGCATGATAATTCTGGCCAAAAACATTGCCAATGATGAGAGAAGATATCTTGAAGCAATGGATATAGAAGTTATGAGAAACGCCTACGGAAGGCAGCTGGACAGCTTCACCACCAGTGTGGATCTGCCCGGACTGTCTGCCGGCAAAATACCTTTGGTTTTCATCAGGGCACCCTATGTGGTGAGCGTTGCCCCCCAGGTTGAAATATTATTAAAGCTGGATGAACACATTGTAGCCTGCCGCCAGGGACATATGCTGGCAACGTCCTTCCATCCCGAACTGACGGCCGACCTGAGCTTTCACAGATACTTTGCAGGCATGATAAAGTAATAGCTGTATAGTTAAATAAAAAAACTGCTTCTGTTTACCAAAAGCAGTTTTTTATTTAATATATGTTACGAATGTTTTATTAAAGAATACATGAGAAGTTCAGTGATCAGCAGTTTACATCCATTTGCGGCAGGAAGCCCTAACTAATTAAGCTTTTCAGGTTTATTCACGACAATTGAGCCTATCAATTGCTATTTAAGCGACGCTGATGCTGAAAAACTGCCTTCAGCCTTCCAATCATCCTTGAATATTCCTTCCTTGCTTATATTGACCAGATTGTTAGGATTGCCGTTACTTGTGGCCGAGCGGACATTTGTAAATGTAAATGCCAGGTCCCTGGAATTGGCCAGATACTCCTGGGGAACTCCGATACCCTTAAGCAGAGGAAGTGAATTCATATATATGCTTTGATCTGCACTCTGAGAATCCTGCAGGGTCATGGTCTCACCCAGTGTGTATGGGTTTGGAGACCAGCTGGTCAATACTCCCTCTTTGAAACCGATACCCAGGATATCTGCATTTATTACACCGGGGTTGACATGTGTAAATGTCATTTCGGCATAAACCTTCCATACATGCAGGTATTGGGAACCGATATAGTATACTTGATAATCATATGCTTCGGCTTTCAAGTTAAGATTAGATAAGAATGTCACCGTACCTCCATAATTATCATCATTCAAGTCAACCATCAGGTCTACTTCAGCTTTGCTGCTGAAAGTGCCGGTACCGCCGAAGCCGGTGAAAGTAGGCCCGCTGTGAAAGGTATCCGAGGCAAAACTGAAGAATGTGGTGGGTGGTACCAACGGTATCAGCTGAACATTTGTTGAGTCAACTTCTTGCGCAAAACACGGGATTGCAGAGGCCAGTAGAAACAGAATCAATACTAAGCTAACAAATTTCTTCATAACAAACCTCCTTATTAACTTTTGTGTTTTTACCCAAATGGATGTTTTAAAACCAGTCCAAGCTTCCACCTACATTGTATAATAAATATTACAGACAATATGTTTCGTGGAAATATTCCCCATATATTTTATTACATTAACTTGTTGTGCCAGTTTAAATTAATAATTATTATTTACTTAGCCGTTCCTTCAATCCTGGTTAACATCTGGTTAATTGTATCAATATATGGAGACTCCAGTTCCTTGGCCTTCTGAAGATGTTCCCGGGCAGCGTCATACTGGGCGGTATTAAAATATATAAATCCCAGCAGGAAGTGACCGTCAACAGGGCTTATTTTTACAAGCTGCTCTGCATGCGGTATTCCCTCTTGATACTTTTGCTGATTTATTTCAGCTCTTGTTATGCTCCAAAGCACACTTGTACGGATATTTTTGCTGGAGGGGCTTAAATCCATTATATCCTCTCCCAGCTTTTCAGCCTGGGCCCAATTTTCCTGTGTCTCGAAAGTCTGCATTTCTGTCAGTATTAGAACAATTTTGCTGTTCTGATTGTTAAACCCGTACAGCGTAGCTGCTATTGTGACAATTACAGCCATTATAAGAGACACAACTTTCACAAGCCTGTCCCTGGAGGTTTCTTCCTTTGAATTATATACTATGCCGGTAGTCAAAAAACCGCCTGCAAACCCACCCAAATGAGCATTATTATCTATCCGGCTGTTCATAAAGCCATAGGCAAGGTTTATGACTACAGTAGTGATCAGGTTTGCCCCAAAACTGCTTTTTAAAAGGGACGGACGCTTTAAGGCAAAAAACAGCATTGCACCCATCAAGCCAAATATGGCTCCGGATGCTCCTACAGCAACATTTATTGAAAAGGCAAGGCTCACAATATTGCCAAGTATACCCGAAAACAGGTATATAAATGCAAAGCGTCCCCGCCCGAAAAGCTTCTCAACCTGTGAACCAACAATAAACAACGAATAACAATTTACAGCCAGATGGATTTCATCGGCGTGTAAAAACATGGGTGTAAAAAACCTCCAATACTGTCCCTGCAATATATACGAATTGATTTTTGCTCCAAAAGGAACCAGAAGATTGGAATAGGATTGTCCGGTCCTTATGGATATAAGTTTGATTATCAGCCATACAACAATATTTATAACTATTATCCCATAGGTCAGCCAGGGCTTTTTTACCTTTAGCTGTATCTCATAATCTTTTTTCCTGTTTTCAATAAGCCTTTGAATATCTTCAACTGTAGTCCCGCTTTTATCAAGGTTTTTTGCAAAAAATCTTTTTACCGTCCTGACAATATGGGCATCAAAGGCCGGTACGGTAAAATGCTTTTGAATAGTACCCTGCGAGCAATTTACCGAAAATGTCCTCAGGAACTTTCTTTCTGCAGTAATATCCGCCTGTCCCTTCGATATGATATCAAGCCTTTCGGTATCCGGCTGACTTTCAAATAGGAACAGCTTGAACACTGTGGCATTCCTGCCATTGATATTATTGATGAGAGCAGTTCCATGCTCCATGGACATGGCTATCTGCCGGCTGTCCATCCTGTCTGCATCAATAATTTCCAGCAGCACCGAAGTACCGTGAAAATCCTTTATAAGGCTTGTGGTACCACTGCTGAAATCCAATCCCTCTGTTTCAGGACTTATCAAATTGAAAAATTCCTTTTCAATCAGGTAGCCCACAAGTGATGTAATTAAACTATTTTTCATTGATCAAAAAGCCTCCGCAATCAACAGCACCATATTTTTCAAACATTCCGGCCGCTTCAGGAGCATGTGATATATATCCCGCTCTTCCCTTATAAACTCTCAGTGCGGCGTCAAGCACTTTTATGTTGTTGGATTTTAAGATAAAAGGCTGTTTCAGATAGGTTTGAGCTTCCTTGACAACCTTTGCCAGCAGCAGTGAGTCCTCTGAATTCTCCAGATCTGCATCTACTATAATAATATCACTGTCTTCATCCAGAAGATCCATGGCTGCATCGGTAACGGCATCTATATCCCCATCCTTCAAAGAATCCCTTAATGTCGCATCCGCATTCACATCAAGCCTTCCCAGCCCGGCGGCACCTATGGCTGCAAAGGATATCTTCTGTGAAGCCGAGGTGATATAATCCACATCGGGCCTTATGCCTGTAATTTCTTTATTTTCATCATCAGTTTCCCTTACCAGTTTGGCAATCTCCGCTATATACCGGGGAGTTGTACCGCAGCAGCCGCCCAGCAGTCTTGCACCGTTTCTCAAAAATTCTGGTACAAACTCTGCAAAGCCTTCGGGTGTTTCCTTGAATACCTGCTTGCCGTCAACTATTTCGGGCAGCCCGGCATTTGGTTTCACACTGAAGGGGAGCCCCGTTTTCCCATAGCTTTCTGCTATCCTGATCATATATTCAGGCCCGAAGGAACAGTTTGTTCCTATCAAGTCGGCTCCCATGGAATGCAGTATTGCGGCACATATGCCGGGTTCGGTCCCCATCAGGGTCCTTCCGTTCTGTTCGTAGGAAACGGAACAAATAACAGGAAGGCTGCAATTTTCCTTTGCCGCAAGCAGTGCAATCCTCAATTCGCTTATATCCGTGAAGGTTTCCAAACTGATAATATCCGCACCTCCATCCGCGACAGCAATAATCTGAGCTTTAAAGGTGTCATATGCCTTTTCAAAAGTCAGATCACCAAAGGGCTCCAGCAACTTTCCCAGAGGTCCGATGGATGCGGCAACATAACACTTACCGCCGGCGACCTCTTTTGCAAGCTTTGCAGCCTGATAATTTATCTCATAATGCTTGTCCTTAAGGCCATATTCATCCAATTTTATAATGTGGGACTGAAAGGTATTTGTCTGGATAATATCCGAACCGGCATCCACATAGCCCTTGTATATCTTCCTTAATATCTCTGGATGTGACAAATTCCATTCCTCGGGACAGGTTCCGACCCCAAGCCCGTTTTCAAAGAGCATCCTTCCCATTGAACCGTCGAACACCAAAACTTTTTGTTTTAAATCATCTCTTAAAGACATTGTTCCTCCACAAATTAAATTTCTATATATTAAACAAATTGCCAGTTTTTTAGACTGGCAATCATGAGCTTATTAATAAATTATAATAGTGTATCAGCTTAATGTAAAGGTAAGCTGACCCAATTACTGCTGTAAAATTGTTTTAAAATCAACTGAAAAGTAATTATAAATGCAATTATCAATACAATTATCAAGCCGTTTCAATACCGGCTTCATCCTGCAGGCCAAGCTGAACTATGGCATTTTCACGCATTTTGTACTTCTGTATCTTTCCGCTTGCAGTCATCGGGAAACTGTCGACAAAGCTCACATATTTTGGAGTCTTATGCCTTGCCATATGTGACCTCACTGCATTCTTAACATCATCTTCGGTCATGGTACAGCCTTCCTTCAAAACAACGCAGGCCATTATTTCTTCACCGTAAGCTCTGGAGGGGACACCGATTACCTGGACATCCTTTATTTCAGGCAGCGTATACAAAAATTCCTCGATTTCCTTCGGATAAATATTTTCTCCGCCTCTTATTATCATGTCCTTGATTCTTCCGGTGATTTTGTAATAACCATGCTCATCCCTGACGGCAAGGTCACCGGTATGTAGCCAGCCGTCGGGGTCAATGGCCTGGGCTGTGGCTTCGGGCATTTTGTAATATCCCTTCATAACATTATAACCTCTTGCAACAAACTCTCCGGGTACTCCGTCAGGCAAATCCCTGCCTGTTTCGGGGTCCACTATCTTGCACTCGATAAATGGAAGCGAACGGCCCACAGTGGCAACTCTGCGTTCCAGGCTGTCCCCTATTCTGGTCTGGGTGCAAACGGGCGAAGCTTCAGTCTGTCCGTAAGGAATGGTGATATCTTTCATATTCATTTTGTCAACCACCAGTTCCATGTATTTTACAGGACACGGGGAACCTGACATGATACCTGTTCTCAGTGATGAATAGTCATAATTATTAAATTCAGGGTGTTCAAGTATGCCTATAAACATGGTGGGTACACCATACACAGCGGTGCATTTTTCCTCCTGTACCGTCTGCATTACCTTTAGAGGCTGATAGTATTCAAGGGGTATCATTGTGGTTCCGTGGGTAACGCAGGCCATTACGGCAAGTACAAGACCAAAGCAGTGGAAAAACGGAACCGGAATGCACAATCTGTCCTGGTGGGTAAAATGCATGCAGTCACCGATACACTTCCCATTATTAATTATGTTGTAGTGTGTCAGCATGACACCTTTAGGGAAGCCTGTAGTTCCGGAGGTGTACTGCATATTGATAACATCATGGCAATCAAGGGAGCTGCTTATGGCATAGAGCTCATCATCTGGAATATCACTTCCCATGTCTAACATATCAGACCAGCCGAACATTCCAGGGTATTTGTTTTCACTGACGCTGATAACATTTTTCAGGAAAGGAAGCTTTTCAATATTGAGCTCCCCGGGTTTTGAATCCTTTATCTCAGGACATAGCTCATTTAGTATCTGAATATAATTGGAATCCTTAAAGCCGTCGATTAAAACCAGAGTATTGCTGTCCGATTGCTTGAGCAGGTATTCCAGCTCGAAAATCTTGTAATTTGTGTTTACAGTAACCAGAACAGCGCCGATTTTCGCCGTAGCAAAAAGCGTAATCAGCCATTCCGGAACATTTGTGGCCCACATGGCTACATGATCACCTTTTTTAACACCCATTTTCATAAAGCTTTTTGCAACGCTGTTGCATATGGAATTGAATTCCGAGTACGTTTTTCTAAAGGGGCGATCAGAGTATAAAAGGCACTCGTGGTCGGGGTATTTTCCTGCCATTTCCTCAAGCATTCCGCCAACTGTTATTTCAATAAGCTTTTCCATATAAGCACCTCCCAAAATTATAAATGTCTAAATCAGATAAATTAAAGCAATAAAAAAGCTCTTCATCTCAGAAATGAGACGAAAAGCATGTTCCGCGGTACCACTCAAATTAATTCAACCAATAGTGTAATTGGCTTATTGAATTCTCTTTAATCTTATAACGGTGAAGACCGTTCCGGCCTGACTATTCAGCCGGAATGCTCCCGGGCGAGCTTCAACTTTTCAAAATCACCATCTCTCACCGTACGATAGCTCTCTTTGGATTTTTAACAGTCTACTTTTCCCGTTCTCAGCAGTTTTTTATTCAAATTATTAATATAATACTATGTAAATTGTACAAATGTCAATACATTTATTAATGCTTTAATTTAATAAATTCCCCGGCCGGGATTATCAAATCAGGCCTTGATGTTGTGTTTGAATGCATAAATGGCGGCTTGGGTCCGGTCGTTTACATCAAGCTTTTTAAATATGTTGGATATATGATTCTTGACTGTCTTTTCGCTTATGTAAAGGTTTTTTGCGATTTCCTTATTTATCATGCCTTCGGCTATGAGCTTTAAAACCTCTATTTCTCTGGTGGTCAAATTGTTGGTCAAGGACCTGTCATGCTCATACAGTGTAACTCTGTTGAATTCCTTGACCAGTTCGCTGGTCATATTGGGCTGGATAAAGGTCTGGTCATGGAATACACTTCTTATGGCCTCAATCAGTACAGATGACTCGGCATCTTTCAATACGTAGCCCTCACAGCCCATTTGCAGTGTTTTAAACAAATACTCCCTATCCTGATGCAGTGTTAAAACAATTATTTTAAAGCGGTCATTTCCTTCCTTCAACATTTTAATGGCCTGCAGCCCGTTTAATACAGGCATGTTTATGTCCATTAAAATAATATCCGGCTTGAGTGATTTTGCGAGATCCACTGCCTCACCGCCGTTAGAAGCCTGTGCTACAACACATATATCCTCCTCCAGCTCAAGAATTGTTTTTAATCCCTGCCTAACCATGGCATGATCATCTGCAATCATTACTTTAATCTTGTTCATTTACGAGTGCCTCCCCTTCATCAATGAGTGGTATTTGTATGTTTATTCTTGTACCTTTCTGTTCTTCGGACACTACGTTAAATTCTCCTTCAAGCAGGGCAACTCTCTCCTTCATGCTAAAAAGACCAAATCCTCCGGACAAATCCGAGTTAGTCATGCGTATGGTTTTGGTATCAAAACCCACACCGCTGTCAAATATGATGATACTGAGTTTCTTGTCGATTTTCTCCAAGGCAACACATGCTGTCTTTGATTTGGAATGCTTGAGCACATTATTCAGCGCTTCCTGTACAATTCTGAAAACCGTAAGTGAGATAACCGGCTTTATTTCTTCATCTATTCCTCTGCACTTGAATGTTACATTTATTCCAGTCGTCTCCTTAAAAGAAATAACATATCTTTCTAAAGTTGGCAATAGCCCCAGATCATCAAGTGCCATAGGTCTCAGGTTATATATGATTTTCCGTACCTCCTGCAAGCTATCTCTCATGACCTTTTTAAGGTTTTGCAGTTCAGTTTTGGACTCTGTAATATTTTTATCCAATAACCTTTCACATATCTCTGCCTTTATTACAGCATTGGATATTGACTGTGCAGGCCCGTCGTGGATTTCCCTGGCAACACGCTTTCTCTCCTCCTCCTGAGCTTCGATTATTCTCAGTCCGAGTAATTGTTTCTGCTGCAGATTATCCAGCTGCTCACCCACGCCCTTCAAATCGCTGCTCAGGTATTCCAGCGCTATACCCACATGTCCGATAAGATTGTCGGCTCTTTCAAGGGTCTTTAACGAATCCCTGATCCTTATTTCAAGGTCATTGCGTCTCTTTATCAAAAAGCTTTCCTGTTCCCGTTTTACAGCAAGCTTGACTCTCAAATCGTCTGCCGACTGATAGGCTTTTGCCAGATCTTCCTGGCTGTATTTCTTAAAATCCCTGTTTACGTCGGACAGCTTTTTCTTACTTGTCTTCAATGCAAATTCAAGATTCTCAATTTCGTTAATGCTGCTAGCCACTTGCATCTTCAGGCTTTCAAGTTCTTCTTTAAGACGCGAACATTCTTTTCTGGAATTTTCTGCGATCTCAATTATTTCCATCTTACCCGAATCAAGAGCCTTAATGGTCTTATTAATTATCTCATCCATTTGTACGGCATTATGTTTAAAATTCGGCATTATTCCACCATTTTTCATCCATAAGATTTTTTCTTTATTCAAACTGATAAAACATTCATGTAACTTTCTTGTAACTTTTATGTAACTTTATAGAACTATTTTAACCAATATGTTGCTCCCTCACAATAGGGGTTGACCATTTTTGTTAATATTTTCTTAAATATATCATTACTCTTCATGCAATGTTACAATTCTGACAGCAAACTAATACTTTTATTTATTAATACTTTATTAGACAATAAAAAAACTTCTACTTTTTGTAGAAGTCTTCTGGTGCGCCATCACGGGTTCGAACCGGGGACACCCTGATTAAGAGTCAGGTGCTCTACCAACTGAGCTAATGGCGCATTTTCAAGCGTTTGGAGCATTGGTGTTTCCCGAACACTTTTATATTATAAGAGCTAAGTATTGTATTGTCAACCCTTATTTTTATTTTTTCTCCTGTTTAAATGTCAATTCTTGCTATTGCTCTTACCATACTGGAATCGGCATTGATTTTCAAGGGAAATGCAAATACTTCGAATACATCGGCTTCAGATATTAAATCAAGATTTGTCAGATTTTCTAATATAAAAATATTATTTTGAAGCAGGAATTTATGAATTTCAAAGGGAAGCCTGTCAGGAGAAGGCATATCAACTCCGACCAACTTTATATTATTGGCTGCAAGACATTTACAGATTGATATGTCCAGAACAGGATGATCATTATAGTATTTTTCACTTCCATAAAATCTGTCCATTCCGGTATGAAACAGGATTATATCTTTTCCTTCAATTATTTCCTGATAACCGGGTTTCAATGAAATAACACTCTCATTTTCAGAATGTATTATCCCCCCTCTTCCGCTGAATTGCTCAAGGGGCATATTTCCGATATACTCGTCAACATCAAGCATATGCATCCTTCCGTCAATATGGGTTCCCGCATGCATTCCCGTCTCAAGTCTGTGGTTGTTGTAGTGATCCCTGCTGTAAACTTTATCATGTTTAAGTACAACAGCACTATCTCCGGGGTATACCGGCATACCTGTATATATTGGTTGTGACAGATCTACATATTTCATTTTGGCTTCCTTCTTTCACAAATACCAGTTATTATATTTAAATAAACGGTATAATTGCAGTTTCTTGAAGTAAACATACTGTACTTGCTTATTTTATCATACTATTTTCAGGCACAAAAGAGGCTGTCTCCAGACTAAAATGAATGCAATACATGAATTTCATCATTTTATTATGAGACAGCCATTTTCCGTTTTCCTATTGAACAACATAGTTTGTAACAAGCCGGCTTCCTCCGCTGACCACTTCAATCTGGTAGGTGCCTGTATCGGTATTTTTGTCGACTTTCCAGGTACAGAGAACACTACCGTCATTACCTGCAACTATGTTTCGTGTGGTTGTAAAATCCTGGCCTCTTATCCTATAGCTGCATATAATCCTGCAATTGTTGTTGGGAGTGCATCTTAATGCCAAAACTCCTACTTCACCCCTTTTGATATATGGTCTCTTTGCTATAACCTGAATTTGATTTCCATCTGCTTGTGCAAGCAAATTATTTTGCTGCATGACCTGTCTGCTTTCATTAACTTTATTAACTGCAAAAAAAACGTTAAATAACAAGCTGACACATAATAAACAAGGTAAAATACGTTTCATGCCATCACCTCAAAATAGTATTTTACCTTATTTTCTCCACTGCATATTTTTTTATTTACAGGTAATTCATACATGTTTTTCCTGTGCTTTTTCTATTATTAGGGTAAATACCCCAAGCCAAAGCACCCCAAGGGAAAAACCTCCCAAAACATCACTGGAATAGTGAACGCCCAGGTATATCCGGCTCAAACCCACAAGAGCAATCAATATGACAATCGGAAAAATAATCAGATTTTTATATTTACCTTTATAGAATCTGCTGCACAGATAAATTATAAACCCGTAGAAACTAATTGCTGCCATCGAATGTCCGCTTGGAAAACTAAGCCCGGTTACCTCAACCAGTTTTAAAATATCCGGCCGGTTTCTGTTGATTAACCATTTTAATCCCACATTGATTATTGAACTTAGAGATATATTTATAATTGCCATTGCAGCATAGAAGGAATACTTTTGCTTTTTTGTAAAGATGCTCAGGAATACTAGTGCACAAATTATACCTAGAAACTGTTGTGAAGCCAGAAAAGTAATGAATTTCATAAAAATGGTCATTTTTCCGGATATGATTTTGGAAACCATTGAATAAACATAAGCATCAAAGGCCTGAATATTATTGTTCAGAACATTAACAGCCAAAAATAAAAACATCAGCAGTGGTAATACAATTGTTAAAACAAATCTAGTAAATTTCAATTTGGAACTCCATTCGTATATTTACTCTCTATATATAAATAAGCCTTTTATAAATATATGTTACAAATATAATTTTTAAATATTATAGATAATTATTCCTGGTTCGTCAAATCAGAAAAAAAGCCGTGAATACCATTATTTTTTTCCTGCTCCAGGCAACTAAGAGATTATTTTGATTGAAACCGGGTATAAATCTACAAGAAATTAGTATATGCTTATATATAAAACAGCTGTATTGCCAGCTGGTTGATTAATATAACATACGTGAAAATGCTCAACTAGGAGGTTAGGATGGACAAAAAAATATATAAAAAAGTTTCTGATTCTAAAACAGAACAAATACAAATAATCATGCCCGAGCATATTAATGGCTTTAACCGGCTTTTCGGAGGCAGACTTATGGAATGGATTGATATTGTTGCCGCTGTGGTAGCCAGAAGGCATTCCGGCTGTAATGTAACTACCGCTTCAATAGATAATCTGCAATTCAAGGCTGCTGCTTATGTTAACAGCACAATCTTCCTCGTAGGACAGATTACTTATGTGGGGAGAACCTCCATGGAGGTTCGGGTATCCACTTATGTTGAAAAACTGGATGGAATGCGGTATATGATAAACCGTGCCTACCTTGTCCTTGTGGCATTGGATGAAAATGACCATCCTGTCCAGGTTCCGGGTGTGACCCTGGAAACCGAGGAGGAAAAGCTGGAATGGGAGGCGGGCAAAAAGCGGTGTGAATTAAGAAAACAAAGAAGACTTGAAGCTTTTTAGTTTCATATTTCATTAAATAAATATTCCAGCATTTTTTCGGGATTATTTAAAAATTGCCTGGTTATATTGTAGTGTTCCGTTTCTTTATAAAGAGTTTTTGTTATCCCTCCGTCATCCAGCATCAAAATATCGGAGTCGGGATATGCCAGCAATATGGGTGAATGTGTTGCAATAATAAATTGTGAATTATCCTTTGCCAATTCATTTATATGGACCAGTAAGGACAGCTGTCTTGTGGGTGACAGGGCAGCTTCCGGCTCATCCAGAATATAAAGGCCCTTTCCCTTAAACCTGTTTTGGACAAGTGCCATGAAGCTTTCTCCATGGGATTGATTATGAAGGGATTTGCCGCCGTATACATGTATAAAAGGATTGAATCCAGTCTTATCCAATCTGTCAATTTCAGTTGCAACATTGTAAAAACTCTCCGCCCTGAGAAAAAAGCCGTCTTTAGGCCGCTTAACACCTTTGACCAAAGTCATGCTTTTATAAAGCGCCGAATGAGTTTCCTGGGATGCAAAATTAAAATTCATCGTCCCTCCTTCGGCATTAAAGCCCATATTTATGGCAATTGCCTCAAGAAGAGTGGATTTTCCCGAACCGTTTTCACCGATGAAAAAAGTGACTTTTTTGTTAAAGGACAGTTGTTCCACATTCTTTAAACTTGGAAGCTCAAAAACATATGAATCCTGACATCCGGTATTCTTTTGCAATTTTAATCCGCTAATATATAAATCACTGAACATTATTTCCGGCTCTCTCATTTCTTATTGGATTGATTCTGCCAATTATTACAATTATTACAACTATTATTATACAATATATACATGATAATTTCAAGAACATTTGTTCGCCTTTTAATAGCCTTTTAGAAAATTCGATTAAAGCGTGCTATTTTTCCTGGAATATGAAATAATTACTTTATCAATGGTAAGTATATTAATAAGTATATGGAGATGATTTTGTGGATGTAAAACAGTTATCCGAAATTTTAAAGGGCAGCAATAATATTGTCTTTTTCGGAGGTGCAGGTATGAGCACCGAATCGGGAATAGCCGATTTCCGTTCGGAAAACGGCCTTTACAAGACAGCCCTGGGGTTTGAATACCCTCCTGAAACCATGCTCTCCCATAGCTTTTTTGTATCTCACACAGCTGAGTTTTTCAAATACTATAAAGAGAAAATGATTTTCAAAAATGCGTCCCCCAACCCTGGGCACAAGGCACTTGCGATTCTGGAGGAAAAAGGAAAACTCAAAGCAGTTATTACTCAAAATATTGACGGACTTCACCAGCTTGCAGGAAGTAAAAAAGTTTATGAACTGCACGGTTCAATCCATCGCAATTTTTGCATGAACTGCAACAAGTTTTACGGGCTGGAATATATAGTCGGTTCGGAGGACATCCCCCTCTGTACTGTCTGCGGTAGCATTATAAAACCTGATGTCGTCCTGTATGAAGAGGCCCTGGAGGACAGTGTCGTAAATGGTGCCGTCAGTGCCATAAAACAGGCCGATGTCATGATAATAGGCGGTACTTCACTGGTAGTTTATCCGGCCGCCGGCCTGATAACTTACTTCCAGGGAAGTAAGCTCGTATTGATTAATAAAAGCCCGACACCTTATGATTCCAAAGCGGATATTGTAATCAACGACTCTGCAGGCAAAATTTTGGGCACTGCCGTAGAAATGTTGTAAGCACTGATAAATTACGCGTTTGCAATAATTCCAGCCAGCATTTTTCCCAGGAATGCACCTGAAATGCAAAAAACAATGCTAAAAATTATATTTAATGCGGCATAGAGCATATTTCCGCTTTGATATAGATTCACCGTCTCCAGACTGAAAGTTGAGAAGGTTGTAAATCCTCCTAAAATCCCGGTTGTCAAAAAAAGAAGCAGTTTTTTATTGCTCGGATACAGACTGGAAAAAAGCTGGGTCAAGAACCCTATTAAAAACGAGCCCAATATATTAATAATTAATGTTGATATCGGAAAATTGCCCGTATTAATTCTATTCACAAAAACAGAAAACAAGTATCTTGCAGCTGCACCTATGAATCCGCCGCAGCCCACGGCAAAAGCATTCTTGAGCATAAGATTTCCCCTTAAGCAAAATGGTATAATTGCTAGTAGTATAATTGCTAATTGTAATTATACTATTTTGAATTTCTGGCATCAAATTAATTGTTTAATTCCAGTAAACATCAGCCGGAAGAATCTCCTGTACTTTTGGATATTATTCACTAAAATCATGCTTTCTATTTGGTTGTATCGCCAAATTTATCAGCTGGCAAAAAAAACTTTTGCCCTCCAATGTATATTATGTTAAATTAATTATTGCGAGTTTTATCAATTTATAAATTTATTCCGCTAAAATAAATTTATCTATTTATCAAACTGCTCTCTGGAGAGTCCCAGCTATTGGGCGCCGAAGGTGCAAGGAAAAGTGTGGCTTTTCCGGTCTCTCAGGCAAAAGGACAGAGCTTTTCAGCTTGATGTCTTTCTCTTTTGAGGGCCAAAACAAAATGTTTTGGCTTTTTTGATTTTCAAAAATTCAAGAAGGGATTGGTCAAAAATTTATGTTAGAACAAATCAATAGTTTTGTAACCTGGTTTGATGGTATTGTATGGGGGCTCCCCCTCATAATCCTGGTTTTATTGGTAGGAATTTTAATGACAGTCCGTACCGGCCTGTTACAGGTAAGACATCTCCCCCGTGCATTAAAGTACATGGTTAAAAATGAAGAAGGCGGAACAGGAGAAGTATCCAGCTTCGGAGCCTTATGTACCGCTCTGTCGGCCACCATCGGAACCGGCAATATCGTGGGTGTTGCCACCGCAATTGTTGCGGGCGGTCCGGGAGCACTTTTCTGGATGTGGATCGCAGCCTTTTTTGGTATGGCTACAAAATATGCCGAAGGACTCCTTGCCATAAAATACCGCACAGTTGACAGTGACGGTCACGTTTTGGGCGGACCTTTCTACTACATAGAAAACGGCATGGGCAGACGCTGGAAATGGCTTGCAAAAGCTTTTGCCTTCTTCGGGGCTGCTGCAGGACTCATGGGTATTGGAACCTTCGTACAGATCAATGGTATATCAGATGCTGTTCATAATTATTTTGACAAAAATAACGAATGGACCGTTTCCCTTTTGGGAAGGGACTATTCCTGGACAGTAGTAATAACTGCAATTGTTGTGACTCTCTGCGCAGGTCTGGTCATAATCGGAGGCTTAAAGAGGATAGCAAGCGTATCGGAAGTAATCGTACCATTTATGGCTATTATTTATGTAATAGCCACATTGATAGTTGTATTTGCAAATTATAAAGCCATACCCGCTGCCATTGTCGAAGTATTCGAAGGAGCTTTCGGTTTGCGTGCCATAGGCGGCGGAGCGCTGGGCGCAATGCTTGTGGCCATGCAAAAGGGTATTGCGCGCGGTATCTTCTCAAATGAATCAGGTCTGGGAAGTGCGCCCATCGCAGCCGCTGCCGCAAAGACCCATGAACCGGTACGTCAGGGCCTTGTATCCATGACAGGTACATTTGTGGACACAATAATAATTTGTACCATGACAGGTATTTGTATTATTACTACCGGCTCCTGGAATATAGGTCTAAAAGGTGCGGCAGTGACACAAAATGCCTTCCGGTCAGGTTTCAGCTTCGCTCCCTCCCTGGGTTCCTTCATACTTATGATAAGCCTGGTTTTTTTCGCATTCACCACTATCATAGGCTGGAACTACTACGCTGAACGCTGCATGGAATATCTTACAAACGGAAATATGAAAACAGTGAAAGTCTACCGCTGGATATACATCATAGCCGTATTTGCCGGTCCCTTTATGACAATTGAGATTGTTTGGAATATTTCCGATATATTCAACGGAATGATGGCATTTCCAAATTTGATTGCTCTTATAGCCCTCAGCGGTGTTGTAGCTGTTGAAACAAGAAAGTATTTTAAAAAAATCAGGGAACAGAAATTAAAATAATAACAATAAAAAAGAATGGGTTCAAGTTTGCAACCCATTCTTTTTTGTTATGTTTGTGATAATGGTTTTTCTAAGCTATCAAAGTATTGCCATGGCTTTCGCCAAATTGAAATTCTGGCTGCGGGCATCATGAGCATCTTGTACGCAAGGTATTTAATTACAACTTCAACACAGAGACGATTTCCTCTCCGTCTGTTTCGCCGTTTTCTGAAAATCCCATAGAGGTGTATAAAGCTCTGGCTGCAATATTTTCAGGTTCATAAGAAAGCCAGCAGTATTGTGCCGGGCCGCATGGCTTAGCGCGCAAATACTCAATGGCCTTGGCAAGTGCTGCTTTACCAAAACCATTTCCCTGGTATTTTTGGTCAATCATAAACCGCCAGATGCAATAATTTCCTGGGGCGATTGCCGGCTCATCAGCAGCATCAATGGTATCATACCCGAACATAACAAATCCCACCAATTCCTCATCGCTATAGATAGCAAACGGCAGCGCTGTTTTCCCTGAAGTGACTGTAACATATGCTTCCAGAAGGCTTTGGGTATTTGTTGCCACAAACCCCTTCTGCTGCTCTTTTACAGAAAGGCCAACCACCTTCCATAGATTTTTTGAATCAATTTTTTGAAGCCGAATCATAACTACCTCCAATTTACTATTCACATGCCGATTATATAAAAAATCCACAGTTTGATACAGACAGACAAATTCCTGTACATTATACCACCCTTTGGAACACAGAAAAAGACATACCTCCCCTTGACGGAAGATATGTCTTTTGGTCGGAATGACGTGACTTGAACACGCGACCTCTTGCACCCCAAGCAAGCACTCTAGCCAAACTGAGCTACATCCCGATAACGCTCAATCATTATAACATATCAAATTTTCAATGTAAAGATAAAATAGCAAATTTCGCCTCATAATAATCCATTATAAGTGAATTTATATATCACTTTTACAAAGGATCTGGGTTTTTATTACTGGCTTTCATGTTTTTGGCTCTGTTTGTTGGTTCCAGACGCCTTATCTCTTTTTTTCAACAACAGGGCTTTTTCAAAATCTCTGTCCTCCTTCTCCTTTTCCTGGCTCTTTTGGTGTATCAAGCTGTCGGTTTTTAAAATTCTTGATACCGGATATACTTTTGATACTCTGTCAATTTTCATAGTGCCACCTCCTCACCAGTTATGAAAATATATGGGTCTCACATTATATATCGGCATAAAATCAAAAGTGCCAAAGCCGCTTTTAATTATCAGGCACTGAAAAAAACAGCCCCTACTGATTTCCAATAACGACTGTCTTATCTAAAATATTTAAGTGAAAGTACAACATCATTAATATTTTCGGGCACTGCCTTTGTTTATGAGTCTGAAAACAATGTAGCCAATCACACCGATAATTGCAACAGGTAAAATCAGACTGAGTACCCAGCCAACAATTCTCAATGCAATTATAAATAAAAAGATCATAACGATAACGGTTATCAGTTTTTTAAATTTATTGTCCATTTTTTTACCTCCAAGATTAATATAGGTAAATTATACACCCGGATGATATATTTGTCTACAAGTAATTTAAAAATATTTAATTAACTTATTAATATTTTTAATATCCTAATCAATTTACTTAATATTTATTAGCCACATCGTATATTATACGATTAATTGCCAAAATTGTATTATCAATTTCATCCATTGTATTAAAATATCCCACACTCAATCTGATCATACCTGTCTTATTTGTATTAAAATGCTTATGGGCAAGAGGGGCACAGTGCAGTCCGGATCTGCATTCTATTGAATATCTTTTATCCAGAAGTGCACAGATCTCGGACGAATCGGTATCCTTGACATTAAAAGCCACAATCCCCGAATTTTCATTAACGTCTTGAGGATTATACAATTTAATGCTTCTATTTTGTGAAAGGCCGTCATTCAGCCTCTTTATCAGCGTATCCTTTTTCCTCTTTATTTCGGATAAACCTGTTTTAAGTACGAACTCAACACCTGCGCCCAATCCGACTATACCCGGAGTATTAAGAGTCCCGCTTTCAAATCTGTCAGGCATTATATCAGGCTGCAGCAAATATTCCGATTTACTCCCTGTCCCGCCGCTCATCAAGGGGTTCAGCCGGACTCCCGACGAGACATACAAGCCCCCTGTCCCCTGGGGCCCCAGCAGGCCTTTATGTCCGGGAAAGGCAAGCATGCTTGTGTATATCCTTCCAAGATCAATATCTATGCTGCCCAAGCCCTGGGATGCGTCCAACAGGAATAATATACCTTTGCTTTCTGCTATTTTGCTTATTTCCCGGACAGGCATAATAATTCCGTTTACATTTGACGAAAGGGTACATGCTATAAGTCTGGTTTTCTTATTTATATGTCTCTTTATTATAAAGGGATCTATTCTTCCCACCCCGTCACCCTCAACTATAGTCAGCTTTATGCCGTTATATTTTTCCAGAGTTTTCAGAGGCCTCAGCACAGAATTATGCTCCATGCATGTTGTTATGACATGGTCACCTTCTTTCAGGCATCCCAGAATGGCCATATTCAAAGCTTCGGTGGCATTTTTTGTAAAACATATGTTTAAAGAATCGTTTGTTTTAAGCAGCGAAGCCAATTTTTCACGGGTGTTATTTACCTCCAATGAACTTTGGACAGACATGGAATGGCTCCCTCTCCCGGGATTGGCACAGTAGGTTTTAATGCATTTCTCCATTGACGTATAGACATTTTCAGGTTTTGGAAAGGATGTAGCGGCATTGTCCAGATATATCATAATATTAACCTCGTCTTTTTTAGTTTACTTAATATATGGTATGAATCCGGGGTTAACATGTTTACAATAGCTGATTTTAGCGGGATGCAATGACAGGTAATTATTATGGTAAAGTCTTTATTTATCAATTTCTTCTTTCAGTATTTCTCCCAGGATGCTGATGCCCTTCCTGATCTTATCCTCCCTGACGCCTGAAAAATTCAACCTCATTGTATTTTCGTGCCCGCCGTTGGGGAAAAATGCACTTCCCTGAACAAAAGCCACCCCTCTTTTCAAGGACTTTACCAAAAGTTCCTTGGTATTGATGCTTTCAGGCAATGTAACCCACAGGAACATTCCGCCTTCAGGCCTTGTATACTCCACCTCCTTGGGAAAGGTCCTTTCAATGGTATCCAGCATTGTATCCCTTCTGCTTTTATAAATTTCTATATTGCTCTTTAAGTGTTCCTTTATATCGTATTTCTCATAGTAGCGGGCAATTTGCATTTGAGCGAAGAAATTTGTATGAATATCCGTCCCCTGCTTGAAAAGTACATATTTATTGATAATCTCCTGCGGAGCACATACCCATCCGATCCTGTAGCCAGGACAAACCGTCTTTGAAAACGTGCTGACATATATTACTCTTCCCTGGGTATCAAAGCTTTTTAAAGGGGGAAGTTTCCTGTTGTCAAAACAGAGTTCACTATATGGACTATCTTCAATTATTATAAGTTTATACTTGTTTGCAATCTCTGCTATTTCTTTTCTTCTCTCCAGGCTCAGGCGTCTTCCGGTTGGATTCTGATAATCAGGTACGGTATATAAAAATTTTATTCTGCTGTTTGATTCAATTTTTCTTATAAGGTCTTCCGGAACAAGTCCCTCCTCATCCATATCAATCTCGGCAAATCTGGGATAGAAAGGCTTGAATGCATTAATGGCAGACAAATATGTGGGACTTTCACAGAGTATGGTATCCCCTTCGTCCAAAAAAGCTTTGGCAGTCAGATCAAGTCCTTGCTGAGAACCGGAGGTTATAAGTATGTCGTCGGGGCTTGTGTGTATTCCCTTTTCCTCCATCAGCTTTACGATAATATTCCGGAGGCCGGCATGTCCCTCGGATATTGCATATTGCATGGACTTTACACCGCTTTCCTCCAATATTTGATTGCATATTTCACGCATTTCTCCCACCGGAAAAGATTCTTCAGCCGGCAGTCCTCCTCCAAAGGATATGATCTCATCCGAATCGGAAAGTTTCAGCAGTTCCCTGACCTCCGATGCCTTTAAAAACTCAGTTCTCCTTGCAAACATAACAACCTCCGTTTGCTGCATTCTGGCAGCACAAATTATAATAAAATGACCAAAGTTTTATAGTGCATTACAAATATGGATTTAATACTGTTTCTACAGGATGCCCGACCTTGACATTGCTGTTTGAGCATTTAACTATACAGTCAAGCAGTTTTTCTATCCCATCCTCTATATCCTGTTCTTTGGGATAGGAAAAATTCAACCTTATGAAGTTGCTTTCTATATTGTACTTTGGATAAAAGACATCCCCCGGCATCACTATTATCCCCTTATCTCCCAGCAGCTTGATCAGTTCATTCATTCTGATGTTGTTGGGCAGTTCAAGCCATATAAAATATCCCCCGCCCGGGACAAAAATCCTCATCCCCTCAACATTGCATTTATTGAGTTGGGCTATCATAAGGTCTCTCTTCTTCCTGTATTTGTTTCTGATTTTTTCAAGATGGTTTTTCAGATACCCATGTGCTACAAACTCATGTACAAAATACTGGGAAAGCGTATTGGTCTGTATGTCTGTGATCTGCTTGAACTTTATGAACCTGTTGATTATGTTTTCACCTGCAACAACATAACCTACTCTCAAACTAAAGGAAATGGTTTTTGAAAATGAACTGACGTATATGACATAATCATTATTGTCCAGACTTTTAAGTGAAGGAAGCTTTTCTCCCTCGTAATAAAGCTCTTCATAGGGGTTATCTTCAAGTATTGGAATATTGTAATAGTATGCGAGCTTCAGCAACTCCTTTCTCCTGTTCAGACTCATGGTCATACCGGTTGGATTGTGGAAGGTGGGCTGTGTGTATATGAGTTTCGGTCTGTATTTGACAAGGCAGGTCTCAAGTATGTCCAGCCTTATACCCTCTTCATCCATTGGTATGCCTATAAGCCGGGCATCATAGCTCTCAAAGGCCTGAATGGCGCCTATATAGGTGGGTTCCTCCACCAGTACAACATCTCCCGGCTCAATCAGCAGCCGTGCCAAAAATTCAACTGCCTGCTGGGAACCCGAAGTGACCATTATTTGCTTTGTACCTGCATTAATCCCGTTCTGCTGCAGATAGGACCTTATTGTATGCTTAAGTTCGGAACAGCCGTCCACAGGTGTGGGCATGAGAACCTTTTCCCTGTGTTTTTCCAGCAGCCGGGTCTGAATGCTTTGCAGCAGTTCCATATCATAGCTGTCCTCCGAGGCAACTCCCGAAGCAAAGGAGATCACCTTCTCCTTCTCAAATACCGACAGGATATTATTTATAGTTTGTTCATTCGATTTGTTGACTCTTCTGCTTTCCAGCTGATTCCACCTGAGCGGCGGAACGTACATTTTCTCCTGAATACCGTCCTTTGAGAAAGGCGCCAAAACCACTGTTCCGCTTCCCACCCTGGATTCTACCAGCCCCTCTGCCTTGAGTTCCATATATGCCTTGATGACCGTACTCCTATTGATCTTAAGTCTTCCGCCCAGCACTCTCTCTGCCGGAAGAATGAAATTGGGAGGAAGCTTTCCTGAATTGATCATGGCTTCTATTTGCTTCTTTATTTGCAGGTATATTGGCGTTTTAGACTCTCTATTTATAGTGATTTCCATATGGTATTGTCCTCCATTTGCAAATTGGCATCATCCAATTATATTATATAATTTATTTTTCATTATAAAACACCCAATTTTTAAAATTTAAAACCATCCAATTATATTTTGGATGGTTTATGTTGTATTCTGACATTTGGATGGTCATATAAAATTTTCATCTAAGCTTTCATCTCGATTATCTGATTTTAAGTGCCTTTCTTACACTGTAAATCACAGGTATTGCTACCAACCCTCCTATGACTGCTGTTAAAAGCTGAGGCCAGCTGAACAGCTCAAAGAGCTTTTGAGTAAACTTTGGAAACGAAAAAATATTAAGGAATATTCTTATTCCCAGGAAAAGTACACCAAATTTGAGTACGGCTCCAACTCCCAGGCCTATGAATTTATTTTTATTGTATAACAGGTAAAATGCAAGCACAAAAATTATATTGGCTAAGGCTATAACCGGTGCAAAGGGCAGCAGTGCTGCTGCAATTGGAGCATTATTGTTGATAAGCGAAGTAAAAGGTGAAAGAATTGCTATTGTGATGCCTCCGGCCATACCTGCAGTCATTGCAGCCAGCAGCAGACACATATTCACCAGGGGACCTACTATAAAATTATTGTTGGGCAGACTTCTCCCCACTATCTGAACTACTACCACAACCGCCAGCAATACTGCTGTTCTTGTTATCATTCTTATATTGTTTTGATTATTGACCTGATTCATGTGTCCCTCCATATACGATTATTTACGCAATTAATTATAAAATAAACCCCGGTGTTATTCAAGCATGCATTGCACCCAGAGCGGTTATACCACCGTCGGGAGATGAAGTCCCCATTGATGATATACCACAATATTGTAATTTATAACATATTTATAATTGTTTCAACAAAACTTCTATGTTTTATCAAGGTATTATGGTAAATTAATTTTTTCTATAGACTTTTTTTTTGAAAAGTAGCATAATAAAACTTGTAATTTTCCAATTTGATTGCATCTTTCTTTGGAACAGCATATTAACTGCTGCGTACTACAATCATTTTATAAAATAAATACTTTGAAGGGAGTATTATAAATAATGAATATTTCTATTACAAAAACATCGCATCCTAAACAGAAACCTGATAAAAATAATCTGGGCTTCGGACAATTTTTTACAGACCATATGTTCATCATGGATTACACCGAAGGAAAGGGCTGGCACGATCCCAGAATAGTCCCGTATGCTCCTCTGGAACTGGACCCCAGCTGCATGGTCCTGCATTATGGTCAGGCTATTTTCGAAGGTTTGAAAGCGTATAAGACAAAGAATGGTGAAATATTATTATTCAGACCTGAAAAGAATATGGAAAGAGTAAACAGCTCCAATGACCGTCTGGTTATTCCCAGAATCGATGTGGATTTTGGTGTAAAAGCCATTAAAGAACTGGTCAGGGTTGACGCAGACTGGATACCGGATGCTCCGGGAACCTCGCTCTATATACGCCCATTCATAATAGCTACCGATCCTTATCTTGGAGTAAGACCTTCAGACACCTATAAATTCATTATAATTCTCTCCCCTGTGGGTGCTTACTATAAGGAAGGTATAAATCCTGTAAAGATCTATGTTGAAAGCAACTATGTACGTGCCGTCAAGGGTGGTCTGGGCTATGCAAAAACGGTGGCAAACTATGCTTCCAGCTTAAAAGCACAGGTAGAGGCAAAGCATGCCGGTTATACCCAGGTTCTCTGGCTGGACGGTATTGAAAAGAAATATATTGAAGAAGTCGGCACAATGAATGTATTCTTTAAAATAAACGGAGAAGTTATTACTCCGGCCCTGGAAGGTTCAATACTTCCCGGAATCACCAGAATGTCAACTATTGAATTGTTGAGAAAATCAGGAATTCCTGTTACTGAACGCAAGATTTCCATTCGGGAATTATACGATGCACATGCCTCTGGTAAACTGGATGAGGCTTTTGGAACAGGAACGGCAGCAGTAATCTCACCTATCGGTGAATTCAACTGGAACGGCGCCTCCATCACTGTTAACGAAGGAAAGATCGGACCCGTGGCTGCAAAAGTATATGAAACCATTACAGGCATCCAAAGCGGTGATCTTGCTGACACTTATGGATGGACACAAAAAGTTTTATAATAATAAATTAGAATACAGGGGAATGCTGGCAATAGCCGGCATTCTTTTATTTGTCTATTATCTAACCCTCAACCCTTTCACAGTTTTTTGCCGTCTTTAAATGGCTTTAATGAACTTCTGGTTATATTCTTATCCTCCGGAGTATATATTTTATAACGAGGCAACAGATGTCCATGGTGTCCTTCAGGACCCCTTTGCCTCTACTGGTGTCGGGTACCTCTTTGGGTCTCGGGCGGCAAACACAGAGCTCCTGCCCCGTTGAAACGCGCAGAGGTAATAAGAATGTCCGGGTTTAATTCCCGGTCAAATGGAAGAATAGCCGGAGAAACGGCTTAGGAGGCTTGCTTGAATTGGTTTTTACTGTCATCGTTCATATTTCTGCTTTCAACTATTTTCTTAAGTTATAAGAAAACAGTTTTTGCCTATTTGAAGAATAGCATGCTGCCCATAATGGCTTTCCTTTTTATCCTATCACTTATTATATTTCCGAAAACTGCTGTAAGTTCTGCTTCAAAAGGCATCAAGCTGTGGCTTGAAATAGTTTTTCCATCTTTATTCCCATTTTTTGTAGCCACCCAGCTCCTGAGCAAATCCGGAGTTGTCAGTCTTTTCGGAGTAATCCTGGAACCGGTAATGCGTCCGCTCTTCAATGTCCCGGGCTGCGGTTCTTTTGCTCTGGCCATGGGAATCGTCAGCGGTTACCCGGTGGGGGCCTCCATTACCGCAGACCTCAGGAAACAGGATATGATAACACGGTTGGAGGCAGAAAGACTTCTCACCTTTACAAATAATTCAGGTCCGCTGTTCATAATGGGTGCTGTGGGAGTCGGTATGTTTAATCAGCCCAGGCTGGGCTATTTACTTTACATAAGCCATATCGCGGCTTGTTTGACAGTGGGTTTTATTTTCAGATATTATAAAAAAAGACAAACCGGATCTATTAATAAACGAAAGGTAAATATACCGGACAATATAAAAATTGAATTAAAGAAATTAAAGAATTCCCAAACCAATCCCTGGACGCTTTTCGGTGATTGCATAAAAAACTCGGTATATACTATATTGGCAATTGGCGGATTTATAATATTCTTTTCCGTTTTGATAAATATAATGCTCTCAAGCGGGCTGATAGGAGCTATAGGCCGGCTGCTCCCGAATTTTGCCGGTTTAGCGGGATTGGACTCTAAAACTGTGGAAGGATTCCTGTGCGGAATATTTGAGATAACTACCGGGGCCAGCTATATAACCCACTCGCCGTCAGCTCTGGCGGTGAAACTTTGCTGTGCCAGTCTCATAATAGGCTGGGCGGGCTTTTCGGTTCACACTCAGGTTATGAGTATTGTAAGCACAACCGATATAAGAGTTAAACCCTACCTGCTTGGTAAAGCCCTTCAAGGTGTTATCTCCTGCTTTTACACTTTTATCGGCTACTCCCTTTTCAGCAGTCTGCTGCCCGGGGAATCGGCCGTCTTTGCAAACAGCTCAGGTAATATTACCAAAGGATGGGGAAATATATTTGCAGACTCCATACAATACATTGGTATTTCTGCCTTAATAATGATAATAATAACAGTAATATATATATGTATAATCAGCTTATCATCAAAAAAAAGCTTATTTTAACTCAGACCTGTTGGTTCTGATAACATCAGTTGCATCAGTCAGTATTTCCTCAACCTTGTTCAGAACACTGTCGGCATATTCCCTGGCTCCAAGCCGTATCTCCCTTGCATTCTTCTGAGCACCTGCAATTATCTCATTTGCCTGCTCATAAGCCTTTTTGGTGATTTCATGTTCATCAACCAGGGATGCGATCTTGTTCTCAGCGTCCTTCATTATATTATTGGCTTCCTTCTGTGCTTCCAGCAATATTCTCTGGCGCTCTTCCTTTACCCATTTGGCCTGCTTGATATCATCAGGCAGCTTTATCCTCATCTCTTTTATTATTTCAAAAACTTCTTCCCTGTCTATGAGACACTTGCCGGAAAAAGGCACGCTGGCACTTCTTTCAACCAGTTCCTCCAATGTTTCCAGTATGGTAAGTATTTCCATGTTGACCTCCCAAGCCATATTATGGCTTTGAACCGCATAGCGGCCACAAAATGTAATGAAATCTATATCCTTTATCACTTTTTAAACTTGTTTAATACATCCTCTTCTATACATTCAGGAACAAGTCCCCTGATATTTCCGCCATATCTCGCCAGTTCCTTGACCATGCTGGAACTTAAAAAAGAAAAATTAATATTTGACATCATAAAAAGCGTTTCAATATCCGGTGCCATTTTTTGATTCAACAGGGCCATTTGCAGTTCGTACTCAAAATCAGACACAGCTCTGAGCCCTTTTATGATAACATTTGCATTCTTTTGAGCCACGTAATCCACAAGCAGTCCCGAAAAACAATCTATTTCCACATTCTTGCAGTGGCTGACCGCCCTTTTCAGTAAATTTACCCTCTCCTCCATTGAAAACAGAGGTTGTTTGTTATGGCTGATCAGCACAGCTACTATTAATTTGTCACATATCTTTGAGGCCCTGTCTATTATGTCCATATGTCCATTTGTAACCGGGTCAAAACTGCCTGGATATATAAATGTATTCATCGATTCATCCTTTATTAGTTTCTTTTATAAAAAGTCAATTTCGTACTCCCGTATACCTGTACTTTTGAAATTACCATGCAGCCGGTACTTTCCGGAAGTTCATCCGATATATCTGTTTCAGCGATAATAATAAATTTTTCATCTAAAACACCGTAATCTTCCAAATGCTGCAGGATTTGAGGTATGATTCCCTTTTTGTACGGTGGATCTAGGAAAATTATATCAAATTTTTGTCCGTGTTGGGAGAGTTTTTTTAATATTAATGCCGCTTCTCCCAAAAAAACCCCGGCTTTTTCAGTCATTTTAGTATGTTCAAGATTTTTTTCAATTATCTGAATACATTTTTCATTCTGGTCCGTGAATACGGCACTTTCCGCCCCTCTGCTCAGGGCTTCTATTCCAAGGCTGCCTGAGCCTGCAAACAGATCCAGTACTTTTGAATTCTCAATATAGGGTGCCAGTATATTAAAAAGATTTTCCTTTACCCTGTCTGTGGTAGGTCTGGTGCCCGCACCTTCAAGAGTCTGAAGTTTCAAGCCTTTAGCGCTTCCTGCTACAACTCTGAGAATGATTATCCCCCCTGTCGGCATGTGGTTTTGTTTATGATAGTGTTACTTTTTCTCCAAAGTAATTGGACAGATATCCCTTCAGCTTTTTATTCCCTTTAAGTCCCGGATCAATCTCCAGCAGTTCTTTGGCACTTTCCTGGGCAAGTTTCAGTACTTCAATATCCCTGTACAGGTTTGCAATTTTCAACTCAGGCAGGCCGTGCTGCTTTGTTCCGAAAAAATCACCGGGCCCCCTGATTTCGAGATCCTTTTCAGAAATTACAAAACCGTCATTGGATTGTGACATTATTTTCATACGTTCACGTGAAACCTGGGATTTTGACTGATTAAAAAGAACACAGTAGGATTGTTCGGCTCCCCTGCCCACTCTTCCCCTCAACTGGTGCAGCTGTGCCAGTCCGAATCTTTCGGCATTTTCTATTACCATGAGCGTGGCATTGGGCACATTCACCCCCACTTCGATTATGGTAGTGGATACCAGGATACTGATTTCGCCGGCAACAAAGCTCTTCATAATGGCTTCCTTTTCTGCAGCTTTCATTTTGCCGTGTATTATCCCCACTTTCAGATCTTTAAAAACATTATTGCTTATTTCCTCTGCTGTAATAACAGCCGATTTTGCCTCTATTTCCTCGGATTCCTCAACCAGCGGACAGACAATGTATACCTGTCGGCCCTCCATAACCTTTTCCCTTATAAATTTATTTATACGTTCTCTCATAGCCTCATTCACCGTATAAGTCTTAATGGGCTTTCTGCCCGGAGGCAGCTGGTCTATTATGGAAATGTCCAGATCCCCATAAAGTATTAGCGCCAGTGTCCGCGGTATAGGAGTGGCAGTCATGACCAGAACATCCGGATTCTGACCCTTTTCGGCCAGTATGGTTCTCTGGCGGACACCGAACCGGTGCTGTTCGTCAGTCACTACCAGCCCCAGTTTTTGAAATTGTACCGCAGCCTCTATCAGGGCATGTGTTCCGATAACCACATCTATTCTGCCCTCACTCAAGCCCTCAAAAACCCATTGCTTTTGCTTCTTTGGCTGACTGCTGGACAGGAGCTCTACAGAGATATTATACTGCTCAAATAAAGGTTTTATAGATTTAAAATGCTGTTCAGCCAAAATTTCGGTGGGCACCATCAGTGCGCCCTGGTATCCGCATTTCACAGCCTTGAACAGGGCCAGCACGGCAATTATTGTCTTACCTGAACCCACGTCCCCCTGTACAAGTCTGTTCATTACATTTTCGCTTTCCATGTCCTTTTCAACTTCATACAGAACTCTTTTCTGTGCAGCAGTCAGCTCAAAAGGCAGTGCTTGCAGGAAAGAATCCATTTCAGGAGGTTTGTGAAAGCGTATGCCAAAACCGGAATCGGCCGCAAGGCTTTTGTAATTGAGCAGACCAAGCTGGAGCATGAAAAGCTCTTCAAAAACCAGTCTGTATCTGGCCTCTTCCTTTTGTGCAAAGGATTCGGGAAAATGTATCTGCTTTATGCATTCAACAAATCCGGAAAGGTTGTACTTTTTTCTTACATTCCCGGGCAGCATGTCCTCCATTTGTGTGCCGTCAAGAGTTTTTAGTGTTTCCTGCATAATAACTCTTATTACATTCTGTCCCAGATTTTTAGTGGAAGGATATACTGGAAATATTTTCAGGCTCTTCTTCATATCGTCGCTGCCAGCCAATTCAAATACCGGGTTTACAATCTGAAGCTTGTTTAATTTTCTGTCGGCTTTCCCATAAAAAATATAATTTGAACCCACTGCAAGTGAATTTTTAACATATTGCTGGTTAAACCATACCGCAGTTATTTTACCGGTACTGTCCCGCACCGAAACTTTCGATATCACCATACCCCTTCTTGGCCTGGCCTCACTTACATTTGAAACCACCGTACCCTCAAAAGAGCAGACTTCCCCATGTTCAAGATCGGCTATGTTTTTTATCCTGCTCCTGTCTTCATAATCCCTGGGATAATAGGTCAGAAGATCATATACCGATCTGATGTCAAGCTTCTCAAAAAGTGACAGTCTGGATTCTCCAACTCCCTTGACATATCTGATGGATTTATTTTTTAAATCTTCAAAAGCAATTAAATTCAAGCCTACCTCCAGAGATCATTCAATAGGTAATCAACATATAAATTAATTTTAACATAAAAGACGTAAAGAAGAAAACTTATATCAAAAATGTAAACAAACTGAAAACCTGAAAAACCGAAAATAATTAAAGAAACACAGACCCTGCTTTTATTGCATTGTCTGTGTTTCTTGTCCATGGTATTTGAAAAATTCCAGACTGACTGACGGCACAAACTGCACTGTTGCCGGTGTACCTATGGAATACGCAGTAAATCTGCCTTCAGCATTTCCAGACTCCTTTTCCTCTCCTCCGGATCCATAACAGGAAGCTTTTCCATTTTCACCAGCTGCAATACTGAGGGGACAGGTTTACTTTCATGCCGGATGGCGGTCTGAACCGGAACAGGCCGGACCACTGTTTCTGCTTCAGCAGCATTAACCAATGAATCATCCTTGAAGGAAACCTTATAGGCTTGATATTCAAATGGATATGTGGGCAGAGGTATCCTCCCGGTATTTTTTCCGTAGAGCCTCCCCGGATTGAATCTGGCTCCGCAGGTATATAAACCTGCCAGAAGCCTATTCACAGGCTCCTCGGATAATGGTTCCGACAGATCTCCGGAAAACATTCCGAAGGCCTTACTGTTGTATTGTTTCAGGTTTTCACAGCTTGACTTTATAAAAATCAGAGCATCATCCTTACCTGCCGAGGAATTGATCCATCCTGCGTTGACTTTGAAATTGTAAATCTCCCGGTTTTGCACATACCAGACAAGATTTTCGTTTGAAACCGGACCCTGCTCCGTGATTACCTCACAGTTGCCGAACAAAGCCGCAGTTATTCCTTCCGACTCCTCAGCAACGGGGTTTATCTCACAAACCATGGCAGCCGCTTGCTTTAGTGAAACAAGTCCTGTTAACGCCATTGCTGCGGCAATTCCTGTTCCTCCTGTAAAAATGCCTGACGGTACAACATCAAAATCGTGCAGCAGAACACCCGTAGCATAATGGAAGGAAAATAACCTGACCCTGTCATGAACAATCCCATCCCTGGTGTCCGCACATTCAGTGCATATGTCCATGCACTTCCCATAAGCTTCGTCAAATATCCTGTACCGTTTCCCGATTGTGTCAACAAGGCCCTCACTTAATGGCTCTTCATCCTGCATCACAAGATAAACAGGCATTTCTCTGTTGGGATTGGAACGGCCTTTAAAAATATTGCCTTGCAAATTGCCATTTTCAATGGCTTCCAAAGTCTCAAGCAGCTCCTCTTTGTTACTGATTGTGGCTGCCAGCTTAAAGGACATTTCCTTTTGCGCATTATTCATGGTATAGCAGACAGAACCTGCATCCACACCGCTTTGGATCACATAATCCTTTAATTTGGCGGCAATTGTTTTTATCACTTTTTCATTTCTTCCGGTTAGTGTAAGAATATATGGCGTTTTCTCGTAAGCTTCCTGCTCCGCTTCTGTTGCCGGTGCCTCCTCAAGGATCACATGAGCGTTGGTCCCTCCAAACCCGAAAGCATTGACACCCGCTCTCCTGGGGAAATCCCCCGTACTCTCCCATTTCTTCGGTGCCTTGCTGATTACATAAAAGGGAGAGCTTTCAAAGTTGATATTGGGGTTTGGCCTGTCAAAATTCACCGTATGGGGAAGCATTCTGTTATTAAGGGCCAGAACCACCTTGATCAGACTTACGATTCCTGCCGCCGACAGCATATGGCCAATGGCTGCTTTGGCTGATCCTATACCGCAAAAAGTTTTTTTATCGGTAAAAGTTCTCATGGCAAGAGTCATTCCCTCAACCTCAATAGGATCCCCCAACGGCGTACCTGTACCATGGGTCTCGATATACGAAATGGTTTCGGGATTTATTCCGGACTTCAGGTAAGCGTTTCTAATGGTTTCGGCCTGACCCTGGGGCCTTGGTGCCGTTATTCCCTGGGATCGGCCGTCATTGTTAATTGCAGAGCCTTTAATAACCGCATAAATGAAATCCTTATCCTGTAAGGCCTTTTTTAAAGGTTTAAGCAATACAGCTCCAGACCCTTCGGAAAGTACCAGCCCATCCGCCCTGTTATCAAAGGGATAGCAGGCTCCCGTGGGAGATAGCGCCGTCACTCGGCTCAAGCAGATAAAGGGAGTGGGATTCAGATTAAGATTGACTCCTCCGGCAATTGCCATATCGGCCTGACCGGAGCGCAGATTTTCACAGGCGAGGTGTACAGCCACAAGTGAGGAGGAGCAGGCAGAATTGACAATCAGGCTGGGTCCGGTCAGGTTCAGGCAGTGGCTGACCCTTGCGGCTATTTCATTAAGACCGTTACCTGCCACCGCATCGGCAACCATTTTAGCCGGCTCAAGTGTTTTTAGAATACCTGACAAGATCTTTTCCTGCTTGTCTTTCTCCAGACTCTTGAAAGCTTCATTCTCCCCCAATTTTCTCTTAATCCTCATATACGAATTGTAACCTGCAAAATGTTCCATATATGTATTCTGCTCTGTGCCTGCAAATACTCCTATGCGGTTTGTACAGTGTTTTCCCCCGTAACCGGCAGATTGAAGGGCTTCCCATGCCACCATCAAAAAAATACGCTGCTGCGGATCCATTACTTCTGCTTCGTTGGGTGAGATTCCGAAAAACAAGGGGTCAAAATCGTAAGGATTACGGATAAAACCACCTTTTTTACTATACATGGTATGAGCAGAGCCGGAATCGGTACTGTAGAATTCTTCCGCGTCCCAGCGTTCGGCAGGGATGTCCCCTATGACACACTTTCCTTCCTTTATAATATCCCAGTACTCCGTAAGGGTATTGGCCCCCGGCACCCGTAAGCTCATACCGATAATAGCAATGTCATCATCTTCCGCTCCATGAGCTGCCTCACAGGCCTGACCGGGTTTCGTTTCAGCGGGACTGCCTGCTTCTCCGGCCTGTTTCAAGGTATTCTCAATATATCGTATCAATTCCTCAGGAGTCTGGTACTCAAATACCAGAGTAGGATACAGCTCCATGTTCAGCAGTCGGCTTATGTCGCTGATCACCCTGGTTGCACCTATGGAATCCAGTCCGATTTCCATGAAGTTGGCGGATATATCAAGCTGTTCTTCCGGGATACCCAGATATCCCGCAATCAATTTTAATACCTGCTCCCTTACATTTTTAACAGGCAGTACACTATTTCCCTTTGAGAAACTTTTCTCAAATGCTGTTTTCTCTATTACCGGCAAGGTTGGGCTTTTTCCGGTAACCGGGATCAGGTCCAGAATATGAACAACACTTTCCTGCTTAAACCGAAGGGCCGGAAGAAAGGCAGCAGCTGCTGTTTCGGCTTTCAACGGATTGAGTCCCTGGGCCTTGACAGCCAAAAGCGTTGCATCCCCGAATTTTTGAACCATGCCCTTCTCAGCCCATAATGAATAGTTTAATGCCACTGTCTTTCCGGGAGCACCAACCGAATTTCTATAATATGTGTAGCCATCTAAGAAAGCGTTGGCAGCAGCATAGTCTCCAAGTCCTGCAGACCATGATTTTCTGGAGGCAGAAACCGAAGACAGAGCTGCAAAAAATTTTAACGGCTGATCCCTGGTAACCAGATCAGTGATAATTGTCCCCTGAACCTTCGGCTGCAGTACCTTTTTAATTATATCAAGTTCCTTGGACAGAAGCTGGAAGGAGGACGCATCCCATAAACCCGCGGCATGAACCACTCCATTGACCGGCCCCCATTCCCGGTTAACGGTTTGGATCAATTCCTTCATTTGTTCCGGATCATTGACATCAACCGGATAATAGGCAGCTTTTGAACCAGCCTGCTCAATGGACTTAAGTACTTCCAATTTATCCGCAATTGAAGGATCAGCATCCGATGATACAGCCTTTTCTCCCCCGGGCAATGGCTTTCTGCCGGTTAATATCAGGTTCAGCTTTGCCTGCCCTGCAAGTACCTTGCAAATTTCACCCGCTACCGGGCCGGTTCCGCCGGTGACCAAATAGGTTTCTCCGTCAATGAATTCCACTTCCTGCTGCTGATTGCTCTCATCCATCTTTTGAAGTTTACGGACATATCTGCATCCCTTGCGCACAGCTGCCATTGATTCGTCCGGAAATCCGGAGTTTAATTCCCTGACGGCAGCCTCCAGCAGTTCTTTTCCGGTGGGATATTCAGCCATGTCCAGATCAAGCACACACAATTCAATTCCGTTATTTTCCTGGTCTGCAGCAAGTCCTAAAGCTGCTGCCATAAACTGATGAGGATTTTGTGAAGTATCTCCTTCCATAACCGGGGACATGCGATTGGTTACAACCATTACCCTTGACTTCCCTGCCCGTTCAGCTAGGGCCTTTCCAAGGTGTATCAGGCTGAAAGCCCCCTGTTCCAGCAGTGTATCGTTTGCCAGTATTTCCTGCGGATTGCAGCATTCCTGCTGACAATTCCACAGGTGGAGTACGTTGACCTGCTGTTCCGGAATATTTTCAAGAACTTTCTTAAAGTGGGCTGAATTGCCCGGATTTACGGTGAAAAACCCATCACCGTCAAAATTATATTCCCTTCCGCAAACTACCTGGAAAGCTTTGTTATAATGCAAATTCTGCCACTCCGAAAGAATGTCCTGCATACTTCCGTCATGTATTATAATTAAGGAACCGTCCCTGTCAATCTGCTCCTCTATCCGTTCCTCCCTATCCCATGCCCACCGATGAAACAGCTTTTTAAACACGGCTGTGCTGCCCGAGCTGCCAAAATCCGGTTTGAAAGTCCTGTGTTTGAATGGATATGTGCCCAAGGGCAGAATCCTGGGTTTACTGTTGTAATCAAGCTTTCTCAAATCCAAATTTAAACCGTTGCCGTACAGACTGCCAAGTGTGTCGAGAAGGACATGAAGCCCTTTCTTTTTCCGGTCCTGTGTCTCCCATATCAGGATATCCTTTGGGTCCGCCGCACCCCGGGCCATACCCGACAATATTTTATCCGGCCCCACCTCTATAAAGCTGTTAACACCCATTTCCCCGGCACGTTTCACACTCTGTTCGAATTTGACCGCGCTGAGGATATGTTTGGTCCAATAGCCGGTATCCGGTGCTTCGGTCATCACATCACCGGTGACATTTGAAATGATAGGAATGACAGGCCGACAAAATTCAACCTTGTTCAGCGCTTCTTCAAATATCTCCAGCATGGGGTTCATTAAAGGGGTGTGGAAGGCCTGGGATACCTTGAGCTTTTTGCAGACAATACCGTTTTTCTGGAGCAGGTCGGCAAATTCCTCCAGAGTATGGGAATATCCCGATACAACCTGATGCGTGGCGTTATAGGCTCCAATCCATAATCTGTCCCTGAATGGTGCTATGAGTTCTTCCACCTTGCCGGCAGGAGCAAATACAGCCGCCATTGAGCCATCCGCCTTTAATTCCTGCATCAGTCTGCCACGCAGAGCAACCAACCCAGCTGCATCTCTGAGGCTGATACAACCTGCCAGGCATGCCGCTACCCATTCTCCGAGGCTGTGACCCATCATATATACCGGTTGTATACCCAATGACATTAAGTATTTACCGATTGCATAATCCATTGAAAAAACCACCGGCTGGGTTATACCGGTTTGCGATAAAACCGGTTCGTCGGCTTTTACACCGAAAATCAGGTCTATGATGGAATTATCAAGATGAGGTTTAAATGCATCCGAGCATTGGTCCAAAATGTCCCTGAAACCTGGAAGGCACTCATACAGTTCTTTTCCCATGCCGACATACTGAGACCCCTGTCCTGTAAACATGAAGGCTGCTCTAATCTTTTTCTTTCCAAAAAAATCTGTGCGGGCAGCACTTTTTAACCGGCCCAGAAGTTCTTCACCGGAGGAAGCTGCAGCGGAATAACGGTACTTTCCGTAATTCTCCCTGGTACTCAAGGTGAAACAAATGTCCTCCAGCCTGTACTCAGGGTGGACCTCCATATCTGCTGCCAGGTTTTGAATTTTTGCATACAGTGATTCTTCACTGTGGGAGGAAATACACAAGATACCAGCCGCTGCCGGTACCGTTTCAGTAAGAGAATGATTTGCTGTTTCGGGCGGCTCCTCCAATACCATGTGGCAGTTGGTTCCTCCAAACCCAAAGGAATTAATGGCGGCTGTCCGCTTTTTACCCTTGAGTTTCTTCCACTCCTGGGCTTCCTTAAGCACTTTAAAAGGGGTTTGTTCAAATTTGATAAGCGGATTTGGTGTGTTTACATTGACCACCGGCGGCTTTATACCATAATCCAATGCCATCAACACCTTGATAAAGCTGGCGATTCCGGCGGCATTCAATAAATGTCCTATATTGGCCTTTACCGAACCTATAGCAATGGACTGTTTCTGCGGATCCCAACCGCCAAAAGCTTTGGCCAGTGCCCGTATTTCACTTGGGTCGCCGATAGTCGTGCCGGTACCGTGAGCTTCCACATACTGTATATCGCACGGGTTCATTCCGTATTTTTTATAAAGTGCTTCGATTACCTCCCTTTGTCCGTCGGGGTTAGGGGCCATAACACCAATGGAACGGCCATCGTTATTTATCATACTGGCCTTTATGACACCCAGAATCCGGTCTCCGTCAGCCACCGCTTTATCAAATGCTTTTAGCATGACCATTCCAGCCCCTTCGCCGGGCACGAAACCGTCGGCTCCGGCATCAAAAACGCGGCATTCTCCACTGTTGGAAAGAGCCCCCGCATAACTGAAATACAGATAAGGTGTTGGTGTCAGCAGGAGATTAATGCCACCTGCAACAGCCATATCACACTCCCCGCGCTGTATTGCTTCACATGCCAGGTGGATGGTCACAAGCGCCGAGGAACAAGCCGTATCCACTACAATACTGGGACCTTTGAGATTAAATTCCTGAGATACCCTGGATGCTACCATATTGGGAATATTATCTACCAGAATGTTGGGATGGGGCTCAGTTTTTCCAAACCTGTTCTTCCATTCCTCCATAATTTCAGCTTGCTGTTTATCCGAAAGCGCCGAGAAACTGTTAAATTCCTGAAACCTCTCCATTTGGAGTGTATTGAGATGAAATTCGTAAAATTGGTTCACACCCGGACTAAGGTACAAACCTACCAATTTCTTTTCCATTTCACCTTTGTTATATCCTGCCCTTTCCACAAGCTCATGGAACAGTTCCAGCATGATCCTTTGCTGAGGGTCCATAATGGCCGCTTCCCGGTCGTCAATGTTAAACATTTCGGGTTCGAAGCCGTATACATCCTCAATAAATGCCCCGGTCCTACAACCGGTCTTACCGAAGACCGTCTCAGGGCTGTAATACTGGTCGATGCTCCACCTGTCCGAAGGCACTTCCTTGAAGCTGCACCTTCCATTTACAATATTGTCCCAGAAAGCTTCGGGTGTGTCAGCATCCGGAAATCGGCAGGCCGCCGCAATCACAGCAATTTCTCTGCAAACCGTTGACGCCTCTGGAGTGTTATTTGTTAAATTTTCTTTTTTTGTTTTTTTCATTTTCAATCCCCCTTTGCATACAAACTGTTGAATTTTTCCCGGAATGCCTTAACCATTAAATATGTGAGGAAGGCGGAAAAAAGTACAAGGCACATGGTGAAAATATGTTTATCACCATAAAAATATATTAAAAGTGATGTCATAAATGGGCCTGCTGCCGACCCGAAACCGTAGGAAAATGTAAAAAACGAGGTGGCCGAAGCCAGATCATTTTCTTTGACCTCCTCAACGGATAGGGCCAGCGACAGTGGATAAAGCGGACCGATTACAAAACCTGAAAAAAATGAAAAGAACAGACGGGACTCATAACCCCCGAACAGGACAATTCCAAGGACGGCAAAACAAGACAATGCCATACACCCTGCCAGTATCTTTTTTCTTCCGACCCGGTCGGACAGCAGGGTAACAGGCAGTATTCCCACCAGGCTGCCTACCACAAAAACCGCAAGGAAAAAACCCATCTTCTTCAAATCGTAATGCTGATTTATCAAAAACATTGGATACATAGTCACCAAAGTAGTTTCGGAGAATCCATAGACAAAGGCACTAAAGAGTGGAAGCTGAATTTTATGAATGATTTTTTCCTCCAGTGCTACCGGAATTGTTACGACATACTTTACAAAAAAGTATACCAATGTTGCATCGATCAGAAGACAAGCTGTTCCGACGAGGAATGCCGCCCAGGAAACCGCTTCATAAATAACCGGTCCTATCACAGAGCTGACAATAAAACCCACAGCAAAAAAAAAGCTGTATAATCCGCTGACAACTCCACGGTTGTTTGTATTTGATACACTGTGCAGGATTGCCTGCACACCTGTCATATTAAAGCTGATTCCAATCCCCATTAAAGCCATCAGTAACAGCCAAAGGAAAATATTATTCAACAAGGGGAACAGTGCTGCACATACCGCCGCAGTAACCAGCCCGACTATCATGAGGCTTTTTACATTTTTCCCTTTTAATTTAAGTACTGACAGGATGGCTCCTATGGAGAGGAACACGAAATAAGCCGAAGATATAACTCCAATCCAGACACTTGATGTATTGCAGGTTGTCATATGGGTTGTCGCAATGGGGTTGATGATCCCCATTGCACAACCGATCAAAAGTGCCAGAATAAAGTACAATACCATAACATGTTTTGATTTCAAGTTATCCTCATTCATTTTATTCTCCGCAAATTTTATAGTATAGATTTCAGAAGTCCTGCATGTTGAGCTCCGAACCAGTTCATATCCTGGTTTCCGTAAACCTTCAGTGCCTCACCGGTGATGCTGTTGGATTTCTGAGATGCCAGGAACACCGCAACCTCCGCAACCTGAGAGGGATCTATTGCTCTTGATCTGAAAGCGGCAGGTGCCATATCTGTATTGACCATGGCAGGGCAGATCACATTGACTTGGATATTGTAATTCTTCAACTCTTCCGAAAGAGATCTGGTGATGCCCAGGATTCCATGTTTTGATGCGGCATAAGCACTCAGAAGTGGATAGCCGATGAAGGAAGAATCGGAGCCGATGTTGATGATTTTTCCCGATTTCTGCTTTATCATATGCGGAATTACTGCGTAACACAAATTATAGGTTCCGAAAAGATTGACCTCTACTATTTTTTTCCATTCATCGGGAGGAGTATTCAGTACAGGCATCATTTTTGTAATTCCGGCGTTATTCACAAGTATATCGATTCTGCCATATCTCTGAATAACTTCTTTTATAAGGCCCTTAACAGCAAGTTCATCGGTGATGTCACCTGGAAGTGCCAATGCATCTCCGCCTGAATTCCGGATCTGGGCCATGGTCTCATCCAGCTGGCTTCCCGTTTTGGCCATGATGGCAACACTGGCACCCTCCTTTGCCAGGGAAAGTGATATCGCTCTTCCGATTCCTCTTCCCCCGCCTGTGACAAGGGCTACCTTCCGGTCCAGCGCGCCTGCCTGCCTGTGGAGATGTACAGCCGGAGTACCGGCCTGCCTCCTTTCAGAGGAGGCAATCAATTCTTTCAGAGCATCCATATATTGTGTGCCCAGGGCGGTAACCGTTTCGGCCCTGAACATGTTGCCGGAATACTCTATGGAAAGCTTCAGTTTCTTTTCCTCTACCCTGAAGAAGAATTCCAGTATTGAAATTCTCTTTTGATCCGGTGATGAATACCTCCGGTCCATATCCTCTTTTGGGAATTCGAAAGTCTGATGAGCCATTGTATCGGTAATTCCGAGATAATTAGCCCTAATGCCGGCAAGTTTGATATCGGGATACAAATACATCGGGAACATCTCGGCACAAAGATCATAGCTGATCCCGTTCAAGGGTACCCTAGACATTTCACGCTGAAATTGTTCCACAGCTTCAGCCCAGCCGGCTTCAGGATCAACCTGCACGGCGAGCGGATAATTAACTGCGAAATTTCCGGCAGTATGCAGGAATGTTCTCCCGTTTCCAATATCTCTTCCGTGTACCCGGTGGCCCACCACCACCTTTTCCCTTCCGGTTTTTCGGGCCAGCATTCTGTATAACGGGGCCATCAGCAAGGAATATACACCGGCATTCATTTCTTTTTTTAACTTTCCTGTCAGCAGTGCCGTACTTTCCTTGTCCAATTCGAAATGTACCATCTGTGCAGAGCCTTCATTATTCGGTCCTTTGGTGAAATCCGCCGGCAGCAGAAATGCCGAATCAGGACTTGGGAATTTTTCTCTCCAATATTCCAGATAGCTTTCCATGTTTTCCGACTTTGCAGACTCTGTCAATTGGATGTAATCCGTATATTGATCCAGGTTATGAATATCTGATAAATTGGGATTTGAGAGCAATTGACTGTATATTCTCCAGATTTCTCTGAATAGAAGATGGTTGGTCAGCATATCGGAAATCAAATGATGCCCTACTACTGCTATATCATAAAGCGAATCGGACACCCGTAGAATTATGACCTTGAGCAGAGGCCACTGTTCTACACTGAAACCCGAGACCGTCTCCCTGACCAAATTCCGCATAGCCTCTTCCCGCTCAACCGGTTCCATTGAACCGGCGTCATATACAGCCGCCGTCAAAATTTCTCTATGAGTGATGATTTTCTGATACCATCTGGAGTTTTCCTGAACAAATATGCATTGCAGAGAAGTATGCCGGTTTACCAGTTCGTTGAGCGCACGATTAAAAAGTTCCAGGTCTAAAGGCATTTTGTATAAAAACCGTGTGTATCCGGTCCAACTGTATGGATAGTCAAAATAAGTCATCAGCCAGCTTTGTGCCGGTGTCAGAGCAAGAAGTCCCCCAGGCCCGGCATCCTGCCTGGTTTGGATATTTGAGGACTCTGCCGCCCGAACAGCGAGGCGCGCAGAGTCAGACCTGCTGGCTTTATCCGCAGAAAGTGCCTTTCTGTCCAATTTCCCGTTTGGATTTTTCGGCAGGCACTCCAGCCATTGAAACCTGTGGGGAATCATGTATTCGGGAAGCTTTCGGGAGATACTCTCCTTCACTTTCCTGTCCTCCAACCGTATTCCTGCCAACCAGGCAACAAGGAATTTCTGACCTGAGCCTTCCGGTTCTTCCATCATGGTCACCGCTGCCTCACTAATCCCGGGAACAGTTGATAATACCGCCTCAATTTCACCCAATTCGATACGGAAACCGCGAATTTTAACCTGATGATCAGCCCGCCCATGGAACTCATAGCTTCCATCAGCTTTTCTCACAGTTAGATCTCCGGTTTTGTAGAGAAATTCACCGGGAATTTCAGGGAATGGATTTTGTTTAAAAACTTCGGCGGTCTTTTCAGTATTATGTAAATACCCCTTTGCCAGCTGTATACCTCCTATCCAGAGTTCACCCGTCTCTCCTTCGGGAAGCTCCCGCATATTATGGTCAAGATTCCTGATATATACATTGTCGATAGGTTTGCCTATCGGTATGCTGGTTTCTCCGTCCAGGCCGGGACGCTTATCTATGATGTGACAGGTCACGTCTATTGAGGCTTCTGTGGGACCATACAGGTTCGCCAGCCCGGTTGACGTACCGTACCTGTCCATCCATTTCTGTATCAGGGACATAGGCAATGCTTCCCCGCTGAATATCAGCCATCTTAATTTTTTAAAGGTATGGTGATCATCTTCCAGTGCATTGACAAATTCTCCGAATAGTGAGGGTACAAAATGCATAATGCTGATTTCGTTATCTTCCATCCATTGTGCCAGTTTCCAGGGATTCCGGACTATATCCTTCCTGACGGGGCAAACTGCCGCACCGTACATAAGCGGCCAGAATAACTCCCACACCGAGATATCAAAACAGCAGGAAGTCCTTTGGGCCACACATTCTCCCGGTTTCACCCGGAAAGTCTTCTGATGCCAGACCAAACGATTCATATAACCCCGGTGGTTTAACATTACCCCTTTGGGTTTACCGGTGGAACCGGAAGTATACAGCACTGTCATCAAATCGTCCGGGCTGCTTTCATACACCGGTTCGGCAGCCGGGAAGGCCATCCATTCCCTGCGCGTTATCCTGCGGATCTGCCCGCAGGAAACCTCTTCATCTCCTTCATCCATGCAAACCACTGTCCTGAGGTGGGCAAACCTGTCAAGCAGCACAGCCAGCTGTGTATTTAACTCCTGTTCAGTCACCAGCACCTCCATTTTGGAATGGTTGATGATATACTCTATACGTTCTGCAGGGTAAACAGGATCAACCGGTATATATGCTGCTCCCGCTTTCAAAATCCCCAGCATCCCCAGCAGCATGAAAGGACCCGGCAAGGTCAGAATACCGACAAAGCTGCCAGCCCTGATTCCACGGGATTGCAGACAGTTTGCCAGCTTATTGGAGCTGTCATGCAGCTCACGGTATGTTAATTTCTGATTTCCGAACTTGATTGCAACTGCTTCAGGTGTTTTTTTGCATTGCTCCACAATTTGTAAATACGGAATCTCAGTTTGAACTATATTTAAGTTATCCGTACCATTTCCTGCCGCATTAACGATTTCTGAAAGTGTCCTGCATGTGAATATTGCATTCTTGTCCAATCCCGGTATCTGTCTGGACAATCCGGCAATGAAACGTATCCTTTGCAGTGAATCCATTCCCAATTCTCCGTCCAGATCCCTGCTAAAATCCTGCTGCGATATGTTGCGCAGGCAAACCTCTTCAAACAGCTGCTTTATTTTATCACTATAGGACGGGGCTAACGTCAATACCGTCTCATTTGATTTTGTATCAGCCTGCTCTGATAATCCTGCCAGTTCCCTGATATTTTTGATGTATTCCTGCATCAATTCATCTATAAAGGAGCGGTCAAAGAAACCGCTGTCATAATTGGATGTGATTATAAGCCTCCCGTGAAAGAGCTCCACAAGATTGTCAATGGTCCCCGGATTGGTGCAGGTGTATGCTTCATAATCGCAGACCTTCAGTTCGTCATACTGCTCCTTCAGGCCGGTATTACCGACATAGGAAAGATACAGGTTGGATTTAATAGTCTGCCTTATAAATGCCGCAACCGACGGACTCATTTTTCCGTTTTCCAGTGTCTCCTGGGTCACGGCATTCCGGGCTGCCGAAAAAACCTGTGCCCGGTCCAAGCCAGAGGTTATAGCCCCTCGGATGTGTTCACCGACATGTTCCACCAGGGTTTCCCATGGTCCGGCCGCCAAGGTTGTATCAAAGCTTAGGGCCATATTTTGCGCAAAGCAGCCCAGAACTCCGGTGGCATCGGCATCCGGATAGACCTTGCCTCCTGTAGGCAGGTTCAGGATAATGTTTTTCCCGGGTTTTTCATACCCGGCAATTGTTTTGACATAGGCACTGACAAGCAGAACAAACACCGATGTCTTAAAAACCGCGGTGCAACGTGTGAGCCTGCTTGTTGTCCCGGCATCCAGCCAATACTTGGAAGTTTTTGTGATTACGGCATTAAAAGGCTCTGTTGAAAGTTTTTTGCTGAGAGGATTAAAAAAGTACCTGCTCTTCCCCTGACTTTTCAGATACTTTTCCATTTGGCTTAACTCTTCGGGAGAATTCCACCGGTTCATCCGGTCTACCAGTTGGTTGTATTGTTGAGGCAAAAAACTACCGTATGTGAGCTCCTCCCCACGGAGTTTCTTTCCGTAAGCCTCCAGAAGCTCCCGCAGGAACTGCTGGTTTCCCAGTCCATCGGTCACCGTATGATTAAAAAAGCATAGTATCCCGAAACATTCTTCATCAAAAAGGACAATCTCCATGCGGTGCAAGGGCCAGGTAAAGAGATCAAATTTGCCATTAATGCCTTTCTCCAGCCGCTCCATGACAAAGAACTCTTTTTCTTCAGCATTTATATTCCTTATATCATAAACGGGAATTTCAGGAAGTGTAATGTGTGAGAGCATTTTGAGCCTGTACTGTCCAAAATGCCTTGCGCAGGCTTCGGTTTCAAAAACCGAGCGCAAAATCGGATGGCTCATGATTACCAATTTCCATGCACCCTCCAGTACCTGAAGGTTGAATTCACCCTGAACCTTCACACAGGAATCGATAGTTATGTTGGAAACGGACCAGTAAGCTGCCAGAAAAGGATATTGTGCATTCAGGATTTCCAGATACTCGGGCTGGAACCCCTTTACTTTTTCAGCCGTCTCGCCGTTATTTAAAGAAATTGTTGACTGCTCAAGCCCCCATTTATCAAAAATGTCAAGAATATCCCCGACAGTTTGAACCGACATCAACCCGGATATGGGATGAAGGGAAGTAAATTCCTCCCGTTTATCTGCCGGAACCAGCTTCATCAGCTCATTCATCAGGGACACCATTTTAATGGAGTCAATTCCCAGATCCCCTTCCAGGAACAGGTCGTCCTCCAGTTGGTTTTCCTTGTGACCTGTAATTGCTGCAATACATCCCAAAACCATCGACCTGGCACCCGCAGCCGAAAAAGGGGTACTGTCTTCCTGTTCCATCTGCTTTTGCTGCTGCGTTTCTTTACCGTCGAACAAACCCATAAGATCGCCGATGGTTTCCAGCGACATCAAATCGGAAGCAGGATGCTTCTGTTGAAAAGCTTCCCTTTCCTCAGAAGGTACCAACCGGATAAGTTCATTCATCAGGGATACCATTTTAATGGAATCCATCCCCAAATCTCCTTCCAGGTATAAATCTTCCTCCAGGTCCTCCACTGCATGCCCTGTCACATTGGATACCACCTGCAGTAAAGCTTTGTGCAGCTGGTCATTATTAACAAGTATATCTTTCAAAATTTTCACCCCCGGTATTGTTAATTAAATAAATCAATCAATTAAGTATTTATTGGTTGTCTTTTTGCGATTCCAATGCATTTTCCACGGCTTTCAGAATAACTTTTGAGCTATTTGTGGCCCCGGATATGACATCCACCGTTACTGACTGCTCTGAGATGATTTTATCCACGATTGCCTCTGCTTTGGCACCTCTTTCATTTTTATGTTTGACCAGGTCAATCCTTTCAATGGTATGATTTTTTACCTGTACTACTACTTCCGCTCCTACAAAGATGGCGTCGAAAGAACCCCTGTAGCTTCCGTCTCTGACATTTGATAAATCTACCCTGGAAATAACAATTCCTTCAATCCTTTTTTTGTATTCCTGGAGCTGCATATAATATCTCAGCCCGAAAAATATCCCCCCCGCCACAGCAAGCGCCAGAACACCTATTATTGCTCTTTTAATTACTTTACCTGTTTCTGCTTTTTTTAACACTTTACCACATCCTTTTTATATATTATTGATACATGCATAACTCCCTTCAAACAAATGTCCCTACCCTGCCCGCTTAACCTGGATATATTCATCCATATCCTCAATGGTTCTGCACTGGATCAAAATATCATGGGAAAATTCCATTTCAAGCCTTTCCTCCAAAAGCACCAGCATTTGAAATGCTTTTACGGAAGTTCCCCCTATGGAGGTAAACGCAGCGGTATCGGTAATTTCTCGGGCAGGCTTTTCCAGGATCTCGGCCCATATTTTGCGGATGACCTCCCGGTTGGAAGCAGGATTTACTGAGATTGCATCATTTCCGGAAGAAGCGGCGGCTTTAATAGACAAATTACTGTCTGCAAGAGGGTATATAATCGAATCAGAATACTTTCCTTCCAGAAATTCCTCAATCATTTTGAACCTCTGGATTTTCCCACTGGTGGTTTTAGGAATTGAAGACAAAGGTACAACGCAATCTATCACAATACCTGTCTCTTCGTTAATAAATTGAAGAATCCGGCGATAGTACTCCATTATATCCCCCTCGATCCGTTTTAAGCTGGAGAAAAGCACTACCTTTTCCATGCCGTCCCTATGGTCATGCATTCCACATACGGCCACTTTGCCGCCCTCGGTTTTCTGGAAAACTTCCAGTTTGTTTTCTATATCATGGGCATAATAATTCTGGCCGTTAACAAATATCACGTCCTTGATTCTTCCTGTCACCACAAGCCTGCCCTTTGACATATACCCCAGGTCTCCTGTTTTCAGCCAGCCTTCCTGGAAAGATTTCAGGTTCTGAGCAGGATTGTTGTAATACCCTGAAGTGACGTTAAGTCCCTTGATCTGAATCTCTCCGATAGAGTTTTCAGCCACTACCCGGCCCATTTCATCCATAACTCTGATTTCCACTCCCGGAACCGGATTGCCCTCATCGGCAAATAAAATAGTCCGGGAAGCTTCCCGGCTCTCATAGACCTTCATTTCACCTGCCAGCAGATACCTGTCCACCCTGTGAATGACAGGTATCTCATCCAATGGCGGAAAGCTGACCGCAAGACAAGCTTCTGCCATTCCATAGACCGGCTGGATAGCGGTTTCAGACAACTTGTACCGGGCCAGCTTCTGAGTAACCTCTTGCATCAGTTCTACCGAAATTGGCTCAGCTCCGTTAAAAATAACTCTTACCGAGCTCAAATCCCAATTGTACAGTTTTTCCTGCAACTGCCTTAGAACTAGTCTGTACCCGAAATTAGGAGAACCCGAAAGGGTAATCCTGTACTTATCCATTAAATCCAGCCACAAGCACGGCTTTTTTATGAAACGCACAGGGGACATAACGTAAAATTTCAAACCAACCGCAACAGAAGTCAATAGAAATCCGATAAGTCCCATGTCATGATGGAAAGGCATCCATGAAAGCATATTGTCATCCTTTGTAACCTGGGCTGCTCTGATAATAGCCTCCAGATTTGCCAGCAGGTTTTCATGAGTCAGCATTACTCCCTTCGGCGTACTTGTACTTCCAGAACTGTACTGGACGATGGCAAGCGATTCAGACCCGGATAGATCCACAGTTCCCTTTTTACTGATATCCAAATTTGAGAAATCAACCATTTCCAGACCGTTCTCTTCATACAGTTCTTCTATTTCCCTCTGTTTTCCGGCAAGATAGTCACCGGTAAGAATAACAGGTTTGTTCATGAATCTCCAGACCGCCAGTATTTTATCCAGCGGTGTGTTTTTTGCTTTGACGGAAGCCGGTGTGGCCAACGGGGCAGGAACATATCCGCCCAGAACACAGGCCCAGAAGTGTAAAATAAAATCGGCACTGTCATTGAGAACCAAAAGGATGACCTCCCCTTTGGCAACTCCCAATTTTTGCAGCCCTCCCAGCCGTTTTAAAGCCTCTTCAAGGAGGACAGGGTAGGAAAGATACTCCTCAATTCCATTATCCCTGATAACAGTAATCCCTTTGTCATAGGATTTTGCCGCGGCTTCTAGCAGCAAACCTGCGATGTTCCTTCTGGATTGATACTCTCCTGTAATTGCTGCGCCTCTTGCCACTGATCTGTTGTACTCATACATTGTTTTCATTCTGGTTCCTCCTGGAAATTAAACTTATGAAATTGGAAAAAACTGAACTCCAAGTATAATTTTTCAATTAAGGTAAAGTATAAACATTGGATATTCGGAAAGTGTTATTGTATTGTAAATTTTCCGTTATTTTACATATATAAGCATTTATTAGCCATCCTCTTACATTTTTCTATTAAATTATATGTTAAATACCCTTTGTTATTACATTTTAAGTATAAATTACCATTTATTGTAACACATGTTTTGACTGAAAGAAAGTAAAATAAGCAAACAATTTTACAAGTTTTGCCCAAACCACTTTATTTTACAGCATTCCTTATCTGCATAAATTTTTGTACGGCATATATGTACGAGATATAGAATCCCGTAAACGATTATCTAATAATTTAAGAGAATTTTTGCATGAAAAGGCTTGTTTATTAGGTATTGTTGTGTTAAAATAATTATTGCTTTGATGCCGATTTATGAGAAAGAAAAATTCTCCAATAATTAAAGGAGGTGTTATATATGGCAAAGTGTGAAGTATGCAGTAAAGCAACTACTTTTGGAAACAATAGAAGCCATGCGTTAAATGCTACTAGCCGTACATGGAAACCTAATGTAAGAAAAATAAAGATAATTGATAATGGCACACCAAAATCAATTAACATATGCACAAGGTGTCTTCGTTCAAACAAAGTTACCAGAGCTATCTAATTTTATTACGTTAAATATTTCATAAAAAA